>CAVXEP010000007.1:0-168145 GCA_963760795.1 uncultured delta proteobacterium
CGCAGCATCTCTGGAGAGAAATCGTCGCGGTGCACCGTCCCGCCGGGAAAAACGTAGAAGCCGCCAAAAAAACGCATGGTTTCCGGCCGGCGAGTCAGGAGAATATCGAAGCCACCGATTTCATCGGGCCGCAAAAGAACAACAGTGGAGGCGTTACGAGGGTGAACCATAGCCAATCAAATACGAAATCCGAATATCGCAATCCTCAATCCGAAACAAACTCAAATAACTATCAAACTCGGAAAATCCAAAACGCGGAATCCAAATTAAATTTGTTTCGTGCTTTCTCTATTTTGGGTCATTTGAATTTGTTTCGTGCTTCGTGCTTGGGTCCGCGGGGCCGCTTTCGTGCTTTGAACTTTGCAATTCACCTTACCCTTACCCCTCACGCCTTACGTCCCTATTCCTTGAGCCCCAGAACGTTGTAAGCAACAACCGCGCGCTGGAAACCCTTCAATGACAACTCGCCGATCGGCTTCGACATCGGCGAGATCGGCGATACTGGCGAGCAAGCGTTGCGGAAGCAAGATTTGCCCCGGCTTGGCCTCACCGCATAGGCGCGCAGCCAGATTGCAAACCGTGCCGATGGAGCCGTAGTCCCAGCGCCCTTCGAAGCCGATGGCGCCGATGGTGGCGTAACCCTGGGCGATGCCGACGCCGAAGCCGAGGTCGTAACCGAGCTTGCGCCATTTGCCGGACAATTCCTCACTGCGCTCGCGCATCGCCAGCGCCATGCGCACCGCGCGCTCCTGCGGGTTAGGCACCGGCACCGGATCGTTGAAGATCACCATCATGCCATCGCCGATGAAGCACTCGAGCGTCCCCTCGTGCTCCATGATCAATTGGCCCATGGCCGCGTGATACTCGCGCAGGACGCCCATCACTTCCTCGGGCTCGGCGGTTTCAGCGAACGCGGTGAAGCCGCGCAGATCGAGAAACACCACGGTCACATCGCGCCGGTGCGTCTTGAGCGGATCGTCGGCGCCGCCGGCGACGATCAATTCGGCGAGCTGCGGAGAGAAGAATCGTTTCAGCCGTTCCAAACGTTCCAGTTGTTCCACTTGTGTCTGAACACGCAATTCCAGCGTCTTGTTCCACTCGGCCAATTGCGCCGCTTGCATTTGCACCGTGTCATGCAGTTCTTTGATGCGCAGCAGCGACTTCACCCGCGCCAGCAGCTCCGATTGATTGATCGGCTTGGTAAGAAAATCATCCGCGCCGGCGTCGATGCCCTTGACCCGCTCCTCGCTGGGATCGAGCGCCGTGACCATGACCACCGGCAGCATCGCCGTCGCCGGATTATTGCGAATCGTCAGGCACACCTCGTAGCCGCTCATCTCCGGCATGACGACGTCTAAAAGAACTAAATCCGGCGGCTCTGCATCGATCTTCAGCAACGCCTCCCGTCCCGACGCAGCCGTAATCACCGCATAGCCCTTCACGCCCAGCAGATCGGCCAGAAGTTTCACATTGCGCGGCGTGTCGTCGACGACGAGAATTTTGGCAGGTGTATTCATTGTAGAAAATTAGTAAGGAGTAAGGTGAGTCAGGAGTGAAGGTTGGTCCAAGCCCGGCGACTTTTCACGATTTTACGATCTTTCCAAGCTTACTTGGCGTCTTTGCGCCTTTGCGGGAGAATCTCCACTCCGATCGCCTAACCCCTTACCACTCACGCCTTACGATTCTCCCCTAGAACCCGTTCCACTTCAGCGAAAAAATCTTTCAACGTGATCGGCTTGGTCTGATAGCCGTCGAAGCCTTCGGCCAACATCGCCGTCCGGTTATTCGTCATCGCCGATGCGGTGATCGCGATGATCGGGATGCTCTCGCGTCTGCGCATCGGCCTTCAACTGCTTCATCGCCGTGATGCCGTCCATGCCCGGCAGCTGGATGTCCATGAGAATCAGCGCCGGCGCCTCGCTGCGCGCCAAGATCGAGCCCCACCTCCGCGGTCTCCGACTCGATGGTCCGATACCCCTTCACCTGCAGCACATCGCGGCACAGCTTCCGGTTCTTCTCGTTATCCTCGATGATTAGAATGAATTCGCCAGCCACGAGATTCTCCTCGTCTAGTGTGACGTAACGTTGCGCTCAATACTTCGAGATTATTCACCACGAAGGTCACGAAGGACACGAAGGTTCAGAGAACAAATCTTCTAATGCCCTTTCTCAAGACATCAACGTTAAAGTTGATCAAAAGCCCAACTCCGACTTCAGTAAGTTTCATGTAGGTCAAAACTTGCGCTTCATGAATCTTGAGCAATTGATCGACGCTCTTCAGTTCAACAATCATCCGGTCATCAACTAACAGGTCGATTCGATATCCACAGTCGAGCCTGATCTCTTTGTATTTAACAGGTAGTTCAACCTGAAGCTTAAACGGTATATTTGCCTGGTTCAGCTCGTAAGCCAAGCACTGCTCGTAAGTCGATTCAAGCAAACCAGGCCCGAGCTGGCGATGCACTTCAATCGCACAACCAATCACCTTGTTCGATAATTCATCAAACTTCACTATCGTATTACTCTTACCTTCGTGCCCTTCGTGTCCTTCGTGGTGAACACCTCCAACAGCAAACTGAGCTGCCACACTTATTGAATTGGCAGCGTAAATGTAAAAGTGCTGCCTTTGCCCACTTCGCTTTCGACCCAGATTTTGCCGCCGTGCATTTCGACGAAACGTTTCGTCAGCGTCAAACCCAGCCCCGTCCCTTCGCGCTTGTGCGCGTAGTTGCCGCTGGCTTGGCGGAACTCTTCGAAGATCGCTTCTTGGTCTTCCTTGGCGATGCCGATGCCGGTGTCGACGACCGACAGGATCACCGCGCTGTCGCCCAACCTCGCCTCGACCTTCACCTGCCCGCCCTCGGGCGTGAACTTCACCGCGTTGGTCAGCAGGTTGACGAGGATCTGTTTGATCTTGCGCTCGTCGCCGGTGAAGTCGCCCAAGCCGCTCGTCGATCGCGCTGGTCGAGTTTGATGCCGTGCCGGCTGGCGCGCTCGCGCACCAGTAACATGGCGTTGTCGATGGCGTCGGGCAGATGAAACGTCGTCACCTCCAACTCCATGCGCCCGGCTTCGACCTTGGACAGATCGAGGATGTCGTTGATCAGCGACAGCAGATGGCGCCCGGAGGAAAGAATGTCGTCGACATATTCATTTTGCTTGTCGTTCAACTCGCCGAAGTATTTTTCCAGCAGCACTTCCGAGAAGCCGATGATCGCGTTGAGCGGCGTGCGCAGCTCATGCGACACGTTGGCGAGAAACTCCGACTTGTGCCGGTTGGCCGCTTCGATCTCGCGGTTCTTGTCGCCGATCTCGCGGAACAGCCGCGCGTTGTGGATCGCCAGAGCCGACTGCGTCGCGAAAGTTTGCAGCAGATTAATCACTTCCGGTTCGAACTCGCCGGCTTGCCGCCGCCAGACCGTCAGTCCTCCCATGATCTGCTGCTCGCGCAAGAGCGGCACCGTCAGCAGCGAGCGGTAACCGAGACGGGTGAGCAGCGGTCTGATCCGCGAAGCCGTACGCTCCTGCTGATCCAACGTATCCGCGAATCTGCACCGGCGCGCGAGTCATCGCCGCCTGACCCGCGGCGCCTTCACCCAGCCGTATGCGCGCCGCTCTGAGCCCTTCGACCGCTTCGGCTTCCATATGGTGGCTGGCCCGCAAATTAAACTCTTGCGCCGCCTCGTCATATTCGTAGATGACGCCGCAATCGGTTCCCGACAGATCGACGGCGCGGGCGACGATGGTTTCCAGCACGGTTTCAAGATCGAGGCTGGAGCTCACCGCCTGGCCGACTTCGCTCAGCGCTTTCATTTCCTCGACCGACTCCACCAGCTCGCGCGTGCGTTCTTGCAATTCTTGGAACAGTCGGACGTTCTCGATGGCGATGACGGCTTGGTCGGCGAAGGTCTTGAGGAGCGCGATTTGCTTGTCAGTGAACGGTCGAACCTCCGTTCGGCGAATCAAGATAGCTCCAATGGGAACACCTTCGCGGAGCAGCGGCGTGGCAAGAACCGTCCGAGCACCGAGACCGTTCTGAGCGAAGCTTTGACGTCTGCGTAATTCGGTTTCCGACCTCCGCCGCAAGATCATGGATGTGAATGGTTTGCCGATCAAGGATGGCTCGGCCAGCATGGCAGACCGCGAGTTAATGGACGGCTGTCGATACCGGTCTGGCATGCGGTCCATATTTCGCCACTGTCTTGAAGAAGTCGCCATCGACACGGATAATCGCAGCATCAGTCGCGTCACACAGCCGCGCGGCATTCTCTGCCACCACATCCAGCACCGGCTGGATATCCGTCGGCGAGCTGGCGATCACGCGCAGAATCTCGCTCGTCGCGGTCTGTTGCTCCAAAGCTTCGGTGAGCTGGCGGTTGCGAGTATCGAGCTCGTTGAACAGCCGGACGTTTTCGATGGCGATGACGGCTTGGCTGGCGAATGTCTCAAGAAGTTTGATCTGTTTATCGGTAAACGGGCGCACTTCGGTGCGGCGGATTAGAATTAGTCCGATGAGGTACTCCCTCGCGCAGCAATGGCGCGCAAAGCAGCGTCCGAGACCCCGAAACGCTTTTGGGAGCGCCTTGCTTTCAGGAAACTCAGTTTCGACCTCCACGGCGAGATCATGAACATGAATCGTTTGCCGGTCGATGATCGCTCGCGAGGGCGCATGGCCACGGGTAATGAGCCACCTCTCCTCCAGACCAGGCGCCGGCATCGACCCATAAGGATGCCACGGATCGAAGGCAATCACCCTCGACGACGTTGGATCTGAGCATCCGTTGCGTCACAGAGCCGCGCCGCATTTTCGGCAACCACATCGAGCACCGGCTGAATATCCGTCGGCGAGCTGGCGATGACGCCAAGGATCTGGCTCGTCGCCGTCTGCTGTTCCAGCGACTCGGTGAGCTCTTGGAACAACCGCACGTTCTCGATGGCGATGACGGCTTGGTCGGCGAAGGTTTTGAGAAGCGCGATCTGCTCTTCGGTGAACGGGCGCACCTCGGTGCGCCGGATCGCGATGGCGCCAATGGGAACGCCCTCGCGGAGAAGTGGAACGGCCAGCAACGTCCGGATATCGCCAGGCGCTCATGAGCACGCCTATTGTCCGCAGAGTATTCGTCGCGACCTCTAGCGCATGTCGTGGATGTGGACAGTCGCCGATCGAGAACGGCACGGCCATCGCAGCCAGACTCGCTGGCTGCATCGGCCTGGGCTTTCGCCGACTACCGTAGTACTGCGGACCGACATGCCGTAACTGCGCAGACCATGCGCACCATGTCACCATCGACGCGAAAGATCTGCGCATCGCTTGCGTCACAAAGCCGCGCGGCATTCTCGGCGACAACATCCAGCACCGGCTGAATATCCGTCGGCGAGCTGGCGATCACGCGCAGAATCTCGCTCGTCGCCGTCTGCTGCTCCAGAGCTTCGGTAAGTTGGCGGTTGCGATCTCCGAGTTCCTTGAACAGCCGCACGTTTTCGATGGCGATGACGGCTTGATCGGCGAAGGTTTTGAGCAACGCGATCTGCTTGTCCGAGAAAGGGCGAACTTCGGTGCGGCGAATAAAGATGGCCCCGATTGCAACCCCCTCGCGGAGCAAAGGTGCAACTAACATAGTACGAAGACCGACGGCTTGTGTAAACTTCCAGCCTTCGGGAAATTCGGCCTGAGCCTCCGGGCTCAACATGTCATCGACGTGTACGACCGCTCGATCGATCATAGCTCTGCCTGGAGGCAGACCCCGGATGAGAGGTCTAGGTTTATCGCGGTCGGGGATAGGCATAGATCCGTGTGCGGCCACGAGCCGATAACCGGCGCCGTCAATGCGGTAAATGTTGGCGTCGGCTGCTTCACATAGCCGTGCCGCACTTTCGGCAACCACATCCAACACCGGCTGAACGTCGGTCGGCGAACTGGCGATGACGCTCAGAATTTCACTCGTCGCGGTTTGCTGCTCCAGCGCTTCGGTGATTTCGCGATTGCGCTCTTGCAGTTCCTGGAACAGCCGGACGTTCTCGATGGCGATGACGGCTTGGTCGGCGAAGGTCTCGAAGTAGCGCGACCTGCTTCTGGGAGAACGGACCGACATCGGAATGCCAAACTGTGATTGCGCCGATCGGATCGCTCCCTCGGAGCATCGGCACGGCCAACACGCTACGGAAGCGGGATACTGTCGGAGATCGTCGGGCAAAGTCATGCTCGGGTCTTGTGCGACATCGGGAACGTGAAGCAACCTGCGCGGTCGCAGGATCGCTCGCGCCGTCGAATAGATGTCGGCCCGGCGGGGTTGGAAAGAGCCGCCGGGATAGCTCCAGCGCCGCCGGTGGATAGTTGCAATCAGCGACCATGCGGATCAACTCACCGTCGAAGCGGTAGACCGATCCGAAAAGCGCGCCGCAAAGCTCTCGACCGAATTTTGGGCGATCGATCGAACACGGGCTGCACATTCGGTCGGCGAGCGGCTGCTGATGACCGCAAGCACCTCGCCCGTCGCCGTCTGCTGCTCCAGCGCTTCGCGTAAGTCCGCGGTTGCGCGTCACCGAGTTCGTTGAACAGCCGGACGTTCTCGATGGCGATGACGGCTTGGTCGGCGAAGGTTTCGAGCAAGCTTGATCTGCTTGTCGGTAAACGGACGAACTTCGGTGCGGCGAATCATGATTGCTCCGATCGGATACTCCTTCGCGCAGCAACGGCGCGCCAAGCACAGTTCGAGTACCGACGCTTGCTGGTGCAGCTCTGGCTTTCAGGAAACTCAGTTTCGACCTCCGCGGCAATGTCATGGACGTGAATCGTCTGCCGGTCGAGCATCGC
The DNA here is from genome assembly GCA_963760795.1 of uncultured delta proteobacterium. GTDB lineage: Bacteria > Desulfobacterota > Binatia > UBA9968 > UBA9968 > DP-20. Next base: position 6,815 of record CAVXEP010000007.1, read on the forward strand.
TCGGCCGAGGGAGTCTGACCCGGTGTGATCGGCGAACTCCTCAACGGCCTGGCGCCGGCATCGACCCATAGGATGCCACGAGCTCGCAGCGAAGTCACCCTCGACGGCGATGGATCTGCGCATCAGTTGCGTCGCATAGCCGCGCGGCGTTCTCGGCAACGACATCCAGCACCGGCTGAATATCGGTCGGCGAGCTGGCGATGACGCCCAAGAATTTCACTCGTCGCGGTCTGCTGCTCCAGCGACTCGTTGAGCTCTTGGAACAGCCGCACGTTCTCGATGGCGATCACGGCTTGGTCGGCGAAGGTTTCAAGCAGCTTGATCTGCGCCGGGGTGAAGGGGCGCACCTCGGTGCGACGTGCGTTCAGCGCTCCAATGAGTTCCCCCTGCTGACGAAGGGGAACGGCCAAGAAGGTGCGAAAGTCGCCGACGGAACCCAACGTTGGGAAATCGTTCTGCGCGCGGACGTCGGGAATGTGGAGCGTGCCGTGCTCGCGCATCCAGCGAAACTGTGGCTCATCAATACTGATCTCGACGCGGCCAATGGGTATGGGACCAAAATGAGCCCGCGAGAACCATAACGTTCCCCTCGCGGAGTCGCAGCACCACGTCATCGATCCCACAAACCCGGGCGGCGCTCTCGACGATGGCGTCGAGCACCGGCTGCACGTCCGTCGGCGAGCGGCTGATGATGCCGAGCACCTCGGCCGTCGCCGTCTGATGCTCCAGCGCCTCGCGCAATTCCGCGTTGCGCTCGCCGAGTTCCTTGAACAGGCGCACGTTCTCGATGGCGATGACCGCCTGAGTCGGCGAAGGTTTCAAGCAGTTCGATCTGCTTGTCGGTAAAGGGACGGACCTCCATGCGGCGAATATGAATCACGCCAATGGCAACGCCTTCACGCAGCAGCGGCGTGCCAAGCACGGTCCGAACGCCAGTCGTTCTGACGCGCTTGCACGTCCGGAAACTCCGCTTCGAGCTCCGGCATCAAGTCCGGAATATGGATGATTTGCCGGTCGACAACCGCTCGACCAGCACGGTGACTGACGGTCGATGGGCCGAGCGTCCGCGCGCTCGGGCACAGGCCCAAAATGTGCACGCGCTCGAAGAACGTCACCATCGACGAGCCGAATGATGCGCATCGTTGGCGCCGCATACTCGCGCGGCATTCTCAGCGACCACATCCAGCACCGGCTGAATATCCGTCGGCGAGCTGGCGATGACGCCCAAGAATCTCACTCGTCGCCGTTTGCTGCTCCAACGACTCCGTGAGTTCTTGGAACAGCCGCACGTTCTCGATGGCGATCACGGCCTGGTCGGCGAAGGTTTCAAGCAGCTTGATCTGCGCCGGGGTGAACGGGCGCACCTCGATGCGACGCGCGATCAGGACTCCAATGAGTTCCCCCTGCTGACGAAGGGGAACGGCCAAATAGGTACGAAAACTGCCGACGGAACCTACCCTCGGGAAATCGTTCTGCGCGCGGACGTCGGGAATGTGGAGCGTGCCATGCTCGCGCATCCAGCGAAACTGTGGCTCATCGACACTGATCTCGACGCGGCCAGATGGGTATGGGACCAAAATGAGCCCGCGGAACCATAGCGTTCCCCTCGCGGAGTCGCAGCACCACGTCATCGATCCCACAAACCCGCGCCGCGCTCTCGACGATGGCGTCGAGCACCGGCTGCACGTCCGTCGGCGAGCGGCTGATGATGCCGAGCACCTCGGCCGTCGCCGTCTGATGCTCCAGCGCCTCGCGCAATTCCGCGTTGCGCTCACCGAGTTCCTTGAACAGCCGCACGTTCTCGATGGCGATGACGGCTTGGTCGGCGAAGGTTTTGAGCAAGCGAGATTTGTTTATCGGTAAATGGATGGACTTCGGTGCGACGAATGAAGATCACACCGATCGCAACACCTTCGCGCAGTAGCGGTGTAGCAAGAGCAGTTCGAATCCCTGTTCGCCTCGCTCTGACGGCGTCTCCGGAAATTCGTTTTCTACCTCGGCTGAAGATCATGAATATGAATCGTCTGTCGATCGAGCACCGCTCGGCCGACCAACGCGATCCGCGATCGAGCGGTCGACTCGCTCGCCGGCTCGGAATCGGTGCCGATAGATGCGGCCGACCAGCGAAGCACATCACCTTCGACACGCGAGATCATGCGCATCGATCGCATCGCATAGTCGCGCGGCGTTTTCTGCAATCGTGTCCAGCACCGGCTGAATATCCGTCGGCGAGCTGGCGATGACGCCCAGGATTTCACTCGTCGCCGTCTGCTGCTCCAACGACTCCTTGAGTTCTTGAAACAGCCGCACATTCTCGATGGCGATCACGGCTTGGTCGGCGAAGGTTTCGAGCAGCTTGATCTGCGCCGGGGTGAAGGGGCGCACCTCGGTGCGACGCGCGTTCAGTGACTCCAATGAGTTCCCCCTGCTGACGAAGGGGAACGGCCAAGAAGGTGCGCCAGTCGCCGGCGGAACCCGACATCTGGGAAATCGTTCTGCGCGCGGACGTCGGGAACATGGAGCGCGCCATGCTCGCGCATCCAGCGAAACTGTGGCTCATCGATACTGATCTCGACGCGGCGCGATGGGTATGGGACCAAAATGAGCCCGCGGAACTCATAACGTCCCCCTCGCGGAGTCGCAGCACCACGTCATCGATCCCACAAACCCGCGCGGCGCTCTCGACGATGGCGTCGAGCACCGGCTGCACGTCCGTCGGCGAGCGGCTGATGATGCCGAGCACCTCGGCGGTCGCCGTCTGATGCTCCAGCGCCTCGCGCAATTCCGCGTTGCGCTCGCCGAGTTCTTTGAACAAGCGGACGTTCTCAATGGCGATCACGGCCTGGTCGGCGAAGGTCTTGAACAAGCGCGATCTGCTTATCGGAGAATGGACGAACCTCAATGCGACGAATTACGATCGCCCCGATGGACGCACCTTCGCGCAGCAGCGGCGTGGCGAGCATGGTTCGAGCACCGATTCGTTGCTGGCAAATTGCGATCGGGAACTCCCTTCGGCTCCGCTGCAAGTCATGAACGTGGATAGTTTGCCGTCGATAATCGCTCGGCCGGCACGGAATGCGGCTCAATCGCACGGTCCTGTGCCACGCGACCATCGAGCGGTCCGTAATGTGCGACTCGCCTAGGAACATCTCCATTCGACGATCAATCAGCGCGTCGTTCGCGTCGCATAATTGCGCGGCACTTTCGGCGATCGCGTCCAGCACCGGCTGCAGATCCGTCGGCGAACTGGCGATGACGCGAAGAATCTCGCTCGTCGCCGTCTGCTGCTCCAACGCCTCGCGCAGTTCCGAGTTGGAGGACTCCAGCTCAGCGGTTTTGCTTCTAACCTGCTCAAACAGATTGATGTTCTCGACGGCGACGCCGATCTGATCGCACATCGAGTTAATCAGCCGGACTTCTTCGGCAATCAGCTTTCTCGGCTCTTTGCCCAGGCAGGTGATTGTCCCCAAAAACCGTTCTTTGGCTTTGATTGGAAAAAGCGCGAAGAAACAGTGATCGCGCTGTTGGGTGGCTTTGGTTTGACTCAGTTCCTGATAACGAGGATCGGTCTTGACGTTCTCAAAAATGATCGGTTCGCCGGTCTCCGCCACTCTGCCCGTGAGTCCCTGGCCACGGCGAAAGCCTCTAGGGGAAGGTGCTTCTTCATGAGGAGCGAAGGAAGCCACTCTATTTAAGTATTCTCTCTGCGGGTCGAAGAGAAAAATGCTCATCGAATCAAAAGCAAAAATCTCCGTTATCTTCCTAATCACTTCGTCCAAGACCGGCTTGATCTCCAAGGACCGGCTGGCGGCGGTCGTCACATCGTGCAGCGCCGCGAGATCGCGGTTGCCGGCCTCGCGTTCCTGGAACAGCCGGGCATTCTCGATGGCGATCACCGCCTGGTCGGCGAAGGTTTCGAGCAGTTTGATCTGCGCGTCCGTGAAGGGTCGGACTTCCGTGCGGCGGATATGAATGCACCCGATCGGTTGGCCGTTCAGAAGCAGCGGGGTTGCGAGTGCCGTTCGGACGCCGACGGTAAGACCGTGAGCCATTGCACCGGGATACTCGTCTGCAGCAGCGCGAAGGTCATGGACATGCACCGTTTCCCGGTCGACAACCGCCCGGCCGTGCGGCGTGCTGCGGTCGAGAGGTCCGCTCACACCAATCGGAGACACGGTTGGTACCGAGCCGAAATGCGACACGGCGTAGTAACGATCGCCTTCCAAGCGGCGAACCAAAGCATCGTCGGCCTCACACAACCGCGCTGCACTCTCGGCAATGGTATCCATCACCGATTGGATGTCCGCCGGTAGCTCTTGCGATCATGCGCAGGATCTCGCTGGTGGCGTTTTCCCGCGCTAAAGCGTCGGCGAGTTCGCGCTGAAGGCCTGAGTTGAGCCGGTCTTCTTAGGCTGGGACTTCTTCGCCGCGACAGAGCGCGGCTTGGCCTTGGCCTTCTTCGCACCTTTTTTCTTGAATCGTGGCCATAGAACCACTGGATAGACTGCTGACTTGTACGCCAGGTCATTGCCGAGCGTCAAGGAAACGGTTGGTTACAAATGCGCGTAAGGGGTGAAGGGTCAGGGGTTAGGCGATTCGGAGAAGAGTATCTTCCGTAAGGCACCAAGGCAGATCACCCTCACGGCTTGACGAGCCCTGATTCGCGGACTAGCCTGAGCCCACCATGACTAAGGGCAAAAGCCATCAAGCCAAGACGCAGTTAGTAACAAAAGCCACCGTACGCCGGCCAGGTAGCATGCGCGGCAAGATTCGCATCAAAAAGAACTTCGACGCGCCTCTTCCCAAAGTGCTACTCAATGCCTTCGAAGGGAAGCCGTGATCGTCCGGCTACTGCTTGACCCATGTCCTTCTTAGAAAGCGAGGGGCCCGTGTTCGATTTTGAAAATTGCCACTTTGTGTTTTTCAAGTGCGAGTTCAGGATTCTCAAAGGTTGCCCCGCGAAAGCAAGCTCCGTTAGCAACGTTGCCGAAACTTTGCGCCTTAGCGCCTTGGCGGGAATACTCCGATTCCGAAAGATATTATCTCGCGTATAGCTCGCCAAGGACGCCAAGGTAAGAACTAACAACAAAAGGGGCACGGTTTCCGTGCCCCTTTTTAGTTTCAACTTCGCGACTTCGGTCTATTAGTGATGCGCCGCCTGTTCGTCCAGCGACAGATTGACGTAGTGATGCGACTTCGACACCGCGCCGATGCCTTTGATGATCGTCTGCCAGTGCTCGCCTTCGTCGTCGCTGTAGAAAACATCGCCGTCGGTGGTGCCGGCGAAGATGGCGTAGCCGCCGTTCCACGCATCCATCGCCATGCCTTCGATGTTGGCGCGGATATGATCGGGCAAGCCGCCGGCCAGCATGTCCCAAGTCTTGCCGCCGTCGCGGCTGCGCGCGATGCGCGCATCGGCGGTGTGGAGCTTGCGCCAGGTGCCGGGGCCGGTCTTGGCGCCGGCGACAAATAAAAGATTTGGATCTTTGGGATGGACGAAGAACGGATCGACATAGCCGATGCGGAAGTCACGTGGCGTCATGCTCGTCCAGCTCGCGCCGCCGTCGCTGCTGACGCAGAAACCGGCGGCTGTTTCCGGCCCGCAGTTGGTCGTCGGCGCGGTGCCGTAGAGCTTGCTCGGATCGTTGGCCGGCACCAACACACGATGGGCGTCGGGGTTGATATTATCGACGGTGGTCCAGGTCTGGCCGCCGTCGGTGCTGCGTAAAAAGCCGCCGACTTCGACGGCGACGTAAATGATGTTCGGATCTTTCGGATGGAACGTGATGCTCTTGACGTGGGCCAGATGCGGCTCGCCGGGGAAAGTCCATTTCTCGACACCCGGTACTTGACGCAGCCGCGGCAGCTCGGTCCAGCTCTTGCCGAGATCGTCGCTGAAATATAAATGCGCCGGCTGGGTGCCCGCATAAATGCGCGGTTTGCCGTTAACCAATTGACTGGCGAGGGAATAGATTTCCTTCTCGCCGATGCCGTTGTCGCGCCGCTCCCAGCTCTTGCCGAGATCGCTGCTGGCATAAATCTCACAGCTGTAGGTGCCGCCGAACAGCGTCTTGCTGGTCGGTTCGAAAATCATCGAACTGAAATGCTTGCCCGGCACCATGGTCGCTTGCTGCGCCCAGGCGCCGCCATTTTTTTGGAAAGAAAAAATCCCATCCACCGTGCCGACGAGCAACTTATCCGTCTGCGTCTCACCGTTGGTGATCAACTGGCCTCCAGGCGATAGACATACAAACATGATTGGTCTCCTCCCTTGGGTTAAGAAATTTTAGGTCAAAACGGAAATCCGGGAACCTTCCAGATAGTGGCTGACTCTACTGAACCTCCGGCTATCACGTCAAGCTGAATAAAACCACAGCAGGGCATCAGGTCGGCAAGATCCCTCATGGAGTCAATTCAAAGCGCAGGCGAATGTTTCGGGATGACATCGTCCAATTCGGGCACTGTCGCACCAACGACCTGCTCTGGTCGCGTTGCCGGCTGAGGCCGCTCATCGACTGCCTCTTACTTGGAACAAAATATCAATGGCGCAGTCTAATTACCTATAGTAGCGAAAATGGCGACATTCATAAATAAAACTGGCTTCTACTTGGCGTTAAACCAAGTGGCTGGAATTTAAATTAAGATTAAATACAAGGACTTCTACCGGGACATGTTCAATCAACAGGTCAAGAAAGCCGACATGCGCGCGGTGTTTACCGAGAACGCTCGGAACATGAATTCGTATGGCCCTTGCGCCGCAGATCCGCTTTCTCATGAAGAGCTTCCTAGCCTGGGCGTCTTCTGGTTCAGTGAAACGCCTCCTGATTTCATCCCGGGGCGCGGGCACCGTCCCATTGTGCCTCCTTTGGGCGGCGCCCGCGATGTTTTCGTTGCGCGAATGCATGGCGCAACGACCCTGGCCATCTGACATCCGCCAACAATGACCCTTCGTGCCGCTGACGCCGGCGACGACGCTAAGGGTTGGCAAAATCTTTGGACGAGTTAACCGCGGCGGCGTGAGATAGGCTCACGTTCGTTGCCTCCCACACAACGCCCAGGCCGCAAGGCTTGGGCGTTGTGCGTTTAAGGGCCAGAACATCACCACGAAGGCACGAAAAATCCCAGCGCGGCGCAGCCTCAACCGAAATTCGGATAATCTGCCGCAAAGACGCAAGGTCGCAGAATCCGGACAAGGACGGTTAGAACCTTCTGCCAAGATAATTTAGCTCTTCCTTCCGAAATTGGCGTCATTGCGCCTTTGCGAGAGATACTTCCGAATCCGAGTGCATACAGCTTCCACGATCACTTACACCCGCCGCCTCACGCCTTATCCATGGCCCCGTTCCTTGACGGCGACGCTCGGTCCAAAGTAGATTGCAGCGCAAGCAAGGGAGAGGATATGGACCCATTGACCTCGTCAGCGCACTGCACAACGGAACTTGACTTCCACGCCTCGGGCTTTCTCGTTCGCACTCAGGGTAACTGGACCGACGGCGCGTTGGCGCAGTTTCGCCATTTCCTCAAACTGCGCCATCTCGAATCGACAACAGACGAATTAGTCCAGGTTCTAGAGCTAGCAAAGCAAAAATATAGTCTGGGAAACCAGCGTCTCTACGTATGCGCGGCGCAGCCTTGCTGCAAACAGGCTGGCTACGATGTTTCTGACCGAGAACTATCCCGGCTGAGCAACCAGATCGGCGCAACCATCGTCAAAACCGGCTGCCAAGGACCATGCAAACAAGCGCCGGTGCTGGCGCTGCGGATCGGCGACAAACAAGAAGTATTCGCCGAAGTGGCGAGCGATGAAGATTGGCGCGCGGTGCTCAAGTTCGCCAAAGCCGCGGTGCACGCCAAGTCCCTGCTCGTCGACACCGGCGCGGCGGAACAATTCCGCTTCGATCCGGTGCATGACCACGGCAAACCGAGCGCCCATATGAAGCCCTTGGAATTCCTCCTCGGCCACTTCCGCGGCGAAGGGAGATACGCCATGGCCGACTACGCCTTTCAGAAGGAAGTCATCGGTAGCTTTGAAGCCGGCGGCCGCTTCATCGCGCTGCGCATGGATGCTTCCTATCCGCTTGCCGACGGCCGCAAGGACGTGCACAAGGCGTTCGTCATCGTCGGTTCCGAGCCGACCGGCCAAATCAGCGCCCACGCCTACACCGACGGCGGCGCGATGCGCGAGTATGCCATCGAACGCCATAACGATAATCTTGAATTTGCCGACGTGGCCCCCGGCCATGCCAGTCAATGGAAGCGCGCGCGCAAAATACTTCGACCCACGGCGGACGGTTTTGAAGAACGGCTCGAGGTCGATCCGGGCGACGGTTTCGTCCCCTACTACGTCATTCCGATGCAAAGAGTGGATTGAGGTTGACTGCAAATTTTGCAGCCTTGTAACGATGAGGAGTGAGTTCCATGTTTAGAACCCCTACGATGATCCTCGCGCAATTGGCCATTGCGCTGCTTACATTGATTCCTAATTTAACCCACGCCCAGGTTAAGCATCGGATCTCCATCGCCACCGGCGGCACCGGCGGCGTCTATTATCCGCTCGGCGGCGGCATGGCCGCTCTGATTTCGAAAAATATTCCCAATACTGAAGCGACCGCGGAGGTCACCACCGCATCGGTGGATAATGTCAAACTGCTGCACGGCAACCGCGTCGGCTTGGCATTCTCGCTGCCTGACACCGCCTTGGACGGCTTCAGCGGCGTCATCAAGGGATTCCCGGAAAAGGCGAATATTCGCGCCTTGATGGCGCTCTATTCAAACTTCATGCATATCGTCGCCGCTGACGGCAGCGGCATCAAGTCGGTCGCCGATCTCAAGGGCAAGCGCGTGTCCACCGGCGCGCCCGGCTCCGGTGTCGAGGTCAAAGGGCTGCGCGTGCTCGAGGCCTACGGCCTCACGCCGAAAGACTTGAAGAGCCAAGAACGGCTCGGCGCCGCGTGAGTCCGCCGGCGCTCTCAAAGACCGCAAGATCGACGCATTCTTTTGGGACGGCGGCCTGCCCACCGGCGCGGTGCTCGACTTAGCCGCGACCCCGGGAATCAAAATCCACATGATTCCCCATGGCGACGCGATTCCTAAAATGGTCGCGAAGTACGGCCCGCTCTACTTCACCGCCAATATTCCCAAGGGCATGTACAAAGGCATCGACGAAGATACCCCGGTGGCGGCGGCGACCAATCTGTTGATCGCCAATGAAAAACTCGACGAAAATCTCGCCTACCAGATCACCAAGCTGCTGCTCGAACACACCGCCGATCTGGTCGCCGTGCATAAAGCAGCAACAGAAATGAGCTTGAAAAATGCCGTGGTCGGTTCGCCGATTCCGTTTCATCCCGGCGCGCTGCGCTACTACAAAGAAAAAGGCATCAAGGTGCCGACACCAAGCAAATGATTGCACCGGCGACGTTCAGGCGGAGCAGTTCAGCATGCTGCATCGCGGTCTGCGCCTTGCTCGCGGTGATTTATCCGGCGAGCAACAGCCAGGCGCAAAATATTCCCCAGCAGATCGTCACGTGGGAGTCCTATCTCCCCCCTTTGGAAAAGGCGGGTACGGGGGGATTTTCGACACCAATCTTGTCAGCCATCGTCCAAGGCAGATCCCCCTCGGTCCCGCTTTTTCAAACGGGGATGCAGACACAGCCGCAATTCTCAGACTCGCTTCGAAGCCTGGACATGGACAAGACTCAATCGATGTGCGTTGAGCTATTGAGCGACACGGGCGCACAACGTAGCGTACCCATAGATCTCGGCGGCGCCATGCGCCTCAGTTTCCGCCACTCGATCTATGGCAGCCAAGTCGAAGAATTGTTTGCGCTGCGGCGCGACGGTTTTCAATTGACCCAACTGCGCTACAGTGAAGCGCGCTTGGTGGATTTCTACGGCTATGAGAATGCCGACCTTGAAAACGGCGCGTGGGTAGTCAACCCGCCGCCGGTGCTGCTGCCTTCACTCAGCCTAAACACCAGCGCCGACGCTGCCATGTCTCTTCATTTCGATCGTCATGACGATTCCAAACCGCTCGCGATCCGACCGACCGGCGCGCTGCGACTTGACTGTCACATCTTGCAAAAGCAGCCCCCATGGCTGAAGGCTCCATCGACCCATCTCACATCGAGGCGGCGCAGCGATTCATCCAGGAAGAGGCAGGACCGCGGCGCCGTTTGACCGGCGCCATCGGCAAAATCACGTCGGCGCTCGCCGTCGGCATGTCGCTGATGTTTCTCTACTGGGCGTGGGCGAGCGTCACCGCGCAAGTGTTGCGGCTGGTTTTCCTCGGCCTCGCGCTGACGCTTACTTTCCTGATCTATCCGACCCATCGCAGCGCCAATAGAACCCGATTCCCTGGCATGACTGGCTCCTGGCGCTCGCCAGCATCGCCGTGGTCGCCTACCCGCTGTGGGATTTCGAAGAGTTTATTTACCGCGCCGCAATGCCGACCCAGCTGGATCAGATTTTTGGCGCCCTGACCATGCTCTTGGTTTTGGAAGCGACCCGGCGCACCACCGGTTGGGTACTGCCTGTGGTCGCCATCGGTTTTCTCGCCTACGCCAGCTTCGGCGCCTATTTGCCGCCGCCCTGGACCCATCAAGGTTACCAGCTTGACCGCCTGGTCGGTCATATGTACATCACCCTCGAAGGCATCTTCGGCGTGCCCCTCGACGTCGCCGCGACGTTTATCATCTTGTTTACGATCTATGGCGCGGTGTTGGAATTTTCCAAAGCCGGCGAGTTCTACGTCAATTTTTCCTTAGCGGCCACCGGCGGCAAACCCGCCGCCGCCGGGCGCACCGTCACGCTCGCATCGTTCTTACTCGGCGGCCCTTCCGGTTCCGGCGTCGCGACCACCGTGACACTGGGTTCCGTCGCCTGGCCGCTGCTCGCCAAAGCCGGCTACGACAAGGACTCGGCCGGCGGCCTACTGTCCGCCGGCGGCATCGGCGCGATCATCTCGCCGCCGGTGTTGGGCGCCGCGGCGTTTCTCATCGCCGAGTTTCTCAAGATTTCATACCTGGAAGTGCTCGCCATGGCGGCGATCCCGACGCTGCTTTATTACTGGTCGATCTTCACCATGGTCGAACTCGACGCCAGAAAGTTCGGCGCCATACCGATCGCAGTCGAGGGCGATAGCATGTGGAGTCTGACGCGCAAGTACGGCTTTCACTTCGTGTCGTTGGTCGCCATCGTCGGCTTCATGATGTGGGGCTACACCGCGATTCTTTCCGTCGCCTATGCCATCGTCCTCGGCATCGCGCTGAGCTACATTCGGCGCGACACCGCGCTCACGCCGGAGAAAATCTGGCGGCTGTTCGAAAAGGGCACCGTCGATGTCTTGTCGGTGGCCTCCACTTGCGCGACCGCCGGCATCATCGTCGGCGTCGTCACGCTTACCGGCCTCGGGCTAAAGTTTTCCCTGATCATCCTCACCCTCGCCGGCAACAGTCTGTTTCTCACCGTCCTCTACACCGCGTTGGCTCTGTGGGTGCTCGGCCTCGCCGTGCCGGTGACGGCGTCGTATATCATCGCCGCCGTGATTACCGCGCCGGCGATGATCAAGTTGGGCATTCCCGAGTACGCCGCGCATATGTTTATTTTTTACTACGCCGTGCTCTCGGAGGTCTCGCCGCCCACCGCGTTGTCGCCCTTTGCCGCCGCCGCGATCACCGGCGGCAGCCCGTACAAGACGACGATGATGGCGTGGAAATACACCGCGCCGGCGTTCCTCGTGCCGTTCATGTTCACGCTACATCCCGATGGCATCGGCTTACTGTTGAAGGGCGAATGGAGCAATATCTTGTGGACCACCGCCACCGCGGCGGTCGGCCTCGGCGCCCTCGCCGCCGGCCTGACCGGCTGGTTGATCGTCAAAACCACAATAGCCGAACGGGCCATCCTGATCGCCGCCGGCCTGGTGCTGGTCTATCCGAGCCTCATACAAGATGTAATCGGCATCGGCCTATTTGGCTTGGCTGGGCTTTTACAGTACCGGCGGCGCAGAGCCCCGGCAGTTCGAGAAGCTATGAAATAGGTTTTTACGATCTTCGTCCGATCAGCAGACCGTGAACGAAGAGCTGCAAGCGCTCACGCTCCTTTTCGTCGCAGCGAAGAAACTCGACACCGGCGACTTGATCGTGCCAATCGCGCAGCACCGCGAGTTCGACGATCACCGGCGCGGCCTGGTCGGACACCTTGAGTTCCAGTCGCATGATCGCACGCTGGTTGAGCTTACTCGCCGTGGTGAATCTACAGCCGCCCATGGAAATATCGGTCACGCTGCCGGTGCCGTCAAACCGATCACCGCGAAACAGCACCGGGAAATTCATCGCCATCCGGTCATATTCGCGATGATCCGCGCGCAGCCGGAGGTAGCGCACGCCCCACTTAAGAGAACGAAAGCGCAAGCCGCAGATCTGGCACTTGAAGGGATAAATGAAAAACCAGCCCGCCAGCCGATCCCGCAGTCCGGCTCTGACAACGCGCCGGACAAACTCGCGGGAACAACTCGGACACTTCACTTGCGACATGGGCGAACTCTCCACAGACTAGATGGCATCGTTTCTCCCACAGCTAACACATTGGCAGTTTCCCGCCATACATGACCGGCAAGTTCTTAATCGGCGCTTTCGCAACGATCTCAAATGGCGACCGGATAAAAACAATTTACCGCGATTAGCAGACTCGCCAAACGGCGCCACGCGGACAAAACTGACATCCGCAGGTAAATTGTCTCAAGGCCCGTCGCCCATGAGGCCGAGCAGTTTGGCGCGCACATGCCGCCACCTAGCGGGCTACTCAGATAGCAGTTTCTTCATGCGATCGGAAATCTCGCGCGGCTGGGAGACGATCTCTTTGGCCAGCGCTTCCAACTGTTCGCCATAGTCGGGGTCGATCTCTAACTTGCGCGCTTTGACGTCGGCCAAGAACCCTGGATCGGCCATGGTCTTGCGAAAGGCTTCGCGCAGGATCTTTAAACGTTCAGCGGGAATCGCCGGCGGCGTGATAAACGGCCGGCCGAGATCGCCGGAGGCCAGGATCGCCATCACCAGAGCCCGAGTCGAAGCCGGCGTCTTGTACTCCGTCATCAACTCATGGATCGTCGGCACATCGGGCATCTTGGCATCGCGCTTGCGGCCGGTCTGCAACAGGATACGCACCATATTTTTCTTGCGCCAGGTGGTAAACGGCTCGCGCGCGAAAAAAGTCGGGATGCTCAGCGCCCGGCAGACCACCTCGCCGCGCTCGAAGGCCAAATCCTGCTCCGAGCCGCCCTGATAACCCATGACGACGGTGAATTTTGCGCCCATCGCCTCCTCGAGCAGCTTGGGAATAAAATGGCCGCTGGTGCCGCTGCTGGTGGCCGAACACTTGGGCGCTTCCTTGGCCTTGCGCACATCGTCGATGGTTTTGAACGGCGTGTTCGTGCTCATGTAGAACAGCCACGGCGTATTCTCCGTCGAGCCGACCCAACCGAATTGCGCCCAATCGAATTGCACTTCTTTCTTGCCGATCACCTGATCGAGATACAGCGACGGCCCGATGGACGCCATCGTCAGACCGTCCGGCTTGGCGACGTTGTACATGTTGTTAGCCGCGATCATCGACCCGGCGCCGGGCATGTTGACGACCACGAAGTTAGGATTGCCGGGAATATGTTTGCCCATATGCGCCGCCAAGAGCCGCGCCCAGATATCATAGCCATCGCCCGCCAGGTAGCCGACGACGATGGTCACCGTCTTATTCTGGTAGAACGGCGCCTGGGCATTGGCACTGGCGATTGAAACTAAAAGGAAAGCCAAACTGAGCAAAGCTTTTTTCATATAATTCCTTTTACCATGAACGACCGACGCCTAGCGAATCACCCGATCCGCGCGACTTTCTCCGCCTGCCGCGCGTCGGCCAGAGAAACAGTTGCCAGACAGAAACTGATAGCCAACTACGAACTTGATGGTTTTGCCCTGGAAGAAATTGCTTTGGCCTGGCGACTCGGATGGCACCAAGCCGAGCAGCAATCCAGCTAGTGCGACGCCAATGACTATGCGGGTCATGGATTGTAAAACCGCTGGGGATTATCGGTGGCATTCGCTCGGCGCGGCTCGAAGCCGATACTGTCGCAGGATACAGAATACTCCTTAAGAATAAATGTGGGGGGCCGAGAGCGAAGCCATCTTAGATCGAATGAACCGGAGCGCCAACCGCTTAAGTGGATTGGAGTGGTGGAGCGATGGAGTACTGGGGTCTCAGAACCCCACCACTCCAATACTCCATCGCTCCACTACTGCAATTGCAGTTTGCTACTTACTTCGCCGGCGCCGGCTTCTTGCCGATGGCGGTGAGCAAATCGCTGTAAGGCACGATGCGGCCATGAATCGGCACGATGCGGTCGACGTCGATATTCAATCGGCGCACGTTTGCTTCGAGGGCGACGGTGAAAGGATTGGGCACTTTGGGTGGCTCGGCGCCCGCCGGTCCCGGCGAGAACGCATCGGCCTCGATGAGAATTTTTTCCTTGCGCAGGTAAGCCATGACGATGCCGTCATGATGATTGTTGTTGGTGATCTGATAGAGCTCCACCGAGCGCGCGCCGTCGGTCAGTACCATGTTGTCGCCCATGGTCTGAAACACCGGCTTCTTGCCCGAGCGCGCCAATCGGTCGGGGCTAAAGTTATGCGAGTTGAGCGCAGCACGTTCATAATACGGCCGGTTAACCTCGTGGGTGACAATAGTGACTCCTTCCGCCGCGAAGGCGCGCACACCGGAGGTGTGGTCGAAATGATGGTGCGTATTGACCAAATACTTGATCGGCTTATTGGGTACGAGCTTTTTGACCTCCGCCATCACCGCCAGCGCGCGCTGCTCGCCATGGGGCGCTTCGACGACGATCAAGTAATCCTTCATCTCGATCAGCACGCTGTGCGCCGAACCGCCGGTGATATACCAAACCCCGTCCGCGACTTTTTCGGATTTCGCCGGCCGTGGGGTCGCCGCGCATCACGCTCGGCACTTCAATGTCCACCGGTGGGTTGGCGCGCACCGCAGTGACCGTCAGATCCAAAGTGATCAAGCCGTCTTGGTATTGAATGATCTTGCTGGGAAACTTGACGCCGGCAAAGTCGCGGTAGGCGCCAAAATAGGTCACGACTTTCATGTCGCCGGTAACCGGGTGGCCGTACCAGGAGTCGACCCGCTCGATGGCGCTCTGATCGTTGACGTAGGCGATAACTTTCTGTTTGCCCTTTTCGACAAATGAAACCACCGTCATCGGCCGGCCTTCGATGGTCTGCTTGGTCACCGTGGCGTTGTTGGCGAAGGCGGCGCGCATAACGCCATGGGGCGACGTACCAGATTTGATGTTGGCGTTCGGCAGTTTCCCAGACCCGGTGGACGATATCCTTGCCGACAACGTTCCAGGCGTACTCGCCGCTAACGACTTGAATGACCTGCTGCTCCGGCCCGATCGGCAACGTCTCTCCGGCCATGCGCACGATCTCATCGCGCATCGCCGCGGCGGTGAAGTCGTAAACCCGCGTCATCGATTTCACGAACTGGCGCGGCCATGCCGCCGCCGGGCTGGTGTTCTGACCAAGGGAATACATCGTGCCATTGCCGGTGAACTGGAACGTCTTAGTGGTCGAGACATCCAGCGCGTCGGCGATCCGCTGGAGCTCAGTTTCCTGCGCCTGCGCTTGAAAACCCATGAGCGCGAACAATGCCAGCGCCGTTACGAGTTTGGTAAACATAGATAGCCTCCTGATTTTTAGGTGGAACCCTGGATCGACAACTTAATATGCCAGCCACAGAAAAGTTACAAGACAAAAAAAGGCGCGAGACGCGGCCCATTGCCGCGCTCGCGCCTTTCCCCATTTACAGCGTGACTACTTCGCCGGTGCTTTTTCCGCAGGTGCCTTTTCTGCCGGTGCCTTTTCCGGCGGTGGTTTTTTCGCCGCCGCCGGGTCTTTGCCGATCGCTTTCATCACCTCGACGTAGGGCACCACCGAACCATGGATCGGCAGAACCCGCTCCACTTCGATATTCAGACGCCGCACGTTGGCTTCCAGGTTGACGGTAAACGGATCGGGTGTTTTGGGCACGCCGCGAGGACTGAAAGCGTCCGCTTCGATCAGCAGTTTCTCTTTGCGCAGGTACGCCATGACGATGCCATCATGGTGCGCGTTGCCAACAATTTGATAAAGCTCCACGGAGCGCGCGCCATCGGTCAGCACCATGTTATCGCCCATGGTTTGGAAAACCGGCTTCTTTTTCGCCTTCGCCAATCGATCCGGACTTAGGCTCCAGCTATTGGCCGCAGCCCGTTCAAAATAGGATCGGTTCGCTTCATGGGTGACGATGGTCACGCCTTCCGCCGCATAGGCGCGAATACCGCCGGAGTGATCGAAGTGATGGTGCGTATTGACCAAGTATTTGATCGGCTTAGTCGGCACCAGCTTCTTTACCTCAGCGATCACGGCCGTCGACCGATCGTCGCCTAACGGTGCCTCCACGACGATGAGATAATCTTTCATCTCGATCAACACGGAATTATGCGAGTCGCCTTCGATAAACCAAACGCCGTCCGCGGTTTTTTCAGACTTCACCGTGGTCGGTGTGGAGCGCACGTTAGCCGGCACTTCGACATTGAATGTCGGATTGGCTTGTACTGCCGTGACGATAACATCCAAGGACGGCAAGCCGTCCTGATACTGCACAATCCTGGTTGGAAACTTGATGCCGCCAAAGTCGCGGTAGGGGCCATAGTTGGTCACCACTTTCATATCGCCTACCACAGGATGGCCGTAGCTCGACTCAACCCGCTCGATGGCATATTGATCGTTGGCGAAGGCAACGATCTTGCGCTTGCCTTGATCGGTGAACGCGATCACCGTCATCTCCCGCCCGTCGATCGTCCTCTTGGTTACGGTGGCATTGCTGGCCAGCGCAGCCCGGACCACTCCATGCGGTGAAATCGCCAGTTCATGCGCTCGACCGCTGACTTCATGCGGCCGAGCCGGCGTGTTCTTGCCGGCCTCGTTCCAAGCCAGATCGCCACTGACAAGGGCGATGATTTGCTGATCGCCCTCGAGCGGCTGACCGCCGCCGCCGCTGGGCGGCACCTCGCCCTGAGTGCGGACCATTTGATCGCGCATCGCTGCCGCGGTGAAGTCGTACCTGCGCGTCAAGCTCTTTACGTAGTATCTCGGCCACGCCGCCATCGGACTGGTCGATTGGCCGACATGCCACATGATGCCGTTGGCGGTGAACTGAAATGTTTTCGTCGTCGACACGTCTAACGCGTCGGCGATTTGCTGTAGCGCCGTGTCGGCCCCGTTCGCTCTCAATCCCGTAAGCAGCACCAGCGCGAGCGCAATAACAAACCTCTTTAACATACCGTCGCCCCCCGTAATTTTAAGTTTATTCGATAAACCAACTGGCTATTTTCCGGCGACACTACCCGATGACCTTGTTCACTGTCAATGCCGTCATGGCAGCTTTTGTCGACCCGAGCCAGCTAATCCTTGAATCGTCCGATCCAGACGGCAAAGGCTTCGAGGAATTTCTTGACATGCTGGCGGGTATTCTC
Source organism: uncultured delta proteobacterium (assembly GCA_963760795.1). Taxonomy (GTDB): domain Bacteria; phylum Desulfobacterota; class Binatia; order UBA9968; family UBA9968; genus DP-20. The sequence goes on from CAVXEP010000007.1 coordinate 24,402, forward strand.
GTCGGTAAGTTTACCGCTCGCATCGAACAGCGGCGCCGCCGAGGGAATCTTGATCTCCGGCTGCGACATGACATGGGTCTCGGTGAATACGAACGATTGGCGCAGCGCATGCTGGCAGCGAATCGTCCCACCGAGCCCTGGCGAGCAACCCATCAGCGCCGCCGGCTTGCGGTTGAGCGCGGATTTGCCGCTCGGCCGCGACGCCCAATCGATGGCGTTTTTTAACACGCCGGGCACGCCGTAATTATATTCTGGAGAAACGATCAGTATCGCGTCGGCAGCGAAGATGAACGCCTTCATATCCGCCGCCGGTTCCGGATCGCCTTTGACGAATACATCGTCGTTGTACGGCGGGATATCGCCCAGCCGGCGTATAGATCTGAATCTCCATCCCCGCCGGCGCCAACTCCGCCGCCGCTCTCAGCAACCCTTTGTTTAGCGAAGCCTCGCGCAAACTCCCACAAATCCCTGCAACCCGTATAGCCATCCGACCTCCAAGCAAAGTTAATCGAAAACATATACGGTGCGGAGGATGGCAAGGTCAAGCAGGGCGGATATCCGTTCAAGAGTTCAAAGGTTCAAGGTTCAAGGCCGGATTGCAAGAAAACCTATCGGCCGGCGCAACTCCGATTGAACCCTTGAACCTTGAACTCTTGAACGGGCTTGAATCCGAATCGGCTGGAACGAGCGGAACGAGTGCAGGAATTTTGTCTAATTGAGATACCCACTGCCGCCGCCCTCGGCCTCAGCCACCGCTAAGTTGTGGCGCACGGCGTCGAGATGGGGATGGATCTCCAGCGCCCGGCGAAAGCACATCGCCGCTTCGCGAAACTCGCTCACTGTCAGATGACAAAGGCCTTGCCCCGCCGCCGCGCCGAAGTGATTGGCATTGCGCGCCAAGGTTTGCTGGCAGTCGGCAATGGAGCCTTTGAAATTTTTGCGCAGGTAGCGCACCGTCGCGCGCTTGTTCCAACCCTCCGCGAATGCCGGCAGCCGCTCGATCACGCCGCCGAATAATTCTTCCGCATCTTCTAGTTTACGATTCTGCATGGCATCGACGCCGGCGCGAAACAGGCGGTCCGCCTCAGCATCCCCCGAACGACACCAAATTCCCCAAAGCATCGCCTCCGCCGTCGCCGCCAGTTCGGTATCGTCGCCTTTCAAGGCGACCAGCGCTTCTTGTTCGTTGGTGGGGTAAGACATTGGTTCAAGCTTCAAGAGTACAAAGTTCAATTTCTAAATTCGCGGGAAAGGACGATTCCGGGGTTCTTCCGGTGAATCATTGAACTAGGCGTTTCTTAGAATCCATTTCGTCGCCTTCTCGACCACGTCGCGCAACGCCTGTTCATCCGTCTTGCGCGCGCTCTTGAGCATGTGAAACGAATGATCGCCACCTTCAACGATACAGAGCGCTGCCTGCTTACCGAGGTTTTTACACAGCGGCTTGAGCAATTTCAAATCGGCCAAGCCGTCGCGCGAACCCTGCAAGAACAGCATTGGAATATCGATGTTGGCCAAATGCGCGCCGCGCTCGGCGCCGGGTTTGCCCATGGCGTGGAGCGGAAAACCGAAATAGACCAGCCCGCGCACCCCAGCCAACGGTTCTTGGGCCGCTGCCAAAGAAGTCATGCGCCCACCCATCGACTTGCCGCCGGCGAACAGCGGCAGACCATCGGATACTTTTTGCGCCGTCGCCACCGCCGCGCGCACCGTCTCCAACATCACCGCTTCGCTGTCGGGCCGCTTGATGCGCTTCTCCATGTAGGGGAACTGATAACGGAAGGTCGCCACGCCGCGTGCGGCCAGCTCGGCAGCGCTATCGTTCATGAACTTATGCCACATGCCCGCCCCCGCGCCATGGGCCAGCACCAACAGAGCCTTAGAATCCTCTGGCTTTTGCAGCAGGCCGGTAACCACGCCGGCTTTGGCATTGATAATAAATTGCAGTTCTTTGATGCCTGGATGACTCATGCTGTTTTCATAGCATAATCAAAACTTGAGCACACCCACTTGTTTTTTTTCTTGGTTCCACGCGGCGAGCAAATACCAAACAATCATCAGCACCACAACTTCACCTACGGCCAAGGCCCAACCAAAAAGATTCGGCAAAAACACCGCCGTGCCCAACTGACCAATCAAGTCCGTGCGCGTAAGCAACAGACGCATCGCCGATGTACCAACGGCAAAAAAAGCCACGGCGATCCAAAGCTTCACATGGCCTTCGCCGACGCGCCAGATCGATCCCGCGCCGCAGCCGCCGGCCAGCACCATGCCGATGCCGAAGAGGGTGCCGCCGGTCAAAGCGCCAAACCAAAAAGATGGGAACACCCACTCTGTGGCGTCTTTCAAATCCGTGACTTTTAGTATCGCGAAACCGATCAGACTCATGACCAGCGCCAATGCCGCCGCCCGCGCATGCTCGCTCGCGCCGCTCAAGAACGGCTCGCGAAAGGCATTGACCAGACAAAAGCGCGAGCGCTGCAAGACAATTCCAAAAAGAACACCGAAATAAAGGAATACCGCCAGTCTGCCATGACCCAAGAACTGATAAAGACAGCCGCCTCCGAGCACGAGCGCGAACACCAACACGCCGATCCCCGGTTGAAGCTTAAACGCCGCCGAAGCAACCGCCGGCCGCGGCAGCGCCTCACAGGTGTTCATGAACGGCAGTTTGCCGGACGCGATGATTTTGCCATTCTCGCGGATCAAATAACGCGTGCCGATGAAAGCACCGACGATTAACCCCGCCATCATCGCCAGCCCGCTCGCCGATAGCGCCGCGAGCGCGCTAAAAAACCCGCCGATGTTGCAACCGAACGACAACATCGCACCCGCGCCCATGAACAAGCCGCCCAACGAACCCTTGAGCAATTCCGCGCCCGGCGCAGGGCGCACGGCGAACTCGCGGCTCAGCAGCGCCGCCACCAGTCCACCGAGCAGCAAACCGATATTCAGCACAGAGCCGGAATATAGCAGCGGCGGCAGCAAGTCGGGCTGATCGATGACACCGAGCAATTGGAACAGCGAATCGCCCCAGTTGCGCAAGCCATCCGACGCGGTCCAGGGCTTATCGAAGGCAAAGAGAAAAACATTGAGCGCGGCGATCACCAGAGCCGAGGAAATCACCGGCCAGGGGCGGCCAAAGATATGATTATATTGATCGCGCAGGAACGCGGTGAAGTTGGCAGGTTGGCGGGTCATGACGGCGGGAGCGCGCGCGATTCGCAAAGAACAGCCGAAGATAGAAGATAGCGGATCAAAGATCGAAAAAACCATCCTCCATCGTCACTCATTCATCCTCGACGCTGGTAACGGTGAACTAGGAAAACTGCACATCGCTCTGCCCCTGATAAACCTTACCGGTAGTGTCCGAATAACTCACCGTCAGCTTCCCCGGCTTGTCGACTTTCAACGGAAAAGTAACACTCGGATTCTGACTCACACCCTGGGTCAGTTCCGTGCGCATCACTTCCTTGCCGTTGTACGCCACCGTCATGGTGTGGATGAAGTGATAGTTCTTGGGAATAATCTTGTTCGCCTTATCGCGCTGGACGATCTCCATCGGATGGATCACCAACGTGCGCACGCGAATCACATCGCCCGGCTTGATCGACGACGGCAAGCGAATACTGACTCTGCCTACTTCAGCCATAACTTTTCTCAACCATTTTCCGAAAACGACTTGAACATTTTGAACGTCTGGAACGATTGGCACGCCGCGCAGCGGCTCAGCCCTGCGGCGGCAAATCACAGCCGCTGATCGTCACCCGCACATGCTTGCTCACCGCATAGAGCGTCCCATCGTTCATCTCCGCCACGACGCGCACATCGGTGGAGGTCGCCAAGCGCACGCTGGTGGCGACAAACGCCCGGCCCGACTCCGGCGTGAACGAAAACTTGGCCAACATCGGCCGGCGGTTCTTGTCGGAAATAATATAAATGTGACTAACTTGCGCCGCGCCGCTCACCGGCAAGGTCGAATCGATGGTGATAGCAACACTGCCGCCATCCTCGGCGATCTGCGGCAGGTCGACTTTGATCTTATCGTCACCGCGCTGGAAAGCACGATTGCCGAACAGCCGTTTTAAGGTCGCTTCGACCAGCTCGTCCGGCTGCGGCATGCCCAAAGCACTAGCCTGAGCCTTTACTTTGCTTGGGATCAAAAAATCCTTGAGCACACCAGCGCCGCCAAGCATGGTACTCAACAACCGTAGAAACCTTCTGCGACTCAGCGTCAAAGGGTCAGCCTCTGACTTGAATCGACTCATTATGGATATGCGCATCGACTGCAATTTAGTAAATATGACTAAGCCAATCAACTAGCTTAGATTCTCCTTGACTTAGCCTGGACGTTTGGTTATTCACGCAAATACTCAACGAAAGCAATCAAACTTTATGGAGATATCCATGGCTAAAATCACGCGCAGAAGGTTTCTCCAGGTTAGCGGCATGAGCGTCGCCATGCTCGGCGCGGCGCAAGTGCCGGTGTTCGGCCAAGCGCGGCGCCGTGTCCTTGTCATCGGCGGCGGCTGGGGCGGCGCCACGGCGGCGAAGTATGTTCGTCTCACCGACCCGTCGATTGAAGTCACCCTGCTTGAACCGAACAAGGAATTCATTTCCTGTCCGTTCAGCAATCTAGTATTGGCCGGCGTTGAGTCGCTGAAGAGCCTGACCCTGAACTACAACGGCCTGAGAAAACATGGCGTGAAAATTCGCCATGAGGCTGCCGCCGCCATCGAGCCGGACAAGAAACGCGTGCGCGTTGGCAAGGATTCACTCGAGTACGACCGGCTGATCGTTTCACCGGGCATCGATTTTCAGTGGGAACAGATCGACGGCTTGGCGCAAGCCAAAGACAAAGTGCTCCACGCTTGGAAAGCCGGTCCGCAGACGGTGCAGTTGGCCCAGCAGTTACAGTCTATGCCCGACGGCGGCGTTGTCGTCATGACCGTGCCGCCGGTCGCCTATCGCTGCCCGCCGGGCCCGTACGAACGGGCATCGATGATCGCTTGGTTTCTCAAGACCAAGAAACCGAAGTCCAAGCTCCTCGTCCTCGACGCCAACAAAGATATCGTCTCCAAGCCCGGACTGTTCAAAGTGATATTCAAGGAATACGAAGCGAATATCGAATATCGCCCGTCGCAAAAGGCCGAGAAGATCGATGTCGGCGCCAGAGAGATCACCACGGATACCGGCGACAAAGTGAAATACGACGTGGTCAATGTCATTCCGCCGCAGCGCGCCGGCGCCATCGCCGTCGACGCCGATCTGGTTGGCGGCGACAAGCGCTGGTGCGAAGTCGATCATGTCAGCTATGAATCGCTCAAGCAGAAAAACATCCATGTCGTCGGCGACGCGACGATTGGCTTGCCCGTGCCCAAGTCGGGAAACGTCGCCAACGCCATGGGGAAAATTTGCGCCACCGCCGTTGTCAGTTTGTTAAACGGCAAAGAAGCGCCGCAGATCGCTCCGGGCAACACCTGCTACAGCTGGGTCAGCGACAAAGAAGCGATCGCGGTGGTCAACGCCTACAAGATCGAAAACGGCAAGGTCGTTCAGATCGAGCAAAAACTCACACCGGGCAAGAGCGTCGGCACGGCGCAAAACTCGCTCGCCTGGCGCGCCAGCATCTGGAACGACATGTTAGGATGATCGAGGAGATTTTCATGCGCAGATTACCATTCATGGCAATGAGTTTTTTAGGATTATTAATTTTTGCCGCAGCGGCCAGCGCCGGCCCCCTCGATTCTCCCGGCGCGCAGAAATCGCTCGTGTGCAGCGCCTGTCACGGCTTTGCCGGCAACACGCCGGGGCAGCATATGCCGGTGCTCGCCGGCATGAACGCCAACTATTTTAAGAAAGCCATCAAGGACTACGCCGAGGGCAAACGCCCGTCGCCGGAGATGGAGCCCTACTCGAAGTATATCCTGCAGTTCGGCTTGGATGAGATCGCGGATTACTTCGCCAGCCAAAAAAAGCCTGCGCTAGCCAACGTAAAGGTCGAGGCCAAAGCACTCAGCCGCGGCGCCACCCTCGCCAGTCAGTGCATCGCCTGCCACGGCCCCAAAGGCGACGGCGACGGCGCACGTGTCATCCCGGCGCTACGCGGACAACCCAAGGGTTTTCTTCAGACCCAAATGGCGCTGTTCGCCGGCGATAAGCGCAAATTGGAAATCGCGGAATTGGAAGAAGCCAAAAAGCTTAGCTTCAAAGGACTCAACGAAACCGACTTCGCCGACTTGGCCACGTATTACGCGACGCTGAAATAACCGGCGAACAATCGCAGACAGAATCGACAGGCCCGGCGTACAAACGTCTGGGCCTGTTTTTTTTCAATGAGACGTGTGCCAGCTCCGACGCCGTCGTTTTCAATTCTTCACTATCAATTTTTAATTCCCGCGCCACTCCTAGCGACACCGTCGCGAAGCTTGTATAAGAACAGTCGGAACTGACTCAGCTTCAATGACTCCGGCAACTACCGACACCCTCTGGACCCGCGCTTTCGTGCTGCTCTGCATCGTCCAGTTCTTAGGCTACGCGCAACACTTCGTGCTGCAACCGACGCTGCCGATTTACGTCACTCATCTCGGCGCCACACCGTTTGTCGTGGGTTTGGTGATGGCATCGTTTGCCGCCACCAGCATGATCTTGCGGCCGCTGGTGGGCTACTGGTCCGATCGCTGGAGCGAAGCCGGCGTAATGATCTCCGGCCTGTTAATCCAAGGCGCCAGCGTGTTGCTTTGCTACCTGCCGTTTGTCGCCACGACCATGATCGCCAATAGCTGCCGCGGCGTCGGCTGGGCCAGCGTCAACTCCGGCGGCTACGCGCTGCTCGCCCAAAGCGCTCCCGCCGCCCGCCGCGGTGAAGCGTCGGGTTATTACAGCGGCGCCCAGGGCAGCGCGACGATTCTTTTGCCAGCCTTGGCGCTCTGGTTGATCGACGCGCCCTTCGGCGGCTTTCACGTCGTCTTCGCGGTTTCCATGACCATCGCCGTCACCGGCGCCGCCCTCGGCCTGCTGCTGCGCGAACGCGCCGTAAACACGGCGCGTCAACAGCGCAACGCCCTCGCCGGCCCCTGGTGGCGCGAGATCATCAGACTTCCTGAAAAAGATATTTTACTCGCCTCCGGATTGCTCTTCGCCCTGCATGTTTCTCTGCCCGCCGTCGCCGGCTTTCTGGTGCTCTACGCGCGCCAGCTGGGCATCGAGCATTTCGGTTGGTACTACGTCGCCAGCGGCGCGACGAGTTTGATCGCCCGCCCGCTGCTCGGGCAACTCTCGGATAGGATTGGCCGCGGCGCCGCCATCGGAGCGGGTTTCATTCTCGAAGCCGCGGCATTCTGCGTCGTCGTAAACGCCACCACGCTGGGCGGCATGATCGTCTCAGGAGTGCTCTACATGACCGGCTCGTCCATGGGCACCGCGGCGACGTTGGCGCTCGCCCTGCAGCACGCCAACCCGGAACGGCGCGGCCAAGTGATCGCCACTTATTCGATGGCCTATCCGCTCAGCGCCGGCGTCGGCTCCCTGCTCGCCGGCAGCGCCATTCAAATCGCCGGCTACCGCTGGATGTTCATCTTCATCGCCCTGCTCAACATCCCCGGCCTATGGATCACCTGGAAAAACCGCGCGAGTTTGCAATGACAATGATGAAGAATCGTTTTCACCACGAAGGGCACGAAGTTCACGAAGGTAAAAGAAATCCTATTCAACACCTATACACACTTTTCCGAACTTCGTGTGCTTCATGCCTTCGTGGTGAACAATCCTAATCCATGGCCACGCCACAATCTCATACCCTCTGGACGCGCACTTTTCTCTTGCTTTGCACCGCGCAATTTTTCGGCTCGTCGCAGCATGCGCTGCTGCAGCCGACCTTTCCGCTCTACATCACGTCGCTCGGCGGCACGCCGTTTCAAGTCGGCCTGGTGATCGCCTGCTTCGCGGTCACCAGCGTGGTTTTTCGTCCGATCATCGGCGGCTGGGCCGACCAGTGGTCCGAGCCCGGAGTGTCGTTTTGCGGTTTGACCTTGCTGTCGCTCGCGGTGTCGATCTGTTTCATTCCGTTGACCGAAGCGACCATGTTGGCCAACGCACTGCGCGGCATCGGCTGGGCCGCCATGAGCGCCGCGGGATATTCCATGTTAGCGTTAAGCGCGCCCACCGATCGCCGCGGCGAAGCTTCTGGATATTATAGCGGCGTGCAAGCCAGCGGCACGATACTCTTGCCCGCTGTCGCCCTGTGGCTCATCGCCGCGCCCTTCGGCGGCTTTCGCGTCGTCTTCACCGTCGCGGTCGCCCTGGCCGCCATCGGCGCAGTTGCTGCCGCCGCGCTCAAGCGCCACATGCCACCGCGCACCCAAGAGCGCCACAGCGCACCGTCCGGTCCCTGGTGGCAGGAAATTCTCAGTGTGCTAGACCGCGAGATCATTCTCGCCTCGGTCCTCTCGTTTATGTCCCATGTCACCTTCCCGGCGGTGGCGAGCTTTTTGGTGCTCTACGCCCGCGAACTGGCGATCGACAACATCGGCTGGTTCTACGTCGTCAGCGGCGCCACCAGCATCCTCGCCCGGCCGCTGCTCGGCAAAGTCTCCGACCGCATCGGCCGGGGGCGCGCGCTACTCGCCTGCTTCATCCTGGAAACTCTCGCCCTGGTACTGCTGGCTTTCGCCGCCAATCTGTTCGCCTTAATCATTTCCGGCGCGCTTTATATGCTTGGCCTCGCTATGAGTAGCTCGACGACCCTCGCCATCGCCATGGAACAAGCCAGACCTGAACGGCGCGGCCGCGCCATGGCGACCTTTTCCATCGCTCTACCGCTCAGCAATGGCATCGGCGCTTTGATCTGCGGCAGCCTGGTACAATGGTTCGGATTCTTCGCCATGTATCTCGTCCTCGCCGCCCTCGGCGCCAGCGGACTGTTCATCACCATCGCCAACCGGGTGAGGCTGAAATAGCTCAGGGGGCCGTTCAAGGTTCAAGAGTTCAAGGACAGAGATGCCACTCCGAAGTGCTTCTGCCCTTGAACTTTTGAACCCTTGAACCTTGAACGAATTCTTATTTTCTTATGACCGACACCATCTGGACCAAGACGTTTATTTTGCTCTGCGCCGCGCAGTTGCTGGGATATGCGCAGCATTTCATGCTCGCGCCGGTGCTGCCGCTTTTCCTCACGCAATTGGGTGCTCCTCCGGTCGTCGTCGGCATTGTGCTCGCCTGCTTCGCCGTCACCAGCGTCGTGGTCCGTCCGCTGGTCGGTCACTGGGCCGACCGTTGGAGCGAAGCCGGCGTGATGATCTCCGGTTTGCTATTTCAAGCCGTGAGCATTTTTCTCTGTTTCATTCCGTTCGTCCCGGCCACGGCATTAGCCAACGGCCTGCGCGGCATCGGCTGGGCGGGTTTGAACACCGGCGGTTACTCGCTCCTGGCGCTGATCTCGCCGGAAAAACAACGCGGCGCCGCCTCCGGTCTCTACAGCGGCGTGCAGAGCTCGGCGCAAATCTTTTTTCCGCCCTTCGCCCTCTGGCTGCTCTACGGCTCCTTCGGCGGCTACCGCCTGGTGTTCGTCGTCACGGCGATTTTTTCCATCGCCGGCGCGCTCACCGGCTGGACGATGGCATCCTCGGTGCCACGTCCGGCGAAAGTGCACGGCACCCATGAAAAAACCGATTGGTGGCGCGAAATATTTCATTTCGTCGAGCCGGAGATTTTCCTGCCGTCGCTGCTCCTGCTCTGGCTCAACCTATCGCTGCCGGCGATCACCAACTTCATAATTCTCTACGCCAAAGAACTTGGCATCGGCAACTTCGCCGCCTATTTCGTTGTCATAGGCGCCACCAGCATGCTCGGCCGGCCGCTGCTCGGTCGCCTGTCCGATCGCATCGGCCGCGCTCGTTCCATCGCTGCCGGCTTTGCCTTGCAGGTGATCGCCCTGGTTCTGATCACTGTGATGTCGCAATTTATTGGGCGTGATTATCTGCGGCGCGATATACATGCTCGGCAACGCCATCGGCAGCTCGACGACGCTGGCGTTGGCCGTCGAACGCGCCGATCCCCAACGGCGCGGTAAACAGATGGCGACCTTCTCCGTCGCCTACCCGTTAAGTTATGGCGTCGGCTCGCTCATCACCGGCAGCGCCATCGACATCGCCGGCTACATCGGCATGTTTCTGCTGCTGGCCGCGATCCAAGCGGGTGGATTGATTTTTATCGTCGGGCGGCGCGCGAAACTGTAAAGGATTGGAGTGATGGAGTACTGGAGTGCTGGAGTGATGGGCGTTCCGAAAACCCAATACTCCATTACTCCAACACTCCATCACTCCAATCTTCGCCGTCCACCGCATGAGTTTTTCCCGCCGCCATGCTAGACCACAACGATGTCCGTTGCATCGACGAACCGATCCCTCTGGACGCGAGCGTTTGTGCTGCTCTGCTTGGCGGAATTTCTTTGCTATGCGCAGCACTACCTTTTGCAGCCGGCGCTGCCGCTCTATATCACCTACCTGGGTGGCTCGCCGTTCATCGTCGGTCTAGTGATCGCCGCCTTCGGCGTCACCAGCGTCATCTCGCGGCCGATCATCGGTTACTGGGTCGATCGCTGGAGCGCTCCCGGGATGATGTTTCTCGGCATGATCGGCCAGGGGCTCAGCATCTTGTTTTGCTTGCTGCCGCTCAACGCCGCGGTGATTTTTTCCAACGCGCTGCGCGGCATTGCTTGGTCGAGTATGGCGGCATCGGGTTACACGCTGCTGGCGACCTCCGCGCCGCCGCAACGTCGCGGTGAAGCATCCGGCTATTTCGGCGGCGTCCAGTCCAGCGCGACGATCATTTTCCCCGCCATTGCGCTTTGGATCATCGACTCACCGATGGGCGGTTTTCGCGCGGTATTTCTGTTGGCGATGGCGTTCGTTTTCAGCGGCGCAATCGCGGCGTGGGCCCTGGCGCGCGTCGCACCGCAGCACAGCCAGGAAAGTAATACTGACAATCGAGATTCGTGGTGGCGCGAGATTGTCAATGTCGTCGACCGCCATATTCTCACCGCGGCGTTGCTGATATTTACTTTGAACCTGTCGCTGCCCTGTTTCTCCAGCTTCATTGTGCTTTACGCTCGCGATCTCGGCGTCGGCAACTTTGGTTGGTATTACGTTGCCGTCGGCGTGACCAGTGCGCTCGGGCGCCCGCTGCTCGGCCGCTTTTCCGACAAACTCGGCGCCGGCCGGTCATTGCTGATCGCCTTCAGTCTAGAGACTGCGGCCTTGCTGATCATGCCGTTCGCAAGCAGTCTGCCTGGCTTAATCTTGAGCGGCGCACTTTTTTACACCGGCGCCGCCATCGGCGGCGCTCGGATCATGGCACTGGCAATGGAATCCGCGCCGGCACAGCGTCGCGGCCGAGCGATGGCGAGCTATTCCACCGCCTTGCCCCTAAGCAACGGCACCGGCGCGTTGATCAACGGCATAGTCGTCGATCTGGCCGGTTTTCGCTGGATGTTCACCATCGCCGGCATCCTCTGCTCGATGGGTTTCATCGTGATCTGGAAACAATGGGCAAAATTGAAATGACCCGCGGCACGATAATCGATCAGGTCAGCCAAAGCGAAAGAGTCCTTTCACCACGAAGGACACGAAGAGCACGAAGTTCGGAATTAAATTACTCGAACCCTTCGTGTCCTTCGTGCCTTCGTGGTGTAAATTATCCATCCCATAAGAGCTTGACGCTGCCGTGACCATCGCCAACCACGCATCTGTTTGGACCTCCACGTTTGCCCTGCTCTGCATAGTCCAGTCGTTGGGCTATGCGCAGCAGGCCATGCTCAACCCGACGATCCCGCTCTACATCACCCAATTGGGCGGTTCGCCCTTCGTGGTCGGGTTAGCCATTTCCTCGTTTGCCGCGACCAGCGTGATCGCCCGGCCATTTATCGGATATTGGGCCGACCGCTGGAGCGAGTGCGGCGTATTGGCCTTCGGCCTGATCATGTTGGCGGCGAGCATGCTGCTGTGCTTTTTCCCCTTCGTCAGCATGGTCCTGCTCGCCAACGCCCTGCGCGGCATCGGCTGGGCTGGAGTCAACGCCGGCGGCTACGCTCTCTTGGCGCGCATCGCCCCGGCATCGCGCCGCGGCGAGGCTGCGGGATATTACAGCGGCGCGCAATCGACGCCGACGGTGCTTTTTCCCGCCGTCGCGCTGTGGCTATTGTACGCGCCTTTTGGCAGTTACAATTTGGTCTTTACCATCATGATCGCTTTGGGCCTAGCCGGAGCCGGTGTTTGCTATTTCATGTCCCGTCAGGTTCCCACCGTGGAGCGTCAGGCCGACTCACAACCAGCGTCGCTCCCTTGGTGGCGGCAAATCTTCAGCGCGGCGGAACATGGCGTGTTGCTGCCCGCGGCGCTGATGTTCTGCAGTCAGCTGAGTTTCCCGGCGATCACCAGTTTCATCGTGCTTTACGCCCGCGAGATCGGCATCGGCGCCATCGGTTCCTATTTCGTCGTCAGCGGCATCGCCAGCGTGCTCGCCCGCCCATTGCTCGGCCGCGTCTCCGATCGCATCGGCATCGGCTATTCTCTGGTCGCGACTTTCACGTTGCAGTCCCTCGGCCTCATGTTATTAGTCGCTGCGTCAAACCTCGCGACGATCTTGTGCGCGGGCGTGCTCTACATGCTCGGCATGGCGATCGGCGGTTCGGCAACGCTGATCATTGCGATGAAGCGAGCCACGCCGGAGCGGCGCGGCCGGTTCATGGCATCATTTTCAATCGCCTACCCGCTCGGCTACGGCGTCGGCGCGTTTATCACGGGTAGTGCCGTCGACATGGTCGGCTACACTTGGACTTACGTTTTGCTCGCCGTGCTCGGCAGTTCAGGACTGGCGCTGACTATCCTCAATTGGCGAAAATTGGAATAAACGACAAGCGCTTGTCGCCCTTTCTAGTTTACGCTAAGAGGGAGTGGGTCAAATCGAAAAGAGGAGCTTGCAGTGAAATTCGGCATCTTTATCTTCGGCGACAATCATCCTGAGCTCGGCCGCTCCAATCAGAAATATTACGAAGAAGTTTTGACCATGGCCGAATGGGCCGAAGAGTTGGGCTTCGACTCTTTCTGGTTGGGCGAGCATCATCTTTACTGGTACGGCACCTGCGTCTCGCCGCCGATGATCATCGCCGCTCTCGGACAGCGCACCAAACGAATTCGCCTGGGCCCGGCCATCGCCGTGCCGTCGTTTCACAACCCGCTCATCGTCGCCGAAGAGTACGCGCTGGCCGACAATCTGTGCAACGGCCGCTTGGAATTCGCCCTCGGCAGCGGCTTCTCGCCGGTGGAGTTCGAGCAATTTGGCATGTCGATGGAGGAAGCCAAAGAAAAATTCTGGGAAGGCACGGAGATAATATTCAAGGCGTGGTCACAGGAAACGTTCTCGCACCACGGCAAGCATTACAACTTCGATAACATCTCGCTCTACATGCAGCCACTGCAAAAACCCATGCCGCCGACCTGGCTCGCCGCCTCCAGCGACGAGACCTTGATCAAAGCCGGGCAGATGGGCCTACCGATGATGGGCATTCCATTCGCCCGCTCGCAGAACCTCGCCGACGTAAAGGCGAAAAACGATCTCTACACCGAGACGTTTGCCAAAGCGGGGCATAAGAACAAGCCGGAGATCATGGTTGCCATGCATTTTTATCTGCACGAGAATGAGCAAGCCGCGGTCGCCGGCGCGCGGCCCTACTTCGAGCGCGCCATCTCGTTTCACAAGACCCACCGCCGCCCCGGCTCGAAGATTCCGCAACTCGACAACATCAAGCAAGAACGCTTGGCGCTGTTCACTACGCCGCAAGATACCGTCGCCATCCTGCGCGAATACGAAAAGATCGGCGTCACCCATGTCATCGGCATGGTCAACTTCGGCGGCGTGCCGATGGGCGACGTGCGCCGAACCCTGGAGCTAATGTCGAAGGAAGTCTTTCCCAAGTTCAGATAGAAAGGTCCTTCAAGAAGTCTCGTCCGCAACGCTCTTGCGCACCTAGCCGCCCATCTGAACATAACCACAAGTTTCGCCACGCCGTAGAGCTGACGAAGTAAATCGCCAGCTGATGACAGAGCACCCCCTTTGGAAAAGGGGGATGAAGGGGGATTTGCTTGTGGTGTGGGGCGGTTTTCTTCAACGAGGCTCGGCAATACACCGGGACGATGGCGCAGGCTGAAAGCAAGAATCTCCCAAGGCCCCTCTTTTCCAAATAGGGGTAACGGAAAACATGCCACGACTAGAGCGCTTAACCAAATTTGATTGCGCTACCACACCCGCTGTGTCCAGCCGAGACTTATGGGTTACGATGAGGCAGCCATATCGAAAATCGTTGCCGTAACTGCTAAGTGATGGGAGTCACTTACAGTCGCGGCGGGACAGACAAGGTATGCGCATGAGACAAACACTTTATCGGCGGAATCATCAGCACGGCGATTTTGTTGGGTACGCTATCGTCACTCCATGCCAACGAACCCTCGCCAGCGGGTCTATGGAAAACCATCGACGATAGCTCCGGCCAGGTGAAAGGTTTGGTGCGCATTCGCGAAGCGAACGGCCGCTTTGAAGGGAAAATCGAAAAGATCTTCCCCAAACCCGGCGAGGATCCGGCGCCCAAGTGCGATAAATGCGATGGCACGCGAAAAAACCAGCCGGTCCTCGGCATGACGATACTCTGGGGCCTGGCCAAGCAGGCGGACGACTACCAAGGCGGCGAGATCCTCGACCCGGAGAACGGCAAAGTCTATCGCGCCAAGATGAAACTCATCGACGGCGGCAAGAAGCTCGAAGTGCGCGGTTTCATCGGCGTGTCGCTGTTCGGCCGCAGCCAAATCTGGCTGCGCGAGGAATGAAGCATTGCTGCTCTTTGGATCAGCTGTGAGAAAAAGTAGGACCCTGCCATGACCGAAGTATATTTCCAAGACACCACCATCCGCGACGGCGCCCAGAGTCTGTGGGCCTACAACATCCGCACCGGGATGATCGCGCCGATCTGCGCGCAACTCGACGACGCCGGCTTCGAAGCCATCGAGCTCGGCGGTCCCATTGAAATCCCCAAGTGCGTCAAAGAGCTGCGCGAAGATCCCTGGGAGCGCTACCGATTGATTATTCCGAAATTCAAACGCACGCCGCTGCGGTTGGTGCATGGCTCGCGCAGCGGCTTCGCCATTTATCCCGATGCCCTGCACCAACTCTTCGATACCTGCATGGCCAATGTCGGCGTCAGCGAAGTGCGCATTTCCGATTCATGGAACGATGCCGCGGACTGGGCCTGGCGCGTCAAGCAGGCCAAGAACGCGGGCCTGAAACCGATTATCAATTTGATCTACACCGTGTCGCCGCGCCACACGGACGAATATTACGCCAAGAAAATTCGCGAAGCCAAAGCCCTCGATGTCTATCGGACCATATTCAAAGATCCGGGCGGAATCTTGACGCCAGAGCGCACCAAGACCGCGGTGCCGGCGATTCTCAAAGCCGCCGGCGATATGACGGTGGAGCTGCACACCCACTGCACCACCGGCCTCGGCACGCTATGCTGTTTGGAGGCGATCAAAGCCGGCATGGTGCATATCAACACGGCGATTCCACCGCTCGCCGACGGCTCGGGAAACCCGTCGCTATTCAATGTCGCCATGAACGCGCGCGCCCTGGGCTATAAAACCATGATCAACGAAGCACCCCTGCGCGAGGCATCCAAG
The DNA here is from genome assembly GCA_963760795.1 of uncultured delta proteobacterium. Taxonomy (GTDB): domain Bacteria; phylum Desulfobacterota; class Binatia; order UBA9968; family UBA9968; genus DP-20. The sequence continues at coordinate 40,127 of CAVXEP010000007.1, forward strand.
TTTCTCACCGCCTGCGCCAGGCAGGCGAATCTTCCCATCGGCAAAACTCCCGAGTACGACTACGCGCAATATGTCCATCAAATCCCCGGCGGTATGATTTCCAACCTGCGCCATCAATTGAGCCGTGTCGGCATGGATGACAAAATCGATCAGACTCTAGAAGAAGCCGCCCAGGTGCGCGCCGATTTCGGTTATCCGATCATGGTCACGCCGCTGTCGCAGTTCGTCGGCAGCCAGGCCGCCATCAATGTGATCGTCGGCGAACGCTACAAACAGGTCACCGACCAGACGATTGAATACGCCATGGGTATCTGGGGCAAAGAAGGCGCGCAGTTCATGGACCAGAACGTCAAAGAGAAAATACTCAATCGCCCGCGCGCCAAAGAGATCGCCGGCCGCCCCCACCCAACCGACACGCTCCAAGAGCTGCGCAAAAAGTACGGGGGCAAGAACGACGAAGAACTCTTGTTGCGATTTTTTTCCAGCAAAGAGGACGTCGACCGCATGTACGCCGCCGGCCCGGCGCGGACCTATACGAGCGGCGATAATCCGCTGGTCAATCTCGTCGACGAGTTGTCGAAACAAAAAGACCGCGCTAGCGTCTTCATTCAACGGCCCGGCTTCACGCTGCGCATGCAACGCCGCAGCGCAGCATGAGCTAAACAACTGGAACCCTTGGAACAATGCAACAATTGGAACCCGTCCAAGGTTTTGGACGAAACGTAACGATGGAACGACTTGAACAGTTTGAACCTGTTCAGTTTGAGAGGTAAACCATGGCACGCGTGACGTTAATCGGCGAAGCCGATCATCCCGAGCTCGCCGACTCCATCGCCAAGATCAAAGGCGCCCGCGGCGGACGGCTGATCAACGTCTATCGCTTGATGCTCCATAGTCCGGCGCTGGCCAACGCCTGGTTCGAGTTCAATCAAGCGGTGCGCTACGGCACCGAGATCGACGGCCAGTGCCGCGAGATCGCGGTCATCCGCGTCGCGCTATTGAACAAGGTCGAGTACATCCAACGCGCCCATGGACCGGCCTACGCACTGAAAGAAGGCTTGACGCCCGAGCAGGTCACCGCAATCGGCGACTGGCACCCGTCGAAGTTATTTAACCACAAGCAGCGCGCTCTGCTCGCCTACACCGACGCCATGACACGCGAAGTCGACGTGCCGGACAGCGTGTTTGCCGAACTGCGCCAACACTTCAGCGAGCGGCAGGAGGTCGAACTGACCATGCTCATCGGCGCCTACAACATGCTGACAAGATTTTTGCAGGCACTAAAAGTCGACCCGGAACCCTGAGCATTCGTTCAAGGTTCAAACGTTCAACGTTCAAGGTCAGAAACCGGAGTTCAACGTTAAACTTTTGAACCGTTGAACTGTTGAACGAAATTTATGATTAAATTCGTCGTCGAAAACGACACCTTCCTGCGCTTGATCCAAGTCGTCCTCGACCCGTCGGCATCCGAAGAACGCATTGCCGCCTTCGCGCACTTTTGCTTGCACGACCTGGCGGATTTTCGCGGCTGGTGTGACAGAATCCGTGCCCAGGCGAAAAATCTTTACCCATCGGATGTCCGCCTGGTCGACAGCCAGCAAGAGTTACTAACGAATCTCCCAGGCGCAAATGTCGCCGTTGTTGAAGAACTTTCTTTCGGACCGCAAGAAGTCGGCGCCGCCGGCAAAAACCTCAGATTCGTGCAAAAGTACGGCTTCACGACGCGCAACATCGACCAAGCCGCTTGCGACGGCGCCGGTGCACAAGTCTTAACCATCCGCCGCCGGGCGAATATTTCGACTGCGGAACAAGGCTTGATGCTCATGCTCGCGCTGGCGCGCCAGGTGACGCAGAACGTAAACCTGATTAGCAATGAACAACTCAGCAATGCCGGCTACCAGCCAACGACCTACAATCGCCAACACACGCCCAACGGCAACTGGGCGCGCATCCCCGGCATGGTGACGCTCTACCAGCGGCAACTCGGCATCGTCGGTCTCGGTGAGATCGGCAGGGAACTAGCTTTGCGCGCCATCGCCCTCGGCATGCGCATCGTTTATCACCAGCGCACGCGCTTGCCCGCCGAAGTAGAAGAGCAATATCAGGCAACGTACGTGAGGCTAGACGAACTGCTTGCCGGCTCGGACTTCATCAGCCTGCACTTGCCGCGCAGTCCGGCGACCGTCAACTTCATCGGTGCAGGTGAACTATCAGTCATCAAGCCCGGCGCATTCCTAATCAACGTCTCGCAACCGAACTTAGTCGAACGCCACGCGCTGCAACGCGCCCTGGAATCGCAACGCCTCGCCGGTTTCGGCCTCGACACGTTCTACGAAGAACCGGGCGACGCCAATGACCCGCTGATAAAATTCCCCAACGTCATCGTCACCCCGCATATGGGCGGCTCACCGCGCTGGAACTCGCTGGACGACATCGAAGAAGTGATCGTCAACCTCGGCAGGTTATTGGCTTAATTTAGAGAACACGGCGTTTCAGTAATAAATACGCGAATTCTTCTTCACCACGAAGGACACGAAGATCACGAAGTCCGGAATTTAATTTTTGCCCAAACCTTCGTGTCCTTCATGCTCTTCGTGGTGCAACGCATTTCCCAATCAAACCGCCAGCGCGCGATATTAGCGCCGGGCTTCCAGGCTTTGCACATATTCGCGCGGATTCGCCTCGGCGGGAATAACTTCGGATAATACTAGAATCTTTGACGCATGAGCGGCGCTCGGTTCGCGCAGGAGATGCGGCGGCTCGCGTCCGCCGGCAACGTCCCGGATCGCCTTCAGCAACAATTTGCGCGCCGCAACGATCGGCTTGTCCGAGCTCACCAGGTTTTCCTCAGTGCGATTTTGCACCGTCCCTTGAGATTCCGTGGCAAAGGCATCCTGGGCATGGAAATGAAACCCCATGCCGCTGAACGTCTCTGCCCGCATCGACTCGCGGTCCTGCAAATAGCGATTGTCACTCTTCCGTTTCAAGTGATTGCCGTCGGTGGTTTCCACGCGAATTCTGTCGCGCAGCTCCTGCGTCAACGCGCGCTCGCGGCTAAAGATGAACGCATACTTCCAGTGCGCGTGATCGTCGATCGGCACATGCCAGTGCGCCGAATAGCCTTCGCCGGTGGTCGAGCCGTTGAACGCGGCCAGGTTTGGATAGATATAGTTGGTCACGCGCAGATATTGCCGGCCGTCGCCCGGCTTTCTGATCGTGTAGATGCGCAAGCCAAAGTCGGTGACGTCGACTTCGATGACCGGCATCTGATCCTTGCTCACCAGCGAGTTGGGCGTGGCGGTGCTGCCCGGAACCACCCGCTGTTTGTCGCGCTCGCTGTCTTGCATATTGCGATGCAGAAACGACAGGTGCAGCGGATCGATATTGCCCTCGTTGGCTTGCAGATAATTGCAGCTGACTTCGATCTTCGTCACCGCGCGATTTTCCGGCGCGACGGTGAGAAATTCATAGGGCGGCAGCACCGGCGCATCGCCCGGTCCCATATAGACAAAAATTATCCCGCCCGCTTCGACGCAAGGATAAGACGGCTGGCCGACATCCCAGCGCCGCTCCTTCTCCGGCAGCCAGTCGCCGCGCAACAACACTTTGCCGCAGGTGTCGAAAAGCCAGCCGTGATACATACAGCGCAGCCCATCGGGCTCGACCCGGCCATAAATCATATCGACACCCTGGTGCGCGCAGTAGCGGCCGATCAACGCCGGCTTGCCCGCGCCGTCGCGGAACAGAATCAACTCTTCGCCGAACAGCTGCACCGGGAATGGCTTGTCCGCCGCTAACTCCTCGGACAAAGCCGCCGGCTGCCAATAGCGCCTCATCAACTCACCGCAGGGCGTGCCCTTGCCGGTCTGCGTCAGTAAATTATTTTCTTCTTCAGTGATCATCGTGAAGATCTCAAATTAAGTAAAGACTGTTATTCACCACGAAAGATCACGAAGAGCACGAAGTTTAAGAATTCTTCATCCGAAACCTTCGTGTCCTTCGTGGTGAATATTCCCTTCTCAACACTCTACTTCAACACAGCCTCGGCTAGCTTCGCGCCCGGCAGCCAAGAGTTGTTACACTTATCTTCAGTAAAATTCTGCACGCGCCGGAACTCTTCCACTGTCAGAACATCCTTGGCCGCCTGTCCATCCAAACCTTTGGCATCGACATCGAGCCGGCGCGACGGCTGTTGCGCGGTTTTGTTGTGCAGTTCCTGCCCCTCGCGGCTGAGCAGCCAATTGAAAAATACTTTTGCCGCGTTGGGATGGGGCGCGCCTTTGACGATGCCGAGGATACCGTTGCCGCCGCTGACGTAGGTGCCTTCCTTCAGCGTCGGCAGATGTTTGACCGGCAGGTTGGCGTCGAGGAACGCATCGAAGTCACGGAAGCCGACGCCGATGGTCATGGCCAAACTGCCTTTCGCCAACGCGTCGGCAATCTGGCGCGCGTTACGGCTAACGAACAAATCCTGCTGCGCCAGCTTTCGAATGTACTCCTCGCCTTTGGTATCCAAGAGAAATGCCCACATCGCCAGCCCGCCTCCCGGCACACGCGGATCGCGCAGGCCGATCTTGCCTTTCCACTTGGCATCGAGCAGATCGTTGTAGCTGCGCACATCCTGCGGCTTGACCAGGTTGGTGTTGTAATAGATCGACGGCGTCATCTGCGCGACAAAGCTGTAGAGCAAATTCTTGCCGCTCTGATTGTCGGCCCATAGATGGCCGCCAAACCACTTGGTCGGATCCTTAACTTCAGGGAGAATCATCGCGGGGGCCAAAGGCTCATAGATATCGGATTTCAGCAGTGAGTTGCCGGTGCACGGTCCGATCAGAAACGCGTCGATCGACGCCACCCCGGCCTGTTTCTCCGCGACGATCTTGCTCATCAAGTTCGGTCCCGGCGCTTGGACGAACTCGCTGTCGAGGTCGAAACGTTTTTTCAGCGCCGCCTGCGCTTCGATGCGAAAGTCGCTGCCCGGCGGCGCACCGATGACGACCTTGCCTTCCTTCTTCGCCGCCGCGATCAACCGTTGCCAATCGGCATTAACCTCCGCAGACCTACCCGGCTGAGCGGCATTCAAATAAGCCAAGATGACGTATAGAAACACCTTCCAACAGCTCATTGCTCGAACCTTTCACGACGACGTTAACAAATCGAATATAACTCTCGATAATTCTGCATACCGATCGGCCGTCTGGCGATGCTCGATTTCCAAATACACTTTCAGCATCGCCCGGCACAGCGGTGTTGCCACACCCAACCGCTCGCCCTCGCGAATGACCGCGCCGATAATGCCATCCACTTCGGTCCTCTCGCCGCGCTTCAACCCGCCGCCGGTTTCCTTTTCGTCCTTCCAGCTCCGCGCCATCTCTTCAACCGCCACCATTCTCTCTGTCGGAGAGCGGCTCGGATGAAAGTCGTTGGGATCGTACTCCGCGAGCTTTTCCAAGCGCGCGCCGGCGGCTTCACCCACTTTGACAACCTCAGTGATAAATTCTGCGAACAACCAGCGGTTCGCTTCGCTCTCCCAGATCGCCGGCATCTTGGCATCGGCGATCCAGCTGAGCATGCGCATGCTGGTAAACGTCAGCTTGCTCCACATGACCCCGTACATGTTATCGGCGATCTTGGTCGGCATCACCGGATCGAGCATATCGTGGAGCGCATTGAGCTGCGCCGTGCGCTGGCCGTGGATATGACCGATGTAGAGATAGCCATTTTGATAGGTGCGCACATGGCCCGGGGCGATTTTGATACTGCGCATGCGCACCACCGCGCCGATGGCGCGGTCGGCGCCGACGCGGTCGGCGACCAACGGCAGATTCATGCCGTTTTGCAGCGACACCACGACCGCGTCGTCGGTCATATGTTTTACCATCGCATCCAGCACATCCTTCGTCCCCTCGGACCTCACCGCGATCATGACCAGATCGAATTTTCCTGAGACTTCACTCGGAAATAGAATCTGCGGTTTGACGGTGAACGAATCGTTCGGCAGATCGACGCGCAAGCCGCGCAGCGCGGATGGCCTGAACATGCTCGCGGTCGGCATCGCACAAGATCAGATCATGGCCGGCGCGCACCAGTCTGCCGCCGATAATGCCGCCCACCTGTCCAGCGCCTATGAGAATTGCTCGCATCGTATAATTCCGACCCTCGGCAAACGGTCCGCCCATCTTAATCACGATCGTGCAAAGATGCCAATTGTCCAGAGATGACAGCGGACAACCGGATTGACAGTAAAAACACCCGGACGTTATAGTTCCGAGCGGTCTGCGAAAACGTTAGGAGATACCATCATGCGCCGAATCGTTTCATTCAGTCGTCTCTCTGATTATCTGTGTGCTCTCTCGTGAGCGTCGCCACAGCCCAAGAACGCATGCGCATCGCCTGGGCCGGCAGCACGCCGTCGAACACGCCGATCTGGGTCGCCGACCAGAAAGGCTTTTTCAAGAAGAATGGCCTTAACGCCGAGGTCATCAGCATCAGCGCCAGCACCATAGTGATCCAAGCGCTGCTCAGCGGCGAAGTCGACTTCATCATCGCGCCATCAGCCACACTGGTAACTTCGAAGATGGCGGGCGCGGACACGGTCATGGTGTCGACCAACCTGCCGCTCTTCATCGATCACATCGTGTCATTGGGCAACATCACCAGCGTCGAACAACTCAAAGGCAAAATCGGCGGCGTCAACCGCTTGGGCACGACCTCCGACATGACGCTCCGGCTCGCCCTGCGCCGCTTGGGAGTGGACCCGGAGAAGGAAACCAAAATCATCGCCACGGGAGAAAATCCCCAACGCCTCGCCGCGCTGGCCAACAACATCACCCAGTTCACGCTCTTAGGCGAGCCGCTGGTGCGCGAAGCCGAAAAACTCGGCTTCCGCGATCTCTACGACATCGGCACGTTGAAGATTCCCTATCACGTCAATGCCATCGTCACCCGGGAAAAGACCGTCAAAGAGCGCCGCCCGCTGGTGCAAAAAGTCGTGCGCGCCTTCACCGAAGCGCTGCACTACATCCACACCAACAAAGAAGACACCAAAGCGCTCATCGGCAAGAATCTCAAAACCAAAGACCCCGAAGGACTCGAGCGCGCCTACAAAGCCTACAACGCCGCCTTTCCCGAAGTTCCTTATCCGCACGCCGAAGGGGTCAAAACCCTGCTCGACGACATCGCCCCCCGCGACAAAAAAGCCGCCGCCGCCGATCCGAAGAGTTTCGTCGATATGAGCTTGGTGCAGGAATTGGAAGCGTCGGGGTTTATCAAGCAGCTTTATAGAAGATAGCGATCTGCCAAACTCTGACAAATAGGCAGGAGCAGACAAATACGACGGAGGAACAGCCACGCAATCATCGACAAACAACCCGCCGCTCCGATCGTTCCTGTTGTCAGAGGTCCTTAACTTCGTGAACCTTGCCCGCTCATGTCCGGGGGTAAGCCGCATCGCTCTCATCGGTTCGCTGACGACATCCAAGCCCCAGCCAAAAGATGCCGACGTGCTCGTGTCAGTCGCCGATGACGCTGATCTCACAATGCTGGCAAGGCTGGGCGCAGCCTCAAAGGAAAGGCCCAAAGCCAAAACTCCGGCGCCGACATCTTTCTCGCCAATCCCGAGGGCGAGTACATTGGCCGGATATGTCACTGGCGCGAGTGCCGGCCTTTCATTCGGCTCGCGTGCGACGCACAGCATTGTGGCAAGCGCGAGTTTCTTCACGACGACCTCGACGCCGTCACTCTTGCAGCGAAGTTGGTGAAAGAGCCTCCCGTTGAGCTCTGGCCAAAAGTTGTACGCCGAATCAAAGTTCCTAAAGATGTAGAGGCGCAGTTATTACGGCCTTTGGAGGCATAGCTCCCGTCGTGACAACAAAATCGGCAATTCCTGACGATTGTACAGATGAGGCGAAAGGAAATTATTCAGATCAGGTGACGTGCAGGCATGAGGCAGCAGCAATAAATGGGAAGGGCGACCAGCCGGTCGCCCCTACAAATCCGAATTCTTTTTTTGCGCCCTTTGCGTTCTTTGCGGCCAAGTCTTCCGAATCCCAACTTTGTGACTTTTGTGCTCTTTGTGGTTAAATCATCCGACTCCTAATTCAACCCGTAAAACACCCGCGGATTGTCTTCGACGATTTTCTTGTGCATGCCGGCGCTGATGCCGCCGTCGTCTTTCAGCGTCGTCAACGCGTCTAATTCGGTCGACGAATCGGCGTGGCCGTAATCTGTGCCGATCATCAGAGTATTTTCACCCATGCAGCTCTTGATCAGGTAGGGCACATCGTCGCCGATCTGACAGGTGACGAAGATGCCGGACCGCTCCAGCAGATCGTTGGGCAATTTTTTGTTCACCGTGTCCAAGCGGCGGCGCAGCTCGTAGATCACCCAGGGCACCCAGGACGCCGCGGTCTCGATAAAACCGAAGCGCAGCTTGGGGAACTTCTGCGGGATGCCGCAATTGAGGATGCGGAACATCGCCCCGACGTTAAAAATCCGATACTGATTGAAAAAGTCGCGGCTGCCGTCCGGGTTGACCATCATGTCCACCGCCGCGGCGCTGCCGTTGGCCTGGTGTAGGCCGATGCAGAAATTCAACTTCTCGGCTAATTCGTACATCGGGAAGAAGTACGGATCGCTGATCTGCCGCGCCCCTTCGAGGGGGCGCATGAACACCCCGCAGCCGCCGTTTTCCTTGGCGAACTTCAACTGATCCAGCGCATCCGGCATGCTCAAGAGCGGCAGCGTCGCCATCCAGCGCAGCCGCCCGTTGCTCTGTCTCCAGACATCCGCCATCCAGCGATTGTAGGCGCCGCACAACGCCACTTCGGTATCGGCGCGCTCGGTGACCTGATCGAGAAAGATGCTGGTGTAGAGCACCTGGATATCGATCCCCAGCTCGTCCATATGCTTGACCCGCCCCGACACGTCGGCAAGATCGCGGGTCGCCATGGTCGTCGACACATCGCGGCCGATCTCGGCGGACTTCTTGTCGAGATCGTCCTTGCTGAAGGTAAAGCGAAACAAACCGCGAATCTTGCCGTCGATGACCCAATGGGCTTTCTGGTTGTCGTCTTCCGGCTTGAATAGCTGGGGGCGAAACTTTTTTTCCGATGGTGTCAGGTAGTCCCAAGTCAGCGGACTTTCAACGACATGCGCGTCAGCGTCTACCCATCCCATAGCGATTTCCTCCGTCAATCTATTTTGGATTTGTGATATTGGATGGGCGATCTGCCGACTTCGACCTCTAACCTTAGACTGTCGGCTATTACCTTCTCAATGCAGCACGGCGCCGCCATTGACAAGAATCGTCTGGCCAGTGACGAACGTGCTCAGATCTGAAAGCAGATACAGCGCCGTCCCGACCAGATCTTCCGGCTGCTCGATGCGCTTGAGAATGCGCGTGGTCGCCGTCCGTTCATAATTCTTCAACGCTTCGTCAGTCGCTTTATCCTCGCTCATGGTCGCGCCGGGCGCCAGCGTGTTGACACGAATATTATCCCCGCCCAACTCGCGCGCGAGCACGCGGCTGAACCCTACCACCGCCGCCTTCGAAGTCACATAGTGCATCATCGTCAAGCCGCCGTTGAACGCCATGTTCGACGAGATATTGACGACGCTTCCTTGTTTACGTTGCTGCATGGCGGGCACCACCGCTCGGCTGGCATAGCCACAGCCCTTTGACGTTGACCGCCATGATGCGGTCCCAGGCTTCTTCGGTGATATCCTGCCAGCTGCCTTTTTCCGCCGGCACGCTCATAAAAATCGCCGCGTTGTTGATCAAGCCGTCGATCTGGCCATAGGCGCCGAGAGCTTTTGCCGCCATCTCTTGGCAGCTGGGAAAATTCGCCACGTCGACTTTGGTCGCAAGCGCTTTGCCGCCCTTGTCGGCGATCGCTTTGGCAACGCCGTCGGCGGCCTTATCATCGATATCGGCGACCACTGCCGTGCCGCCTTCACGGGCGATCCCCATGCAATAGGCACGGCCAATGCCATGTCCGCCGCCGGTCACCACCACCACTTTGCCGTCTAGTAAACCCATGAGCAGTTCTCCTCTAGCAGCAATACTTATCGCAATTACCGTCAGGACTTCAACGCGCTATCGCGACCGACCGAGTCCGACGTTGAACCTTGAACTTTTGAACCTTGAACGCACAACTAGGGCTTGAGAATCTTTTTCAATTTCGCTTTCAGCTCCGCCGGCAAGCCAAAAAACTCGTTGACCAGCTTCTGCACCTGCGTCGCTGACACCGGATCGATGTCGAGCTTGCCCTTGTCCGCTTCGGCGAGAAATTCTTTATCGGCGAAAGTTTTGGTCAATGCCGATTCCAAGGCCGCAGCGCGGTCGGCCGGAGTCCCCGGTGGAACCGTGTAGACTTTGGCGAATTGATTGGGCGCGTAGGCGCCGAATCTGAGCAGCTGTTGCTGCTCCTCGGTCTTGGCGATCTGCGCAATGGTCGGCACGTTTTTGACCGGCAGCGCCGCGATCGGCTGATCGCCGACCTGCGCGAGGATTTGCCAATCGCCGTTTTTGACCCTGTCCAGCGACGTCACCTTGGTCGATTCCCAGCTATTGAAAAATCCGTCTAGCTCGCCGCTCTCCATCGCCAGGCGCACGTCGGCAGTGCCCTTGTAACCGCTAACGACCTTGATGTTCGCGCCCAGCAGATCTCGCAACAGCATCGGCCCCTGTTCCACCGTGGAGCCAGGGATGCCGCCGATGGTGAGCTGCTTGGACTTGGACCCGATCAGGTCGTCAAACTTTGCGATGCCGGATTTTTTTGTCGCCAGCAGCAGATAGGTCTCGCCGATCGGCACGCCGAGAAAGCGAAACTTCGCTAGATCGAATTGCACGGCTGGATTGCCAAACTGCTGCTCCAAGATAATCTGGCCGCTGAAATTGCCGATCACCGTGCCGTCTTTGGGCGCGGCGTTGAACATGTGGTTGGCCAGGATAATGCTGCCGGCGCCGGCCATGTTTTCGACGATGATACTGGGATTGCCGGGAATATGTTTGTGCAAATGCCGGCCGATCAGCCGCGAATAGGCGTCGTAGCCGCCGCCGGCGGAGAAGCCGACGATGATTTTTACCGTCTTGCCGCGGTAAAAATCCGCCACGGCCTTGTCATCCGACCGCGGCAGCCCAAGCTTGCCCGGCCACGGCCAAGCAGGCGATGAAAGATAGCAGCTCAAATAGTGCGAATAACTTTTTCACGACTACCTCCACGGAAAAGACTCTTTGGTAAACTGGGCTATCACTGCGCTCCAATGGCTGTCAACCGTCGGTCGAATCGAGCGGAAATAACGCCAAGCTCTGGACAGCGGTTTATAAGTGGGATACCGAATCAAACGACTAATCTTCGGACTCACGGACCGCGAAACTGGAGGAGATTACAATGGCCGGCCCCGAACACAAATTCACCGAAGTCCAGGGCATCAAACTGCACTATTTAGAATGGGGCGAGGCCGGCAAACCCGACCTGCTGCTCGTCCACGGTTGGACCAACTTCGCAGCGAGCTGGACCGGGGTCGCCGAAAATTTTCGCGACCGTTACCACATCGTCGCGCCGGATTTGCGCGGCCACGGCGAATCCGACAAACCGCAAACCGGCTACCGCTTGCGGGATTTCGCAGAAGACATTCGCCAGTTGATTAAGAATTTAGAATTGACCAAGCCCGCCTACGTCGGCCATTCCTGGGGCGGCAACATCGGCACGATCCTCGCCGCAGACTCGCCGGCATTGATCTCTCGCGCGTTCCTGGAAGATCCGGTCTACTGGCGCATGATTCACGCCTTCATGACGAGCCTGCCCGGCGCGCTGGCACGGCGCGCCAAACCGGAAGCGGAGATCCGCGCCGAAGCGCAGCAAAAAGGATTGTCAAAAGCAGACGAAAACCTGGAAGTCTATAAAGCGCATCACTTCTCGCCCCACGCCCTGACCCGCCTCCAGACCGACAACCGCGACTGGGCCATTGAGTTTGAGACTTACTTCAAGCGCATCGCCGTGCCGACGACGATCCTGGTCGCCGACCACAAAGCCGGCGGCGCCATCATGCGCGAGGAAATGACCTACCTCCAACGTATCGCATCGCCCCAAGTGAAATTGGAATTCTGGGAAAACGTCGGCCACGGCATGAAGGCGGCCAAGCCGGCGGAGTACAACAACGCATTGGAGGCGTGGCTCAAGCAGTAGCGGTTAATCCGCGTGAAATGGAATTTCGCAGGGGCGACCGGCCGGTCGCCCTCTTCTCGTTACTACCCGCTGTGCTTCTTCACCCATTCAAGAATGACCGCATTAGTCTCTTCCGGCGCCTGCCAGAAAAACCCATGGGACTGGCCCTTGAGCATTTTCATTTCGGCACCGCGGATGCGCTCCATCAGCACTTGAGCTTGCGCCCGGTGATTGCTGCCAACCGTATCGGCCTCGCCGATCAGCACCAACGTCGGTGCCTGGACATCGCCGAGCCGGTGCGTGCCTTCGAAGTTGTGGCGCGCGATGCACAGATGAATGAACGGATCGAGCTTGGCGTGGGTCGCCCAGGCGACTTTGAAAAACGCTTCGACCTGATCGCGGTGCGCCGTGCGATAATCCTTGGTGAAAAATGTGTCCGACTCGACGATCTCATCGTAAATAAATTTCTCGAAGCCCATCTCGACCATGTCGTATACCAAGCGGTGCGGCAAACCCGGCACGCAATCCGAACCGGCCCGGCCCGCGGTACCGGAACCGCTCGCCGCCATAATCAGGCTTTTTACTTTGCCGGGAAAGTTTTGCGCCAGCGACAATGCGATGCGCCCGCCCATGGAGTGGCCGATGAAGTGGGCCGCCGGCAGTTTCAAATGATCCATCATCGCGACGATGTCCAAGGCCATCTGCTCGATGGTGTAAACAGATTGCGTCGGCACCGAGCGGCCGCAGCCGCGCGGATCGTGGAAGATCAATTGCAGAGAGTTAGCCAGCGGCATCTGCCAAGGCTTCCAGACCTCGCCGGAATAAGCCGTCGACGGCACGAAGATCAGCGGCTCTCCGTTGCCGTGGGTTTCGTAATAGAAATCGACACCGGTCGGTAGTTTTACATTGGGCATGGTGCGCTCCTTTGCCTGTGACTCAGCGGCTTCGGCCCATGAAAGATTTCTCGCTGCGCTCGAAATGACACAGCTAGCGTAGTTCATAGAGCGTCGGCATCTGTCATCCCGAACGCAGTGAGGGATCTAGTATTGAACTCTTCACTTCGCCGCGCGCTTTATAAAACCCTTCCTTCTCCAACTGCGCGACAAAGCGCGTGTCGAGAAAATCCTCCGGCTTAGCCGTCTTGGCCTTGGGCTCGGTGGGCAGCAACTCGCCGATGATCGTCTCCATGCCTCTGCGCGTCACGTACGGGATCGTCTCGATGTAAGCGCGCGCTTCGCCGTAGGTCGCTTCGAGAATCTCCGGATCTTTGATGCGCGCGTATTTTTGAATCGCGCGGATGCCGGCGGCTTTGTTCGCCTTCAAAAACTGCACGCCTTCGCTGTAGCCGCGGATGAAACGGCGCGTCATCTCTTCGTTGGCCTTGATGAACGACCGGGTCGAACCGAGGGCGACGGACACATACTCTGGGCCGTCCTTGGTCACGTCCATCAATTCGCTCAAGCCGGCTTTACGGGCGCGGAAATTAGTCGGCGGTGACAGCGCGCCGGCATCGACCTGACCAGCGACCATCGCGGTAAAGATATTCGGCACGTCGACCAATTGCAGCATCTGATACTCTTCCGGCTTGATGCCGGCGTTGTTCATCACCCAAAGCGTCACGCTATGGGTCGACGAGCCGAGCCGCGTAATGCCGATTTTCTTGCCGCGCATTTCAGCAAAGCTCTTGATCTCCGGCCGTGCCATGAACGAGAACACCAAGCGATTGGCGACGCCGGCAATAATCGCGACGTCGGCGCCCTTGAGCGCTGCCGTGACCGAATTGCGGCCGTCCATGTAGGAATAGTGAAGCTCACCCGCGAGCATGACTTGAATCGCCCGCGAGGTCGACGGGATATGCACCAACTCGACTTCAAGGCCGTTCTTCTTGAACAACCCTTCCTCCTGCGCCACCCAAGTGCCGCTCATGTTGCTGGCGAACGAAGTCCACGCCACCCGCGCCTTCATCTGCGCCCAGCCGGCGCTCGGCAAGAGCATTAACGCCAGCGCAGAGATCAACGCAACGGAGCAACATTTTGAGACAGCATCATCGGCATTCCCGGCCTTTTCATAAATAAAGATTTAGCCGCAAAGAACGCAGAAGGCGCAAACCCTCATCGAATTATCCGCAGCGAAGGGCTGGCAACCTCCCCCGTTCTCCGGTGGAAGCTAAGATGGAAATCCGGCCTTGAACTTTGAACTTTTGAACCCTTGAACCGCGCGGCGCAAAAAGTGCCGCGCTTAATTCGGCAACCAGCACACCGCAGCGATCTCGCTCAGCTCTCTTCTCAACTTCGTCCACGACGCGCCGCCGTCGTCGCTGCGGTAAAGATATCCGTAGCGGCTCGCGGCAAAAATAACATTCGGGTCGTCGGAATTGTTCGCAAACGTCCACATGGTCGAGTTGGGTTCCTGCGGCAGCGGCAGAAGCTTCCAGCTCTTACAAAAGTCATCGCTTTGCGCGATTGCGCCGGAGGTTCCCGGCGTGAAATCGCCGAAGCTCACCAAGATTTTCTTCGGATTGGCCGGGTCTACGGAAATGCCGCGCAGATAGTTTTCTTTGCGCGGATAATCCCACGGCAGACACTTTTGCATGTCGCGCGGCTCCCAGCTCTTGCCGTTATCCGTGCTCGCATAGATCTCCCGGTTGGCCATGACGAATGCCGTCTTGGGCGGACCGGCGCTGACCGCGACGTTGTGAATATCGCGCCGTCCGGTCACTTCGACGATGCTCCAGGTATCGCCGCCGTCGCTGCTATGACGGGCGCCGTCGACTTCGAGACCCGCCCAGATATGGTTGGGCTCGACGGGATCGACGGCGATGCCGGTGAACCTTGGCGTGCCGACCGCCTCGCATTCCGTTGCCACTTCCACCGGCCGTTTGTCGAAACTGCGGCCGCCATCCTTCGAACGAAACAGCATCGCCGGCGTCGGCGTGCCGGTGCCGACAAACATGTTATCCGGATTCACCGGATCGATGCCGATCGCCCAGACATAGTGCGGATTGAGCGCCGAGTCGAGGTACTGCCAATTGGCGCCGCCGTCGGCGCTGCGATAAAGCCCGCGCTCGGTACCGGCAAAGAGAATATTGTGCTGCTTCGGATTCATCGCGATGCAGCGCACCGAAGCCTCGTAGGCAAATCCCCGCCGCGGCCCGATGCGCGCCCAAGTCTGGCCATTATCCTCGCTGCGCATGATGCTCTGTCCGATAGTTCCGACAACGATAGTTACGTCTCGCATATTTCCTCCGAAAACGACTTGAACGTTTTGAACTGCTTGAACGATTTAAACGAGTCTATACGTTGACCCGGTGCATATCCTTGGTCCGCGGTCCCGCCGCCGCTCCCGGCGGAAAGATTGCGTCGAGCCGTGCTAAATCTTCTTTGGTTAATTTTATCGCCGTCGCTTTGATGTTCTCTTCCAAATGCGCCCGCGTCTTATTGCTGGGGATCGGAATCACGTCACTTCCCTGAGCCATCAACCACGCCAGCGCCAGTTGCGCCGACGTGCAATGCTTCTCGCGCGCCATCTCTTCGAATCGCGCCAGCAGCGCCAGATTCTTTGCCAGATTATCGCCTTGAAATCGTGGGTGATTGATCCGGCCGTCGCCGTCGCTCATGTCTTTGGCATCATGCACAGCGCCGCCGAAAAAGCCGCGGCCAAGCGGCGAGTAGGCCATGAAGCCCATATTGAATTCGCGGCAGGCCTGCACGTTGCCGCCTTCGGGATCGCGCGACCACAGCGAATATTCCATCTGCAGAGAAACGATCGGATGAACCTTGCGCGCGCGCCGGATCGAGTTAGCGCTCGCTTCCGAAAGGCCGATATAGCGAGTCAGGCCGCGCTCCACCAGTTTCGCCATGGCGCCCACCGACTCTTCGACGGGAATATCCGGATCGACCCGCGACATGCAGAAAACATCGAGGGCATCGATCCCCAACCGCTTCACGCTTTGCTCGCAGTTCTGGGTTAAATATTCCGGCGTGCTGCCGCTGCGATTACCCGTGGCATCCGGCGCGCGCGGGCTGCCGGATTTGGAATGAATGACGATGCGCTCGCGCCGCCCTTGCAGCGCCTTGTTGATCAACTCATGGTTGTGACCCTGGCCATAGCTTGCCGAGGTATCGAGAAAGTTGATGCCGAGATCGAACGCCTTATGCAGCGTCGCGATCGATTCGTTATCGTCCGCCGGCCCATAGGCGCCAGACATACTCATGCAGCCCAAAGCTAAGCGCGAGACTTTGAATTCCGTCGAGCCGAATTGAACGTAATCCATACTTCCTCCGTATCGAGTTCAGAGTTACCGCAGGTGGACGGACCAAGTCAAACCGCTATTTCCCCAACAACTTCTTCATCCGCTCGATCACCTCAGCGTCTTTCGTGATCACCTCCTTGGCGAGCCGCTCCAGCTCTTCGCCAGAAGTGTATTCGATGTCGATGCGGCGCTTCTTGGCGTCAAACAAGAGTTCCGGGTCATTGAGCGTGCGCATGAACGCTTCGCGCATGATCTTTGTATACTCGGGAGGCGTCGCCGGTGGCATGACATAGGGACGGCCGAAGGAATTGGACGCGATCAACAAATTCGCCAGCTTCTTGATCTGCTCCGGCGCTTTGAACTCATCGAGCAGCTCATAGACTGTCGGCACGTCGGCGAGGCGCGCGTCGCGCTTGCGATGGCTCTGCACCACGGCACGGGCAAAGCCGGTCTTGCGCCAGTTGGCGTAGAGGTCGCCGGTGAACCAACCGGCGATGGTAAAGGCGCGGCACTGCACTTCGTTGCGCTCCACCGCCAGATCGATTTCTGGTCCGCCCGGATAACCGGTGACGACGTGGAACTTCGTGCCGATACCGTCGTTCAATAGCGTCGGCAAATAGTGGCTGGTTGTGCCGGTGCCGGTCGATCCGCACTTCGGACCTTCAGCAGCCTTGCGCACGTCAGCCACGGTCTTGAACGGCGCGTCGCCGCGTAGATACATCAAATCTTCAGAGCGATCCGGGCTGCCGATGTAAATATATTTCGACCAGTCGAACTGGACATCTTTGTTGCCGCCCAGTTGATTGAAGTACAGCGCCGCATTGACGGTGCCGAACGTCAAGCCGTCGGGCTTGGCCACCGAGTAAACATAGTTCGCGCCGACAATATTGCCGCCGCCCGGCATGTTTTGCACGACCACTTCCGGTTTCCCTGGAATATGCTTGCCGATATATTGCGCCACCAACCGGCCATAGAGGTCGTAGTTACTGCCCGCCGTGCTGCTGACGATCAGTCGAACCGTCTTGCCTTGATAGTACGGGACTTGGCCATGAACCATCGCCGTAGACGATAAAATAACCAACAGGACTAGAACAAAACGGTTCATCACATTCTCCTTTTCGTACATGGACCCCGTAGGAGAGTCTCGTATCAAGATTGACAGCTCCGGGCAATCTCATTAGAACGGGAACCATTGCACAGTGGAGTGATGCGCGGCCGGCAACGGCCGCGAGTACCGGCGGAACAAACCAGGAGAACCCGATGAGAAAACAGTTGTCGCTCCACCTCGTGCTGGCATTGCTGGTCTGGTTCGCGCCACGGACCGCCAACGCTGCCGAGAAACTCGATAAGGTTCGCTTCACCTACGCGCCGCTGTCCGCCAGTGGATTTCTCTGGTTCATCGCCAAAGACGCCGGCTATTTCGAGAAAAACCGCCTCGATGTCGACATGTATTTCGAAGGCGCATCGCCGATCATGGTGCAGTCTATTCTCGCCGGCGAGAATCAGCTCGCCGGCGGCTTGGGGCCGACCGTAGTCACTAACGTCTTACAGGGAGGAGATGTCATCCCGGTCGCCTGTATCACGCATACGTTTACCACCCCGATGTACGTCCAACCTTCGATCACTACATTGCAACAGCTGCGCGGCAAGAAGATCGGCGTCAGCCGCATCGGCGCGGTGTCCCATTTGACCGCCGACTCGATCCTCCGCCGCGCCCGCGTCGGCGACGTGACGATTATTCAAACCGGCGGCATTCCCGAGTCCATGGCTGCGGTCATGACCGGCAACGTCGATGGTGCTATGGTCAACCCGCCGAACAACATAATTCTTAGAGAAAAAGGCTTCCGCGAGCTGGTCGGCTCGAAACAACTGAAGGAAATGAATCTGCGTTTTCCCGAAAACGGCGTCATGGGCAAGCGATCCTGGGCCGAGAAAAATTCCGACGTCGTCAAACGATTTATCAAATCCCTCGCCGAAGCCTTGAAGCGCATGCACGACGACAAAGATTTCGCGATGAAAACCTTGGGCAAATACACCAAGGTCACCGACACAAAAATTCTCGAAGAAAGCTACCGCTTCGGCATCGACAGTTTCTTCAAGGACTTCAAAACCCCGCCCGACGGCATCCGCCTCATGGTCGACCAGCTGGCCTCCTCGCGCATGATCGACGCCAACCTGGCGCAGAAAACCCCGCTCACCGCCTACTATGAAAATCGCTACGTCGAAGAGCTGGAGCGAGAAGGTTTTTTCAAGAAGCTGTGGCAGTAGCGCAGTGGCTTGCGTATTTGCTGAATCAGAAATAGGTTCACTAAAATGCTCAGGCCATCCCCCTTTGGAAAAGGGGGACTGAGGGGGATTTAAATTCTGCGCGCATAAGAAAATCCCCCCTTCCCCCCTTTTCCAAAGGGGGGTTCATGAGGACCCATGCTGCAAATTGTTCAACGAACTTCTGAGTCAGGACACAAGTTCGTAGGCACAAGGCAACCCGAATTGAGATCCAGATGACAGGTCGTTTTCTTATCGTAAACATCATGCTGGTGCTGGCGCTAGTCACGCAACCGGCGCCCGCCCAGGACAAACCGAAAATCTATGTCGGCCCGTCAAGCAAGACCCTCGGCTACAGTCCACTGTGGGTCGGCTCGAAGAAAGGGTTTTTCGAGCAGCAGGGATTGGACGTGCAAGTGGTGGTGCTGCGCGGCATGCCGATGGTCGTCCAAGCCCTGGCGGCAGGATCGATCCACTTCGGTTCCGGCGGGCCCGAGCCGTTCATGGAGTCGAGCGACCGCGGCCTCGATTTCATCATCACCGGCGGCGTCATAAACGGCATGACAGCGGCCATCGTCGCCGGCAAGAAATATAAAAGCTTCGAAGATTTGCGCGGCACGACGGTGGGTTCGTCTTCATTGACCGGCGGCACCGTCACCGCCTTTCGCGAGGCAATGAAACAGAAAGGACTCGAATATCCCCGCGACTACAAGATCCTAGTGGTCGCCGGCGGTTCGTCCGGCAATCTCGCAGCGCTCCAATCCGGCCAGATCTCCGCCACGACGGTCGCCGTGCCGCTCAACTACGCCGCCGAGGAACTGGGATTTCATAGCATCGGCCGTCTGCTCGACGCCGTCCCGCAGTTTCAATCGGCGGCGTTGGCCACGCGCCGTTCCTGGGCCGAGAAAAATCGCCCGCTCATGGTGCGCTTCATGAAAGGCATGGTGCAGTCGCTGCGCTGGATGCACAACAACAAAGATGCCACGGTGGAGTTCTTGACCAAGGAGATCCAGCTAAAACCAGTCCACGCCTTGAAAGGCTGGGAGTACTATACACAAAACCGCATCTGGCCCTACGACGGCGAACCCAACATGGAAGGCATGAAACACAACATTCGGGTCTACTATGAACAGACCGGCGCCAAAGCCCCGGTGCCGGATGTGTCTAAGTTTGTCGAGATGAGTTATCTCAACGACGCGCTGAAAGAAATGGGAAAGCGGTAACAGTGAAGCGGAAGATTCCGATTCGCAGAGCGATCCCTTGCGTCGACAATACCGAACTTTCACTGCCATCTGTGAGAATCGTCACATTGACGAGTTAGAGCGAGAAGGGCTTTTAAAGAAGCTTTGCCAGTGATGAACCTATTGGCGGTTGCGTCAGCCTACTTTGTAAGCTTGGCCAAATATTTGATATTGACGACTTTTCCGTCATACCGGCGAAAGCCGGTATCCAGGAGCGGTAGGGCGGGAGTAAAACGTGGATGCCGGCCTCCGCCGGCATGACGGATCTTCGGTGTGCCGGCATGAGTACGATCTCAGCGATCTCTGAGCGAGATATCAATCTACTTCATTGCATTCGGAAGACTTCGGTTACATCCCCCTCACCGCCGGCATCACTTCCTCCGCGCACAATCGCATCGACTTCAGCACTCTATCCTGCGCCAAACTCCCAGACGCGATGTTGAGCATGAGCTGTTCTGGATGCATCGCATCGACGTAGAATTTGATCTTCTCGACGCACTCCTCCGCCGTGCCCCAGACCGCCATGATGTTCGGCCACTCTGCTTCGACGGCTTTTCTGGCCTTTTCAGGCGTACAGAGTTTTTCGAAGGCTTCGCGTGAAGCGCTCTTGCTAGCGTAGGTTTGAATCTTTTCAGTCTCCACCGGACGGCTCAGTCTGCCACGCAGAAACACATCCGCCTGGCTCGACAGCGCGAGGGCACCGTTTTCGATCGCCTCTTCGCGGTTTCGTGCGACATGGCAGTGAATACCCAGAACGACGTCGCTCGATTTGCTCGCCGGCAAATTCTTTCGATAGGTCTCGGTCAAACCACGCACGAGATCGAAAGGAATACCCAAATAACCGGGCTGCACTAACCCTTGGCCAACCTTCCCCGCAAAGCTCGCGCTATCCGGCGTCGTTGCCGCCGCGGTGTAGATCGGCGGATGGGGCTGCTGCACCGGCGGCGGGCTCAGCTTGAAGTCACGGATCTGCCAGAAGTCGCCGTCGAGTTTTTCGATATAGTCGCCTTTGAAGATCTCGACCAGCATGCGGATGCCCTCTTCGAAGCGCGCGCTGCTGGTGGCGGCGTCGACGTTCATGCGATTGATCACCCAAGGATGGCCGCGGCCCAGGCCGAGCATGATTCTGCCTTCGGTTAATAAGTCAGCCGCAGCAACTTGGCTCGCCAACATCGCCGGATGGTGAATCGGCATGCTGATGATGCCGGTGAGAAAGCGAATCCGCCGCGCCCGCTGCGCCGCGGCGACGTAAACTCCCAGGGGAAACGGCGAGCACGAGAACAAATCCTTGCCGTAACTCTCGGTGATCGAGAAGAAGTCGTAGCCAAGTTCATCGGCGACGGCGATCTGCTCCAACACCTCCGCGTAAAGCTGATGCTCCGACTTGCCCGGATAGGAAAACTCGGTGAATAATCCGATCTTCATTGGTGATTTGGCAGATAAGACAATGGCGGGCGATTATCCGCCCCTAGGGATTCCAATTCTTTTTTGCGTTCTTTGGACTCTTTGCGGTTAATTGTCCCCGTCCGCGGGCGGGTTTAATACCCGCCCTACGAATTCCCTTTGCGTCTTTTGCGTTATTTGCGGCCAACCGATCCGAGATCCCAACCTTACTTCGCGCGCCGCTGCACGCCAAAAGTGCGGTTGTATTGATCGATGATGTCATTCAAGTTCGGTCCGATCGACGACGGGCTCAAGAACACGAAATCTTTTTGAAATAGCTCCTGCACCCAGGCTCGGTGCTTGATGCCGCGGCGCACGGATAAGCGCCCGACCTCAGCCATGCGCGTTTGGCCTTCTTCCGACAGCATCCAATCGATAAACAAGACAGCGGCAAAAGGATGGGGTGCCCGCTGCATCAGGGTGACGAAGTTAGGTTCGCCGGCATAGGGATCGAGCACGCGGTAATCGATGGGCGCGCCCTGCTGCTTATATTCCGACACGCGCCGGCCGCGTGCCGCGATGGCGATGGCCGACTCGCCGGCGAGCATGAGCTGCACGCGCATGACACTGCTCGACCCGGGCATGGCGAGATCCTGCTTAGCCAAGCCTTGCATTAACTCGTTGCCCTTGGCTTTGCCCATGGTTTCGAGGAGAACGTTGAACCAGGTGTACTCCTCGGTGCCCAAACTCATCTTGCCCTTCCACTTGGGATGCAATAAGTCGGCGTAGCTGCGCGGCGCGTCAGCGGCGGAAACCTGCTTGGTGTTGAAGCCCAGCACTAGCGGCGTCACGTCGAAGGCCTGCCAAAAACCCTCGGGATCGAACGCACCAGACTGTAGCGCACTCCGCTCAGGCGAGAGATACGGCGCCGACAGCTTGCGCTGCTTGAGCTGCCACATCTCCACCGGCGCCGAGCCGATCACGTCGGCGGCGAATCTGCCGGCGCGCGCTTCGGTGTCCACCCGGGTGAACAAGCCGGACGGCGTCGCGCGATAAGTATTGGTCTTGAGAAACGGGTAGGCTTTTTCAAAATGCGGCAAGATCTTCGGGTAATCGGTCAAGCTCAGCGAAGTATAGAAGACGATCTCGCCTTCTTTCTTCGCCCCTGCTTCGAGAAAAGTCTTGCGCTCGGCGCCGGACAGCGCCGAGGCTTTTTTGACGACTTCCTCGACGGTGGCAGCGATCCCGCTCCCCGACGACCCCACCATCAGCCAGCCAACAAGCAGCAGGCGAATAATTTTCTGCATGGACAGTCGCCGCGATTACAGATCGTTGCGGCGAACCGGGCCCCAGCCCGTCGTCGAGATGTCGATCAAGTTGCCATCGGGATCGCTGGCCCGCCCTTCGGCGTAAGTCGCAATGCGATCCTTCGGCGCGCCTTCGGGATAGACGTCCATGATCCGCTTGGTGGTTTCCTGAGCATCGTCGATATGAAAGCCGAAGTGATACAGCCCCGCCGGATGTCCCGGCTCTTTGGGATCGTTGGCATTTAGAATCGCGAGATTCACCTCGCCGTCGGAAAGATGCACCGAACCGTTCTTGGTTTTGTACATCTCCTGCATGTCGAAAACCCGCTTGTAATAATCCGCCATCTTCGCCGGCTGATGCGTCAAGATCGCCAAATGTCTGAGCTTTGCCATGATCGTCCCTCCAATATATTTGCAAGTCATGTCAGCGCTATCACCGCACAAATAGCCTGTCAACGCGGGTTCCACTTCCGACTTTCGGAAACTGTTTGAACGTTTTGAACGGCTTGAACGGTTTGAACGATTCCAGCGCTCCGCGCGCGCTATTCGATCACCATCGTCGTGCCAACGCTGTTGGGCGTGAACGCCTCGGGAAACTCGCGCGCGATCAGATGCGTCGCCTTCCAGCCGGTACAGTGCTGCGGCACGATGACGCCGGGATTGAATTCTTTCAACGCCTGCACCGTCAGCTGAACGATCGGTTCGAAGATCGGCCCGGTCAAGTGAAAGCCGCCGATGACCGCGTGAATTTGCTTCATCCCGGTCATGTCGCGCGCGCATTTCAACGTGTTGACCACGCCGGCGTGGCCGCAGCCGGTAAGCACGACGAGTCCCTTGTTCTTCACATTGATAACGATCGCTTGATCGTCGTGAATCCACGGGTCGGGCTGCCACTTGCCATCGATCAGTGCGACTTGATTGGGGCTGCCTTTTTCAAACGGCGTCGTCCGCGGAATCTGCCCGGTCACGAGCGCGTTGCCGCCGATCAACATGGTCGGCCCACGCTCCTCGATGATCTGCACATCCTCGCCTTCAAGATCTTTTTTGCTCGGCGGAATATGCTCCGACTCATGTCCGTCGCCCTGAATGTTTTTCCTTTTCAGGTAGGCGTCGGGATGGAGCACGATCGGCACCCGCGGCCGGCCATAGCGCTTGATGAATCCTAGCAAGCCGCGCGTGTGGTCGGTGTGGCCATGGCTCAAGACCACGGCATGAAGCTCGTTGCCCTTGATGTCGAGCACGTCCATATTATGCAGCACGCCATCGACGGTCACGCCGGTGTCGAATAGAAACGAATCTTTGTGACCGGCCGAGTAGGTCGTCACCAGCATCGACACGCCATGCTCGGCGCGCAACTGCGGCCACGCATGGGCATCGCTGCCACGCTTGTGGCGCTTGGCCACCGGTGTGTTGCCCATCAGCACGTCGATGGAATTGTCCATCACGCTCAAGATCTCCACGCGGTCGACCTCTTTCAGCGGCACCAGAGCCATAGCGCCTCCTATTTCACTTCGTAGAGGAACGGCTTTTTCAGCATCCAGTTGACGATCTGCTCGATCGTCTCAGATTCCTTGCCCAGAAAGCCATGCTGGCTGCGCGCTTCGCAGGGCGTCGACTGCGGCGGCAAACCGCCCCACACGGTGATCAGTGGGAACTTTTCAGAATAGCGCGCGGCATCGCCGTAAGGCGTGTAGCGGCATTGATCGCTGGCATGGTGCGCGAACAAAAGCGGGATTTGAATCGTCGCGAAGTCGAATCTGCTGAGACCGGGGCCGGGCTCGTTACTGTTCCGCCCGGCCTCGCGAAACATCGTCGCGGTGAGCACGGCGCCGGCGATTCTCGGACCGAAACGAGCGCCGAGCGCCGCCGCGGATATCGTGCCGCGGCTGGTGCCGATCAGAAACACAGCCACGCCGGGGAAACGCTTATTGAGATCGGCGACTACGGCGGAGATATCCGTGAAGTGATCGCTGCCGAGGCGAAACTCATCGCTCATGCCCCAGCCGCTTTGCAGGTCCGAGGGCGCGTCGACGATAGCCGCGATAACGCCGCGCTTGATGAACTCGGACCGGCTGCGGACAAGAAAATTGCCGCCGGCAAACTTCGGCTGGCCGCCTTCGCTGCGAAGCTGAATCAAACCGCCGGAGCCGGGAAACAAGACGGCAATCGCTTGCAGCTGTTTCGGCGCACTGGTGAGGAAATAGGATTGCGTCACGCCGGCGCGTGTCGGCAACGTGACAATTTCCTGCGCGCCGGCGACATCACAAAGACTGGCAACCCAGCAGGCAACGACAATGCGATTAAGGTGGTCCATGAACACGCGATGGAAACTTACTTCTTGACGACCTTCCACGCCTGTTCGATATTCACTGGCAGGCGATCTTGCCCCTGCCAGTCGGCATACTCAGGCATCTTGAGCTCTTGCTTAACCTGATCGAGAGTCATTCCCTTGGCCGCCATCTCGCCCACCCGTTTCATCAGCAAAGTGTAATAGCCTTCGTACTCGTCGAAGATTTTGGTCGTGGTCGGCTGGCCATGGCCGGCAATGACGATTTCCGGGTTCAACGACTTCATCAATTTATAACTCGCCAGTACGTCGGGGATCACCACCGTCGGCCGCATGTTAATAAAAGTTTTGACGTTGGCCGCCGAGGCCGCGAACAGCACGCGTTCCTTGGGCATCCATACGGCCGTATCGGCAAAGCTGTGAACGTTTTTCAAATAGATCAATTCAAAGCTGCGCTCGCCGACGTTAAGCGTCATGCGATCTCTATACTCGATATGCGGCGGGATCATCTTCTCGCCTTTCACCGCCTCACGCATCTCCGGCGATTGCGCCGCCAGTGTCTCGGCGCGCTTGGGATTGTATTCCTTTTTCATCCCGGCTCCCGCCCCCTCGGCGTTGATGATCCTCGCCGGCGGCGAAAAAACAAAATGGTTGCCGGTATGATCGGGGTGGGTCTCGGTATCGATCAGGAAAAGAATCGGCTTGTCGGTAACCTTTTTGATCGCCGCCAACATGTTGCGCGAGTGCAGCGGGCTGTTGCAGGCATCGATCATCACGACACCTTCCTCTGTCACGACAAAACTGCACGTCGTTGTACCTTGGTCTGGGGCAAAGGTGTAAATGCCGTCTTTGATCTTGTGAAACCCAGGGCCGAGGTCCTGCGCGCTCGATGCGCCTGCCCATAAGAACGCCGCGACGGCGGCCGCGCCAAGCGTATGGAGAGTCAATTTCATGGCTACCTCCTTTTGTAAAACAGCAGACATTTCCGATCCGCGCCTAAGCTAACCGAAACACGCGGAGAGCGTCAAGCAACGATAGTCCGAATGTTTGGCATTGACCATTGAACTCAGGTTGTACTAAAGAGGCCCAATCTGAGGCGCATTCGCTATAGCGACCGGAGGCTATATGAAACCAACGTTCCTAGCTGTCGTCGTCCTGCTCGCCGTCTCGGCTGCCCAAGCCCAGACGCCGTTTTACCAAGGCAAGACGATCCGCATCGTCACCGGCTACCCCGCCGGCGATGTCAACGATCTCTGGCCGCGCCTCGTCGCCCGGCATATGGGCAAGTATATTCCCGGCAATCCCAGCTTCATCGTGCAGAACATGCCCGGCGCCAGTTCCATGATCGCGGCGAATTACGTCTACAGCGTTGCCAAGCCTGACGGCCTCACTCTCGGCTGGATCGCGCCAACGCTTTATTTCGATCAACTGGTCCGCCGCCCGGAAGCGCGATTCGATTGGGCCAAGTACAGCTTCATCGGCTCGCCGGCGCAAAGCGAGCATCATCTCTACATGCGCACCGATAGTCCGTACAAAACCATCGAAGACGTGCGCAAAGCCAGCGAGCCGCCGAAATGCGGCTCCGGCGGCGCCACCGGCACCGGCTTTTATTTTCCCAAGCTGCTCGAAGAAACCGTTGGCGCCAAATTCAATATCGTTCTCGGCTATCAAGGCGGCGGTCCCATCGACTTGGCGGTGGAAAAGGGCGAGATCCACTGCCGCGCCATGACCATCGAATCTTTCATGGCCCGCGAGCCGTTTCATACCTGGCGCAAAAATAATTTCGTCCGGAGCCTGGCCCAATCGGCGCGCAAGCGCGACCCGCGTCTGCCCGACACCCCGACCATCCACGAACTGATGGATCAGTATAAAACTGCCGAGCAATCGCGCCGGGTTGCCACTGTGATCCTCGCCGGAGGCGTCTTCGGCCGCCCGCTGGTCGGCCCAGCCGGTATCCCACCGGAAATAGTGAAAACCCTGCGCGCCGGCGTGGCCAGCGCCCTCAAGGATACCGAACTTAAAATTGAAGCTGAAAAACGCAACTACGAACTCGACCCGGTGGCCGGCGAAGAAATGCAGCGCCTAGCGAAAGAAGTCATGAGCCAACCGCCCGCGGTGTTGGAGCGAATGAAGAAGGTGTTGGGCGAGTAGCTAAGATCAATTCACCGCGAAGAAAGTGCGATAGGGTCGCGACTGCGCAGGTTATTTGCCAAACGTATCCTGAAATAGTTTTACGTAGCGGTCGAAATTTTCATATACCTGTTCGGCGGTGAACACCGCGGTAAAGCCTTGCGCCAGCTTGGGCGGATCAGGCAGGACATCGATGCGGTCGGGCACGCGTCGCTGCGCGCGAATGGTTTCCTGACCAACTTTCGACAAGACGAAATCGATAAACAACTTGCCGGCACTGGAGCGCGGCGACTTAGCGGCAAGTCCCATCGGATTCAGGTTGGCATAGACCGGATCGAGCGGCACCCAGTCCACCGGGGCGCCATCGCGCTTGAGACTCTCGAAGTTCTGCGAGTAAGCCGCCAGTCCCGAATTGACTTCCCCCGCCGCCACCAATTGCGCGAGCAGCGTGCGACCATTGCGCAATTGCGGCTGTTGTTTCGCGAGCTCGCGCATGAAGACCAAACCCTTTTCTTGCCCCATCGCCTGCAACATCACCGCAAACCATTCGTAGGCGGTCTGCACGATGCCGACTTGGCCGCGCCAAATCGGCTTCAGCAAATCGCTATGCGATTTCGGCACATTATCCCGGCTCACCAACCGGCTGTTGTAACCCAGCACGGTGTAGTTGGTATAGATCGATGTCCACATCGCCTGCGGATCTTTGTGGCCGGTGCGAATGAACTTGCGCTCGGGAGAATCGTACGCCGCTAACATGCCGCGCTTTTTGAGATTGTGCGCGTAAAACCCGGTGGTGCTCGCGACAGTCCCATTCGAACTTTCCCGCCCGCGACTCGGCGAGGATCCGTTCCATCAACGTGGCATCCCCGGCACGGTAAAACTGCGCATCGATCTTTGGATAAAGCTCCTTGAAGCGATCGATAATCCGCCGCCCATCCGTCGCTCCCGAGAGAAGCGTACCAGGTCACTTTCCCTTCCGCTTCGGCTTTGTCTTTCCACTCGGAAGCATGTGCGGACGAAAATGCCAGGCCAACGAGCAGAAACATCAACTGGATGATTTGCATGAACATGTTACGCATCTCAGCTAATCGTTGGTTGTAGAAGTAGACCCATTAAACTTTAATAAACCCGTGCTTCTTGAGAAAATCCAAAATGTGAGAATCAAAAGTTGCCGGGTCTTCCAGACAGCAAGCATGGCCGGCGCCGGCTATCGTGCGATGCTCGGCGCCGGTGATGCGTGTGCTCATCTTTCTGCTACGCTCAAGCGAGTTGTCGAACTCGCCGTTCATGATCAGCACCGGCATTTTTAATTCCGGCAAACGCGCCGTCAGATCGCGATTTTGCAAAGCATAGAAAATCTCGGC
Organism: uncultured delta proteobacterium; assembly: GCA_963760795.1. Lineage (GTDB taxonomy): Bacteria > Desulfobacterota > Binatia > UBA9968 > UBA9968 > DP-20. The sequence continues at coordinate 68,526 of CAVXEP010000007.1, forward strand.
GATCGCCGGCGCGCTTAGACGCGAATCCATCTCGGTGTGCAGGCTGAGCAAATACTTGCCGATCCCGGTCCGGGGAAATGTTTTGCTGACCAAATCGGTCAAATGCTGAATGTGAAATTGTGCGACGCCTTGTTGCATATAGCCGTCGATCCGGCTCTGGTAACGATCGCCCGGCATGCTGCTGCAGCCCACCAGAATCAAGGCTTTGAAAATCTCCGGATGGTCCAAACCCAGTTGCAAACCCATGACTCCGCCAACGCTTACGCCGGCGAACACCGCCTCGCTCGCCTTTTCTTGCTGACATACCGCGACGACATCGTCGCACAGCTCGTTCATGGTAACCGGGGTTGCCGGTTTATCGGAATAACCGTAGCCGCGCAGGTCGATATTGATGACTTTCATGAAGGTCGAAAAATGCGCGACTTGATAAAGGAACATCCGCCGGTCAAACGGATTGGCGTGCATCAGCACCAGGGGATAGCCCTCGCCGGATACTTCGTAGTAGGTCTTAACGCCGTTTCTGCTGCTGTAGGGCATGAGCTCACTCCGTAGGGGACAGAGAAACGGACTCACCACGAAGTGTTTCATGAGCTTGCGTCGTCTACAGATCATGAAAATCCGGAGGCCCCCTCCCGAGGGTTCATTCCTTAGACTCGTCATGCCGGCGCAGGCCGGCATCCGGGGCCGGAGGGGGATGGATACCGGCCTGCGCCGGTATGACGGAACAGAGAGTCGTTATCGATGCGCAGATCATCGCTGCACATGTATTTTCGAAGGAGCGAAGGCCACGAAGGTTTCGGAAAAAATTCCGAACTTCGTGCTCTTCGGTACTACTCTGCTGAATACTTACGCGGCTGGGCAAATTTTCCGGTGACGGGAATACTAGAACATGGGATTGACTCGCGCAAAGGCGCAAAGCACGCCAAGTTCGGAGGGAAGAGATGAATTATCTTGAAGAATTTGTTCACCGTTATTTTCCGACCTTTGCGGCCTTTGCGTCTTTGCGCGAGATATTCCGAGTTTCGGTTGCGGCTCTGCCGCGCTAGGACCTTCGCGGTGAAAACTCTTTCCCATTTGGTTGCGGCCGTGCCTCGCGTCCTTCGTGGTGAAAGGTATATTCAATCGTTCGCATGCGCCGCGAAGGTCGCCGAGTCTTCGTTGGTGATCTGCAGGCGAAAGCCGCTCGGTTCTCTGAAGTACGTTCCCAGCTGTCCCGGCTTCGGCCGTCGCGCTCGCCATGTTCATCGCGTTCTTCGATGCCGGCGGCATGAAGCTTTATCGACGATGGCGTGAAAGTTATCGTCGGTCACATTGAACGCGAAATGGCGGCCGCGCCAGGTCGCTTTGGTCACGTCGCTCAGCTCGTCGACTTTGTTCAGAATCACGCTCTGCCCCGACGGCAGCGCCACTTCGGCCATGGTGTGGTTGCCGTCCGCACCGTGCCGTTGAGAAAACGCTTGTAGAACTCCACGCTGGCGTTGATATCCGTGCTGTCAAAGTGCAAATGGTGCAAACGGGTCTTGGCGATACCGGGGGCTTTGGTGATCTCGAAAAAGTTGCCTTCGGAATCTTGAAACACCAGGCCGTCTTTCCAACAGCAACCCAAACCGCTTTCCGTTTTGATGTCCGTACGAACACGCCGGCGCGGCGAATCTTTGCGACCATCCCGTCATATTCGCCTTCCGGCACTTGGAACGAATGGCGCGGATAGGAATTGGCGCTCTCGCGTTTGGGCAACTGGTTCTTGCCCTGGGAAAATAGCCCGACGTGATTTTCGCCGAGCTTCATGAAGATGCGCGTCATCTTCGGCGCGTTCTCGGATTTCAAAGTGCGCGCGCCGATGACTTCGGTATAGAATTTTTCCGCCCGCTCCGGTTCCATCACCGCGACGACGAAATGATCCAGGTGCTGTACATCGCCTTTTGCTTTGGTTTTACCGCTCATAATTATCTCCTTTCTGTCACGTTTATTTTGATTGCAAACACTGCTGCGGCTCGCCTCGGGAAAAATCACGATGCGCTGCTTGGGCAAATGCACCGTCACACCGCCCGCCGCCTTGGCGTCGTCAGGCAACTTTGACGTTGACAATCGTCGCGCCGATCATTACTTCGGCAATCACCTGATCGCCAAGAAACATCGAGCTCACGACATTTCCCATCAGCCGATTTCCCGCCGGCCGACGCCGGCTCCAACTTGACATCTTCCGGGCGAATGCCGACCACCACGCTCCCTCATACCGCCGTGGCTCGGCGATGACAAGCGGCCCAATTCGGTTCGACTCGGCCGTCGGCAAGCATCTTGCCGTGCAGCCAATTGATCGACCCGAAAAATTCCGCCACCAGCGAATTCGCCGGCGCGCGGTAAAGATCGAAAGGATTGCCGATTTGCAATATCTGCCCGTGCGACATCACCGCGATGCGGTCGGCCAGCACCATGGCCTCCACTTGATCGTGAGTTACGTAGAGAACGGTGATGCCCAGCTCGGAGGTCAGTTTCTTGATATTGGTACGCACCTCTTCGCGCAGGCGCGCGTCAAGGTTGCTCAGCGGCTCGTCCATTAACAGTAGCGCCGGATTGACCGCCAGCGCGCGCGCCAGCGCGACGCGTTGCTGCTGGCCACCGCTCAGCAAGCGCGCCGGACGATTTTCAAAATCATCGAGTTGCACCACGCCAAACGCTCGCGTATGCGCTCCCGCGCCGCGGTCTTGGACATGCGCAAGCGGCCGTGGGTCAGCACCAGACCGATATTCTCCGCCACCGTCAAATGCGGCCAGATCGCGTAGGACTGAAACACCATGCCGATTTCGCGCTCCTCGGGAGGGGAAATCTTTTTAGCTGCTGGAAAAAACTATTTCTTGTTAAGAGAGATTTCACCGTGATCCGGTTTTTCCAGGCCGGCGACGCTGCGCAGGAGCGTCGTCTTGCCCGAACCGCTCGGTCCCAACAAGACGAAGAACTCGCCGGCGCCACTTCCAGATCGATGCCGGCAAGCGCCGCAATTGCACGATCGCCGCTTTGAAAATTCTTGCGCAAGCCGGTGATCGAGATCACAACGCCTCCGTGAAACGGCTGCGCCGGCCGAAAGGCGAGGTAGAGCAGCACCGCCGGCAACATGAAGGCGAGCACGACCAGGTTCGCCGCCGCCGCTTGATTGAGGCTGCCGCCCAGCCACAGACCCCAAACGATCATCGGCAAGGTGACGTTCTCCTGGCTTGTCACCAGAACCGATGCCATCGTCAGCTCGCGGTAACAAAGCAGCGCCATCCACAACCAGGCGTACACCAGCGCCGGCTTCAGCAGCGGCAGCAAAATTTTGCGCATCACCTGGAAGAGCGGCAGGCCGCCGACAAACGCCGCTTCTTCCAGTTCCGGATGAATCTGCGCCAGCGAATTGTTGATGATGCGCGTCGCGAAGCTAATGCGGCTGATGGTGTAGACGATGATAATAATCGACAGGCTGCCGTAGAGCGGCAACACATCTGCGCAACAGGAACAGCGAGGCAAACACCGCGGCAATCGCCATGATCAGATGCGGCACCGCATGGGGCAAAAACGCCACCGCGTCGAACATCAAGCGCCATTTGAGCCCGGAGCGCAGCACAGTCCAGGAAATCGCCAGACACAAAACTAGACGTCAAGTGTCGGCACCGTGAGCATGAGAATAATGGTGTTGCCCGCGCCGCTCAGCAGCAGCTTCCACGGCAAGCCGTAAAAATTAATGAGCGAGACCTGCTGCCAAGCTGCCCAGGAGGGCGGCTGAAAGTAACGCAGCAGCGAAGCCCAGACCAGCAGCAAAAACGGCAGAAATTTCGCGACGGTAAAATAGCAACCCAAAAACAACCACGCAAGCAACCAGCCCTACCGGCCCAGCTCGACCAGCCGCGGCCGGTAGCCTTTGCCGGTCACCACCGCGTAGCGATGGGAAAAGCGCAGCATGCGAAAGTAAAACCAACTGAGTAGTAGCGCCAAAACCACCAGCAAACTGCTGACCGCGCCGGCCATGCCGTAACTCGGCAGCTCTTCGAGGGGCTGGATCTTGTAAAAAATAAAAGTCGAGAAGGTAAAAATCTTGTTCGACATGCCGATGATCGCCGGCACTTCGAAGGCGGATAGACCGATGGTGAAGATATAAATCGCCGCCGCGACGATGCCGGGCAACGTCAGCGGCAGGGTCACGTAACGCAGCGTGCGCAGAATGCCCAAGCCATGCACGCGCGCGGCTTCTTCGAGCGCCGGATCCATGGTGCGATAGGTCGCCACGATCATGATAAACGCGATCGACGACAAGCCCAGCCCTTCGACCCAACCCATGCCGATCAGCGAAGCAATGTTGAATGGCGCCTGCTCCAAGACCGAACAATTCGATCAACAATTTATTGATGAGGCCGATGCGCGGATGGAGCAAGAACACCCAGCCCATCGAGGTGAAAAACGTCGGCACCAGCGCGCCGATCGTCATCAAACCAAAAATTAGATTTTTCCCGGGAAGATCGGTGCGCTCGACCAGCCACGCCGTCGGCACGGCGAAAAACAGCGCGATCAAGCACCGTCGTCGAAGCGAAACCCGAGTGTGTTAAGCAGCGTGCGGTAGGTGGTGCCGTCGGTGAACAGCTCGCGGTAGTGCTTGAGCGTGTAGACGACCGGATCGCCGGGATTGCCCTCCCAAAATCCCATCCAAAAGATAATCAGCAGAAACGCCAGCACCGGCAGCAGGCTCGGCGGCCGACATCGCAACGAATAACCAGCGGCCTTTCAAGATTGGGCTCCGAACGGAGTGTTGGAGTAATGGAGAATTGGAGTATTGGGTCCGGAGTCCATCACTCCATTACTCCACCACTCCATTACTCCAACCATCCGCGTTTCAGTTTCCCGCCAAAATCTTCTGAAACTTCTGCCGAATGCGGCTATGCTCCTCGGCGTTCTTCACGACCTCCGATACCGAATAGGCGGTAAACTTCACGCCGCGCTTTTCCTGCTCGGCGACGAATTTTTGCATCGGCGTGCCCTTGACCAGATGGGAACTGCTGCGCTCGGTGTTGTAGAGAATATCCTGGCCGTCTTTGCTCAGCAGAAATGCCGCCAGCAACGTCGCCGCGTTGGGATTGCGCGCATTGCTCGGCACGGTGACGTACCAGTAGGAAAGAATGCCGGCGTCTCTAAAAACCTGGCCGTCCACCGGCCCGCCCTTTTCCTTGGCTTCCTGCGGCGCGGCGAGATCGCAGTTGAACACCAGCATGGCGAACTCGCCGGCGGCGATGCGGTCGTCTTCGCCGCAGCGGATCAGCCCGGCGACCTGCTTGACGAATTTCTCCAAGAATGCGGTGGTTTTCTCCTCGCCCCAGATCATCGCCAGCCGGTCGAACGACGCCGCGTAGGGCGTCGACGCGATCTTACCTTTCCATTTGGGGTTGAGCACGTCTTCGACACGCTGCGGGATATCCTTGCCGGCGACCATCTTCGAGTTGTAGGTAAAGCCCGGCGTGCGCGTCGTCACGATCAAGACTTTATTGTCGAAATCGATCATCGGCGCGGTGATATGTGAAACGTCTTCGTCCACTCCACGCTCTTCAGCGACATGCGCGCCACATGGTTTTCCGAACCGACGAACAAATCCGTCGACGACGGCTGCCCGGCTTTGGCTTCTTGAATAATCCGGCTGGCGAACTGCGGCATCGCCGGACCGGGGGTGTATTTGAATTGTAAATTCAAACCGTAGGTTTTGTTGAACACCTTCTCCATCGTCGCCGCCCCGTCGATGCCGCCCATGGTCCCAGTGCCCCAGCTAAGAATCAGCTGGCCTTCTTTCTTCGCGCCCTCGATCAGCTGCGCCCGTGTCTGGGCAAATACGCTTGGCGGGCTTAACGCAGCGCCGATCGCCAACGACAATCAGCAATAGTTTGTGCACATGAGTCATAATCTCAGCCTCCGGCTTTGAACCCTCGAACCTTTGAACGCATTATTAACGGACTTGAACGGTTTGAACCAATTTAGAGATCCATCTTCTTGCCCAGCCCGCGCCGAACCGCTTCGTCGTAAAGCCAAGCGGCCAACGCCATGTCGCCGTAGCCGCCCTGGGATTCGCGAAAAATATTGATTTCATCGCGGCTGGCGCGCCCGACCGCCTGGCCGGTAACCAATTCACCCAACTCGGGGATGCGGCTCCACGAAAGTTTTCCCTTCGGCGGTCAGTTCGACCAGCGGCAACGCCGCCGATTTGTCCTGGTAGTTGCGCTCCTGTTCCTGGCTGCCGACCACGGTGCGCGCGGCCTTCGAGATGCAATTCACGGCTCAACTCCGTCGGCTTGCCCATGCTGCTCACATGGGTGCCAGGCTCGACCCAATCCTCGGGAAAGATCGGCGTCAGCGAATTGGTCGCGGTGAGAATGACATCCATGCCGCGCACCGCTTGCTTCCGGTTTATCGACGCCGCGCACGGTGATGCCGAGCAGCTGCTCGCCCTCCTCACAAAATTTCCTCCGCCGCTCAGGATCGCGGCTGGAAACAAATATTTCTTTAATCGGCCGAACGGTTTGCAGCGCCTTGAGAATGCCGAAGGCATTTCGCCCGACGCCGAACAAGCCGAGCTTTTTAGAGTCTTCCCGCGCCATATGCTTGGCCGCGATCGCTACCACCGCCGCCGTGCGCAGCGTGCCGAAGGGAAATCCCATGAACGACAACAGCTCGCCGGTATCGGCATCGAAGAGCGTCGCGTACATCTTATCGCCGCCGCCCAGTCCGCTGTTGGGCCCCATGCGGACGCCGACCCGATGTTGTTTGAGCACCGCGCCGGAAACGATGCGCAATCCTTTGTTCGGCCCGACCGAAACATGATACGGCGCATGCGGCACGATCTGGCCGGCGGCTTGTTGTCGGTGCGCATCTTCGATCAACTCGATCGCCTTAGTCAAATCGAGCAGCGGTTTCAATTCATCGCGACTTAAAAATAAAGGCATGGACTCCGTTCGCAACTACTTCAAATCGTTCGCGCCGTTCAATCGCTACGCATACGTGTAATCCGAACTCGATCTTACTCTCGTCGTCACTCCGAACCGCACCTTGCCCACCTCCGAAGGAACGGGGCTTTGAGCCGCGCTTGAACTGCGGAATTTACTTCGGTAACCGCGAGCTCATGCGCCCGTTTCCCCAACCGCCGCCCACCGTTCTTGGTCACGACCACAGTATCGCCCCACTGGCAGATATACTCGCCGTCCGCCGAGATCGCCGAGGGCTTGCAGATAAACACCATATTCTCGCGCATCGCCACCGCCAGTTGGCGCGGGCTCTTGGCGTGCGGCGTGATGATCGGCCCGTCGTCGCCCTGGCCGCGGCCATGCATGTTGAGTTCGCCCACGCGCGCCCGCGGCCGGTCCGCTTTTCGGCGCCGCACTTTGCACCGCACTCTTGGTCAGCTCGGCCAACTCGCCGACGGTGACGCCGGGCTTCAAATTTTCCACCACGCGATTGAAGATTTCACGCTGCACTTTGATCAGCTCGGCCTGCACCGGATCGATCACTTCGACAAACACCGGCTGCACCGCCTTGGGCGCGATAACCGATCCACGACGCTTCGATTTCATTGATGATCGCGTCGCCGCGCTCGAGCAGCCGCATGCTCGGCCGGGTCAGCGTGCGCTTGGGATTTTTTCCGGACACCCAGAAACAATGAATCGGCAACTCGGAACCGTTGCGCGTCATGGCGTAATGCATCGCCGCCCACACTTCCCAATCCTTGACGCCGACCTTGGCCGCTTCGATCTCGGCTTGAATCGCCAGCTCGTTGATCTCCATCGACTTGGCGAGCACGTCGATTTCTTCCTGCGCTCTTCACATAGCGCACTTCGTCGAGGATCGCCGTGGCGTCGACCAATTGCGCCTGCGGGAAAGCCTTCGCGGATCTGCTTCCAGGTGCCGTAGAAAATCGTTCCCTCCGGCGTGCGCGTGCCTTCGACTTCGCCGAGACCGGTAATGCCGATGCGGCCATGATCGACGTCCAATTCGTTCAATCGCTCGACGATCACCTTGCCGTAATTGCGCCGCGCCTCGCGCACGTCGGTGACCCAGTCCTGCACCGTCGGCCAGCGCGGCCCGGCCGAAGTCGCGATCGCCGTCACTGCGCCGTCAATCGGAAAAACCGCCGCCAGATCGGGTTCGCCGCCGCCGCAGTGCGTCAGATAACGCGTGTTGGCCTGATAGTCCGCCGAATGGCCGCTGTTCTGCGGCGTGACGATGACGTCAAGATTCTGCTGGCGCATCAACTCGCGGACAGCCTGCCATCGGCGGTCGCGTTCAGCGAGGGAAAAACGCGGATAAGGATAAAGTTCAGCCATAATTTTATTCCGAAAGTTGATGCAAGATACTTGTTTCCACCACGAAGGCACGAAGACACGAAGTCCGAAGTTTATTTTCCGAACCCTTCGCGTCCTTCGTGTCTTCGTGGTGAACTATCCATTTCTTCAGTAGTTACACATCGATCACAACCAATTTCATATCGCGCTTGCCCAAGCGTCGCGCGCCGTTTTCGGTCACCGTCACGGTATCGCCGACGCTGGCGCGGCCTTTGCCCTGGGTCGGCCGTACCTGCGGTTTGAGTATGAAAGTCATGCCGGCTTTTAGCTCAATCTTGGCAAATCGCTCAAGATCCTTGTCACCCATCAGCGCCGGCCCGTCGTCGCCCAACCCGCGCGCGTGCATCATCGGATGGTTCCAAGAGTACGGCCCGGCGCCTTCCACCGTGCGCGTGTAGATGTCGAACAACGTGCCGAAAGTCACGCCTGGTTTCATGGCAGCGAGAATCGCTTCGAAACAGGTGCGCGAGGCTTCGACCATCGCTTGATAAGCCGGATCGGGTTTACCGACCACCGCCGGACTCACCGCTTGCGCGGCATAGCCGCCATATTTGGCTTCGATCTCACCGACAAGATTGTCGCCGTTCTGAATCACGTAGTCGGTGGGCACAAACGAGCTATTGAACAGATTGGGCCCGGCGCTGAGAAAAAACAATGTCGGCAACTCACCGCCGTTGGATAGCATGGCATGCAGCATGGTCGCGTAGACTTCTTTTTCGCTCACGCCCGGCTTGGCGGTTTGCTTCATCGCGTCAATGGCTTTCTCGATAATCGCCGCGGAGCGCTCTAGAAAAGACACTTCCTCGGAACTCTTGATGGCGCGAATCTCCTGCATCATCTCGGTGGCGTTGACGATTTTCGCCTGGGGAAACGTCTCTTGAATCGCCTTGACCGAAGAATAGGGAATGATCCCCTCCGGCGCGCGCACCAGACCGGCGAGCCCCGAAATGCCGATGGTGCCTTTGTCGAGACCCAATTCTTTGATGCGCTCGATGGCGTTCTGACCCCAGCGGTTGCGCCCGTCGCGCACGTCCGCCACCCAGTTCTGTGCCTTCTGCCACCAGCCGGCGCGATTGAAAACATAGGACGTGACTTCCCCCTGCGCGGGGAAAACCGTAAACATCTCGGTGGCGAAACCACCGATGATAGTCAGATAACGCGAGTCACCCTGCAATTGCTCCCAGCGCCCGGTGTTCGCCGGCAGCAGCAACACATCGATGCCGCGCTTGGCCATCTCCGCGCGCACCAGTTGATAACGCCGGTCTCTTTCTTGAATCGATAACTGTGGAATCATTCTGTCCTCCCGCTTGGTCGGAATCTCAGATTTCAAATTCCAGATTCCAAATTGAGCTCGCACGTTGAATCTGTAATTTTGAATTTGGAATCTGGAATCATCTTATTTACCCGACCGTTGCCGCGCCGCGTTGATCAAATCGCCCACCGGCTTCCACTCCATCCAGTCGTGCGCGGCTGATTTCGATGTAGTCGACATCTTTTCGTCGGCGCGCCGCTTCGGGCACACACTTCAGCGGCAGATCTTCGCGCATCGACGTCGTCGTTTCGTCTTCAATCGTGTTGTTGGCTTGGCGGAAAGCGATCTGCCCTTCGCGCGATAGATACCAGTTGATGAAAACCTTTCGCCGCGCTCGGATGCGGCTGCGAGTTCATCAAGCCGATCGCGCCGTTATTCGAGCCGATGCCCGGCGCTTCTTTGAAATGGTACGGGCTGATTTCGGCGACTGGCAGCCCTTGTTCCTGCGCGCGCCGGAGCCGGCACAGAAAACATAGCGGATATTTACCCGCGGCAAGCCAATCCGTGCCTTGGCGAAAGTCGCTGAAGTAAGTGATATCCATCTCGCCGCCGTAAAAGCGTTCGAGAAACTTCGGACCGATTTGCGGGTGGTGATACATGAAGAGCAGCGCCGTGGAAACGTAATTGGCGCGCGGCCAGAGGCCGATGATCTTGCCTTTCCACTTGGGATCGAGCAGATCCCACACCGAGCGGATCGAATCCAGGCTAACTAGTTTTGTATGGTGGTACACCGGCGGTCCATAGAGCGAGCTTTGATAGACAAAGACATACTGCCCTTCCGGATCGACGTAGCGGTGCTTGCCTTTCCACCACTTCGACAGATCCGTGACTTCGGGAAGCATCAGCGCCGGCGCAAGCGGATCGAGCGCTTTGCCGCGTTGGAGACTGTTGTAAGTCGCCCCCGGCGCGCCGAGCACCACGTCGACGAGAAACTGGCTCGCGCGCCGCTCCGCCATCACTTTGGTGACGATCTCGGCGGTGGTGCTGATACCAACGGAGTTCAGTTTGATCTTAGGAAATTTTTTCTTGAAGGCATCCCAAATAACTTGCAAATCACCGACTGAATTCGTCGCGTAGACCGTCACCTCGCCTTCCTTCTCCGCCGCGCGCACGACATCGTCCCAGCGCGCCTGCGCCGCCACAGCGGCCTGGCCAAACAACAGGCTCATTAGCGCAACTGACAGCAAGCTCCACATCCGAATCTTCATCTCCTGACTCCTGACTTCTGACTCGCTATTCAGTGCTAATCTCCTGCCCCAAACCGCGCCGCTTCGCCTCTTCGTAAGCATACGCCGCCAAGGTTAAGTCGCCATAACCGCCCTGGGAGTCACGAAAAATAATCAAGCTGCGCGGCAAATTCGGCACCGCCACTTTACCGGTCACGACATCGCAAAATTCCGCGACGTCGTCCCAGGAAAGCTTGCCCTGCTGCGACAAGCGAATCAGCGGCTGATCGAGCTTGGTATCGTAATAGTTGAGTTCATGAGTTTTGCTGGGGACACTCACCAAGTTGGCCTTGAGATAAACCTCGTCGTCGAACTCATTGGGCCGGCCGATGCCGAAAACCGCAAGCCCTGGCCGAAGCCATTGACCGTGCAGCGCTGCCGCCGGCGAGTTGGTGCTGACCAGCACGAAGTCCGCTCGCTCGATCGCCGCTTGCGGCGAGTCGACAGCTACTACCGAAGTCTTCAAGGCCATCCCGGCTTTTCGGGCAAAGCTTTCGCGATTCACCGCGCTGCGGCTGTAGACCAACACGCGCTCGATGGAACGCACCGCGCAGGCCGGCTCAAGTATCGGCAACGCTAACCGGCCGCTGCCGATCATCGCCACGGTTTTGGCTTTGGCGTCAGTGAAGCGCTCGATGGCCAGGCCAACAGTTGCGCTGATGCGCAACTCGCTAAACGGATAGCCCATTAGCGACAGCAGCTTGCCCGAGCTGATCTCAAACAACAAAGCCAACGCGCCACCACCCGTCACACTGACGCGCAAGCCGTTCTTGTTCTGCGCTTCCAGGCCGCCCACGACCATGCGCATGCCGCGATTCATAAACCGCAGCGGCGCCACTTGTTTCACCTGACCCGCCGCTTGTTCGCGAAACGTTTGTTCAAGCACCGCCATCGCTTGGCGCAGATCCAGCAAACCGGAAACTTCGGATCGTTTTAGGAGCAGCGTCACGATGCGCAACTTATCGCTGTCGAAGCGATCAAACAACACATCGACAACCGCCGACCGGCGCGATCAGTGCTGAATCTCATGAACCATACTTTTTCCAGGGCAATACGTGTAGGTGTGATGGTCATAGCGTTTTTTCTCGGACTTATCGGTCACGCTCCAGTAGAATTCCAGACAATGCCGGTCATTACCCAAGGTGAAGTCGATCTGCTTGATAGTGATCGATTCCACCCTTTCAGAATCTCTCGATCCCTCATAAATCTTATAGACATGCTTTTTCGTTTCGCCTTCTTTCCACAAGCCAAGGGGAAATTTAAGACCGCCGGAAGATGTCCGAGTGTCTTGATTCGGCCGTCCATCGTAAAGCCGGCCGAGACCGGTGCGTTCTTCGTTAATGACAAACAGTTGCCATTTGGCACCGCCCCTTTGAGGATTGATTCGCTCATAGACGGCATGGTTCTGGCCGGTCGCTGGGTGTTTCCAGTCGGTAGGCCCTTTGATCGAGTAAGCGGCTTTATTGTGCCGATAGTTGCCATCGACCTTCGTCATTTTAAGTTCCTGCTTGCCATCCCACTCGGCGCCGGTCCACAGCTCCACCGGAATGAACCGTTCTTTTGTTTCCACATTCGTCGCGTTGTCCCATGGATTCGCTGCCGCCGTGAAGGTCACAGTAATCGAAACTAATAGGCCCAGGATCAAACCACCCGAAATAATATCGTGCGTGGTCATCGAGCGTTTCATAGCGCACCGCCAATGGTTACGGTGTTGAATTTTAATTTGTCTTCAATATTTTCACTGCGCCAATATCTTTTTGATCCGCTCGACCACTTCCGCCGGCTGGTCGATGACCTCCTTGGCGATCTTGGTGAGCTGCTCACCGCTAACCGGGGTGATATCGAGTTTCTTTTGCTTCGCCTCTTCGAGCAGCGCCGGATCAGCCATCGCTTTCATGAAACCGTCGCGCAGCAGCTTGATTCGGTCCGGCGGCGTCGCCGGATGAGTCACCATCGGCCGGCCAAGCTCACCGGAACCGAGCATGACGACGGCGACACGGCGGCTCAACTCCGGGGTCTTGTATTCGTTCATGAGGTCGCTGAGCAGCGGCGTATCGGGCAACTGCGGGTCTTTCTTCTCGCCGGTTTGCATGAGAATCCGCACAAGGTTGGTTTTGCGCCAGGTGTGATAGGGCTCGCGGGAAAAATAAGCCTGGGTGGTAAATGACCGGCAGACCACTTCGTTGCGCTCCGTGGCGATGTCGATCTCATTACCGCCGGCGTAACCGGTGACGATGGTGAACTTGGTGCCGAGCAGCTCTTCGAGCAGGCGCGGAATATAATGGCCGCTAGTGCCGGTGCCGGTGGCGCCGCACTTAGGCGGCTCTTTGGCGTTGCGAATATCGCGCATAGTCTTGAACGGCGCATCGCTGCGCATATAAAGCAGATGCTCCGACTTATCCGGACTGGCGAGCCAGGTGAATTTGGTCCAGTCGAATTGAATCTCTTTGTTGCCCTGGAGCTGATTGAAATAATGCGCCGGATTGATCGACGTGACGGTCAATCCGTCAGGCTTGGCGACGGCGTAGGCATGGTTAGCCGCGACGATGCCGCCCGCCGCCGGCATATTCTGCATGACCACGTTGGGATTGCCGGGAATATGTTTACCGATATGGTTCGCCAACAGGCGGGCGTAAATATCGTAGGCGGTTCCGGCCCCCGAGCCGACAACAAAATTGATAGTCTTCCCCTGATAATAGGGTGTTTGCGCGCCCGCCTCCGCGCCCGGAATCAACAGCAATGCAGCCAACAAGAGCAGTCGTTTCATATCGTTTTCCTTTCCATAGTCAGATCGCGAGGGGTGCGAATCGAGCCCGCGCCGCTAATCTCGTTACCATCAATTGAGATAAATTGCCAAACCGGCCGCAGCGTAATCGATGTGCCGGAAACAATTCTGACAGGCAACACCTAGCGCAAGCTAAAACGATTGTTACTGCGCAACAAATTCGCTCGCAGTGTCAGGACAGCATCGAAAACTGTTCACTACGACCAACTGGCGCCCGCTTGGACCGATGGAAACCGCTGGCCATGGGATGACAACCTGGCCACAAACTTGGCCGCAAATAATGTTGTCAAAGGACTAAAGCTTCTCGCGATAGATCGAACATGCTCTTCTGACTTCATTTGATAAGATTTTCCTCAAATTGGGCAACTTGGCCCGCCATGGCGGGTATGCAACTTGCTCCAAAGCTAGGCAATCTAATCTTTTCAGTGGGGACGTATTGAATGGATCACAGTGGCGGCAAAGCGGGAGGGTTTGGCCTCAAGGGTTTAATCGTGGTGATAGTATGGACGATCGGCCTGGGAGTAATGCTCTACCACTCGGGTATCGGCAGGGAATCTGCGAAGAAGCCTGCACCACTGCCTGACAAATTCGCCCAAAAACCCGTCCAAATCATGAACATGGCCCTCGGCCACATGGTGTTTCTCGCCCGGGACCTCGGTTTCTCCATCAAGACCGCCAAGGGAGAATCGCTTCAAGACACTCGTATCGCGGCTCGGATCGAGACTCAATTACAAGGGGTGCGGGATCTATTTCGCCAGGAGATCGCGCGCAATGGCAAGCTAGTGGGCAGCTTGATTTTACAATTCAGCGTCAACCCGGCCGGCGAAGTCAGCCAGGTCAAGGAAGTATCCTCGCGCATCAACGACGCTGAGTTCAAAAAGACCGTGCTTGCGGAAACCGGCAAATGGACATTTGCCGAGTTGCTCATCGAGACAGTAACCGTTCAATGCCCTCTGCTATTCGTACAGGAGGGCATGGATATCACTACTTTGGTGCGCTGGGAAAGCTCTCTAAATAGCGCGATTGAAAAAGTGGCGGCTACACCCGCGGCGAAACCGGAAACAGTCCAACAGGCGAAGACAACCGCTGCGGTGGCACAACCGGCAGCGGTTGCCAAACCCGTCCCGGTGACGGTGAAGCCCGCGCCGGCAGCCCTGGTCAAGGCCGATGGCGAACAAGTCGAGATCAAATACGCGACGCTGTTGCGCAAGGAACCCAACTTTAATGCGCCCGTGCTCACGACGTTAACCATCGGCACCAAAGTTACGGTGATCATTCGAGGCAGCGAATGGCTCGAAGTCCGGTCCCATCACAATGGACCAACCGGTTACATCCGTAAAGAATTCGTCATCCCCGTCGACGTCGCGGTCAACCGCTAGCTCGTCAGTTCTCGAATTTCGTAAAACCCGCGCTTGCAAACCGGCGGCATCGTCAGCACCATGGCCGCATGGCGGTCCATATTCGAAAACTTTGGCAGCTGTCCGAGCGCGAGCTTACGGCGGAAAAGTTTTTCCGGCAGCGCCGCCAACTGGTCAAATCGGCCGGCCTCATCGGACTCGGCATAGCCAGCGGCTTAATCTCCGCTTGCGGCCCTGCCGGCGATGCAATTCGCCTCGGCGCTCAAGAGCAGCCCGCGGCAGCCGATCTCTATCCCGCCCGCCGCAACCCACAGTTCATCCTCGATCGTCCAGTTACCGACGAAGCCTACGCCGCCTCATACAACAATTTCTATGAGTTCAGCGTCTTCAAGAGCCGGGTCTACAAAAACGCCGCGCGCCTGACCACCCATCCATGGCAGGTGGAGATTGCCGGCTTGGCCGCCAAGCCGCGGCTTTACGACATCGACGAACTGGTTCGCTCCATGGGACTTGAAGAGCGACTCTACCGCTTTCGTTGTGTCGAGGCCTGGGCCATGGCGGTGCCGTGGTCCGGATTTCCGCTCGCCGCGCTGATCAAAAAAGTTGAACCGCTGTCAGCGGCCAAGTTCATCCGCTTGGTGACGTTTTTGAAACCCGACCAGGCGACCAATCAAAGCCCATCCTATGGTCCCTGGCCTTACACCGAAGCGTTGACGATGGCGGAGGCAATGAATGAACTCACTCTGATGGCAACCGGCATCTACGGTCATCCACTACCCAAACAGCATGGCGCGCCGCTGCGCCTGGTCGTGCCATGGAAGTACGGCTTCAAAAGCATCAAGTCGATTGTCAAAATCGAATTTACCGCCGAACGGCCGGCAACGTTTTGGCAAAGTAACCGGCCCAGCGAATACGATTTCACCAGCAACGTCGACCCAAACACGCCGCACCCGCGTTGGTCGCAAGCGACGGAAAAACTCATCGACACCGGCGAACGCCGGCCGACGCTGCCGTACAACGGCTATGGGGAATGGGTGGCGCAGTTGTATGGATAGAAGAAATTGGTCGAGGATCGAAGATAGACGATCGAAGATGGCCATCCTCGATCGTCCATCCTCTACCCTCGACCCTTCTGCAGTTTTATCGAAGTGAACTAAATCAGCTTCTTCAGCGCCCCGGCGAGAATCTCTACATTCTCCACCCGCGAGCCATGGCCCATCAAACCGACGCGCCAGATTTTCCCTTTGAGCGGCCCCAAGCCGGCGCCGATTTCGATGTTGAATTCGTCGTATAAGCGCGCGCGCACCTTGGCGTCATCGGCGCCTTCGGGGATCTTGATGGCGTTAATCATCGGCGCGCGGATCGATTCGGCCACCGCCGGTTCGATTTCCAGCTTGCGCATCTCACGGATAAACACATCGTGAGTCTGCTTGTGGCGCTGCCAGGATGCTTGCAGTCCTTCTTCGAGGACGACGCGCAGCGCTTCGTGCAGCGCATAGTTCATCGAGATCGGCGCAGTGTGATGATAGACGCGCTCGCTGCCCCAGTATTTTTCGATCATCGACAGATCGAGATACCAGCTCTGCACCTTGGTTTTGCGCTGGCGGATCACTTCGACGGCACGATCGTTGAAGGTCACCGGCGACAGCCCTGGCGGGCAGCCCAAGCATTTTTGCGTGCCGCTGTAGCAGGCGTCGATGCCGAGCTCGTCGACCCGCACCGGCGCGCCGCCTAACGAAGTCACGGCATCGACCACCAACAGCGCGCCGCTGTCGCGCACCAGCTTGGCGATATCGTCCATCGGCTGGAGCACGCCGGTAGAAGTCTCGGCATGCACCACGGCGACCAGTTTGTATTTGTTTTTCGCCAAAGCTTCTTTGATTTTCTGGGCGTCGAGCGCGCTGCCCCACTCGGCATCCACCGTGTCGACATGCGCGCCGCAGCGCTGCGCGACATCGATCATGCGCGTGCCGAACACACCATTGACGCCGATCAACACGCGGTCGTCCGGTTCGATCAAATTGACAAAACAAGTCTCCATACCGGCGCTGCCCGTGCCCGACATCGGCAGGGCCAAACGGTTCTTGGTCTGAAACAGCTCGCGCAGCATCGCCATGCTCTGATCCATGATTTCCAGAAACTTCGGATCGAGATGGCCGACCACCGGCAACGCCAGCGCCGCGAGCACCCGCGGGCTCACCGGACTTGGACCCGGGCCGAGTAACGTACGAATCGGTGGATTGGCTTTAGGCGCCGCTGGCATAATAACTCTCGTGATCTTCCGACCGCCGACTTCCGCTCGCGCGCAAGAGGCGGGGCCTAACAAACTACGCTTCGTCTTTGACATTCAGATCCATGCTGCCGATCTTCTCGATGGTGCCATGCAATTTGTCGCCATCGTGCAATTTGCTGACGCCGGCAGGCGTGCCCGTGGTGATGCAATCGCCCGAGCGCAGCGTCACGCAGTTGCTGAGAAAGCGAATATGCTCGCGCAGGCCGCAGATCATGTCGCTGGTGTGCGCGATCATCGCTTCTTTGCCGTTCTGCAAAACTGTAATCGACAAATTCTGTGGTTCGTCGATTTCATCCCGCGTCACGATCCACGGGCCCAATCCGGTAAAGGTATCGAAGCCTTTGCGCATGTTGCGCGTGTTGTGCATGCCCTTGCCCCAGGGATCACGCTGGCTGATGTCCCAGCACATCATGTAACCGAACACATGGTTGAGCGAATCCGCTTCGCTGACCTTGCGCGCCGGCTTGCCGATGACCGCGCACAGCTCGCACTCGAAGTCGACCAGTTTGGACATCTTCGGCAAAATCACCGTGTCGCCGGGGCCGATGATCGATGAAGTGGTCTTGATGAAGAACTCCGCCATCAAGTCGTCTTTGTTGATAATCTGTTTGTTGGCGCTGCCCATGCGATCGACCATCTCGGCGCGGTGCGCGCCATAGTTCGCCGCCGCAGCCCACAGCGTGCCGGGGTTTTGGATCGGCGCCAACAGTTTTACCGATTTCAAATCGAGCCCGCCCGAACCATTCGCCGCGTCGCGGGCGATCTGCATCGCCGCCGGTTTGTTGGCTAGGGCGTCGATGATTTCGAGCATGGTGTAGCCTTGGCGCGCCAGGCCGGCTTTGATCAATGCGTCGCCGAAGTTAATAACTTTGTCGCCGACAACGACGCCGGCCTGTTTATTGTCGTAATGACAGATTTTCATAGCGAACCTCCGAATTGGTAAGAACGTAAGATTTCCTCTCATACCTGAAGCACCGGCCAATGTCCAATGAATCGGCAGCGAGAAAGTCAAAGCATGCGCATGCGAATTCAAACTGAGGTCGGCGATTTTTGATTGACAAGTTTATATGAGCAGAGTTAAGAAAGTTTCTTCGTGAATAGCGAAGTCGGCTGCGCATCTAAACGTAGTGACAATTCATGATACGCTAGGGAGGGCAAACTCATGGACGTTGGCAAAACAATGCAATCGATTATCGATGTCGGTATCCAAGTTGGTTTCAAGATCGTCGGCGCGATCGTTTTTTATTTAATCGGCCGGTGGCTGATCAGTTTAGCGATCCGCTTGGTGACCTCGGCTCTGGAAAAACAAAAGGTCGATCCCACCTTGCTGCGTTACATTGGCACGGTGATCTCGGTCACACTCAATGTCATCTTGGTCGTCGCCATCTTAGGCTACTTCGGGGTCGAGACCACCAGTTTCGCCGCCATCCTCGCCGCCGCCGGCGTCGCCATCGGCATGGCCTGGAGCGGCCTGTTGGCCAATTTCGCCGCCGGCGCATTCATGATCGTGCTCCGCCCTTTCAAGGTCGGCGACTTTGTCACCGCCGCCGGTGTCACCGGAACGGTCAAGGAAATCGGCCTCTTCGTCACGGCGGTGGTCACACCGGATAACGTGCTGACGATGCTCGGCAATAATAAAATATTCTCCGACACGATTCAGAACTTCTCGGCGAACCCGTTTCGCCGCGTCGACCTGAAAGCCCAGCTCGCCCACTCGGTGGACCACAACGAAGCGATCAAACTATTGAAGGAACGGGTCGGCAAGGTGGCGAATATCAAGACCGACCCGCCGCCGGATGTCGAACTGCTTGAGTTCAACTTCAATGGCCCCGTACTCGCCGTGCGCCCCTACTGTCACACCGATAATTACTGGCAAGTTTATTTCGACACCAACAAAGTCATCCGCGAAACCTGCGGCGCCGCCGGTTATCCCGTGCCCGAACAACATTTCGTCGTGCGCAATCCAACGTAACCCGCACGACTCGCCGTCTTTGCCGATAGCCGAAGTCAATCTCACCACGAAGGCACGAAGCGCACGAAGTTCGGAGCTGAACCTATCCGAAACCTTCGTGTTCTTCGCGTCTTCGTGGTGAACACCCTTTCCCATTTGGCTGCAACTGTGCGGCGGCGCCGACCGCGCAGTTTGACCTTCCAGCACGCCTCGGCGTATGAAGGACACATCATTTTTGAGAAACGAGCCATTCCATGTTGAACCTAAAAGTCGGCGTCACCAAAAATCCTCGCTTCGAGCCGCTCATCGACGGCAGCGTCAAATCGGCCAAGGCGACTCTGGATATTCAGGTCACCACACCGCCGGAGCTATTTTTCAGGAATCTCAAGAACGACGAATTCGATGTTTTCGAAATGTCGCTCTCCGAATTTCTCATCACCCGCGAGCAGGCCAAGGGCGAGCGCTGGCAGTGGGCGGCACTACCGATCTTCCCCGCCAAAGCTTTTGTCTGGATGACGCTGTTCGTCAACACCGGGGCCGGCATCCAAGCGCTCTGCGATCTCAAAGGTAAACGAGTCGGCATCCCTGACTACGTGATGACCGCGGGTTTGTGGTTCAGAGTTATTCTAAAGGAACTTTGTAAAATCCAACCGAATGATATCTCCTGGTACATCGGCCGGGTCCAAGAGCTGAGTCATGGCGGCCTACTCGGCATGGACAGCAGGCCTCCCGCCGGCGTATCTACGACCTGGCTCACCAAGGAGCAGACCTTCGATGTCATGCTCGACAAGGGCGAGATCGACGCGGCCTACGGCTTCGCGCCACGCCATGACCCCAAGCTGATGACTTTGAATATGGACCGCTACGGCGGCACGCCGTTGGAAGGCAATCCGCGGCTGCGCAAGATGTTCGCCGACGGCGGCTTATCCATCGTCGACCAGTTCTACAAGAAAACCGGCATCGTGCCGGCCAACCATGTCATTGTCGCCCAGCGCCGAGTCCTCGAACAAAATCCTGAACTGCCGCACGAAATTTTGCGCCTGTTTAGCGAAAGCAAACGCATCGCCTACGAGCGCGGCAACTTCGGCAACGCGGCATACCTCTATTTCGAACACAGCGATCGCGCCAGCCAAGAACAAATGGTCGGCACCGATCCGTTCCCGTTCGGCATCGCGAAAAATAAGCCAATGCTGGAAACGCTCTTTCGCAGCTCCCACGAAGAAGGCCTAACCCAACGCCTGGCGAAAATCGAAGAAGTCTTTTTCCCCGGCCTGCTCGACACCTAACGCTCGGGAACTTGGAATCTGGAATTTGTAATTTGAAATTGCCCACGAGCGAAGCGAGAAATTTATGGCGAACCTATTCGGCACCGTCGACGCCGACGGCCACATGGAAGAAAACCATATCGACTGGAAAGCGCGGCTGCCCGAGAAATACAAAAGCAAAGCGCCGGACCGGCGCGACAGCGGCAACGGCCAGTTGAGAACCATCATTGAAGATAAGGCCTGGCCGCGCCCCAGCGGACTTGGCATCGGCGTCGGCGGCCCGTACAACCGGCCCCACCCGCGCCGGCCCGGCATGACCGATCCGCATGCGCGCCTGGTCGACATGGATAGCGAGAAGATCGACGTCGCCGTGCTGTTCGGCGCCGGCTTGGCGGGAACCGTCCCAGCGTTAGAGGACGCCGGCCTCGCCGCTGCGCTCGCCACTGCGCGCAACACTTGGTTGGCCGAGTATTGTGCCGCCGACCCCAGGCGCATCAAAGGCACCGCCGCCCTGGCGCAGCAAGATATCGGCGCCAGCGTGAGCGAATTGCGCCGCTGCGTAAAAGAACTCGGCATGGTCGGCGCGTCAATTTTTCCTAACGTCAAAGGCCGCCATCTCGGCGATCCCTATTACTTTCCGCTATACGCCGAAGCGGAAAAATTAAACGTGCCGATCTGCGCGCATATGTTTCTCGGCCGCTACGGCTCCGATGCCACGGGAACAGAACGGGTCGACAAGTTTTTTTATTCGCACCTGTTCGGCCATCCGTTCGAACAGATGATCGCCTTATCGGTGATCCTCGGCGAAGGCGTCCTTGACCGCTTTCCCAAGTTGCGCTTCGTGTTTTTAGAATCCGGCTGCGGCTGGCTGCCCTACTGGTTTCACCGCATGGACGAGCATTACGAAGTGCTTGGCGTGCAGACGCCGGATTTGAAATCGGCGCCGAGCAAGTTGCTGGAACGCGGCCAGCTTTATTTTTCCTTCGAGGCCGATGAAAACGAGCTCGCCCATGTCATCGAAACTTTCGGCGACGAATGGCTGGTCTTCGCCTCCGACTACAGCCACTTCGACAGCCGCTGGCCCGGCGCCTCGGAACCGATCGTCAATCATCCAACCCTCAGCGCCGCCACCAAACGTAAGATCTTAAACGACAACGCGCGCAGGTTGTATCCGCTGGACTGAAGCGAGGGAATAATGCTGCTCAGGCTTTTGCTTTTATCCGTCCTATGGGCCGGAACTCTTGCCCACGCCGAAAACATCAAGATCGGCCTGCCGTCGGTGACCATCACCGCCATGCCGTTCTTCGTCGCCAAGGAGCATGGTTTCTTCCAACAGGAAGGCCTCAACGCCGAGATGGTCGTCATGCCGGCATCGCTCAACATCAAAGTGCTGCTCGCCGGCGACATTCAATACGCCGCCACCATGGGTTCCGCAGTCGCCGCCGCCATCCGCGGCATCAACGTGCGCATCGTCATGCTGTTCGTCGACCGGCCGCTGCAGGATCTGGTCGGCGCGGCTAACATCAGCACGATCTCCGAGTTAAAAGGCAAAGTAGTTGCAATCTCTTCCCGCGGCGGCTTGCAGGACATCATCATGCGGCGCATCCTCAGCCAGTCGAAAATCGATCCCAGCCAGGTCAACGTCATCACCATACCGGGACAAACCGCGATGATTTCGGCGCTCAAGACCGGCCGCATCGGCGCGGCCATGCTCAATCCGCCGTTTAATTTTCTCGCCTATCGCGAAGGACTCACTAACTTGGGCTTCTCAGGCAACTTCGTGCGCCTGCCGAGCACCGGGGTGGCGACTTTGGGCGAGACATTAGAACGATCACCGGATCAAGTCCGCCGCCTGACCCGCGCGCTGGCACGCGCCAGAGCGTTTGCCAAAGAGAACAAGGCGAAAATCTTCCCGACGCTCAAACGCGCAATGCGCATCGAAGACGAAGACCTGCTGTCGAAGATCTACGAGCAACATAAACAAGTCGAAACCGCCGACGGCCGAGTCGACGCCCAGCTCATCGCCGACACCATCCGCGACGCCCGCCAGACGGAAAATATCACCAAAGAGATACCGGCCAACCAGGTTTTCGATTTTTCCTACCTGCCGGCGCGTTAGCGGATCGTCCAAACGCAAAGGGGCGCAGCATGCTGCGCCCCGACAAATCCGATGTCCTATTTTGCGAACTTTGCGTTCTCTGCGGCTAATCTCTCTTCTTTACAGTTTCGCCAGATCGCTGATCTTGCCGCGCCGTCCCGCGTGGTGGAAATTCGGCCACTCTTCGACCTGGGCGTCGTGGTAATTCTCACGGTACCATTTGACGATCTCGCCGGCGGTGGCGAACCAGACTTTCTTGTGTTTTTTGGCGTAGCGGATGAACTCACGCAACAGTAAGGCGCGGAACGGCCGGCCGCCGACAAACGGATGATTGCCCCACATCATAAACTTCGGATCGGTGGCGCCCTCTTCGTAGAGGCAATCGAAGCAATCCTTCCACATCTGCAATAAATCGCGCGGCGTGCGGCCGGCGCGCTGGTAGCTCGAATAGTCATTTAGATCTTGGAAGTAGGCCAGCACCGTCAGCTCCTTATTCTTGACCTTGAGCGTGTACGGGGTTTCCTCATGCTGCGGGTCCATCCAATAATTGTAGCCGCACTCCAGGATCACTTCCGGCGTCGAAGCGCTCGGCGCCACGCCGGTGGACAGATAGCCAACCGGCGCCTTGCCGACGACCTTTTTTACCGCGGCGACGGTGTTTTGCAGATCCTTCTTTTCCTTGGCCCGCTGCTTCATGTAACTGTAGTCATGGGTCCAGGTCTCGGTGCCGATCTCATGGCCATATTCGGCGGCTTCTTTGAAGATCTCCGGATAATTCTGCACCGTGATGCCGGTGGGGAAAAAAGTCGTGCGGATCTTTTCCTGCTCGAAAATATTCAGCATCCGGTAAATGCCGACGCGCTCGCCAAATTCGCGATCGGTGATGATCGCCAGGTTTCTTTTGGTGACGGCGTTGCGCGGGAAACTGCGCCGGTTCTCCTGCTGCAACGTGTCCGGCCCGCCCAAATCTTCCGGCCAGGTTTCAAAGGCAACGCACGGCGTGATCGCAATGCGCGCGCCGTTGGGCCATTTGATCGGCTTGCGCTTGGGTTTAACTTTCATACTGCCTCCCTAGAACTTGAAAAAATTTTTCTACTCATGCCACAGTTCGGACCCATTGCCAACCGAGGCCGGATAAAGCAAGGGCGGGTTGCAAACCCGCCCCTACGATTCGGATATCTATTTTGCGTTTTTTGCGTTCTATGCGGCCGGTCGTCCGACTCCGAGTCTTTTTACTTTGTCATCCATGTGCTCTTTGTGGTGCATCTCCTAAATCCGAATCTTCTCCTACTTGAACTGCGGCATGACCTTGTCAGCGAACAAGCGGATGCTCTTGAGCGCCATCTCCTGCGGCATGCCGCCGAAGTGAAACGTCCCGGAGATCGTCGTTAGATCGTTGGGCTCGGCCCATTTGCGAATCGTGTCCGCCACCCGTTGCGGATCGCCGGCCAGGACAAACCCCTCGGCGATCTGCGTCTTGGCGTCGCGCTGGATCAGTAGGCCAACTTCTTTGCGGTCGGTATCCGCGGCCTGATGCACCACGAGATAATTGTCCAGATACGGCGCCGCCTCTTCGATGGCTTTGTCCAGACTGCTCGACACGTAGATGTGAAACTTTCCCAGGATATCCATTTTGCCGGCGTCGTGCCCGGCTTTAGCTAAATTGTCGCGATAGATTTTTATAAACGCCGGCAACGCTCCCGGATCACGATAGAGATACGGCAGCGTCATCAAGTGAAAACCGTTTTCTCCGGCCCAGCGAAAGGAATCCTCGGTGCGCGCGCAACCGACCCAAAAGCGCGGATGCGGCCGCTGCACCGGTTTGGGATACACCGGGACGTTTTCATAATTGAAAAACTCGCCCTTGAAATTCACCGGCATGTCCGACCACGCTTGCAGCATGACCTCGACGCCTTCATACATGCGCCCGGCCGCTTCCTTCTGATCGACGCGGTATTTCTTATACTCGTGCGCCTCGCTGCCCTTGCCGACACCGAAATCCAACCGTCCGTTGGAGATCACATCGACCATCGCATAGGACTCGGCCAGGTCGATGGGGTTATGCAGCGGCAATACGCCAATCGCCACACCGAGGCGAATTTGTTTGGTCGTGCGCGCGATCGCCGACATGAACGTCGGCGGATGCGGCAGATCGCCGCCGTAGTGGGCGAAGTGATGCTCCGTGACCCAAATATGATCGTAACCAAGCCGGTCCATCTCCTCCATTTGGCCGAACATCTTCTGGTAAAAATCGGACACCGAGCCGTCGAGATCCGGCACATAGGTCGGCAGATAATGCGATCCAAACTTGGTCACGCCCATGGTTTGATAAACCTCCAAGGAATTTCCCTCAACATATAAGTGGCTCGCGGACAAGAAGTCAACGGACCGAGCCTAACTCGAACACTCAACAATCGTAATGACGCCAGGTGGTTTGCGCGCCGATTTACATCACGATGCCATTCGCATAGGACAGATAGTCAGCGCTTGATTGAAGGAGGAAAGATCATGATTCACACGCGCATTTGCGATCTGCTCGGCATCGACCATCCCATCGTGCTCGGCGGCATGGGCAGCGCCACCACCGCAACCCTGGTCGCCGCGGTGTCCAACGCCGGCGGCTTCGGCACCCTCGGCACCTCGGCGTTCAACGCGGCAACGCTGGAGAACGAGATCGCCGCCATTCATGAGCGCACCGACAAACCCTTCGGCATCAATCACCTCTTGTTTCAAATCCAGGAAGACATGTTCGCGGTGACGCTGCGCGCCCGCCCGGCGGTCGCCGCCTTCGCCTGGGCGCGAAAAGATCAAAGCCTCCACGATTATTTTCAGCGCGCCCATGACGCTGGTTGCAAAGTGATGCATATGGCCGGGGAAGTTACCGAAGCGCTGCGCGCTGCCGAAGCCGGCGTCGATGTCCTGGTCGCGCAAGGCACCGAAGCCGGCGGTCATGTTGGTTGGATGGCGTCGTTGCCGCTGTTGCCGATGATGGTCAAAGCGGTGGCGCCGCTGCCGGTGCTTTGTGCCGGCGGCATCGCCGATGGCCGTGGTCTCGCCGCTGCCCTCGCTCTCGGCGCCGACGGCGTGCTGCTCGGCACCCGTTTCATGGCCACACCCGAAGCGCCGATCCATGCAAACTACAAACAAGCCATCGTCAAAAGCGACGGCCACGACACGGTACTCAGCGAAATCCCCGATCTCGCGAGCCAGCGCGTCTGGCCCGGCGCCATGTCGCGCGCCCAGCGCAATCGGTTCATCGAACGCTGGGCTGGCCGTGAGTGGGCGATCCGCCAGAACGCCGCGGAGGTCGGCAAACAAGTCGCCGCCGCCCGCGCCGCCGGCGATGTCGACAACGCACCGTTATCCTTCGGCCAAGACGCCGGCTTGATCGACTCGATCAAAAGCGTCAACGACGTAGTCCAGGATATCGTCGCCGAAGCAGAAGAAATTCTGCGCGTCCGGCTGCCCGGTCTGCTGCGCTAGCGAGGGGGTGACAAATTCGATTAGCGATTGCGAGTTCGCCAAGCAGGAACGCGATTGGTCGCACTCTCGGACCGAAGACAGGATCAATTAACCGCAGAGCACGCAAAAAATTGGAATACAGAGGGCGGGGTTAAAACCCGCCCTCTGGGAGGTGGCGCATCGAAAGATTTGCCCAAGCGGCGTAAACTTTCCACAACAGTAGAACGATCTTTCCCTCCCCGCTGCAACTTCACACCATCGAGCTCGTTGCGGCTCATTACTCCAGGATCGATCCCACGACCTTCCGCGTCCGAATCCTTCCCAATCTTTCCAAAAAATCCATCCCAGCGGCGATAATTACAACTGCCTGCAATGAATCGCTTGAGGCAGTGAAAAACTCTCGTACCGAGCCGCCGCCAGCATGTTAAACTTGACATTGTTTCACGCTGGTAAATCTATGAAGCGCTGGCCAATAATCGTCCTCGCCGTGATCACGACCATCGCCGTCGCCGTCGGTGTCGCCTACCACATCGGAGCAAAGTTACTCCAGGAAAAAATCGTCGAAGCCCTGGGTCCCCGCAGCCGCGTCGCCGCGCTCAAGGTCAATTGGTTCACCGTCGAGCTTTTGGGTCTCAGGATCGACGCCCCCAAAGGTTGGCCGGCGGTGCGCACGTTGGAGGCCGAGCGGGTGACCATCGTTCCCGACCTGCGCAGTCTCTTGTCCGATAAAATCCGCATATCCTCCATCGTCGTCCAGCGGCCTTATCTCTCCATGCTGCGCATCCCAGGGAAACTCCGCATGGTTCCCAGTCTGACCGAAGACAATACACCCTCGCAGCCGGGACCGGACAACCGCCGTGCGGTGACGATCTCGACCATCGAGCTTAAGGACGGCAGCCTGGAGCTTTTTGACGCCACGGTGAGCCGACCGCCGCTGAAAATCACCATGGAACGGATCGACGCGACGATTCGTGACGTAGCCGCACCCGCTGCTGAGAAAACCCGCTTCGAGCTCACTGGGACCATCAAAGGAATCATCCGCGACGGGCGGGCCAGACTCAGCGGCTGGGTCGGTCCGAGCGCGCGGAACTCGTCATCGCGCATCGCACTCGCCGGGGTCGACATGATTGCGATCCAACCCTATCTGGTCAAAAAGCACGAGGCGCGGATTGTCAGAGGATCTCTCGATCTGCGTCTCGACTCCGAAGTGCGCAACAATCAACTCGACGGCAAGGGCAAGATCATCATCAAAGACCTGGAACTTGCCCGGTCCCAGGGCTTCTTCGACACCTTCATGGGGCTGCCGCGCACCGCCGTTATCGGCTTTCTCAAAGACCATAACAACGCCATCGATGTCGCCTTCACTGTCCAGGGCGACACCAGCAATCCCAACTTCTCGCTCAACGAGAACCTACCCACACGCATCGCCGCATCCATGGCCGGCACCCTCGGCGTCAGCATCATAAATGTCGCCGAAGGACTCGGCAGCCTCGGCCGCAAGGGAGTGGAGGGCGCCGGCAGCGTGGTCGAAGGCGTCGGCTCGGCGATTAATAGCCTTTTCGGCGGCAAGCGATAGCCGGTTTCAGAGTTGGCCGCACAGAACGCAAAATCGCAAGAATAAATCGGATATTCCAAAACAGTGTTGAAACCCACCCTCTTGATTCTGGCATGACGACAATAGTTGTGCGATTGCCGCAGAATTTGTCGCCACACAACGCTACCCAAGAATTTCGCGCCATGATTTATTTTGCGCCCCTCTGCGTTCTCTGCGGCTAGTTCTCCGTATCCTGAGCAACTCAAAACTCCACGCACTTCGAAAAGCCTTGGCCCCAAAGATCAGCGCCGCCGATCATGACATCGCGCGCTTCCAATGGCAGCGCGGCGCGCCCGTCTACCGGCGCTGCGCCGGGGAATGGAAATATCTTGATCTGCCGGTACGGCCCGATCACTTTGTCCATGGCCGGCAGTTCAATCGGCCGATCCAGAGTGCCGGTGCTGACCGCCGCATCAGCCTCGGCGACGTTGAACAGCACCGCACTATCCGTGCCCGCCTTGCCGCCGTTTTCATAGGTCACCAGCGTCGCCTTGATGTTCTGCCGTTCGCAGGCGCGCAGCGTGAACATGACATCGACAAAGGCGTTGCCGCCGCCGATCCAGGTCACCAGCGCGCCATTGGCTCCCATCGCCTTGGCGAGGCGCGCGGCATTTTGCGCGCCGACTTCTTTGCCATGGGAAGTTTCGAAGCGGATGCGCTGCAACACCACACCGGCAAAATTTAATGTTTTGCCATGGGCCGCGTACAACGCCAGCACCAGCGGATGATTCTGCCAATCCCATGTCGTCGGATAGTAACCGCGTCCCGAGCGCGTCGTATCGACGGTCACTGCGCCATCGAATAGCTCGTTGGGATGAACGTAGGTGGCCAGCGAACTGCGCAGCGACAAGCCGTAATAACCGACGCCCGAGTGAACATGCTGCGGATCGGTGATAACGCCTTGTATCAGCATCACGTTGGGCAGGCGGGAGTCGGTGGCGGCGAGATCATAAGTAGTAACATGCGCCGGTGCCAATTCGGCGGTGATTCGCGCCAAGCGCTCGGCGACTTTGAACTCAGCCAATTGAATCGCCGTGTGCGCATCGAGTTCCGCCAGACCGTCAACAATCGTGAAGCTGATAACCAGGTGACAGAGCGAACTAAAACGCGACACCGCCGCGCCAGGCCCAGACATGTCGAGGATCGCACTGCGCTGCACGGTCGTACCCGCGCGAATCGTCCCTTCATAGGCCGCCGCCGCGACCACCGTCATGCCGGAAAGCCGATGGGTCCGCCCCGCGCCGACATCTTCGACCGCAGCCCAACACCCCGGCAAAAACCTGTCCGCCGCCGGAAACTTTGCATCGCGGCTCGACGATGTCGCGAATACCGGTAATGCGCGTCTTCTCCCCCGGCAGCGCCACCGCCAGCGAAACATCCTCAATCCGCGCATCCTCGCGCACCAGCGCGAGCAGCTCCCCTTCATCGACCTCGAGCACCTGGTTCTCGTACGAGAAACGATGGCTCAAGCGAATTTGCTTTACCGGAAATTCCGCGATCTCAAGTTTCATAATTACCGATGACCGACTGCAGTCCGAATAAACGATTGGAACGTTTTGAACGACTGGAACAATTGGAACGTGTTCTGCGGTTACGGCGCCCCCATAATCTTGCGAAAGTCCTGAATATAAGTCGGCAAGATTCGCCCCCAGCTTGGGATTCACCACATAGTCCGGCTTCACTTGGAACTCTTTGAACTTGCTGCGCACTCCCTTCATGGCGCTGCCCTTGCCCAAGCTGCCGGCGAGAAAGTTCTGCGCCTCATCGGACAAAACCCACTCGACGAACAGCAAAGCGGCATGTGGATGCGGCGCATTTTTCGCTACGAACAATCCTTCCGGTTTGACGATGGCCGGCGCCAGGACCTTGAAGCCTAACGGCGCGCCTTTTTCGCGGATCGCCGCCGAAGTCTCGCCGTTGATGGCGATGCCGATGGGATATTCGCCCGAGGTCACCACTTGCGTCGTCAAGGTCCCGCCGCGCCGGTAACTCAAGTCCTGCTTGGCAAGGCGCGATAAATAATTCACCGCCTTTTCGCGGCCCCACGCCTCTTCCATCGCCGCCAGAATGTAGCCCGCCTCCGGATCGAAGAGCATTTTGCCTTTCCACGACGGGCTGAGCAGATCTGCATAACTCTTTGGCGCCTGCTCCGCTTTCACCGCGGCGCTGTTGTAGATGAGAGCCGTGGTTAAATAGTACATGCTGTGCCAGTTGCCGCTGGCATCGAAGGTGCCGTCAAAGTAACGGTTCGCGCCGGGCACTTGATACGCCTGCACCAGATTGGCGTTCATCAACTGGTAGCCATAGCTCAGGTCAACTTGTACCACATCCACCGCATGCCGCCCCGCCCGCGCTTCCGTCAAAGTCCGACTGAGAATGCCGTCCCGCGGCGAAAAATAATGATTCAGCTCCATGGCGCGATAGCGCGAGTTGTAAACCCGCGCCAACGGCAAAAACTCGTCGATCGGCAAGGTGCCGTAATAAGCCAACTCCCCTTCCGCCTGCGCGCCTTTGAGGAGATAGGCAATTCGCTCCTACGCTTTGAACGACTTAACTTTCGCCGCCACCTCGGCGACCGTTGCGGCGTGAAGCGGAACCAACCCCGCGGCCGTGCAAACCCATAATGCGCTAAAATAAACGAAAATATTTCCGAAGCCGCGTCCCATCAAATTCTCCTGTGCTCTGTGGCAACTGCTCCTACCTGAGCTTGGTTGTACAAAACGGCAGAGTTCCGGTCAATCTCGCTCTTCCACGTGCTTAACTACCATTTTGTGGTTAAGACTCGGGCCATGAAGTGAGACGCATTTGCGGAAATCAGCTACTAGTCTCACATCGGGAATTCGGATAAAGTCCATCCGTATTTCTTTCGGATAGATAGATCCGAGGAGGAGAAAATCTTGGTGCAATGGGATGAAGAAGTCGATCTGATCTGCGTCGGCTCCGGTATCAGCGGCTGCGCCGCCGCAATAGCCGCGGCGGAAGCCGGCCTCAGGGTCATGCTCATTGAAAAGTCATATAAGCTGGGAGGCACCACGACCTGGTCATTGGGGATCGTCTGGGTGGGCAATGGTCACCTCGCGCGAGCCAGCGGTGTCGCCGATACCGAGGTGGAGGCGCGCGCCTACCTCGAATATCTGGGCGGCGGCCGCAACGATCCAGCAGTTACTCAAAGGTTTGTCGATCAGGCGCCGGAAGCGCTGCGTTTCTTCGAAGAAACCGCGCGGGTTCCGTTCTACATGGTCGACAAATTACCGGACCATTATTATCCAGCCGGGGAAGGTTCAAGGCCGTTCGGGAGAAGCCATCAGGTGCGCGCCTTTGAAGCGTCTTCGCTGGGCAGTTGGCAGAAGCATTTGGATCTCACCCCTTACCGCCATGGCCGGGTAACCTTTGAAGAGATGGCCGCCCGCGGCGGCATGGCGGGACAATGGGATAAAGCACTGCTCGCGGAACGCGAAGCGAAAGATATTCGCACGTTCGGCGGCGCGCTCGCGGGTTATTTTCTCAAAGCCGTCATCGACCGCCGCATCCCGATAAGGATTGAAACTGAAGTCGCTCGCTTGATCGTCGATGCCGGGCGCGTTGTCGGCGTGGAATCAATTTCACGGGACAAGACCACCGCGATTGCCGCATCGCGCGGGGTAGTCTTGGCCACCGGGCAATACGATTCGAATCCGCGTCTCATGAACCTTTTCGATGAATTCAATTCCTGGCCGCCGCGCGGCGCGCCACGTAATCAGGGCGACGGCCTCGTGCTCGCCGCGGAACATGGCGCGGCACTCAAGGTCATGCACGGGACTCTCTCCATTCTCCTCGGTTATCACGTCAAGGGTGAGAGCGTCGACGGCCAGCCGCTCATGCGTGGGGCTGGTTCCCGGGAAGTTGCCTATCCCCACTGCATCATCGTCAACCGAGCCGGCAAGCGCTTCGCCGATGAATCCTCTTTCGGTGAAGTCGCCGCCAAGCTGCGCGAGTTCCATGTCTGGAGCCATCGCCCCGTCAATGTGCCTTGTTACCTGATCTTCGATTCGCAGTATTGGGGAAAGTATGGGCTCCAACCTCTCCCGCCCGGAAGTCAACCGCCAGAATGGCTCGACAGCGCCGCCACGGTTGGCGCATTGGCCGAGCGATTGGGCATCGCAAGCGTTGGATTGACCGAGACTGTCGAGCGCTTCAATGGCTTTGCCGCCGCCGGCCACGATGAAGATTTTCACCGCGGACGCATGCCTTGGTCGCAGCAGGCGTCAGGAGACTTGCAGCAGAAAAACGCCAACCTCGGCTCACTGTCACAACCGCCCTATTTCGCCATAGAGTTGAAACCGATCTCGGGTCACTCGGTGGGATTGCTAACCAACGGCAACGGCCAGGTGATTCATCTACGCGGCCATGCCATGCAGGGTCTCTACGCGTGTGGCGACGTCGCCGCGTCGTTACATGTTGGCGTAGGTTATCAAGCGGGACTGAGTCTTGGCGGTGGAATGACCTTTGGATTCCTGGCGGCTCAACACGCGGCACAGCACTAGCATTTAGTTTCATTCACCACGAAGACGCGAAGGACACGAAGGTCTCGGCAAATTAATATTCCGAACTTCGTGCTCTTCGTGTCCTTCGTGGTGAATACTTCTTCCCGCGATTTATTTGAGGCGATCGATAAAGCCGCTGTCGTCCAATTCTTTCACGAACCTGGCATCGATGAAACGCTCGGGCTCGGCCGTCTTCGCGGCGGGGATGGTTTGGGCGAGCTGCTCTAGGACTAATTCAATCCCCTGAACAAAGGGATAGGGTTTCTGCCGATAGGTTTGAGCGTTGAAGTCGTATGCGATCTCGATCAACCGTGGATCGGCGACCTTCATATACTTGGACATCAAATCCACACTCCTGGCCTTATGGGTTCGATAGAAATGAATCCCCTCGACGATCGACCTGATGAATCGGCGGACTGTCTCTTCGTCTTTCTTGATGAACGATCTGGTCGTCACGACGCCGGAGCTAAGAACTTCGATACCGAGCTTGGGTATATCGACCAGGATCCTTAGTCCGAATTTCTCCGCGACCAGACGATCCTCCACGGTGATGGTGGTGGCATCGATGGAACCCGATTGCAGCGCCGCCAAGCGAACCGGAGACTGGCCCACTTGACGCAATGTCACGTCTTTCTCGGGATCGAGCCCCAACTTTCTCAGAGTGCGGCGTAGAATGAAATCGCCGGTGCCACCAAACCGGTCGATACCGATGGTTTTGCCCTTGAGCTGCGCGGGGCTAGTAAGTTTCGGCGACGAGACAAGATATGCGATGCCCGAAACATTGCTCAGGCTAGCGATCAAAACCAAATCGCTGCCGCTCAAATTGCTCGATACCGCCGGCGCGCCGCTGGTCAAGCCGATGGGCGCATTTCCCGCCAGCATGGCGGCGACGAGAATCGGCGAGCTCTGGATGAAGAGCAATTCCACATCCAAGCCATGCTTGCGAAAAATCTGTTCTTCCTTGGTGATCCAAGCCATCAGCATAGCCGGATGTCAAAGTTGGATAGGCGACACGCAGTTTGATAGGTGCGTCCGCGCCATAGCTCAGCGAGGAAAAAACAAACGTGAGAAATAAACTAAGAACCATTCTGCAACTGCGCATCCGACGATCTCCTAACCATCACAGGAACGGTGACTCTTGCTAACTCCGAACTGTGGCGAGGAACCCACATGCTCCTCATCCCTGTGGCCAATCTCCGCGCACAGCCATGACGAAATATCGTGCGAAACCAGAAAATTTTACTGCGTTAGCGGCGCGTTCCAAGTCTTAAGCGCTGGAGTGTCGTAGTAATAACCGAGCACATTTAACGTCGCGGTGTCGAGCAACAAGTGCTCGCCGAAACTCGGCGGCTGATCGATCCACCGCGCCGCAATGACCCTGAGGATATGGCCATGCGCGAATAGCGCTACATCGCCATCGGTGGCGCGCACTTTGGCGAGCACGTGATCGGCGCGGGCAGCGACTTGCTCCGGTGATTCACCGCCGGGACAGCCATGATGAAATACCGACCAACCCGGCCTCGCTGATTGAATTTGCTTGGTCGTGAGTCCTTCGTATTCGCCGTAGTTCCATTCCATCAAGTTTGGTTCAATAACCGCAACTTTTGCGAGCCCCGCCAGTTCGCAGGTTTCGCGCGCTCGCTGAAGCGGGCTGGTCAGCACCAAAACGAACTGCTCTCGCGCCAACACCGGCTGCAACAATCGCGCGATTTTCCGGCCCTGCTCGGTAAGCGGCACATCGGTGACCCCGGTATGTTTGCCGTCGCGGCTCCATTCGGTTTCACCGTGGCGGATCAAATAGATTTTTTGCGCTTCGTTAGCCATCCTTCAACCGGAGATTTTTTGCGTTCTTTTGCGTTCTTTGCGGCCAATCACTCCGGCCGGCTATCTGACGCCGACCTTGTCGTTCAAAAACCCCTGCCAGTCGCCGGCGACTTTGTCTTTCAGCTCGCGGCTGTGGCCGCTCGACTTGGGGAACTTGTCGCGCCACTCGTACGGGCGCGTCGCGTCGATGATGGCGCGCGAGTTGAAGCCTTTTTCACCGACCGGAATGCGCGGGTCGAGGGGGCCGCTCCAGCAGCGCCGGAGAATTTCGATGGAGTCGACGGGGTCGGAGCGCGAGCTGATCGCCCAGATGACTTCTTCGGTATTGGTGATGTCGATGTCTTCGTCGACGACGATGACGTAGCGGCCGAGATAGGCGCCGGAGCGGCACTGGCTGGCGATCATCGCCGCCTGGCGCGCGTGGCCGGGATAGCGCTGCTTGATCGCCAGCACGGTCATGAAGCGGCCGCCTGAAGGATGCGACCAAACGGCTTGCACGTCAGGCACGCCGGCTTCGTCGAGAGCGTTCCAGATCAACGCCGAGAGCATCAACGAGAAATGCAGGTTGTCGCCGCTGGAAGGTTTGAGCAATGGGAAAGCCGCACAGGATCGGATCGTTGCGATGATAGACCGCTTTGACACGGATCACCGGCACGGCGGGTTGGTTGCTGGCGTAGTACCCGGTCCACTCGCCGAACGGCCCTTCGGGCATGAAATCGTTGGGCGCCACCTCGCCTTCGATGGCGATCTCGGAGTCGGCGGGGATCGGCAGTCCGGTGAGCGGCCCTGCGACGATGTCGAGGGGCTGGCCGGTGATGCCGCCGGCATAGGCGTATTCGTTAACCCGGTAGGGCACGTCGGTGGAAGCGACGAGAAAATTGATCGGATGATGGCCGAAGGAGACTGCGATGGGCAGCGGCTTGCCTTCGGCGTGAGACTTGTCGCGATGGACGCGACCATGCTTGCCCGGCGACATATGCAGCCCCATGTGATCGCGGCCATGAATCATGATGCGATAGGTGCCGACGTTGACCCATTTTTCTTCCGGATCGCGGGTGACCACCAAATCGTCGGTGCCGATGTAGCGGCCGCCGTCGAGCTCATGCCATTTCGGCACGGGAAATTTGAATAAATCGATATCAGCGCCCTTCTGAACGTTTTCAAACAGCGGCGCGCTTTTGACCAGGCGCGGCTCGATGGGTTGAATCGATTTAACCCGCTTGCGCCACTGCTGCACGAAGTCGAAGGGCGCTAAATTCGGGTCCATGCCCATGGTCAGCGCGAGCCGCTGCAACGACGACAGCAAGTTAACCGCTACTCTATGACCGGCGGGATACTCTTTGATCTTGTCGAAGACAATCGCCGGCCGGGTCTTCGAGCGCTCGTTGATGAGTTCGGTCAGCGTCGACAGCTCCAGATTCCAATGGGCGTCGTTGACGTTCATCAACTGGCCGAGTTTGTTGACCTCATCGAGCCAAGTCCGTAGGTCTGCCATAATAAATATTCCTATCTCGCTGAAAAATTCTGAAACTTTTAAGCAGCGGCGAATTTACCCCTTGTCTCTCTGAGAGAAGCCAGGGATGAGGACTGCCGCAGCGTTTGCCTCACCTCACTCTCCTCCGTGTCATCGGGGAGTTGAACGGAGCGAAGCGGTTGAACGGCTTGAACGTTTCGAACTTCTTTCTTCAGCTCACCGCGGCGGCAATTTCTTCGGACCGGCGATGATTTTAAACAGCTCGATCGCCTCCGGGTCGCGCGGCACGTCTCTGATCGCCTTCTCGTGGTTTTCCGGCAGCAACGGCGTCGGATCGTCGGCGGTGAGCTTGTGATAGTACTTGGCGAACTCGGGATCCAGATAGGTCTTGCGGAAAGCATCCTTCAAGATGTCGACACGATCCTTGGGTGTTCCCGGCGGCAGCACGAACGGCGTGCCGGTGACACGGAAGCCGCGCTGCAAGGCGAGCATCCTACGCTCACGGTCGTTCTTGGCAAAAGTCTCGATCTCGGGCAGCTTGGCAAAAAATGGATGAGGGTGCTTGTCGCCTCGGGGCGTTTCCATGATCGCATGAATGTTGGCTAAACCCTTGTCGATCCACTCGCGGTTGCGTTGCAGAATGGTGTCCGGGCCGGTGGCGCGGCCGTCGATCTCACCGCGCATCAGTGCCGGATCGAGCTCGGCGCCGCCAAAGGCGGCGATGAACAACGGATCCTTGAGACCGAGCATGTAGCCGAACAGCCGCCCTTCATTGTAAGTGGAGAATCCGAGAGACTGGCCGCCGATCTTGAGCCCGGTGGCCGCGCGCAGCTTGTCGAGGGTGTCGAGGCCGGCGTCTTTGCGGGTGACAAACACCGAGTGATAGGCGCTGTAGGGCGAGCCCAAGTAATGGAACTTATCGATATCGTATAAAACTCCGGATTCCCCGAGTATGGCAAGGGAAACCATGCCTGAGCTCAAGTTGCCGATGGTCAGGCCATCGGGACGGGACGAGCGGAACACATGATTGGCCGCCTTGCGGCTGCCGCCGCCAGGCATGAATTCCATGATAATCGTCGGACTGCCGGGAATATATTTTTGCAGGAACGGAACCAATGCGCGCACCCGCAAATCGCCGGTGCCGCCGGGGTCGCGGCCTTGCACGATGGTGATCGTCTTGCCTTGAAAGAACGGCGCTTGGCCGTAGGTTAGACTGGGAAATAAATGGCTGAATAACAGAACGCCGAGAGTAGCAAACCAATTCGACCTGTTCATCTTTGCCTCCTGACTGACTACCGAGGACTTGTACGCTATTTGTCGCTTCGGTCAAGTGATCTATCGCGCTCAGTTGCCCAAGACTTTCTTCAACCGCTCGATGATCTCCGGCGGCTGGCCGATGACTTCCTTGGCGAGTCTTTCCAGTTCTTCGCCGCCGACCGGATCGAATTCATAATTGCGCTTCTTCACGTCGGCGCGGAACTGCTCGTCGGCCATGGTTTTGACGAAGGCGTCGCGCAGCGTCTTCAAGCGCTCCGCCGGCATTCCTGGCGGACCGAACATGGGCCGGCCCATGTCGTCGGCGCCGAGGAGCACGGTCGCTAACCGTCGCCCGGCCTCGGGAGTTTTATAGCGATCCATGATCTCAAAAATTGTCGGCGTATTGGGCAGGCGCGCGTCGCGTTTGCCGCCGCTCTGAAACATATGATGGACAAAGTTGGTCTTGCGCCAGGTGTGATAGGGTTCGCGGCCGAAGAATGCTTCGATGGTAAACGCCCGGCAGTGAATTTCGCCGCGCTCGACGCCGAGATCGATGTCGGTGCCGCCGGGATAGCCGGTGACGATTTGAAACTTGGCGCCGACCGTTTCTTGCAGCAGTTTGGGAAAGTAAGAGTCTGGCCCGGTGACGCCGGTGGCGCCGCATTTGGGCGGTTCCTTGGCGGTGCGGACTTCTTCGATGGTTTTGTACGGACTGTCGGCGCGCATGTACATCTGACTGTTGCCGCGCGCCGGCGAGCCGATCCAGGCAAATTTCGACCAATCGAATTGAATCTCCGTTCTGCCGACCAGCTGATTCAGATAGAGCGAGGGAATGACCGAGCCGATGATCGTCAGGCCGTCCGGCTTGACCCCGGTGTACAGATGGTTGACCGCGATCACATGGCCCGCGCCGGGCATGTTCTGAACGACGAAACTGGGATTGCCGGGGATATGCCGGCCCATATGGTCGACGATCAGCCGCGCCCAGAAATCGTAAAGATTCCCCGGCGGCGTGCCGACCAGCACGCGGATAGTCTTGCCTTGGTAGAAGGGGGCCTGCGCTTGAGCGATAGCGCTGAATCCTAAGAGAAAGCTGCAGAGAACCAGCCAGAAGCACTTTTTCATTTCGCACCTCCGAGACTTGAACATTGCGCTGGCTACTGTACTAAAAAAACGCCGTAATGCTAGAGGGATTTTTTTGCAATCAGCGTCTCCAACCAAGGGCGGAACTCGTTGATCTTGTCTTTGTGCTCTTCCAAGCCGGTGAAGAGATACTCTTTCTTCGGGTCGAGGATGTAGAACGGGTTGACGATGCCTTCTTTGGCGATGTCGACGCGCAGGGAGTTTTCGCGGGTGAGTTTTTGAAATTGGCTCTGGCCGTCGCGGCTCAAGATCCAGTTCAAGAAAACTTTGGCGGCATTGACATTGGGCGATGAGGCGAGCCAGGCGGCTGGGTCGGTGCCGGCTCCCACGGCGGCGATGCCTTCGAAATGGATCGGCACCACCGGCAGCCCCTTGACCGCCAGGTCGTCGCAATCGACGCCGCCGATGGCGATGGCGTACTTGCCGCTGGCCACCCAGTCGGCGATCTGCGGCAAATTCCTAGAGATCGTCACATCCATCTCGCCGTAGAGACGCTTTAAGTATTCGGCACCGAGATCCTTACGAGAGTAGACCGTGTACATCTGATTGCGCGCGCTGCCGATGCGCAAATCCTGCGAGACGATCTTGCTCTTCCACTTGGGCTGGAGCAGATCCCAGTAACTTTTGAGCTCATTGGCTTTGACTAAGTTGGTATTGATGCACGCCGCCGTGTAGGGCACGGCGCGCCACATGGCGACGAATTTATCTTCATTGTCGGCAAACCAAAGTTTGCCTTTGAACCAAGCGTTGGCATCGAGGACTTCCGGGAGCACGAGCGCGGGACGGATCGGCTGGAGCAAACCTTTGTCTTTGAGCGTGCCGAGCAGAATGTCGGTGCCGCCGAGAACCAGATCGGCCTGGCGCATGCCGGCGCGCTGCTCGGCCATGATGCGCGAAATGAGTTCGCTGATTCGCCCCGGCGTGTAGTTGACCCTGATTTTCGGAAACGCCTGTTGGAAAACCTCGGTGTAGAGTTTCTGCTGATCGGCGCCCGGGGGGCCGTAGATGACGAGCTTGGCTTCTTTCTCCGCGGCGCGTTGGCTGGCTTCCCAGTCAGCTTTCCAATTCGCCGGCGCTTGCGCGGCGAAGAGCTCACCTCGCATGAGCAAATGAATTAGTGCCAGAAAAATCAGGACTGCCATTCTCGATACTCGATCATCCATCCTCGACCAGCCGTCGCGCCGATTCAGATCCTTACCACCCGCGGCCGGTGCTCGACCATCTCGCCTTGATTTACCAGCCGGCCAGAGCCGACGACGTCGAAGTGGAGCATCTCAGTTTCTTTCAAGTCACGCAGGATGCCGGGCGGGTCGTCGCCGCGCATGACCGCTTGGATCGCCGACATCCAGAGCTTGCGCACTTGAATGACGCCCCGGTCTGAGTAGCCGAGATGCTCGGCGACGCGGTCGGCGATGCGGCCCTGGCCGATCTGCGCCGCAGCGTCCTGGCCGTTGACCGTGGTCATGTCGAACTTCATCCGGGTGCCGCGCAGGAGCGGCGGCGGCCGAGGCGAATTGCGTTTGGGCCGAATTGTCGAGCAGCCATCTTTGAATGGAAAAAATTTTAGAATGAATGACTGCGTGCTGTAGTCGTCCACCGGCACGCGCCAGGCAACATCGGCGAAATAGCCGTTTGGGTCGCCAGGGGTTGAACCGCCGTCATGAATGACCAGCACGGGGGGCGTGTACGAAACTTCTCGATGCCACTCCTTCCCGGCAACCGGACCCTGGCGCCGCGCCACGTAGCTGGCGAATAATTCATCGGCGAGCACTTCGAACTCCGGCGTTTCAGCGCGTTCCGGGTTTTCCCTGGCGCCGTTGACTTCGCGGCCATGCAGGATGGTGGCATGCACCGGGTCGAGGCAATTGTCGAGCTGGTTCAAGAAATTGCACTCGCGCACATAACCATCGTAAGTTCGCTCGCCATCCTGGCGAAACAGAAAGTCGTAGCGCGGAAACGGCGGCGGTTCGCCTGGCCCCATGTAGGCGAAAATTAGGCCGCCGACTTCTCGGGTGGGATAGGCTTTGAGCAGAATCTTAGCCTTAAAATTGCTGTCCGCAGGCTCGCCGGGCTGCTCGATGCAACGCCCGTTCACGTCGAACACCCAGCCATGGTAGCAGCAGCGGATGCCGCCGGCTTCGATCCAGCCATATTCCAGCGAGGTGCCGCGGTGCGGGCAGGTCGGCTCGGTCAAACCGACACGGCCCTGCTCATCGCGGAAGATCAACAGGTCTTCGCCCAAGCGGCGGACAATTTTCGGCTCGTCGGAATTGATCTCTTGGGAAAAACTCACGGGCAGCCAGTAGCGCCGCAGGGTTTCGCCGGCCGGTGTGGCTGGGCCGACGCGGGTCATCATGTCGTTTTCTTGTTTGCTCCATGGTCCGATTCGTGTTAGGTGATTGGGTGGCAAACTTCAAGATCGCCGATCCAACCCTAGCCGCAACGTTTTTGCTGCTTTTCAGCCGTAGGATGGGTGGAGCGTTAGCGATACCCATCATTCTGAACGGTGGGTATCGGCGCTTTGCGCCTCCACCCACCCGACAATTCACTCGAAGTGCGCTTACTTTGATATCCCGCAGCCTGACTGTGGCATATCATTTGACGACGTGGGTCAGAAAGTGGCCGCCGTCGCTCTTGACCGTCTGATACTTTGACGTCGCCTCGCGCATGGCGTTATGCACCGGCGTGCCCCGATGCTGGGTATGCGCCTCGACGCTGTCCCACTCGATCATCAAGATCACCCGGCTCGGATCTTCGACGCTGGTAAAAAACTTGATGCCATGGGAACCGGCGAAGTTGGCTTTCTTGAGAATGTCGGCAAAAACTTGGACATACTCGTCGCGCTTTTCCGGTTGGACCTGCTGAATGAGGATTTCTTGGATCATGTTATTCTCCTGTTCAAATAGTTCAAATCGTTCAGTACCGCCTCAATTGCTGATGCTAACGTCATGACCCATAAATAGGTTTATTGAGCTGCTCAGGTTTCCCCCTTTGAAAAAGGCGGACTGAGGGGGATTTTCCCTTATCCCCTTTCCAAAGCTGATCATGCGACGCATCTTGTTGGCTGGACACGGAGCTGCGGCGCCGGTGGCTCGGCAGGGTCAGACAGTGAAAATAGATCGACGCATGGAAGATCCTGTTGCGGCGAATCCTATGAGATCGGCCAGCCTTGTGTCAACGCGCGCAGCCGCGCTGTAAAAATCTAATTGTCGCCCAGAAGTTCTTTAACTCGTCCGATCAGTTGCGGCGGCTGATCGATTACTTCCCGCGCCAAGGCTTGCAGTTCTTCGCCGCTGACTTGTTCCAAGCTCCAGTTACGTTTTCTTGCTTCTTCGATCAGATCGGGGTCTTTCAACGCGCGCGCGTAGGCTTCGCGCAGAATCTTCACACGCTCGGCGGGCGTTGCCGGCGGCGCGACGGCGGGATATTGGCCGAAATGATCGGCGCCGAGCAGCACCGCCGCTAGACGCTGTTTGGCTTCGGGCGTTTGATGGCGCGTCATCAGTTCGTAGATTGTCGGCACATCGGCGAGTTTTGGGTTACGCTTGCGCCCGCTCTGTACCAGGATGCGGACGAAGCCATTTTTCTGCCAACTGATAAACGGTTCGCGGGCGAGGAAAGACGCCGAGGACACCGAACGGCATTGCACTTCGCCTCTCTCGATGGCGAGGTCTTGATCGCTGCCGCTCTTGTAACCGGTGACGATGCGAAACTTCGCGCCCAGCGCATCTTCCAAAACTTTGAGGCTGATATGTCCGCTCGACCCCGGAGCCGTGGCGGAACATTTGGGCGGCTCGCCGGCAGTGCGAATATTTTCTATCGATTTGTACGGCGCATCGGCGCGCATCATCAACAGCGCCTCAACCAGGCCCGCCGAGCCGATCCAGCTGAACTTGCGCCAATCGAACTGGACTTCGCGCCGGCCGGTGAGCTGCTGAAAATAAAGACTCGCCGAGATTTGGCCGAGGGTAAGGCCGTCCGGTTTGGCGACGCTGTAGAGATAATTGGCCGAGATCATCGAACCGCCGCCGGCCATATTCTGCGCCACGATGTTCGGGTTCCCTGGAATATATTTCACCAGATTGCGCGCCAGGGCGCGCGCCCAAAGATCGTTGGCATCGCCGGCCGCCATGTTGACGATGAACGTCATGGTCTTGCCTCGATAGAAATCGCTTTGAGCTGATGCGGGGATGTTTGCGAAAAGCACCATTGCGGCGCAGCTGAGAAGCCAAGCGAGCAGTCCCATCCCCCTTTGGAAAAGGGGGACTAAGGGGGATTTGTTTTTGCGTGCGTGGGAAAGTTCCGCCTGTGAAAATCCCCCTATAGAAAATCCCCCCATACCCCCCTTTTTCAAAGGGGGGAACTGCCAAGCATAGATCGAGCTGATCATTATACGTTCGCGGTAGAGGTCGTTTCAGTCTAAAAGGTAACGCGGGCCAGCTGGCCAACAGCTTGCCGAATCCGCGCAGCGGGTGTTTCAATCCAAGCTTGGACAGCATGTACCAATTCATCGCCGGATTGCTCGCGACGACCGGCAGATTCAATTCGCGCTCCATCTGTTCAAGACACTCCATCGGATCGAGCACCGCACCTTGGAAATAGATCGCGTCCACTTGGCGCTGCTCGCTGATCGCCCGGCGCGCGTAGGCGATGACATCGTCGGGGGTCATTTTGAGCGCGTCGGTGTAGTGCGGCAAAGTTTCGCCAGGGGAAATGGCAACCAGGTCGAATCGGCCGAGAAAGTCGCGAATCAGTCGATTCAACGATGGATCGAACGGCGTGAGCAGGAGAATCCGTTTGGCGGCAAAAGTTGTCAGCGCCGCCGCCGAGGCGCGCAATGCCGTGGCGACGGGAATTTTGAGCGCCGCGGCAAAGGCGTCAGACAAATTAGGATTCAACACTTCGCGCGGCGCGCCGGGGAATATCAAGCCGTTTAGCTTCTGCTTGTCGGCGAACTGCACGGCGCGG
Organism: uncultured delta proteobacterium; assembly: GCA_963760795.1. Taxonomy (GTDB): domain Bacteria; phylum Desulfobacterota; class Binatia; order UBA9968; family UBA9968; genus DP-20. Next base: position 111,404 of record CAVXEP010000007.1, read on the forward strand.
CTGACGATCAAATCCAGTTTGCCCTGGACGTCATTCAAGACACCGTCGTGCAGCACCAGCTGCTCGTAAAGGACTTCGACGTTGGCCGGCACCAAGTTGAGAAACTTTTTAATATGCGAGCTCGACTGCGCGCTGGGTCCGAGCCAGCCGATTCTTGGGTTGTGATTGTCAGACATCGGCCACTCCATTCGACGATTCTACTGCGCCGGCGTAGATTTAACTCCGCCGCGATCAGACTGCTTTCCCTATAGAGTAGAATCCGCCGCGCGATTGCCGCCGCACCATTGTCCGTAAGTAGCCGCGCTCAATGAGAAAAATCCATCTCACCACGAAGGACACGAAGAGCACGAAGTTCAGAGAATTAATTCTCCAAACCTTCGTGTCCTTCGTGACCTTCGTGGTAAAAACTCTCTCCCATTTGGTTGCGGCTGTGCCGCGATTAGGGATTTGGCGGTTCGTTACTTTTTTTACGCCTGGCCCCAGACTTTAACGGCGGTATCGACTACCAACTTGAGCTTTTGCCACTGCTGCTCCTCCGTCAACAGATTGCCCTCCATCGTCGAGGCGAAGCCGCATTGCGGACTGAGCGCGAGATTCTCCAACGGCACGTACTTGGCGGCTTGGTCGATGCGCCGGGCCAGTTGGTCCGCCGACTCCATGGCCGCCAGCTTGCTGCTCACCAGGCCGAGAACCACGCTCTTGCCGCCCGGCATGAAGCGCAGCGGTTCGAATGTCCCGGCGCGCTCGGACTCGTACTCGAGCAGAAACGTGTCGACCTGCAACTGGCCAAACAGTTTCTCGGCGATGGCGTCGTAGCCGCCCTCGGCGTACCACTGGCTGCGGTTGTTGCCGCGGCACAGATGTATCGCCATGATCACCCCCTCGCGCTGCGCTCCCTCCAGGCAAGCGTTGTCGGCGCGAATCGCTTCGTCAAGCGCCTGCTCGGGATCGAGCCCCATTTCGTCTTTCACGTAGCTGCGCCACTTCGGATCGATGTAGTAGCTGTAGCGCGGCGCGTCGATTTGGATGTAGCGCGCCCCTTGGGTCGACAAGGCGTCAATCTCGGCCTTGATCACCGGCACGATGTCCCACAGAAAAGCGGAATGGTTGGGATAGACCTGGTCGCTGATGCCTTTCTTATAATAGATCGCGGGAAACTGATTGGCGGTGGGCAGCGTGACTTTGATGTCGCCAGGCTGCTGCTGCTTCAAGAAGGCGAACTCATGGTCGGTCAGGCGCCGGGTTTGTTTGATCTTGCCGACAACCGTGCCGGGCACCATCGAGGGACGGGACGATGCGCCGGCTGCCGTTTGCCAAGTGCGCGGCACCGCCACCCCTTCGTCGATTCCTTCCACGGCTTCGTTGAAATCGCTCATGAAGTTGCCGCGGCGCAGCTCGCCGTCGGTAAAGATCTTGAAACCGAGCTCCTTCTGCTTCTCGATCACTCGCAGGATGTGCTGTCCTCGAGCGCGCGCAGCTCTGTGCCGCCGACATTCGCGCTGCGTGCCTGCAATAGCTCCGCGGGCCGAAGCAAACTGCCAATGTGATCGGCGCGATACTGGGTTGCCATAATACCTCCTTAAGAGCCGCTTAATTGATCCCTGTCGATGCCTTTCCGCTTTCGCGGGAAAGACACCGGTAACTAAACAAATGGTTCTCTCTTAACCAGTGATTGGCTCACTCTCTAATGACAAACCCGCCACAGTTGCCAACGCTCTCTGGGTATAAACCTTGGCCATGCGCTTACGATACCAATAGTCCAGATCGGCGTTGTCGAGGGGATGGGAAATCTTCGCCGCGGCATCGGCGACGGCGTCAATCAACTCCTTGGTGACTTTCTTGCCCTGAAGCAAGGTCAAGGCTTCGGTCACAACCTTTGGCGCCGAGGCGACCGCCGTCAGTACCACGCGCGCATCGCGGCATTCACCCCGATCATCGATGTCCAGGGTCGCCGCCACTCCCAGGATCGGAAAGTCGAAGGAGCCGCGCCGGCGCAGCTTCATGTAGATGTTGCGCCAGCCCAACACTTGCCGCGGGATGAGCAAACCTTTTAGCACTTCATCGTTAGCCTTGGTCGAATAGTCGATACCGTCATCGCGGTATAGCTCTTCGAGGTTGACCCGCCGCTCGCCTTTTGGACCGACTAGGACCGCTTCCGCTCCCAAGCTCACCAGCACTGGCGCGGTATCCGATGACGCGATCGCCAGGCACTTGGCGCTGCCGGGAGCGACCAAACAAATATCGCCGTCTTTCTTAATGCAGAAGCCGGCCGCCTGACGCCAGAAAAAAGTTTGGTCGTAATAGTTGCAGCGAGTGTCGACAAGAACGTTACCGCCGATGGTGCCCATGTTGCGTAGTTGCGGTGTGGAAACCGATACCGCCGCGTGGGCGAGGGCGGGAAAATGTTTTGCGATCAGGCGATGATGCGCAATCGCCGTAAGGCTTTCGCCGGCGCCGATCCATAGGCCTGCTTGGCTCTGGCGAATGCCTTTAAGCTCACGCAGCGATCGGAGCGAAATGAGATGACGCGGCGTGAATTGCCCGCGCTTCATTTTCGGATAGACGTCCGTGCCGCCGGCCACGAGCATCGCGTCCGGGCCAAATTCAGACAACATCTTCGTTGCTTGGCGCAACGTCCGTGGTTGAAGGTAATTAAATTCTGGTAGTCGAAGCATGGTATCTCGATACCTGCACCCTCACCCTTCCCTCTCCCTCGATTACGAGGGCGAGGGTAAGACTTTTCCCCTCTCCCGTTGGCAGAGGGCTAGGGTGAGGGAATTCTGTGACATAATTTCAACTCTTCTGGGTTACTTCCACACCATCGCCCGGATGCCACTTGATCGGCGCGGGAAATTTAAAGTCGGGAATCGAAGTCGCTTTCAGCCGGCCGTCGAGGGCGCGCAGGATCTTGTCCGGCGTGATCGGCACTTCATGGATGCGCACGCCGATGGCGTCATAGAGCGCATTGGCAACCGCGGGAACCACCGGCAGGAGCGGACCCTGGCCGGCTTCCTTGGCGCCGTAGGGGCCTTCGGGATCGATGGTCTCGACCAAAATCGTTTCAATCTCCGGCGTCTCCAACGTCGTCGGACTTTTGTATTCCAGAATCGACGGAATTTTATGCAGACCGTTTTTGCGGAAGATCTGCTCTTCCATCAGCGCCTCGCCGAGAGCCATGTAAACACTGCCTTCGGTTTGACCTTCGACGAGCAGCGGATTGAAGGCGCGGCCACAGTCGTGGGCGATCCAAATTTTATCGATTTTAATCTCGCCGGTGGCGCTGTCGCAGTGCAGCTCGACGATAGAAGAAGTAAAACTATAGGCCGGCGTGGGGCCGACGCCCGAGCCTTTGAAGTCGCGCGGGTTCTTGGGCGGCCAATAGCTGCCCGTGGCGCCCAGCGCGCCGTGTTTGCTCTCCGCCTTGACTACGGCATCGGCAAAGCTTATGCCGCGCTCCCGCAGGCTTGCGCTGCGAACTTTGCCTTCGGCAAATTCGAGATCATCCGGCGGAACCTCCAACGCTTCGCTCGCCGCTTCGAGGAGCAGGGGCTTGAGCTTGGCGCAAGCCTGAATCGCTGCGTTTCCGGTCATTACGGTCACGCGGCTGGAATAGCTGCCGAGATCCACCGGCGTGAGATCGGTATCGGCGGTCAACACCCGGATGTCGCCGGGGTCGATGCCGAACTCTTCGGCCACGGCGTAAGCCAGAATGGAATCCGATCCCTGGCCGATGTCGATGGAGCCGCAAAAAACCGCGACGCCGCCGCTGCGGTCGAGCTTAATCTGCACGCCGGAGTGAGGCATGTTGTTCCAATAAATCGGCAATCCCGCGCCGCTGATGTAGGAGCTCGCCGCGAAGCCGACGCCGTGGCCGAACGGCAGCTGGCGAAATTTTTTCTTCCACTCGGCGCGCTCGGCGACGCGTTCGGTGCATTCGCGTAGCCCCGTGCTGCTGACGCGCAAACCGTTCACCGTGATGCTGTTGGGCTTGACGAGCTGTTTGAGCCGCAACTCGATCGGGTCGAGGTTGAGTTTCTCGGCGATTTCATCGAGCTGAATCTCCAGCGCGAAGCGCGGCTGCGGCGTGCCGTGGCCACGCTTCGGTCCGCAGGCCGGCTTATTGGTAAAAACTCGCACGCCCTCGAACTTATAAGCCGGCACTTCGTAAGTCACCGTCTGCAGCGCGCCGGTATAATAGACCGAAGCCAAGCCGTAGCTGCTGTAGCCGCCGCCGTCGAGATAGGTTTTATACTGCATCGCCTGGATCGTGCCGTCGTTCTTCACGCCGGTCTTGGCGAACATCTTGACCGGGTGGCGGCCGCGATGGACGTAAAACGTTTCCTCCCGTGTGAGCGTGATCTTCACCGGCCGTCTGGTGATCATCGAGAGTTTGGCCGCGCAGATCTCGTGCGAAAAAGGATCGCTCTTGCCGCCGAAGCCGCCGCCGACCGGAGTTGCGACAACGCGTATTCTGCTCGCGGGTAATCCCAGAACTTTCGCCAAGGTGCGATGGACATAATGCGGCGTCTGCGTCGAAGACCACAACGTGAGCTTGTCATCGGGGCCGTAGAAGGCCACCGCGGCGTATTGCTCCATCGGTAGATGAGTATTGCCCTGGTAGAAAAATGTCCCCTCTAAAACAAAATCTGAGCCGGCGAAGCCGCCGTCGACGTCGCCGAATTCGAACGACACGGCCTTTTGAATGTTGGCGTGACGGTTCCAGGTATGAATCCGTTCGCTCTCTTCGGTGCAAGCCAGCGCTTCTTCGATGGAAAGAATCGGTTTCAGGACCTCGTACTCGACGTCAATGCAAGCCGAGCGCTTTTTCGGCTATACTCTCGCTCGCCGCAGCCACTGCCGCCACCGGATCGCCGGCGTAACGGACTTTGTCAATCGCCAGCGCCTCTTCGTCTTCGGTCGAAGGCATGATGCCGAATTTTTGCGGCAGGTCCGCTCCGGTGAGCACGGCGAACACACCGTCGAGTTTGACTGCCCGCGCGATATTGACGCCAAGCACCCGCGCGTGCGGGTGGGGACTGCGCAAAAGTTTGGCATACAGGGTGCGCGGCAGATTGAGATCGTCGGCGAAGACGGTGGTGCCGGCGCATTTCGCCATGGCGTCGATCTTGCGCAGCGGCTTGCCGATTACCGACAGAGTCTGCTTTTTCATTTGCTTATTTCCTGAGCCGCGAGCTCCACCGCTTGCAAGATTTTCGTGTAGCCGGTGCAGCGGCAGAGATTTCCCGACAAGGCTTGGCGGATTTCCTGCCGCGTCGGATGCGGATTGGCGTTCAACAACGCCTTGGCCGTGAGCAGGATTCCAGGGATGCAATAACCGCACTGGGCCGCACCCAAGTCGGCAAAGGCGGTTTGCAGCGGATGGGGTTTGCCATCTTGCATCAATCCCTCAACGCTGGTGATCTCGGCGTCGACTGCTTCAATGCCGAGCATCAGACAGGAAAGCACCGGCTGGCCGTCAACCAGCACGGCGCAAGTGCCGCACTCGCCGACTTCGCACCCATGTTTGGTGCCGGTCAGCCCCAGATCTTCGCGCAGAACTTCCAATAGAGTCTTGTTGATTTCCGTGGCGGTCTCGTGCAGCTCGCCATTGACACGCAGCCGAAGAAGGATCTTGCCGGCAGGCTGATGATCGCGGGGCTTTTTTCTCGGTGGCATGTTCACGGCGATCTACAGTTTGAAAAACCGTCTGGCTTTAAGTTCAAATCGCGGCAATGTTCCCGGCGCGACCAAGTCAACATCGGCGCGCAGCCCGATGCGCTGGCGCAACCGCTGGGAAATTTCCTGGCGCAAGGCGTCGCCGGTGCCGTGAAGCACGCTTGGCTCGACCACCAGCCTGATCTCGCGCATCGCTTCGCGTTCGAAGACTTCGACGCGAAACTCCTCGATCTCGGCGAACTCACGGATGACGTTTTCCACCGCGCTGGGAAACACGTTGACGCCGCGCACCACGACCATATCATCGACCCGCCCAAGCACGCCACCTTGCAAGAGCAGGAATGGCCGGCCGCATGGACAGGATGCATAACTCGGTTCAACCAGATCGCCGGTGCGGTAGCGGATGACCGGGCTGCCGATCCTGCCCAGGTTGGTGAGCACGAGCTCGCCCTGGTCATTTTCATCCACGGGGGCAAGGCTGACGGGATCGACAACTTCGGCGATGAATTCATTCTCGTTGACGTGGACGCCGCCGGTCTGGAACTCGCACTGAAATCCGAAGGCGCCGACCTCGGTGGCGCCCGGGTGGTCGAAGCAGCGTGCGCCCCAGGATTCTTCGATAATTTTTCGCGTGCTCGGAATGCTCGCTCCAGGCTCGCCGGCGTGAATGGCGATTCTGACGGCGGAATTTTTGGCTAGATCTATGCCAGCTTTTTTCGCTTCCGCCGCCAGATGGAGCGCGTAGGTCGGCGTGCAGACCAATACGGTCGCGCCGTAATCGACCATCGATTTCAGCCGCTGCGCGGTCGACTGCGCGCCACCGGAAATCGCCAGCGCGCCGATTTTTCGCGCGCCTTCCCAGCCAGCCCAGAAGCCGATGAACGGGCCGAACGAGAAAGCGAAATAAATACGATCGTGAGCGCCAACTCCCGCGGCAGCAAAAATTGTTTTCCAGCACTCGGCCCACCAATTCCACGACTGTTCGGTATCGAGCCAGTACAAGGGTTTGCCGGTGGTTCCTGAAGTCTGGTGGATGCGGATGTAATCTTGCTGGGCAAAGGTCAGATCGCTGCCAAAGGGCGCATGGCGCTGCTGGTCCTCGACCAACTCGCTCTTGGTTGTAAACGGCAGCTCGCGCAAGGACGCCAGCGAATCAATATTTTCAACATTGGCCTGGGCAAACTTGCCGCGATAGAATTGATTCGCTGGCAAAAGCCTGTCGAGCATTTCGCCCAGCCGCGCAAGCTGCTGTTGCTCTAGGTGTTCGCGGCTCGAAGAAACATTCATGGCGATGGCAGACTATGCTTTGCCCGGTTCGATGATTTTCCCCGCTGCGAAATCGACGACCACTTCCCAACCGCGCTCGGCGAACAGGCGATGGGTTGCTGCGGCGCCGGGAAGAGCGATGCCCGCTTTGCCGGCCAATTCCATGGCTCGGCCGGTGCGCTCGGGGCGTAAATTCAAACGATAGCGTTTGTCGCCGAGATTGAAGACGCCGTTGACCAGTTCGTCCAACCGCCAGCTCTGAGCGCAGCCGGCGGAGGCGGCGCGGGCAAAACTTTGCAGATCCAGACCCATCTTCTCGGCCAGTTGCAATCCTTCGTAAATCGCCAGTTGGGAGAACGTCTGCATCATCTCGTTGATGATCTTGCCCAGCTGGCCGTTGCCGTTCTTGCCCAGATAGGTGACCGTGCGGCCGATGATCTGCAGCACCGGCAGGCTCTGCTGGAACGCCTGGTAGCTGCCGCCGACGAATAGAGTCAAGTTGCCGTTGGTCGCGCCGATATCGGCGCCGCTCAGCGGCGAGTCGAGCATCTCGATGCCGCCCTGGCGCAAGCTTGACGAGATTCTAACCGCCAGCTCCGCAGCGGTGCTGCTGAGATCGACGAACAAAGGCGCCGGGGTTGCGGCTTTGTCGATGCCCTGTTTGCCCAGGGCAACTTCCTCGAGGTCGCCGGCTTGGAGCGAAGCGATGACGATGGTCGCATGATCGGCGACTTCGGCGGGGGATCCAGCTTCCAGCGCACCCTCGCGCAAAAGCGGCAGCATTTTTTCTCGCACCAGATCGAAAACCGTCAAGGGATAGCCGGCGCGCAAAAGGCGCAGGGCGATCGCCCCGCCCATGTTGCCCAGGCCGATAAAGCCAAGCTGTTCAGGCGTTAGCATGACGATGCTTTCTAACCGAGCTTGGAGATGCTCTCTTGAAGCTCAGGGATGAGATCGCGGAGTACCTCGGGAACTTTGTCGATGTCATATTCCTGCAGGCCGATTTCCAGATCGATGCTGGCGAGTTGTGTTTCTAACACGCCTTTGGGCCGCTTGCCGTTGGCCACCGCGGCGATGCCTTCGCGCAGCATTTTGCGCAGGAGCAAGATGGCGCGGTCGCCGTAGCCGGGATGTTCGAGGGTGCGATCGACGATCGCGCCCTGGCTTTCGACCATGGCTTTGTCTTCCAGCGGAATATTGCCGCGGATCTCGCCGTAGAATCTACGGTCGTAGGGTTTGCGCTCTCGCTGCTTGGCCTTTTCGACGTAGCCGCCGTGATAACTTTTCTGCTCGGGCGCTTTGGAATAGACGGTGAGGCGCATCTCCTCGCAGTGGGTATCGTCGATGGGCAGAAGCCAAATCGCCTGCTGGATCGGCTGCTCAAGTCCGCCGCCTTCGTCCCAGGGTTCGCGCGACTTGCGGTTGATGTTGGGAAGCACGGTACAACGCCGGCGCACTTGTACCCTGTTGGGCGTCGCGCCGGGCGAGACGATGTAGATCGTCACGCCGTAGTCGCTCTCCACGGCTTTAAAGATCGGACATTGTTTATAGATGCCGTGGAGATAAGTCATGTGCGTGGTGTCGGTGGTGTTCTCCGCGCCCTGAAGCCAATTGCAGCTGTAGCCTTTGCCGAGCCGGGTGTCGCCCCGTTCGGCGACGCGATGGCCATCCATCACCAAGACATCGTAGCGCGGCAGCGGCGGCGGATTGGTTTTTTCCGGTCCCATGTAGGCAAAGACAAAGCCGCCCAACTCCTCGACCGGATACCAGGGATGGCGAATGTTGGGCGCGCTCTTGATCGGTTCGGCGGGGCGGTCGACGATGTTGCCCTTCCGGTCGTAACACCAGCCATGATAGGCGCAACGAATGCCGTGATTTTCAATGATGCCGTACTCCAAAGAAGCTCTTCGATGAGCGCACTGGCGTCCGAGCAGGGTTAGAGAGCCGGAGAGATCGCGAAACAGCACCAGCTGTTCACCCAGGGCGTCGACCGGCACCGGAATGTCTTTGACTTCGTCGGAGAGCGCCACCGGCCACCAAAATTGGCGCAAATAGTTGCCGCCGAGACTTCCCGGCCCGACCTTCACGATGTCGTCCCAACTGAGATCGCTCGCTGTGGTCATCTATTTTTACCTCCGTTCATAATCCACCGTGGCACACGAAGATTTTGCAGAACTCTTTCCCATTTTGTTGCGGCTCTGCTGCGCCAGGCTCGTTGTGATTAATTCGTTTTCCGCTGTTCCACGGCGGTTTAGCGATACAGCTGTTGAAAAAACCCTTCCCGTTCGAGATTGCGCAAGATCGTGTCGTCGTAAAATTCTTCCGGCTTGGCCGTTTTGGCGCGGGGCTCGTCGGACAGGCTTTCCAACGCCAGGCGAATGCCGTTAAGGGTCGGATAGGGAATGCGCGGCATCTTGGGCGCGAACAGATTGTAGGTTTCGTCGAGAATTCCTTGATCCTGAACCCGCAGGTACTTTCCCATCACGCGCTTGGTAAACGCACCATCGGTCTTGTAGCGGTGCAGGCCTTCGGCATAGCCCATGAGAAATCGGCGCGCCATGTCCGGCTGGGTCTGGAGAAAACGGTCGGTGACGGTCACGTTGGAATTGGGAAACTCGAGGCCGATGTCGGAGAAATCCACCAGCTCTTTGAATCCCTTTCTGATCGCTGCGGCCGTGGTCGGGTAAGATAGTACGCCGCCGTGAATCGCGCCGGTCTGGAGCGCGACGAAGATCCCCTGGGCCTCGCCGAACTGGAGAAAAGTAACATCGCGATCCGCAATGTTGTGCTTTTTCAAAAGATAACGCATGCCGAAGTCGGTATTGCTGCCGAAGCGCGAGATGCCCAGACGTTTGCCTTTCAAGTCGGTCATGCTGCGAATGTCGGTCTGAGTAATCATCGACAGCGCGAGAGTATTAAAAGCCACCGCGATGATTTTTATTTCCGCGCCGCGCAGCCGGGCGCCCAACGGCGCGGCGCCGCCCACCTGGCCAATCTTGATATCGCCGCCGACCAGGGCCTGGACCATCTTGGTGCCGGTGCTGATGTAGATCAGATCCACATCGAGACCGTGGCGCTGAAACGCGCCCGCCTCCTTGGCGAGCCAAAGCACGGCTTGGGTTCCCGACAGAGAGCTGTAGGCCGCGACCAATTTCTGCCCGCTCTGCGCCGCGACTAGCCTAGCGCAGCCGATTACGACAAGCAGGAAAATGCTGGCGCAACGGAAGGGTGTCATTTCGCTCCGACTCTACGCGAGCGGCAAAGTTCAAGTCAAGGAAGTGACCAGCGTGAGTTTGCCTTGACAAGCACAACCGTGCATAGGAGATTTGCCTGCCATGGCCAAGATCGTTTTAGGACTGGCGACCTCGCACAGCCCGATGCTGTGCGTGCCGTCGAACCAGTGGGTGACGAGCTACGGTGCCAAGGATCAGCATGATCCGAGCTTGCCGCACTACCCCGAGCTGCACCGGCAAAATTCCGCGCGGCTCGTGGCAGAGATAACCGCTGAAAAATGTCAGGAGCGGTTCGCCCTGGTGCAGGGAGCCATGGACCGGATGGCGAAAACCTTGCAACGAATCTCCCCGGACGCCGTGATCGTCATCGGCGACGATCATCACGAAATGTTTCCCGAAGATCACATGCCCGCGGTCAACGTCTATTGGGGCGACAAGTATTTAAATTCCCCCGCGGACATGGAAAGGATTCCACCCTTTCGCCGCGCCGGCATGTGGGCCTATCATCCGCAGGAGCCGGAGTGGTATCCCTGCGACGCCGAGCTGGGACTGCGGTTGATCGAGTCGCTGATCGAGCAACAGTTCGATATCGCGCACTCGCGCGCGGTGTCGTCGGATCGCGGCATCGGCCATGCGTTTAACTTCATCGTGCGCCGCTTCATGTCGGCGATCGAACCGATCCCGCTGGTGCCGATTTTTCTCAATACCTATTTCCCGCCGACCCAACCCACCGTGCGGCGCTGCTACGCGTTCGGCATGGCGCTGCGGCAAGCGGTGGAAAGTTGGGATGCCGACAAGACCGTTGCCGTGGTCGCTTCTGGTGGCTTGTCCCACTTCGTCATCGATGAAGCGATGGACCGCGCCCTGCTCGCCGCCATGGCGCAAAAAGATCGGGCCGCGCTCTGCCGCTGGCCGGAGCAAATCTTTCAGTCGGGCACCTCGGAGATCAAGACCTGGATGGTTCTTGCCGGCGCCATGGAACAGACCGCGCTCCAAATGGGCTTGATCGATTACGTTACCTGCTACCGCTCGCTGGCCGGCACCGGCGTCGGCGCCGGATTCGCCGAGTGGGTGTGATTGAGCCATCGGCGTCGCGTCGCATTCGAAAATTTTTCGCCGAGTCTGAGCACACTTCATGCCGCCAGAAGTTTTTTAATCGCTGTAACCGAGATAGAACTGCAAGGCGATCCATCCGAAGCCCGCACAAGACAGGCGAGTGCTTGACGCTACTCAGCCTTGCCCTGGTCATTCGCCTTGTTATAACCTGCCCCTCTCAAGCTATAGTCGGGAAACCCATGGCGGCATTAACCAAGATCGAAATTCGCGATGTCGAGCATGTCTACCAAAGCGACTTCGCAACCGTCCCGGCATTGGCGAGCGTGAGTCTTACGGTCGGCGACGGCGAATTTGTCGCGCTGTTGGGGCCAAGCGGCTGCGGCAAGTCCTCGCTGTTACGCATCGTCGCGGAGCTGTTGCGACCGACGGCCGGCTCCGTGCAAATTTTTTCTTCAAGCGGTTTAGTTCAACAAGGCAACGGCCGGCCAAAAACCGCGCTGGTGTTTCAAGAGTATGCGCTATTTCCCTGGCGCACGGTCCTCGATAATGTCACCTTCCCGCTGGAGATGCGCGGCATGACCCGTCATGACGGTCTGACTCGGGCAGGCGCGGTGTTGGCGCGCGTAGGGCTGCAACCGTTCGCCGGCGCTTACCCGCATCAGCTCTCAGGCGGCATGCGTCAGCGCGTCGGCATCGCCCGCGCCCTGGCGGCCGAGCCTGAGGTGCTGCTGATGGATGAACCGTTCGGCGCGCTCGATGCGCAGACCCGCACGGTGCTGCAAGAAGAACTGCTGCGGGTGTGGGAAAGCGAGCGCAAAACCGTTCTCTACGTTACCCACAGCATCGACGAAGCCGTCTATCTGGCCGACCGCATCGTGCTCCTGACGGCGCGCCCTGGGCGGATCAAAGCCGAGTATGCGGTAGAGTTGCCGCGCCCGCGCCATATGGAGATGCGCGGTTGGAGTACCTACACGAAGTTGTCGTTGGAAATTTGGCACGCGCTCAAAGACGAAGTGGATATGGCGTTGGCTTCGGAAGTGCCATGACTCGCGCAAGTAATGGCAACAGGGCGGTGGTGCGGCCTTTGCGAACTTCGCGTGCCTGGCGCGAACCAAATCCGAATCCGGAGAAGAAATTTTCTCGCAAAGGCGCAAAGACGCCAAGGTAAGATTCGGATTTTTTCGGGGTCGGTTCGATCCCTAAACTTTGCGCCTTGGCGTCTTGGCGAGAGTAATATCCGAATTCCGAGAAGAATTATCTCGCGCAAAGCATTTCCTGAGCACCGTCGAAGGGAGCGCAATGGACGCCAAGCTCGGAGAGTAATGATGTCTTCTGGCCTTTTATCTCGCGAGGTCACTATTCCGCTGGCGACTTCGCTTGCCATGCTCGCCGCTTGGGAAACCCTGGTCCACGCCGGCTTGCTGCGCGCCGCCTTCTTTCCGGCGCCGACGCACATCGCTCACACCCTTTTCAGCTTGGCCTTGAGTGGCGAGTTGTGGCTTCATATTGCGACGACGTTAGCGCGTCTGATTGCCTCGTTCCTGATGGCAGTGATACCCGGCACGGCGCTCGGCCTGGCGATGGGCTGGTGGCTCGAGATGCGCCTGGCAGCCGATCCGCTCGTGCGGCTCTTGTTTCCGATCCCGAGCATCGCTTTTTTCCCGGTGGTGATTTTCTATTTCGGTCTGAGCGAATGGGGCTTGCTTCTGACCGCCGCGATCACGCCGTTTCTCTTGATCACGGTGCAGGCCGCCGCGGCCGTCGAGGGATTGGAGCGGACGCTCTTGGAAGCAGGGCGGAATTATGGCGCCACCGGACGGCGGCTGTTCATGCGCGTGATACTGCCGGCGGCGCTGCCGCAGCTGTTCATCGGTTACCGCCTCGCTCTAGGAGTCGGCTTCATCGTCACCGTGGCGGTGGAAATGATCGCGGCTAAACATGGACTAGGCGGTTTTCTCTGGCACTCCTGGCAGATCCTGCGCATCGAGGAAATGTATGTCGGTCTGGCGCTGATCGGGCTGCTCGGAATTGTCGTAACCTACGGATTGGCAGCGCTCGCGGACCGCTTAATGCCGTGGCAAGTCGATTTGTTACGCTCGAAGGGACAGCGGTAATGGCGCGACGGCATAGCGCTTGGCGCGCTGTTGTTTCTCCGGCGATCGCCGTCCTCGTCTGGGAGCTGTTAGCGCAGGCTGGAGTCCTGCGCGCCAACTATGTCCCTGCGCCGAGCCAACTGGCACCTCATCTCGTCGAGCTTTTGGCCGGTGGCGAGCTGTGGCGCCACCTCTCCGTGACTCTGTATAGGCTTTCACTGAGTTTTCTATTCGCGCTCATCCCCGCCGTGCTGCTAGGCTTGAGTCTGGGCATGTCGCGCGGCTTGCAGCTAGCTCTTGAACCTCTGCTCAACTCGCTCTACGCAATCCCGAAAATCGCCCTGTTGCCATTGGTCATGCTGATATTGGGCGTCAACGAGCGCACGCTGATCTTCACGTCGACGCTGACGAGCTTCGTGCAGATGACCGTGAGCACGACTGGCGGGGTGTTGGCGGTCGATCGCAGCATCTTGGAAGCGGGCAAGAACTACGGCGCCACCGGCTGGCGTTTGTTCCGCTATGTGCTATTACCCTCAGCCTTGCCGGACATCTTCACCGGCATGCGCATCGGGCTGGGTCTGACCCTGGTTCTGGTGATCGCCGTTGAGCTGACCGCCGCGCAGGAAGGGCTCGGCGCGTTTCTTTGGACCGCGGGCCAGACTTTTTCGGCGAAAAATTTATTCTCCGCATTCATCGTGATCGGCGTCCTCGGTTGGACGCTCAGCTATGGACTGGAGCGCATCGGGCGGTGGTTAATGCCTTGGCAGCAGCGGTCGAGCGCTGCTATGTTCTTGTAAGGCTGGCAAAAGGCGGCAAGAACAGAAATTCGAAGCGCGGCCGAACCGAAACAAATTGATGAAAAACAACTCAATGCTCCGAACGAGAAGGATCGGATTCGGTTTGTTTCAGTTTGTGGCCCGTTTTCGATTTCGGCTTCGGATTTTATTTCGCTAGCGTCTTGACGCGAGGAATAATTTGAGGAGGAAAACATATGAACGGCAGTAAATCGTGGCTTAGTGTACTGCTTGTCCTTGGAGTTGCGATCTCACTGGGCACCAACGGTTGGGCGCAATCGGTGGTGAAGATCGGTTTCGTTCCTTCCGAATCGTTTGCGCCGCTGTTCGTGGCGCACGAGCGGGGTTATTTCAAGGCGCAGGGTATAACCACCGAGCTGGTGCGCTTGCCCAGCGGCGCGGCGATTCTTACCCAGGTTTCCACCGGCGACATTCAAGCGGGCGGCGGCGCTCTGGGCGCGGCGGCATTCAACGCGGCCAATCAGAAACTACCAGTGGCGTTTGTCGCGCCAATGCATTTTGCCTACGTCGAAGATTATCTGGTGATTCGAAAGGTGGAGATTGACGCGGGCCGGTTCAAGTCCGTCGCTGACTTGCGCGGCAAAGCCTGCGCCATCAATGCCAAAGGCGTGGCAACCGAATGGGTGCTCGACGAAGTGTTGAAACCGGGCGGACTCAGGATCGACAACGTCGACGTCAAGACACTGCCGTTTCCTGAAATGTTACCGGCCCTGGACAATGGCGCTATTCACTGCGGCATCATCACCGAGCCTTTCGCGACGCAAGCGGAGGAGAAAAACATCGGCGTGCGCCCGCTCAAGGCGAAGCCCGGCGCCAAGCCGGTGCCGATCACGGTCGCCTTCTGGAATAGCGACTGGGCGAAAAAAAACGATAGCGCCGCCAGGGCGTTCATGAGCGGTTATCTGCGCGCGGTGAGAGATTTGAGCGAGCCCAACGCTTGGAAAGCGCCCGTGCACACCGAGATCATCAACAAACACACCGGCGTTGCCGCCGCCGTCTTGCTCAAGACGCGCGCGCCGGTTTTCAGTCCCAACCTGGAGCTTGAAGATAAAGAGATGATGTCGCAGCAGGAGTTCAACCTGCGGCTGGGTTATTTGAAATACAAAGAGATCAAACCGATTAAAGAATTGGTCGATCTGTCCTACGCTGAAGCGGCGGTGAAGCAAGCGGGGCGGAAGTAGCCGGTCATTTTTGAATAACCGTTCAAGACGTTCAAAGATCGGTTGACAAATCGTTCAAACCGGAGTTTGAACGGAGCGTAGCGGTTAAATTGCTTCTGAACATCTTGCGCTTTACAACATTGAGGAGCCGCCATTAGCCTCTACGACGTCCAGAAACTTTTCTTCCAGGTCAATCGTGATCCGAAGACGTTGGAACGCTTCCTCAAGGAGCGCGAAACACTGATTGCCGAATACCGGCTAACGGAGGAAGAGCGGCGCGCCGTCATGGCAACCGATTTTCGACTGCTCTACGAAATGGGAGTGCATTCGCTCTTGCTGGGTCCGCTGGCCGCCACGCTGGGCCTGAGCTTTCCAGATTATCTTGCGATCCTGCGAGGGCAACAGCCATGAGCCTCGTCGGCGCCTTTGCCGCCAGCCATGCGCCCGGCATTACCGGCCGCCCTGCGCTGCCGCCCGCGGCGGAGTCGGAGCCGATCTTGCGCGCGTACGATGAATTGCGCGCCCGGCTCATGGCGTTACAAGCGGATGTTTTGGTCGTCGTTGCGCCGGAGCACTGGGCGAATTTTTTCCTCGATAATATGCCCTCGTTCTGCATCGGCATCGCCGACCAGTTCTGCGGACCGACGGACGAGAAGTTCGTCAATATTCCGCGCCAAAATGTCCGCGGTAATGCGCGGCTCGCGCGCGCGCTCGCCGAGGGCATTGCGGAAGAGGTGGACCTGGCAACTTCGCAGGAGCTGGCGTTAGATCACGGCGTAATGCTGCCGCTTCACTTACTTCAAACCGAGCTGGCGATCATTCCCATTATCGTCAATTGTCTCGCAGGTATGCCCGCGCCGCTACACCGTTGTCATGCGCTCGGCGCAGCGATCCGGCGCACGGTGGATGGCTGGCCCGAGCGCGTCGCGTTGCTCGGCACGGGCGGGCTGTCGCACTGGCCGGCGATGCCGGAGTCGGGACGAATCGGCGTCGACTTCGACCGGCGTTTTCTCGAGGCATTCATCGGCGGCAGGATCGAGAGCTTTCTGCGCTATCCAAAAGAGCAGCTGGAAGCGGAAGCGGGGCCGGGTGGTCATGAGATTCGCACCTGGATCGCCGTCGCCGGCGCAGCGGGTGACGGGCAAGGATCATTGCTCGATTACCAGCCCGTGCCCGCGTGGTCGACCGGTTGCGCTGTCGCGGTGTTGCAGATCGAAGCAGCGAAACGGAGGTGAGTCCATGCGTGTCTACGAAGCCATCGGTGAAACGTTAAAAAAACTCGAAGTGCAGGCGACGTTCGGTCTGATGGGTGACGGCAATCTGCGTTTCATGACCCACCTGCACGACGAGTTGGGCATGCCCTACTACGCTTCGCGCCACGAAGGCGGCGCGGTAGCGATGGCGGACGGCTACGCGCGCGTGACTGGCCGGGTGGGCGTTTGCAGCGTCACCCAAGGGCCGGGCGTGACCAACACGCTGACGGCGCTCACCGAGGCGCGCAAGGCCGGCTCACCTCTGCTGCTGCTCGCCGGCGATTCGCCGATGCGCTTTGTCCGCCACAACCAAGATGTCGATCAGACGGCGATTTTTAACTCTGTCGGCGTGGCTGTCGAGCGCGTGCGCGCTCCGGACACGGTCATCGCCGATGTCGCGCGTGGGTTCAATCGCGCGTGGGCCTCGCAGCGGCCGGTGGCCATGCAATTTCCCACCGATATGCAAGACCTGCCGTGCGACGCAACCGCGCTGCAAACGGTGTGCGCTCAGCGTCCGCCCGCCAGCCGGCCGCCGCCGGATGCTATCAAACTGGCCGCCGATCTCGTCGCCGCTGCCAAGCGGCCGGCGATCATCGCTGGCCGCGGCGCTGTTCGGGCGAATGCCAAACAGTCGCTGGAAAATTTGGCGGAGCGGATCGGCGCGTTACTCGCGACCAGCGCCCAGGCCAAAGGTTTGTTTGCCGGCAATCCTTTCTACCTCGGCAGCTCCGGCGGCTTCGCTTCGGCGCTCGGCGAAAAGTTTTTGCCCGAAGCGGATTTGATTTTGGCGTTCGGCGCGAGCCTCAATCACTGGACGACGCGCAACCGCGAGCTGTTCGCCCCGTCCGCGCGGATCATTCACTGCGACGTGGAGCGCTCGGCGATCGGCGCGCTGACTGCCGTGGACCTTGGTTTGGCCGGCGACGCGGCGGCCAGCGCCGAAGCGCTGAGCGAGGAATTATCCCGCCGCGAAATCACCGCGATCGGCTTTCGCACGCCGGAGGTTCGAGGCGCGATCAACGCATTTCGTCTCGACGACTTCGCGGATCAAAGCAACGGCCGCACCATCGATCCGCGCACGCTGATGCTCAAGCTGGACACGATGTTGCCGCGCGAGCGCACGGTGGTGCTCGATAGCGGCCACTGCATGGGCTGGGCCGCCGTCTATCTCTCGGCGCCGGACGCCGCGGGTTTTATTTTTTCTAACGACTTCCAAGCGGTCGGTCTGGGGTTGGGAACCGCCTTCGGCGCGGCCATCGCGCGACCGGACCGTTTGACCGTCTTAACGCCGGGCGATGGCGCGCTGATGATGACTCTCGGCGAGTTAGAAACCTTCGTGCGCTACAACATCCCGTTACTTGCCATCGCCATCAACGACGCAGCCTACGGCGCCGAGGTCCATCTGTTGCAAAATGTCGGACTGGCGTCGGACGGCGCGCTGTTCCGAGATAATGATTTTGCCGCGATCGCCGCCGCCATGGGCGCGCAGGGATTGACCGTCCGCGACGTTGCCGATCTCGACCGGCTGCAACCGTGGCTGGATCAGCCACGCGGGCCGATGGTCGTCGATTGCAAAATCGACCCGCAGATTCGCGGCGAATGGTTCGGCAAAGTTTTCGCCCCCGGCGGTTGGTACCAGCGCATGTGCGGGCATTGAAATGCGACTGTTCAAGACGTTCAAACCAGTTCAACCGCTGCGCTCCGTCAAGACGTTTGAACGTTGCACTTGAAGGCACAGAGTTCGCAGAGTTCGGAGGTTATTTGATCATTCACTCTTTACTCCGCGTCCTCGGCGCCTCCGCGGTGAGTCATCTTCTGTCCCCCTTTCCCTAATCTTTCCTGCTTGACGCTCCGAACCACCTGACGTAAAAGTCAGCGAGCCCGATCTCGGTCTATTTTATGGCTTCCACCACAAAGAAAGGTTCCCGGAAAACCAAGGCAAAGCCGCGCCGCGCGGTGGTGAAAAAGTCACAGCCGAAAAAAGTAGAAAACATTCAGTCATTGCGTCGCGAACGCGACGAGTTACTCGCGCGGGAGGCGGCGACCAGCGAGATCCTGCGGATGATCGCGCGCGCGCCGGCAGATCTTCAATCGGTGATGGATACGATTGCGGAGAGTGCTGCTAGGTTGTGTGATGCCAAGGATGCATTGATCTTTCGCGTCGAGGGTGATGTTCAGCAACGGGTGGCGGTATTTGGAGCAATGCCAACGACAGCTATTGGAATGCGCGGCATTACTCGTGGGACTCCCGTGGGCCGAGCTATCATCGATCGGCAAACGATTCACATACATGACATCGCGGAAGAGATTGAAACAGAGTTCCCAGAATACAGGACTGTCCAAAAAGCTACCGGCATTAGAACCGCGCTCGCCACACCGCTTATGCGCGATGGCGCGCCTTTCGGCGTGATCAACATCCGCCGCATGGAAGTGCGCCCTTTCACGGACAAACAAATAAAACTGCTCGAAACCTTCGCCGATCAGGCGGTGATCGCGATCGAGAACGCGCGGCTTATTCACGAGCAACAGGCGCGCAATCGTGACCTCACCGAAGCGCTGGAGCAGCAGACCGCGACGAGCGAAATCTTGCGTGTGATCGCCAGCTCGCCGACGGATATCCAACCGGTGTTGGATGTGGTCGCGGAAAATGCGGCGCGGCTGTGCGACGCGAAAGACGCTCTGATCTATCGCGTCGACGGTGATGTGCTTCCGGGTAGTGGCGCAGCTATGGTCCGATGCCATGCGAGCCGGCACGCTTGCGCCCGATCACTCGCGGTCATACCCGCCGGCCGAGCCGTGGTCGACCGGCAAACGATTCACGTCCACGACCTGGCGGCGAGCGCGAAACCGAGTTTCCCGGAATCTACGGCTTGCCAGCAGGCAGTGGCACTCGCACCTTACTCGCCACGCCATTGCTGCGGGAGGGTGTAGCTATCGGGTGCATTGGATTCGCCGCACGGAGGTTCGACCTTTCACCGACAAGCAGATCGCTCTTCTCAAAACCTTCGCCGACCAGGCCGTGATCGCCATCGAGAACGTGCGGCTTGTTCAAGGAACTCGGGAGCGCAACGCGGAATTGCGCGAGGCCCTGGAGCATCAGACGGCGACGGCCGAGGTGCTCGGCATCATCAGCCGCTCGCCGACCGACGTGCAGCCGGTCCTCGACGCCATCGTCGAGAGCGCCGCCCGGGTTTGTGGGATCGATGACGTGGTGCTGCGACTCCACGAGGGGAACACTATGGTTCCGCGGGCTCATTTTGGTCCCATACCCATTGGCCGCGTCGAGATCAGTATTGATGAGCCACAGTATCGCTGGATGCGCGAGCATGGCACGCTCCACATTCCCGACGTCCGCGCGCAGAACGATTTCCCAATGTTGGGTTCCGCCGGCAACTTCCGCACCTTCTTGGCCGCTCCCCTTCGTCAGCAGGGGGAACTCATTGGATTGCTGAACGCACGTCGCATCGAGGTGCGCCCCTTCACCCCGGCGCAGATCAAGCTCCTCGAAACCTTCGCCGACCAGGCGGTGATCGCCATCGAGAACGTGCGGCTGTTCCAAGAACTCAAGGAGTCGTTGGAGCAGCAGACCGCGACGAGTGAAATTCTTGGGCGTCATCGCCAGCTCGCCGACCGATATTCAGCCGGTGTTGGACAGTAGTCGCCGAGAACGCCGCGCGGCTGTGCGAGGCCGATGATGCAGCATCATTCGCTGTCGACGGCGAGATGTTCACTCGACTGGTCGGCATCTATGGATCCGATGCCGAACGCGCGCGAGGCATGACCGCCGATTCGCCGCGACAGTCGCAGCCGGCCGAGCCGTGATCGACCGGCAGACGATCCATATTCACGACATTCGCTGCCGAGCGTGAAGCCAAGATTTCCCGGACGCTCGAGCTGATCGGAAGCGTATCGGGAGCTCGAACATTCTTGGCTACGCCGCTGCTGCGCGAGGGCGTGCCCATCGGAGCGATCGTCAATTCGCCGCACCGAGGTCCGTCCTTTCACCGACAAGCAGATCGCGCTTCTCAAAACCTTCGCCGACCAGGCCGTCATCGCCATCGAGAACGTGCGGCTTGTTCAAGGAACTCGGCGAGCGCAACGCGGAATTGCGCGAGGCCCTGGAGCATCAGACGGCAACGGCCGAGGTGCTCGGCATCATCAGCCGCTCGCCCACGGACGTGCAGCCGGTGCTCGACGCCATCGTCGAGAGCGCCGCGCGGGTTTGTGGGATTGATGACGTGGTGCTGCGACTCCGCGAGGGGAACGCTATGGTTCCGCGGGCTCATTTTGGTCCCATACCCATCGGCCGCGTCGAGATCAGTATTGATGAGCCACAGTATCGCTGGATGCGCGAGCATGGCACGCTCCACGTTCCCGACGTCCGCGCAGCAGAACGATTTTCCAACGTTGGGTTCCGCCGGCGGCTTGCGCACCTTCTTAGCCGCTCCCCTTCGTCAGCAGGGGGAACTCATTGGAACGCTGACCGCACGTCGCACCGAGGTGCGCCCCTTCACCCCGGCGCAGATCAAGCTGCTAGAAACCTTCGCGCGGTTCAGAAGTGGCGCAGCAATGATCGATCGCGAAACTGTCCACACCGCTGACATGTCGAGTCCCGAGGCTCAAGCCGAATTCCCTGGCCTCTCGGCTAACGCTCAGCAAACCGGGATCAGGACTGTCTTGATAATGCCGTTGCTCCGAGAAGGAGTTTCCATCGGAGCGATTCACGTTCGCCGCACGGAAGTCCGCCCCTTCACCGATAAGCAAATCGCACTGCTGAAAACCTTCGCCGACCAGGCGGTGATCGCCATCGAGAACGTCCGGCTGTTCCAAGAACTCAAGGAATCACTGGAGCAGCAGACGGCGACGAGTGAAATCTTGGGCGTGATCGCCAGCTCGCCGACGGATATTCAGCCGGTGCTGGACGCTGATCGCTAGAAAGCTGCCGCGCGCTTGTGCGACGCAACCGACGCTCAGATTCATCGCGTCGACGGTGACATGCTATCGAGTCGGTGGCTCATCACGGATCCGATGCCGCTCATTCGGGGCCGATGACGCTATAGACCGTAGCGTTCGTGGCCGAGCCATTCATTGACGAGCAGAACAATCCACGTCCACGACTTGCGCCAGTGAGGCGCAGAGCTGAATTTCCGGAGGCTCGAGCACAACCAGTCGGGCACCCGCACATGCCTTGCCACGCCGCTGCTGCGAGAAGGTGTCGCGATCGGAGTTATTAGTGATTCGCCGCACGGAGGTCCGTCCTTTCACCGACAAGCAGATCGCACTGCTCAAAACCTTCGCCGACCAGGCCGTGATCGCCATCGAGAACGTGCGGTTGTTCAAAGAACTGGATGAGCGAACCAACGAATTGACACGCTCGGTGGGCGAGCTCAAAGCGCTCGGCGAAGTCGGTCAAGCGGTCAGCTCGACTCTCGATCTCGAAACCGTGCTGACGCGCATCGTTTCCCACGCGGTCCAGTTGAGCGGCACCGACGGCGGGGCGATTTACGAATACGACGAAGCCTCCGAAGAGTTTCACCTGCGCGCCACCGATCACATGGAAGAGGAACTCATCAATGCGCTGCGCGCCAATCCGCCTCGGCTGGGCGATGGCGTGGTCGGGCCGGGCGGCGGCGAGCCGTGAACCGGTCCAGGTTCCCAATATTTTAGAAGAGCGCGCTTACGCGCCGCGCATGCGCCAGATGCTCGAGCGCTTCGGTTTTCGCGCCAGCCTGGCGGTTCCCTTGCTGCGCGAAGACCGCATCATCGGCGGCTTGGTGGTGCGGCGAAAATCCACCGGCGAGTTTCGCCCCGAAGTGATCGAGCTTTTGAAAACCTTCGCGACCCAGTCAGTCTTGGCGATCCAAAACGCCCGGCTGTTCCGCGAGATCGAGGAAAAGAGCCGGCAGATCGAAGCCGCCAACCGGCACAAGTCAGAGTTCCTCGCCAACATGTCCCATGAGCTGCGCACGCCGCTCAACGCCATCATCGGCTTCTCCGAAGTCTTGCAGGAAAGATTCTTCGGCGAGCTAAATGAGAAACAAGCCGAGTACACCGACGACATTCTCACCTCCGGCCGCCATCTGCTCTCACTGATCAATGAGATTCTCGATCTGTCCAAGGTCGAAGCCGGCCGCATGGAGCTGGAGCTGGCGACGTTCGATCTCCCGTTGGCAATCGACAATGCGCGCACCTTCGTGCGCGAGCGCGCTACCACGCACGGCATCACGATCGATGTCTCGGTCGACGAGCGTCTTGGCGACATCGTCGGCGATGAGCGTAAGATTAAACAGATTCTGCTCAATCTGCTTTCCAACGCGGTCAAGTTCACCCCGGAGGGAGGACGGATTGGAATCAACGCCAGGCAGACCGACGGCTCGGTGGAAATCTCGGTAACTGACACCGGCATCGGCATCGCCGAGGAGGACCAGCCCAAGATCTTCGAGGAGTTCCGCCAGGTGGGCACCGACTACGCGCACAAGGTCGAGGGGACCGGACTGGGGTTAACGCTGGCCAAGAAGTTCGTCGAGCTGCATGGCGGAAAGATCTGGGTGGAGAGCGAAGTGGGGAAAGGCAGTCGACCTTTATTTTTACGCTGCCGATCCACTCGGCGTAAGGGGTGAAAGGTAAGGAGTAAGGGCGCTGCAGTGGGAAAACTCGAAGCACGAAATCCGAAACAAATTCAAATGATCCAAACGCTACAAATTCAAAACGAGCCCAAATCGGCATCGAGGTTTTGGATTTTCTGAGAAATATTTCGAACTCTGTTTGTCTGGGTCTGTGTGGGATTTCGTGCTTCGGATTTCGGATTTTGATTCGTAATTGTGGTGCGACAAACTTTCTTGAAGAAGGAGAAGAAAAAATGTCTCTACAGGTGAAGCGCGAAAATATGCCGGAGAAAAAGGTCGTGCTCAAGACCGGCGAGGGCGAAGGCTCGATGATCATTCGCCAGGCCTACGGTAACGAGAGCAGCCTCCTGGTCGCCTTGCGGCCGCCGGGCTATCACACGCGGCCGCACATGCACGCGTCGGAGCAAATCAACCATGTGCTCGAAGGCGAAATCTGGTTCTTCGTGGAAGACCAAGGTTATCACTGCATGAAGGGGGATTTTCACAGAATCCCGGCCAATCGTGTTCACTGGGCGTGGAACCGTTCCAACGCCGTCACCACGGTGGTCGAGTCTCATTCGCCGCCGCTGGTCGGCGGCGATCTCCGAGATGGCGCGGCGGGATTGTTTGACGAAAATGAAAGTCCGCAGCTGCGAGCGGAAGGCGAGAATAAATTTGTTGCGTATGATTCGGCAAAGGTCGAAAGCAAGTACTTCTCCGGTAAGGAACGATAGCTATCGATGTTTTCAGATCAATGGGTAAGAGAAATTCTAGGAGTGCTTCGACTAAGCTCATACTTCGCAAGCTCAGCAGAACGGAAAAGCCCAAATGAGTTTCATTATCCCTCCGTTCGCCCTGAGCTACGTCGAAGGGTTCCGACAAGCAATTGCTAATACGCGGAATCTGGATCGATGAGTTTCTGGGTTTACATTCTGCGATGTTCAGACAACTCCTACTACACCGGGCATACCGACAATCTTGAAGACCGGATCGCAAAACATAAGTCAGGTGAAATTGAGGGCTACACTTCGACGCGACTTCCAGCGAGGTTAATGTTTTCAGAGCAATTCCCAACCAGGGAAGAAGCTTTAACTTGTGAGCGACAGATCAAAGGCTGGAGTAGGAAGAAGAAGGAAGCACTGATGCGCGGAGATTGGAATGAGATTTCACAGTTAGCTCATCGAAATTACTCGGACGCAAAACTCCTTAGGAGCCCTTCGACAAAGCTCTGGGCGAACGGTTAAGAATCGAACTGAAACAAGGAAATAACAAATGAATTTGCGTTATCGCCAAGTTGTTTTGTTCTCGCTTATCTGTTTTGTCGTCGGATTTTCTTCGGATTCGATTTCCGCTCAAGAACTGAAGCGGCTTCGCTACGGCACTACGATTAGCACGGTCAATCTACCCGTCTGGGTTGCCAAGGAGAGCCGCCTGTTTGCCAAGCACGGGCTCGACCCGGAAGTGATCATGATTCAGGCCGGCGCTTTGACGACGCTGGCGATTATCAGCGGCGAGTTACAATTCTCCGGCGCCGGCGCTGCTTCGGTTTTGGCGGCGCGGATTAAAGGCGGCGATATTACTCTCGTCGCATGTCCGGCCGATTCCGATCTCGTCTATTTGATGGCGCGGCCTGAGATAAAGAGCGCCGCCGAGCTTAAAGGTAAATCAAGCGCGGTGACTCGCCTGGGCTCGACGACGCACTTCTATTTGCGCGCCGCTCTCAAATACGCCGGCCTTAATCCGGAGAAGGATGTGACGATTCTCCAATTGGGAACGGAATACGCGGCGGCGTTGGAAACCGGCAGAATCGCCGCCGCGGCGTTGCCGTTCGATCTTGCCTTGCCTTACCTGCAAAGAGGCTGGCCGATTCTGTTGGATTTGTCCAAGACCGATTTCGTCTATCCGGCCTCCTGCGTGGTGAGCAGCCGGGCCTTCGTGAAGGACAATGCCGATACCGTGGAACGTTTTCTCAAAGCGTATATAGAAGCGATCCATCTGATGAAAAAAGATCACGGCGCCGGCGAAAGGGCCTACAACAAGTGGCTCAAACCGAAAGAGCCGCTGCTCGCCAAACGGGCGGTGGAAGCCTACGCGAACTTGTTCAAGCCGATTCCGCGGGTCACGGATCGGGGCATTCAAGCGGTCTTGGAGGATCTCGCGTTATCGACTGCGGTGCCGAAGGAGCTCATCGACCGTCCGGACTATTTTCGCGACAATGGGCCGTTGGAAAAATTGGTCGCCAGCGGCTGGATCGAACAACTCAGGAAATAGCGCGGTAGATCAATTCACCACGAAGTGTCCATGAGCTAACGCTCGCAACAGAAATGAAATCGGATGGAATTCCTCGCAAGCGGTCGCTAACGCGTCATTCCGCGCACGCGGAATCCAGGATGGTCTGCGCCATTAGCCTGGATACCCGCTTTCGCGGGTACGACGGAACCAGGTACTCTTCATTCCGGAGACCTTGCCCTACATGCATTTCTCAAGGAGGTCATCAAGGACAGTAAACTTCGCTGGCGTCTTGCGCGCGATAAAATTTCTTGACGCCGTTTTGTTGAACAATTCAAGAGCAAGGTTCTACGCCCGACGAGAAACTAGCCGACGCAGGCGGCTCCAGGCTTCGACCAACCCGCCGGGGAGAAACAATACGACCAGCATGAAAAGAATGCCGAAGATTATCAAATGGAATTCTACCAGTTTTACCGCCAGTAATTCTTTTAAGATGACGTAAAAGAGCGCGCCGAGCACTGGGCCATGGACGGTGCCGACGCCGCCGATGTAGGACATCAGCACGGCGTCGAAAGTCCAGGCTGGAGAAAAAGTGTGCTGCGGGTAGTAACTGACGTGATAATAGGCGAAGGCGCCGCCGGCTAGTCCGGCGAGCGCCGTGGAGAGCGCCAACGCGAGAAGCTTGTGGCGCAGCGCGCTCACGCCCGTAGCTTCCGCCGCGGCTTCATCCTCGCGCACGGCGCGGATACCGAGGCCGAGGCGCGAGGGGACCAACCATGCAACCACTCCTACACTCACCATCGCCAAGGTTAAAGTCAGATAATAACGCGGCAAAATATTATACGATGTAAGTTCCGCCGCGGGGATGGTGGAAATCTGCGGCAATAAATTCCCGATCGTGATGCGCAGTATCTCGGCCAATCCCAACGTGCCGATGGCGAAATAGGCGCCGCGCAGACGGAATGCCGGAACGCCGATGATCAAGCCAAATAACATGGCCACGAGCGCGCCGGGAAAAAGCGCCAAGAGTAGCGGCGTCCCGCCGACCCAAAGCGTGCGCGTGACCAGGGCGCCGAGTCCGAAAAACGCCGCGTGGCCGAGATTGATCTGGCCGGCGTAGCCGCCGAGCAGATTCCAGCTCTGCGCCAGGACGACGGCGAGAAATATTTGCACGCCGAGATTGAGCAGATCGCTGCGTATTGTAACAAGCGGCAGCGCGGCGAACGCCGCGGCGAGCAGGAGTCCCGCGCCAAGCAATTTCACGCGCGCGCTCCGAAAAGCCCCTGGGGCCGCACCACTAACACGATGAGGAAAAGAATCAGTCCGACGACTTCGCGGTACGGACCGCCGAGAAACACCACGCTCATCGCTTCAGCGAGGCCGAGGATGATGCCGCCGGCGAAGCTGCCGAAGAGCGAGCCGAGGCCGGCGAGAACGATGACGATGAGCGCCTTGAGAGTCCATTCCATGCCGATGGATGGACTGATCGAATAAGAAATGCTGACGAGTCCTCCGGCGATTCCGGCGAGCGCGGTGCCGAGGGCGAAGGCGAGCAGGTAGGTTTTCCCGACCGGGATTCCCATCAGAGCCGCAGCTTCCCAATCTTCGGCGGTGGCGCGAATCGCGCGGCCCCAACGCGCCTTGGCGAGAAACAGATGGAGCGCGGTGAGAATCGCGAACGCGAACAAGAGGCTGCTCAAGCGCAACCACGGAATTGCCAAATTGCCTAGCCTTAACACCGCGCCGGCGTAGGCCGTTGTCACCGCGCGCTCATCCGCAGTCCATAGTCGAATAGCGAGGGCGTGCAAAACCAGCGTGAGACCGAAACCGATGAGCAGCGAATTTTTGATGCGCGTTTCTTCGTGGGCTTTGACGACGAATTGAAACAGCGCCCAATAGAGCAGCATTCCAAGCACGAACATCGCCGGGGCGACAGCGAGCAGCGAGACAAACGGATCGATCCGCCAAAGTGTGAACAGCCAAAAAGTGCCGTAGCCGCCGAGCATGAGCAGCTCGCCGTGGGCCACGTTCAAGACGCGCAGCACGCCGAACGTCAGCGAAAGACCGGCGGCCGCCAAACCGTAAAGACCGCCGACGAGAAGGCCGAGAATGAGTTGTTGGGCGAGAATCATTGTTCAACATGGCAAGGCGTAAATGGTAAGTGGTGAGGTGTTGGCTTAACCCCTGACGCCTTACCCCTTACGTCTTCATCCACCTCCCCGCGCCAGCGGCCCGAGATAAGCGGCTTGGATGTGCTCGTCGGCGAGCAGTTTTTTACCATCGCCCTCGCCGACGATTCTGCCGCCTTCGAGTATGTAGGCACGTTGGACCAAGGCCAGGACGGCGTGGACGTTTTGCTCGACGATCAACAGGCTCATGCCGTCGCGATGCAGCTCGGCGAGAATGGCAAAGATCGACTCGACGATTTTCGGCGCCAGGCCGAGGGACGGCTCGTCGAGCAGGAGCAGGCGAGGAAGCCCCATCAACGCGCGGCCGAGAGCGAGCATCTGCTGCTCGCCGCCGGATAGTAATCCAGCCCTTTGGCGCTGGCGCTCGAAAAGGCGCGGGAAGAGAGTGAAGACGCGCTCCATTTGAGCGTGTTTTTCTTTGTGCGCGCGTTCGGTGAAGGCGCCGAGCTCGAGATTTTCACGCACGGTCATCGCGGCGAAGAGCCTGCGCCCCTCCGGGACCAGCGCAATGCCGTGTTCGACGATCCGTTGCGGCGATGCCGCGCTGATTTTTTCATCTTGCCATCGAATCGCGCCCGCGCGCGGCGCGAGCAGCCCGGAAATAGACTTGAGCAGTGTCGACTTGCCGGCGCCGTTGGGGCCGACCAGGGCGACCATTTCGCCGGGGCGAATGATCAAGTCGACGCCGTGCAGGGCCAGAAGCGGGCCGTAGGCGACTTGGAGATTTGTTATTTCGAGCATTCTATTATTGACTGACGCGTTCCAAGCCGTTCAAAACGTTCAACGCTGCGCTCCATTGCAATCCCCAAGCGTCTTTCCTCTCCCGCGACGCAAGGGATTGGATGAAGGAGCGAGCTTGAACGACTTGAACGGCTTGAAACCATTTGAACGACTTGAACTCATTCAGTTCGTTTCTCCGAGATAGACTTCGATCACGTGCGGATCTTTTGCCACGCTTGCCGGCGCGCCTTCGGCGATTTTCTCGCCGGCGCTGAGCACGACGATACGATGCGAGATATCGAGTAGCGCCCAGACGATATGTTCCACCAGGATGACGGTCAGACCGCCGCGCTGCAATTGTCGAATGAGGTTTATCGCCGCCGAGGTTTCAGTGGGCGTCAATCCTGCCATGAACTCGTCGAGCAATAAAAGTTTCGGCGCTGTCGCCAGGGCGCGCGCCAATTCGAGGCGCTTTCGATCCATCACCGTGAACGTATTGGCAAGCCGATTCGACTGGCCGGCCAAGCCGACGGAATCCAAAAGTTCGCCGGCCTTGTCGCGCGCCTTGGATCCCGTTAGCCGATCTCTGCCGTAGCCGAGACCGACGAGAACATTCTCCTCGGCGGTGAAGCCGAGGAATGGACGCACGAGCTGAAAAGTTCGCGCCAGGCCGCGATGACAAAGCTGATGGGGCGGCAGTTTATTGGTACGCTCGTCCTGAAAGAAAATGTCCCCACTATCCGGATAAAAAACACCGCTGACGAGATTGAACAGCGTCGTTTTTCCCGATCCGTTCGGACCCATGATGCCGAGGATCTCGCCCTCTTCAACGGTCAGACTGACATCTTTGACCGCAGCGACGCCGCCGAAGGTCTTGGTAGCTTTGCTTACAGTCAGCAGGGGCATTGTTGAATTGGCAAGAAGGGATTACGAGCGTAAGTGAGCTTCGACTGTGGTGGCAAGAATGTGACTTAGCGCTGGTTGAAAGGCAGCGCCGGATAAGCAAAGGCTGCGGTGGCGTTTTCTTTGGGCCAAATTAGATGTTGTTTGCCCTTTTGCCACTGAATAAATACGCCGGAAATCTCTGCTGTTCCATCCGCGCGGAAGCGCAAGGGGCCCGACACCGTCATCATATTCGTACTCGCTAGTGCTTGGCGAAGCGCGTCGCGGTCCACCGCCTTGGCTCTCGTCAGCGCATCGGCAAGGATCTGGACAACGGCGTAACCGGGACCTACGACGGGGTCGGCCAGCCGGTTGTGTTTGCGCATGTAAGTATCGTTCAGCTCCTTGACCTGCGGATACTTGAGGGCGGCGTGCCAACCCGTGCCCAATATCGCGTAGTCACCCACGGCGCCAAGATTGTTCGTCCAAGACGGCGAGTCTGACCCGCGCAGCAACACCAGAAACTTCGGCGTAAAATCCAGCTCTTTCATTTGTTTGACCAGCGTCATGCCGTCGGGCGGCGATGGCACGCCCAAGACCGACTCAGCGCCTGCTGATCTGGCCAGTAAGATCATGTTCGAGAAATCTTTGGCACCTGGCGCATATTCTCCCTTCACGACGACTTCATACCCGGCTTCCTTGCCGAACGATTCCCAGTAACCGCCGATTTCTTGTCCCCAATCGGTTTTCTCCAGAAACAAAGCTACCTTCTTAGGACGTTGATTCTCCGCCAGTGAGCCATTGAGAAGACGATAGGTTTCTCTGGCGATTTGCGGCGACTTCCAAAAAGGCGAGAAGAGATAGCGATAACCCTGCTTGTGAATGCTCTCCAGGGCAAATCCCACACCCAGGTAAGGAATCCGATTCTTCTCAGCGACAGTGGCGCCCGCGGCATGAAGATCAGAGCCGACTCCTCCCAGGTAAGCGACCACGCCCTGAGCGGCGTGAGTCTCCAATCGCGCGACGGTTTTAGTTGCATCGGATTCGTCATCGAGCACGATCAACTCCAAAAGTAAGCGCCGGTTCCCCACTTGGACGCCGCCGCCGGCGTTGATTTTCTCCACGGCAATGTCGTATCCGTGTTTGAGTTCATTGCCGATGGCGGCGTAGCGACCGGTGAGAGGCGTTACGACGCCGACCTTAATGGTTTGTCCCATTGCCGCAACGCCAAAGCCGAGCCATGCGATCTGCATTGCGAAGAAAGCCGAAACTATCGGTTTCATAATCGCCTCACGAATCAATTGAACATGCCTTTCATATCTGCACGCGCATATGCAGCGGGAGCGCAGGATTTGGCCTCATGGCGGTTAGCGTTGGCTGAACTCCGGCGCGGGATAGCCGAACGGCGCGGTGGCAAACTCCTTGGGCCAGACCAACTCTTGTTTGCCCTTGAGCCATTGCAGGACAAAGACTTTGACCTCGCCGGTGCCATCGGAGCGGAATTGAACCGGTCCGGCTACCGTGGTCATTTTTGTCGCTGCGATGGCGTCGCGAAGCTTGTCGCGGTCCAGGGTTTTCGCGCGCGCGACCGCATCGGCAAGAATCTGCAAGCAAGCGTAGGATGGCCCCACAAGCGGATCGGACGGGCGGTTGAAAAGTTTTTGGTGCGCTTCGTTCAGCTCGGCGACTTTGGGGTATTTGGCGGCGAAGTGCCAGCCGGGCGAAAAGAGCACATAATCGCCGTCCTTGTTAAGGTTTTGCGACCAGACCGGCGGGTCCGCGGCGCGAATGAAAAGATTGACCTTGGGGTTGAAATCCAGTTCCTTCATCTGTTTGACGATGGTCATGCCGTCCGGCGGCGATGGTAGCGCGAGGAGGGCTTCGGCGCCCGCCGATTTGGCTTTCAAAATCAAATCGGAAAAATCTTTCGACCCCGGCGCGTATTCGCCACTCGCGGCGATCTGATAGCCATGCTTCTTGGCCGCGCTTTCCCAGCCCGAGGCCATTTCCTTTCCCCAGTCCGTCCGTTCGAGAAAGAGCGCCACTTTGCGCGGACGCTGCGCGGCGGGAATCAGCGCATCGAGGAAAACGAAGGTCTCGTTTGTCAGGTCCGGCGATTTCGGAAAAGGCGAGAAGAGATAGCGCAAGCCCTGTTTGTGAATGCCGTGAAGCGCAAAGGCGATGCCGAGGTAAGGAATCTTGTTCTTATCGCCGATGGAAGCCGCCGCCGCGTGCAGATCCGAGCCTGCTCCACCCAAATACGCTACGACACCCTGGGACGCGAGGGTCTCCATGCGCGCGACGGTTTTGGTCGGATCCGACTCATCGTCCAACATGGTCATTTCGATCTGCAGCTTCTTGCCGCCTACCGTCACGCCGCCCGCGGCGTTGATTTGCTGCACGGCGATCTCGTAGCCGGTCTTAACCTGACCGCCAAGCGCGGCGTATCTCCCGGTGAGCGGCACCACCGCGCCGACTTTTATGGTTTGGGCGAGGCTATCGAAGGAGCTGGTAAAAAGCGCGACCGCTATGGCAAGCGAAATGAGAATCATCCGTCTCATGCTGTCCTCCCAAGATTTGGCTTTCCCGCCGCGACGATAGATAGCACTGTCGGAGCGGCGCGTCAAAGTTAAACCGTGCCCCAAACTTTAACGGCGGTATCGACTACCAACTTGAGCTTTTGCCACTGCTGCTCTTCCGTCAACAGATTGCCCTCCATCGTCGAGGCGAAGCCGCATTGCGGACTGAGCGCGAGATTCTCCAACGGCACGTACTTGGCGGCTTGGTCGATGCGCCTGGCGAGTTGGTCCGCCGACTCCATGGCCGCCAGCTTGCTGCTGACCAGGCCGAGCACCACGCTCTTGCCGCGCGGCATGAAGCGCAGCGGTTCGAATGTCCCGGCGCGCTCGGACTCGTACTCGAGCAGAAACGTGTCGACCTGCAACTGGCCGAACAGTTTCTCGGCGATGGCGTCGTAGCCGCCCTCGGCGTACCACTGGCTGCGGTTGTTGCCGCGGCACAGATGAATCGCCAAGATCACGCCCGTCGCGCTGCGCTCCCTCCAGGCAAGCGTTGTCGGCGCGAATCGCTTCGTCGAGCGCCTGATCGGGATCGAGCCCCATTTCATTTTTCACGTAGCTGCGCCACTTCGGATCGATGTAGTAGCTGTAGCGCGGCGCGTCGATTTGGATGTAGCGCGCGCCTTCGGTCGACAAGCGCGTGAATCTCCGCCTTGATCACCGGCACGATGTCCCACAGAAAAGCGGAATGGTTGGGATAGACCTTGTCGCTGATGCCTTTCTTATAATAGATCGCGGGAAACTGATTGGCGGTGGGCAGCGTGACTTTGATGTCGCCAGGCTGCTGCTGCTTCAAGAAGGCGAACTCATGGTCGGTCAGGCGCCGGGTTTGTTTGATCTTGCCGACAACCGTGCCGGGCACCATCGAGGGACGGGACGATGCGCCGGCTGCCGTTTGCCAAGTGCGCGGCACCGCCACCCCTTCGTCGATTCCTTCCACGGCTTCGTTGAAATCGCTCATGAAGTTGCCGCGGCGCAGCTCGCCGTCGGTAAAGATCTTGAAGCCGAGCTCCTTCTGCTTCTCGATCACTCGCAGGATGTGCTGGTCTTCAAGCGCGCGCAGCTCCGTGCCGCCGACATTCGCGCTGCGTGCCTGCAATAGCTCCGCGGGCCGAAGCAAACTGCCGATGTGATCGGCGCGATACTTGGTTGCCATAATACCTCCTTAGGAATGGAGTATGGAGTATTGGGAGTTCGAACTCGGAGCTCGCTCCGACGTACTCCATTACTCCAATACTCCATCTAAATCTCCACCACTGCCATACTCCATCACTCCAATTTTCATCCACTCTATTCCGCCAAGAGTTTTTTCAACCTGGCGATCACCTCTGGCGGCTGGGCGATGACCTCTTTCGCCAGCGCGCTAAGCGCTTCGCCGCCCACCGCTTCCACCGGCCAGCATGCGCTTCTTCGCCTCGGCGAGCAGTTCGGGATCTTTCATTGTGTTGCTCCAAGCGTCGCGCAGGGTTTTCAATCGGTCCGCCGGCATAGCCGGCGGCGCGGTCCAGGGCCGGCCAAATTCATTGGGCGCCATCACCAGCGTGGCGAGGCGGCGGCCGGCATCGTTAGTTTTGTAGCGATCCATCAGGTCGTAGAACGTGGGTGTTTCCGGCAGCAGAGGATCTCGTTTTTTGCCGGTCTGCACGAACGGACGCGTGAATCCTCTTTTGAACCAGCTGATGTGCGGTTCGCGGCCAAAAAACGCCGCGATGGTGATCAGCCGGCACTGCAACTCGCCGCGTTCGAGCGCCACGTCAATGTCCGCCGCGCCTTGATAACCGGTGATGATGGTAAATTTTACCGCGAAGATTTCCTCGATGAGCTTGGGCACATGATAAGTCGTCGAGCCGGTGCCCGTGGAGCCGCATTTGGGAGGCTCGGTCGCCTTGCGCAGGTCGTCGATCGTCTTGTACGGGCTATCGCCGCGGAAAAAAAACACCGCCTCGGTTTGTTCCGGCGTGCCGAGCCAGTTGAATTTCGCCCAATCGAACTGCACTTCCTTGCGGCCGATCAGCTGATCCATGTAGATGCCCGGATTGAGCGAACCGATGGTGAGCCCATCGGGCTTGGCGATATTATAAACATGATTCGCTGCGATCACCGATCCCGCGCCCGGCATGTTTTGCACCATGACGCTGGGATTGCCGGGGATATGTTTGCCCAGATAGGTCGCGATGTGACGCGTCCAAAGATCGTACAGATCACCCGGCTGGCCGCCGCGGATGACGCGCACGGTTTTGCCTTGGAAAAAGTTCGATTGGGCGTGGGCCATCGCCCCACACACCGCGAGTGCGACAGCGATAGTGATAATCCCACCAATTTTGGTCCGCGGGACCGCTTTTGGATCTGCGGGACCGCTTTTGGATTTTGGATTGTCGGATCGAAAACCAAGCAACATCGTAAGAAGTATTTTGTGTCATGTCTTTTCCCCAATCCAAAATCCAAAATCCAAAATTATCTTATGACCCGGTCCGCCCGCACCAGCACGTTGGGCGGAATCGTCAGGCCGATCTGCTTCGCCGCTTTCAGATTGATGATGAACTCGAACTTCATCGGCTGCTCGACGGGAAGATCGGCGGGCTTCGCGCCTTTCAAAATCTTGTCCACATAGGTGGCGGCGCGGCGGTAGAGGTCGTTGAGACTCACGCCGTAGCTCATAAGCCCACCGTCTTCCACAAAGTCTGTCAGCGGAGTACATCGCCGGGAGCCGGTTCTTTACCGCGAGATCGGCAATCTGTTTTCGCTGAAAGAGTGAAGACGGCGCCTCGCGCAGCACCAGGACTGCCTCAGCACGCCCCTTGCTTGCGGCTCGGAATACAGTCTCAATATCCTTGGGACCTAGTACGTCTAGATATTGAAGCTTCACTCCGAGCGCCCCGGCGGCGAGTTCCGTCTCTTTAGCGCTTGTGCGTTGCCCGGCATGGTTGAAGTCCCGAAGACGGCCACGCGGGAGAGCTTAGGAACGATCTCTTTCAAAAGCTCCAGCCGTTTGCCGCTTAGCTCCGGCGCAAGGGTTGACAATCCAGTGATGTTTCCACCAGGTCGCGCAAGGCTGGCGACGATCCCGGTTCCAACAGGATCGCTATCCTGCGCCATGACAATGGGAATCGTAATAGTTGCTTCCTTAGCAGCCCGGGTCGCTGACCGGACCGCCTGTGACGATGACGTCGACTTTGAGACGCACTAACTCGGCGGCAAGCGCGGGGAGACGATCGAGTTTTCCCTCTGCATATCGATACTCAATGACAATGTTTTTCCCCTCCACGTACCCAAGCTCGCGCAGGCCCTGGCGGAATGCCTCGATGCGGTCCGAGACAACGGAAGGGGAGGCACATCGTTAGGAATCCTATCCGGGGGATTTTCGTTGGCTGCTGCGCCTGCGCGGTCAAGGCTAAGCGCGAAGAGCAAAGCGCAAAGTGAAAGACGCTTGATGTTATTTCTCAAATGTCTCATTTGTGTTTTCTTGTTTCTTGCGCATTGCTCTCTGCCCTATGCGCTTGGCGTTCTATCACCGAATCACTTTATCCGCCCGCACCAGCACGTTGGGCGGAATCGTCAGACCGATCTGCTTCGCCGCTTTCAGATTGACGATGAACTCGAACTTCATCGGCTGCTCCACGGGAAGATCGGCGGGCTTGCGCGCCTTTCAAAATCTTGTCCACATAGGTAGCGGCACGGCGGGCCAAGTCGGCTAGGCTCGCGCCGTAGGTCATAAGCCCACCGGCTTCGACAAATTCACGCCGTGGAGTAGATCGCCGGGAGCCGGTTCTTTACCGCGAGATCTGCAATCTCTGTTCGATGAACATTGATGACGGAGCTTCGCCAGCACGAGGACTGCGTCAGCACGCCCCTTGGTTGCGGCGCGGAATGCAGTCTCAATATCCTTGGGATCTAGGACGTCTAGGATATTGAAGCTTCACCTTGAACGCCCCGGCGGCGAGTTCGATTTCTCTTAACGTTTGTGCGTTGCCCGCGTTGGTTGAAGTCCCGAAGACGGCCACGCGGGAGAGCTTCGGAACAATCTCCTTCAAAAGCTCCAGTTGTTTTCCGCTTAACTCCGGCGCAAGCGTCGACAACCCAGTAATGTTCCCCCCAGGTCGCGCCAGGCTAGCGACGAACCCGCTGCCAACAGGATCGTTATCCTGCACCATGACAATGGGAATCGTATCTGTTGCTTCCTTGGCGGCTCGGGTATCTGTCGCACCACCCGTGACGATGACGTCTACCTTCAGACGCACTAGCTCGGCGGCAAGCGCGGGGAGACGGTCGACTTTTCCCTCTGCAAATCGAAACTCAATGACAATATTTTTCCCCTCCACATAGCCCAAGCTCGCGCAGACCCTGCGCGGAAAGCCTCGATGCGGGCCGAGACAGCAGAAGGGGAGCTGGCACATAGGAATCCTATCCGCGGGATTTTCGTTGGCTGCTGGGCACCGCGGTCAAGGTAAGCGCGAAGAGCAAAACGCAAAGTGTAAGACGCTTGATGTTACTTCTCAAATGTCTCACATGTGATCTCCTGTTTCTTGCGCATTGCTCTCTGCGCTATGCGCTTGGCGTTCGATCACCGAATCACTTTATCCGCCCGCGCCAGCACGTTGGGCGGAATCGTCAGGCCGATTTGCTTGGCTGCTTTCAGATTGACGATGAACTCGAACTTGATCGGCTGCTCGACGGGCAGGTCAGCGGGCTTGGTGCCTTTCAAGATCTTGTCCACGAAGTCGCGGCGCGGCGGAACAGGTCGGAACAGCTCGGCGCGTAGCTCATCAGGCCGCCGGCTTCTCACCAAACTCACGTCGCTGAGTACATCGCCGGGAGCCGGTTCTTGACCGCGAAGCTCCGACACTCTGTGTTCGCTGAGTAGCGAAAGTGCCTCCGCCCTGGCGTAAAGATCGCCTGCGTCGGCCTGTTGCTTGATCGTCATCGCGTAATGCGTCTGCGAAATCGTTAAGACTTCGCACGGCAAGGACTCGCTGAAGCTTTCACTCCCAACGCCTGGCCGCGCCTCGATTTCCGTCAGATTCAGCTTCTTCTCGGTGCCACCCGCTTCGCACTAAGAAGACGGCGACTCGGACAGCTTTCGGAAGGACTTCCTTGAACAGCTCCAGCCGTTTGCCAGCTTAGGTCCGGCGCCATGTCAGCTAATCCGGTGATGTTTCCGCCAGGCTTCGCGCCAGGCTGGCGACCAATTCCGGTTCCAACAGGATCGCCGGCGCAAGCGCGAATACGATGGGAATCGTTGTCGTCGCTTCTTTAGCAGCTGCAATTGTCCCGGACCACCGGTGACGATGACGTCGACTTTGAGACCGACCAGTTCGGCTGCAAGGTCAGGCAGGCGATCGGGATTTCCCTCGGCATATCGGTACTCGAATGACGAATGTTTTCATCCTCGACATAGCCCAAGCTCGCTGCAGCCGCTGGCGGAAATGCTTCGATCCGGGCCGATTGCGACGAGAGGCGGCGTATCAGTTCGAAGAGAATTCCTATCCGCGGGATTCTTCTCGGCTGCTGCGCCTCGGATGCAAAGCTAAGAGCCAAAAAAATGGCGCCCAGAGCAAAGACGAAGATTTTTTTACTCATAGGATTTCTTCGCGCTGCAAAGTTCAGAATCGAAAAAGCATTGTGTCGCGCACGTCATTCCTGCGCGCGCGGGAATCCAGACCCGCCATCCTCCTGGATACCGTTTTTCAACGGTATGACGGACGCTGTCCGTCAGCTGGATTCCCGTTGTCACGGGAATGACGGATGATGGAGCACACTAGCGAAAAGTCTCCTTGATGTAGCGGTACGCCGCGATCGCCGCGGTGGCGCCGTCGCCGGCGGCGGCGATGGCTTGTCGCGCCGAGTCCTGGCGGATATCGCCGACGGCGTAGAGGCCGCCGCGCGTGGTTTCCATCCAGGTGTCGGTCGGGACATGGCCGGTGTCGCCTAGCTGAACGATATTTTTCACCAGCGCCGTGTTCGGCTGCAAGCCGACGTAAACGAATAGGCCGGCGAGCTCGACTTGGGAAGTTTCGCCGGATCTAACGGCGCGAGCGCGCACGCCGGTGACGACTTCGTCGCCGAGAACTTCTTCGATGACCGTTTGGTAATGCGGCGTGATCTTCGAGTTGTCCAACACCCTTTGCAAATAGGTCTGCTGCGCGGCAAACGAATCGCCCTGATGAAAGAGCAAGACTTTCTCGGCGTAATTGGTCAGCGCCAACGCTTCCTGCAGCGCCGAGTCGCCGCCGCCGACGACGCCGACGGTCTGGCCGTTGTACATCGGGCCGTCGCAGCTGGCGCAATGGCTGACGCCGCGGCCCATGAGTTTTTCTTCTCCCGGGACACCGAGATGCTTGAGTGTCGAGCCGGTGGCGACGATCACCGCTTTGGCCTGATAGCTCTCTTCCTCCGTGACCACCGACCAGAGTTTTTCTGCCGCATCGAGTCGCAAAACTTCGGCGCGTTGAAACTCCGCGCCATGATCCGAAGCCTGACGCTGCAAGTTGGGGCAAATTTCATAGCCGGAAACGCCGTCGGGGAAACCGGGAAAGTCTTCGATCTTTTCAATGCTGATCAGATGGCCGCCGGGGATGTTCGATTCGAAAACCAAAGTCGAGAGTCCCTGGCGCGCCGAAAAAAGCCCGGCGGTGAGGCCGGCGAGGCCGGAGCCGACAATGATTACATCGTAATCTGCCATGATGTCTTAGTATTCTTTCGTGTACTGTGAGCTTCGTTCGAAAGTAAGGGGTCAGGGGTAAGGAGTTAGGTGTGGGGATGACGGACGCCTCACTCCTGACCCTTTACGCCTTACTGTTCCCGTCTGTTATCTCCATTTATCCACCGACACCGTCTTCTGATAGTTGCAATCCATGATGCGCCAGTAGCCGTTGGTTTCGCCGCCGACGACGACGACGTGGATTTCCTCGGGCTTGAACATGTGGATCATTTCGTCCGGGCCGGCTTTTAACTTCGACGCGTAGGGTTCTTCGCCGAAGGTGGCGCGTGGATAGGATGTAATTTTGGATCAATTGATAATCCCAGTATTCCTTCGCCGCCATGAGCGAGTTTTCATAGGCCCATTCGATCAACTTCTCTTTGCTGTCGAAACCGCCGCGGTCGATGAACTGACGCGCGGTGATGGGATCGAGCAAGAAGGTCGGGCGGCTGTGGGCGTCGAGACCGCGCAGCATGCTGCGCACATGCTCGCGCCAATATTGCTCGCGCACGCCGAGGGTAAACGCCGTCGAGCGGCAGCCGGTGAATACGCTGACGGCGCTGTCGCTGGCCTTGAAACCATGTCCGACGTGGAACGGTGTCCACGGGCTGCGCTCCTCGTTCTCGGCAAAGGTCACGTTGTTGTAGGCGTAGTTGTTGCCCTGGGAGCCCATGTAGGTGACGCCGGGCACCGAGCTGCCTTGGCCGTTTTGCGAGAGCAGGCCGTAGGCGCGGCCGATGGTGGCGTTGGCGTGGTTGAACGGTCCCATGGCGCCGGTGCCGCTGTTCATCTTAATTTCGTTTCTAATCGGTCCGTTGACGACCACCATGGCGGCCGCTGAGCTCGACGTGCTGCCGCGGGCGGTGACGCCGGTGGACGCGAGCGCCAGGATCACCGGAAAGTATTCCGGCCGGGCGCCGGACATCACCGCGTTGACCGCGACTTTTTCCACCGTGTATTCCCAGTATTCTCTGAAATGGGTCGAGCGCATGTGGCCGACCACTTCGTCGGGCTTGTGGCTGGTGTGCGCGAGCATTTCCTTGACGCGTTTTTCCGTCGGCAGGACGATGGGCAGCTTGTCGGTCCAATTTTTGTCGAGAAATAGCTGCTGCAAATTCTCTTCGCTATCGGCATCGACCAGGCGCGGCGTCGCGGCATGGGCGAATTTCTCACTGACAACGCCGCTGTCGTCGATCGGTTGGGTCAGCCCCTCGATGACTTCCTGCATCACCGGCCGGCCGCTGAGCGGGTCCTTGCCGTCGATGTAGGCGCGCAGTTGTGCCGCGGTCTTGCCCATCACCGGTTGCGGCACGAAGGCGCGCGGCGCCCGCGGCATGCCATGGACGCGGTTCACCGACTCGACGACTTTTTCAAACACATGGGTGTGCAGCGCCACCGTGGGCACACCGTATTTATTATCGAGGGTCATTGCATGCGCGGCGACCGCCGGCGCACAGGTGCTTCAATGACCGACACCGACGATGGCGGCATCGCCGTCGGCTTTGATCTTCTCCCAGGTCTGCGGATCGTCCTTGGTGTAGACGTTGTTCATCTCGATGAACTTGGTTTTTACCGTCGGCATGTTG
This sequence comes from uncultured delta proteobacterium, assembly GCA_963760795.1. GTDB lineage: Bacteria > Desulfobacterota > Binatia > UBA9968 > UBA9968 > DP-20. The sequence goes on from CAVXEP010000007.1 coordinate 151,443, forward strand.
TCGGTGAACCAACTCTGCAACTGGCGCAGAAACAGTCCCGAGTCGTCGAAGCGCGGATCGACTAAATAGACGGTCTTGCCGTCCAAGCTGTCGAGCCGCGGCGCCAGCGCTTTGGGCGTGATCTTGGGCGGATAGCCCACCGGGTTTAACACCGACATGTTTTGGGTTGCGTTAGTGCTGTCAGCCATAGGTAAATCCTCCTGGTTCTATTTATGATCTAGCTGGAAAGTAATCAACCGATTTTTTCGGCAGTGGTTCAGTTTCATAAAAACTTTGGTAGGGGCTACCCGGCGCCTGCCCTGAGCGGAGTCGAAGGGTGGTCGCCTGTCCCAGAGGGCAGACACGCAGGCCTACCCCTACTCGGCGAGAAGTTTTTTTACTCTCTCGATCACCTCGGCGCTCTGGTCCATGACTTCGTGCGCGAGCTTTTGCAACTGCTCTCCCGGCGTGTAGTCGACATCCAGGTTGCTCTTCTTCACCTCGGCAAGCAGCTCGGGGTCCTTGAGCGCTTGCGCGTAAGCGGCGCGCAGGATCTTCACGAGTTCCGCGCGCGTGCCCGGCGGCGCGATCAGGGCGCGGCCAAAATCATTCGCCGTGAGCACCGTTTCGGCAACACTCCGGCTCACCTGCGGGGTCTTGTATTCACTCATGATCTCCCAGATCGTCGGCGTCTCGGGCAGCCTCGGGTCGCGGCTGCGCGCGTCCTGCACCAGATGGCGGTCGTAACCTTTCGCATGCCAAGTGTTAAACGGTTCACGGCCGAAGTGAGATGAGATGTCATGACCGCGGCAGACCACCTCGCCCTTTTCCACGGCAAGATCGATTTCTTTGCCGCCGGCGTAACCGACGATGACATTGAATTTCGCGCCGACGGTTTCCTCCAGAATCTTGGGTAAAATGTAGCCGGAGCTGGCAAAGCCCGAGGCGCCGCATTTCGGCGGCTCTTTCGCCTTGATGACATCGCCGATGGTTTTGAAAGGAGCGTCGCCGCGAAAATAGAGCATCTGCGTCCATTTTTCTTGGCTGCCGATCCAGTCGAATTTGCGCACGTCGAACTTGACCTCGGTGCGTCCGACCAGTTGGGTTAGATAGAGGCTGCTATTCGGTATGCCGACGGTGAGGCCGTCCGGTTTGGCGACGCTGTAAACGAAATTGGCTGCCACCACCGAACTGGCGCCGGGCATGTTTTGCACGATCATGTTCGGGCGCCCCGGAATGAATTTCGGCATGCTCCGGGCGAACATGCGCGCCCATTGATCGGACAAACCGCCGGCGGTGAAACCGACGATAATTCGAATCGTCTTGCCTTGGTAGTAGGGCTCCGTTTGCGCCTGACCTGGAGCCGTTATAGCGCCGCAGAGCAGAATCGCGACCAAAGGCAGCGCACACATCGACGCGCGCACTAAGAATGGAAATTTTTCAAACATTTTATACCTCAGAAGAGAAGGGAGATTACCACAAAGTCTGTCCTGAGCGAATGCGAAGGAACTGCGTCGCGCAAAGAGCGCAAAGAAGATTTCCGAATGGTAGGGGTGGGTTTGCCGTGCGCAATGAGGAAATCCTATCTCACCACGAAGGTCACGAAGAGCACGAAGTTCGGAGTAATAATTTTCCGAACCCTTCGTGTCCTTCGTGAGCTTCGTGGTGAAAACTCTTTCCCATTTGGTTGCGGCTCTACCGCGTCAGGCACTCTGGGGTTAAATTTCTTCTCCCCTTTTTAACCGCGCTGCCAGCGATCGTCCTTGACGTTCAAATTCGATCTGCCTTATGGTGCAGACCGCGCGGGTTTCGTCGATTGGCTTGGCGTTTTCGAATGCATAACGGAGGCAATATGAAAAAGACCAGCTGTTTGGCTCTTGTCCATTCTCTTGTGGTCGGTCGAAGTTGCGGCGCAAACTCCCTACTTCCAGGGTAAGACCATCAGGGTTGTCGTCGGTTATCCCAGCCGCCAGCGCCCATGACCTGTGGGCGCGGCTAATCGCGCCGCAGTTGACCAAACATATTCCCGGCAACCCGGCCACCGTCGTGCAAAACATGCCCGGCGCCGGCTCGATGACCGCGACCAACTACATTTACAGCGTGGCGAAGCCGGACGGCTTGACCCTCGGCGTCAATAACGCGGCGCTTTACTTCGAACAGCTCCTCAAAAAGAAAGAAGTTCAGTATGACTGGTCGAAATTCACCTGGGTCGGCAGCACGACGCCGACTAACCCGTTGTTGTATATGTGGGCAAACACACCCTACAAAACCATCCAGGACGTGCGCACCGCGACCGTGCCGCCGAAGTGCGGCGCGACCGGCACGGGAAACACCGGCTATTATCTTCCCGAAATTGCTCGAAGAGATCATCGGCGCGAAGTTTCAAATCGTCACAGGCTATGAAGGCGGCGCGAGTATCGAATTGGCGGTGGAGCGCGGCGAAGTGCAGTGCCGCGCCTTTACCGTGCAAGTGTTCTTCGGCCGCGAGCCGTTTAACACCTGGCGCAGCAAGAACCTGGTGCGGGTACTGGTTCAAGGCGGCAAGAAGCGCGACCCGCGCTTGCCGGAAACGCCGCTGTTGAGTGAGTTAATGGATCAATACAAGGTTTCGGAAGCCAATCGCCGATTGGTGACCGTGATGATGGGATCGGGCGAATTCGGCGCCGCGCCGATGTTCGCCGCGCCGGGAACTTCGCCGGAGCTGACCAAGATATTGCGCGCGGGTTATGCCAAAGCGCTCACCAGCCCTGAGCTCATTGCCGACGCCAAAAAGCAGGGTCTCGAACCTGAGCTGATTCACGGCGACGAGATCGAAGCACTTGCCAAGGAAGTGTTGACCCAGCCGGCCGAAGTTATCGCGTCGATGAAGAAAGTCATGGGAGAGTGAAGAATTGGAGTACTGGAGTGATGGAGTAATGGAGTACTGGGTTGAAGCAGTCCGGATCCTAAACCCAATAGCTCCACCACTCCAATACTCCATCACTCCAATTTGTCTTCTCTTACCGCTTGCCGCCCCACAGGTTGTCGAAGAAGCCTGCTATTTTCCATCTCGTCGAGATAGCGGCGATCGATGAGCTGCTGCGGGTTGAACTTTTTTGGCGCGCGGGTCGTTGATGGCGAGCTCGTCGAGGATGGCTTGCAGCGCTTCTGGCCGCACGTCGAATCTCGGCTCCATGGCTTTGAGTTCGTTGTTGTACGAGGTTTCGAGGACCTTGCGATCGCTGACGCGCAAGTACTTGGCTAAAATCTTCAATGTCGTTTCCCTCTCAGCGTGAAAAATCTTCGACGCTTCGGCCATCGAGCGCATGAACTGGCCGATCACCTGCGGTTTGCGCGCGATCACCGAACGCCGGGAGACGAAAGCCGCGGCGGCGTAGGGAATGCGCAGGTCGGGGCCGTAGATCAAATAGTGAAACCCCTGGGCGACGGCGTTTTGACCGTAGGTCAGCATCGCCGAGGCGTCGACCGAGCCGTTGAGCAGCGCGATCAGGTCGGCGGCATCGCCGCCGGTCTGGCGAAAGATCACATCCTTGGCCGGGTCCAAGCCGATACGCTGCAAAACTTGGATGGCGAAATAATGGTTGTTGCTGCCGAGGCGGTTGACGCCGATACTTTTGCCTTTGAGATCTTCCGGCCGTTTGATCTCCGGTTTGGCGACGATGCTGTGCGTCAGAATATTCTTTACCGCGCCGACGATGACGAAGTCCTGGGCGCCTTGGACATAGGCGCTCAGGATGCCGATGCCGCCGATTATGCCGACGTCGGTTTCACCACCGATCATGGCTGCGGCAGCAGTGCTGGCGGAGCGCATGAGCACCAGATCGAAGTCGAGGTTATGCTTGCGAAAGATGCCGGCATCGCGCGCGATCCAGGGCAAGGATTGTGAGATCGCCAGGGCGGAGTGAATGCCGACGAGCTTGTCGGCGCCGGCCGCGTTGTGCAATGGCAAGACGACGAGCAGGAAACCAAGAACGGCGATTCTTTGGACTCGCATAGGCCAGGGCTCCCTTCGCTGGTTCTGAGATAGCGCACGCTTACTCTTCTGTCGCACCGGCGTCAATTGAATTCTAGCGGTGCCGGGTTCCCAATTTGAAAAATCAGATCATGGGTGACTTCTGATTGGCTGGACACAGAGCTGACGAAGTAAATCAGTAGCGATGATCGATTCCCCCTTTGGAAAACTGAGCGTTGCCCATAAGCCGGCTGGACACGGCGGGTGCGGGCAAATCAACGAATTATGTAAAGCACTCAAGTCGCGGACGAGTTTTCCGGTCCCCTCTTTGGAAAAGAGGGGCTAGGAGAGATTCGTCGCGCCTACGCAGTCCATTTACAGCACTGGAATGTCACGCTGGTGCTAAAGAAACCTCCCCAGGTCACAACCAGATCCCCCTGAGTCGCCCTTCTCCAAAGGGGAGATGGAATACGTGGACTTACCGCCATTTGTCGAATATGATGCAGCGACTTCCCCTACATGGATGGTGCTCAATGACGAAACTTCGATCGATTCCGTTCTTGATGTTGCTGCTTTGCGCGCCGTTGGCTGCGCTAGCTGCCGCGGCGGCGCCGGTGCGCGTCAATATCGGCGCGGCGTCGGCGAGCAGCAGCATGCTCAGTCTGTGGGCGGCGCAGGAGCAGGGGCTGTTTGCCAAGCATGGTATCGACGCGCAGTTGATCTTGATTCGCGGCGGTTCGACCCTGGTGGCGAGTTTGGTCACCGGCGAAATTCAGCTGGCGTTTACCTCCGGCGTATCGGTGCTCGGCGCGGCGGCGCAGGGTGTCGATGTGAAAATGCTGACGTCGATCTCCAGCCGCGTCAGCTGGAAGCTGATCGCCAATCCGCAGATCAAAACCGCCGCCGAGCTGCGCGGCAAACGCTTTGGCGTGCAAAGTATCGTCGGCAGCACCTGGATGTACGCGATGCTGGCGCTGGAGCAGTTGGGATTGGAACCGAAGCGCGACAACATTTCCTTTCTGCCCATCGGCGATGCGGTGACCATCGGTCATTCTTTAGAAGCCGGCCGTATCGACGCCGCGGTGCTCGACCCGCCGCTCAGCCGGCGGCTCACCGGCAAAGGATTTTCGCAATTGGTCGATCTCGCCAAGACGAACGCGAGTTTTCCTGGCCTCGGCGTCGGCGTGACGCGCAGTTATCTCGATCAGCAGCCCACGACGCTTGAAAAGGTTGTCACTGCTTTGACGGAAGGACTGGCGTTCGCTCAGTTGCCGGCCAACAAGCCGGTTGTCCTGAAAATTCTCATGAAGCATTTGCGTGTCACCGACTCGGTCGTCGCCGAAGATGGCTACCAAGATCATCTGTCCACGCTCAACCGTAAGCCTTATCCTTCGCTCGACGGTCTGCGCAGCGCGCAAAGATTGATGGCGCAGCAGAATCCGAAGATCGCGACGCTGAAGGTGGAAGATTTGGTTGACGCGCGGTTTGTCCGAAAGCTGGACGACAGCGGCTTCATCGATCGGCTGTATGCCGGGCCGCGGTGAGTGCGCTTTAAAGCTTGTATTCGGAAATGCCTCTCGCAAAGGCGCAAAGACGCCAAGTTCGGAATCAATGTCATTTCGATTCTTGGGAGAAATCTTGATTAGATCCCTCCTGTCCCTCCGGATGACGGGCGTCAGCCCGTCACCTTTGCGTCTTTGCGCCTTGGCGAGAGAAATTCCGAGACTGACCGGTGCGCGAAGCGCACCCTACGAAACCCTTCGTGTCCTTCGTGCCTTCGTGGTGAAACCAACGTTGGTATGAGCAACTCGGTTTGAATCGGCGGGGTGATTGCGATATTCGCTGATTAGACAATCATATTTTCGGAGGTAGATCGTGTTGGAAAACAAGGTAGTGGTGATTACCGGCAGCGGCCAGGGAATCGGCAAACATGCGGCGATGACCTTCGCCAAGGAAAAGGCGAAAGTGGTGATCGCCGACTTCAATGCCGACTTGGCGAAGAAGACGGCGACGGAGCTCGGTGCGCTGACCGAAACCTTGGCGATCCACGCCGACGTGCGCGAAGAAGAGAGCGTCAAGCAACTGATCGATCAAGTGATCGGCCGTTTCGGCCAGATCGATGTGATGATGAACAACGCGGCGATTGTACCGCACTTCGCGTGGAACATCCCGCGCTGGCCGCTGATCGCCGACATGCCTTTGGAATTTTGGGATCGGGTAGTCAAAACCAACCTTTACGGCACCTTTTTCGGCACCAAGCATGCGATCCCGCATATGGCCAAGCGCAAATCCGGCCATATTATCAATCTGTACGGCGGTGGCGGCGTCAAGCCGGGCGGCGCCGGCACCTATATGGTGACCAAGGACGGCATTCGCACGTTCTCGCGTTACGTCGCGGAGGAAGTGCGCGACGCGAATATTTGCGTCGTGACGTTTTCGCCGCGGGTGCCGATCGCCACCGAGACGGCGCCGGCGGAAGCGATTCAGCGATTGCCCGGTCCAGACGTACTGGGCATGGGATTCGTGCTCTGCGCGCAGTTGCCGATGGCGCAGAGCGGCAAATGCTTTGCCCATGAGAACGGCAAGCTGGTGGATGAAGCGGTGCGGGAAGGGTGAAACAGGCAATGGGCATTGGGCACTAGGCAATGTAGGGGCGGATAAGGGAGCGCGGGTTTTCCAACCCGCGATTAACCGCGGACAAGAATGTCCGCGCTCCAATGTCGCCCGTTCTGAGGGCCGACACGCAGGTCGGCCCCTACACGCGTCCGAATTGGAAAAGGGGAAGCAAGAGTCGAGGGAAACCCCCATGCGTAAGAAAATCACTCGGCGAGCTTTTTGCTCGATGCTCTTGGCTCTTCCCTTTCCAGCTCAGGCGCAGCAGGCAGGGAAAATCTTCCGCATCGGTTTCCTGGATGCAAGCACTGCTTCCGGTAGCGCGGTCCTCATGGAGGCGTTCCGCGCAAGAGCTGCGCAAGCTTGGCTGGATTGAGGGAAAGAATATCACCATCGAGTACCGGTTTGCCGAGCAAAAGCCTGAGCGCCTGCCTGAGCTTGCGGCGGACCTGGTTCGTCTTAAGGTTGATCTGATCGTGGTCACAGGGGCACCATCGGCGTTGGCGGCCAAGAGCGCCACCACTACGATCCCCATCGTGATGACGAACGCTGCGGATCCCGTGGGCTGCAGGTTTGGTTGCCAGTCTGGCGCGGCCGGGAGGCAATGTCACCGGTTTCTCGAGCTTAGTCAGATCGAGCTAAACACCAAACGGCTAGAGATACTCAAGGACGCGGTCCCCAAGCTCGCCCGAGTTGGACTTCTGCGGACGCCGGAACAACGGCGGACACCAAACCTCCAACTGAAAGATCTCAGGGCTGCGGCTGAGGCACTGAAGCTAAAATTGGAGGAGATCGAGACTCAAGTCGACGCCAAAGGTTTAGAGAGCGCCTTTCAAACCGCAAAGCAGAAGCAGGTCAAAGCGATTATGACGACCGACCACTCGCCAATTTTTCGCGGAACGAAAGCGGATCGTCGAGCTTGCCGTCAAATACCGCTTGCCGGCTATTTACTTCCAGAAGGAGTTTGTCGATGAGGGCGGTCTCATGTCCTACGGGACGGACTACGAAGACCTGTACCGCAAGGCCGCCCACTACGTCGACAAGATTCTCAAGGGAACGAATCCTGCCGATCTGCCTGTACAGCAGGCGACGAAGTTTGAATTTATCATCAACCTGAAGGCGGCAAAACAGATTGGTCATACGATTCCGATCGGATTGCTGGAGCGGGCGAATCAGGTGATCAAGTGAAAATAGGCACAGGTAATGCTAGCATCGTGTCCCGGAATTACGTCAACTAAAATGCTGATAACATCCCCCTTTGAAAAAGGGGGACTGAGGGGGATTTGAAGTTTATGCGCTTGAGAAAATCCCCCCTTCCCCTCTTTTTCAAGGGGGGTTAATCGACATAGGGAGTTAATGATGAAAGTTATCGATGCGGATGCCCATGTGATCGAGAACGAGTCGACTTGGGATTACATGCTGGAGTCGGAGAAGGCGTTCAAGCCGAAAATCGTCGGCGCGAGCAATGGCAAAGATGCGTTCGACTACTGGATGATCGACGGCCGGGTGATTCCGCGCAACAACGTCGGCCGCGATCTGCCGGTGGAGTCGCGGGAGATGAGCGATCTGAGCGCGCGGATCAAGCATATGGACGAGTTGGGCATCGACGTCCAGGTGATCTACCCGACGTTTTTCATCACGCCGGTGAGCCGGCGGCCGGACATCGATCTCGCCGTGTCGCGCAGCTACAACCGCTGGATGGCCGACATCGTCAAAAAGCAGCCGGATCGTTTTCGTTGGGTGCTGGTGCCGCCGCTGCAAAGCCAGGAACATCTGTCGGAGGAATTGAAGTTCGGCAAGGAGAACGGCGCCTGCGGCGTCTACATGCGCGGCTTGGAGTGCGAGCGCAGTCTCAGCGATCCTTACTTCTATTCATTGTACGAACAGGCGAGCGCGCTGGATCTGCCGATCTGTGTGCACTCGGCCAACGGCGCGTTTACCACCTACGATTTTTTCGCCGACGATCCGGGCTTTAGTAAGTTCAAGCTCGCCGTCATCGGCGCGTTTCATTCGCTGGTGTTTCACGCCATCCCGCAGCGTTTCCCGAAGTTGAAGATCGGCATCATCGAAGTCAGCGCCCAGTGGATTCCCTACGCTGTGCACGATCTATCGCGGCGCTTCGCCCGACGCGGCCGGACGTTCCCGCAGAATATTCTCAAAGAAAATCGCATTTACGTGACTTGCCAGACCGATGACGATCTCGACCAGGTGCTGCGTTACGCCGGCGACGATAATCTGGTCATCGGCACGGACTATGGCCATGCCGATAACGCCGCCGAGATCGAAGCGCTGCGCAAGCTGCGCACCGACGGCAAGATCAGCGGACGAGTGATCGACAAGATCTTGCAGGATAATCCGTCGGCGTTTTACGGTTTGTAAGGCGAATTGCTGCGGTATTTCGGGGGAGGTATTCACCACGAAGTTAATCATGATCTCACGCACGCCCACGGAGAATGAAAATCGAGGGAATTCCCTCCTCGACTCGTCATTCCCGCGCACGCGGGAATCCAGGTTTGGTCTGCGCCCAATTAGCCTGGATACCCGCTTTCGCGGGTATGACGGAACCCAGGTGGCCTCTTCATTGTGGGAGACCTTCGCCTAAAATGTATTTTCAAAGGAGGACACGAAGATCACGAAGTTCGGAATGTTATTTTTCCGAAACCTTCGTGTCCTTCGTGCCTTCGTGGTGAAATCAGACGTTTATAGAGGCAGATTACCCTAATGGAGGTTTCAGATGTTAAGTATCGATGCTGATGCGCATGTGATCGAGTGCGAGAAAACTTGGGATTACCTGGAAGGCGACGATAAGCGCTACCGGCCGGTGCCGATCGCCGTCGACATGCCGACCGGCAAGAAGAGCAACTTTTGGATCATCGGCGGGCGCTTGATCGGCGGGCGCGACAACGTCGGCCAGGATACCTCGAAGGAGTCCCGCGAGATGGCCAACATCGACTCGCGGTTAAAACATATGGACGACATCGGCACCGGCGTGCAGGTGCTCTATCCGACGTTGTTTCTGCGGCCGGTGACCGACAATCCGCGCATCGAGCTGGCGCTTTGCAAATCCTACAACCGCTGGATGGCGGACATTTGGTCGAAGGATAAAAAGCGTTTGCGCTGGGCGGTGCAGTTGCCGCTTTTGACCATGGACGCGGCGTTGGATGAATTGCGCTGGTCCAAGGGCAATGGCGCCTGCGCGGTGTTCATGCGCGGCATCGAGACCAATCACGTGCTGCACGATCCGTACTTTTTCCCGCTCTACGAAGAAGCGAGCCGGCTCAATCTGCCCATCGGCATTCACTCCGGCATCGGCAACTTCACGGTTAACGACATGCTCGGCGCCGAGCCGTTTCGCGTCGCTAAGCTGATCGTCATCGGCGGCTTCCATTCGATGATCTTGAACGGCATCCTGGAAAAGTTTCCCAAGCTGCGCGTCGGCGCCATCGAGGTGGCGGCGCAGTGGGTGCCCTATATCGTGCACGATTTGAATCTGCGTTTCCCCAAGCTCGAAGGCAAAGAACCGCGGCCCGACGTCTTGAGCGGCAGCAGCCAGTTGTTTGTCGCCTGCCAGACCGACGACGACCTGCCCTACGTGCTCAAGTACGCCGGCGAGAATTGCCTGATGATCGGTTCTGACTACGGCCACGCCGACAACGCCAGCGAGTTGCTGGCCTTGGCGAAGTTGAAGGAAACCAGTGAGATCGATCCCAAGGTGATCGACAAGATTCTGACGTACAATCCGGCGAAGTTTTATGGGCTGGATGTGGATTGATTACGCTATCGTGTTCTTGTTTCGTGTTGGAAGGTTCTTGTAGGGGCGACCGGCGGTCGCCCTTGTCCTCATCCCTGCCTTCTCCCAAAAGGAGAAGGGGTAAGAAGTGACGATGGACTCAAGCCAAACGCAGAAACTCGATTGAGGTAAGATATGAGCGATGCTTTCGACTTGCTTGCTGACCGGCGGCACGGTGCTCAATCCAGCGACCAAGACCAAAGAGAAACTCGACGTCGGCGTCAAAGGCGACCGGGTCACGGCGATTCAAGCGAGCATTCCGCGCACCGGTGTTAAGCGTGTCATCGATGTCACCGGCTGCTATGTGACGCCGGGGTTGATCGACTTCCATGTGCATAGTTACTGGGGAGTGAATCCCTATGGCTGCGATCTCGACGCCGCTGTGTCTTGCCACGGGTGTGACCAGCGCGCTCGATGCCGGGTCGGCGGGGCCGGTGAATCTGCTCGGCTTTCGCAAGCTCGTCTACGAGAGATCGAAGACGCGCATGATCGCTTTCGTCGCATTAGCCCAGCATGGCGTGTTGAATGAACCGGGGGAGCTGCTTAATTTGGGCTTCGCCGACTTAGACGGCTCGGCGCAGGCGGTGATCGACAACCGCGACCTCGGCGTCGGCATCAAAGTCCGGTTGCACAAGAAATCCATCGGCGACAACAGCCGCGAGGCCTTGCGGCTGGCGATCAAGGCCGGCGAAGCGTCGGGCACGCCGATGATGGTCCATGTCGGCAGCACGGCGATCGGCATGGACGAGATCGCCGACACTTTGCGGCCGGGCGACATCATCACCCATTGTTACACGCCGCAGAAGCCGTCGATCATCGATGACAAAGGCAAGCTGCTGCCGCTCGTGCGCAAGGCCAAGGAGCGCGGCGTGATCTTCGATGTCGGCCACGCCGGCGGCCATTTCGATTTCGCTCTGGTCGAGCGCGCCATGGGCGAGGGGATCATCCCCGATATCATCAGCTCGGACCTGCACGGGCGCTTGAGCCAGCCGGGCTTTGGCGTGGTCGGTGATTTACCGACGGTGCTGACTAAGTTCTTGCCGCTAGGTTTGAGCTTCGATGAGATTATCGCCAAGTGCACGGTGGACGCCGCTCGAGCGGTTGGCTGGCAAGACCGTATCGGCAGTCTCGAAGTCGGCCGCGAAGCGGATATCGCCGTACTGCAAATCGTCGACGAGCCCGTGATGCTGCACGACTCCGTCGGCGGCGAGAAGTTGCACAAGCAACGCATCGCCGCCAAGTGGACCGTACGTGCCGGCGAAGTGTTTCAAGGCCGCGGATGAGATGGGAATAGGAAAAGCAGATTGGCCGCAAAGAACGCAAAGGGCGCAAAACATCTGAAGGGGAAGTCCGATGTAGGGGCGTATGGCATACGCCCTGGGGTGGCGATGGGCAATCTCCTGCCCACGCAATTTTTACAGGCAAGGCAAATTTTAATGGATAGCAATACGAAGGACACCAAGGGTTCGATCATAAGGGCAAGTCGTGGCTTGCCCATTAATCGCGTGGAGAAAGAGGGAAAAATGCGAAAAGTAATTCGACTTACATTATTGATGGTGATGGCAACGGTTGCGACGGCGGCGGCACAGACGCCTTACTATCAAGGCAAGACGATCACGATCATCACCGGCAGCCAGACCGGCGACGTTTTCGATATCTTTGCGCGTATGATCGCGGCGCATATGGGCAAGAATATTCCCGGCAATCCTAACATGGTCGTGCAGAATATGACCGGCGCCGGCCATATTGTCGCGGCGAATTTCGTTTATAGCGTCGCCAAACCCGACGGTCTGACGCTGCTGGCGCCCAACCCCAATCTTTACGTCGATCAACTGATCGGCCGGCCCGAGATCAAATTCGACTGGGCAAAGTTTGCCTGGCTCGGCAATGCTCAACGCACGACGGACATGCTATACATGCGCACCGACGCTCCTTTCAAAACCATGGAAGATGTCCGCAACGCCAAGGAGCCGCCGAAATGCGGTGCCACCGGCACCGGTACCACCGGATTCATGGTGCCGCGGCTGTTAGAGGAAACCATCGGCGCGAAATTCAATGTGATCACCGGTTACAAGGGCGGCAACGAAGTTGACTTGGCGGTGGAACGAGGCGAGATCCAGTGCCGGGCCTTCAGTGTTACGGCCTTCTTCGCTCGCGAGCCTTTTCATACCTGGCGCAAAAACAACTTTGCGCGGGCGATTATCCAAAACGGCCAAAAGCGAGATAGCCGGCTGGCTGACGTGCCGACGCTCAATGAATTGATGGAAAAATATAAGACTCCCGAAATCAGCCGGCGCGTGGCGTTGGTGGTAACCGCATCGGAAATCTTTCAACGCCCCTACATGGGCCCGCCGGGCTTGCGCCCCGAGCTTGTGAAAATTCTCCGCGAAGCGTTTCAGAAGACGCTGAAGGACAACGCGTTTTTGGAAGACGTAAAAAGCAAGAAGCTCGATGCCGAGTACACTTCCGGCGAAGAGATGGAAACCATGGCCAAAGAGATGATGTCGCAGCGGCCCGAGGTTGTCGAACGATTGAGGAAAGTGTTGGGAAACTAGGTTTAGCAAGTAAGGCAATCCACCCGGGGGCCGATAGCCGTGCCCCTGCACTTCGGAGGTTTATCATGAGTTCATCGTGGGAAAACGTCAGAGTCGACGGCTCGAACATGCGCGCCTACGTCAGCGCGCCGGAAGGTTCGAACAAAGTTCCCGCTATCGTCATCGTCCAGGGCCAGACCGGCGTCGACGATTTTCTCCAATTTACCCGCATGGTCGCGAGCGAAGGATTCGTCGGCGCGGCGCCGGATCTTTATCATCGCGATCCGGCGGACTGCAAAGACGATGCGCCGACGCGGCGCATGCGCTTAACGGATAAGACCGTGAGCGCGGACGTCAATGCGACCATCGAATTTCTCAAGTCGCATCCTTCGGTCGACCCGGCGCGCATCGGCATCGTCGGCTTCTGCATGGGCGGGCGCGCGGTCTATTTGATGTCGGCGCTCAATCCAGATCTAAAAGCCGGCGTGATGTATTACGGCGGCGATCCGTTTCATGCCTGGGGTGAAGGACCATCGCCCTTCGAGCGCACGGCGCAGATTCACTGCCCGATCATGGGCCACTTCGGCGAAGACGATAAGAATCCATCACCGGCGGACATGCGCAAGCTCGACGCCGAGATGACGCGGCTTGGCAAGCCCCATGAATTTCATTCCTATGCCAACGCGGCCCACGCCTTCGCCAATTTCGGCTCGCCGGGATACCGCGAACACGCGGCAACCGCTTCGTGGCCGCGCACCTTCGGGTTTTTTTCCAAGCATCTCAAGGGGACCTGAGATCGATTCGTTCAAGACGTTCAAAAAGTTCAAATCGTTCAAGCCGTCCGAGCAAAGCGCGCGCGAGTTGCCCTATGACGACCACGCATTGACACTGGAGTCCCAACTGTACTAAACCGGCGCGAAGAACAGGAGGATCCGAGATGAAACGCTCGCATGATTTTCCGAGTTACTTCCCAGTTAGCCGTCGGGTTGTAGACATTGCCCTTATCATTCTGCTGGTCATTGTGATTCCTTCTTTGTCTTGGGGGCAGGCGCTCAAGAAGGTTCCCTTTCCTTACTCGCCCATCGGGCTCAACTGTTTGCCTTGGTTTGTCGCCAAGGATGCTCGTTTGTCGGAAAAATACGGGATCGACCTCGATCCGGTTTTTATCGGCGCTTCATCCGCGCTGTTCCAGTCGATGCTGTCGGGAGCGGCGGAGATGGCGGGCTCGGGCGGGCCGGCGATCATTTCCAACATACTGAGCGGCGGTGACATCATTCATATTACCGCGATGGTGCCCCGGTTCACGCAGTCGGTGATGGTCAAGTCGGAGATCAAGAGGCCGGAAGACATGGCGGGCAAGAAGATCGGTGTAAGCCGACTGGGCACCGTCACCCATTTCGCGTTACAGACCGCGCTGGACGGCTACGGCGTCAAAGGCGTGACGATCCTGCAGATGGGCGGGCAGCCCGAGGGCTATGCCGGTTTGGTGCGCGGCTCGGTCGACGGCGCGGTGTTTTCGCCGCCCTATAATTTCCAGCTCAAGAAACAGGGATACAACGAACTGGTGTCGCCCAACGATTTGAAAAAGTTCACCGATTTTATCACCAACGGCATAGTCGCGCGCCGATCGGTGGTGGAAAAGGACAAAGACACGATCATTCGCGTCATTAAAGTCACCGCCGAAGCGATCAAGGTGATTCAAACCGATCGGGATTACACGAAGAAAGTCATCATGAAATGGATGCCCATGAAGGACGCGGATTTGCTGGAGCAGGCCTATCTCTTTGCCCAGGAAAACTATTCGCGCGAAGGACTGGTCAACGACGGCGCGCTGCGCTCGATGGTGAAGCAGATGATGACGAGTAATCTCGTCGACGCAAAACTCGCCGCTAGCACGCCGGTCACGGCTTACTATGACAATAGGTATGTCGACGAGGTGAAACGGTCGGGATTCTTCGATCAACTCTGGAGATAAAGCTTAGAGAACTGCAAAACCTTCAAGCGGTTTTCGTCTCGTACAGTTTATTACTTATACAGCCGGTCGAAAAATCCTTCCTTCTCCAGTTCCGCAACGATGGTGTCGTCGACGATGTCGTCGACCTTCACCGTCGAGCCGGGCTTTTTCGACAGCGCGTCTTTGAGTTGAATATCCATGCCTTCCCTGCCGACGTAGGGCACGCGATCTAAAAGTTTCGCATTGGTTTCCCAGGCAGCTTCCAGGTACGCCGGGTCATTCTGGCGCGAGTACTTGGCGAGGATTTGCTTGCTCTCCTCCTTGCGGGTCTTGAAAAAGTGCGAGCCTTCGCTGAGCGCCATGACCAATCGTTTAACCGTCGGACGGTTGGCCGCCAGATAGTGTTTTCGTCGTCGTGCCGCAGATGTAGGGAAATGGATAAGGCTTTTGAAAGTCGGCGGTGCTGAGCAAAACCCGCTGCGGCATGCCTTTCGTCAGGTGCAAGACTCCGGGAGGCGCGGGGAAGGCGGCGATGCGGCCGGTTCGGAAAGCAGCGGCGCGTTCGCCGCCGCCGCCCACCTGGATCATCGCCACGTCTTTGTCCGGTTCCAAGCCGAGATACCTGAGAAACACCCGCGCGATCACGTCCGATGAACTGCCGATGCGGCTGATGCCGATGCTCTTGCCTTTCAATTGCTCCTTGGACTTGATCGAATCCTGGACGATCAACTCGTAGGGCAATGTGTTCATGAAGCAGGCGACCGCGACCAAGTTGGCGCCGCTGACGGCGGCGCTGGCGATGGTGCCGCCGGTGCCGTTGCCGAATTTCAATTGCCCGGCGACCAGCACGGCGACGTTGGTGGACGAGGCTGGGATGAAGATCGATTCGACGTCGAGGCCATGTTTTTTGTACAAGCCTTTTTCCTGGGCGATGTACCAGTTGGCGCTCGGCGCGTCGATGGAGCTGTAGGAGACCGTGAGCTTCTCTTGCGCGGAGAGATGCGGATTGGCCGCAAAGAACGCAAAGCACACAAATAGGAACCATCCTGGGAAAGTCTTAAACATCGTCATCGGGCCTCCGTTTCGCGGCGATAGTAGTGAAGGATTGTGATTCGGTCAAGGCGGCGTTGACGTTGGTGCGCTGGGTCGGTTAGTGTTTCTTTGATTCGTACTCTTCAACTTATGCTAGAAGGAGAACCGCCATGCTATCCGCTATCGTATTGCTCACTACCGATCGCGACAAAACCAACAAAGTTGCCGAGGCCCTCGCCGATTTGGACGGCGTCACGGAAGTCTACTCGGTGGCGGGGCGCTATGACCTGGCGGCGATCGTGCGCGCGAGTGACAACGATCAGCTGGCGAAGGTGGTTACGGAAAGGATTCGCGCTGTGCCGGGCATCGCCAGCTCGGAGACTTTGATCGCGTTCCGCGTCTACTCGCGCCATGATCTCGAACGGATGTTTTCCATCGGCATGGAGAATCCGTAGCCAGCGACTGAAAAAGACTCATCTACTTCGTTCCGCTCGATCTCCTCACGTCAACGTACAGGAGTACGCCTCCGCTCGTCGATTCGTCGCGCGCCTCGTAGCTGAATCTTTTTGAGTCGCTGGCTCAAGCACTGCAGCGGCGGGCTAAAAACTCATTGACTTCCTTGTGCTCGGTCTCCTCACGTCAACGTACAGGAGTACGCCTCCGCTCGTCGATTCGTCGCGCGCCTCGTAGCTGAATCTTTTTGAGTCGCTGGCTCAAGCACTGCAGCGGCGGGCTAAAAACTCATTGACTTCCTTGTGCTCGGTCTCCTCACGTCAACGTACAGGAGTACGCCTCCGCTCGTCGATTCGTCGCGCGCCTCGTAGCTGAATCTTTTTGAGTCGCTGGCCT
>CAVXEP010000008.1:0-67384 GCA_963760795.1 uncultured delta proteobacterium
AAGCAGGAGTCTAGAGTGATAAACTTCCTGCGCGCTTATCTCGAAGCGATCAAGATTCTCAAAACCGAACGGGAGTATTCGGTTAAGGCGTTAGGACAATTCACGCGGGTCAACAATATCAAAGCGCTGCAAGAAGGCTACGACTACTTCGTCAATAAGCTGGCGAATGTTCCCTATCCCTCGGTGGAAGCGATGCAAGCGGTCGTCGCCCAGATCGCCGAGACCAATCCCAAAGCGCGCGGCATCGACGCCAAGGTTTACGTCAACGATCGTTATCTGAAGCGGTTGGAAGAAGAAGGATTCGTGAAAAAGCTTTGGGGCCGATGAAGTATGAGCGATCCGGTTTTACGACACCGCTCCACAAAGAGCTGATCGCACTCGCTAGGTTGTCGTCGAGATGATATGGGCGGGATTCGCAATGGCTAGCGTAAGTAATCTATCGGCTTGATCTGCCATTTCTCTGGAGACTCGCAACTGACGATGCCATAAGGATTCCCTGCGTTGATTTGACCTTTAAGGACAATATCGAATGGCACAAGCCTCAATGCTTTTTTGACGTCATAAACTGCGCGTACCACCGGGTGAAGTAGGTTTTTTTCGCCGTGGCCGACCACTATAGCTAATAAGGAATTTTCCAGACGAACCAGAGTGCCGATCGGATAGATGCCAATATGCGCGATAAACTTCTCGACCAGTTCGCGATTCAAGTAGCTTGGGCTCCACTCATACAATTTTTTTAGCGCCGCGGTGGGCGGCAGGGCGTTTTTGTAGCACCGTTCAGAGCTCAGAGCATCGTAGATATCGACGATTGCAGCTATATTGGCCAAATTCACTGATTTCGTCTCCCTTCAATCCTGCCGGGTAGCCAGTGCCGTCCAGCCGTTCGTGATGATGCGAGGTCACGCAGGTGCAGTCCTGATCGAGGTTGGGATATTGCTCAAGCGTTGTCTCGCCATCTTTGACATGACGCTTCATGACTTCGAATTCTTTTTCGGAGAGAGGTCCCGGTTTATTGAGGATATCCAGCGGCACTTTCATTTTACCGATGTCATGCAATAAGCCGCCGATGCCGATTTGCTTGATCTGTGCGGCTTCGAAACCAAGTCCTTGAGCGAAAGAGATGCACAGGGCGGACACCGAAATCGAGTGCACATAGGTGTACTCATCGACCTCTTTGATGCGTCGCCGACTCACCAACGCATCTTTGTTCCACAACACCGAGCTCACCATCTGGTCGACGATGCTTTCAACTTGGTGCATCTCCATGCGCTGACCAAGCCTGACGTTATGCATGAGCTTTTGCGTAGTTAGTTTTGCCTCACTGATCAGCTGTTTCGCTCGGAAAAGTTCTTTTTTGAAGGCGCGGCTGTCGCTCGGTCCCGCGGCGGGGACGCTGAGTTGGTCAAATTCGTCTTGAATTTCCTGATCCGCTTCCCGCTGTGTCGGCGCGTCATCGATGTCCAACCCTTTGTCGGTGTCGATGTAGAGTTCGCGGATGCCGTACTTAAGAACTTTCTGAATCTGTTTGTCAGTCTTGAGCTTGGTGCGGTCGGTGAGGAACGGATGATGCAACCATCCGCAATTGAAATCGTGAACAAATACCCCGGGTTTTAGTTGCTCAACTTTGATTTTTTTGATCATGACAGTGGCCGGAGATAACCTCAATAATTGTATCGGCGGCAATTAGATAAGCTTTATTGAGGCGGATGCCGGCGCTCCGGTGCCGCAACGTCATCTTGCACGATAGCGCATTCGGAATTATGGTAATTTTAAGAAAGCATGGCAGACTGATCTGAGTTGCGTAAGTGAGGTTGGGGAGGTATCGATGAAGGCGTTGCGTAGACTAGGTTATTGCGGTTTCGTGCATGGATGCTTGATTGGGCTCGCGGCGCTCTTGGTCGTCGGTCAGGCGTTTGCCCAAGCCGACTTCTACAAAGGTAAAACCACCATTAAGGTCGTCCGCGGCGGCGGACCCGGCGGCTCGGGCGAGTTTCAGACCAGGGCGCTGGTGAAGTTTCTCGAAAAGTATATTCCCGGCAAACCCGCATATCATCGTTGAATTTATCGAGGGCGCGGCGGGAAGAAAAGCTGCCAACGTCATATACAGCACGACCAAACCCGATGGACTGACCATCGGCTCCATTGGCGCGGGACTGGTGGTCGGGCCGATCTTGGGACTGCCGGGCAGCGCCTACGATCTCGATAAGTTTATTTACCTGGGCTCCACCGACGGCGGCGACCCCTATGTGTTCTACACCAAAGGGGAAATGGGTTCGGATTCTCTCGCCAAACTCCGCGCCGCCAGCGGCGTCGGATTCGGCGCCCACTCGGTCGGCCATCCGGTTTACGTCACGGGGCGCATGGCCGCATATCTGCTCGGTTTGAAGGAGCCCAAGTTCGTCACCGGCTTCACCGGACCGGAGATTTACATAGCGATCGACCGCGGCGAGCTCGACGCCCATGCCACCGGCGCGGCCCGATTCGTGATCGAGAAACCGGAGTGGATCGAAAAGAAGCAGATCCATCTCCACGCTACGCTGACGGTGCCCAAGGGGCGCCATCATCCAAGCCTTCGCGCAATTGCCGGAATTTGGCACATTCGCCAAGACCGATACCGAGCGGAAATTGCTCGACATGTTCCGCGCCTTCCAATATCCGCGCTGGCCCTACATATTCCCTCCCGGCACGCCCAAAGATCGCGTCCAGATCATCCGTGACGCAATGAACAAGTCCTTCGCCGACCCGGAATTTCCCGTCGAGTTTAAAAAATTAATGGGCGACGGCCCCGCGCCCCTCAGTGGCGAAGAGCTGGAGCGCGCAATTAAGGAATTGCCGCGCGACAAAGAGGTCGTGCAGCTGTATCAGAAGCTCGCCGGGGCGTGATCCGCTGCCGGCGTCGGTGATGCGGAGGGTGGGAGCCGTCTTCAGTCGAAACCTAAAAAAGTCGACACAGAAACCATGTCCTGGCCCAGCAGTGAGTGATGGTCGAGCAGACAGACAGAGATCTCGCAAAGATGCTAATGGAGCATTGTGCGAGTATGTTGTTATTTCGCGTGAATGGATTTCGCTGACAAACGGTTGTTTTAGGCCGCACGAACTCCACTGCACCGCGTCGACGTACATCTGCCAATGAAACTGCTGACCCTCGCCTTCTCAATTGTCCACGGATGTATGGCGGCTCTTTTCGCTTGCGCTGCGCTCATCCTCATCATTATCGCGACGAAAGCGGCCTGGATTGCTTTTGCCGGTGGCTTGGGCCGGGCGGCCGCACAGGAGATCATAGAAGTCGTAGGACTGTTGGCTGCCGCAGTCGTGGCGCTCCAGATCGCGCAGACGATCGTTGAAGAAGAGGTCGTGCGCGATGCTCATATCAGCGGCCCCACCCGTGTACGCCGCTTCCTATCGAGGTTCCTGGTAGTCGTCGTTGTGGCAATTGCTATCGAGGGACTCGTGGCGACCTTCCGCGCAGCACATGAAGATTCGGCGCAGCTGATCTACGCGGCCAGCATTTTGGTGGCAGCTGGCGTTCTGCTCACCGCCTGGGGTATTTTTATACGTCTAAATCGCTATGCGGAAGAGCTTGAGCCCGAAGCCATGGCTGAAGCCAAACGTGAGGATAAGAAGCTTGAGTAGTCCTGCCGCAGTGTGGTTAACCCTTCGTTCCATCGGACCGCCTATGATAGCCGCTGAACTCAAAAGTTACTTAGGATGGATTTAGTTTTCGATTCGTTAGAAAGCTCGTGAACGCGAAGCTCTGACTGTCTAGTTCGCAAGAAAATCCAGCACCAGCTTCGCGGTCTCTTGCGGCTTTTCCGCCGGTGCGCTGTGGCCGGCGCCGCTGACGATACTCAAATCTTCGCATTCGGTATCAGCTTGGCATAGGTCTCGCCGTGAGAGCGCGGCACGAAGCCGTCTTTTTCGCCCCAGACGACCAGCGCCGGCGCAGTGATGCGGTGCAGGCGGTTTCGCAGCGGGCGATTGTAGAAATACGGCGGCTTGAAGCCAATGCGTGAGCTGAGGCGCAGCATTTGATAGCGGCGCACTTCGTCTTCGAACTCGCCCTTGCCGTCGGGGAACATATCGAGCGCATTCGCCTGGGTCGCACTGGCGAAAAGCATTTCGCGCAGGGTCGCATAGCTCGAACCGAACTCCGGCTGGGCGTTCATGAAGATATCGCCGATCAGCGCGCCCTCGACGAATAGGCCGGTGGCGCCGATCAGAACCAGTTTGCGGATCTTCTCTGGATGGCGCACGGCGAGTTCGGCGGCGATCCAGCCGCCGAGGCAGTGGCCGACGAGATCGAATTTATCGAGCTTCAAGGCATCGATCACTTCGAGGTAGTGAAAGATCACGTCTTCGATGACGTCGATGTCTTTGTTCTCGTCGCTCTGGGCGCAGCCGGGATGCGCCGGGGCGATGACGCGAGCGCTTTTCGCCACCTGTTCATGAAACGGCATCCAGCTCTCTTTGAACGCATGCACGTCGGCGAAACCGTGCAGGTAAACCAGCGGCGCGCCGCTGCCGTTTTCCAGGAGCCAAACTTTTCGTCCGTTGACTGTCAAGATGCGACCGCTCATTAGTGCACCGCCTGTGCCGATTGCTCGATGTTCATGCCGGGAAATTCTTTAGTGAACTGTTGGCTGAATCGTGGCGCAGGATCGGCGCGACTTTTTCGGCGAACAGCTTCATGCTTTTCCGCGCCAGATGATCCGGCATGTTGCCGAACTGGAACTGAATCAGCAGATTGCCGACCTTGGCTCGTTCGATCAATGCGCGGATGCGCGCGGCAACGGTCTCCGGGCTGCCGACGATGATCGACTGGGAAGCTTCGAGCTCTTCCCAGTTTTCCACGTCGCCCAGGAGCTTGCGGCCGGGCTTATAGCCTTTCATATACTCGCGCCAGGCGGCGGCGGGGATGTAGGGCACGCCGGGACCGTAGGTCAGTTGGCGGCCTTCCTTGCGCAGGTGGCCCTTCAAACAGTTTTTCAAGAAATACCAGACGCCTTCTTCGCATTCCTCGCGCGCCTGCTGGTCGGTGTCGGCGACGTAGATCGACATCAGGATACCGAAGCTGAAAGGATGATACTTGTCGTCGTGATCTTCCAAGACCTTGGCGAACTCTTGCTGCGCGCGATGGGTTTCGCCGCCGTGGCTGCGCGACGAGAGAAAGTAGCAGTAGCCGCGTTTGGCGACTTCGGTCATGGTCGACGGGCTGCGCGAGCCGGGAATCCACACCGGCGGATAGGGTTTTTGCAGCGGCTTGGGCCAAAGATTGACATAGCGCAGCGGATAGTAGCGGCCTTCGTGGGCAAACGGTCCGTCGTCGGTCCACGAGCGCACGATTAAGTCCGCCGCTTCCCAGAACTTTTCCCTGGTGTTGGCCGACGGTATATCGTAGTTGAACGTCTCAGGGCCGCCGCCGGGGGCAAAACCGGCGATCAACCGGCCGTTGCTCATCTGGTCGAGCATGGCGTACTCCTCGGCGACGCGCATGGGATTCAAATGCAGCGGCAAGAGATTTCCCAGGATGACGATCTTGCCGCGGGAGGAGCATTGCGTGAGCGCCGAGGCGATCATGTTGGGCGACGGCATCAAGCCGTAAATATTTTGATGATGCTCGTTGAGCACCATGCCGTCGAAACCCAGCTCGTCGGCGAGCGCGAGCTGATCGATATACTCTTGATAGAGGCCGCGGGCCTGGTTGTTGTCCCAGAGCTTATTGGGCGTGGTCACCCAACCGCTATGACCGGACTTGTCGAAGTCTTTGTCGAGATAGGGATAGGCCATGAAATGCCAGCAGAACAACTGAACTGGTTGCATTGTTCACCTCGCGGGAGCGTTTAGGATTCGTGGCGAAATTTTTCTCGACTATAGCGACAAAGATCGGCGCAGCGCAACTGGAATCCAGCGCCGGTTTCGTCCGGCGAGATCGGCAGTTGCCGCACTCTTGGCTCGCAAATGCGCGGGTCGGAGAGTAGAATCGCAATCCGACTAGGAACGATCGTGCAATCAGCTTTGATACTGAAACTCGTCGCGTTGTTATTCGTTGCCGTCGGCTGCTCGGGGAGCGAGGCCGACTACGCTCGCTCGTTGGCGGTCAAGACTGCCGCCGATACCGTCCTGCGCGGTGGCAAGATCATTACCGTCGATGGCGCCTTCTCGATCAAACAAGCTGTGGCGATCAGGGATGGCCGCTTCGTCGCTGTCGGCAGCGATGGCGAGATCCGTGACTACATCGGCCCCGGCACGCGCGTCATTGATTTGTTCGGGCGCTCGGTAATCCCAGGGTTGATCGATTCGCATATTCACGCGACGGTGGCGGGGTTGAACTGGGACGCGGAGCTTCACTGGGAGCTCAACCACACCCTCGCCGATGGCCTGCGGCAAATCGCCACGGCGACCAAGCGCAAAGCGCCGGGCAATTGGATCGTGGTCGGCGGCGGTTGGGTGCCGACGCAGTTTGCCGAGAGGCGATTCCCGACACGGGACGAACTCGATACGCTGGCGCCGGATCATCCGGTGTACATCCAATACTTGCGGCAAGGCGCGCTGCTCAATAGCGCCGCGTTGGCCGCGCTCGGCATTACGAGTAAGACGGGCGACCCGGCTGGCGGCAGGTTCGAACGCAATCCCAATACCGGAGTTCTCACCGGCTGGTTGCAGGGCGTGGCGGCATGGGAGTTTGCCTACAACAAAATCCCCCGCCTTTCCCTAGCTGAAGCGCGGCAGAGTCTGCGCAACTGTTTCCGTGAATTGAATCGATTGGCAGTGACTTCGGTGGGCGATCTCCACACCGGCGGAGTAAATTTCGCCCATCGGCGTCTGCTCGCCGACATGGCGCGCACGGGCGATCTCAGTTTGCGGGTCAACTACTACATCGCGCCCACCGAGCCCGGCGACGAGTTGGAGCAATTGAAGTTAGGCGCCGAGGAGATTAAGAACCTCGGCCATCATGAGCTGTTCCGCTTCGCCGGATTCGCCGAGACGCTGGTGCGCGGCAGCGGCGACGGCGATGTCTTGTCGAATCCGCAAGGCGTGCAGATTTCTCCGGAAGCGAAGGAGAAATTTCGCCGTATCTTGCGCTATTTCGCCGAGGCTGGTCATAGCTTTCATTTACACACGACCCAGGACAACACGGCGCGCCAGTTGTTGGACGTGATCGAGCAGGTTCATGCGACGACGCCGTTGTCGCGCCAGCGCATAGTTTTTGCCCATCTCGAAGACGCGACGGTGGAAACCCTCGCGCGGATCAAGCATCTCGGCGGCGGCATCGCGGTGCAGGACCGCTTGGTCCTCACCGCCGAACGCAATGTCGAGTTATGGGGCGAAGCGAAGACGCGCCAAGCGCCACCGCTGCGGACGATGCTCGACAGCGGCATTCCGGTCGGCGCCGGCACCGACGCGTTTCGTTCGGCGAGTTATTCGCCGATGCTGTCGTTGTGGTGGCTGATCACGGGCAAAACGGTGGCGGGGTCGGCAATTCGCGATCCCAGTCAAAATGTCAGCCGCGCCGAGGCCCTGCGGCTGTACACTATGGGCAGCGCTTGGATGACCTCGGACGAAGGACGCAAAGGCTCCATCGAAGTCGGCAAGTTCGCCGACCTGGCGGTACTCAACGCCGATTACTTAACCGTACCGCAGGAGCAGATTCGTTCGTTGGCATCGCTGCTGACGATGGTCGGCGGACAGGTTGTCTATGGCGCCGGACCTTATGCCGCAATGGCGGCGAAATGATTCGATGGCAAGATTTAGAAGTTAGCGGAGGTTGTATGCGGCAAATTCGCTATTGGACTGTCGGTCTTTTAATTACGCTGGCACTTAGCGTAAGCCAAAGCGCATTGGCGGCGGCGCGTTTCTACATCAGCATTCCCGGTCCGACGCTGAGCTACGCGCACCTTTACTACGGCCAGGAGCGCGGTTTCTTTAGCCAGGAAGGATTGGACTTGCAAGTTTTGGTGGTGCGCGGTGTGATTGGCTTGAGCAGCTTGATGTCCGGCGAGATCGATGTCACTTGCCATGCCGGCAGCGGTCTGGCGGCGGCGCTGCGCGGTTTGCCGATCAAGATTGTCAATGTCACTCACGACCGGCCGGTGCATGACCTGATCGTCCACCCGTCCATCGTGACGCCGGGCGACTTGAAGGGCAAAGCGATCGCCGTCGGCTCGTTGGAGGGGACCGCCGCGGTGATCGCTCGGCGGGTCTTGCAAGCCAAAGGACTCGACGCCCAGAAAGACGTGACACTATTAAGCATGGATTCGCCGGCGCGGTTGCAGTCGCTCTTGAGCGGCCGAGTCGCCGCGGGATTGGTGACGCCGCCGACAACTTATTTAGCCATGGACCGCGGTTTTCGCACTATGGCGCGCGGCCGCGATCATATTCGCTATTTACAAACCGGCGTGGTGGCGACCGATACGGCGATCAAACAGAAACGCACCAACATCGTTCGATTCCTACGCGGCTGGAATCGCGCCTTGAAATTTTACCAGGAAAACCCGGAAGCGATGATACCCTACATTCAAAAGAAACTGGCGGTCAGCGATGCCAAAATGGCGCGGCGTATGTATGACGAGGATCGCGAAATCATTTCACTCACCGGGATTCTAAACAACGATGCGGCGCGCGAAATTCTCGACACCGCCAGAGAAGCGTTGCGTATTAAGGAGCCGGTGGCGGTGGAAAAGGTTTTTGACTTTTCCCTCGGCGCGGAAGCTCTCCGTTAAGGAACCGCTGGTTATCTTGCTTATGGTAAAAGCGTAGAGACTTCGGAAAATGTCCGTAGACGATCATGGGTCACAACTCCATCGGTTCCAGTCGGCGGAGCGCGTGCTCTTGGTCGGCTGTGCAGCGCTGCTGGGCTTAGTGGTGATCTTCGGCAGCTTGTTGCTGGTTCGTCATGAGCAACAATACGTCCGGCTGGCCGAATCTTTTCTCAGCGGAAAACTCCATCTGCTTGTCGAGCTGCCCGAGCATTTGCACGACACCGCGCTCTACGGCGGTCGATATTATTGGCCGCTGGGGCCGTTGCCCGCGGTGCTGCTGATGCCTTTTGTGCTGGTCTGTCGCTGGATCGGCGTCGAATTTTACCAGGCCTATGCGTCGCTGCCGCTTTCGCTTTGGACTGGCTGGCTAATTTTTCGGCTAGCGTCGAAGTGCGGCCGCAGTAAAGTAGAATCGGCTTGGCTAGCGCTCGCGTTCTGCGGTGCGTCATCTTATCCCAGCGTGGCGGCGATCTCGATGAGTTGGCCGTTTGCCCAGGTGGTGGCGATCCATCTGCTTTTTCTTGCCCTGCATGAGTGGCTTGGCCAGAAGCGCTGGCTGGTCATCGGACTTCTCTTGGGTTTGACGGCGGCCACCCGTTTGTCCGCTGGTTTGAACATAGGCTTATTCGCCGCCGCAGCGTTGATGACCGAGCCCCAGGCTAGAAAAAAAGCTTGGGTGTCGCTGACGCTGGGCTTCGCCGTGCCAATCGCGTTCCTGGCCTTGTACAACTTTGCTCGATTCGACTCAGTTCTAGAAACCGGATACGGTTTACAGCCGCCGGGACCGGGTGACTTCCCGTCAACATCGCTTGCCAACGTGCTGCCGCACTTGAATCTGTTTCTTTTCGGACCGCCGGCGCTGTCAGACAAATTTCCGTTTGTCATCACCCAAGCCATCGGCATGAGCGTCTTCCTGCTTTCGCCCTGGTTCTGCTATCTCGGTTCGCTGAAGCTGGACCGGGTCTCTTTCGTTGCTCTGCTGAATTGCCTGGTTGTGCTGGTGGCAGTACTTGCCTGGCGTTCCAACGGTCAGTTCCAATTGGGCTATCGATTTTCGTTGGATTTTCTACCGGTCGTGATCTTTTTGATCGCGCGCAATGGATTTCACGGCGGTCCGGTGCCGGTAGGGTTCAAGCTGCTCACGGTTCTCGGTTTCGTGTTCACTCTGTATTTTCTGTGGAGTTTTATCGCAATAGTTCCACACAGGTGAAAACTGTTTCTCAAAGACTCGCAGCAAAATAATTTTTGGGTTACGATTTCTTAACCGCCGCGCGCAGAAAGCTGTAGTCGACGATGTCGGACTTTGGAATCGATTCGTGATCCTCGCTGGGTCTTGGCTTCGTCGATGGCGGCTTGCAACGAGCTGTCTTCGACGAAGCCGTCCTGGGCGAAGGCGTCGACCAGATTTTTTCTCGGCGAATGAGATAAAGCGGGCGCGTTCCGTAGCTCATCCTTGAACGTTGGCAGGAGCAATTGCAGGCATGCTTGCAAAGCCGAATTGAAACTCGTAGTTCTGGCTGAAATGACCGGCACAGAGGTAAGCATGAGCTATAAAGACGTGCGCGAGTGGATCCAAAAGGTTCAAGAAATGGGCGAGCTCAAAGTCGTCGAAGGCGCCGATTGGAATCTTGAAATCGGCGCGCTATCGGTGCTGGCCTCCAAGCACAAAGAAAACAGCCCGGCTTTGCTCTTCGATAAAATCAAAGACTACCCTGCCGGCTACCGTATCCTGGTGGGCTTTTTCGAAAGCCTCAAACGCTCGGCGTTGACGACCAATTTGCCGCTCGACATTAGCCGTGACGGTTTCATCCAAGCCTGGCGTGAGCGCTTGGCCAAGCCGGCGTCGATTCCGCCGGTGACGGTTGCCAGTGGGCCGATTCTAGAAAACGTTTTCACCGGCGACGATATCGATCTATTCAAATTCCCTGTGCCGTTTTGGCATGAGCGCGACGGTGGGCGATATATCGGCACCGGCCACGTGGTGATTACCCGCGATCCCGATGACGGTTGGGTCAACGTCGGCTGCTACCGGGTGATGGTTCATGACCGTAACACCATGGGCATGAATATTTCTCCCGGCAAGCATGGCCGCATGCACCGGCAGAAATATTTCGATCGCGGTAAGCCCTGTCCGGTGGTGTGCTGCTTCGGCGTCGACCCGCTGCTGCATATGTTCGCCACCCGCCCCGAGCCCTATGGCCGTAGCGAGTTCGATGCCGTCGGCGGTATCAAGGGCGAGCCGATGGAAGTGATCGCCGGCGAGCTGACCGGACTGCCGATACCCGCCTACGCGGAGATCGCCATCGAAGGCGAGTTTCTGCCGGATCAGGGTAAAGAAGAAGGTCCGTTCAGCGAGTGGACCGGCTATTACGCCAGCGGTGAAAAGATGGAGCCGCTGATCAAAGTCCATCGCCTGTACCATCGCCACGATCCGATCATCACCGCCTCGCCGGAATATCGCCCGACGGCGCGGGCGGAGCACTGTTATGAACTGCTGCGCGCGGCTTATATCCGCGATCAAGTGGAAAAAGCCGGCGTGCCGGACGTCACCGCCGTGGCCAGCTACTTTCGCCGCTTTCTCACTGTCCTGGCGATCAAGCAGCGCTATCCGGGACATGCGCGCCAGGCGGGTTTGATCGCCAGCCAATGCCAGGGTGCGGCCTATCTCGGCCGCTATATCGTCGTCGTCGACGACGATATCGATGCCTACGATATCAACGATGTGCTTTGGGCGATGTGCAGCCGCGCCGATCCAGTGGACTCCGCCGAAATCATCCGGCGCTGCTGGAGCGGCCCTCTCGATCCGATCATTCCTAAAGAGCGCAAGGGGTTCAGCTCACGCATGATCATCGACGCTTGCCGGCCCTTTGAGTGGCGCGACAAGTTTCCACCGGCGGCGCATATTAGCCCGGAACGCCAGCAGGCGGTCATTGCGAAATGGAAAAAGCAGTTGTTTAGTTAGATTGGTGACATCGGTTCGCCATACCAATCGTCTAAGCTCTTAGGGGAACATCGATCATGAGTAGAATCCACCAGCTATTGGCGGCACCGTTGTTTGCGCTTTTATTGTCGGGCTTGGCATTTAGCGCTGAGACGCCACCGACCAAGGAGCCGGCTAATGGAAAGTGTTAAGACAGCGCCAGCGAAGAAGAAAAGCACAAAGGTTAAGAAGCCGAAAGTTCAAAAATTCGTCGGTAATATTTCTTCCGTCGATACCAAGACCGGCGCGGTATCGGTCAAGGGATCAGCCGGCGATAAGAGTTTCATGACCCAGGACGCTGCCAAAGATGCTTTGGAGCGGCTCGCGGTGGGCGACCGTGTGCGGGTTCAATATTCGGAAAAAGATGGCAAGCTTGCGGCTACCTCAGTGCGGCGAGTGAAATTGCCGCAGACTAAAACCAAGCCAAGCACGCCGAACCCGAAGGCGAAGGCGCCGGAGCAGCAAAATACAACCAAGGACACTGTGAAGTAGAACCCGGCTTCTCGAAGTCTCTCGCGGCAACAAAACTGTTAGGATTCTTCTCTCGACCGTGCTCTCCGCCAATCCTCCACGCCAAAGAATTTGAGCGCTGCGTCGCAGCTGAAAATTATTGCTTTTGATCGGCAAAAAATAAGAGGCCGGACTCTTGCGAATCCGGCCTCCTGCCACTGAGGTGACGGGGCTCAGTGGCGCCGCTGGTCCCGTGGGAGCTGTGCTGAAGGAGGCAGCGCGGGACACGGCAAGCTAATTCAAGTTACTATTGCTTGGTTGCGACCATTTGTCGCGTTGCCGGCGGCGTTGCAGATAGGTGTCCTTGGGCCAGTCCCAATTGCGGCCTGGAAGTTCTTCGCCGAAGTACATGGCGCCATTAACTTTGCTCTGCGCGAATACTAGTTGCCAGTAACTCGGTTTCTCCAGGTCGTTATCCATCGTTTTCATATTTCGGTTCTCCTTTTTACTCTTAATGCGTCGATCTAAATTTCCCAGCCGTATCTTCATGATCTCCGTCCCCGTTTGCCGCTTGTGATTACTCTCATAGTGCAGGAGCCGTGCCGGGAATTGAAAATGACAAGTGGCTTCAGACTATCGTGAATTTTCCCAAATCAAGACCAAAACAGTGGGGCGTGGACGACCGGTGAAACTCGGCGAAACTTAAATTCGGTCACAAATGCCAGACTATTTATCCCTCAAGCACTCATTCGGATTATGGTCTAAATGAAAAACTTCTTTGGCGACAACCACTTACAACCGCAGGTGGCAAATTAACCGCTCACTTTAGGGGAACGATTTTGCAGCTAGAGGTAGCCATGTCGCACGATCGGTGACGGTGACGCTGGATTTGCAGGTAGTTAACTTTGGTTACGTCCGGTGTCAACGCAAGGATACACAGGAGTCTATTTGCGATTTATTAATCAGACTTTGAAGGTATCGAGGCTTTGGCGCGGGAACAGCTCGTCAATCCTCAGTTTTCGCTCGGTTAGACCTTGCTCGGCGGCGTAGCGGAGAAAGGTTTCCAGAGTCTGGCGATTGGCCTCGACGCCGTAGGGCCAAAAATCTTGACCCATCAGCTGACGCATATCTTCGGCATGATTGGCCGTCCAGGGAATGACTGAATGAATGGCGTCGTTGCGGAAAATCCCATCGATGCAATGTTGCTTGGCGTCGAGCAAGGCTTTGTAAAGGCTCTGGGCGATCCAGGGATGGCGCTGGAATAGTTCCTGGCGCAGCACCATGACATGCATGATCGGAAAGATTCCAGTGCGGCGAAAATGATCGGTCTCGACCGCACGCGGATCGGCGAATAGCCGGCGCACTTGGGCGACGCGCTTGACGTAAGGCGCCGGCACCTGGGCGGTGAGTAACGCGTCGATCTCGCCAGTGACCAACATGTCGGAGAGATTCTTGCCGGCGGGAATATTTTCAAGCTTGATCTCCGGCGGCAGTTTCAGTGCTACTTTTTCTTTTCGTTCCGACGATTCCAGCCCGCCGGTAAACCAGTGAATATCGCTGGGTTTTACATCGTAATCGTCTTGCAGAAAGCCGCGCAGCCAAACCGTGGCGGTCATCTGCCACTCGGGAATGCCGACGCGTTTGTCTTTCATGTCTGCGGGTTTATCGATACCGGCATTGACATTGACGTAGGCGCAGGAGTGGCGGAACTTTCGATAGACGAATGCCGGAATGCCGACGAACGGATAGTCTTCCCGCGCTTTGCCGGCTACGAAGCTACCGAAGGACATTTCGGCGGCGTCGAATTCCTGGTGCATGCCCATGCGCCAGTGCACTTCCGGCGGCCTGTTGACGGTGATGAAGTTGATCTCCAGCCCTTCGGCGCGCAGGTGGCCGTCTTTCAGAGGGCGGACGATGTCGTAGTCGCCGCAGCCGAGGTCGATCTGTAATGTCATATTTGTTCCTGGTTTGAAGTCCAGTGTCGTTCGAAAAACTTAAGACTCGGCAGGCTGGACGATACGATCACGCGTAGGCATTATAGATGCCCTGAAATTTGGCGATCTTGAAGCGCACCATATGGGCGGCCGCTTCCCGCACCAGTTGTTGTTGGTGTTCGCTGTGGGTGTGCTTGGCGATCACTTCGCTGGCCATCGCCGTATGCTCCTGGTCGGCGATGGCGTGGACGGTGAAGAACTGAATTTGTTTGTCGCTCAAGCCGTAGTGTTTCTTTAGCGCGGCGATATGTTCCTCCGAGTAGCGGCAGACCATGGTCTCGTTGACGAGAGCCGACGCGCGATTTTCCGGAGCCGAGCCGAGCAACATGCCGTGGATGGTTTTACTGGTGTGCGCCAGGCACTCGAAGATCGGTGTCGCTGTGAGAAAATCTTCTTCTTGCAAGCCGATCTCTAGGCCGAATTTTTTCGCCAGGTCGGGATGATACTGTTCCTCGTTCATCTGATAGAGAAAATATTTGAACAGCTCAGGGTCGTGGCTGTTTTTGACCATGCAGAGAGCGAAGCCTTTGAGCAGCGCATGATTATGCAAGTAATGCTGCAACGCCCAGCCCTGCAATCGTTTCGTTGACAACTTGCCGGTGCGCAGCTCGGTGAAGTAGGGCAGCTCGACCAACTCGTCGACGCCGGGTTGGATGATCTCTTTGATCAATGAATTGACGAATGCTTGAGTCGCCATGCTAATTCCTCTTTTCCTTGAATACTTCATCTGTCAGTGAGTAGTCCATGACCTGCGCGGCCGGCACGGGAGTCGGAATCAGTTTTGCCGCGAAAGCTTGATCGTAAATGTCTTGCAGCTCTTTGATCGGGATCTTGCCGTCGGTGGTGAAACCGTTGAGCCAGGATTTATAAGACTCCTCGGCGACCTTCGCCGGGATTTTCCATTTGTTCTGAATGTAGTTGACCATCCAGGCTCTTTCTTTCCGGTTGAAATCCATCGCTTCGAAGACCGCGCGAATGACCGCCTTGACTCCAGCGGGGTCTTTTTTCAGTTTGGTTTCATGGGTGGCCATGCCGCCGGAGGCGGAGCGCAGGTTGAACTCCGGCCCCGAGGCGATCTCGCGATAACCCCTTTGCACCATGACGACGTTGTGCGGCAGCGACAGCACGGCGGCAGCGACGTTGCCCTGGCTGAGCGACTGTACGCTATTCGATACCGAGCCGGTCTGAATGTAGGTCACTTGATCTGGATTGACGCCCTTCCGCTTAATCAGATCGCGGGCGACGATGTCTTGCAACGTTGCCAGGCGATCGACCGCGACGGTTTTGCCGACGAGATCTTCGGCGCGGCGGATCTCGGGATTGCCGATTAACCAGAACAGCGTGCGGTCATGGGTGACCATGATGCCTTTGAACGGCAGGCCACGCGCGGCGGCGACCAGCGGCCCGGTGATGCCGGTTAGATAGTCGATCTCGCCGGAGACCAACGCCGAAGTCTGCACCGCGCCGGCGAGCTGGACCAGATCGACATCGAGGCCATGCTTTTTGAAGATGCCGGCGTCCTTGGCGACGAAGAAAGTTAGGAAGGTCAGGCTGAAAGCCGGGTAGCCCATGCGGACTTTTTTAAGTTCTTGGGATCGGACGGATTGGACGGATAAGAACAATAGTACGAATGTTAGGAGAACTCGTGCGGCGAGATCTTTGCCGTGCGTCGGGATAGTTGTCATGGGTCCTCTCAGCGATAGAGCCGGTCGATGAAGCCTTCCTTTTCTATCTCGCGCACGACGCTGTCGTCAACGATATCGTCGACGCTGAGTTTGCTTGTCGGGTTGGCCGCGGAGGCTTGCTCCAGTTGGATGCTATGCCCTTGCGGGTCGATTCCAAATTACAGATTACAAATTCCAAATGTCGGATTCCGAACAATGTGGCATCTGGAATTTATAATTTGAAATCCACCTCCGCTAGCGCTTGGCAAACACTTTCTCAATAAACCCTTCCTTAGCGAGTTTGTCGACAATGCTATTGTCGATCACTTTCGCTGTCAGCGATTCGGCGTCGACGCCTTTGACGGGCTCGAATTCCAACGTGGTGGCGACGTTGCGCGGATCGACGCGCGGAATTTTTTCGATGTAGCGGACGACGATGCTGTACATTTTCTCCAGGAAGCCGGGATCGCTCCGCTTGAAATATTTTTGCAGCACCTTGAGGGTCGTTTCCTTGTCGTGATGCATCAGCGCTACCGCGTCGATGTAGGCGCGCATGGCACGCTCGACGGTGACGGAGTTCTTACGCAGAAAGTCTTGGGTGACCGCCATGACGTTCATGGCGAAGGGGATGTCGAGATCGGCGGCATTGAGCAGGGCGCGAGCCGGCGCGCGCGGCTTGACCGCCGTCACCATGCCGGCCAGTTGTTTCTGTTCAAATGCGGCTTGGACCTCCGGTGCACCGCCGAGCGGACGCTGGGTGACGGTTTTCTCCATGCCGAACTTGCGTAGGATCAATGTTGTCACCGTGTGCGCCGTCGAATTGTATCGCGTGATGCCGAGGGACTGTCCCTTGAGCTGATCGGTCCTGGTGATTTCCGGCTGGACGTACAACGTCATCGGCGGTTTGTTGGTCATGGCGCCGATGGTCAGCACCGGCGCGCCGCGGGCGGCGGCGAGCACGACACCGCTCATGCCCGGCGCGCTCAGTTCCAAGCTGCCGCCGAGGAGCGCCTGGATATTAGTCCCGCTCGACGCGATGTAGACCAGTTGCACGTCGAGGCCGTATTTTTTGAACATGCCGGTCTCGTGCGCCATCCAGATGCTGGCGACGGTGGGGGCGACGATGGGGTAAGAGAGACGCAAAGGCGCGGCGAACGAGTTTCTTTCCACGAGTGCGAAAAGCGCGATCACCAGCAAAACCTGTTTCACGGCGGCGACTGTATCTGTGTTGACTGCGAAATTCGAGAGGGAATAATGGCGGAATTCTGCCAAACGATCCCATGGTCGGTTGTCGTTTACGCGAATGATTGAAGCGCTTTTCCCGGGAATGAGAAAATTTCCCATGAAATTGCCGGTACGAGCCGATTTGCGATGGCATCGGGGTTGCGGTACTTCTTGGTAGGATTGAGGGATATTTGCTCCAAGCTCGTCTAAACCTTGTGCCGCCAAAATAGCCGGCGGCGATTCTAAGGAGGAGACATTATGAGAACCAAGCTGTTTAGTATCGTTGCAGGGATTGCGCTGCTGGGTATAGCTCCGCTGAACGCCCAGGAATACCCGAACAAGGTTATTAGCATGGTGGTACCGTTCGCCGCAGGTGGCCCGACGGATACTGTGGCGCGGCTGATCGGCGTGCCGATGACCAAGACCCTTAAGCAACAGGTCATCGTAGAGAATGTCGGCGGCGCCGGCGGAACAATCGCCGCAAACCGAGTCGCGAAAGCACCACCCGATGGCTACACGATTCTTATACACCATATCGGCATGTCCACCGCGCCCGCCCTCTATCGCAAGCTGCCTTATAACCCAGCGACCGACTTCGAGCCCATCGGCTTGATCAACGAAGTGCCGATGACCCTGGTGGCGAAAAAGGACTTTCCGGCCAAGGATCTGAAGGAGCTGATCGCTTATGTTAAAGCCAACAAGGAGAAGGTCAATTACGCCAACGCTGGCCTCGGCGCCGCCTCGCATCTGTGCGGGATGATTTTCATGAGCGCGATCCAGACAGACGTCACCACCGTTCCTTATAGCGGAACGGCCCCAGCCATGAATGATCTGCTCGGCGGCCAGGTGGACTTCATGTGCGATCAGACTACGAACACGACCAGTCAAATCAAAGCGGGAAAGATCAACGTCTATGGCGTGACTACTAAGAAACGTGTGGCTTCGTTGCCCAATGTCCCGACCATGGACGAAGCGGGGTTGAAAGGCTTCGAGGTTTCGATCTGGCATGCTCTCTACGCGCCGAAGGGTACGCCGAAGCCGGTTATCGATAAGCTTACCAATGCGCTGCAGGATGCCATGAAAGATTCGACGGTGAAGCAGCGTTTCGCCGACCTGGGCACCGAACCCGTGGCGCTAAACCGAGCCACCCCAGCGGCGTTGAGCGCGCATCTCAAAGCAGAGATCGACAGATGGGCGCCAATTATCAAGAAGGCTGGAGTTTATGCCGACTAATTCTGGCGTTGATAAAATTGCAATTTTAAAGGCCGGGCTTCGTCCCGGCCTTTTTTTGCTTCTTTTCATCGTCACTCTGTTGTACAAGGCGCATTATCGACTTTGTCCACTAGAGATACACTGGTAGTAGTTTGAAAACTCTTATGACGCGCAATCCCAAAGATTTCTGGACCGGCTTGCTCTATATCTTCTTTGGCGCGAGCGCGATTATCATAGGTCGTGATTACAACATGGGAACGGCCCTCAGAATGGGCCCAGCTTTTTTCCCCACTATTCTTGGCGCGGTGCTCGCCGTCATCGGCGCGATTGCAGTGATTCGATCCTTCATCACGCCTGGCACGCCGATCGGTGCGGTTTCGTTCAAGGGGCTGGTGCTGGTCACGCTGTCGGTCGTCGCCTTTGGCTTCCTTGTGCGCGGCGCGGGATTGGTGGTCGCCCTGCCGCTGCTCGTGATCATCAGCGCGTACGCGAGCACGCGTTTCCAATGGCGCTCGGCGCTTATCATGGCGGCGGGTCTGACGATCTTTTGCGCCTTGGTCTTTGTCATAGGCTTGGGTATACCGCTGCCGATCATCGGTCCCTGGTTGGGCAGTTGACGGCGATCGTCAGAAACGGGGCGGACAACGAATGGAATTACTCGATCATCTGCTGCTGGGGTTTCAGACCGCCGGGACACTCAGCAATTTGTTTTACTGCTTCATCGGCGTTTTTCTCGGCACAGCGATTGGCGTGCTACCTGGCCTCGGCCCTACAGCCACCATCGCCATGCTGCTGCCGGTTACTTTCGTGTTGCCGCCGGTGACCGCGCTCATCATGCTGGCGGGCATCTATTACGGTTCGCAGTACGGCGGCTCGACGACTTCGATTCTCGTCAATCTTCCGGGCGAAGCCGCGTCGGTAGTTACGACGCTGGACGGTTACCAGATGGCGAAGCAAGGCAGGGCGGGAGCGGCGCTTGCGGCGTCAGCGCTCGGGTCGTTTTTCGCCGGCACCGTCGCCACATTTCTGATTGCCGCCTTCGGCCCGCCGCTGGCCGCCGTCGCGTTGCAATTCGGACCGGCGGAATTTTTCTCGCTGATGGTCCTGGGCCTGGTGGCTTCCGTGGTGCTGGCGCAGGGCTCGTTGCTCCATGCCATCGGCATCGTCGTGCTCGGCCTGCTCTTGGGTCTCATCGGCGCCGATGTCAATTCCGGCACCCAGCGCTTTACATTCGGTATGTATGAGCTTGCCGACGGCATCGGTTTCGTCACCGTGGCAATGGGAATGTTTGGCCTGGGCGAAATCATTCGCAATCTCGAAAACGAAGCAGGCCGCTCCGTGATGCTCACTAAAATTACCGGACTGTGGCCCACGCGTGAAGAGCTCAAGCGCATGGTTGCACCGATTCTACGCGGCACGGTGATCGGCTCGGCATTGGGCATTCTTCCCGGCAGCGGCTCGATCTTGGGTTCCTTCGCCGCTTATTCCATCGAAAAGAAAATCTCCAAGCATCGCGCCGAGTTCGGCAAAGGCGCGATCGAAGGCGTCGCCGCGCCGGAGGCAGCTAATAATGCCGGCGCGCAAACCTCTTTTATTCCACTGCTCACTTTAGGGATTCCATCCAATCCGGTCAGCGCCCTGATGGTCGGAGCCATGATTGTTCACGGCATTCAGCCCGGACCGTCGGTGATCAACGAACAACCGGCGCTTTTTTGGGGCATGATCGTGTCGATGTGGATCGGCAACCTATTTCTAGTGGTTCTTAACTACCCGCTGATCGGCATGTGGGTGCGCATGATCATGATTCCCTACCACCTACTATTTCCGGGAATTCTGGTCTTCTGCGCCATCGGTGTGTTCAGTCTTAAAAATGCTACCTTCGATATATATTTGATGGCCCTGTTCGGCATCATCGGCTATGTTTTCTCCAAACTCGGCGCCGAACCGGCGCCGATGTTGTTGGCATTCATCCTTGGGCCATTGATGGAAGAGTATCTGCGACGCGCCATGCTGCTCTCCCGCGGCGATCCGATGGTTTTCCTGCGCCGGCCGATCAGCGCGACCTTGTTAGCCTTATCCGCCCTCGCCATGCTTTCGGTATTGCTGCCGTCGTTCAGCAAGACCCGGGAAGAAGCCTTTAAGGAATAAACGCCAATCCGCTTCTGTATGTTTGACAGCGCCCGCCGCTTGCTGTTAGAGAGCAGTCGTAGTTCGGTCTGGGAAGCTTTGAAATGAGACTGCGAGATAAAATCGCCTTGGTCACGAGCGCGCAACACCCCTGCGCTCGCGCCATCGCCTTGGGATTTGCCCGAGAAGGTGCAGATTGCGTCGTCGTCGATGAAGACACGAGTCGCGCGGAACAGCTCGCCGCCGAAGTTCGCGCCCTGGGGCGGCGCGCTCTACCCCTCCAGTTCGATGTCACCCAGAAACCTCAGGTCGAGGAAGGCGTCAGGCGCGCGGTTGTTGAGTTTGGCCGCATCGATATACTACTCAACTGTTCGGGCGCGAACCATCAAAGTGATTTCTTAACTTTTACCGAAGAAGCATTCAATCGCTGCATCGATCGTGGGCCCAAAGCCTACTTTCTTAGTGCGCAGGCCGTCGGAAAGCAGATGGCCGAGCGGCGCTCCGGCAAGATTATCAATCTTTCGACCACCGACGCGCGCGTAGGATCGGGCGAGTCGACGGGCAATAGCGCTGCCTACTCCAGTATCGATGCGATGACGCGCGCGATCGCACAGGCGCTGGGATTTTATGGCGTCAACGTGAACTCGCTGGTCTGCGGACCGATGGATTATTCTGCCGGGGTTGCCGACGAAGCCGCAGAGCGCCTGCGGCGCATTCCCTTGGGCCGATTAGGCAAGCCTGAAGATCTTGTCGGCGCGGCGATCTTTTTGGCCACGGATGATTCGAATTTTGTCGCCGGCGAGACTCTCTACGTCGACGCCGGCTATTCCAATGCCGCCGTAACCGAAGACAGTTTTCGGCCCGCATGGGGACGCACCTGGGGAAAATTCGAGGTTCCATCCGAGAACAAGTGACCGACGTGTTTTTAGGGAGATCAATTTTATGGGAATTAAGTTCAAGGAAGTGAACACGTTGTCGTTTATTGGCAATATCGGCCCCAAGACCGAGCGCGTGTGGAAGGAAGTGGATGAGGAAATCGACATTATCGGTTGCCAAGAAAAATTCGACCGGCGTTGCCAACTGATCGCGCCGCTGAATTTATTGGCAAAGGATCTTCCCGGCGACGGCGATACCAAACAGGTGCCGATCTTTGTCAACGACGATGTGCGCATTGAGTTGATGCATTGCCGCTCGTCGAAGGGGGCCGATGGACACAGGCCGGCGGGATTTTGCGAAACGCAGATTCAAGTGCAGAACAAACGCGTGACCAAGACATCCGAAGGCGACTTCGAGCTTACCGAAGGCGACGTCCTCGTCGTGCCGCCGGAAATAAGCCATGAAAATAACGGCGACGGCCCAACCACGCGGCTGGTCGTGTATACACGAAAACCGGTTCAGATCGCCCAAACATATCCCGTCAAAGAGAGCGTTGTGCCGAACAAACGGTGCACATTGCTGAAACCAACGACGGTGCTCGACAAAGTCGAAGAAGGCGGCTCCGGCGGCAAGCATTTCGAGCTGGTGGAGAACGCCGACATCATGATCGAAACCACGCACCGCTCGGATGCACAGAGAATCTATCACCGGGGTTTCGGCCAAGATGAAGTTGCATTCCAACTGTCCGGCCGGCGCGCGACCCTGACCAGCCAGGGAGAATATATGTTGGAGACCGGCGACTTTTTGCTGATTCCGCCGGGAACCTCGCACCGCAATATCGGCGACATGGCGACGATCCGGATCATCCTTTACGCCAGAAAGCCGTTGCGCTTGGCGGACGAGTTTGTCGAGCGTTCCAAACGGGCGGGACAGGCGATTTCGTGATCCTGTTGGTTACTCAATGAACGGATTTTTTTACCAGGCAATTTCGCGAACCCGAATGTCGGTATGCCTCGCCGCTTTTTTGGCGAGCGCAGCAAGTGCGTTCGCCGCCTCAGTCGACAGCATCCGAGTTTCATATGCGACGCTGAGCGCTGCTTATATGGATCATATTTGCGCCATGGACAGAGGCTACTTTCGCGAAGAGGGGCTTAATATCGAAGTCATCCGCGCCCCCGGCGGTGTGGCGACTCCAGGCCTGTTGTCGGGGCAGTTTCATTTCAGCAGCTCGGCGAGCTCAGCGGTGAGCGCGGCGGTGCGCGGCGGCCCGGTAAGGATCGTCTACACAAATCTCTCGCGTCCGAGCTACACCCTGGTTTCGATAAAACCGGAGATCACCTCGGCGAAAGAATTGATCGGAAAAAAAATCGCCATCAATAGCTTCGGTGACACCGGCCATCTATCGACGATTCTCTATCTGAAGAAGATGGGCGTTAATCCCTCGTCCGTGCTTTTCATTGCGGTTGGAAGAAACGAAGTCCGTTTTCCGGCTCTCCGTACCGGTACCATTGACGCGACTCCGCTGGTGCCGCGTGACATGGTCTTCCTAAAGGATCAAAAACACATCGTCCTCGCCGACTTGGGGAAAGAGATCCAGTTGGTGTGGAATGGTGTTGCCGTCTCCACCAAGCTTTTGGCCGAAAATCCGCAGCTCGTCGAGCGATTTCTGCGCGGCTTGGCGAAGGGCCGGGAGTTCGCCCGGCGCTACCGCGACGAGACTATTTCGCTCATCAGCAAGCGTGATCCTTCTCCTATCGAGGCCATCAGAGTCGACTACGATGTGACCAAAGCGAGCATGACCGAAGACGGCTCGTTACCTGACGAGGTTCTAGTACAGGAAATTGCCACGCGGGCGGAACTGACTAAAGTCGCCACGCCACCTAACATATCGACCGCGTTCGATTACACTATTACGAGAAAAAACTACGCCCAGCTTAAAGCCACAGGCTGGCAGCCGGTTCGATGAAGCAATGAAGCTCGAAGGAAAAATAGCCATCGTTACGGGTTGCAACGGCGAATTCGGTTCGGCCATCGTGCCCGGATTTGCCGCCGAAGGTTGTGATGTCGCATGTGTGGATTTCCAGCAGAGTGACGCCGATGCGGCGGCAGAAAAAGTGCGGCAAAAAGGCCGGCGCGCGTTAGCGATCGCCATTGATCTAAGAAAGCGCGGCGAAATTGACGCGATGGTCAAACAAGTCGTCGATCAGTTCGGGCGCATCGATATTCTTGTCAACACTACCATGGCCTCGCACAACCAGGAGTTTTTGAATTTTAAGGAAGAAGACTTTGACGATACGTTGAGCAGGGGCGTGAAGAGTTACTTTCTTACCTGCCAAGCTGCCGCCCAGCAGATGGTCAGACAGCGCTACGGCAAGATCATCAATCTAAGTTCCATCGTCGGCGTGCTCGGCCCCGGCCAGGCCGCGTCATGGACCGCGGATCGCGGCGCGGTCAACGGCCTGACCCGCGCGGCGGCGCATGCGCTGGGATTTTACGGCATCAATGTGAATGCGGTGGCGCGCGGCAACACGGCGCGCAAGCCTTACAACGCCGGCGTTCTCGAGCGAGTCCGCAGGTTGCCTCTGGGAAGGACGGAAACCGCAGAGGACATGGTCGAGCCCTGTGTCTTTCTAGCCTCCGACGGCGCCAGTTACGTCACCGGGACAATTCTTTACGTCGATGGCGGCTACACGGTCGCCGGCGTCACCGATGACCGTTATCGCCCCGAGTGGGCACGCGCCGACGCCGAGGAAAAGGAATAATTCAGCGCATCACACGGCTTCGCCGGCCAACGCGCTCTCGACAAACAGCTCCTCGACTGCAAGCTTTCTATCCGTTACGCCGACCCATTCCGCATAGCGCGTCATGGTCTCCAACACGACCCGGTTGTCTTCAATGTTGTAGGGCCACGCGTCTTCGCCGAAGAGCTCTCTCTCTTCTTCCAATTCGGCGCCGTACCAAGCGAGAAATGATCGCCGTGTATCGCTGACATGTTTGATGCCTATCTCCTTGGCCTTGGTGAAAGCTTCGACGAGATTTCGAGCGACCCAAGGATCGCGTTCGAGTATGGAATTCTTGACAACCACCACGTGGCGTATCGGGAAGATCTTAGTGCGCAGATAATATTCCTTTTCCACGTCGCGAAAATTCGGCCACAAGCGGCGCACACCGGAAATATGACGAGTGTGCTTCGGCGTGATTTCCGGCAACATGCAGGCGTCGATTTCACCGCGCGGCAAGACATCTTCTATTTTTTGTCCCTTCGGTAAACGGTCAATCTCCATCCAATCCGGTGGTTGCCAGCCGGGAACCTGCTCCAGCTGATTGGTGCGAATTTTTAGCGCGCGCGCCGGCACGCCGTATTCTTCCTGCAGCACGCCGCGCATCCAGAGCGATACCGGATTGAAGTGGGCGCGCATGCCGATAATTTTTCCAGCGAGGTCTTCGGGTTTCTGAATACCACTGGCAGCATGGACGAGCACGTTGCCGTGGCAAAACTTGCGGTGCGGAAACACCGGGATCGCCGTGAACGGTGCGCCACGGGCCATCCAACCGAGAAACACACCCATCTGGAGCTCGCAAACG
Source organism: uncultured delta proteobacterium (assembly GCA_963760795.1). Lineage (GTDB taxonomy): Bacteria > Desulfobacterota > Binatia > UBA9968 > UBA9968 > DP-20. The sequence continues at coordinate 24,872 of CAVXEP010000008.1, forward strand.
TCGAATTCCAGATCGCGGGAGAACCGTCTGTGGCGCTCTTCCGAGGGCAGAGAGATAATGTTTAAATCGATTCCTTCGGCCTTAATGGTTCCATCGACCAAAAAGCGCGTTCGATCGTATTCGTTGCACGATAACGTGAGGCTTAGCGGTTCCATATTAAAAGTCCAATTGCGGTTTGATTTCATTCAACAGCATTCGCGCCTGTCCGGGCACATCATCCGACGCGATGCGCGCGATGATCGTCGTCAGGCCGGCGTCGATGTAGCCTTTTAGCAAACCCACGCATTCTTCAGGCGTGGCGAAGATCGTGAAGAAGTGTCCAAGCTTGGTTCGCGGCACGCCAAAGAATTTCTCCATCCATTGCCAGCCTGCTACTTTCGCCTTTTCCGCGTCGTCAGAAATATTGAAAGTCACGTAGAGCGCGGTTTCGCGCAGTTTACCCACTCGGCCATAGCTTTCGGCGTGCTCAGCGATCTTTGCGCGGGCGCCGGTGAAACGTTCGAGTGTCGGCGCCAGCGTGACCCAACCGTCGCCCAAACGGGCGACGCGCTTGAAACCGGTGTCGTTGCGGTCGGCGACGATCCAGATGGGAATGCCGGGCTGCTGCGCCGGGCGGGGCAGGATGCCGACATCGTGCAGTTTGAAGTAACGGCCTTCATAGTCGATTTTGGTCTCGCTCCACAGCCGGCGCATGATCTCGATGGTCTCGCTCAATCTTCCCGCTTTTTCCTGGGGCGGCACGCCGCAAGCGGCGAACTGGCGCTGAATGTAGTCGCGCACCGGACCGACGCTGACGCCTAAAATAATTCTGCCGTTGGAAATCACATCGATGGTCGCCAGCGCGTGGGCGAGTAGCACCGGATTCCGCAACGCCGGCAGCATCGGCACGATTCCCAGACGAATCTTGCTGGTGCGCGCCGCCAACGCCGCCATGGTCGTCAAGCAATCGCCGCGCGCTTTGTCCAAAACCGTGACGCTGTCGCCGAGCCAGATGTGGTCGAAACCGAATTCCTCGGCTTGTTCCGCATCGGCCCAAAGGTGCCCGAAGCTTTTGCTGGCGTCTTCGGTGCGAATCAGTTGTCGGGTGTGCAATAGTAAGCCGATTTGCATAGCAACCTAATGCTCCCAGGATAATCGTCAGGGGTGAAGGGTAAGGGGTGAGGCGGTTCGGGAACCCCTCACCCTTTACCCCTGACGCCTTACCGTTTTTCGCATTTACTTCGATGCCTTCAACGCCCGTTCCCAGCCGAGATCCCTCAGCTCTTTGTAAACTTCGCGGGTGAAGCGGAAGTCGAAAATTTGTTCGACGGGCACGTCTTTTTGGACGTTAAGCATGCGCTTGGCGATCTCGATATCCGACTTTTGCGTGTCGGCATCTTCGGTGCCGTCGGCGGTCATCATTTCCATCGTCGCATCGTAGTCGGCGGTACGCACGTCGTCCGGTGCTTTATCGTATTTTTTGCCCAGAGCCAGCGCTTGAGCTTTGTTGCGTTTGACGAACTCGCGGCCCTTGACGGTGGCGCGCAGAAAACGGCGCACCAGGTCCGGCCGCTTGACCACGGTTTCTTCCGCCGCGGCCAAGCCGGTGTAGAGCATTTTGATTTCTTTGCCGATGTTGACCACTTCATGCACGGGAAAGCCGCGCGTCTGCATGCGCAGCGAGTCGGCGAAGCCCAAGACCGCGGAATCTACCGCCTTTGCCGCCAGCGAGGTCACCCGGCCACCGGTGCCCAGGGCGACCCAGATGACGTCGCGCACCGGGTCCAGGTTGTATTTGCGCAGCATTAAATTGGCCGCGCCTTCCATGGTGTCGCCGCGTGAGGCGATGCCGATGCCTTTGCCGCGCAGGTCCGGCACCTTGCGAATGTCGTCGCGCCAACTGAGGATTTTATACAGCGGCCGGTCGAGATTGACGTAGACAACTTTGAGTCTGATGCCGCGCAGGCTGGCATTCAATGACGAACCCGAAGACGTGCTGAAGTGGAGATCGCCGGCGACCAAGGCCTGGGTCGCCAACCCGCCTGGCATAGCGATGACTTCGACATTCAACCCCTCGTCGCGGTAGTAGCCCAGCTCCTTGGCGACGAAATGGGGATAATAAATCACCCCGAAGCTGGCGAATGACACGCGCAGAGTTTCGAGGTTGGGCACTTGCGCCAACAGAGAACCTGGCCCAACCGCCAGAATGAGCACGGATGCCATGCCCAGGAACAAAAATTTAAACTTCATCGCAATATGATTTACATAGCTGGTGAACCCACTCAAACGCAAGGTCGCCAGCGCTGCTTGTCTCACTTGCGCGGCTGCGATATACACGCAGCTTGAGGAGTTAAACTTATGACTAATTCCACCCCGATCAATTTGGAACGCATCGATCACGGCGTCTTGCCGTCCAACGATCTCGGCCGCTCGTTTCGCTTCTGGTCGTCATTCATGGGCGGGCAGATCGGCCATCACACCAATCTGACCGTGCGCGGTCTCAACCGCGAAGTGCCGATGATTATTTTTATGACGGTTGCCAATCACCGCGGTTTTGGCCTGGCGTTACAGGATTTTCGCATCTCGCCCAACCCGGCGCGCCGCTTGGACGGCGTGGTCTGGGGCTTTGAAGTGGCCGATAACAATCTCGATGCTGCCAGTGCGGAGGCGGAAAAGCAGAAGCTGCATTTCGAGCGCGTCGCAGATTATCCGGCGTCAAGTCCGATCAAAGAATCGCTCTTTGTCATCGATCCCGACGGCAATACGGTGGAGTTGTGTATCCGCAAACAGCCCTCGGATCAAGCGCCACAATCTGGTCCGGTTCCGCTCCGGCGCATCAGTCATGTGCGTGTCGAGGTGACCGATCTCGAACAAGCACGTGACTGGTACGCCAACACCTTCGGGCTCGTCGTTGGCGAGCAAGTACCTGGAGAAAACCAACTGACGATGACGGTTGCCAAGTCGAATCAGTTCGTCATATTGCGCGATGTCGACAAGGTCGCCGACCGCAGCACGCAATGTTACAAAGGGCCGCATATAGATCTGCGCTCGGATGAAGCGTCTTACCCGGAAATTCTCAAGCGCTTTAACCGCAAGGAAACCTATTGGGGGCCCGACCCAAATTTGATCCCGTGGCATGAGCCCGACACCAATACCGCCTACGGCTACGATCCGTTCGGCAATCGCATCCAGATCGGCATCATCGCGAAGCGGCCGATGCATCATGGCGACGTGGCGCGTTTTCGCCAACAGCCATAGGGTGGCGCACTTGCCATCGGGTTGGTAGCCTCAAAGAACGCAAAGTGCTCAAAAAATGAATTCCGAAATATCGGGGTGGTTTTCAAACCCGTCCTTGCTCTTCAATTTCGAATGATTTTACCAAGACTGTTATCCTTGCTCGTCGTCGCACTTGTCGTGGCCCCGTTAGGAGCGCAAGCCGTTCACGCGGCGGAGGACAAGGTCCGCTTTTCCGTCGCCGCCGTCACCGGCAGTTATATGGACGAGTTTGTCGCCATCGAGAAGGGTTATCATCGCGAAGAGGGCCTCACGGTGGAGATGATCCGAGCCGGCGGCGGTATCGCGACTCAGGCGTTGATCTCAGGGGATCTCCATTTCAGCACTTCGGCCGGTTCGGCGTTGAGCGCCATGTTGCGCGGCGCTGAGATTAAAGTCATCTACACCAATATAGACCGGCCGGGCTATCAGCTCTGGTCGGGCCACGGCGATATCAAGCAGTTGAAAGATCTACGAGGCAAGCGTGTCGGCGTCACCAGCCGCGGCGATACCCAGGAACTGTCGGTGCGTTTGTTGCTGCGCAAGTATGGCATCGACGCCAACTCGGTGTCCTATATGCCGGTGGGCTTCGGCGCCCAGCGCTTGGCCGCTCTGCAAGCGGGCAGCGTCGACGCCGTGCCGCTGGGCGCGGGGGACTTCGCGCAGTTGAAACAGCCCAAGGGCCATATGCTCGGCGACACGGAAAAAGAGATTCGCTTCGCATACGTCGGTTTGGCAGTGGCGAGCAAACTGATCGCGCGCCAGCCGGAGTTGGTCGAGAAATATCTCCGCTCCGTGATCAAAGGCCGGGAATACGCGCGTCGTTACCGCGAGCAGACGATTACGATCCTCGGCAAGTACACCCAGCGCAAACGCGAATTCAACGAGGTCGACTACGATTCCACGCTGCCAGTGTTGACCGCCGAGGGCTGGGTCGGCGACGATATCATCAAAGAAGACGTCGCCATGCGCGCCGAGTTGGTTAACGCGCCGGCACCCAACGACTACAATAAGTTTTTCGACTATAGCATAGTCAGGAGAATTTACCGCGATCTGAAAAACGCCGGGTGGAAGCCAGCTCCGTGAAACAACGGCAAAGCAGAATATTTCACCACGAAGGACCCAGCGCGGCAACGCCGAAACCGAAACTCGAAAAATCTCGCGCTAAGCACGCAAAGGGCGGTAAGGGAAACATGTCATTTCGACCGAAGGGAGAAATCGGCGTCTTCGCGGTGAACAATCCGACCATCCGGAATCCTTGTGTGTCCTCACAGCCCCGGCCGATAAAATCTCATGGCGTTGCCGCCGAGCACCGCTTCTTTGTCTTCCTGGGATAGATCGTCGCGGGCGAGCAACTCATCGATCTCGTGGCGGCATTTGGCGGCGTCGAAGACTTCGTGGGGAAAGTCGCTGCCGAAGAGAAATGACTGGCGTCCGCCTTTGGCGACCGCAGTGTTCAAGCCGTCATCGTCGCAGTCGAAGCCGACCAAGATGCGCCCTTCGCGCAGTTGGGTCTTGAAATAGTCGCTGGCTTTTTCACCCGGCGCCGGACCGCCGAGGCGATTGCCGTGGATGTCCATTTGCACGTGGCCGTCGTGATAGGAGCGGTCGAGACGGTCCATCATGAACGGCACCCAGGTGGCGCCGCCTTCGAGAAAGCCGACGCGCAGTTTGGGAAAGCGATCGAAAACTCCATGGCCGATCATGGCCGAGGCTTGAATCATCAAGCTAAATGGATGGCCCAATGCGTGCACCGGATAGTATGTCGTGAACGCATCCATGCCCATGTGATGCAGCGCGCCGACGTGGACGGCGAGGCAACAGCCTAATTTTTCTGCTTCTTCATAGAGCGGCCAATAAACTTTGTTGCCGAAATGTCCCTGAATCGCCTCGCCGTTGGACGGCAGCATGCCGCCCAACATGCCCAGTTGTTTGACTGCGCGGCGCAATTCGACAATCGCCGCGTCGACATCCTGGAACGGAATCAGCGCGACGCCTTTGAGGCGGGGGTTCTTGGTCAAAAACTTTTCATGGAGCCATGTATTATAAGCTCGGCACGCGATCACCGCCCAGTCGGGCGCCATGATGCGGCCGACGGCGAGGCCCGCAGTGGGGTAGAGGACGGTCCAGCTGATACCGGTCTTTTCGAGAAACTCAGTCCATGCCGCAGCGTCGGGGTTGCCGGTGGCGCGGCGATTCTCTTTCAAGTAGCGAAAGTGCAGATGATCGAACTCGGGAAATAGCTTCGCCATCTGATTGCCCTTGGGCATATACTGGGCGATCTCGTCGCCGCAGATATGGTCGTTGATATGGCCGTCGGCATCGATGATTTGCATCGGCTCAACTCCTTGGTGGTTGATGGTTAACGCGAAATCTATGCTGTTTGCTCAATACTTTGCAATCTTTTCCCGGCTTCTGCTATGGTCGTGCGACTGGCGGGGATCCAGGGAGTCAGGTCGGGAGTGCAGAGCTTCTTTGCTTGTCTACAATAGAAGGGGGAGCAGACAGTGGACTGGATTTTTCAAACATATGATACGTACGCGTTTCTTTTTCTGCGGTTTGGCTTGGCGGTGACGTTTTTTATGCATGGGACGCAGCATGCGTTCGGTTGGCATGGCGGCAAGGGGCCGAAGGCGCAAGTGACCAACTGGCGTGATAAATATGGCATTCCGGTGCCGATGGGGGTTTTAGCATTGGTCATCGAGCTGTCCACGGTCGTGTGCATGGCGCTGGGCTTCTTCGTCCGGCCCGTGGCCTTTGGCTTGGCGGTATTTATGGCGTTCGCGACAATTCTCAGCCACTGGGAACATGGCTTTTTTCTTTCCTCGGCAGCGGGAAGAGGGAGCGGCATCGAGTACACGATGGCGTTGATGCTCATGGCCCTGACCATAACAGTCGGCGGCGCCGGTGCCTTGTCGGTCGATATCCTGTTGAGTCGGTAACGCTACGACATTTGTCGATGTGCAGGGTACGGAATCGAAGTTTGTCCTTGGTGAAATTCGTTCTCGACCGCGCTACGAGATAGCGGCGCGGCCGCAACTAATTGTTTCGGTGCGCATCAGTGCTTGCAATATCCGCGGCGGTTACGGCGTCGCGGCGCACTCATTGACGGTAATTCGCTACTGCAATTTTGTTCTTAGTTCTTCGGTAAGCTTAGCGAGTTCGACATCGTCTGGATTGATTTCCAGAGCGCTGCCGAACTCTTCGAGCGCTCTCTGGATCATGCCTTTGGTGAGATAAACGCGGCCGAGATTGATATAAGGAAAGTGGCGCGGCTCGTAGCGCTTGGCGCTCTTCGCTCGCTCGAGCCAGGGGATGGCGTCGTCGAGTTTTTGCTGCTGCATCAAGTAGACGCCGATGTCGTTGTAGGGGTTGCCGAATTCGGGGTCGATCTCGATGGCAATCTCGCATTGGGCGATGGCTTCGTTCAAGCGACCCTTAAAGCTATAGGCCCAGCCCAGATAGGTATGAGCATCGGCGGTGGGGTAGAGCGCGATTGACTCTCTATAGAGCCGGATGGCGGCGTCGAACTCCTCGGCCATCTGCAGTTTCATCGCTTCGCCGATGAGCTCGATGGCGCGCTCTTGATCTTTGCTCGTGACCATATACGTGCCGCTAGCTTACTCCGATGACTCGATTCATTTCAAACTCCCCAGGCGCCGCTCAACTGAATATTCGCGCCGTTGACGTAGCGCGCTTCGTCGGAGAGCAGATAGCGCACTGCGGATACCGCGTCGTCGACGCTGCCGACATAACCGGCGGGAATCATCTTCACCATCCGCTCGAGTTCTTCCTTGGGCGCGCTGCCGGAGTCGATAAATCCGGGAGCAACGCAGTTCATGGTGATGCCGTCGGGCGCGATTAACTTAGCAAACGAGCGCGACAACGCCAGCAAGCCGACCTTGGCGATGTAATGGGCGGTGAGCTGAGGTTGGGCGATGAGTTGCTCAGCGTTGGCCATGGTGAAGGACACGATGCGCCCCCACTTCTGCGCTTTCATAATCGGCACGACTGCCTGGGTCAAGTAAAAAACCGGATGGAGGTTGTTGTCGAACATGTCGTGCCAGCCGGCGTTGGTTTCCTGCAACAGCGACACACGGTGATAGGGGCCGGCGCCGTTGATCAGGGCGTCGATGCGGCCGAATTCTTGGTGCACGCGCTCGACTAATCTAACCGCGGCCTCGGCCTTGGAGACGTCGCATTGCAGTGCCATGCCGCTGCTGCCGGTTTGCTTGACGCCATCGATGACTTCGTTGCCTCCTGGGCACTGGTGCGATAGCAAATCGCTACCGTCCAACCGCGTGTCGGCCAGGTCCAAAGCGACGGCGCGGCCGATGCCTTTGGCGCCACCGGTGATGAGTGCAACTTTGTTGTCCATTGGGTCGTTCAGTCGAGAGATTTACGATTCAGCTGCTGACGAATTTCAATCGTCGATGGCTAGTTCCGGTTCCGGATTCGCAGCGCCATCGCCTTCGACCCAAGGTTTGAATTTCTCGTATAGTTCGTTGAGCTTCGCTTTGTAGTGTTCGACGTTCTCATCGGGATTGTTCGCGTCCCATTCTGACGCCAGTTTGCAGTTGCCGCTGATCTTGACCTTGGCTTTGCTACCGGTGACGTAATAGGAAATCTGATCGCCCGCCTGATAGGGGCGATCGGCTTTGAGCGCCAGTTCATAGGGCGCGGCGGCGTTGCGTTTCTTGGCTTTGACTTTCGCTTGGTAATTCTCCAGTGAGTCTTGCAGCGTCTCGGTTTTCGCCAGCCAAGAAATATCTTTGCGATGATTGGCGACGTCGTCGGCATAACGATTGTAAAGCTCGGGAATTTTTTCTTTTTCACCTTTGAGCAGCAGCGTCAGCATCTCTTCCAGCCATTCGCGCTGGAACAATTCCAAGCCGCGCGAGCGCAGCCCGGAGCCTTTGATGCGCAGCCGGCCCTGCTCGTCAAGCAGGGCGTAGTTTTTCATCTTGTAGCTGAACATGGCCGGGTAGCGGCCGTCGAGTTCGAGCTCGATGCCTTTGGGCAGAATCTCGCCGAGATCGTCGATCAGTTTCGTCTTCGTCGCTGGCGGTCTTGACATTTTCCGGCGGCACGAAGTAGATACCGTCGGTATCGACTTCGATGATCTTGGCGTCTTTGTCTTTCAGCCAGGCGACGGCGGACTGGATCAGTTCCCGGCCCTTGGCCGTAACCTGATTGGCCGCGCTAAAATCGTTGAAGTGGCCCATCTGAAAACCCAGGTAGCCGTAAAAGGAATTGATGAGAATTTTAAACGTCGATTGCAAGGCGTTGAAATAGACTCGACCTTCCTCGTCCTCGGCGTCGCGGGCGAGTTCCTTGGCTTTGAGCCGGAAGGTGCGCAGGTCGGTTAACAGCCCGGGGAAGACGCCGAGCTCGTCTTTCTTCGGCAGGTATTGATAAACCAGCATGATCGACGGATAGAGCGAGGTGACGTCGCAGTGGAGCACATGATTGGCTGTGCCCTGATACTCCATGTCGGTGAAACCGCCGATGACGGCGCCGACCTCGTCGGGGAAGGGCACGGAATGGCGCTGATGCAGATATTCGCGCAGGAACAGGGCGTCGATTTTGGTGGCATTGCCGCGCAGAGGCATGTTCTGGTAGCTGAACGGGAAAATCTGCGCCTGCACGAAGTAGCTGGGCGAAAGGATCTCGGCGATCGCCCGGGTCTCGCGCACAGCGTCCAGGGCGTTGCGAAACAAGGTGTCGGCATCATGATCGAAATACCAGCTGGTCTTGTCGCCCGGCACATAGGTGCGCTCGGCGCCGGCGACGTCAAAATGGCGCGCGACGTCTTTCAAGTCGAAGTTCTCCAGCTCGCGGGTGGCGACATCGTAATGTTGCGCGAGAATCCAGGTGTCGATGATATGGCGGCCGAAGATTTCATATTTCCGATAGGTGATCGTCCGCTCGGCCATCTGCATGCGCGAGGCATGGCCGCTTAAGCGCGAGCCGTCGCGGCCGAAGTTGAGCGCGACTTTGTGGCGCTTGGCGCGGGCTTCGATATATTCCAAATCGAAGCGGAAAATATTATGTCCCTCGATCACGTCCGGGTCGCGCCGCTGGATCTCTTGTGCCAGCTCACGCAGCATCTCGGCTTCGCTGTACTCCTTGCCGGAGATGAGCCGCTCCCAACCGGTAGAGTCGGACAGAGCGATGGCGGTGATACGGTCGCTCTCCCGCGCTGCACTGGGAAAATTAAAACCGCTCTGGCAATAGGTTTCGATGTCGAGCTGTAAGCGCTTCAACTCGCGAAAGGTCATGCCGAGAAAATGCGTCCTGCCGGAAAGTAAAAGAAATTGTTGCAGCGGGTCGCTGAAATACCAATAAGGCGCGTCGCCGGCGGAGGGTGTCTTGCCGGTCTTTTTCTGCAAATAGGCCTTGGCGTCGTCGAGCTGTTTCAAGTCGGCGAACAGCGCCAAACGGTTGAAGGCGCCGCTGCCGGCGAGCTTTTCGATTTGCGCTTCGCCGCTCCAGCCGCTGAGAGGGTCGTCGCCTTCGAGCAGCATCAACGGCTGTAATGTCGCCGCTTCGCTGCGCACCGTTTCGCCGTCGCGAAAAAAGATCTTGACACTGGCGTCACCGTCGACTTCGAATGCGATCGCTGCCGGCGTGGCGTCATGGCCAAACAGGACTTCGTTTTTTTGAAATAGCGGGAGTAGTTGTTGCCGGTGTGCTTGCATAAGCTCAGCGCCGACTATAGCAAACTGCTCGGGGTTCTCCTAGCCGCTGGGGCCGGGTGGGTTGCGCTCCTGCCAATAAATTATTCGGTCGAACCCCGCTTTTCCCTGGAGGGTTTGGGGTGGGATATGGTAAATTAACAATAGTTATGGACCCGCTCAGTTTTGACAGTCGTCCGGCGCTGCGCAGCCCGACCCTGGTGCTGGCATTTGCCGGCTGGAGCGATGCCGGGGCATCGGCGACGACGGCGTTGCGCTATCTGGTCGACAACCTGATGGGCAAGCAAGTTCGCCAGCATCGATCCGGAAGAGTTTTACGATTTTTACCGCCAGCGGCCGGTGGTCCGGTTGAATGACGCCAAGGTTCGCGAGATCCATTGGCCGTCCTTTGATTTTTATCACGGCGCCGCTCTCGGCATCGAGAAGGATTTTATTTTCGGCATCGGCGCCGAGCCGCATCTGCGCTGGCGGACCTTCACTGAAACCATGCTGCGTTTCGCCCGCGAGTGCGCGGTCGAGACGGTGGTCACCTTGGGCGCCTATCTCGACGAAGTGCTCTACACCCGGCCCGTGCCGCTTACAGGATTTTCCACTGATGCTAAATTGATGGAGCAGTTGGATCTCGCGCCGTCGCGCTATCAAGGGCCGACTGGCATCGTCGGCGTCTTGACCGACGCCTGCCGCCAGAGCGGCATGGAGAACCTCAGCATCTGGGCATCGCTGCCGCACTATCTGAATGTTTCGCCTAACCCGCGCGGCAGCTTGGCGCTACTGCTGCGCATGAACCAATGGCTCGGCTTGCGTGTCGACACGACGCCGATGGAACACGCCGCCGCCGATTTTCAAGCGAAGATCAACGAAGCCGTCAACGCCGACCCTAAACTTTCCGCTTATGTGCGTGAATTGAAGAAGCGCGAATTCGAACAGTGAAGCTTTCCGTCCTCGTCCCGGTCTACAACGAAGAGCGCACGCTGGAAGAGGTCGTGGGGCGGGTGTGCGCTTTTCCCATCGCGAAGGAAATCATTCTCGTCGACGATGGCTCGAAAGACCGCAGCCGTGAAATTCTCGAGCGGCTTGAGCAGGTCAACAAAGCGGCTGACGATCCGCTCAATCACATCCGAGTTTTCTTTCAGCCCTTCAATCAAGGCAAGGGCGCTGCACTCAAGACCGCGCTCGAGCCATGTGACCGGCGATATCGTACTGATTCAAGACGCCGACCTAGAGTATGACCCGAAGGACTATCCGGTGCTTGTTGGAACCGATTCAGTCCGGTCTGGCCGACGTGGTTTACGGCTCAAGATTCGCCGGCGGCGGTGCCCACCGGGTGCTCTTTTTTTGGCATTCGGTGGGCAATCGTGTATTGACCTTGCTGTCAAACATGCTGACCAATCTGAATCTTTCCGACATGGAAGTCGGCTATAAAGTTTTTCGCGCCGAAGTTCTGAAAGATATCGAATTGAAATCGAAACGTTTCGGCTTCGAACCCGAGATCACCATTAAGCTCGCCAAAAAGCGTTGTCGGTTTTACGAAGTGCCAATCTCTTACTATGGTCGCACCTACGAAGAAGGCAAGAAGATCACCTGGAAAGACGGCGTTGCGGCGCTGTATTACATGCTGCGATTCAGGTTCTCCGATTGAGTGGTTGTGGAAAAAATGAGGGCGCAGCTTGCTGCGCCCCTACGGGTTGTCTGTATTCTTTCTGTTGCTATCCTCTCGCTCCCTCGTTCCACAATTCATCCATGTAATCCGTGAGCGCTTCCTTGAGTGGGAACTTGGGCGTATAGCCGAGCTCGGCTTGGCTGACGCTGATATCCATCGGAATGCTGCGGCTCTTGTCGGCGGCGCTGCTGCCGCTGACTTTGACTTCCAGTTTGGGCGCGACTTCGCGCACTACCTGAGCTAATTGCTCGGCGCCGTGCACCGCGCCGGTGCCGGCGTTGTAAATGCGCTGCCGGGGATGTCTGCGCTTGGCAGGCGAGCAGCAACGCGAGACCGACATCTTTACCGTAGACATATTCGTTGGGACCGTAAGTCTTGGCGTCGATGGTGATCGGATCGCCTTTGATCATCGCCAGCGCCAAGTCGCGCATGACCATGCCGACGGTGGAGCCGCCGACGTAGAAGCCGCGGCCGAACACGCCGCCGGGACGGATGATGATGGTGTCCAGGTTGTACATGCTGGTGTAGGCATGGACCAAATGCTCCGAGCAAACTTTGGTGGTGGCGTAAAGGTTGTGGCCGCCGATGGGGTGAACTTCTTTGACCACGCTGTCGTTGATCTTGCCACGCTCGTAGACGCCAAAGGTGCTGACGTAAACCACCCGGCGCAGTTTTCTTAGCCGCGCCGCTTCGAGAATATTGATCGTTCCGAGAATATTGTTGGTCGCGCCGGTGTAAGAGTTTTCTTGCACCCGCCCGCCGATCAAACCCGCGGTGTGGACCATGGTGTCGACGTTGAATTTCTCCAGCGCCGTGAGCAGTGCCGGCAAGTCGAGCATGTTGGCGGCGACGACATCGGCTTTGTCTTTGCCGACGACTTTGCCGATGTAATCGCGATTGGGCGAAAGATCGAAAAGCACGACTTTGTGGCCGGCGTCGACCATTTGCCGCGCCGCGTGGGCGCCGATCAGTCCGGCGCCGGTGATGAGAATGTTCATGTTGAGTTCCTCCTGGGAATGTTTCCATCAATGACGTGATGAACTATTTGATACCCAATTCCAGATTCACTTCCCGTTGCAAACTGAAGTCAAAAATCTTCGCCGCCGGCACCGGTTCTTTGAGTTTTAGCACTCTCGGCGTCGGCGCGGAGAAAGTCTTCGACTTCTTTGTCGGTGGCGACGCTGTTGGTTGTGAATGCTGGGCGGGCGAGACGATAGGATTCGAGCGCGACAGCCATTTCCACATTCAGATACTTTGCCAAGACCTCCGCCGTGCCGCGTTCGTTTTCCCACAGGTATCGATGCGCGCGGGTGCGGGCGCGGACAATCCGTTTGGCCAAATCGCGGCGCTCGCGCAGGAGTTTTTCCGAAAATGCCAGGCCATTCTGCAAGCTCGGCAAATCATCGAGCGTGCTGCCGTGAATTCTCAGCTTGAACTTGTCGCGCGCCAGGATCACCGTCGGCGGGGACAATGCTGCGAGTTGGATCACGCCGCTAACGAGGCTTTGCAACTGCGCCGGCACATCGCCGCCGATTAACACCGTGATGTCTTTGTCCGGGTCGAGCCCGGCGTTCCGCAGGAAACGCATCGCCGCCAAGTGCTGCGAGCCGCCCAAGGTCGTGGTGCCGAAAGTTTTTCCCTTGAGTTCCGTGACGTTCTTGATTTCCGGTTTGGTGACCAACCAAAACAAATTTTTCTTAAGGCTTTGCGACACGACTTTTGCCGGCAGATCGCTGCGCTCCATGGCGCGAACCAGCGTGCCGACGTTGTTGATCGCATGGGCGTCGCCGCTGAGCAGCGCGGTGACGCCGATATTGCCGCGCACCTGGACGACATCGGCGATGCAGCCCTTCCTGGCGGAAAAAGCCGCGCTCTTGGGCGATGTATAAGATCGACCGAAGCGATGCTGCGGCTCGGATAGGTGATGACGATTTTTTCCGGCGCCGGTTGTCCGCGCACCTGGGAAGTAAGAATGACAAACAGGAAAAGTGTAAATGAAAGTATTCTGGTTTCCATCTGGTCCTTCAGCGCTCAATGATTAGATGCGCGCACCTACGATGTCAAGTTGAGTGACGCGGCAACGCAGCGTTATTGCGTTACCCCGCTTGACGATCTACTTCACCTGCCATATATCTCTGGCTTGCGACGCTTTTTGTAAATTCTTTGCGGTTAAAGATCTTTAGAATAAAGGAGCAAACATGAGTAGACCAAAAACAATTGAATGGCCGGACAAGGCCAAGATTTGCGTGACTTTCATTGTGCCGTGGGAGGTTTGGCCGGATAACTTTGCCAGCCACGAATCGCTGCAGCGTCAAGGCGGCGCGACGATTCCACCGCCGAAGGCTGTGTTTAAACAGAACATGGCGCTGATCACCGAGCGAGAGTATGGCGACCGGGCCGGCATCTGGCGAATCTCCGATCTCTTCGACCGCCATAATCTCAAGGTGACCTTTCTGATGAACGGCTTAAAGGTGGAGCAGTTTCCGGAGGAATGCAAAGAATTCAAGGCCAAGGGCCATGAGTTTTCATCCGAAAGCTACGAGCATGAATATTCTTTCATGTACACCAAAGAGCAGGAGCGCGAATCGATCCAGAAGACGGTGGCGGCCTTTGAAAAAGTCCTCGGGCAAAAACCGACGGGTTATCTGTCGCCGGGACACGCTTCGACGCCGAACACGCTGGAGCTGGTCGCCGAGGCCGGCTTCGTTTGGTGGGCGGATCCACTCAACAGCGATAATCCCTACATCGTCGAGGCGCGGGGAAAAAAAGTCGTCGTCGTTCCCTACAACGTGCCGGGATGCAATGACTACTCCACTTACGGCACCGGGCGAACGCCGCGCGATCTATTGCAGATCATGAAGGACCAGTTCGATTATCTTTACTGGGAAGGCGAACAAGGGGCGCCGAAATACTTTGCTTTCAATATGCACCCGTTTGTCTCGGGCGTGCCGTTCCGCACCAAGATCATCGACGAGTTCATCCAAGTACGCCAAGGGCTTTTCCAAGGTGTGGTTCGCCCGGCGCATCGAAATCGCCGAGTGGTGGCTGCAAAAGGGCTATTCGTAAGAAACGGTTTCGAGTTTCGGGTTGTAGGCGGTAAGGGCGACTGGCCGGTCGCGCCTCCGACCCGACACATGAAACTCGAACTTAATCGACGGATCACGGGGCTCGGGGAATGTCTTTTTGGCCGTCGGCAAGTCGTTTGGCTGAGGTGAGAAAGCCGGTGTGGGCGACCATGCGGTGCTGCGGTCGGGCGCTCATGCCTTTGAAGTGCCAGAAGCGCATCAAGCTTTCGCTGGTCTCGATGCAGGCGAAACGTTTGTCGTCGCGCAGCGCGTCGACCAAATTTTTAACTTGCAGCACCGTCGGCAGGTAGCAGAGCAAGATGCCGCCGGGCCGAAGCACGCGCCAGGCTCGTTCGATGACATGCCAAGGCTCGGGCAGGTCTAGGACGACGCGATCGATGTCGGTTTCTTCCAAGTCGGTGGCGACATCGCCGAGCTTGATCGTCCAGTTGGGCGACGGACCGAAGTAGCGCGAAACGTTTTGCTGCGCCATCTCGGAAAAATCTTCACGCAGCTCGTAGGAAATCAGTTGCCCGTCGCTGCCGATGGCGCGCAAGAGCGCCATGCTCAGCGCGCCGGCGCCGACTCCGGCCTCGACAACCCGCGCGCCGGGGAAAAGATCGGCCCAGATCAAGATTGGTCCGATGTCCTTCGGATAGATGACTTGCGCCGTGCGCGGCAGGTTGGGAATCAGCTGCGGCAAGCTCGGTCGAAAAACCAGAAACGGTTCGTTCACCGACGAGCGCACGACGATGCCTTCGTCGTGGCCGATGATATCCTCGACGGCGATCTTGCCGCCGCGGATCGCGATGGCGCGCCGCTGATCGAGGCGCGAGAGATATTCCCGGTCCTTGCGGTCGAGCAAGACTACCGGTTCATCGGCGGCCAATGGCCCTCTGCGATAGTTGCTGTCCATTTTTTCAGTTATTGCGGGTCGATTCGGAACAGGGTTTTCACCACGAAGGACGCGAAGAGCACAAAGGGATTCGGATAAATTAATTCCGAACTTCGGGTCTTCGTGATACAAATAAAAATCTTCATCGTAAGTAAATCTAGACGTAGGCGAGTTATTTGACGGTATAGCTGCCCATGCCCTGGCGCTGGAGTTCGGCGACGATATCGCGCACTTCTTGGGAGCGATTGAGATCGCCGACCAGGATGGCGTCGGGGGTATCGACCACAACAGCATTGTCGATGCCCAACAGCACGACCAGACGATCGGCGGAATGAATCAGGCAGTTTTTCGCGCCGATCTGCATCCAGCGGCCGTTGCCGGCGTTGCCGTGAACGTCCTTGTCCATCATGCGATGCACCGCGGCCCAGCTGCCGACATCGCTCCAGCCGAAGTTGGCTTCGACGGTGATGACTTTGCCTTCGGCGCCGGCTTTTTCCAAAACCGCAAAGTCGATGGAGATGCTCGGCATCCGGCCATACTCGCGGGCGATGGTTCGACGCAAGGCTGGTGCTGGGACTGGCGAGTGGTTTTCCCGCAGCGGCTTTGGCGATCCGGCTAAGCGCCGCGCCGATTTCCGGCTGATAGCGATTCAACAGACCCAGCAGCAAGGATGCTTTCCAGACAAAGATGCCGCTGTTCCACAGCGAGCCTTGGCGAATTAATTTTTTCGCCGCTGCTTCGTTAGGCTTCTCGGTAAATTTTTTGACTTGGAACGCGCCGCCGGCAGCCGCAAGTTTGCCGCTTTTCATGATGTAGCCGTAGCCGGTTTCCGGGTAATCGGGACGGATGCCGATGGTGACCAGCTGGTCACGTTTTTTCGCTAGCGCGACCGCCGACTTCAGAGTGCGCTGAAAGCCTTTCACGTCGGCTACCCAATGGTCGGCGGGAAGCACGACCATCACGCCGTTGGGATCTCGGCGCAAGACTTCCAACGCGGCCAGCCCGATGCAAGGCGCGGTATTTTTCCCCAGCGGCTCGGCAAGGAAATTATTCTTCGGCAGGGCGGACAGTTCTTTTCTGAGCGCGCCGACTTGCTCGGCGACGGTGACCACTAAGGTCCGCGCGCGGCCGCCGAGGCCGTAGACGCGCTCGGCGGTTTCGTCGATCAAGCTTTTGCGGCTCAAGATTTTTAACAACTGTTTGGGTCGTTGAGCGCGGCTCAGGGGCCAGAAGCGCGTGCCTTTGCCGCCGGCGATGATGACGTTGAAGCAGTGTTTTTCCATTTGTCTGCGAGTTGATGAGTGCGCCGGTTAGTGTACGGTAGCCGTGATGGGCGATCAAGTGAATGGCCAAGATGAAAACAAGATTTGGCTTGTGCCCGATGATCTGCAAAGCGGTCCGGTTAGACGGCTTCTTGCGCCAATGCTTGCCGCATTTGTCGCGCCAGGAAGTTCATCGAGCCATCGCCGATAACTTATTTCTACTCAATGGCCGAGTCGCGCGAAAGGGCGATCGCGTGAACGGCGGCGATCGGATTTCCTTCGTCGGGCCGGCGGATTTGTTGTGCGACGCGCCGCTGCCGGCGCGGCAATTGGAAATCCCGATTATCTACGAGGACGAATCGATCCTCGCCGTCGACAAGCCGGCGGGGGTGGCGACCCATGGCTTTTCCGGCCGAGATCGCGCCACGCTGGCGAATTTTCTTGCCGCCCAGCGGCCCGGACTACTAAACGTCGGCACGAGCCGGTGGGAGCCTGGACTGGTGCATCGGCTCGACATCGAGACCTCCGGTGTTGTGCTGGTCGCCAAGACTCAAGCTGCATTTGAGTCGCTGCGTGAACAGTTTCGCCGCCGGGAGATCAAGAAAATATATCTTGCCCTGGTTTGGGGACAGCCACTCGAACGCGGCACCATCGAGCTGGCGCTGGCCCATGATCGCGGCGATCGGCGCCGCATGGTTGCGGTGGAGCAAGCCCGAGCGTAGCCCAGACCGCCGGGTCTGGCGGGCGACGACCCATTACCATGTCGTTGCCACTGCCGGCGGCCTAAGCTTGCTGGAGGTCGAGATGGTGACCGGCGTGACGCACCAGATTCGCGTGCATCTATCGTCGAACGGCTATCCGATCGTCGGCGATACGTTATATGGTGCGGACTATCCGGAGCGTTTCGGCTTGGCGCGCCATTGTTTGCACGCCCGCAGTCTGACCTTGCGCCACCCGGCGAGTGGAAAGCTTTTCAGTGTCGTTGCGGAGCTGGCGGTGGACTTTCGAGAGGTTTTACAACGAATCGGAATACCGGTTTAGGCGGCGCTGGGTTTGACGCCTTTGGCTTTGGCGCAGGGGCCGCAAAAGTTGTTAAGCGTAATCGCTTCTTCCATCCAGCCGTCATCGAGGTTGTGGCTGATTTTCTTGCATTCGAAACAGATAAAATACAAGCCGTCGATGCTCTTGTTGATCTTCTCGCGGTTGAGCACGCGGCCGCGCAACTTGTCGATGCGAATGCCGAGCAGCTCTTCGTAGTTCTTCTTTATCTTGCGCCGGCCGGCTTCATCACTTGGTAAATCTTCATCATCGGACTCATCATGGGTGCCGTCATCGATATAGTCGTGCGACCGATCCTTGGCTGGCCGTCCCGCGGTTTTCTTCTTAGTTCGTGGCATTTGGCTTAGCACTCCGTGCGAATTTTATCCTGGCGGCTGTTGGCTTTGATGTCGGTAAACGACCCTAATTGATAATGAACACGACCAAGGATGTCAATAGTGTAGCGGGAACTCCTAACATCTAAATGCGCTCACTCGAGAACAGGTTTTCGGACGGCCCGCATGAACATTCGATGACAACGTTATCGAATGCTCTCAACTCACCCGAACCTCCACCTGGTTAGGAGACGGATTTCCGGTTTGCCGCCGGGGGTGATTTTGCAGTAGGTTGAACATTGTAACTGAACTCGTAACAGATCGTTTCTTAAGAGGAGACTGATATGAAGATCGACGGCGGCTGCCATTGCGGCTATATAACCTACAGCTGCGGAAATCGATCCTGAAGACGTTGGCATATGCCATTGCACGGATTGCCAGACCCTAACCGGTACCGCCTTTCGCATCAGTGTTCGGGCAACCAAGGAGGCATTTCATATAGACGGACAAGCGAAGATTTATATAAAGACAGCCGAAAGCGGCGCTAAGCGCGCCCAAGCATTTTGTCCCGAGTGTGGCACGCCGATTTATTCGGCGGCGGTGAACGACCCGCAAGTGTTCAACATCCGTGTCGGCACGGCGCGCCAGCGAGCCGAGCTGAGGCCAAAAACACAAGGGTGGTGCCGATCGGCGCGCGACTGGGTAAACGATCTGCAATCCGTAAAGCAGTTTGCCAAACAACGGATCGGTTGAGTCGAAAGGGCACAGCTGCAATCCGATCTTTCACCGGCGGATAAGGAGTTCTCCGTGACCGACGAAGGCAATCGCAAACGCGAAGAGAGCCGGCGGGTTTTTAGCGAAGCGGCTCCCATCTACGATCGAATTGGTCCGCCAATTTTTTCTCGCTTTGGACAGCGGCTTGTTGATGTCTCGGAGATGCCACTCGGCGCGAATGTTCTCGACGTTGCGGCGGGTCGTGGCGCTGTGTTGTTCCCGGCGGCCGCGAAAGTTGGCACAAGCGGGCGCGTTATTGGCATAGATTTTACCACCGCCATGGTCAGGGAGACCGCCAAGGATATCGCTAGCCGAAAGATCGCTAACGCTGAAATCCGCCAGATGGATGCCGAGCAGATGGAGTTTGACGATGCTGCATTCGATTGCGTCACCTGCGGTTTTGCGCTCTGGATGTTTGCCGAACCGGCGCGGGTTCTGCAGGAATTTCGTCGCGTGCTGCGGCCGGGCGGACAGGTAGCTCTCAGCAGTTGGGCGGCGGATAACCCGGCCCAAACTTGGTGTCATGAAGTGCTTCGACCCTTTGTGGCGGCATCCGCGTCCAAACTCTTGGCGACGAAAGACGTGAGATTCGACACGCCGTTGCAGTTAGAAACGGTACTGCGACAGTCAGGCTTCGCAGAGATTCAAATCACAGTCGAAGAGATGGAGTTTGTTTATCGCAGCGAGGAACAGTATTGGTCTTCCCTCTGGTCGTCCGGTTTACGGCGCCCGCTTGAAAAGATGACTGCGGATTTACTGGCACAGGCCAAGAGCGAAGTCATACGAAAATTTCAAACCTTTAGACAGCCAGATGGATTTCACAAACTGAGCCGCGCTTTATTCGCTTGCGGAAGGAAACCGACGAGGTGACACGATGCGTTGTCAGTAATTGAAGGGGCTAGATTTGCAGAGATGCCAAGAAACCACCGGTGCCCTTGAGACCTTGGGCCGCACTATACGGTTCATCGAAAGGCTAATTCAATGAAAAAAACTTTATTGGTGATGACGACTCTGTATCTGCTTCATTCATCCGTTCACGCCGCCGAAAAAATTCGCATCGGCTTTCCGGAATTCAACTCTTCGACCTTTACGCTGCCGATGGCGCAGATCAAAGGCTTCTTTCACGAAGAAGGGCTGCAAGCCGAGCTGATCCGAATTCGCTCCGCCGTGGCTTTGCCGGCGCTGACTAGCGGCGAAATCGACTACCACACCGTGGTCGCTCCCGCCGTCACGGCGGCGTTGCGCGGCATTCCCGTCCGGGTTGTCGCCTGCTTTACGCCGGGACTGACCACGGCGATCATCGCCCGTCCCGAGATCAAGACGGTTCAAGATCTCAAAGGCAAGATCATCGGCCTCAACAGCATCGGCGGCGGGCTGGAAAGCACGGTGCGGCTTATGTTGAAGCACTATGGACTCGATCCCGACAAGGATGTGAAGTTTCTCGCCACGGGAGGGATCGAGACGCGCTTTGCCGCCTTGAAACAGGGCCTGACAGTGGCGACGGCGGGCTCCACGCCGGCTGATTATCTGGGCAAGAAATTCGGCTACGTGGTGCTGGCGCGGGCTTACGATCTGTTCAGTTATCCGAACACCGGGCTAGTCGCCAGCGTGAAAAGTATCAAGGAAAATCCCGATCGGCTCAAGCGCGTGATCAGAGCCGGCATCAAGGCCAATCGTTACATACTGCAAAATCGCGAGGGCACGATTCAAGTCATGATGCAGTGGATGAGAGTCGACCGGGACACGGCGACGGCGACCTACGACGGCTCGGTGAAGTCGTTCAATGACGATGGCAGCGTTTCCGACGCCGGTCTGCGCATCGCCCTCGACGAATCGCGCAAGGCCGCGAATATCACCCGCGAGGTGGCCTTCAGCGAAGTTGCGGATTTTTCGATGCTGCGCGAAGCGCAGCGGGAGTTGGGGGCAAAGTAATTTTGGATTTTCGATCCTTCGGCAACGCTCAGGACAGGTTTTGGATTTTGGATTGTCGGTCAAACTGCGGCTGGGAACAGAAAATATGCACGACAGCTGATCTTATCGGCGATTCCGTGCAGGATTGAGGATTATGGATAGGACTTTTTCTCGTTGATGCTGGTGTCTTTCACTCTCAGCGCGCCGGCTTCAGGCGGCGGATAAGATCAGAATCTCCATGACCGGCTTCGCCGGGCAGTTCATGACCTTTCCGCTGGCGCAGAAGCGCGGCTTTCTCAAGGAAGAAGGCGTCGAGGCTGAGATCGTTCGCATCTCGGCGGCGTGCCGGCCGGGCGGCGTTGACCAACGGCGATATAGATTATTCGACGGGGATAGGCGGGACGGCGATCAATGGAGCGCTCAGCGGCATTCCGATTCGAGTCGTTGCCTGCTTTGTTCCTGCGCCGGTGCTCGGCCTGGTAGCGCGGCCGGAATTCAAAACCGTGCAGGCGCTCAAAGGCAAGACGATCGCTATTCTGATCCCTGGCGGTGTCGCGCATTTTGCCGCGCGGGCCATGGTCAGACATGGCGGTCTCGATGCGGAAAAGGAAATGAAGTATCTCGCCGTCGGGCCGCCTGATGCCCGTTACGCCGCGTTGACTCAGGGTTTGGTCGAGGCGGCGATACTCGGGCCGCCGTCTCGACTTCGAGGCGCGCAAGCAGGGTTACAATATTCTGTCGCGGGCCGACGAAGTGATGGTTCTCCCAGAGACCGGCTTGGTCACCGGCGTCAAGAAAATTCACGACAAGCCCGATGAGATCAAGCGCGTCATTCGCGCCGGCATCAAAGCCAATCGTTACATTCGCGCCAATCGCGATGGCACGGTTCAGTTCTTGACGGAGTGGCTCAAGCTTAATAGAGAATCTGCCGCGGCGACCTACGATAGCGTCGTTCGGGTTTATAACGAAGACGTCAACGTCTGCGACAAAGGGCTACGCGTGGTGATCGACGAGACCAAGAAAACCATGAAGCTCAGCCGCGATGTCCCTTACAGCGAAGTCGCCGACCTGTCGATTTTCCGGGACACTCAGCGGGAGTTAGCGGCCAAATAGCAAATAGCGGAGTTTGAGCTAGGCAGTGGCAACTACCGTGCGCAGGAATTGACGAAAGGAATTAGCATGATCTCGAATAACTTGATTCGATTACTAGCCGTGGTCGGGGTTTTCTTATTGTTGGCGGTCGCCAAGCCGTTCGTTATCGTGCGCGCGGGCACGGTCGGAGTGGTTTACAGCTTTGGTTCCATCGTCGGCCAAGTGGACGAGGGCTTTCACCTCATCTGGCCGTGGTGGTTCATCACCCACACGGATATCAAAGTGCAGAGAGCGGTGTTGGATAAATTGCCGTCCTTTAGCGCAGAGACTCAAGATGTCTTCGTTAGAGCCAGCCTGAACTATCAGGTGTCCCCGAAGGCGGTTCAGACTTTGTTCCGCACCGTTGGTCCGGATTATTTTCATGTGCTGATCGAGCCGCGCGTAGCGCAAAATTTCAAGGACGAAACCGTGAAGTATAAGAGCGTCGACATTGCACCCAACCGAGAAAAGATCCGGCAGGCGGTGCGGCAACGACTCGAAGCTGAACTTTCACCGTACTCGATCCATATTATCGACTTGCTGCTCGATAACGTGGATTTTAGCGCCGCCTTCAAACAATCCATTGAGAACAAACAAATCGCCACGCAGAAGGCGCTTGAGCAAGAGCAGTTGGTCTCTGCGGCTAAATTTTCCGCGCAACAACGCGTCGAGACCGAAAAGGGCGAAGGCGAGGCTAAGCTGGCACGGGCTGAGAAAGAAGCGCTGGCCAACCAAAGATTGTCGGCGTCGCTGACGCCGTTGCTTGTCCAGCACGAGATGATCGACAAGTTGTCTGAGAAAATCCAAATCATGGTTGTGCCGCAAGGATCGAACTTTCTTATGCAGTTGCCCAATGTCGCGGCAGTGAAATGAATAAATAAGGAGACGCGATGAATTTAGGTCTGCGCGGCAAAGTTGCCATTGTCACCGGCTCCAGCGACGGAATTGGCTTTGCGACCGCTCGTGGCTTAGCGCAGGAGGGCGCGCGAGTTGTGCTGTGTGCCAGGCGCGAGGCGCTGCTAACGCAGGCGCGCGATACCATCGCCAAAGAGACTGGCGCTGAGGTCTTCGCGTTGACCTGCGATGTGCAGCGGTTGGACGACGTCAAGCGCCTAGTCGACGCGACCCTGCAACGCTTTGGCGCCGTCAACATTTTAGTGAACAATGCCGGCAGCGTGCCGGCGATCAAGTTCACCGATGTCAGCGACGTCCAGTGGTATGAAATGTTAGAGCGAAAACTGCTGGGCTATCTGCGCATGACTCGCGAGGTAGTGCCGCATATGCAAAAAGCCGGCTGGGGGCGCATTGTCAATGTCGCCGGCACCGCGGGATGGGAGCCGAGCAATACGGGGATGGCGGTGGGCATTAACAATGCCGCCGTCATGAACTGGACAAAATCGATGTCGCTGCAATATGGCGCTGACGGGATCTTGGTGACGACGGTGGCGCCGGGCTCCATCGACACCCCGCGGCAGGTTTACAATCGCCAGCGCGAAGCGGAAGTAACTGGGAAAAGCGTCGAGGAGCTGCGAGACGGCGCGGGTCAAAGACATTCCACTACGCCGCCTCGGCCGGCCTGAGGAAGTGGCCAATCTCATGGTCTTTCTCGCTTCGGAGTGTTCGAGTTACATGACCGGCACTTGTGTGACTGTGGATGGCGGCGTGGTACGGGGGATTTGACTGCGGGTCCCATTGATACCGGGCAAATTGGGAGGCGAACACATGAGAGACAAAGCGATCGTTTTCCAGACTGGCGAAGGCAAGTCGCTGAGCGCGCGCGGCAGCGCGATGTTTTTCAAAGCAACCCACGCGAGCACGAACGGAACGTTTTCACTTATGGAGCGCACTCTGCCGCCTGGCGGCAGGAAACCGCCGCCACATATTCACACCAATTGCGAAGAGGCCTTTTACGTCCTCGACGGCGAGGTAGAATTCTTTCTCGGCGACGAAACCGTTCTTGGTCGGCCCGGGTCATTCGTGCATGTACCCGGCGGCGTCTCCCATACTTTCGGCAATGCAGTGAATATTCCGTCGCGGCTGCTGATCATTCACGCACCGGCGATGGACTCATATTTTGAAGAGTTACAAGCATTGTGGTCCGGGCAAGTTCCACCTGGCGCGGAAGATGAAAAGGCTTTGATGAAGCGGCATGGAATGGAGCCGAGGTGAGTCAAGGGTTCTTAGTCAGGGTCTGTTGATCTCCCGCAATAGGCGCATAGGGCGTCAAGAGAATCATTCGAATATTGGAGCAGATTCGGCCATGGCCAAAAACGGTTTTCAGGCTTTCGACAGTGACATGCATGTGTTCGAGCCGGCGGATTTGTATACGAAGTACATGAGACCGAAGTGGGGCGAACGGATTCCGCTCGGGAATCCACGCAATAAGCATGGCATGACACGCTACTTTCTCGGTGATGGCAAGCCGATCCGGCCGCCAAACCGCAGTCGTTGTTGCGTTTGCCGCTGATCATGTGCAGGTCATGGGCCAATGGGGCTATTTGGCGCGCCTCTCGACCGGCGACTATCAAGAGATTCAAGTCACCCGGCGTCGGCACGCACACCGGACTGGGCGCGCGCTTTTTGATGCCCGGGTCCTTGAATCTTTCCCATAGTCCAGCGGTTCCATGATATGCATGTCGGAATCGATGATCTTAAAGCCGGTGTTTATGATTCAACTTCGCTCCGATCCTGGTCAAGACTGGCCTGGAACGACGTAGGGACTACAACTGTTGATAATGCCTTGTCAATAATCCAACCGGGAGTCTTGGACGGTCAGTCCTTAACTTGACAAGGCTAGGGGTGGGTATTACAGTTTGATGCGAGTTTTACGTCTGAATCGTAACTGTCTTGCAAGCCAGTTTGATGATCAATTTTACCGTGACAAGACTCAAATAGGTAGAGTAGTTCAGCAGTTCGCCTGGAATTCCGCGTTTATTTTATGTCCGCGGGTTTGGTTTCCAGGTTTTTTTCTCTAAGGGTTGCGGGAGTAGAGGCATGGCGCCAGAAGAAGAAAAACAAGAAGGCAAAGGATTCACGGTCCAGGATCGACGGCGATTTTCGCCGGAGACCGGCGAAGCGCGAGAGGACGGGGCAGAGGCGCAGGAGGCGGCCAATCAAGCTTCGCAGCAGACCACTGCCGCGCAGGAGCGTGTGGAAAGTGCCGCTCAAGCCAATGCTCTACCTGAAATCGATTTTTCTACCTTTGTCATTAGCTTGAGCACTCAGGTGTTGATGCACTTGGGCGAAATTTCCAACCCGATCAGCGGCAAAGTTGAAGGCGACATTAGCGTGGCCAAGCAAATGATCGATATCTTGGGCATGTTGTGTGAAAAAACCCGCGGCAACTTGAACGCTAACGAGGCACAGTTGATGGAAGGCATTCTTTTCGATTTGCGCATGAAGTATGTCGAAGCGGTGAAGAAGCGATAGGAGTGGGGATGGAACCGGAAAGTAAGTGGGGCGGCAGCATTAGTTTCAAGGGCGCGATTTTAGTCGCCCTGGTTTCGCTAGTGGTTGGACTCGGCATCAGCGGCAGCCTCGACTGGTTAGCGCCTGGCCGTGCGGTTAATTTTTTGGGCGACGCGGGTTCTCCTGAATCGCGCCTATCGGGTGGCCTGCCGGACTTCGTCTCACTAGCAAAAATGATGAAGCCCCTGGTGGTCAACATTTCCACGACGCAAGTCAGCGAAGGCCGTGGTGGCGGCCAGGAGTTTGGCAGCCCCTTTGGCGATGACGATCAGTTCAACGATTTCTGGAAACGTTTTTTCGGCGGGCCGCAGCCGCGCGGGCCGCAGCGCCAACGCAGCCTCGGCTCGGGATTCATCATTGATGGCGACGGTTCGATATTGACCAATAATCATGTGGTCGAGAATGCTTCGAAGATCGTCGTGAAACTTTCCGACGATCAAGAATACGAAGCTAAAGTCATCGGTAGAGATGCCAAGACCGACATCGCGGTGATCAAGATCAACGTCAAGTCGTCATTGCCGGCGGCAAATTTTGGCGATTCCGATAAGCTCGAAGTGGGCGAGTGGGTGGTTGCCATCGGCAACCCATTCGGCTTGGACAGCACCGTGACCTCAGGCATCGTCAGCGCCAAAGGCCGGCATATCGGCCAGGGGCCTTACGACAATTTTATTCAGACCGATGCTTCGATCAATCCGGGAAACTCCGGCGGACCCTTGATCAACTTGCGCGGCGAGATTGTCGGTATCAATACCGCGATTTTCAGCCGCACCGGCGGCAACATGGGCATTGGCTTCGCCATCCCGATCAATTTGGTCAAAGAGCTGCTGCCGCAGCTGCGTGGCAAAGGCAAAGTCACCCGCGGCTTCTTGGGCGTGTTGATCCAAAAGGTCACTCCGGAGATCGCCGATAGTCTCGCCTTAGAGAAAGCTCAAGGCGCCTTGGTCGCCAATGTCTCGAAGGATGGGCCGGCCGATAAGGCCGGCGTCAAAGTTGGCGATGTCATCGTCGAGTTCGACGGCAAGGAAGTGAAAGACTCGGGCGATTTGCCGATCATCGTCGCGCGCACACAGGTAGATAAAAAAGTGCGCATGAAAGTGGTGCGCGACAAGAAGGAAATGGTGCTCGGCGTCGCCGTCGGCGAGCTTAAGGATGAAGAAGTGGTCGCCGCGGCGCCGGAGAAGGGTGAGCTCGGCCTCACCGTGCAACGGCTGACGCCGCCAATGGCGGAAAGCTTGGGTTTGGAAAAATCCGATGGTGTGGTGGTTTCGGCGGTTGAGCCGGGTAGCGCTGCCGATGACGCCGGGATTCGGCGTGGCGATGTGCTGATGGAGATCGACCGCCGGCCGGTCCGTAATCTCGATGAATATCGTAAAATGGTCGCCGCGATCAAAAAGGGCCGAGGGGTCTTGTTCCTGGTGCGGCGCGGCGAAAGCACCTTGTTCTTGGCCTTGAAACCGCAGCGTTGAGTAAATTTGTCAGCGTTGGATAACTTTCTGAGTGCGTGGCTTGTCGCCGGCCCTCATTTCATTGCTTTTGCCGATCGTCTGCGCCAAGATTCAAGGGTGAATTGGGAGCATTGGATTTGAAGAAGTTTCAGCTTCGAATCTTCAGCATCGGCCTCATCGTTCTTTTGGTCATCACCACTACGGGTCTAGTCGCTGGCGCGTGGTTTCTCAAGGACTGGGAAGACAAGGTCACCAAGAAATTCGAAGGGCGTAAATGGGATTTCGCGTCGAAAATCTATTCCGACAGCTACCATCTTTACGTCGGCGTCAATTTGCCGCTGGCCGATTTCACCGACAAGTTGCGCCGTTTGGGTTACTATGAAGCCGCGGTTCCGCCCAAGACGCAGGGCGCTTACCGGGTTAACTCCGCCAACGGTTCCGTCGAGCTTTTCCTGCATGATTTCGAATTCCCCACTGAAAAGGTCAAAGGTTATCCGGTTCGTCTGTGGTTTCAGGGCAACGTCTTAACCCGTATCGAGAAGCTGTCTGATAAAAGCGAGAAGTTCGATCTCGAACTCGAACCGGAAGTGGTGACCGGCCTGTATCAGCGGATTTGGCAGGAGCGGCGGGTTGTCAAGTTGACTGAAGTCCCACCGCTGCTGATCAAATCGATCCTCGCCATCGAAGACGAACGTTTTTTTAGCCATATGGGTGTCGATCCCGTCGGTATTCTGCGCGCGATGTTGGTCAATGTGCGCTATTTGAGCCTGCAACAGGGCGGCAGCACCTTGACCCAACAGCTGATGAAAAATTTTCTGCTCAGCGACGAGCGGACACTGAGCCGTAAGTTCCCGGAAGCGGTGATGGCGCTTATCGCCGAGCGCAAGTACTCCAAAGAAACCATTTTGGAAAATTACTTAAACGAGATCTACCTGGGCCAGCGCGGTTCGCAGGGCGTATTCGGAGTCTGGGAAGCGGCGCAATTTTATTATTCCAAGCCGCTCGCGGAACTTTCCGTGGGCGAAACCGCATTGCTTGCCGGTCTGATTCGCGCGCCCAATCGTTTGTCGCCCTATCGTAACGCCGAGGCCGCCACCAAGCGGCGCAATGTGGTTTTGGCTAAATTGCTCGACGATAATATCATCACCAAGAAACAGTATGACGCGGCGCATAAAGAGAAATTACCGCAGCGGGCTTTAGTGAAGGTGACTAACGAAGCGCCGTTCTACGTCGATTATCTGCGCCGGGAACTCGACCAAAATTATCCGAAAGATGTCTTGGAAAAGGATGGACTGCGGATTTTCACCGGTCTCGATTTGCGCCTGCAGAAGATCGCCGAGAAGGCTTTAAGCGAAGGTTTGACCAAGCTGGAATCGTCCCATCCGGCGCTGAAAAAGAAAAGCGCTGAAGAAGGTTTGGAAGGGGCCATCGTCGTGATTCGCCCGCAGACCGGCGAAATCAAAGCAATGGTCGGCGGGCGCAACTATCAGAAATCGCAGTTCAACCGAGTCTTTCAAGCCAAGCGCCAGGCCGGCTCGGTATTCAAACCGTTCGTTTTTCTCGCCGCGTTTATGCACGGCGGGCAAAGCGGCATGCAGTACTTTTCCGATACGGTGGTGAATGACAGCCAGTTTACCTGGTCCTATGATGGCGGGCAGTCGTGGCAGCCGCATAATTACAATAACGATTATTATGGCGCTGTCACGGTGCGCCGGGCATTGGAGAGTTCGCTCAATTCCGCCACCGCACGGGTCGCTCAAGATGTCGGTATCCGGCGCGTGCGCGATGTCGCGCGGCGTTTGGGCATCGAGAGTTCGTTGCCGGCGGTGCCCTCGCTTTCCCTCGGTTCCGCCGAAGTGACGCCCCTCGAAGTCGCCGTGGCGTTTTCGACATTGGCCAACGGTGGCGTGCGGGCGCGTTCCGTGGCGGTGAAACATGTCATGGATCAAAACACCAAGGTCCTGGAGAAGCGTGACGTCAAATTGGAACAGGTAATTACCCCGAGTTTGGCCTACACGATGAATCAACTTCTAATGGGTGTGATGGACCGCGGCACCGGCGCACAGGCCCGTCGCTGGGGATTCACCCGTCCGGCGGCGGGTAAAACCGGGACAACCAATGACTACAAAGATGCCTGGTTCGTCGGCTACACGCCGGAGCTACTCGCGGTGGTTTGGGTCGGTTACGATGGTCCGGCGAAGATCGGTCTCTCTGGCGCCGAGGCGGCGCTGCCGATTTGGACGGAATTCATGAAGGCCGCCACCGCCAGCATGCCGGTGACCGATTTCGTGCCGCCGCCGGCGTCGCGCAACGAAACCCCTGAGGGGACGCCCACGGAAAAATGCGGCCCCTTGACCCGCGAAGGTGAGCCGCCGGGCGAGCCCTGTCCTACGCCAGCGAAGCCCGCGGAGCCGGCATAGGAGCTATTCGCGCCGATAACATTCATGCAGCCGAGTAAATATTGCAAGTTTGCGCTGGTGATTGCCGTGACGGCGAGCTGCGCCCCGCAGCGACCTTATCGTGTGCCGATACCGCCAAGCAGCGCTCCGCCATCGACTGCTCGGATTCCGCCACCGGCTCCGGCCGCGCCGCCGGCGCCGCCCATTGAAACCGTACTCAAACCGGTGCCACAGGAGGGGAAAATCCGCGAGCAAGATATTCGCGCTAAACCCCCTACGCCGGCGCCGGCGTCCAAGGACGCGAAGGATCCCCGCAGTGCCAGCGAAGCTACCTCCGCGCCAACCGCGCCGCCGCTTGCCGACGATAGTTCTTTGCTGGCGAAAATTACCCCAGGGGTGTCGCCGCAACGGGCCGCCTCTTTGCGGGTTACCGATGAGGGACGCAAGCTGCTCGACGCCGGCGAGCCAGCGAAGGCGATAAGCCGTTTAGAGCGGACCATCGTGATCGATTCGACCAACGGTTACGGCTACTTTTATTTGGCCAAGGCGCAGTATCGCCTGGGCCATTATCAGGAATCGCTTAACCTCCTCGAAGTGGCCCAGTCGCGTCTCAGTGGCGAGCTGTTTTGGCTCGCCGAAGTCCACGCCCTGCGCGGTGAGAATTATCGCGCCCTCGGCCAGGCGCCGAGAGCGGAAGCGAGCTACCATCAGTCTTTGCGACTCAATTCCGGTAATCGAACCGCTAACGATGGGCTCGCCCGCATGACCGCCGAGACTCCGGCCGCTGCGAGGTAGGGACAATCATTTATGTTGGTTCTAGGGGTGGAAACCTCTTGCGACGACACCGCCGCCGCGCTCTTACAAGATGGTAAGACGATCCTCGCCAATGTTGTCTCGTCGCAGGATAGCATCCATGGGCCCTATGGCGGCGTGGTGCCGGAACTGGCGTCGCGCCAGCATATGCAAAATATACTACCGATCATCGACGGCGCCTTGAAAAACGCCGGCGCGACCTTGGCCGATGTCGATGGCTTTGCGGTGACCTACGGCCCGGGGCTGGTGGGATCTTTGCTGGTCGGCATGTCGCTGGTCAAAGGCCTGTCGTTTCGCAGCGGGGTTCCGTTCGTCGGCGTCAATCATCTTGAAGCCCATCTGCTGGCGATCCACTTAGAACATGACGTGGCATTCCCCTACATCGCGCTGCTCGCCTCCGGCGGCCATACGCTGCTGTACTATGTCAAGGATGTTGGCCGGTACATGCATCTAGGCGGCACCCGCGACGACGCCGCCGGGGAGGCCTTCGACAAGGTGGCGAAAATCATGGGGCTGGGTTATCCCGGCGGCCGGATCATCGACAACTTGGCAAAAACAGGCAATCCCAAGGCGGTGCGATTTCCGCGGGCGCGACTCAAGAACAGCCCCTATGAGTTTAGTTTCAGCGGCATCAAAACAGCGGCCTGGCATTATCTCAAAGAGCAGGGGCCGGCGCAGTGGCAACCGCGCCAGGCCGATATCGCTGCCAGTTTCCAGGAAGCGGTTGTCGATATGTTGGTCAATCCGACTATCAGAGCGGCGACCGCCAACGGCGCGGCGCGCATCGTCCTGTCGGGCGGGGTTGCCGCCAATAGCCGGCTGCGCGCCAAGATGACCGAAATAGCCGTTAGCGAAAACATGCAAGTCTTCTGTCCCGCGCCGAAGTTTTGCACCGACAACGGTGCGATGATCGCGCTCGCCGGCTATCACTGGCTTCAGCGTGGCCGGCGCGACGCATACGACCTAAACGCCGACGCCGATCTGACGCTGTAATACCGCCCAGCATTAAGTTCTGAAAATTGCCGAGGATGCCGACCCTCTATGAAGAAGTGCGCGCCATGCTGCGCGATAGCGAGTTTCGTCCACGCAAGAGCCGCGGGCAGAACTTTCTGATTCATGAACATGTCGTCGAAGCGATCCTGCGCTTGCTCGATTTGCAGCCGTATGACGAAGTCGTCGAGGTCGGCCCGGGGTTGGGATTTCTCACGCGGCGCCTGGTCGAGCGCGCGCAAGCCGTGTGGGCGGTGGAGATCGACGAGGTTTTGGCGCAACGCTTGCGCGCCGGCGAGCTCGGCACAAGTTCCAGGTTTCATCTGATTTATGGCGATATTCTCAATGTGGCATTGCCGGACCTATTGCCAAATGTAAAAATGAAGCTCGCTGGCAATCTTCCCTACAACATAGCCACCGAGGTGCTGTTTCGGATCTTCGATTGGCATGAGCATTTCAGTTCCCTCGTGTTAATGGTGCAAAAGGAAGTCGCCGACCGCATCGCCAGCGCTCCAGGTTCGAAATCCTACGGCACGCTGTCGGTGTGGTGCCAGGTGTACGGCCGTGTCAGCGAGAAAATAAACGTCTCGCCGGAGGCCTTTTATCCACGTCCCAAGGTGCGCTCGACGATACTAAAAATCGAGCTGTTGCCCGAGCCGCTAGTGACCGATGACAATCTGCCGGTGCTCAAAGGTTTGGTGCGCGCCGCCTTCGGCCAACGTCGTAAGACACTGAGCAACGCCGTCGGCGCTTGGCTCATGCGCGAACGCGATGCTGTCGATGGCCTCCTGGCGGCCCACGATGTCGATCCCATACGGCGCGGCGAAACCCTCAGCGTCGATGAATTCATCAAACTGGCCGAAGCGATTCGCGTCAGCGGATTGCTGCCGGCTAGCAATTGAAGTTTTACCGGTTCTTGTATGCATAATAGTTTCCGTCATTTTGTCTTATTCATCACGAAGGGCACGAAGGGTTGGGACAATTCGGATCATTTTAGCTCCGACCTTCATGCTCTTCGTGTCCTTCGCGGTGCACCATTTATTTCCTATTCGGTTGCGGCATCGCTGTCCTATGGACTTCATGGTAAAAGTCCCAGCACTGTAAACTCGGACTCATAACTAAATCCTAGCGACTCACTGCCATGCCCGAACTCCCCGAAGTAGAAACCGTCTGCCGCAGTTTGCGGCCCCATCTCCTCGGCCGACGGATCGAGGGGGTCGACGTGCGCGAGCACCGTCTGCGTGTGCCGGTGGATATTCAACGAGTCGAGCGCTTGGCCGGTAAACGGATCGAGTCGGTTGACTAGAGTAGCCAAATATATTTTGCTGCATCTGACCGGCGCATCCGTGTGGCTGTTTCATCTGGGTATGTCGGGTAAGCTGATCTGCGCCGCCAATAACACCCCACGCCAGAAGCACGATCATATCGTCGTCGATTTAGATGACGGCGGGCAGCTGCGTTACCATGACCCGCGCCGATTCGGACTTGCCATCGTGACTCATGCGGATGAGCTTAGCGAATTGTCCCAGTTGCGCCGTCTCGGTGTGGATCCCTTCGATGAGACGCTCACCGGCGAGTATCTGTTCAGTTTCACGCGCACCTCCGAGCGGCGCATTCGCGATCTCTTGCTCGATCAGCAGATCGTCGCCGGGCTCGGCAATATTTACGCTAACGAAGTGCTGGCGATGGTGCGGGTCAAGCCGACGACGCGCGCCTGGCGGCTGACGCGCATGCAGGTGGGGATGATCGCCGCGGCGATTCCGGAACTACTCCATAATGCGATTCAATGGTGCGGCACATCGTTCTCGGACTATCGCGACGCCGACGATAAGTCCGGCGAATTTCAGAATCATCTGCGTGTCTACGACCGCCATGGCGAACCCTGCCGGATTTGCCCCGCCACGATCAAACGAGTCGCTATCGGCAACCGCAGTGCTTTTTATTGTCCGACCTGTCAAAAATAAATTGTCTCAATTTAACTCCACGCTCGGGGATGGTCGAAATCCCCCGCGATCAGTTGCCAAGAAAATTCGTCATACCGGCGCAAGCCGGTATCCAGACCCATCATCCACCTGGATACCGTTTTTCAACGGTCTAACGGACGCTGTCGGTCAGCTGGATTCCGGCTTTCGTCGGAATGACGGAAAGTTTAAAGCGTTCTGTAAATTCAGACTCCGTACATTGTTGCATGAGTAACTCCCCGACAACTTCACTCAAACTCCTATCGCCACTGCGCCATCGCGATTTCCGATTATTTTGGATCGGCCTGTTGCTCTCCAGCGTTGGCAGCCAGTTCACCACCGTGGCGATGGCTTGGCAGATCTACGAACTCACCAACTCGCCGTTGCAGATCGGCTTGATCGGTCTGGTGCGCGCGGTGCCGCAGGTGGTGATGCTGCTGTTCGGCGGCTTGCTCGCCGACGCCATGGACCGGCGCAGATTGATGATAGCGACGCAAGCTAGTTTGTTTGTGGTTTCCGGAACTCTCGCGTTTCTCACCATAACGGGGAGCGTTACCTCGCTGACGCTCTACGGGATTACGGTGTTTCTCGCGTTATTTAGCTCACTCGAAGCGCCGTCGCGCCACGCCATCGTGACTAATCTTGTCCCCGCCGAAGATTTGCCGCGCGCCATGGCGATCTTCAGCACGCAACGCCAGATCGCCACCATCGCCGGTCCTTCGATCGCCGGTCTAATCTTAGCCGTCGCCGATCCCGCGCTCTGTTACGCCATCGATGCGATCTCCTGGCTCGTCATGTGCGCTGTGCTGCTATTGATCCGTGCCGAACTGCCGCAGCGCGGCGGCTGGCGCACGGTTTCTTTCAGCGCTCTCGGCGTCGGTTTCCGTTTCGTCTGGGGCCACGCGGTGATTTTTCCGTTCTTGATGATGGATCTGGGCGTTAATATTTTTGGCACAGTGCGCTCGCTCTATCCGATATACGCCCGCGATATTCTCGCCGTCGGGCCGCAAGGTTTGGGTGTGCTCTACGCCGCCAGCGCCGCCGGGGCGCTGATCGGCGCTCTCAGTCTCGGCCTGTTCGGCCAGATTCGCCAGGCCGGCCGCTGGATTCTCTTCGGCGTGACGGTTTACGGAGTGTGTCTCCTGGGCTTTGCGTATTCCCGCTGGTTCTGGTTGTCGGGGGTACTCTTGCTAGGCTCCGGCATCGGCGACACCATCAGCGCGATCCTACGCTCGACGATCAACCAGCTGAGCACCCCCGACGAACTGCGCGGCCGCATGTCGTCGATCAACAGCATCTTCACCAACAGCGGGCCGCAGTTGGGCCAATTCCAAGCCGGCGCACTGGCGGCCATCATCGGCGCCGAAATGGCTGCCGGCGCCGGCGCGGTTATTATTCTATTGATTGTTGGGATTCTGGTTGCCGGTTTCCCGCATGTGCGCGATTATCGAATCACGCGCGGGGGTGGGTAGCGGGTCGAATGGCGCAGGACGAAGGCCTTCGTCGGGAGATTGAGCGGTAGTGTATGAAAGTCGAGACGTCAAAGTCTGAAGCTCGCGCTTCACGTCGCGCCGGAGAATGAAGGCGATGCTCGCACGCTATAAACTAATGGTCGACCCGTATTCCCCGTGGATCTTTTGAACGATTGAGTCATGAACACGCAACCACAAATCTCACCGGTCATGCGTGGGCTGAGCGCTTACGTCGCAGCTGCGCTGCGGCGGCCATTACCGCCACCGGTTAACGAAAAAACAAAACACCACATCCTCGATACCATCGCCGCGATGATTTCCGGTTCGCGGCTCGCGCCGGGGATCAAAGCGATCTCGTATGTGACGACACTCGGCGGCGTCAAAGAAGCTAGCGTCATTGGAAGCAGCGTTGTGACCACGGCAGTAAACGCCGCACTGGCCAACGGCATGCTCGCCCACGCCGACGAGACGGATGACTCCCACGCGCCTTCGCTGACTCATCCGGGATGTGGCATTGTGCCGGCGGCGCTGGCGATGGCCGAGCGGGAGAAGCGTCATGGCGCGGCGCTGCTCCGCGCCGTCGCGCTCGGCTATGACGTGGGCTGCCGGTTGACGCAGTCTCTGAACGCCCACCAGTTCCGCGAGGACGGCCATTCAACGCATAGTTTTGGGCCGATGTTCGGAGCCGCCGCGGCGGCCGGCGCGCTGGCGGGATTGCGTGAGCATCAGGTTCGCTATCTGCTTTCATTCACGGCCCAGCAGGCGTCGGGTGTATCGTGTTGGATGCGCGACGGCGACCATATCGAAAAGTCTTTCGACTTCGGCGGCATGCCGGCGCGCAACGGCGTCGCCGCGGCGACGATGGTCGCTCATGGTTTTACCGGCGTCGATGATGTATTCGCCGGCGAGCGCAATTTTTTTGTCGCCTACGGCCGCAAGCCGGAGCCGGCGCTGCTGGTGAGCGGCCTCGGCGTCGAGTTTGAAATCATGAATACCAACATCAAGCGCTGGTCGGTGGGCTCGCCGATCCAGGCGCCGCTCGATGCGCTGCACGAACTGATTCGCGAGCACAGAATTACTGCCGCCGATATTGACAGGGTTGTCGTGCGAGTTTCCCATCAAGGCGCCAATACCGTCGACAACCGCGACATGCCCGACATCTGCATGCAGCATATGTGCGCCCTCATGTTGGTCGACGGTAAGGTCACCTTCCGATCGTCGCACGATGAAAAGCGCATGCGCGATCGCGCGGTTCTAGCGCTGCGGAGCCGGATCGAACTTCGCGGCGACGACGCGCTAACCGCAGCGATGCCGAGCCGAGAAGGCATCGTCGAGATTGCTCTGCGAGATGGCCGCAAGTTCGGCCATCACACCAAAGCCGTCCGCGGCGCCGCGAACAATCCGATGACACGCGCCGAAGTGGACGAGAAAAGCTACGATCTAATCGGGCCGGTGATCGGCAAGTTAAAAGCGCGCAAACTGTGCGACGCGATCTGGCAGCTGGAGAAATTGTCCGACGTGCGCGGCCTGCGGCCGCTGCTGCGCGCTCGATGACCGCATCGGTTGAATCACGCCTGACGTCAATCCTGCTACATCAAATCTAGGTCCGTTCAGAATTAATTCCCGGCGAGCAATGGCGGCGACCAAAATTAACTAGAATTTCGCGACGGAATTGTTGAACTTATAATCGTCCGTCTGAACAGAAATAAGTCCCGAATCAGTCGTGACTATCAGTCGATAACTCGCCGTACGCTTTATCATAAACTTAACCGGCAGGGGCTTCGGTTGTGCTGTTAACAAATTACACGCCCTCAGCAAACCAGAATTCAATAATTCTCGCATTTTTCGTTGATAGCTCGACCCTTAACGCCGTCCGATCTGTGCACTAGTTTCACACCGGCATCTAGTTCTTTCGCGATATGTGAGATTCCTTCACACTGATTGAACAATACCTTCTCCGCGATCGCCGGAAAAGTTAGCCAAGCAATGGTTATTTAACGATAACCAGCGGTTGGACTGGGAGTTGCTGGTTCACGTTGCGAGGAGGACGATAATGGCAAGCGAAAAAAAAGAACATCGTTCGGAGCTGGCGTGGGTATGGCTTTTTCATGTGGACGACCTTGCCGCGTATCAATTTCGTCAAACGTTTTGTCGCCAGCTTCCCCTCTTCCCTGAACTAGCTCTTGTGATTGCCGTTCTGGAAGACGCCCTCGTTACCTTCAAAGAGAAGCTGTTGGCGAGCGGTGGAAAACACCAGAAGTTGTTTGAGGACGCTGAAGATTGGATCTGGAGTAGCGATGGCGAGGGATTTTTTTCATTCGAGAATGTTTGCGCGGAACTTGACATCTCGCCGGGCTATTTAAGGCGGCAGCTATTGCGCTGGAAGAATCACGCGATGGCCGAACGGCGCGAAAGGGTGCCGCAGTCTAGGCTTCCTAAAAAGCCAGGGCGCCGCCGTTACCAGCGCGCTCTCGTACGCCATGCGCGGCAGAGCCAACCCAGTGACGGTTAAAATGGAAGCGTATTTATAGCGCAATCCCTGGATTCAGCCGGTGAGCGAATTTTACGCGTATCGGCTCATGAAACGGCACGACCGCATCTGGGCTAGGGTGATTCAACTCCATGCCGATGCGCGGCAACTAACCGCCGATGATTTCTTCAGACGTCATTAACGTCGCGTAGACCCGCATCGCCAAATAATATTTTGCAAGCCTTTAGCCGAAAACCCCTTCGGCTGATATCCCGGCACTATTATCGTCTCGACGTTCCTGTGGGTCGTTTCATCGGGGGTCACTCGAACCAGATTGACCACCAGATCGTAGCGGCTCGGATCGCGCCAGTCGGTGTCGAGGTTTATGGCGCTATCGCCAGCTTCGAATGACGGCGCCAAAAGTACACTGCCATCGTGCCCGCTGCGAGTAGATTGCCGACCAGGACTGCCGGCAATGCCAAAGCCCGGAGTATGGGTTCGGCAAAAGCCATTGCCGCGGCGACAAAGCCAAACTCAAAGATGACGAACAGCAATAAGATTCCGAAACCAACTTCAAAATCGTGTTCCGCCAGCGCGAGAAGTTTCGCGGCCACGCCGCCGATCACGCAGAATATCAACGCGTGAACCCAGGTATAGAACACGACTAAATCCAGCGAGATCGGAGCTGTGGCAGGGTCAGGGATGGTGCGGGAAAGAGACAGCGCGGCGCCCAAAACGTTGGGGGTGTAAAAGGGTCTGCCGTTATAAAGATCGACAATGAAAAACCAGATGGCAATCGTTGCCGCGCCAATCAGACCGCCGACCACTCCTTCGACGTACACTCCGGAAAGTTCTGCTTCAGAAACCACGGCAGGCACGCTCGTGGTATGAGATTGAAGCGCCATAAACCCTCCTTGCCGGGCTGGAGATCGCCCCGTTTGCAGCATCGCAACCGCCAATCCTCTACCTGTTAAAACGCTAGCACCTACTTTCCGGCTGTCAACAGGTAGTTTCTAGATCTACCGCCCGTAGCCTATAGTGCGGATTGAAACCAACTTATAGTGACCGGTTCCCTTGCAACATGAGGTCAATAATTCTAAATGACACAAATAATATGACCAAAGTCCTAGTCATCGCGAAAGATCCGGCTATCGCTAACTTACTGGCGACTCGACTGCCCAACGAGCTGGTAACCGAAGCCGTGAGTTCGTCAGACCAGGCCAAGGAGAAACTACATGCGCGCAAGTTCGATCTGGTAATCTATGATGCCGACTCAGTGGCGTCGCAACGGGCAAAAACCTTACAGCTCTTGGCGAAACTGGCTCGCAAACGGCCCGAGACTAGAGCCATTGTCATATCGGATAGCGAAGAACTCCACGCTTCCGGCGCCGGCTTGAACGAGTTCGAATGGCTCGAGCGGCCGCTCGACGAATCCCATATGTTGACGATCGTCAGCGCCGGATTACCCGGCAAGTCGCAATCGGAAACGGCTATGAGCGACTCATCCGCCTTATTTTCGCCAACGGACTTTGAAGGCATCATGGCGATCAGCTTGCCGATGCGCTTTGTCCTCCAGCAAGCGATTGAGACGGCGGCTGTGGACGCTCCAGTACTGATCACCGGGGAAACCGGCACCGGCAAGGACATGGTGGCCGCGGCGATTCACAAACGCAGCAAGCGCCAACACCGTCCTTACGTACCGGTAAACATGGGGGCGATCCCCCATGAGCTTATCGCGAGCGAACTTTTTGGCCATGAAAAAGGCTCGTTCACCGGCGCGGCCGATGGCCACTTGGGAGTCTTCGAGCAAGCCCGAGGGGGAACTATCTTCCTCGATGAGATTGTGACCATGGATGAGAAAACCCAGGTCAGCCTGCTAAGAGTCCTGGAAACCAAGACCATGCGCAGGGTCGGTGGCACTAAGGATATCGATGTCGATGCCCGAGTGATCGCCGCGACCAATGAAAATATCGAGGAAACCGTCAAGGCGCGGCGTTTCCGCGAAGACCTGTATTATCGTCTTGATGTCTTCCGAATCCACCTGCCGCCCTTGCGGGAGCGTCCCGGCGACGTAACTTTTTTGACCAATCATTTCATTGCGCGTTTTGGCGCTATGTACCATAAGAGCATTCGGCGCGCACCAGCGGAAATTTACCAGATCCTCAGGGCGTACTCTTGGCCGGGGAACGTCCGCGAGCTCAAGAACGTCATCCAGCGTGCCGTCGTCATGGCGAAAGGAGCCGAGCTCATCCCGGAGCTACTCCCGGCGCGAATTAGAGAAGCGAGCGATTCCGGGTCGAGACCCAATTCCGCCGATGCGCCGATCCATATCGGCATGAGCCTCGACGAAGTCGAGCGGCAGGTCATCACCATGACACTGGATTCCGTGGCCGGCAATAAAGCCAAAGCCGCGGCGATTCTCAAGATTAGCCGCCATACCTTATACGACAAACTGAAAAAATACGGCGTTCTTTAGAACGCTGCTCAGTGTGCAATAACTAAACATTGGCTAATCGATTCTGCCTCACGGTCCTGGGTCTCACACCGCACTTTCCGACACATCTTGGTTTGGCTGTGTGAATTTTTCACACCGATAACAAAACTTCGAATCAGTGTGTGAAACTTTCACACAGCGGCGCATCATCGCCGCCATCTCAGGCGCTGGCTCGGGCGCTACGCCGTTGTTTTTCAAACGCATTATTCTTCTGGCCGAACAATTGCTCTACGCTTTGACAACGCGACATCGAGGAGGGACGGCTCCCATGATGTTAAACAACTCGTTAATCCCCGCCAGGACCGAAGAGATCGCCGAGTGCGTCTTTTAGTCGGACGGTTTGGCCGGTCTGCGAACTTGGACACTTATCGCCAGGTCGCCGATGTCGAGGCGACTGTCTCGCGATGCCGAGAAATGGCTTTGGAAAAACGACTGGCAGTGGACCTTCTCCTTCAGAAATATCTGCGAGGTTCTAGCATTGGACCCGTTTTGTTTAAGGAGAGGGCTACTGCGATGGAAAGAAGCGCACAGGGGGAACTGAGAGTTTCGGGAAGCCCAGAGTTTGTCTTCCCCGGCGACGCGCCGCGTGGGGGAGTCGGTTAACCAGAGGAGTCACACAACAGTTCTCAACGGGGAAGAGTGTAGATGGGTCGTTCTCATGACCGACGATCATACACGTAAAGGGGGAGAGCCCAATGAACGCCACATTCGATCATAACCTACGTCAAGGACTGTTATCGCGCCGGAACAAGCTTGCCTCGATCCTGGAAAACCTAGAATTCCGGGAAGTGGAGATGCGTGTAAGAACGCTTGGACACGAAGACAAACTCGAACTCAACCGATTGAGCAGTCTCGATTCGCTCGACAATTGGTACCACCGGGAACTGATCGAGGTGGATAACGCGTTGGCGCGCATAGACAAAGGTGATTTTGGCATGTGCTTAGGTTGCGGTTCGCAGATCGATCCGAATTGGCTCGAGGTGTTTCCAGAAGGGGAATTTTGCCGCAACTGCGAAGAGTTGAGAAAATGGATGGAGATTGGCTGAGGTGTTTGGCCGAATCCGTTTTTAGGTGAATTATGGAATCGGTGACCGCACCTAGGGGTAATAGCCGTGTGGCCCCGGCGACATTGTTGCGTGGCCAAGTTATCGACGAGACCAGCTTCTACTCAAGACTGGCACTTAACCAAATCCGGGAATTTGATTCTAACCCCAACGGATGGCACACGCATCACCGTTTAGATGATTTGAGATCGAATCTTTATCAGGAGCCGGAGAAGATGTTGATGTTCGCCATTCTTGTCGACGCAATTTCTTGCTTTGACAAATGGTCCGCCGCGGCGGGAGTGCCGCGAAATCGGAAATGGCTCGAGGCTAGGAACTGGCTGTGCAGTGACCGGCAAGACTGGCCGTTCGCCTATCGCAACGTTTGCGAAATGTTAGGTTTCGACCCGGATTACTTGCGCCGCGGGCTGCTGGGCCGGATCCAAACGCTACAGCCGAATGGCCGCCGCGGTGAAACGCACGGTCTCCCGCTTAAGCAAACCTATCATAGCGGCGCCAGAGGTCTGTTGTGAAACGGCAAACCCGTAAAGTCTTGATCGTCTGTTCAGAAGTGAGCGTGGCGGTGAAAACACAACTAGATTGCGACGGTTGGCTAGCGAATTGGGCGCGCGACGCGAAGACCGCTATCGCCAAAGTGCGCCGGGAGCGCTTCGACCTCGCGGTGCTCATCTCCACCGGACAAGAGATGGACATCACGGAAACACTTTTCAATCTGCGCGACCTCCGCCAGTCGTTGCCCATCGCGGTGGTTCAGCCTAACAGCGATCTTGAGGATACAACGTCAAGCGCGGCCTATTTGCCGAAGGATAGCAACTTGATCGCGGTACAAGGCTTAGATGACTTGGCGCGCTTGCTGCATTTGCATGAAGGTTCTCTTGAAAGTCAGCCGTCACGAGCTCGTCCGCGGCCCTAGGAGGACCAAGGTATGAACTAGAGCAAGGACCGCGACGCGCAAGAGGTAAACACACTAGCGAGCAAGGAGGAACAGCGATGATTACGCGAATGATACTAGTTAAGGTGCCGTCCGATAAATCCGCCGAGGCAGAACGGCTGTGGCGGGAAGACTGCGGCGCGCTCCTGATCGAACAGCCGGGCTGCAAGAGCGAGCAGTTATTGCGTAGCCGGGAAAACCCAGGCGAGTTTATATCGCTTAGCAGCTGGGACAGCCAAGAAGCGATCGATCGCTATCGCGGCAGCGACGCCCATCGGACGATCCAACAACATGCCCGCGCGTTGATGAACGTCGCAAAAGTAGAGGTAAAAACCTATGAGGTCGCGGGATAGCAGCGACAGATAGCGCT
This sequence comes from uncultured delta proteobacterium, assembly GCA_963760795.1. GTDB lineage: Bacteria > Desulfobacterota > Binatia > UBA9968 > UBA9968 > DP-20. The sequence goes on from CAVXEP010000008.1 coordinate 66,770, forward strand.
GATCGAGCCCGGTCGCCGCCGCGACATTGGCGCAGTGAGTCGGTGGTGCGATTTGACGATCGATTGGAGGGTCCGATGAGACGGCATGCTTGCGCCAAAGGAACCCATCGGGTCGAAATCTGCGGGCCGGTGCTCGAGGACGAAGCTGAATCGATGTTTAGAAAATCATAGAGTCCCGGCAAGTCGCGTTTAACTGCATGGCGGATCGAGGCAAATGGGGAATTCTACTTACTGGCGTATTAGGTCTTAAGCCGTTTCACGAAAAGGAGGCGCCCCATGCTTACGGAAATTGAAACCGTCAGCCATAGAATCCACATGGATCGGCTGGTCAATCGCCGCGACCGCGTCATGACCCGGATCAGAACTGTCGACGATCAACTGCGGCAACTCGAGCAAAATGCGCTTCTGCGCGACGACAACGGCAGCCGCGAGCGGCGAAATCTACTGACGTACTTATCGAGCTTTCACCGCACGGAGGTTGACCAACTGGATAGCGCGCTAAAACGTCTGGCGATGGGGAAGTACGGAGTTTGTTTAGCATGTAGCGGCGAGGTCGAAGCCGATTGGTTGGAATCGTTTCCGGAGGCCGAGTTTTGCTCAACTTGCTACAGGATA
>CAVXEP010000009.1:0-118847 GCA_963760795.1 uncultured delta proteobacterium
CCGCCTTTGCTCCGTCAATACTCGGGTCATCGCTGGTGACGCGAAACCAGCAACGACGGGGATAGGATTTTCAAACACCGATTTTTGCGTAAGCTCCAATGTATCGCCGCCGTGTCGCGGGGTTAATCTGGTATAGGGAAATTTAAACCACCTTTTTTTCTGATCCGAGCAATAGCGCCGGACCGTGGCCTTGTCAAACTCATTTCTGTTTGATGAAAATCCCGTGCTGCTTCGGCAGACTCTCAACCGAAGAGATCGACTCCTTGATGGAGTTGCGATAATCAGGTTGATCGCGGCTAGCCAGCAATTCTAGTGCCCGGCGCAGGTGGATTTGAACTGGCCCACGAGACCTTGCCAGGGCGTCCTCGATTTCTTCAACCTCCTGCTGTTCCGTGATCCGGCGATGACGCCATCGACGAAACGATAGGCGGAGACCTCGCGCTCAAGGGCAAAATTGCAGGAATCCACAAACCTGTCGGTGAACTGATTCCGTTCGTAGTTGTTCGACGACGAACTCAATGAAGTCATAAACCTCATACCACTCGGCTTCGAAGAAGTGGCGACGAAGTTGGGCACGGACGTTGTTCCAGTCGTCGTCCAATAGGTCGAGAGGCTTCTTGAAGTACGAGTACCACAGGCGCCGGCAGTGCGACCCTCGTTCACGATCTTAGAAGAACCGCAGTTCGAAACATGATTCGCGCCGGTGTACAGGAGCGTATTGCAATGGCTCTAAGCGGACATAAGACGCGAAGTGTCTTCGATCGCTATGATATTGTTAGCGAGTCGGATCTCCAGGAAGCCAGCAGGAAGGTCCAACGTCATATAGCGGAGCAGCCGAAAAGTGGCGTAGTCGTCTCCCTCCAATCAGCACAAAAGGTCCGGCGGTTTGAGGCTAGACACGGACAGAACACGGACAATTTCCCGTCAGCCCCGTAATAAGTGATTCGTAAGTGTTTGAAAAAACTGGAGCCACCCGCCAGAATCGAACTGGGGGCGGGAATAGTGTCAGGCTTGAATATCTTAATCTAGTTGCCGCAAAGTATGGTCGAGCAGACGACGAAATCCCGACTCCTGTCCGAGCCGCGCCTCAGCTCGCCTAACCGCATGGCTTGCCGTCGACAACTCCCGAACCTGCAGAAATCGCCTCAGCTCCTCCAACCCCGCCTCTCCATGCCGTCGCCCCAGGTAGCACACCAACTCCCGACACCGCTTGATGTCCTCACTCCGCTGTCGCCCGCGCATCTCCGCCTCGTTCTTGCCCGTCACTTTGCTCACCGCTTGCACAATCCGCTTTAGTGTTGGCCGTACTTCCCGTCCGGACGTCCGCTCCATTTTCCTTCGTACCACTCCCTCGAATTCTTCATCGCCAATAAAAATCTGCTTTCTCACCTCCGGCGCCAGGTTCCGCACCCTTTCTCCCCGCTTCCCCTCGACAAACTCCCGATACTGCTCAACCCGACGGCTCTTGCTTCCGGTGAAATAGTCCAATACCGATTCCGCCTTTGATCCCGCAATCCCTTTACCCTTCAGATAAGACCCGTAGCTGCTCCATCGGTAGTCTTGCGGCCGCTCGGCCAATTTCGCTTCCACAGCATTGAGGTGAATGTATCGGCTGACCTGAAGCAGGTAGTTATCCTTGTCCACTAACATGGCTTTGTAACGCTGCTCAAAAACATGGCCCGTCCGACCGTGGCGCCGGTTAAAATAAAGCGTGTAGCTTGTCTGTAACGCTTGCATCATCTTGGACAGATTGCCCTCGGGAGTCTCCAACAGTACATGCACGTGGTTCGACATCAGGCAGTACGCCACAAGATCCACTTTCTTCTCCTGGCAGTACAGGGACAGCTTCTCCACATATCGCTTGCGGTCTAGGTCGTCACGGAAAATCGCCTGGCGGTTATTTCCCCGGCAAATCACGTGATAAACCGCTCCGGGGTATTCTATGCGTAGCGGGCGGGCCATTCCCATCCTATACCGCGTGGGAATGCAGTTTGCAAATAAATAACTATATGCAAGCCTGACCCTAATTCTATAACTTAACATTGCCAATCCACCATCATCATGGAACCTAATTACGGACGCCTATGCCGTTCAAGCCAAGTAGTTGCGAATTGCCGGCGCTTAGGGCTGATCTCCCATGTCGTCTGGTTGAAAACTTTCGCGTGTCGCTATCGGAATATAATGTTCTCGCCTCTCTTAAAACGGGTCGTTAACCGCTCACGCAAATCAATTATAGTAGCCTCGCAAGCTGTTCGTTTTCGTGTGGTACACCTGATAGGGCTCAAGTGAACTGTTCGTACTGCGCGTCGTCCTCCTTCCAAACTCCATTGAATCGTAAGTGACCGATCTCCATTAAGGTATGCAATTTTTCCGAAGCCTGGTTCCAGAGCACTGTGCCGTCGTAAAGAGAAAAAAGGGGGAATGGCTCATCGAAAATTTCGGAAGATACTTTCCAAAGTTTCTGCCAAATTAAGGCAAAAAACGATCGGCGGTATTCTGTGACCAATTCACTGATGTGACTTGAATGACTCTTCTTCATAAATATATTATTTTGCTACCTGGACAGCAATTACTCTACGCCAATTCCTATCACCGTCATCAGTGCGTACCTATAATAAACGGGAATATTACTCCACGGACCAAGCCTGATTTAAAATTAATTGGTATGTTTAACCAATTCCAGCCTGAGTTTCGGACTTTAATATCTTTCCGATTCTATAACCGCTCGTCTCCCAGACAAATTTGCAGCATCGCTGCCCGAAGCGGCATACCAAATACCGCGGGGAAGCGCAGTTTAAAAATACTTTAGCGTCTGCAGTTCAACAGGCTACCGATTGAAGTATTACCTATCGTAGTGCCTTCTTTTGCTGCACGAACCGCCGCGCTGAGCGGCGAGTAAATAGACCAGGGTTCGGAACTAGCACGCCATTTAAGCCGCTGCCCACATAATGGACGGTACCGATAGCGACCACCACTGTATTTCCCAGCTGCGTATGCAGTGCTGCATTGATCGACTATGTCGTTCAGGCCAATCGTTGCCACCAATTCTTGTCGCAGCAATTGCGAAATGGGAATCGCACTTTGCCCTAGAAGTCTTTCCGACAAATTGAATGAGTTCATAAAGCCGCCTGAGAGGTAGTCGCCCGCTCCAGCGGAAAAATTGGAAACATCCGTTAACCAGTCAAGTCCGTAAGGATCTACGCGCCCAATCGGGTTGCCACCCACATAACCATAAAAATTAACACCAGCACCAAAACCTTTGGGATCTTCGCTAATAAATCGCCCGCTCGTCGAATCATAATATCGAATACGGTAATAATGTAAGCCACTTTCCGAATCAAACTCCCTCGACGTGAACGTATACGGCTGGAAAAAGTTGGCATCGAGCTGCGATTCGATCTTGCCGAAGGACGAATAGGTGTAGCGTTGAGCAACGGCACCAGTCTGGGTCGTCAATTCGGTGATGCTGCCGAGACCGTCTTTATGGTAGTAGAACGACTGAGTGTTCTTCTCCATCATCAGAGGCTCATCGATGCCGGGACCGTGGGTGTAGCGGGCTACGATTTGATTGGCGCCGTTGAGTTCGAGCAAGATGTCTTCGTTGTCGTAGACGTACTTGGTCACCGTCGTGGTGCCGGCGATCACTTCCTTCTCGACTCTTCTGCCTAGACCATCATATCGATAGTTCGCCGTGTTGCTTGGTGACACAACGCGAACCAGTTTGTTGTCCGCATCGTACTCGTATTGCGTGATAGCGCCGCCCAACTTCGCAGTCTTGCGGGTCAAGGTTCCCGTTGTTGTCGTACTGGTATGTGAAGTTTGCGTCTTCCAACAACTGGTTCGCCTGGTTGAAAATCGACGCGCCGTTCTGGTTGGAGCCGGTTCGGTTGCCGACCGGATCGTAATTAAAAGTTTCGAGCGGATTCGTTGGCAGTGGATTCACCGCATGCGTCAACCGGTTCAACACATCGTAGGTGTAGTTCGCTATGCCAGCCATTGTCGCCCTTCGACTGCCGATTCCCTACCTTGTCATACGTGTAAGCGAACGCGTTGATCGTCACGCCGCTTCGCTGGTGTGTGAGGTTTAATAACTGCGACGCCGCATCGTAGGTGTAGTTCGTCACAACACCGTTGGCGTGCGTCATGGACGTTCTTCGACCTAACGCGTCGTACGTGAACGAAATGACTTGCCCTTTGTTGTTCGTGATCGAGGTCAGCCGGTTGAGCGCGTCGTACGCGTACGTCGTTAGGCCAGTCGGATCGATCATTGACGTCCGGTTGCCGTTGAGATCGTAGGTGTAGACGGGGTCGAGATCATCCAACTTTGGATTTTGGGTTTCCGATTTTGGATTTGACACCGAGATTTCGGAAATACCACTCCCCGCTGCATTAACGCTGGTTGTTGCGAAGGGTTGGAGTTTTCCTGCCGCAATCATGGCGAGATAAAGGTTCGCGTATTGACGATCCGCCGCCGGTTCCGTAACCTCGAAGACGTCAGACGCAAACACTTTTCGTTGCTGCAAATCTGTGTCGGCAGTAGGTGTTTGCACCGCAGTGCTGCCGATAACGGTGTTCCCACTGCTCAGGGAAGCGTTAGCTTGCTCCATACCCGACACGACGGGACTGACTGGCCGCCGTATTCCTCGCAAACTTCCTTGCGCGGTCATCACCGGCATTGCGTCACCAAACGTCGGACTTAGCTTGGCGATCTGCTGTTGCAAATGGATCGTACCGCTCTGGCCGTTCGGTGCGCCGCTACCAATTCCGCCGTTTACTGTAATATTAGATAAATTGAAACCAGTGGCGCTCCCGTAGTAGACCGCAACTCTACCGCCCCCGCCACCACCACCGCCGGAAGGTGTACCGGGACTTCCGTTGGCGCCAATAAGTCCGGTACCAGAAAGTGTACCGACATCAATACGGATTCCACCTCCGCTACCGCCGGCGCTGAATCCTTCGGCTAAACCTCCACCCGCGCGCACAGCTCCGTTGAGCACAAATGTTTGTGCCGCTATGCGCGCAAGACCCCCACCATTTCCGGCAGGACTGCCATTAAATCCACCTCCACCGCTGCCGACGTCATTTGGATTCGTAGCAACACCATACAATGGGTTTGTCGAACCGCTGAATGCACCGCCTAATCCGCCATAGCTTCCAGCGGTACCCGAACTATTTACCGCCTTGAATCCTAAAGTCATACCATTCGTAGAACTCGGGTTCCCCAGTCGTCCACCACCCAAAAACCCGATGCCAATGACATCGATCCGACTCGTGCCGTCGATTGTTAAATTTTCAGTCGCCAAATCAAGTTTGAACGCCGCGGTCCCGGTCGTCGCCGTGTGGGTGAGTATCGAGTTGTTGGTCAAGCTAGTGCTATTCGAGATAACCCGAACACCAGATGCATATTCGCTGTTGTTCGAGACTTCTAATGTTCCCGTAAGATTCAGAGTTCCATCGAATTTCGCCCGAGCATTGCGCCGAATTCGGAGGTGGCTGAACGAAAGTGTCGTCGATGACGCACCTTGAATTGGAGTCCTCGAAGCGGCCAGCAACGTCAAATTATTATTATCAATAACTAACTCGCCACTTTCTCTAGCCTGGCCCCTCCAGGTAAACAGTACCCGCGCCTCCATTTGGAGAGCCGGCACCCAGAGCTCCGAATGAGTTAACATTATTAAAGGAAAAACTAGTTCCGTTTTGATAATAGATCGCTATCCGCCCACCACCGCCGCCGCCGCCACCCGCCGGCACGAATCCCGCACTTCCGTTGGCTGAAATTGTCCCGCTCCCTTGCAGTGTTCCAACATCGATCCGGATTCCGCCGCCACTACCTCCAGCGCCAGAACCATCTGCGGGTCCTCCGTTCGCCCTAATAGACCCATTCACCGACATTGATTGTGCAACGATCCGCGCCAAGCCGCCCCCATTACCGGCGGGGGCGCCTTGGAATCCACCCCCACCGCTACCTACTTCATTAGGATTCCTAAAGTCGCCGTACACGGGATTAGTTGCACCAGAAAAGTTGCCGCCCAGGCCGCCATAGCTTCCCGCCGTTCCTGATTGGTTCGTCGATTGGAACCCTACCGTCATTCCATTCGTCGTGCTTGGGTTTCCAGGTCGCCCACCAGCCAAGAAGCCTCGACCACTGACATCAATCCGGCTCGTGGCGTCGATAGTAATGTTCTGGGCATTTATGTCGAGTTTGAAGGTTTGGGCCGACGTTGTTGATAGCGTGTCCCAGCTTGCCCCCGGTGATCAGCTCAATCGTATTGGCTGTAATACCATTACCGATCACGAATTCGCCGTTAGAAGCAATTTCCAAGGCACCTGAAATATTTAACGAACTGTCCAACTTCGCGAGAGCTGTTCGACGAACCCGCAAATGCGTTAATGACAAAGTAGTACTAGCAGCACCTAGTATCGGTGTCGTCGAGGTAACTGGAACCGTCAGGTTGTTATTGTCGACAATTAGCTCGCCGCTCTCTCTAGTTGGACCCTGCAAATATACGGTTCCCGCGCCACCATTGATCGAACTGCCACTGAAAGCCGCGCCAAAAGCGCTCACAGTCGTAAAATTGAAGGTCGTCGCACTCTGATAGTAAATAGCCACTCTGCCACCACCGCCACCTCCGCCACCCGCAGGCACAAATGCTGGACTTCCGTTTGCGGCAATTGAACCCATTCCCGAGATCGATCCAACGTCGATCCTAATACCTCCGCCACTCCCGCCAGCGCCGGACCCATCCGCAGAACCTCCGTTAGCTCGAATGGATCCATTGAGCACAATTGATTGCGCAACGATCCGCGCTAAGCCACCGCCATTACCCGCAGGGGCGCCTTGGAATCCGCCACCACCGCTGCCAACTTCACTGGGATTCCTAAAGTCGCCGTATACGGGATTCGTTGAACCGGAAAAGTTACCGCCCAGGCCGCCATAGCCTCCCGCAGTTCCCGATTGGTTTGTCGCCTGGAATCCTACCGTCATTCCATTCGTTGTGCTGGGATTTCCCGGTCGCCCACCAGCCAAGAAGCCTCGACCACTCACATCAATCCGGCTCGCGGAGTCGATTTGGATCGTGCCTGTTACAACAAGATCGAGCTTGCCGAGCGTGGCCTCCGTCGTTGGAGTATGTGTCAAGACGGCGCCGTTCAGCAGGACTACGTTCGCAAAGGTGTGTTGCCCGTTGACGGTCAATGTTCGGCCGTTAACTTGTAACGTCTGACCTTCAAACTGAAAATTGGTTGCGCTGATGGTTGTATCAACGTTTATAGGAACGACTGCCGTGGAGAGCGCCGATTCCGGGGTCGAGCTACTGGAAGCCAACCGATTAGCGGCATCGTAGGTATTGAAGACACCCGTCGTCGGATTGATCACCGACGAAAGATTGCCAACAGTGTCATAGGCAAAATTCGTGACGTAAGGGTTGGTTTCCGTCGACGTCGGTGGACGGGTTTTGCTGATAAGACGGTTCAACGCGTCGTAGTTGAATACGATTATCTGGCTGTTGCGGTTTGTCGTGGAAGTCAGATTGCCATTACCGTCGTAGGTAAACGTTTCGGTAAACCCCAGCGGATTGGTTGCGGACGCGAGACGATCTAGACCATCGTAAACGAAAGTTGACAGCTGATTCTTGGCGTCGCGGACCTGGGTTAGATTACCCTTCGGATCGTAGCCGTACTGGGTCGTTTTGAGATCAGCGTCTAAAACCGTAATAAGCCGATTGCGCGCATCATAGGTAAACTGCGTGACACGATTCTCGGCGTCGGTGGAGTTACTGACGTTGCCGGCGCTGTTATAAGCCAACGTCGTCACGTCGCCTTTCGGATTCGTCGTCGTAACCAGATTACCGTTTCCGTTGTAAGCGAAATTCGTCGTCGTTTGAACGGCAGTTCCGACCGCGGAAGTAACTAACAATAGCAATCCGCGCGCGTCGTAGCTCATTTGAGTGCGATTGCTGAGCGCGTCGATGATCTCGATGGGGTTGCCCTTCACGTCGTAGTTGATCGTAGTGGTGTTCCCCTTGGGATCGCGGATCGTTTTGACCTGATTAAAAACCGGCTCGTAGGTAAAAATTGTCGTGGCGCCGACGGGGTCGGTTGTAGTCAGCAGATTTCCCTTCGCATCGTACGCCATGGTCGTGACTGCGCCGTTGGGTCGGGTGATCCGTGTCGGCAAGCCGTTGGCGTCGCGTACCGTAACCGTTGTTTGACCGAGGGTGTCGGTTTGAGATGTCACTTGTCCGAGCGCGTCTAGAACAAATGTGCTCTGGTTTCCTCTTCCGTCGGTAAGCGACGCTGTGGCGTTTTGGCTTGTCACAATCGGTGCCGGGTTGGTCGGCGTACCCTGGCCTAACGCGGTGTCCACAAGACCGCGAAGCTTGCTGGAAACTAGCGCGCGCGTCTCGCCGGTCGGGCGGGTCGACTGGGCGAATCGCCCGGCGAAGTCGTACGCATATGTGGTGCTTTGCCCCCGCTCATCGGTTGCCTGTATGACATGACCCTTGCCGTCGTAGGCATAGGCGATGAAGCTCGCATCTGGGTTGATAATCCGAAGCAAATTTCCCGCTGAGTCATGCTGGAAGAGCGTTTGCCGTCCAGCGGGATCGGCGATGCTCTGGAGCCTCGCGCCGCTATAGGTCAGAGACGTCACCAATCCAGCCGGATCGGTGACGGCAAGCAGTCTAGCGCTGCCATCGTAGGTAAACGTTGCCGTATTCAGGTTTCGATCGACGACCGAGGTCTGAAGGCCCTGGGCGTTGAAATTGACTCTTAGTTCCGTCCTTGTACGTTCGCGTGTACGTGCCGTCTGCGGAGTTTCTGGCTAATGTCGAGAACTCGCGCGCGGGAGAAGTAAACGTATCGGGGCCTCCGGAGAAAAACAGCGCCGTGCCGTCGCCGCTGGTCAATAGAACATCGCCGCTGGATTGGACATGGAGTTGCTGAAGATCGCTGATCGCCCAACCAGCGCCAATGGCACTGCTCTTTCGATTAAATACAATCACATTGCCGGCAGAAATCCCGCCAACGGATGAATTGAGATAGTTGCTAAAAACCGTGGCTTCAAAAGGATAGCGCCCGGTCGCCAAATTCGACGCATCGAACTGGACCGACATGCGCGACGTCGAATCGGAGTCTTCCAGCAACGAACTACTGTTGGTGTGAATCTCGCCACCCTGCTGAACGCCGCCAACTTTGAGCCGAGTTGAAAATGAATTGGGTACAGCAGCACGGACACTCAACGTGCTGTCTAAGGAAATAATCGGCCTGGGGTCGGCAGTTATAGAACTGTAAGTGAGTGACAGGTTCCGGCTTTGTCCGAGAGAGCGATAGGAAGACAAGCCATGTGAGAGGTATAAGCTACCTTCTTCCAAGTTGGCCTCTGATCCAACGGCAGTGCGGCAAGATCCGCAGAAATTGTTTCCCTGACTCGGGTTCGAAGTCGTACTCGTCGCGAGCGGGAAATGCCAAGCACTGGCGGACACGCCGCCTTCAACCGTGACAACGCTCACGCCATCGGCGGACACCGCACTCTTGCCAACGATATTGAACTTTCCAGTGTCAGGGCTCAGCGACCAGAGATTGAACTCATTACCTGGCGGGACGCCATCGGCGTTCGGGAATGTGATCCGCGCGGGCGGGTTAAAGCGAATGCCTGCCGGCTGGATGGTCACCGCCATGCCAGGACGCAATTCTTCAGGACGCGACTCCGGCCGGCCATAATCAGGGACCGGATTGATCGACAGTTTGCCGGTGAAGGGAGTACCGTCTGCGTTGAATGCCGAGCCGCCGGCGATTTCAAGCATAGCGCCCGGCAGGTTGGGGTTGGTAACCACGGTCTCAAATACCGCACTGACCTGGACCTCGGCTTCCACGTCGACGTCAGGGAGTGAAATCGCTGAATTCAAATCGTTGAGCACACCGTTAATTAGCTCCACCGCCACGGCAATGATCGCAAACACGCCGAGGTTGGCGTTACGGCCGTTAACGATGAGTTGCTGGGTTGCGGAAGGAACGCCAGTGATAGTGAAAATACCGTTAGCGTCAGTCACTCCCGTGTGGCCGCTGGATCGCAGCGTCACTTGCACGTTGCTGAGCGGGACATTTTGCAGATTGACAACCTTGCCGCGAACTGCGGTGGTGCCGCCTGGCGGCGGATTGGGCACGGTGATGGTGATGGTTTCTGAGGCGGAATTTGATCCGGCGGTAGCGGAGAAAGTGAGTTGATAACTTCCCACCTGGGTCGTGCTCGGCCGGAAAGTGAACACACCCGTAGCGGCATTGAACGTCGCATGGGTCATCAGCGGCAGCGGTGCGACGAACAGGCTTCCCGAACCGGTCGCGCTGATGGCGCTCACGGTAAAAGTCAGCGTCTCACCGAGATTGACCGTCTTGTTGCCGATCGGGTTAAGCGCCAATGCCGGACCGATGGTCGCCGTAGTTTGCGAAACCGCGCTCGTGCCGAAGGTGTCGATCACCGTCAAAGTGACGGTGTATATACCGGTCGCAGCGTAAGTGTAGGTCGGATTCGCTCCCGTGCCTATGCCGCCGCCTGTGGTGAGCGGCGTCGAACCATCGCCGAAGGTCCAGGAAAATGTGAGCGGATTGCCATCCGGGTCGTTGCCGGTGCCGTTGAATTGAATTGGTGTACCGACATTGCCGCTGTACGGACCGCCGGCATTGGCCGTGGGCGGTAGATTGACGAGAATAACATTGATCGAAACCGTGGCAGGCGCGCTGGTGCCTAGGCCGTCGCTTGCGATGAACGTGAAACTATCGGCGCCGAAATAATGGCTCGTCGGTGTGTAGCTCACCGTCGCCGTACAGGTCGCACCCTGGCCCTGAACCGGGCAGTTGGGCGCGCCGATATTGCCGAGGGTTCCGTTGCTCGGGGGAATGGCGATGTTGAACGTTAGTACTTTGCTATCGATGTCGCTGGCATTGAAGATGACGATCACCGGCGTGTTTTGATTGGTGTTGATCGACTGCGACTGCGCCACCGGAGGATCGTTGACATTGACAACCGTGACCTGCGCCATCGCCATGTTGCTGTATAGGGTTCCGTCGAAAACTCTATAGGTAAACGTATCGACGCCGTTAAAGTTGGCCTCGGCAGTGTAATTGAACGAGCCGTTGGCGTTGAGACTAAAACTAGTCGCGTGAGTCGGCCCGGTGACCAGCTCAACGGTCAGAGTCTGGCCGACATCGAGGTCGCTGTCGTTTGCCAGCACGCCGGGCGCGGCGATTCCCAAGACGCTGTCTTCCGCCACACTGTAATTATCGTTGTCGGCCACCGGGGCGTCGTTTACCGGGTTCACCGCGATGGTCACCATCGCCAAATTGCTGTCGCTCACGCCGTCGTTCGCCTTGTAAGTAAAACTATCCGCGCCATTGAAGTTCGTTGCCGGCGCGTAGCTAAACGAACCATCAGGATTGAGGGTAAAAGATGCCGCGTGGCTCGGTCCGGTGACCAGAATCGCGGTGAGATCGGCCTGCGGAGTATCGATATCGTTGTCGTTGGCTAATACGCCGCGAGCCAGGACATCCAGCGAAGTATCTTCGTCGGTATTGTAAACGTCATTGGTTGCCACCGGTGCGTCGTTGACCGGGTTAACCGCGATCGTCACCGTCGCTTCATTGCTGTCGGTGCTACCGTCTTTAACTTTGTAGGTAAACGTATCGGTGCCGTTATAGTTAGCCGCCGGGGTGTAACTGAACGAACCATCGGGATTGAAGGTGAAGGACGCCGGGTGGCTGGGTGCTGAGACCAGAACCGCGCTTAAGTTCGCGGCCGGGGTATCGATATCATTGTCATTGCCCAAGACTCCGGGCGCACCCGTGCTGAGCACCGTATCCTCATTGGTATTGTAAAAATCAGCGCTGGCCACCGGGGCATCGTTGATGACATTGACGACCATGGAAATCGTCGCAGCATTGGAATCCACAGCGCCGTCGTTGACCCTGAATGTAAAACTATCCGAACCACCGGAGTTGGCGCCGGGGGTGTACGTGACCGTGGCGGTGCAGTTTGTTCCTGGCGTGCCGGTGTTATTGGGCACAGCGGTACATGAGGGCGCACCGATAGCGCTGAGGGAGCCGTTGCTCGGACTGATGACGATGCTGAATGTTAGGCCATTACTATCGAAGTCGGTACCACTCAGTGTAATGAGAATCGGGTTGTCTTCGTTGGTCTGCGCGGTGCCGTTGCTGGCGACTGGCGCATCATTGACTGGCAGGACGGCGAGCGAAACCGTGGCGACGGTGGAGTCAAAGGCGCCATCGTTGGCTTTAAAAGCGAAGTTGTCCTGGCCGTTGTAGTTGGCCGCGGGAGTATAAATCACCGTCACGGTGCAATTTGACCCCGCGCCGCTAGCGACGCAATTTGGCGATGAAACAGCGCCGAGTGCGCCGTTGGTTGGAGCGGTAACGACACTGAAGCTTAAGCTCGAGCTGTCCACGTCGCTCGCTGCGAGCGTGATAACTACCGGCACGTCTTCGTTGGTGGATACAGTGGCGCCGTTGGCGGTCGGCGCGTCAGCGACAGACACCACCGTAATCGAGGCGGTGTTTACGTTGCTGGTGGCGAGGCCGTCACTGACCGCGAATATGAAGCTGTCCGCGCCATTGAAGTTGGCCGCCGGGGTGTAGGTAACGCTGCCGGTGCAATTCCCGCTCGAACAGGTGAGCGTGCCGCTGTTGGCATTGAGCGTGCCGTTACTCGGAGCAGCGACGACGTTGAAACTCAAAGTCGCATCGTCGAGATCGATAGCGCTGAGCGTGACACTGACGGGCGTGTCTTCGTTGGTGGTTGCGCTAACATTGTTGGCGGTCGGTGGGTGGTTGATGGCGGTAACGGTCACCGTGGCTGGCGCGCTATTGAATTGCCCGTCGTTGACTATCAACCGAAGGATATAATCGCCTATGACCAGCGGCGTGAATGTCGGATTAGCTGTGTTGGCGCCGGTGAGCGTGATGTTACTGCCGCCGGCCTGGGAGACAATCGTCCAGAGAAATCCCAGCGGCGCGCCTTCGGGATCGCTGCTCTGAGTACCGTTGAGTGTAACGAGCTGGCCCGTCGGCACGGTCTTAATGGCACCAGCGTTGGCCACCGGCGGTGCGTTGGGATACTCGAAAGCGCCGGCATCGAAAGCTGGAACACGGTCCGCGTTACCATCGGCAGGGCGAATACCCTCGATCACGAAGTCGGCCTGAAATATTGGGTTGTAAGAGGGATTGAAGCCAAGCGTGCGCGGGTCCATGCCGACGTCGCTGGCGAGCGAATTGGGCTTGAGATTAAAATCATCGTCCGCCGTGTTGGGTTGGTTGTCCGGGCCGTTCTTGTTGCCGAATAGATTTGCCGGCAGCTCGCATCCCGGTAGCGGTCCGACACCCGCACCTTCAATTCCCAAAGACGTGAAGTTGCTGGAATCCGTCGCGTCGAGTACTTGACTGGAAATCTGTCCCTGTGTGTTGCCACAGACAAGATTGTTTAACAGTTTGATCCCCGCGGGCTGCGGAGTGTTGGAACTCTCTCTCCTCACGCCAAACCGGCCGCCGGTAGTTCCCGACGCCGTGCCGTTGCCGTTGATGATGTTGTTGGCGAGTATGACTACGTGGGTGCGCGCGACATCTATACCGTTCCACTGGTTGCCATAGATCGTATTGGCGATGACGTAATGCGGCCCGCCATCGGCATCGATGAAACTAATAGCATTTCGCCCGTTCGCGTAGATTAGATTGTTGACGATCAACGTGCCGGGGTTGCCGCGATTGACCGTGATGCCGCCGTCGCACGAGCTGCCGCCGTTGGCGAAAATACGGTTGAGCTCGATGTGAACGTCTTGATTCTGATTGTTGCCGCCGAGTAGCGAGATCGCTTGACCGCCGGTGCCGGTAATCGTCAGACCGCGGATGGTAATGAACTTAGACTGTTGTACGCGGATAGCATAATTCCCCGTACAAGTGCCGGGCACACCGGTTAATTTGACCTGCCCTGGATTCGTAGCGGGGTCGGCCTCGATGATGATGCGGTCGACCTCGCTGGCTCCAGGAAAATTGTTTCTCCCGGTAATCGAAAGCTGTTCGGGATAGGTGCCAGCCTGGATTTGAACGAAGTCGCCGGGACCGGCCCCGTTGATCGCGGCTTGAATCGTACTGAAACACGGAGACTGGCCGTTGCAAGTGGGATCGGTGCGGTTGACGTAGCGAAAGGTCTGAGCTTGCGCTGTACTTATATTGAGACCGAGAAGAATGAACAGAGACAGGGAAAGCACAGTAAACCGTTCATGTTTAACCATCGCTGACTCCTTGCTGAAACAGACGATCGGACGTTTGAGGAAAAGAAAAAGGAGTCAGGAGTCTTTTTTCTGGACGAAAGCGGCGCGGACCGAAGCAAATCGCAGCCACCTAAGACAAACCCTGAACACTTTCAAAACGAGGAATCCACGCCGCCAATTGCGGCATGGCGGAAGAATTTACCGCTTCGTCGAAACTGCCGCGCTTGACGAAACACAACCAAGGATCGTGCCAGCACCGTTACGAGGCTAAACACCGAAATAAGTTTGAGCTATTGTCAGAGAAAGACCGTTGGGCTCCAATTTCTTGACGGGTCAGATTGGATCAGCGATGCGATCGAAGATCGCGCCGCGGCTTACAAGGCACGCTGCTCGACCTTCGCCTGAAGCTTTTCGTAGGCTTTGAGCAGATCGGTGGAAGTCAGAATGCCGGCGACCCGGCCGTCGGGTCCGATCACCGGTAAGCAGTTGACGCGCTTTTCGAGCATCAAGCGCACCGCAGCGGAAATCGCGCTCTCGGGCGTGGTCGTGATCGAATCGGGGTTCATGATCTCGGCCACGCTCTTCTTGCTCCAGTCCGGCGTGCGCGACAGCGCGCGCAGCACGTCGCGATCGGAAATCACGCCGTGAAGGCGTTCGTCCTCATCGACGACCAGCATATGATGGAAGGAGCGGGTCGCCATCATGCCGACCACCTCGGCGAAACTTTGATCGGGCAGCATGGTCCGGACGTCTTTGGTCATGATGTCGCCCACCTGTCCAGGAGCGTTTATCGAAACTTGCAGAGTTATTGGCATTTGAGTTTGTGTACTTGTCGTTTTATCCACGGCTATTCTCCCTCCTTGGCGTTCCACTCACGGAAATATCTTTGTTCGACTACTCCTGGAGCGTCGCCGCGTTAAACGGCTTGGCGATGAAATTGCTAACCCCGGCCTGGACCGCTTCGACGATGTTGTCCTGTTTGGCTTCCGCCGTCATCATCAGCACCGGCGTGGTCTTCAAGCCGTCGACGGCGCGGATCGCCTTCAACAGCTCGATCTCGGCCATCCCCGGCATGTTCCAGTCGGAGACCACCAGGTCGGCTTTTTTCTTTTTCAGTTCGGCCAACGCCAACTGACGGTTTCCCGCTACGCGCATGTATTTCATACCGAGATCCTTCAACAAACCGCGCACGACGCGACGCATCGCCGAAGCGTCGTCGGCGATCAACACGTCCATATCAGGATCAACAGCCATTTCGATTCTCTTTCAGTCTTCCGTCGTTTTAACTGTGTAATCGATCGTGGATCGCCAGGGTGGCGGGCGTTTAACAAATCACTCGGTGCACTTTAAATTCATCGGAAAGATAAGCCGGTTCTTTAACCGAAATTCACCGGCGGCGAGGTTAAACCGAGATCCCTCCTGGCATTTGAGCGGACACTGGACGACTCAACCTTACCGGGCACAAAAAAAGGGCGGGAACCGAAAGGCTCCCGCCCAGAAATAAAATGATAATCGTCGTCAGGCGTCGTCGATTATCGTTTCAGGTTGGACACTTCCTCCAGTAGTGAATCGGTCACCGTGATGGTTCGCGACGAGGCTTGAAACGCCCGCTGGGTGGTCACCATCTTGACGAACTCAGTGGCCAAATCGACGGTTGAAAGTTCCAGCGAGCCGGACAGGACGGTACCGAAACTGCCGTCGCCGGGATTGCCGGCGAGCGCCTGGCCGGACTCGGGTGACTGGAGGTATAGCGAATTACCGATATGAGCGAGCCCCTGGGGGTTGGCGAAGTCGGCTAAAGCGATGCGAAACAGCGGCTGGTTGCCGCCGGAAGTGAACTGCCCGGTGATAATCCCGTCGGTGCCGATGTTAATACCTTTGAGAATGCCTGATTGCGCGCCGTTCTGATGGACTTGGGTCACCGAGGACGGCACGGCAAATTGGGTCGTGCCGGTGAAGTCCATATCGGCCGCGGCGACGGTTTGCGGGTTGGCGCCGTTACCCCAGGCGATCGCACTGACGGCGGTGATGTTAGAGTTCGCCGTGTCCAGCGAACCGTCGGGGTTGAAAGCGATTAAACCGCCGGCGGCGTTAATCTGCTGTAGCTCGCCGGCGGTGCCGCCGGTAATTTCACTGGCGTTGGCGACTACGCGATAGTCCCATTCGTTTGCCGTAGCGGTCTTGCTAAACAGATAAGTCAGGTCATGCCCCTGGCCAAGCGAATCGTAAATGGTCACGACGGTGGAGAAGGTCGCCCCGGCGAACCAATTGCCGGCGGTGTCCTCGGTGCCGGCCGCATCTGCCGGTAGCGCCGCGGTCGGCACCGGCCTGGTGGCGTCGAGATTGAGGGAGAGATCGATCTCGGTGGTTTCCTCCGGCGAGACCACCAACTGACTGATGACGATATTGGTAAGGCCGCTGATCGGATTGCCACTGGCGTCCAATTGGGTTCCCTGGACCCTCAGACCGCCGGGATTGACGAGATTGCCGTCCTTGTCGACGCTGAATTGTCCGGCGCGGCTGAAAAACGTTCCGCCTTGGGGTTCGCGCAGAATGAACAGCCCCTTGCCTTGAACCGCCAGATCGGTGGTGCTGTTGGTGGTCTCCACGCCGCCCTGGACAAAAAGCCGGTCGGAAGTCGCCAAGCGCGATCCCAGACCGATCTTGGTGCCGCCGACATCGGCGCTCAAGAGATCGAAAAACACCGCGCGGCTCGATTTGAAACCGATCGTATTGGCGTTGGCGATGTTGTCACCGATGATATTCATCGCGTTACCGTTGCTGTTGATGCCGCTGACGCCCGCGAACAATGCTCCTGTTAATGCCATGAAAAACCTCCGTTAATGATATGTAGAATTTATATTGCTGCCCAAGATTTTAGGTGCCGGTTACTTGACCCCGTGCGCTTTTTGCGTCGATTTAGCCTTTCAGCTCCGCCGCTATGCTGTACATTTGATCGGCGGTGGTGATCACCCGTGAATTGACCTGAAACGCCCGCTGCAAGCTGATCAGCGAAACAAACTCCCGCGCCAGCTCAACAGTCGATAGCTCGAGGCTGCCCGCCACCAGGCTGCCAAAGCCATTCTGACTGGGAGTACCGGCTTGCGCGGCGCCGGATTCGAAGTTCGGGGCGAACAGCGTATTGCCGAGCGGATCGAGATCGTCAACGTTGTTGAAGTTAGCCATGGTGATTGACGCGAGCTGCTGCGTGAGACCATTGGTAAATTGGCCATTGACGTTTCCTTGCGAGTCGACGGTCACCGCATTCATAGTACCGGCGGCGTAACCGTCCTGGTTGAACCCAAAAAGAAACGATGGCTGAGCGAATTGCACGGTACCGGCAAAATCGATGGCGCCGGCAGGAATCGTTTGGGCCGCCCCATTGGTCCAGTTGAGTCCGTTAATGTCGCCGATCGTACTGGCGGCGCCATTGAGCTGCCCGGTGGCAGTAAAAACCAGCGTCCCCGGCGTACCCACTTGGCGCAGATCGGTGCTTGACGGCGTCGTGCCATCGAGTTCGCTGCGCGGCGCCACCACCTGGTAGTCCCAGGTATTGGGCGCGCTCAGACGAAACAGGAAAGTCAGATCATGGCTGGCGCCCTGACTGTCGTAGATCGTCGCCACCGTGGAGAAATTGCTTGACCGCGACCCATTGGGCGGGACTGGCATCGGGCCCCGCTGGAAATGGCGTACTCGGGGTGGTCGCCGACGCATCGAGATTGAGTTGCATGGCGAGATTGCCGGTGGCCTGCGCCGGGATCGCGAGCGCGCTATTGATAACGATATCGCCGGCAGAGCCTTGAAGAATCTGCCCGCCCGGATTGACCATCTGGCCGGCGCTGTCGAGGTGGAACTCGCCGGCACGCGTATAGCGCAGGCTATTTGACAGCGGGTCGCGCACGACGAAAAAACCGTTGCCGGAAATCGCCAGGTCCAACGCCCCATTGGTGGTTTCGAGGGCACCCTGTTGGAACGGCTTGCCGACATCGGCCAAGCGCGCGCCATTGCCAGTTTCGATTTCACCCCACACCGTCGGCATGACATCGTCGAAGCTGAAGCGGCTGGATCTGAAGCTCACGGTATTGAGATTGGCGATATTGTCGCCGGTGATCTGCATGGCGTTACTGAACATCTCCATGGCGTTGCCGGCGACTAGCATGGGTCCGAGAATCGACATCGAATTTCCTCCGTTAGCGTGACGCCCGCACCGCGATGACGCTGCTGAGCGGCACATCGACACCGTTCACTTCCAACACCGGCTCGGTGCCGTCGAGCCGCACACCGGTAACCAGGCCCTGGAGTTTGCCGGATGCGGCAATCTTCTTGCCATTGACATCGACAGCATTGATGTCGAACCCGTAAACGCCCGGGCGCACGCTTTTGCCGGCGCTGTCTTTGCCGTCCCACACCAGGGTTTGCTCGCCGGCGTTGCGCGCGCCGGCATCGATACGGCGGACGATCTCGCCATTGGCGTCAAACACGCTGACCACCACCTTGGCCGCGTTGGCGCCCAACTGATAGCCGATGTTGGACGCTGCGCCGGCGCTGACGCCGACTTGATTGCCGGCGGAGGTGATCTGCTTGCCGATCAAGGAAGCCGCATTGTACTGATTCATCGAGCCTTGGCCATTGTTCATCGCGCCGAGCTTCTCGTTGATCTCGATCAACTGGCCGAGACTGTTGAAGGTCGCCAACTGCGCCGCGAATTCTTGATTGTCCATCGGCTGCAGCGGATCTTGATTCTGTAATTGCGTGATCAAGAGCTTGAGAAAATCGTCCTGGCTAGCGACCTGGTTCTTGAGCGGATTCGTCGCTGTGCTTGCAGCCGCGGCGGCGTTGACATTTTGTACGGCCATGATCGATCCTTATAGTTATAGATTTTCTACGCCCACATGCTGACGCGCCCATCGGCGCTAGGCGGCGAAGGTTGTGCCGATGATTCTGTGATCGCCTCGTCAGCGACCCCGAAGCTAACCACGTCACGAGGAGATTCCTGGCGCCCTTGCGGCGATTGGTTAAAGTCTTGCGCCAGCGCGCCGCCAGGGTTCCATTCGCCCTGGCTCACCCGCACTGCGCCGACGTCAATTTGGCCGGCGCGCAGAGCCTGGTGCAACTCGGGCAAATGATGCTCAATCAGCGCTTGCGATTCCTGGCCTTCGGCGGCGATGTCGGACGTGCAGCTGGCCGCCTTCGATGCGCAGATCGATTTTTACCTTGCCCAGTTCGGGCGGCTCCAATCGCAATACCGCTTGTTGTTCGCCGACGCGAAAATGCTCGCCAATATCCCGCGCCAGCCGCTCCACCACGGGACGCCAGGCTGGCGCCGCGGTTTCGCCCCGGTCGGAATGATGCACTCGCGCCGGCGCCGCGCCGACAACCATGGACGGATTGGCTGGCGCATCGCCTTCGCGCGGCTGATTTTGCCAACCATCCTTGGCGGCGCTGTGCTCGTCGCCCTGCGACGCTGCGGCCATGCCGGTTCGGCTCTTCTCGGCAGCCTGCGTAACCGTGATGCCATCCGCTGCGCCCGAAGTCGACGGATTCGGCTCGGCATCTATTTCCAGCGGCCGCTCCGTTAACGGTAAACGGCGCATGCCGTCTGACGGTTTCACAACAGTCGTTGCGTTGGCGATAAAAGAATCGTTGAGAGTTATCGACCCGTGGTCTTCGGTACGCAACGATTGCGCATTGAAGCGATCGCGATCATCCGACCTCGCCGGCGCTTTCCTTGCGGCAATCGGCGATTCAACTTGCTGCTTGGTCGTCAAGTCATCGTTGGCTTGGTTAAGAGGTGCTAGAGGCTGACTCTCCGTGGCAGTGGCCGTTTCACTGGCGAGCGAAGTCGGCATATCGACGATCGGCGATCGCGGCACGGCACTGCCATCGAGTCCAGCGGATTTACTGAGAGGCGATGCGTTCTGTCGCAGGTCAATACTCAGTGCCCTTTTGGCCGAGGCCTCGAACATGGCTGGCAGCCCGACGCCGATCGGCGACTGGGTTAACGTCATCTGCGGCGTCCCAGCCACGCCAGTCTCGGCTAAATCATTGGCTGGCGGCTCTTCATCGCGCCGCGAGCGGCGCGCCATTGTCACCGGCGCAGAGTCAACGGCATCAGTAGATTGCGTATCTCCAGTCGCTTGCGACCTCGCAACGCCAGCAGCCCCTTGGCTTGTCTCAATCACTGGCCCGGCAAAGGTCGGCGTGGTAGCGACGAATTCGGCAATCGTAAAACCGGACAGTTCGCTGGTTGGCAGCTCCGGCAAACCGCCAACACTGAGCGACTTTCCATCTCGCTGGGGTAGCGCTGCGCCGGCAAGGGTCGGCGTGATGGCGGCGGATTCGGCGACCGTGAAACCGGATAGTTCGCTGGTTGGCAACTCCGGCAAATCACGAATACTGAGAGATTTTTCGTCTAGGCGAATGACCTCGGCGCCGATGAGCTCGGCCGGATCGCTTGCCGGCGCTGGCGCTGCTGACGGCAACATGGAGAATGCCGCACTTGTGGCTGAATCTGCCGGCGCGGGCGGGGCAATTTGAGCCGCTGGCGCCGGCGCCAAAAACATATTGAACAGTTGCGCAAAAACATTGGCCGGTGCGGCTTCATCGGACTCATCCGGTAAACTTGGCAGCGGCAGCAGAGAAGCAGGTTGGGTATCTTGGACGATCATGCCGGACAGCGACATGAGCAAGAGGAGGGCCAGAGAGAAAATCGCCGTAAAACCATCGGCACGGACGGAAAACTCTTTAGCCAAGGCGGTCCACGGAGTACGCCACGGAGAAATGACATCAACGCGACTAGGCAGATTTTGCGCGAACCGGGAAATTATTTCCGGCTTGGACCGACAACGAATTTTCGCTGCGCCACTTCGTCAATGAACTTTTGCTCGGCGCCATCCTGTTCGCGGCGGAATTTTTCCGTTTGGTGTTCGCGCAGCCGCTCCAGAGACTTAACCCCGCGCTGTGCTTCGACGAGCTCGCCGCGCTTGCCGGCGATCGCCGCATCGAGCTTGGTCAACGCCGCGGCTTTGGCTTTAATACGCTGGTCGATGCGCTGGGAATATTGGCTGGCAAACTGTAAGTCGATGACCGATAGAATCGCGCCGATGGCTGCGCCCTGGGCAGCGTCCATCGTCCGGAGTTCCTGTTCCAGGACGGCGATTTCCGCCTCCAGGACATGCTTCGCGTCGTTGAGCGCGTGCAGTTCCCACTCTTTTTCTTCCTTGAAACGCTGGCGTAAACGCAACACCGCCTCGAGGCGAAATTTGAATGCGGCCATAAATTATCGTTTAGACACTCAGGAGTTCGGTAAGCGCGGCGGCGCTATCGTTGAGCGTGGCATCTTCGCCGCGGTCTTGGCACAAGAAGGCACGAATCCGCGGCAGCAGTTCCAGGGCGCGGTCGACGTCGGCGTTGCGCCCTTTGGTATAGGCGCCGATCTGGATCAGATCCTCGGCATCGCGATAGGCCGCCATGATGCGGGTAAACTCGTTGACGGCACTCTGATGTTCGGCGGCGGTCACCTGTTTGCGCAAGCGGCTGACCGATGAGAGCACGTCGATGGCCGGGAATTGCCCCTGTTCGGCGAGCCGGCGCGACAGATGGATATGGCCGTCGCTGAGCGAGCGCACGGCGTCGGCGATCGGTTCGTGGGGATCATCCCCTTCCATCAGTACGGTATAGAGCCCGGTGATACTGCCCTTGCCCTTCCAACTGCCGGCGCGTTCGAGCAACCGCGGCAAGAGCGCGAACACCGACGGCGTGTAACCTTTAGTCGACGGCGGCTCGCCGGCGGCAAGACCGGCTTCGCGCTGGGCCATGGCGAAACGGCTGAGCGAGTCCATTAACAACAAAACATGTTGGCCGCGGTCGCGAAAATATTCGGCAATAGCGGTGGCGATAAACGCGCCGCGCACGCGCACTAACGCCGGCGCTTCGGATGTGGCGGCGACCACGATCATGCGCTCGCGCTCCTCGGCCGGCAGTGTGCGGGTGACGAAGTCCTCGACTTCGCGGCCGCGCTCGCCGATCAGCGCGATGATTTTCACATCGGCGCGGGTGTTGCGCGCGATCATCGATAGCAGCGTGCTCTTACCGACGCCGGCACCGGACATGATCGCCACCCGCTGGCCTCTGCCAAGGGTCACCAAAGCGTTGATCGCACGGATGCCGATATCGAGCGGTTCGCTAATCTCCTGGCGATCGAGCGGATTCGAATTGGCGACATAGATGGGATAGGAATGCGCCGCGACGATGCCCTTGCCATCGATCGGTCGTCCCAAACCATCGAGCACGCGGCCCAATAGTTTTTCGCTGACCGGCAGATGCGCTTCCTTGGTGAGAGCGACGACCTTGCTGCCCGGACCGATGCCGCGCAGGTCGTTGAGCGGCATTAACAATATGCGTTCGTCGCGAAAGCCGACCACTTCGGCGAGCACCGGCTTGGCGCCGCCAGTCGGATAGATATGGCAAACCCCGCCGACGGGGAGCCATGGGCCGCGGCTGACAATCAACAGGCCGGTGATCTCGGTCACCGTGCCGCACAGACGATAAGGCGAAATCGACTTCAGCCGCTCGCGATACGGTGCCAGCAAGTTTTCTGTCATTGGTGTACGACCCTGGTTAATTGCCGCAGTTCTTCAGGTATCCCTGTGGATAGCCTGTCCCGGTTGCTGAAATTCCATTTACCGGAAAGGTCACGAAAAGCACGAAGGTCGGAGTTTAATTTATCCAAACCCTTCATGACCTTCGTGGTGAGTATCATCTATGCCAAACTCAGAGGATCCAATGCAGCATTACAACAACGCACGCTTTTCTCGTCTTCGCTTTACAGCTCAGTGTCCAAGAGCTGCCGGCGAATCTCATCGATCTGAGTCGGTAGGGTGGCATCGACGATACCCGATTCGGTCTCCAAGCGGCACCCGCCGCGGGCGATCTCGTCGCTGGCGACAATCTTGATGGTGCGTTTGCCGTCGCTGCCGATTTTGACCAAGTCCGGTCTGAGGTCAGCAAGCAACCGGTGGTCGGTCGGGTTGAGCCAGATGCGCAGCTGTTTGGCGTCTAGGGCCTCGTGTTTGGCGCGTTCGAGCACGGCGGCGACGATCTCGGCGTCGGCGTCGACCGCTTTGGCGATCACCTTGGCCGCGATCTCCAGCGCCAAATCAACGAGCTGCGGCGCGCAGCGCGACAGCAACTGTTCTTCGAAGGCAATCAGGGATTGGCCGGCGTTGGCCAACGCCGCTAGCGCCGGCAAGAGTTCCTGCATCGCCCGCTCGCGGTCCGCCACGGCGCTTTCGCGTGAGGCTTGCTGGCGCAGCGTGTCCGCTTGCAGCGCCGCCTGGGCGATGATCTCAGCGGCTTGTTCCTGAGCGGACTGAAGGATCCACCATGGCGCGAGCTCGAGCAGGTCGAGAGATTCTAACTCAAATCTGCGATAGTCCGTGTCAGCGTTACCGATCGGTGCCGGCGCCATTGTATCGCCGTCCAGATCCGCTTGGCGATAGAGGTTAACTTCCGCCGCCCGCAAGTCGTCGCGCGCCACCAGCCTAGACAAGCAGATCCTCCTTGGTCTTGCCGCTGGAGAGAAAAACTTTGCCCTCGCCTTCGAGTTGGCGCGCGCGGTCGATGACTTCGCGTTGGACAGCTTCAACGTCGCGCAGCCGCACCGGCCCCATGTTCTCGATTTCTTCTTTGAGCAAGGCACCGGCGCGCTCCGACATGTTGGCGAAGAGTTTCTTTTTGAGGGCGGGACTCGCCGTGCGCATGGCCATGACCCATTTGTCTTTTTCGATTTCCCGGACCAGCACCTGCATGCTGGCATCGTCGATTTTGCCCAAGTCTTCGAAGGTGAACATCAACTGGCGAATGCCGTCGGCTAACTGAGGTTCGTATTCGCCCAACCCAGCCATCACCCGCTCTTCAGTGGCTTTGTCGACAAAGTTTAAGATTTCCGCCACTGGGCGCACGCCGCCCACCTGCTTGCCCTGGACTTGGCGCACGGCGTTGCGCAGCACTTTGCTGATCTCCTCGATGGCGCCCGGAGAGGTGCTACCGAGACTGGTAATGCGATAGGCGACCTCCGCCTGTTTGTCTTCCGAAAGCGTCCCGAAGACCTCGCCGGCATGGGCCGGGTAGAGGTGGGCTAACACAAAGGCGATGGTCTGCGGGTGTTCCTCTTGGAGAAACTGGCCGAGGACTTTAGCGTCCATCTCGTGCAGCGAATCGATGCCGTAGGATTCATCGCCTTCCTCGGTAAAAATACGGCTCAATACGGTCGCGGCCTTCTCCGCCCCCATCGCTTTGGTCAATACCCGTTGCAGATAATCGTTCGTCCCCTCAGCGAAGATATTGGCCTTCTTGAGAATCTTGCAGGTTTCTTCGAAGACCTCGTCGATATGCTCGGTTTCGATCTGCGCCATGCGATGGACGCCCTGGCGCAGCATGACAATCTCTTTTTCCTGCAACTCGCCGGCGATGGCGCCGGCGAGTTCTTCGCCGACCAAGGCCAAGAAAATCGCCGCCTTCTCGGGACCGGTTAAAGTTGGTTTTTTCTTCGCTCTGCCGTCGTCAGCCATATTTCAATTACGGGTTGGCAACGATGCCGCCACTAGCTGCGGCCGCACGGGCCTTCGCCGCGTCCTCTTGTAACCAGGTTCGAATGATCCGCACCGAGGCGTCATGATAGTCATGAGCGATCTGCGCCAACTGCTCTTTGCGCGGGTCTTCCGACACGACGATCTTTTGCGCCGCCGCCGCCACTTCTTCCTGTATCGCCGCCGCGCTGGCGGGACGGTTCCGCGGCAGCGCGGCCATCGCCGCCGCCGGCTCGGCGGCGCTCGACGCCGGTTTTTTTCGCCGGAGCATGAAGAAGGCCAAGGTGCCCAGGACCAAGAGCGCGCCGCCGCCGGCGGCCATGCCCATTGGGGTTTGCGCCATATCCTTCAAGGTCGGTGCAACCAGCGGATTGAGCGGGCTCGCCGGTTGGATCTTAAACGGCACATTGGCGATTTCGATCTCATCGCCGCGATCGGTGTCAAAGCCGACGGCGCGCTTGACGATGCTCTTGATGACTTCCATCTCTGCGGCGCTGCGCGCGATATACTTTTGGTTGTCATATTTGCCGTCGACCATGACGGCCACCGACAGCTTCTGGATCTGGCCGCGCGGCTCCATGATCCGGCTGGTGGTGTGCCCGACTTCGTAGGTGATCATCTCGCTGCTGCGTTTCGCGCCGCCGTCATTGGCTTTGGTGGCGTCGCCGCCGGGCACGTTAGCTTGCACGCCGGGATTGCCGCCCTTGGCGCCACTGTCGTCGCTCGATTGGCGCTGGCTGCGCACGACTTTATTGTCCGGATCGAACTCCTCTTTAGTCATCAGGGTTTCCTGAAGACTGACCTGCACGTTGGCGCGGACAATCACTTTGCCGGCGCCCAGCACCGGGTCGAGCATGGTTTCAACCCGCCGTTGCAACTCGGCTTCATGCTTGAGCTTGAGCGCATTGACTTTCTCCGCCTCGGTGCTGGCCACGGCCACGACGATTTCTTTGAGCGGACGCCCCGAGCCATCGATGACCGTGACCTTGTCGCTGCTGAGCTTGGGCACCGAACCGGCGACCAAATTGACAATACCCTGAACCTGATCGGGACTGAGATGGTAACCAGGCCGCAGTTCGACCACCACCGACGCCGACGGTTTCTCTTCCGGACCGAGAAAATTTGTCCGCGACGGGATCGCCAGGTGGATCCGGCTCGACTGCACCGCGGTGATCGAATTGATCGTCCGCGATAGTTCGCCTTGCTGGGCGCGCAAGTAATTCACCTGCTGGGTAAATTCGCTGGCGCCGAACTGGTTTTTTTCAAAGATCTCAAAACCAACGCCGCCACCGGCCGGAATGCCTTTGCCGGCGAGCTTCAAACGCGTCTGGTACAGCACGCCGCGCGGCACTTCGATGACCGTGCCGCCATTGGTGATCGCGTACGGTATCTTCGCGGCATCGAGTTCCTTGACCACGGCAGAACCGTCCTGAGGGGCTAAATTGGTGTAGAGCGGCCCGTAATTCATCTGCTCGAAGGCGAACATGCCGGCGTAGCCAAGCGCGCCGAAGACCGGTAGACCGATGAAGATCAGCCGTTTCTGCTGCGGCGTGAGAAACGCCAGCAGGCGGGCCAGCATTTGGCGCAGGTCGCCGAGAAATTTTTCCAGTTGTTCAGGCACGAATCATCTCACCTGTAATAAATTCAAAACAAAATCCGAATTTCGAAAGAAGCCCCGCGGACCGAAACAAATTCAAATGAACAAAATAGGTAAACTCCCAACAAGCTTCCTTCGGATTCCGAGTTTTAGACTTTGCCGATTTGAGATTTATTTGTCTCGGAGTTTGTTTCGGATTTCGGGTTTTCATTTGATTTTCAGCATTGAATCACACCTGCATGCGCATGATCTCCTGGTAGGCGTCGAGGACTTTATTACGGATTTGCATCATCAGTTTGAAGGATACGTCCGCCTTCTCGAGGGCGATCATGGTTTCCTGGAGATCGCCCTTGCCCTCGCCGACCATTTGTTGAATCGACTGATTGGCTTTCGCCTGCAACTCGCCGACTTCGCCCATGGCGTTCTTGAGCACATTGTTGAAGTCGCCCTTGGCCGGCTCATCGAGATTCTTAGCGTTGGCGAGGGGCGCCGGACGATAAACTAGATCGACGTTTTTGACGATACTCATGGCGATGGTTGCTCCTTAAACAAAGACTTCGCGGTTACTGGGTTCGGCCGAGATCCAGGATTTTTCGAATCAAGGCTTTGGTGCTGTTGAATGCCGACAGATTGGCTTCGTAAGAGCGCACCGCTGAGAGCATGTCGACCATTTCTTCAATTGGGTTGATATCCGGCAGCGCGACATAACCCTCGCCGCTGGCATCGGGATGGCTGGGATCGAAGATTTGGCGCGGCGGCCGGTTGCTCTGCTTGACACCGACCACCTCCACGCCCTGGGCGCGCTCTCGATCCGCGGCGATGTCATTGAGTTCGTCGGTAAATTCACCGGGGGGCGGCGCCGCCTGAAAAATGATGTCGCGGCGGCGGTAGGGGCCACCGTCGACGGTGCGCGTCGATTCGCTATTGGCCAAGTTGCCAGCGACCACGCTCATCCGGCTCTTCTGGGCGGCCATGCCGGAGCCGCTGATGGAGAATATTTTAAACAGATCCATGATTACCTTCTTCCTTCGCCGATGGCGTAGCGTAGCCCTGCCAGCGCCCGCGACAACAGAGTTAGGGAGGTTTCGTAAGCCAGCGAGTTTTCGGTGATCAGCGCCATTTGCCGATCGATGCTGACCGCGTTGCCGTCGAGCCGGTCTTCGCCGTGGCGGCTATCGGGATACTCCGGCTCGTAAATCGCCGACTGTAGGTCCAGCCCGGCGGTGGCTGATGCGGCGCCGCGCTGGGGAGTTTCGCCGGAGCCTAGGGCGCCGCTCTCCGCGGCGGAGCGCATCGCGGCGTTGAATTCCAAATCGCGCGGCCGGTAACCGGGGGTATCGGCGTTGGCGATGTTGGCACTGAGCACTTCATGACGCGCCGCGCGCCCGCGCAGAGACAACTCAAGTAACCGATGCGTCGAATCGAAAAGCCTTAGTCCGGCCATTTCATGCCTCCACCAATTGGATTCGTTCGCGATAACTCTTCAACTTGTTACGCAGCGTGCGCACGCTGATACCCAATAACTTGGCCGCCTGCGTGCGGTTATTGTTGGCTTGCTTGAGGGTTTGAAAAATCAGTTGTTCTTCCATCTCGCGCACCGAGCGTTGCCGGCTGCCAGCGTATTCCTGGCTCGCCCGTGGCAGCGCACTCTCGGCAACCGGCCAGGTGTCAGACAGCGCCGCCGCCGGAGCGGCAATCCGGCTCCACGACGGCAGTTCATCTTCGAGGAGTAAGTGCTCCGGTAAGATCGCGCCATCTTCGGCCATGATCGCGGCCCGTTCGAGCACGTTAAACAGCTCGCGCACGTTGCCGCGCCAGGGATTCTCTTCCAACCGCGCCAAAGTCGACGGCGCTAAGGACAGCCCCGGATAACCGCGCTTGGAGAAAAAGGCCGCTGCCAGCGGCGCGATGTCATCGAGCCGTTCGCGCAGCGGAAAAATCCGCGTCGGCACGACGTTGATGCGGTAAAACAAGTCCTCGCGAAAACTGCCGGCGCGAATCATTTCGCGGAGCTCCCGATTGGTCGTGGAAATCACCCGAATATCGATCGGCAGCGGCCTCTTGCCTCCCAACCGGTCGACCTCCCGTTCCTGCAGGACGCGCAAGAGCTTAGCCTGCAGCGCGAGCGGCATTTCGCTGATCTCGTCGAGCAGCAAGGTGCCGTCATGGGCGAGTTCGAATTTTCCCGCCTTGCCGGTAACCGCGCCGGTAAAAGCGCCGCGCTCGTAACCGAACAGCTCGGACTCCAAGAGCCCCTCGGGCAACGCCGCGCAATTGACCGCGACAAAGGGGCCGGCATGGCGCCGGCTATGGCTGTGCAGATAGCGCGCCAACAGTTCCTTGCCCGTGCCGCTTTCGCCTTGGATCAGGATCGAAGCGTGGGACTTGGCTATCTGACGGGCAAATTCGAGCAAGGCTTGCATGCGCGGGTTGGTGGTGACGAACTCGTCGGCGGCGCGCCCGCTCGAGCTATCGGCGATTTTGCCCGCCAGGGCCGTTTCGACTAGCGAAATCAATTCACGGTGCGAAAACGGCTTGACGAGGAAATCATATGCCCCCAGTTTCATGGCATCGACGGCTTGCGGCACGGTGGCAAAACCGCTGATGAGAATGAATCGCAGCTGCTGGAAGCGCTTTAATAACTCGAGGCCGCTCAACCCCGGCATGCGCACGTCGCTGATGACCAGATCGGCGCCCTCGCGGAGCAAGTGTGCTTGGGCCTCGTCGCCATTGGCAAAAATTTCTACCTCATGGCCGAGGCCGCCGAGCGCCTCGCTTAGCGCCACGCGCATGGTCGGGTCGTCGTCGACGATGGCGATACGCTTCAACATGCGGCGGCAATCTCCTCGGCGGCTGCCAAACCAATGGTAAATTCACTGCCTGTCTGCGGCGCTGAGGCGATTTCGATGGAGCCGCGGTGAGCGCTGATAATCTTATGGGCGAATGCCAATCCCAGGCCGGTTCCCTGGCTCTTGGTGCTGAAAAACGGATCAAAAATGTGCTCGCGATTTTCCGCCGCGATGCCGACGCCGTGATCCCGCACCTTGATTTCAACGGCCTTGTGGATCTGCCCGTTGAGCGTCGCGAACGGTGACAGCCGCGCCTTCAAGCAGACCCGGCCGCCCTTGGGCATCGCTTCCTTGGCGTTAACAATAAAGTTGACCAACGCTTGCACGAGCAGACCGCGATCGCCCCACACCGGCGGCAGATCGCGCTCGATGTCGACAACGATGGACCACGCGGGATCGTCGAACAGAGCGACGCACTCTTGCAAAACATCTTTCATCAGGGTGGCAACCGATAAAACATCCGATGCGATCGCCGGCTCCGCGGCGAACGCCAACAGCTTGGACACCGTCGTCGACAGACGTCGAGTAGCGCCGAGAATTTCACCGGCGAGCCGTTGCGAGTCGCCTGTTGATTTTTCCTTCAAGAGCGAGGCGCACAGCTCGATGCCGCCAAGGGGATTTTTCACTTGATGCGCCAACTCGGATGCCATCATGCCGAGGGAAGCCAACCGGCGCGTGCGCGCCGCCTCCGCCTCCATGCGCTTCAACGATCGTGACATCTTGAAAGACCAGCACATAATGACTTGCCGGATCGCCGGTGGCGACCTCGGCGACGGAGAAATGCACCGGCACCATCGCACCGTCCGGTCCCTGGACTACTTTTTCGCATTCGAAAGGCAGAAAACAGTTGTCACCGCCCTGGAGACTAGCGACCAATTTGTCGCCCAGCCATTGGCGGATGCGCTGGTCGTTGACCTTGCCGGCGAGCTCGGTCAGACGGCGATTGACGAAGGTTGGATGAAGTTCGTGGTCGAGCACGGCGACCCCGCCCTTGAGACTCTCGAGCACCGAAAGTAAGTACGCCCGCGCTTGTTCACGCGCTTGCAAACTTTTCTCGAGCTCGCGATTCTTTACCTCCAACTGATTTTTTAGGTAATCGAGGCGCGCCTCAAGCCGGCGATACTCGTCGATCAGTTCCACGCTGTTGTGGTTGAACCAGCCGATCAAGCTGTTGAGCGATTCGACATTCCCTGCGGGATCGGCCATCGGCGTTACCATGGAGTTACTCCTGTGAGAATTTATGATCGTTCCAGGCGTCATTATTTCACCGTTGAGCAAGCGTAATGCCAGTGGATACTGTAACTGGATACGCGGCTAGATCGCCGACTTTGCTAGGCTTCCGCCGGCATGGGCACTGGCAAATTCCAGTTGGGAAAGAGCGGCGCCGTCAATGAAATATTTGCCTCCGTCAGTTTCTCGACAGTCTCTGGGCGCACCGCGGCGCTGCGCGCCGATTGCAGCATGCCCTTCTTGCGCAGCCGTTCGATGAAAGTCGTGCGGTTCAAGCGCAACAGTTCGGCGGCCATGGTTTTGTTGCCGCGCGCGCGTTCGAGCGCCCGCTCAATAAAGCCGTTCTCGATTTTCTCCAGAACACCGTCGAGATCGACGCCATCGGAAGGCAACGCTATCTGCGTCGCCTGCTGATGCTGCGGCACGCGCGTTATTGAGAATGTAGTCGGGCAGATCGCTCGGACGGATGACCCCATCGTCGTTGAGCACCACCAAGCGCTCGACCAAGTTTTCCAGCTCGCGGACGTTGCCCGGCCAGCTGTAGCGCTCCAGCGCGCTCATGGCGGCGTTTTCGACCTGCAAGATTTTTTTGTTTTTCCGGCGCCCTTGCACATCCAGGAAATAACCGATCAACAGAGCGACATCGCCCTCCCGTTCGCGCAGCGATGGCAACTCCAGAGGCAGGACGTTCAAGCGATAGAACAAATCTTCGCGAAACCGTCCCTCATGCACGGCGAGCCGCAGATCGCGATGGGTCGCGGTCACCACCCGAACGTCAACTTGCACCGCGTGGTCGCTGCCCACCGGTTCGCACTCGTGTTCCTGCAAGACGCGCAGGAGCTTGACCTGAAGCTTTGGGCTCATCTCGCCGATCTCATCGAGAAATAGCGTGCCGCCGTTGGCGAGTTGGAAACGGCCCTGGCGGCCATTTACGGCGCCGGTAAATGCGCCGCGCACATGGCCGAACAATTCACTCTCCAACAATTCTTCCGGAATCGCGCCGCAATTCACTGGAACGAATGCTTGCTCGCGGCGGCAGCTCAAGTTGTGGATCGCCCGCGCTGCGAGCTCCTTACCCGTGCCGCTCTCACCCGTGATCAACACGGTGGAATCGTTCGCCGCAACTCTCGCGATCAAGGCCCGCGCCATACCCATGCGTGGGCTGGCACCGATCAATTGATTGGCCAGGTCATGTAAGCCTTGCGGCGCGCGCCGTAGCCTCGAGCCTAGTTTCTAAGTGCATCGTCTCTCCTTCACCATCATTGGGGTTAAGATTGCGCATTCCTTCGGGTCATTGAGCAATGCCAGTGCCAGTTCTGCAATTCTGCGAAAAACCGTTGCTAACACGTTGGAATCACGTTCGAATCGTCGATCTATTGACGGCACTGGGCAAATCTTTCCAGGCGTCGAAAAATTAACGCTTTGGGCTTTGGCGCTAAAATATTGGCGCTAAAATTTTCGCCGCCATGGCCGGCGATCAGGTTCAGTTAGAGGGATAGAAACGAAATCGCCGCGCTATTTCGCCGCAAGTGTCGACAAGCGAACGCGACCAACGATCGAATCTTGACGCAGTGCCATGGCGGCGCCGACTGGCAGATCGACGAACGCGCTATCGCGGCGCCGGAAACGCGCCGCTACGCCGATGTCGCTGTCAACATTCCCACCTGCGATTGGTAGGACTCGGAGCTTGGCCGGATACCGCAGCACCAGTTTCTCTCGCAGAATCAATCCGCTGGACTGACTTGGCCGATTAATCGAGACGAGTGCCGATGCCAAATGCTAAAGCCGCCGCCGTATGTCCGTGGGAAGCTCGGAAAATTACCGCAAATAGGTACAGGCTTTACCCGATAGTGCGTTCGCGGCCATTCAGTGTAATATTCATAGTCAAACC
Organism: uncultured delta proteobacterium; assembly: GCA_963760795.1. GTDB lineage: Bacteria > Desulfobacterota > Binatia > UBA9968 > UBA9968 > DP-20. The sequence goes on from CAVXEP010000009.1 coordinate 32,430, forward strand.
GGTCTGATAAATTGGGACGAAGCGACAATAGTCATGAGGATCTGGCACAGTTGATTGAAACCCCTGCATACCTGAATCCTGCTCAAGCGCGCGACGCTTCGAGAAAACCGCCGGAAAAGTTTGCTAGTTTGGATCGATCGAGTGTGGCGCCAAGCGCCGCTCTCCCGGGGTTTATCATTGGCGAGCATCCTTTGATGCAGCGCATCAATGCCTTGATAACACGGGTTGCCAACACCGACGCCACCGTCCTGATCACCGGAGAAAGCGGCACCGGAAAAGAAGTCGTCGCCCGGGCCATCCACAGTCTTAGCCAGCGGGTGCACCGTCCCTTCGTGCCAATCAACTGCGCGGCTATTCCCCACGAGTTGCTGGAGAGCGAGCTGTTCGGCCATGCCCGCGGCGCGTTTACCGGCGCCCATTCGGCCCGCGCCGGCATGTTTCAATTGGCCGAGGGCGGCACGATCTTTCTCGACGAAGTGGGCGAGATTCCAATCACTTTGCAGCCCAAGCTCTTGCGCGTATTGCAATGCGGCGAAGTACGCCCAGTAGGCTCCGATCAAACGACGGCGATCGATGTGCGCGTGATCGCCGCCACCAATAAAGATCTAGCCAAAGAGCTTCAGGCCGGTACTTTTCGCGAGGATCTCTTTTACCGGCTACAGGTCATTCCCATCCACTTGCCGCCGCTGCGTTCGCGCCGCTCCGATGTGCCGTTGCTGCTCGGCCACTTTTTGGAAAAATCGAACCGCAAGTACGCTGCCTCGGCCATAATCTCGGAGGAAGCGAGCGTTTATCTGTGGGAATATGACTGGCCGGGCAACGTCCGCGAACTGGAAAACGTCGTAGAGCGGCTCGTGGTTCTCTGCGAAAATGGCCAGATTGGCCTCAACGATTTACCGGCCAATATTGCTTCTTTCGTATCGGAAAAAAAGCTTCCTCAACCGACGCTGATCAACAATGACATGGACTTTCGCTCGGCACTTAGAGCAATTCGAGCAGCGTCTGATCGATGAAGCCCTAAGACTTGCTAACGGCAATAAAGCGATGGCGGCGCGGATGTTAAAGATCAAGCGCACGACGCTGGTCGCCAAACTACACAGCCGATCGACAAGAAAGGAAGACGATGAATACCCAATCATACGTATCACCAACTAAGCCGCTACCCGCTGATTTTAAGATTCTCATCGTCGACGACAACCGCGATTTTGTCGAATTTATCAGGCTTTTACTCGCCCACCACGGCTACACCGTGCGCTCGGCTTTCAGCGGCCGGGAATGCCTTGAAAGCGTGCGCCTTGAGCCCATCGACCTCGTCATCCTAGACGTGATGATGCCGCAAATGGACGGCTTGACCGTGTGCCGTGAATTGAAACAGCTTCGTCCGGCGTTGCCAGTCATCCTGTTGACCGCCAAGGATGACATGGCAACACGGGCTGCCGCCATGACTTTGGGCGTTAGCGAGTTTCTCGCCAAACCCGTCAATATCGTCGATTTCCTCACCCGCGTGCGCACGCAACACGACAATCGACAGTGGGACGAAGAGCTAAATGCCACCCTGAGTGCAAGTACCGAGGCAAACAATCTCACGCCGCTCAATACCTAACTGCTTTCTTGCCGTCCTCCGTTCCCCTTCGCCGAAACAAACCCCTCAAACTCGGTGCGGTACCAAAGGCTTGACTCGGAGCCTCGAGTCACAACCCGATTTGCCGGTCTAATGCGATTGTCGCGCTCGGCTTAAAATCAGTCCGATTTAAGGGATGGACAGTACATCCGCACGATCGGCCACTTACGAGTCCGTCATTTGGTAATCTCAGACAGTTATGGTATGAGCTTTGATGCGAGCGCTGCTAGCGATTGCCAAGGAACAATAACTGCGTCAATTCTGCGGTTCACGCAGACAAAGGCGCATGTGTATAGCCGGCAGTCAGCTAAACTAAGCAAGGTGCAGGCACCTCCATGTCATTGCGATCTTCACTTACGGTAGTGCAGTGTAATCCTCCTTGTTCCGCTGCCGACATTTTTTTCAGCAATGACGCCGAACCGATGGACTACCAAGGCCGGCAGCCACCGGCCACGTATGCAAATTGGAAATCAGATTGCTCGACAAGATATTTTTGAGAGAGGCTGTTGCGCGCGATCGCACTCGTCGCAATATAAACTGATGGCAAAGATCGACGCCGAAGGGAAAAACCCGGCGACACGGGTGTTGTTGGCTGACGACCATGTGGTCGTTCGCAGCGGATTGAAAAGCCTGCTGGTCACCGAAGGCTTCGAAATCGTCGCCGAGGCATCCAATGGCCAGGAGGCCGTTGAGATGGTGAATACACTTGGCCCCGACGTGGCGGTACTCGACATCACCATGCCACTACTCAACGGCATCGACGCCGCCCGCCAAATCTGCGCGACGAGTCCGCGAACCAAAGTGATACTCCTGACCCAGCATAAGGAGGAACAATACGCGCTCGAAGCGCTGCGCTCAGGGGTCAAAGGCTATGTACTGAAGAGCCAAGCCACAGCCGACTTGGTGCAAGCAATCCGAACAACTTTACTAGGCGATATTTACCTGAGCCCGGGCATCTCCGAAAGCGTGGTCAACGCTGCGTTAGCCAAAGGCATCGGGAGAGCCGATCCCTTGACGCAACGGGAACGACAAATCTTACAACTCATCGCCGAAGGCAAGAGTAACAAAGAATGCGCGCAGCAGCTCGACCTGAGCGTCAAGACCGTGGAGTCCCATCGCTCCAATCTGATGAAAAAACTCGATCTCCACGAGACCGCAGGACTGGTCCGTCACGCCATTAGAATCGGCTTAATCGAGCCGTGATATGCCGCGGCTGCGAAAGCTGAACTAGTCGGAACTCCGCAGTCGAAAAACAGCAGAACATCCTGCGACGGGTAAGATAAGAATGGAATGGTGAACCACCCAACGGTGTGGTGGCAAATATTTATTCCATCCTTCGCCCCGCAGTCAAATTACATCTGCGGATTCCGAGCTTAGCCAACCCGACCCACAGGTCAAAGCCTAACCCATTATGGGCTCAAGCCATTTACCCCAATCGTCTCAGGTATTAGCCGGACTACTCGCCTAATATTCCGAGGCTAGACCCAGCAGTCTTAGCGACACAAAAGGGAGACTCGTTCCGACGAGTCACGGGCCGAGCAATGCACCGGGAGAGTTCAAGCTGATTACCGGACACACATCCGTGCGAATCGGTGAAATGAAAGGCGCTTGTCCCGAGGCAACGTAGCGGCGCAGCCCGCCGCTATTGGTTGACGGCGAGCGGCGAGCGATCGTAATCGCCTAGTTTAATGGATTCCGAAAGATGAGTATCGATGAACGGATTGTTCGCCGGATCGCGCACAACGCCCATGGGATCTAGACCCTGTTGCACTTTTTTCATCTCGCGAAACATTACCGCGCGCAGCAGAATCACGCCGCGGTCCGAGCTGGTAAGCCGCTCCTGCAGTCCGGTCGCAAATCGGTCCCTGAGTTTCCCACGCCATATGGTCCTGCGCCTGCACCGAATCCATGCGAAAGCGCGTAAACGGATGAAGCGCGTCGGGAGGATTCTTATACGACTTGAGGTACTCCACCGGCGGCTCGTCGTTCTCGACAATCTCGCCGTTCTCGGTGGGATAAAAGCGCACAAAATAGATTTTCGTATGGGTGTCGTCCATTGGCACACGGATCTGACCGACATTGCCCTGGCGTAATATGTTCGGGAAGATCACCGGATGCTCGTCGATCATGCCGTTTTTATAGGTGCGCCGTTTCATCAAACCGTAAGGCACTTCATAGAAGTCGAACTCGGCGACATCGTCGGTGAGTCCGCGCGTGCTGTCCTGAATTTCTCGGCCGCGATTGGCGGTTTCCTGGTGGAGAATTTGTAAATGCGCCGGGTCCATGGAGTTTTCCATGGGCTGGAACCAGTTGGCGTCGAGCTGCGGTTGGATGACGATCTTGCGGCGGCCGTCTTTGCGAAACCACACGTCGAAATTGGCGATCAGCGGCGCCGGCAGCGGACCGAGATAGGCCCAGTAAAGCCCGACCAGTTTTTGCACCGGATAGGATTTCTGTTTGACGGTGCGATGGAATTTGCTATCGCAGGGCTCCGCCGGTGTCTCTAAACAGTTCCCTTTGGTATCGTACAGCCAGCCATGATACGCGCAGGCGATACCGCGCGCTTCGACCCGACCATAAGACAAGGACACGCCGCGATGGGAGCAACGGTCGTCGAGCAAGCCGACATTGCCGCTCTTATCGCGGAACAACACCAAGGTCTCGCCCAGGATGCGCACCACTTGGGTTGGGTTCTCCGCGGTGAGTTCGCTCGCCACGCCGACCGGCAACCAGTAGCGGCGCAGCAACTCGCCCGCCGGCGTGCCCGGCCCGACTCGCGTCAACATCTCGTTTTCTGCTCTCGTCAGCATAACCTTACTCCTACGATTAACGATTCGAGTTACTTTTTACCCGCTTCGTTCAGTGCGTCGTCGACGATCTTCAATGCCGCGTCGATCATCGACGTAAATATTAGCCAAGGAACCGCCTACTACGCAAGCCCTTATTGATAAAAAAGCTTGCAAAATCAATAAGTTAACTTACGCATGGAATTTTAATGTATTAACGATCGGGCGGAAGAGGAACGCCAAAAATGGCTGCTGATTGCCAAGCAGTTAGGATAAGTGGATGGAAGGAGCGAAATGGTTAGGAGACCGCACGTGCTGGCGGCGTGGGCGCTTGGGCGTACAGACCGATGCGTTCATTGATGACGCCAAGATCGATGAGCTGGTTCTTCGCCGAGTCTCGGATCACGCCGAGCGGGTCGAAACCCTGCTGCACTCGTTCGATCTGCTCTCTGAGAAGCTTGCGCAGCTCGATAACCCCCTCATCACCGACGCCGAGATGCTCGGTGGCACGATCGGTAGGCGCACCTTGAGTTTCCCACGCCATCGAATCCTGTGCCGACACCATGTCCATACGGTATTCGCGCGGCGCGGTTTTAAGCGGCGTGAACCGATACGGCACCGGCGCATCGGCGGGCGAGCGCTCGGTCTCGGACGGCACGAAGTTGGCGCGAAACACCTGCGTATGATGATCGTCCACCGGCACGCGAATCTGTAGATTATGCCGTACCGACTTGCCGTCGTCGAACGGCGCGACGTGGCGCAGCACCGACGGAAACAACAACGGATGCTCGTCGACCTCCGGCTCACTGCCGGTGGCGAGCGATAACGTCGTGCGGCGTTTTTTGATGCCATATTCGAAACGGATGAATTCATGCCGCTCAGAATATTTTTTCACCCGCGGCGCCAGATGCGCGGTGTCGCCATGCAGCCAGAACAGGTGCGAAGGATCGACGGAGTTTTCCATCGGTTGCAGCCAATTGCATTCGATCACCGACTCTTTGACGATCCACCGCTTGCCATGTTCCCAGACCAAAACATCCCAGCGCGGCAACAGCGGCGCCGGCGCGGGACCCAGGTAAGCGTAAATCAGCCCGCCCAGGTATTGCACCGGATAGGCGACCTGTTTGATGCGGTCTTTGAACGTACTGTCGACGCGGTTCCGCCGGCTGCTCCAGACATTTTCCCGTGCCGTCGAACTTCCAGCCGTGATAGGGGCAGCGAATGCCTTGCTCATCGACTCGGCCGTAGGCGAGGGATGCCAAACGATGCGGACAATGCTCGCCGACCAATCCGTAGTTGCCCGACCGGTCGCGGTAAACCACCAACTCTTCGCCGAGAATCTTGACGGCGCGAATCGGCTTTTCATCGGTCAATTCGGCGGCCGCGGCTACCGGATGCCAATAACGCCGCAACAGTTCGCCGCACGGCGTGCCCCGGCCAACTTGCGTCAACAATAAATTTTCTTCATGCGTCAGCATATTAGGTTTTTACCTGCGCACAAAACTTCCGCCAATCCGCCATCCTCGATCTTCGATCCTCGAAGAGATTCTAAACTAAGCCTTACGCTGCAACTCATGATACTGGTGAAACTTGCGCGCTTCGTCGAGGCGCAGCGGAAACTCCTGCCGCCGAAAGTGTTTTGAAAGCTTCGACGACCGCGTCCGTCAACAATTTACTCCTGCTTCTTGTTGAGCATCTGCTCGTATCCAAGTCTCTCCAACATTTCGCGGCCCGAATAGCCCTTGCGGATACCGGCGGCCATTTCCTGTTCCTTGGCGTAGATCCCCTCAGCGGCAGAGACCACTTCTTGCTCTTTTTCTTTGGGCACAATGATGATGCCGCTGCCGTCGGCGAGCACCAGATCGCCGGGACGGCACTGCACGCCGGCGAACTGAATTTCTTGATTGTAAGATTCCTGGACCACGCGATTGCGCGCCGTCATCGGCACCGCGCCGCGGGCGTACACCGGGAACTCCAACTCGCGCGCCTCGTCGATGTCGCGCGACGCGCCGTCGATCACCACGCCGCTCACGCCCTTGAGCTTGGCCGAGAGCGCCAGCAGACCACCCCAACAGGAGAACTCCAGCTTGCCGCCGTTATCGATGACGATAACATCGCCCGGCTGCGCCGCTTCAATCGGAGCCGTGCCCAAATGCTGCGTCGGCTGCTGCAAGCCTGCCGGCTTGATCTTCATCGTCACCGCCCGGCCGGCGATCTTCGGGCAAGGCCACTGCGGCCGCACGCCCCAGGTCGCCCCCTTGAGACTCAAACTGTCCAACGCATCCGACACCGCGCAGGTGTCGAGTTTGATCAGTCGTTCAATTATCGGCTCACGTGCCATTACAACTCCACCAGCCAATTTCTGCCAATGACGCGATTTAGCGTCTTGAATCCGATTTAACTTTGCACTTTTGAACCTGGAACCTTGAACCAATCTTTTTACTGCCAGTACGCGAATCCCATGCCGCAGCCGGTCGCCGCCGGCGAGCGATAGGTCGTGACATATTCGAGATATTTCAGATCGCGATTCTCCATCGCGCCGGCAAGCGCTACCCAGTTCAAAATCTCCGACGTGCCACCGGTCAATTTTTGCCGCGGCAATTGAAACAGCACCTCCGGCTTCTTATTTTTCAGTCCATCGATCACCATGGCGTCGATTTCCTCGTCGATCACCACATGGCTCAGCCCGCCCGACGCCAACAGAGCCACGCGCTTGGTGCTATCCCAAGACTCGATGGCTTTGCGCACCGCCTGGCCAAAGGCGTAACAACGCTTCGGTGTCGGCTGGTTGGGCGGATAGTAAGTGTTCACCATCACCGGCACCATCGGCAACTTGGTTCCAGGTAATATGCGCCGATAGAGAAAACTGAACGCATGGCCGACACCGATCTCGGCGCGCAGTTTGTTACAGCGCGCGATGTCGAACTCCGCGTCGGTGAGGCCGCGAATCAAATGATTCGCCAAGTCGGATGCGGTCTCGTATTCCGGCGCGGTTTCCGACCAGCCCTGCTCTTCGGCATTTTTCCATGCCGCCGGCCGTAGGTTGTTATGCTTCACCACCGGCAAACCCTTACCGTGGTAGATGGCGAACATCGGCATGTTGTCGTCGTGAAATTGTTCCTGCTGATCGTCGCCGAAAACCACCACCACATCGGCGTTGGCTTTTTGCAATGCGTCGCCTAGATTTTTAATCGCCTTCAGACAAGCTTCGTCGCGCTCGTGAAATTTCTCCGGCGTAAGCTCCGCGGCCAATCCGGGCTTCGCCTTCGCCAGCAAACCTTGGTAGTCGAGCCGCGGATCAGTTTGATCCTTTTTGAGCAGATGATCCCAGTCTTTGGCCCGGATGCTCAACTGCGGACTATGCGATGTGCCGATACCGATAACGATCTCTGCCATAAATTTACTCCTCCTTGGCCATTGGGCCATTGAACCGGTCGCGCAGCTTGTGAATGTGTAAATGATCTACAAGTAAACTTCCGTCTCTGTCAAGCAAGCGGCGGTCGCGCGAAGCAGCCGTAACCGAGGGAATTAAGAGATTTCACCGCAAAGTACGCAAATAGGAGTATTCACCGCAGAGACCCTGAGTTCGCACGGATTCAAAAAATTTCACTCTCCGCGTGCTCTGCGCCTCCGCGATCAAAGTTGACTTTCCCATTCGTAGTGCAGTCACGTTTCGCCTACCACTTGACGCGAACACCCGGGTTGCCTTAACAATTGCGCAAAAGCTTGGAGGTGATCCATGGCGGCAACCAGCCGAGGCGCAACGTTACTCGGACCGGACAAACTGGAAATCAGGGAATATCCCATCCCTGATATTAGCGCCGACGGCGGCCTGGTCAAAGTCGAAATGGGCGGCGTCTGCGGTTCCGATTTCAAATATCTCCATGGTGGCAAGAACGGCCTGCCCTACCCGCTAATCCTCGGCCACGAAATTTTAGGCCGTGTCGAAAAACTCGGCAAGGAAGCGGCAGCGATCCACGGCATTAAAGAAGGCGACCGCATCATTATGAAAGGCGCTAAGGGCTGCGGCCGCTGCGCCCACTGCCGGCGCGGCGCGGCGCGCTTTTGCAAAGCGCGTATTGGCTACGGCGGCCAGACCACCTGCGCCAACCCGCCCCATCTATTCGGCGGCTTCGCCGACTATCTTTACCTCGTGCCCGACATTCTCGTCACCAAAGTCAGTAACGACCTGCCCGCCGAAGCGGCGGTGCTCATCGGCGCCGTCATGGCCAACGGCTATCAATGGGCGGTGCGCCAAGGCGGCGTCAAGATGGGCGACAGCGTGCTGATTCAGGGGCCGGGCCAGCAAGGTCTCGCCTGCACTTTCGCGGCAAAGATGGCTGGTGCAGCAAAAATTATCATCACCGGATTAAGCCGTGACGCCGAACGCTTGGAAGTCGCAAAAAAATTTGGCGCCACGCGCACGATCGACGTCGAAAAAGAAAATGTCCTTGAAGTCATCCGCGCAGAAACCGACGGCGAACTGGTCGACGTCGCAGTCGATGTTTCCGGCAACGTCCAAGCGATCCGTACTTCGGTCGAATGCGTCCGTACCCTCGGCACGCTGGTCGTCGGCGGCCTGACGCGAGACGGCATCGACGTGCCGTTGAACGTGAATCTAATCGTCCGCCGGCAAATCCGTTTTCAAGGCGCCTTCACCACCGACAACGACGCCACCGAGATCGCCATGAACGCCATCCAAGCGAGTAAATTCCCCGTCCAGCAAATGGTCACCCACACTTTTCCGCTCGATGAAACCGAAAAATGCATCCGGGCCGTCGGCGGCGAGATCGAAGGGCTATATCCGGTGAAGGCGTTGATTAAACCGTAACGCGTCTGCGGTGGGTGCGGCGGTCCGGCCCGAAGCGGCAATCTAAATTTTGCGCGCTGGAGATTTCAGACCTATCGTTCGAGTATGGATGTGTCGATGCCCTCGTTTGAGTTTGGGTCCGAAACTGCGGCCAGGGCGGAGGGATGCGCAAGCTGGGACTTTGCTGAGTTCATTGCCGGCGGCGCGAACACAGCCATGCGACTATTCCCCGCGAGGTGTTCGCCTAACGCTTGGGCTTGCTGATTAAAGACCGACACCATTCCCCGTATGCCGTCGCGCATGCGATTCACTTCGGCGGTAAGCGCGTTTACTTCGGAAACCCGGCTTGCCAAAGTTTCGTCCTTGGTTTTTACCTCGCTCTTCAGTTCACTGACTGTCGCGGTCAAATCCCGTTCGCGCGCTTGACTGGCCAACTCTTTTCTTTCAAGGAGATCCCGTGTCTCTTTCAACTTGGTGTCGAGTGCTGTGATTTCACCGTTGAGTTTCTCGACAGTTTGCGCGGCTTGCTGACTTTCAATTGCCACTGCCACCTCGGCATCATTCGCTGCTACCCTTAATCTCCCGATGCGCTCGCCAAATAGTTTCTCAAACTCCACTAACTCCTTGCGCAAGCCGGTAGCGGTACCGCGAATTACCCCATCGGTTAAAGCGGCGTTGCTCGGTTCGAAAGGGTTTACTCCCACCTCGTTAAGGGCGTCATATATTTTGCTCATATTGCCTCCGGTGTGGCCATGCTTTTGTCACAACTCGTCCGGTTAGTTTGCTTGCGTTGGCCAATTTAGCCGGAGAAAGCATATTTTATGCCGACACCGGAGCCAGCGATTAACCTATCGATAACTAACGATCTAGTTAGCGATCGATGGTTTCAGAGATGACAGTTTTGGACAAAATCTCGACTTGAATGCAGTGCCGCTTGCGCGCGCGGCGACAGCGGTGTTGGCCGATCTCAGTGGCGGTGGCTACCGTGAAATAGGCGCTGGCTACAACCCAGAGTGACAGAGCCTGGTAATCCGTTTGGGCGGACGTGACGGAAATTCTCCTCGGCTGAATTGGTGATCACCAAGGTGAAGTAACCATGATGTAGCAATGATTCAGGTTTAGCGAGTCACACTGCTAGTCAAACATTTATGTAGGGGTTTTTTTGACCGGCGGATTTTGATAGAAATCGTGTTAGCCATTGATCGACGAGCGCACCCGCGGAATCGCTACAATATCAGCCGCGCGTCGTACAGCGATCATTTACGATTAACCGTCTGCGGTTAGTGAGAGGGCAAGCCGATGAAATCCAAACTTTTCGATGCGCTAAAGTTGGCATTTTCTCGATTTCTCCTGGGAGCCTTAGGAATATGGTGCACCCTCGGCCCAATCCTGCTCATGAACGCATCCGAATCAGCGAGTCAGGAACTAAAGGTTCTGCTGGTTCTCTTACTTGCCCCATGTTACGCCATCGTGCTCGTCATCTGCTTGCGTGCCAAGTGGGACGCTCTTAGAGAGCTTGCGGAGGATACCAGGCTCGCCCTGTGCTTCATGCTCGCCGGCTTATTGTTAAGCGAAATGACCGGGATCTTCCTGGCAGCCAAACATAAGCTCGTGCCGGTGTATGTCTACGTCGGGTTTTTACTTACTGAAATCGCAAAACCAAGACGATTCATCAAAGCGTGCAGCGAATATTTACGCGCGCACTCGACCAGTTCTAATAGAGCCCCCATCAAGAACGCTCTCGCCGAACAGCAGTCGCAGGGAGAGCTGCCCATGCACATCGGCGGACTCGCGCACCAGAGCGCCGAGCATTGCGACCGGCCAGCGGATAGCCAAAGAACCTTAGCCGAATACGAGCAGCAGGAGCGTAGTTTGATGAGTGCGCAAATAGAGATCCAGCAGCTGCGCGAAAGCATCGACAACCTCGGAAACCAGCTCCAAGCAAGCCAGGTCGAGTTCAAACAAGCGACGGTCAGATATCACGAAGCCGATGGTGTCAATGAGACGTTGCAACGCACGGTCGCGGCATTGAATCGAAATCTCGCGGAACGAGATAACAGAATAGAAATACTCCAGAGCGCCGCACAAGACACGGCGAGAATGCAAATTGAAAATCAACAACTCCGCGTTGAAAACCAGGGATTGCACGAAGAAGTGACTAGCCAACGATTCCAACTCAATGCGCGAGAAACTCAGTTGCGGGAATTGGCCCGCCAGAATCTCGAGGGTGCCGATCGTTTCGAACGTCTTGAAACGGAAGTCAACGACCTTCACCGGCGGCTCAACAACAACCAGTCAAAGGAACAAGAATTAGCAACCGCGCGCCAACAACTAACCAACCTCGAAGAACGCGAAAAGTATCATAGCAGGCAACTACCGCAGTTAGAGGCGCGACTCGCAGACATGGAGCGCGAAATCATAGACGCAAGAAACCAAGCCCAAGTGCTCGATGATACTCATCGGCGCTTGCACGATACCCAGCAAATCTGTCACGAACTGGCCGATGAGAATCGCCGACTATGGCAAGAAGTTTTGAGATGGCAGGAAAGCTTCGCTGTTAGCCTGGCAACTCGCGTGGCGACTGACTCCAATGACACAAAGCTTGTTCAAACCAGGGAAGATGGCGGCGCCGAATTATCCCCGGATAGGCACAGCTTATTGCCTGCCAATAGCGACGAATATATGCCAGCCGAAATTTCCGGCTGGGAAGTAAAATCGCCGAATAACCGCTTTCAGAGAACCGGCGGCGAGTATCCGCAGCTTAGTTCTTTAGATTCGACTGCGGGTGTCTCCATGGAAACGGCAGAAGATACGAATTGGGGGGTCTTGAAGTCAGTCAAGCAACAATGGCACTTCGGAGCCCTTGCCGCCTCCGTGGTTGCGGTCGCTGGCGCAGTCGCCTTGGGAATGTTGGGAAACAGATTTTCACCGCCAAAAGAGGCGGCGGTTGCGATCACAAGCGGCTCTCAGGAATATCCAGTGGAAGCTGCCTCGAAACCCCAAAGCGAACCTGAGCCGCAACTGCGAGGCACCTTTTCGCCAAAAAGCACCACCCTGGAATATCGGACTCAAGCTGTCGCAAAGCCCCAGAGCAAACCAGCGCCGCAACAACGTGGCGTCGTTCAAACGGTTCGTCCAACGCCAAGACGCGGGACATTTGAAACCGTACTTGCAACCCAAGTTTACGACGGACCAAGTGAGAACGCAGCGCTGGTCGCCTCGATCCAGGCCGGGATGAAAGTCAATGTTGTAAACTCTAGCCAAGGTTGGTTAGAGATTCGCTCCAGATACGGACGCCCGCCCGGCTTCATTCGTCAAGACACAGCGATCATGGTTGCCCAGAACTAACACGGGCACAGCAACAAAACCCAACTTCGGGCGTCGCGCGCGATTGCTTGGCCGTCAATCATGTAATGATCATGATCTACGCCGTCACTGATCTACCGCGAAACAGACAGAAGAACATAATCAAGAGTCTTCACCTGATTGAAAGCTTTCCCGGCGTAAGGGCGCAGCATGCCGCGCCCTACCAAATACGCACCCTATTTGAAACGATCACGAACCACTAAAACCATTCCTATTTCTTCTTCGGCAATAAGAATATCCTTCAGCCGCGCCACCGTCGCCGGTTTCAGATCGTAGAGACCGGACAAGCGTCTTGGCGATCGTCGGCCCGTCCACCGGACCGATGTCGAGCTGGGCTTTTTTAGCTTCGGCGACAAGATCGGCATCGCTAAAGGTTTTGATAAACGCTCGTTGCAGCAGCTCCAGCCGATCCTTGGCCATTCCTGGCGGTACCGAGAAGGGAAACTGCGCGCCGTGGACATCGTCGGCGATCTTGAGCAGCTCGCGCGACTCTTCGGTCTTGGCGAAACTCATCGCCACCGGAATTTGTTTGTACTTGGGATTGGGCTTCAGCGTCGCTTGTAGCACCGGGATGATTTTCTTGCTGTCGTAAGCGCTGCGCCACACCGTCTCCACCGTCCCCCAGGAGCCGCAGTAACCGTCGACTTCGCCCGATTCCACGGCGAGACGCGCGTCCGCGCCGCCCTTGTAACCGTCGATCACGTCCATCGGCAGGTTGAGCGCGACTTTAAGCAATTTGGGAATGTCGGACGTACTGGTACCGGGACCGATGGTGGAAATTTTTTGCGGCCGTTTGGCGTTAACCCAATCGTCCATCTTGGTAATGCCGCTTTTCTGGTTGAAGGTGCACACGGTATCGTACTCGGATGGAATGCCGAGATAGCCGAAGCGCCTGCCGTCAAACTGCGCCGCCTCATTGCCCATGATATGCTGCAACACCAGCGGCGACGCCCAGGCGCCGATGGTCAAACCGTCGGGCTTGACGCGATTGTACAGATGATTGGCCGCGATCATGCCGCCGGCGCCGGTCATGTTCTCGACGATGCGTGTGGGATTGCCCGGCAAGTAGCGGCCGATGTAACGCGCCAGCACCCGCGCATAGAGATCGAACGAGCCGCCCGGCGAGTAGCCGACGACGATCGTCAACGTCTTGTCCTTGTACTCCTGCGCTCCGACGGCTGACTGACTCGCAATCATAACAACGCCGGCCAGAGCCAGCGCGCGCGAACACTTGTTCATAAAATCTCCTCGTGATTAGAAACTTGGTGCTTCAGGTTCTTGTGTGGATAAAGGCTCGCAACTAGCCAGGAGGGCGGGTTTAAAACCCGCCCCTACATTTCGGATTCATTCTTTGCGCTCTTTGCGTTCTTTGCGGCCATACTTCTTGACGAGCCAGAAACTTTAACCGCGGCCGACGAACGGCATCGCTCTTTCCTCGGTGCGCTCGAGATATCTGACGAAGGTATATTTATTTTCGGCGAGATCGGTGTTGGGACGGGGAATCTCGCGATGCAGCAAGCTCTCTTCGACCTTGCAGACAAAAAAGCCCAACTCGTTTTTGCTCAACGCGTCGATACCCGATTTTTTGAAATCCTCGAAGTCACGGATGGTTTGCGCATTCTTGATCCCCGCGCCCTGGGCCATGGCCGCCAAATCCGTGTTGCCGGAGGTCGCGGTGGGATAGCTGATGCGGCTGCCGCTGTAAACGCCGTTGTCGAAAACATAGACGACCAAGTTTTTCGGCTGCAAGTTACCCAGCGTCGCCAAGTTGAATAAGGAAAGCAGCACGCTGCCGTCGGAATCGAGGGCGATCACTTTCCGGTGCGGCAGCGCCAACGCCAACCCGGTGGCCACGCCGATGGCGCAGCCCATCATGCCGACCAGCAGGTTGCCCTCATGACGCGACAGGTGCGACCACTCGATGCGCTGGCCGCTTTGCGAGGTCACGACCAATTGATCGGTCATCTTAGTGGCCAAGAGCTGCAAACATTCGTAGCGAATCATTCGGAAAACTCCCCGGCGAACAGCAACGCGTAGGGACCGCGCAAAGCATTTGCCGCGCGCACCGCGTCTTTGATTTTGATCTCAAGCTTCGCGCCGTCTTCGATCAACGTATGCTCGACGCCCAAGCCGTCGAGCACCGGAATCGAGTGCTTACCGATGGTCGCGTAGAGAAAACTATTGCGCCAATCCGGCACGCCGCCGAGGTAGGCGATCACCAACAGCAACGGCACGCCGAGTTGCTTGCCCACCGTCAGTAAACTGTAACAGGACGTATAGATGCCGGTGTTTTCCATATACACCGCGGCCTGTTTGCCACCGAGCGTCGCCCCGGCGGCGATGGTGATCGCCTCTGATTCGTTGGCCACCGCGATCAGTTCCATGTCCGGGTCATCGCGAATCAGCGGCACGATCTGGCTCAACCGGGTTTCCGGCAAATAGGTTACGAAATTAATCCCAGCGTCTTTGAGACTCTGAACCAGTCTCTTGGCGAGTTCGTCTTTCATACTTGGTAGTTTGAATTAGCAGGGAAAATCGCCAGTCGCAATGGGAAATGAACCAGGAGGGCAACCACAGGGGGTTGCCCCGACAAATTCCGAATTCGTTTTGCGTTCTTTGCGGTTAACACTCCGAATCCGAATCATCTCTTTTATGTGATCCTTATGCCCTTTGTGGTTAAATCATCCGAAGATTCTTTCAGCGCCGTCAATACCTTCTCCGCCGTGATCGGCAGATCGTAAATCCGCACACCCATCGCATCGTGAACCGCATTGGCGATGGCCGCCGCCGCCACCAGCACCGGCGGCTCGCCGATGCTCATGCCGCCATAGGGGCCGTTGCCGACGGGAAATTCCTGAATGACAGTCTTAAGCGGTGGGATGTCACGGATCGACGGAATCTTGCTCTCGCCAAAGTTCGTCGTGATGACTTTACCCTGATCAATGATCAACTGCTCCATCAGCGCATAGCCGATCGCCGTTACGACGCCGCCGTCGATCTGCCCTTGGTGCATCAGCGGATTGATGATCGTGCCGGTGCTATGTGCGGTGGTAAAGTGTTTCACTGCCACCTGGCCGGTCTCACGGTCGACCTCGACTTCGGCAACTTGCACGACCATAGCGGCTGCGGGACCGTTAGCGAAATTTTTGTACGCACCTTCGCAGCGAACCTCGCCGCCGAGCCGTTCGACGATGCGCGCCGTAAGAGACCGGTTTGCCGCTGCGGGCTGCGAATCGATCCGCTGCCAGTGAAGGAAAGCTCATCCACCGGCACACCGAGGATTCGCGCTCGCGCCCTGCAACAACTTCTCTTTGACTTGAAGCGCCGCGGCATGGGTTGCATTGCCGAATATCCGCGTCGCCCTGCTGGCGCCGACACCGGTATCCGCGGCGGCGCCACTGGTGTCGAGAATTTGACAACGAACTTGCTCCACCGGCACCTGCAGCTCATTGGCGGCGATCTGCCGCATCGCCGTGTAGGTGCCCGCTCCCTGGTCGACCATGGCGGTCGACACTGTGATGACACCGCCAGCATCCACCGTCACGAAGGCATGCCCTTCGCCGCCCAACGGCAGCCATTGCGCCAGCGCCAAGCCGCGGCCGATATATTTTCGTTTTGGCTTACTGTAGCCCGACGCCGCCAGCGCCTGCGCCAAGGTCTCCTCGCTCTTGATATGCGGCAGCGCGTGGCCGATGGGCGAGACATCGCCGTCATGCATGAGATTTTTCCGTCGAAATGCGATCGGGTCCATGCCCAGCCGCCGCGCCACCAGATCCATCTGCGATTCGTTGGCGAAAAAGCCCTGCGGCTCGCCCGGCGCGCGCATATGGCCGCAGGGGATTTTATTGGTGTAAACGATTTTCTCGTTGATATGGACGTTGGGGATCTTGTACGGCCCGGCCGCTTCCTTGGGTCCGACTAAGTATCCTTGCGGTTTGAACGCGCCATAGGCGCCGCTATCGTAGACATAGTCCATGCGGTGCGCGATCAGCCGGCCATCTCTGCTTCACGCCGGTCTTCACTTCGATCACCGCGGCGTGGCGTGGATTGCCGGCGATGAACTCCTCCGCATAATCCATCACCATCTTCACCGGCCGGCCGCTCTTGAGCGACAGTAAATAGCACACCGGCACGTCCATGAAGTCGCCCTTGCCGCCGAAGCAGCCGCCGATGTAACTGGGGTGCATGAGAAAATCGCCCACCGGCCGGCGAAACGCCGTGGCGACTTGCTCGCGCAGCGCAAAGGGCACTTTCGAACAAGCCCAGACATCGGCGCCGCCCGCGCTATGCGCCTGCACGACGCAAGAATGGGGCTCGATGTAAGCCTGATGCATCGGCTGGGTGGTGAAAGTGTTTTCGATGATCAAGTCAGCGTCGCGGAACCCCGCTTCGACATCGCCCTTGGTCCAGGTCAGATCGACGAAGACATTGCTTGGCGTCGTGATTTCGTGCAGCAAGCCTCGGTAGTTTTGCACGTCGGGATGCAGCACCGTCGCGCCCGGCTGAAGCGCTGCCAGCGGATCGAGGAGCGCGTCTAACTCTTCATAATGAACATCGATCAATTCGGTCGCCGCCTCGGCGATCTCCTCGGTCTCCGCCGCGACCACCGCGACTTTCTCGCCGATGAAGCGCACCACCTCGTCTGGAAGAACCGGCATGTCGTAGATTTTGCGCCCGATCAGTTGGCCTTTGACATCGGCGCCGGTAACCACGCCGTGAACACCCGGCAGCGCCAGCGCTTTGCTGACATCGATCTTTACTGATCCGCCCGTAAGCGATTGGGCTGCGCAGCGCTTTCGCCCAGAGCATGTTGGGGAGGACTACGTCGGTGGCATAGATCGCCGCGCCGGAAACTTTTTCGCGGCCTTCGGATCTTGGCGTCGGCACTCCAATAATCTTGCGCGGGTTCACTGCCACGAAAAACTAACCCCGTCCCTTGAATATCGCCTTGCCTTCGGTGCGCTCCAGATAGCGGACAAACTGATATTTATTTTCCAGCAGATCGACGGTGGTTCTCTCGATCTCGCGGTGACCGCGGCTCTCTTCCACCTTGGCGACGACAAATCTGAGCCCAGCTACGCCGATCGCTCCGGCTGCTTTACTCTTGAACTCAACGACATCGCGCACGGTGACCGCGTTTTCGATTCCCGCGCTGCGCGCCATTCCCGCCAAGTCGGTCTTGCCCGCCGTCGCCGTGGGTTCACTAATCTTGGTCCCGCTATAAGCCTGATTATCGAATACGAAGACGGCAAGATTCGCCGGGTTCATCTTCGCCACCGTCGGCAGGTTGAACAGCGACAGCAGCAAGCTGCCGTCGGATTCGAGCACGATGACTTTTCTATTCGGCAGCGCCAGCGCCAGTCCCAATCCGACCGCAAGCGCGTTGCCCATCGACCCCAGCAGTAAATTTCCCTCATGCTTGGACAAATGGCCCCATTCAACCCGCTGGCCGCTCAGCGACGTGACCACAAGTTGGTCGGTGATTAACGGAGCTAACTGCTCGAGACATTCGTAACGCTGCATGGTTGCCTAATCTCTGGGCGTCTCGCCCATTTCTCTGAGAATTTCCCGGACAATGCTGAAATCGAATACCTCGTCCAACGACACTTCGCGTTTGAGATCGATGTTAAGCTTGGTGCTGTGAATGACTTTCTCCAAGGCATCCCGCGGCGCCAGCAAGTTACGGCTAAAATTTGCCGACGACGATAGATATCCCTGCTCCGCCACCGCCAAGGACGTGCGTCCCCAACGCTGGAGAATATCGACGGCGCCCTTCTTGTCGTCGAGAATGAATCGGTTGGCCCTGAGCAGCGCGCGCAGCACGCGCTTCACTTCACCGCGATGATTCTTCAGCTTCTGTTCGTGCAGGCCGACGCCATTGACGGGGAAGATCAGAATATCGCGAGTCCGCACCAAACTCTTGAAACCGCGCGACTCGGCGATCGCATCCGACGGCGGCGCCACCACCGCGGCGTCGACCAGGCCGGACTCCAACTGGGCCAGCCGTCCGGAACCGCCGCCTGCCGCGATGAACTGGACATCTTTGCTGGGATTGAGCTTGAAATGTTCCACCGTCAGGCGCGCCAAGATATCCGTCGCCGAGCCGAAGGAACTCACCGCGATCTTTTTCCCTTTGAGATCGGCAAACCGGGTGATTTTCGGATTGACGACGACGACGTGATTGGGCCGCTCGATCAAAATCCCCGCGACCTTGATCGGCAATCCGCGCAGATTACCCGTGACCACGGATTGCAGAATCAGATTGTAATCGACATTGCCCGCCGGCCAGCGCGGCAATCGATACGTTGGCGCTGATCTGCACCAGCTCCGCATCCAACCCTTCCTCTTTGAAAAAGCCCTTGAACTTGGCCACGCCGCCGCTGAGAAACGACATGTCGGGGTTGGAGACGGCGATGCTGATCTTCTGCGCCTGCGCCGAAGAGAGAAACAGCGAAAAGGACATCATCGCAACCGCGATCACCAATCGCATCTTGTCAGCATGTTTCATCTTGCTGCTAACTCCTTACCCTTCACCCCTTACCTCCTCAAATCGTAAACTCACCGGTAAACAGCAGCGCCACCGGCTGCTTCAGTCCATGCATCAGCCGCACCGCGTTCTTGATATGAGTTTCGATGCCCGTGGCTTCCTTGACGATTTCGTACTGGATTCCCAACGCCTCGAGTTGCGGCACCATATGGGTGCCGTAATGCGAGTAAAGAAATGTGCCGCGCCGGTCGTCCATGCCGCCGATATAGCTGATCAGCAATAGCATCGGCACGCCATAGCGCTCCCCGAGGGTCAGTAAATTGTACGACGAGACAAACAGGCCGGTGCCTTCCATGTACAGCGCCGGCTGCTTGCCGCCGAGGGAAGCGCCCGCGGCGATGCCGACCGCTTCCGCTTCGCTGGCCACCGGCACGAGCATGAACGAATTGTCCGCTTTCAAGACCGGCAGGATCTCGCTCAACCGCGTCTCAGGGAGATACGCGACGAAGTCGATGCCGGCTTGCTTGAGTCCGGCGACAACTTTGTTGGCAGCTTCAGGCGTCAAATTCGCCTCGCCTCACTGACCGAGAATGCCGTTGTCGCGCAGCTCGCGCTCCAGTTTGGCGATCTCGTCCTTGGGCATCTGCTCGGTTTCCCACTTGGGGAAACGTTTCACCGCGAAACCGCGCATGCGATAGACTTCTTGCAGCGGCACCCGGCCCCATTTGCGCAAGCGCGCGGCGACGATGCGCGCCGCGGTATCGACCTTCTGCTGCGCCGCGACTGCGCCGGCATAGTCCTGGCTATCGAGTTTCTTGAATAAGTCGACGCAGATTTCCGGCGCGAAACTGGTCGGTGGGTTGATCATGCCGGCGACGCCAAACGGCACCAGGCCAAACAGATCGGCATTGCCGGTAAAGACCGAAACATCCGGCAGCAAGCGCACGTATTCGAGTAGTGCGCCTTGGCCGTACGCGACTTTGATGCCCTGCAATGCCGGCACCTGCTCTTTCATGCGCACGGCGAAGCCCGGCGGGATCGAGATGCCGGAGTATTTCGGATTCTCGTAAATATAGATCGGCAGCGGCATCGCTTTATGCACCGCTTTGTAGTGCGCCATGATTTCGAACTCGGTGTGATCGGAATAATAATACGGCGGCACGATCGCCACCGCGTCGGCGCCATGAGCCGCGGCATGCTCGGCCAGCTCCACCGCGCTGCCGGCGTCGGCGGTGCCGACATGAATCACCACCGGCACGCGCTTCTTGGCCTGATCCAACGCGATCGCCGCGGTCTGCTTGCGCTCCTCCGTCGTCATGGCCGGCCCCTGGCCGGTGGAGCCCAACACGAACAAACCTTGCACGCCCGCTTTGATGTGAAAATCGACCAACTGGCGCATCATCTGCTCATCGACACGAACCTTGTCATCGAACGGCGTGATGATCGGTAACAAAACTCCACGAATCATGTTTTCCTCCTAGTGCAATGAACAACTCTTAGTGAGTCTCCCGAGTCTCTTACCCCCTCGCCCTCTGGGAGAGCTGGGGTGAGGGCAAAGGCGACCGCCGGTCGCCCCTACAAGGCAACCTCATCCTTTTACCTAATTATCCATTTTCAATTTTTAATTGACCTTCTGCCGCACTCCCACCTCCGTATCCAAATGAATCGTTTCTTGCGCCCGTTGTTTCGCCAGCACACCCTTCGGCGTGCCACCCTTCATCGCCGTGGTAATCGCGTCCATCACAATCTTGCGAAACTTGATAACCCCACGGTCCGATCGGCCGAGCTGCTCCTGACGCTCTCCCAAGAGTCCCTGGGTTCCCTGGGTCATGATGTCTTCTTTGCGCACGTTGCCTTTGTACGGCATGTATTTGCGTTTGTCGTAGGGCTTTACTTCCTGGATCGGCGTTTCCTTGGCGCGCATCTCCCGCAATTTGTCGAAGAAATTCTCCACCGGCCCGAGATAATTATCGGCGGTGAACAACATGAAGTGGTCATCGTCATTGGGCGTGACGAACATCCAGTGCTCGCAGCGCGAGCCTTGGTTAACCAAAGACGCCGCATCCATCTTGGCATGGACGAACTCGGTGTCGCCCACCTGCACGATACCCGGTAACGCCAAGCTCATCTCGTCGACGAATTCCGTCCCCGGCCGCGGCCCAGGCTTGGTCATCACCACTTTCATGCCGTAGTCCATCTCGACGAATTCCACGTCCGGCATATCGGTGTAACTAAAAAAATGATCGCCCCAGGACTGCTGGCCGTAGCCGGCGTGGCGATGGAGCACGCAAACATGGGCCGGGTCGGCGGAGTTTTCGAAAAAATTGAACCAATTGTAATCGGCCTGGCGCACCGGTTCGACCTGGCGCTGGCCGCCGCGCTCGAGCAGCGGCGCATACTGCGGCAGCGGCGGTGGATTGGCTTGGTCCGGTCCCAGGTAGGCGAAGATCAGCCCGCCCAGCTCGCGCACCGGATAGGATAGCTGCTTGACCTTCTGGCAGAAGTTACTGTCCTTGGGCTCCGCCGGCATTTCCAAACAGTGGCCGTGAACGTCGAACAGCCAGCCATGATAAGGACAGCGCAGACCGCCATCTTCGATATCGCCGTACTCAAGCGAGGTGCCGCGGTGCGGACAATGCTCGCCGAGCAGACCGAGTTGGCCATTGCTATCGCGAAACAACACCAACTCCTCGCCAAGAACTTTCACGGCCTGGGGAATGTCGTGCAGTTCATGCACCGTGCCGACCACCAGCCAATAGCGGCGAAACCATTCGCCGGCCGGCGTCCCCGGACCGACGTGGGGAATGTCGGCAACGGTCAGTTTATTCTTTGTCGCTTTCTTAGATTTATTCACGGTCATAGTTCCAGGTTACCGGTACCGTTCAAGGTTCAACAGTTCAAAAGTTCAACGAGTTCGGAAAATACACTAGGTTCAGTCCAAGCGGCAAATTCCTGCTCCGAACCTTGAACCTTTGAACCCTTGAACTTTTGAACAGGCGCGCTTCGCGCTCCTACTTAAATCCATACTCTTTCCACTTCTGCAAAACCATTTCGCGCATGCCCGCCGTCGGCTCAGCCACTTCGCCGCGAAAGTTCTCTTTGATGGTCAAATCGAGCATCAACTTCGACGTAAGGCCGTCCGCTTCCGCCGAGGGTTCGAGGGAACTCGTGATGCTCCGCGGAATTACGAACATATCCGTCGCCGGCTGGAATCGCGTCGTCAGCGCCCACAGCACCTGGTTGGGATCCTCCATATTGATATCTTCGTCGACGACGATCACATGCTTCCATTTGCCGCTGCGGGTGTAGAGCGATGACGCCAGGATATTGTTCGCGATCCCCCGGCGCATCAGACGTTTTTCCATTTGCAATATCAAAACGATCGACACGCCCCAGGGCGGCGCATAGGCTTTTTTTAACGCCGGATAGGCCGGCTTCAATTCCTGGTAAGCCGCCACGGCATAGGTTAGAGCGTCGACATACAGATGTTCATGCGGCGGCTTGCCGAGCCAGATGTTGTGATAGACGGGGTGGCGCCGATGGGTGATCGCCTTGATCGTCATGACTCTCTCGTTCGGCACTTGCGCCGTCGTGTAACCGCAAAACTCGCCAAACGGCCCTTCGTCGCCGGTTTTCGCCGGGATCGTCAGTTCCCCTTCGAGGATTATCTCCGCCAACGCCGGCACCTCCAGGTCGATGGTCCGGCATTTCACCACATCCACCGGTTCACCTGCCAGGCCGCCGGCGATTTCCAACTCAAAGACGCCGGCACGGGGTTCGAACTGTGAGGCAACGTAGACCGCCGGCGGCACACCGATGCATACGGCGACTTGGAATTTTTCTTGCCCGCGCTTCTCGGCGTTTTTGATGAAGTCATGGCCATCATGGCCGGGAGTAAAGCGGATCGTCACCTCGTTCTTCGACACCAACATCATGCGGTAAATCGCCAGATTATTGCCATACTCCGGATCGCGAATGATCACGTGGCCGGCGGTGATGTACGGCCCGCCGTCGCGCGGATTGTTGGTGCAGAGCGGCAACTTGGTCACATCGACGTCTTTGCCCTCGTTCACAACTTCTTGGCACGGGCCGCTGGCAACCAACCGGGTCGGAATTGGCTGACTTGCCCGGCGCACGGTTTCGTCAAAGACGTTTGCTTGGGATAGTCCTAACGAGAGAGCGACACGTTTATCGCTGGCCAACAGCTGGCCGACAACTGGCATGTTGTAGCCTTTGACGTTTTCAAAGAGCAGCGCCGGACTGTTGGGCCTTTCATTATGAATTTTGCAAATCGCGCCCAGTTCATGCTTGGGATCGACTTCGGCTTTGATCTTCTGCAGTTCATGCTCTTCTTCCAAGACTTTGAGAAATTCCCGTAGGTCCATCATGATGACTATTTCGCTCCCCTTGCACTTTCGGTCATGGCCGCGCACACCGGAATGACAGTCAATTCACCAAAGACAGTTTCGCTTCGAAGCCTAAAACATTTTTCGCTTTGCTTACACTATACCCACTGCAAGCGCCGTCCAAGCCGGCGCGTAAATCGCTGACCTGCGGCAGGTACCGGCCAACCAGCTCACGGGTGGGAATATCCACGAGGCTATTCGGCGCGGCTATGTTGAAAATCTGATGGCCGGATAAATCAGCTTCCAGCGCCACCCGGCAGGCGCGCGCGGCATCGCGGGCATCGATGTAACTCCACAACGCGCCGGTGCCGCGCGCCAGCGGATTCTTCTTGCGCTCAAGCAGCAATGGCCGGTGCGCTTCGGTATAGATCCCCGAAAAGCGCAGGCTGGTCACCGCGACACCGCTCCTTTGGCTCAACGCGTCGCAGAGTTTTTCACCTACTAGTTTAGTGAGCCCGTAAGGATCCTGCGGCCGCAGTGGATGGATTTCGTCAACCGGCAAGTATTCTGGCAGGAGTTCCGTGGACGGATAGTAAAGTCCATAGACTGCCAGGCTCGAGCCGCAGATGACTTTCTTTATGCCAAGGATTTCAGCGGCCGCCAGAATATTATTCGTCATCGCCAGGTTTTGATTGAAGCGCTCGGCGTCACCAACAAGATCGCCAAACCGCCATTTCTGCGCCGCGTCATCGAAGCCGGTTTCCGTGTAGGGAAAACGAATTCGCGCCAGGTGAATCACCGCATCGGCATTTTTGAAATGGTCGAGCAACGAGTTGAACCTAGTTAGGTCAGCGACGTAAGTCGGCGCCGGGCACTCCCTCGGCTTGACGCTGTCGAGGGACGACACTTGATGGGCGTGGGTAAACAACTCGCGAACGACATACTGCCCCAACCGCCCCGACCCGCCGGTGACGACTACGCGCATTGAGTCACCGCCCCAACCCTTTGAACCAGCCGGACTTTTCCAACTCTTGCAGCAAGCTGTTATCGATGAAGTCCGCCGCTTTGGCTTCGCGCGCTTCCTTGCCCGGGGTGCGCCGGAGGATTTCGTCGATGCTTTCGGACCGCACATAGGGAATTCGGTCGCCGCTGTAGCGCACACCGAAAGTTTGATGCAGCTGGGCCAAGGTCTCGGTATCGGTCACCTTGGTGTACTTGGACAAGACTTTCATGCTGAACTCTTTGTCCGTGCGCAGCCGCTGCAATCCCTGGGCGAAGCCGCGCATGAAGCGCAGACTGGTGTCGCGGTTGGCGCGCATGTACGAGCGCGTCGTCGACAGCGGCGTGTTAGGGAAAACTATCTTCAATTGCCCGACATCTTCGAGCTCATGCATGCCGGCTTTGGCGGCGCGAAAATTACTCGGCGGCGACAATACCACAGCGTCGAGGGCCCCGGCGCTGAGCGCCGCCAAACCTTCCGGCATGCCGCCGGTTTGAATGACCGTGACCTGGCCGCGTTCAATACCCCAGTGTTTGAGCGCCGCATCCAACGCCCAGTCGGTCGAGCCGCCGAGGCGAGTCACGCCGATTTTCTTGCCGCGCAACTGCGCCGGCTGCTTGAACTCCGGCCGCGACATGATCGAAAACACCAAACTATTGCCGGTGTTGCCGATCAGCACCAAGTCGGAACCGCGCAGCGTTGCGTTGATCACCGGCACCGACGGCCCATAGGCGAACGGCACATCGCCGCTCAGCATGGACTGAATCAGCAGCGAACCGCCGCCGATGTAAAGTAGCTCCGTGTCCAATCCCTCGCGCTTAAAATACCCGCCTTCCTGCGCTACCCACAAGGTCGACATGGCGCCGCTGATGGCGCTATAGGCGATGCGCAGCGGCGCGGCGGCCGACGAGTTCGCCGTGGCGATCAGCACGGCAAAAGCGCACAGAACAATCTGCAACATGATTTAGCTCATCCGTTTCCTGCGCAGGCCGGTGAAAGAATCTATCTTCACCGCTCCATCCTGCTCTTGAGCGTGCGCCAGGGCGCGCGGCGGTTTGCCACTGCGAACCGATTCAATATCGTTAAGAATTAACTTGCGCAACATAATCACGCCGCGATCCGACGCCGCCAATTGCTCGCGCCGCTCGCCCAAAACCTTTTGTGACGCCTGACAGGCAATGTCTTCCGTGCGGACGCTGCCGCGGAACGGCGCGAACTTGCGCCGGTCGTAGACAGGTCGCTGCACCGCTTGAGCTTCAACTTTGCGACTGGGCGCCAGCTTGTCGAAAAACTCGCTATCAGGACCGGTGTAATGGTTCACCGTGTACAAGGTAAAGCTGCTGTCGTCGTTGGGCGTCACGAACATAAGGTGGGCATTGTGCGAACCGGCGGCGAGCGCTTCGCGAGATGCTTTGAAATGGGTGAACTCGGTGTCGCCGATCTGCAAGATCGCCGGCAGCGCGAAACTTTTCTCGTCGACATATTCACAATCAGGGGTCGGTCCGGGCTTGCGTGAGATCACTTTCATGCCGTAAGGCATCTCGACGGCGTCGAACGGTGGAATGTCGCGAAAGTTGAAAAACCAACTGCGCCAGGTGCCGTCGTTGGGGTCGGCGCGGTGCAAGATGGAAAAATGCGCCGGGTCGGCGCCATTCTCGATGAAGTTGAACCAGTTATAGTTGTACAGACGCGTCGCTTCGAGGGAGCGCTGCCCCTCCTCGCTGACCAGCGGCAAGTAACGCGGCAATGGCGGCGCATCCGGCGCCGTTCCCATGAAAGCGAACAGCAAACCGCCCTGCTCCCGAACCGGATAGGACAAATGGCGCACCTTCTGGGTAAAGCCGCGTTCCACCGGCTCCGTCGGCATGGCCAAACAGCGGCCACCGACGTCGAACAGCCACCCATGGTAGGGACAGCGAATCCCGCCGTCTTCGATGTCGCCATATTCCAGGGACGCACCGCGGTGCGGGCAATGTAAGCCGAGCAAACCGATGCGGCCAGTATCGTCGCGAAACAGCACCAGCTCTTCGCCGAGCACTTTGACCGCTTGGGGAATATCGCGCAGCTCGCGATTCGTGCCCACGACCAGCCAATGGCGTCGAAACCACTCGCCGGCCGGCGTGCCGCCACCCACATACGGGAGATCAGCGAGCGCAAGCTTCTTCGGCCGTTTAATCACGGGCATGATCTGAAAAATGACGGAATCCGCTCGACTCTAGGCGGACGGATTTGCGATCCGAGGGTGACAATTTGAAATGGTGGTCGCAGTAGGACTTGAACCTACGACCTCGCGCATGTGAGGCGCGCGCTCTAACCAACTGAGCTATGCGACCACTAGGAAATCTTATCTAACACCTGGAACCCAAAGCTTCAACTGCGGCCGTCTTGTGACCAATAATATATTACTGGAGGACGAAAAATGAAAAAGCAACGTGGCATGGGAACAGTCTATCAGCGGGGTCAATCCTGGGTGGTGGATTATTATATATGGGGCGAGTGCGCGGGACAGTTGAGGGTGCCGAGACCGAATCCTAGGCACGCCAGAAGCACCGGCTCACACCGGTTGGGATTATGAACGTCATTAAAATAATTGCGATTAAGTTTTCAGGTAGTTCCTCTTGTTGCTCAATGGCCCGGCGGGTTCTTCGCGTTCTTCTTCAGCCAAGCTTCAACCAATTCTCGCTTAAATCGCCATTGGTTGCCGACTTTAAACGCTGGCAGACCCTTTTGAGACAGCAGCCGATAGACGGTGAATTTGTTCACATTGAGGTATTCGGCAACTTGCTCAAGCGTAAGCAAGCTTTGCGAGGAGTGGCCAATTTTTTTCATACCTTGGCCAATGACAAGGCAAGGAGTGCGCCATGGATGAAAGAGCCAGAAAAGGCTCAATAGTTGCATTGAATAACTAGAAAACGAATTCGACTGGCGAGAACTAACCTGATTTGCTTTAGCAGCTATGGAAAGCGGGCAATAAAGCCCTTTAGATTAGATACGTCGAATGAGAATAAATCTCGTTCCCGGTGTACACGGCAACGCGCTTCTCGACTCGTCAACATGATGCGTGGCCAAGTCACTGCCGGACAAAATCAGCTTCATTGAACCGATGTACGCGCTCAGCGTCCGTAACCTGCCCGAAGGGCCGGACTGGCTTTACGGACCAGCACCGTACTGAACATCCCGGACCGGGCCATCACGGCAGCACCGCGATAGGCTGGACCTCGATAAAGCTAGTCGGCCGCGCCAAATGACTGACCTCGACGAATGTGATCGCCGGAAAACCTTTCTTGAAAATCTCCTTGGCCATCTTGCTGAACTGCGGCGTGTAACGCAGGTCGGTCAGAAACACGCCCATCGAGACAATATCGTCGAGGCTGCCGCCAGCCTTCGCTAGCGTGTTGCCGATCTTGTCGAACACGGCTTTGAACTGCGCTGCGAAGTCGCCCAAGTCGGCATCCGGCCGCGGCTGGCTCGCCGTATGGCCGGCAAGAAACACCATCGTCCCACCTTTGACTTTCACTGCCGTCGAACGCGAGTCCTGCGGCTGCGGCTCGATGAACTCCTTCTTAAGCTCTTGGCATTCAACGGAAGCGAACGAGCCAAGTAAGACTAGCGCCAACGAAATTAGAGTTTTCACGATTCCTCCAAAAAGCAGCCGCTTCGTTATTCTTTCACCACCGCGATCGCCTGAATCTCGATCATCGCGCCGGGAGTCAACAACTTGCGCGCTTCCATGAACGCGCTCGACGGATAACCGGTCTTGAAGACTTCTTTGCGCATGTCGGTGAAGATTTCGCCCCAGCGCCGCTCGGTGGTGTAAACGGTCATGGTCACGATATCGTCCACCGATCCGCCCACTTTAGCCATGATGCGCCGCATATGCTCCCAGGTCGCGTGCACCTGACCGCGGTAGTCGCCCGGCGCGTGTAGGACACCCTTCTCATCCGTCGGACCGACGCCGGAAAGAAACACCAATGCGCCGCCTTTGACCTTGACCGCCTGCGAGTAGGCCGATTGCGGCACCGGCAGAATCATCTCGCGCTCCTGGGCAAACGCGGGCCGATCGAAACTGAGAAAAAACCAACTTAGCAACAGAACTAATTTCATCATCACATCACCTCAGTAGCCGGACTCGCTCTTTGCCGCGCGAGCCGGTGTGCTTTGCGTCACATGACGATAAGCCGCCTCGATATTATTCGGGAATCGGTCGCGCCCCTCCCAACCTTCGGTTTCCGGCATGCGCAAATCTTTTTGAATTTCGTCCAGGGACTTTTCCGCTTTCACCATGGCGCCGACCCGTTCCACCAGCAGCGTGTAATAACGCTCCATATCGTCGAGAATCTTGACGGTGCCCGGCGCGCCATGCCCCGGCACGACGATCTCGGGGTTGAGCGCCTTCATCATCTTGATGCCATCCAAAGTATCGGCAATCTTTACAAACGGACGCAAGTTGCTGAAGCGCCGCACACCGACAGACGCCGCGGCGAAAACGATGCGCTCCTTGGGCAGCCAGACCGCCGAGTCGGCTTCGCTGTGTACACTTTTCAAAAATCGCAGTTCAAAGGTTCGTTCGCCTACTTCGAGTTTCATCCAGTCCCGGAACTCGATATGCGGCAAGACCGGGCGGAAGTTTTTGATTTCAGGCAGCTGCGCATTCTCTGCGATAATTTTTTTCACCCGTTCAGGATTGAGACCTTCGCGCATCGCCTCTCTGGCGCCGGCGTGGGCGACGATCAGCGCCGGCGGCGAAAACAGCCAGTGACCGGTGGTGTGATCGGTGTGCGGTTCGGTATTGATCAAATAGCGCACCGGCAAAGGGGGATACTCGGAACACGTTCGCCAGCCAATTTCCGGGGCAATGCATCATTTAGTCTGCAACGCTCTATACGCCGCCTCGACATTCGTTGGAAAGCGCTCCTTGCTCGCCCAGTGATCGTATTCCGGCATTTTTACTTCCTTCTGAATCTCGTCCAGCGACTTGCCGGCTTTCATCAGCTTGCCGACGCGCTCCAGCAAGAGCGCGTAATATTTCTCCGTGTCGTCGAATATCTTCACCGTGCCGGGGTTGCCGTGGCCGGGAATCACATGCTCGGGATTCAACGCTTTCATCATTTTGGCCGCCGCCAAGATGTCCGGAATCGTCACGAAAGGACGGAAAATGTTGATCTGATCGACGACGATCCCCGAGGCCGAGAAAAGCACGCGTTCCTTCGGCAACCACACCGCCGTGTCCGCTTCGCTGTGGACATTTTTTTGGTAGAGCAGCTCTAAAGTCCGCTCGCCGACGTTGAGCGTCATCTTTTGCCGGTACTCGACATGAGGGACCACGAAACGAAACCCGTCGAAAGCCGCGCGCATCTCCGGCGACTCGGCCATGAGCTTTTCATTTCGCTTCGGGTTGAACGCCGCCTTCATCGAATCCGTCGCGCCTTCATGCGCCACGATCAAGGCCGGCGGCGAGAAAACAAAGTGACCCGTTGTGTGATCGCCGTGGGGCTCGGTATCGATCAGATAGCGCACCGGGAGAGGCGTAAGCTTCTTCACGGCGGCGAGAATCGCCCGCGAATCCGTCGGGTTGTGGCCACTATCGATCAGCACCACGCCTTCCTGGGTAACGACGATGCCGCAATTGGAATTAAAATTGGTCCCGACGTAGACGTAAATCCCGTCGGCAATCTTGCGAATGTTAGCGACCGAGATCCTGTGCCTGTGCCAGACTGGTTAATAGAAGCACAGCGAGCATCGTGAACAGCGACGCGAAGCGAACAGTCTTCATGGCATCCTCCTTGGTCACTTCCCTTGTTTCGATCCTCTGACTACGGCAACCGCTTCGACTTCCACCATTGCGCCTGGCGGGCGCAAGTTTTTCGCCTCGACGAAGGCGCTCGCCGGGCCCCAATCGCTGAACGCCTCGCGAGCGCTTTTTTCCAACACGTCGCGCAACGAGCTATCGGCGCCGTAGACCGTCAACGTCACGAAATGGGCCGGCGACAACGCCTACTCGCGAGGCCATGAGCCGCAGGTTCACCAGCGCTTGTCTTACTTGCCCGGTCAAATCCCCCGCGCCAACCAGGTCACCTTTCCTGTCCACGGGTCCGACCCTGGGAAACACGAACACGGTCTCCAGCGCGTTCCTGAACACTTGAACGTCGCCCGTCGGCGGCGCCGGTTCTTGCGCGAATGTCGACGCGGCATCGAGCATTAACAGCAAGCCGGCGGAGAGCCAAGCAGAAATTCTAACGCTTCGAATCATCGCTAAGAAAAATCGCACCGCCCCATGACTCAACGCCCTGGATAGAGCCGGGCAAAAAAACCTTCCTGTTCGAGTTCGCGCACCACGCTCGAGTCGGTCAGCGTTTCGGCTGATTTTCCTTTAAGGCCCGGCTTGGCTGCGAACTCTGCGATACCCAGCGCGACGTTATCGATTTTCGGATAAGGCTTTTCCGGGATCGCGTGCTGGACATAAGTCCGGTACATGAATTCTAGCAACCCCGAGTCGCTCACTTTCAAATAACGGGTGTAAATGCCATTCGCCGCCCCACGGTCGCGCCGCGCCAAGGCGATCGCTTCGCTGAGCGCCTGGGTAAATCGCTTCACAGCGTCCCGCGAGCCGGCGAATAATTTGCGCGTCACTGCGAAGTCGACACCGGCGCCGATGTAGAGTTTCAGACTGTCGTTGTCGGCGAGCACGCGAACCTTTTCGATCTCGCCGCGCCGTTCCAAATCGAAGATATTATCTTCATTGCTGGTGGTCGCGTCGATCTCGCCTTTGAGCAGCGCATTAACCCGCAGCACGCTGCGGCTGCCGAAGGGCACCAGGGTAACGTCTTTGTCAGCATCCAAGCCGAGACGGCGCAAGGTTTCGCGCGTGATGCGGTCTTGCGAGCTGCCTGCTTCGCCGGTGCCGACCGCTTGCCGCGCAGTTGCTCCGGCCGAGTGATCGATGGCTGCGATAACAGCTTGAGCACGCTGTAACCGGTGTTGGCGAAGAAAACCAAATCCGCGCCGTCACCGATGGCCGACACCATCCAGTTGGCGGTGGCGACATAAATATCCGCGGCATTAGTGCGCGCGCCGTCAGCGATCGCCTCGCCCGAGTTGGGCGTTTTGATTTCAACGTTCAAACCATATTTCGTGAAAAGCCCCGCGTCCTGGGCCAGCCACAGCGGCAACTTCGCCGGCCGGTCCGGATAGGAAAGCACGGTATGCCGCTGCTCGGCGCCTTCGAGCGCCGATGCCGCTAGGCTCATCAGCAGCGACGCACACAACAAGACCGCAAATCCAATCCGAAAAGAATTGAGCCAATACTTAGCAGAGCGCCGCATCACTGTCCTTCATGACTCCGGCCGGTCTTCGATGGGCCGCGGCATCGGATTCTTATAGTCCGCGTGAAACGACGTGTCGACCTTCTTGCCTTCGCTGAATACCATTTCGACATTTTGCGTGTCCGAAATATTCTTCAACGGATCGCCGCCGACAATGACCAGATCCGCCACCTTGCCGCGTTCGACGCTGCCAAAGTCTTTTTCCTTGCCCCACGCCTCGGCGACATTGAGCGCCGCGGTGCGAATCGCTTGCACCGGCGTCAATCCGGCTTCGACTAACATCTCCAGCTCGGCGTGCAGCGCGTACCCGGGCACGACGTGATTGGGATCGGAGCCTGAATGAATCTTACCGCCGGCGGCGGCAAACCTGCGCACGAACTCCTGCAGCATCTTGAAGCCGCCCACCACTTCCTGACGCTTTGCCGGCGCCATCTTCTCGTACTTGGCGAAGAAACTTTCGGTGTCTTTGAGAATGTACGGCGGCAAATATTTCAGCTGCGGATTTTTGAGCAAGGTCAACTCGCGTTTCTTCATGCTCTCCGCGTAACTCGACAACGGCCGAAACCAAGTCGCCCAGGTGGTGCTCCAGTGGACGTTTTTGTCGATCATCACCTTGATGATCTTGTCGAACATCGCCGGTTCCATGTGAGCGTGCACTTCGGCGGTGTCGATTTTGCCGAGCATGCGGCCGATATCGAGATCGTTTTTCTTTTTCGGATCTTGAATCGACGTGTAGACCACCGACCAGGAATGCTCCACCGACTGATAACCGTTGGCCGCCGCGGTGAAAATATCGAGGGAGTGGCCAAAGACCGGCCGGCCGAGTTTGTGCGCCTCGTCCGCCGCAGCCTTGGCGACATGGGGTTTGAGCCGCTCGAATAGTTTGATGCCATCGACGCCCTGAGCGACCAAGTCGCGCACCGCTTTGCGCGCCTCTTCCTCGCTGTCGACGATGATGCTGGTGCGCTGGCGCCGGAGCGTGCCGGTGCCTCCCGGCGGCGGCCCGTCGATGATGTTGGCCGACGCCCACACCCGCGGCCCGCGCACGCTGCCGTTCTTCACGCCCTCGCGCTGCGCGGTGATCCATTCCACTGGATTGTTGGAAATATTCGGGCAGGTGACCACACCATAGGCGAGATAAAGTTCGCCCATCCAATCGCGGTAGTGACAATGGCCGTCGATCAAGCCCGGCAAGCAGCGTCTTACCCTTGGCGTCGATCAGTTCGGCTCCTGCGGAATCGCCACGTCGCCGCGCTTGCCGACCGCGGCAAACTTGCCATCGCGAATGACGATGACCGAATCGGCAATCGCCGCGCGCCCCGTGCCGTCGATCAGCGTGCCGCCTTGGATGACGATCGGCCGGCTCGAGCCGACCATGGAACAGGCAGAGAAAAGCAGAGTTACCACCAGCAATAAGCAGCGAAACAAAGAGCCAGTCATAGCCATAAGTGTCGGTTCCTCCAGGTTTGATGTGAAGCGGTATTCACCGCGGATGCTCAGAGTTCGCATGGTTTCTGCGGTGCGATCTCCGATCCTAGTTTTCTGCTACTTGAATGAAACCACCAGGTAGACGGCGTTGGACTCCGAAGCGGCAACGCCCGGATCGATCACGGTAATTTTATGCGTGCCGGCCGTCAGCGCCGGCACTTGCACTTCCAACTCCCTGCCGTTCAAGAATTTGCTGGCGGCTTTTTTGCCGTTCACCAGCACCTGATGCGACGGCCGAAAGTTGGCGCCGGCTAACTTCACCTGGCCGGCCGCGCCCTCAGTCAAAGCCGCGGGGGAAACTTGCGATAAACTTGTGATAAAACGGTCCGACATCGGCCGCGGAATCGGGTTGCGGTAATTCGCATGGTACGAAGTGTCCACCGCTTTGCCGTCGGTGAACACTTTTTCAATATTCTGGGTCGCCGAAATGTCTCGGGTCACGTCGCCGCGCACGATCACCAGGTCGGCGACTTTGCCTTTCTCTACGCTGCCAAAGTCTTTATCTTTGCCCCAGGCTTGGGCGACGCTAAGGCTGGCCGATTGGATCGCTACCAGCGGACTCAAGCCGGCGTCGATGGCGAGTTCTAACTCGGCATGAACGCCATACGCCGGCAAGAGCGTGCCCGGATCCGATCCGGAATGGATCTTGCCGCCGGCGGCGACGTAGCGGCGGGCAAAGTCCTGGACCATTTTGTAAGCCGTTTCCAACGGCGCGCGCCGTTCCGGCGTCATCTTTTCGAAGCCGGCGAAGTAGCTCTCGACCGCCTCCAGATTGTACGCCGGCAAATAGGCTAGGTTGGGAATCTTCAAGGTCGCCAATTCGCGCTTCTTCATCTCCGCCGCGCGCGGCGACAGCGCGCGAAACTGCGTCGCCCACGCCGGGCTCCAGTGAATATCCTTGGCGATCATCGCTTTGATAATCTCGTCGAACTGCTCCGGCACCATGTTGACATGGGCTTCCACGGTGCCGACCTTGCCGACCATGCGGTTCATGTCGACCTCGGCGCGCTTCTTCGGGTCCTTGATGGTCGTGAACATCACTGCCCAGGTATGCTCGATGGAAGTGTAGCCGGCGTCGATGGTCTCCCACATATTGACCGAGTGGCCGATCACCGGCTTGCCCAGCTTGCGCGCCTCGTCGGCGATCGCCTTGGCGACTTCCGGTGACACCCGTTCGAGCACTTTGAAACCGTCCATGCCCTTCGCGACATGATCGCGCACCGCCTGGCGCGCCTCTTCGTCAGTGCGCACGATGATACTGCCGCGCTGCCAGCGCTGCTCCGGCATGCCCTGCGGCCGCGGCCCATCGAGCGCATGGCCGGAGATCCACAAACGCGGTCCGCGAATCTTGCCTTTCTGAATGCCCTCCTTCTGGGAAATGATCCATTCCGTCGGACTGTTATTGATATCGGGGCAAGTGGTCACGCCGTAGGCGAGATAAAGCTCGCCGAGCCACTCCCAATAATGGCAGTGGCCGTCGATCAGCCCCGGCAAAATCGTCTTGCCCTTGGCGTCGATCACCTGCGCGCCGCGCGGAATCGTCACCTCGCTGCGCTTGCCGACCTCTTGAATGCGCCCGCCGGAGAAGACAACGACGGCGTCCTCCACCGGCGGCCTCCCGGTGCCGTCGATCAACATCCCGCCGACAACGGCGACGGGCCGCGTCTGCGCAGCCAGGTCGGTCCGAACGTCAATCAAAAGCACAGCCACAAGCATCAACCATTGCCACATAGGACAACTCCTAAAACGGTTTGAACCTCTTCAGCAATCCGACAATCATTTGTACAACTGATCGATAAAGCCGCTCTGGTCGAGCTGGCGCAAGAACGTCAGATTGAAAAGCTCCTCGATTTTCAATTTTTTCACCGCCGGTTCGCGCGCGCCCATAATATCGAGGGTCGCTTTGACAGCGTTCATATCGGGATAGGGCTTTCGGCCCATCTGATGCTGCGGGTGGTTCTTGTACGCGAGCTCGATCATATCGCGGTCTTTGGTGCGTAACAGATCGGCGAAATATTGGCTGCTGCGCTCTTTTTCGCTCAGGAAGAAGCGCACGCCTTCGAGATAGCCGCGCATATATCGCTGCATCACGTCCGACTTCTTCGCGACGATCGCGGGCGTGGTGACGATGGTGCTGCCGAAAAACGGCAGTGTCGGCATATCGAGCACGCGAAACCCGCTGCGTTTGGCAAAGGCGGATTCCGCGGAGGCAAAAACCGTCGCGTCGATGACGCCCTTTTCCATTGCGACGAAGCGGGCCTGGCCGACCTGGACGATGGCGATGTCTTTGTCCGCGTCCAATCCGAGCTTTTGAAACAGGTAGCGCACCATCAGTTCGGAGATACCGCCGAAGCGGATGATGCCGACCTTTTTGCCTTTAAGCTGCTTGATGTCTTTGATCTCGGGCCGCGTCACCACGTCGTATTCGAGGGTATTCGATTGGGAAAGCAGGAAAGTCAGCTTGACGCCATGAGCCATCGCCTGCAACGCCGCCACCGGCGCGCGCATGTCCAGGTCGACGTCGTTATTGAGCAGCGCACTGATCGACGCCGGCCCGCCGGTGATAAGAATCAACTCGACGTCGAGTCCCTGTTTCTCGAACAGCCCGGCGCGCTGGGCGATATAGGTAATCCCAGCGGTGTTGCCGGTGACGGAGGCATAGGAAATGCGCAGCTTCTCAGCGGCGGCGACACTCGACGGCAACAGCAGCGCCAATGAGAGCGTGAGGAAGTTTTTTAGGCTGCGCTTGACCGACATCGGCATTTCATTGCTCCGTTAAACTCTCACACGGTAACCAATCCCAACCAGAGAATAGGTCAGACACCAAGCTGAATTCTGCTGCCGAAGATACGCCGGATCGGAAAGGATTCAAGGTCTATGTCTTCCAAACACCTTACGTTAACGGCCCAACCGTCAAAGGGCGCTACTCCTTCTTTCAATTCTTGTGGCGTCGGATCGCTCGGTCGTCGGAAAGGCAGGATGCCGCATGTTGGGCAAAAGTAGTCCACCGCCGTTCGAGATCCCCATTGATAGCGGACCAGGTCTTCCCATGGAGTCAGCAGTCGAAGACTTTCTCTTGCAACGCGATAAATCAGCGCACCTCTGCGAACACAGACCGAGCAGTCGCAGACTCGAACATGATCGATCTCCGCGTCGACTTCGAACTTGACCTTGCCGCAATGACAGCTCCCGCGGTAGGTTTTCATAGCGCTTAATTAATACACACACAGGCTTTTGTCGATGTTAATTTCTGCTGAGGTCACGCCGCGAGAATAAGTCGATTGGTACGAGTAGTTGAGAAGTCCGTTTGTAGCACAGGAATCAATTCGGCCCATTGTCTCCATTCTAGAGGGCCAGCGCTTAGAGGGGGTCTGAGATTGGGTTCTGCGTTCGATGCCGCTGGCAGCTGACCTGGAGGAAGACGAGAGCGCCAAGGTGAAGAGTTAATCTCAAACAATCAATGCCAGATACTGATTGTTGACCGATGTTTGGACCAGAAATCCATTGCTGAGTTTTATCGCAAGGCCGCACAGGTTCACTTCGACTCCACTACGCCACCTCCAAACCATTTCGGTTCTATTTCTCCTACTGTGGTAACCACTTGTTTGCTAAACCGATTTTCGGTAGGTGCGTTCATTGGGACGCCGTCGCAGAGGCAAACCGATTGTCGCACTAGCCGTTTCGCGCCGGGTTGGCAAGCCTCGTAACGTGCCTTCTCCAGCGACCCTAGGTTATGGTATTATCCGGCTATGGATTATCAGAGAATCATAACCATTGAGCCTGATAAACGAAGCGGCAAGCCCTGCATTCGCGGCACGAGAATGACGGTTACCGACGTATTGGAATACCTTGCAGGAGGCATGACGCAGGAGG
This sequence comes from uncultured delta proteobacterium, assembly GCA_963760795.1. Classification (GTDB taxonomy): domain Bacteria; phylum Desulfobacterota; class Binatia; order UBA9968; family UBA9968; genus DP-20. Next base: position 69,529 of record CAVXEP010000009.1, read on the forward strand.
AATTACTGGGGGAATTCCCCGATCTTACCGTTGAAGATATCCGTGCCTGCTTCGCGTTCGCTGCCGACCGCGAGCGCAAGCTCGCAACTCTTCCGGGATGAAGCTCCTTTTCGACCAGAATCTCTCGCCTCGTTTTCCTCGAACTCTAGCTGACATTTATCCTGACAGCCTTCACGTTCGGGAAATCGGCATGCGCGAAGCAACCGACACGGCAATCTGGGAATATGCGAAATCAAATGAATTCACGATTGTGTCGAAAGACTCTGACTTTCAGGCGCGCAGCTTACTGTACGGTAGCCCGCCAAAGTTCATCTGGCTGCGTGTAGGGAACTGTCCGGTCAAGCTCATCGAAGATTTGCTACGAAACCATTCCATAGCAATCCATACCTTTGCTCAAAACGAACGGGAGGCTCATTTGATGTTACCGTGAAGAGTCCATTTTGAAAGGCATCGGTGCTTTGAGAGACCTTCAAGCGAACTGACGAGAATGATTCACTTCCGCATTTCGAACCCTGTTAGCTGTCCATCGTCATGGATGGGGTCAACGCTTAAGTAAATAATAAAGCTGTGACTCGCATTTCTGCTCCTGCTCGGTTGATATGAGTCAAGTATGGAATACAGCACGTCACTCCCGGGTATCGACTTGCTACCGTATCGGTCCTGCTGCAGCGGATGGTTGGAGGTGATTCAACTTCAGCTCGGCATGAGCTTCGCGCGCCACAAGTAACGCCGAGCGTAAGAAAATGGCGCAGATAAACGCGCCGACCACGATGTCCGGCCAAGGGGAAAGCGTGATCCGCACGGCCAATGCCGCTAACAATACCGCGGAGTTCGCGATGAGATCATTTCGAGAGCAGAGCCACACCGACCGCATGTTGATGTCCTCCGCACGGTGGCGCCAGAGCAAGGCAAAGCAGACGCCGTTCGCGGCCAGCGCAAGAGCGCCTATCGCACCCATTGTCTCTACCACCGGGAGCTGAGGGAAAAGCAGCTTGTACGCGAGCTGCCCAAAGACGAAAAGACCAAACAGCCCCATCACCGCTGCCTTGGCAAGAGAGGCGCGCGCTTTCCATACGGGACCGCGCGCGACGACGTAAAGACTAAAGCCATAAACAAGCGCGTCGCCGAGCATGTCGAGGGAGTCCGCTAGCAGGGCCACGGACCCAGCGAGCAAGCCCGCCACAAGTTCGACGACAAACATCGCAGCGTTCACGAGCAAAACGAGGCGAAGTGTCGCCGTTTGCCGCCCGCGCAGCCCGTCGATAGCGCAACTCTTATCGCTACAGCAATCGTCCATAATCCAAACATCTAACTACCAATAATATAGACCGACGTTCGCCGATATCAATCGCCACTGGCCAGACAAAGGCCGTTGTTACAGGAAGAAGTAAAATCCTTCTGTTGGTGTTGAGGGTCAATCATCGCGCGGTACTGACCCGTAGCGCTATGATTCATGCCGGCAAGCGGTTGAAGGTACTCTGATTGAAGAAGACTGCGGCAACCGGGGGGAAACGCAAATATCAAACAATAAATGCATGACTTTGATACCTTGACCTGAAGTCTGCGCATTGGCCGGCCGGGGGATTGATGGGCGTTACTTCGACGGCGGCTTCAACTAGTCGCAGAATTGCTATGAGGTCAAAGTCTGACTCGAACGCCTACCTGACTTAATGCCTACCTGTATCAATATTTGAATCTATCCGCTGAGCAATTCTTTGGGCCAGAAACGATACCCTCCCATTTTGCGTTGTAATTGTTCGGGTGCTTGCCTCGATCCGATAGTACCGATTCTTAGTGATGAACGGTTGAACCCAAGGATCGTCGTCACGATAAAAGACAACATCCTCAGCACATCGGACAATCAAACGATTGATTTTCATGATCTCTTGGTGGTTTACCTTACGGCAACTGCTGCTGAAATTTTTGAAAGAGAAATCCGTCCGCTGCCTGTCGAACGTGCGGTCGGGCACGATTCGTACAGCAAGGTTAGGTGCAAGAGGGATTATTCTATTCAACGTGCGCGGGTCAGTGGTATCCTCGATGGCCACGGGGAAGTCGCTCGTGAAAAACGGGCTGCTGTTAAATTCATTTTGCAAAACTTCCCACTTAAAATTTCCAAAACTTGCTGTCATACCCAGTATGTTACCGATCCCGATCGCCTGCGGAAATTTCGGATCAATCACTACCTGAACGTTCCCACTTTGCAGAAGATCAGTAAGACTTTTACCACCTAAGGCGGGTGGCGGTGGCGGGATTTCGCCCTTCGCATCAAGTTCGAACGCTAAATTCTCCAGCCGTTTCTTAAGCGGCTCGGAATTAATGCGCATGCCTCCTGGTGAACAGGTGTTTACGAAGGCAATAAAACCCGCAATCGTGTAAATGCATTCTGTGTTAATCTTCCTTGTCTTGAGCATTTCCAACGCGGCATCGTATTTTGGTTCTATAACTTTCAGAAATTCCTCAATCGCCCGATCATTTTGCAAGTAGGCATTCGTGCTGCCGTCATTGATTCCGCAGACAACCTTTGAACTTGGCGTAAAAGACTTTAAGTCACTCTTCCGCATGGCATACATGCGATCACCGAGAACGGGTGAATAGAACTTTCTAAGATGCACTTGGGAGACGTAATGATCCAGCGGCATTACTGATTATTTAAGTCAAGAAATCCTGAACATCCATTGATGAATCCAGAAGGCGAATGTGATTTCCGTCAACCACGACTTACCCAGGCCGGTGTCTACATCAAATTTATTGGGTTTTCACGGCCCTCGATGACACGCATTTACTTGCTAATCAGAGCACCAGAATAATGTATGTATGGTCTCATGAAAGCCAATTTATCTTCGAATGCGTATGCAAAAAACAGTCGCTATTCTGGCAGCGACTTACTCCGCGCCTTCACCCGCTGATTGAGCGACTGCAAAACTCCCGCGTCCACCGCCGAGATCACATCCACCGCTGCGTCTAGTTCTTCTTCGGTCATCCCCGCTTTCCTTGCGTCCGCAAGGCGCCGATCCACTCACGGATCGCACAGCCGCATCATCGCCACGGCGAGCCCCATGAGCATCTTCTCGCGCTCGCTCAGACACTCGACGGCATGGGCGTCGCGATAGAAAGTTCGAAAATCTGCTTTGTTGGTTGCCATCGATTAGTTCCTTCCGGGATAAATACTCCGGTGAGTCCTAACTCACCAACATCCTTGCGTGTTAGAAATTAATACACTCCCCGTGACCTTGACGGGGCGGCGTTTACAGCCAGTCCTCGCGTTCCACGCCGAAGCTCGTCGTGGAGCACCCTCGTTCACTGCACTTGCGTGCATTGCAGATCGGCGCCAACGGTCAGGGGACCCGTGTAGAACTTCTTCAGTTCAGCGATGGCAGCATCAAGATCGAACTCACCGATGTGACTGACAATCAGTCGCCCAACGCCCGCGTCTTGGGCGACCTGACCGACGACCGCAGGTGAAGCGTGACAGGGATTACTTGCACTTGCGGCAGTTGCAGATGCATGACCAGGACATTCGCTCCCTTTGCGAACTCGACGAATTGGGGTTGGTACCGGTCTGATCGGAGCTGAATACTATCGACACATCCCGAGTTTGCACGCGGTACGCCAGAGTCGGGAGATTGCCGTGCGGTATTCCCACCGCGGTCACGGTCACTCCCTCCCGGTCGAACACTATCGACGGTTCTGCTTTCGTCACATCGACGACGCCGACATCGAGACGAACACCTCCCCCCGTTTTACTCTGCGTGCCTCCCAGGTGGGACCGAGCACTTGAAAGGCGCCATTCTTCTCATCGAATAGGCGACTGAGGAATACCGGGAAGGCCGGCGCCACGTCGTTGCCGGAAGGACCGACTATGGGCAACGGGTCCTTGCGAGCCTGATGGCTCAACCACAGGAGTGCGGGCAGATCAGAGACGTGGTCGGGATGAAGATGGCTTATGGCGACCAACGACAGGTCGCTAAGCTTTGCTTGGGCCTGGCCAAAGCGAAGGAAGGCTCCGCCGCCCATGTCGACAAGCATCCTCGCCTGAGCGCCGATCCAAAGGAGGTAACTGGTCGACGCGCGATCTCGATTGATCCGCGGGTCCACCAGAACCGAGGATTTGCACAGCTACTGGATGTGCCTCACAGTTTTGAGCCGATGCGTTGGATGGAATTGCGAGAAGAGCGAGCAAGCACACAATCCCGGATCGATTCATCAGTAGTGCACCTCCGTATGCTTCAGTAAGTCGCGGAAATTTTAAGAATCCACGCTGTGCGCGTAACTTAGCGATCAGTTGGGCAGCCCCAAAACCCGTAACCCGATAACAACTACTACGCCGGCTTCACGCCGGTGATCAGCGCGTAGGAAAAACTGCCTTTCACATGGGCGTGGTCGCCGTGGGCGTGCCAGGTGAAATAGTTTTTCTTCATGCGCTCGGCCAACTCCGGCGCTTCCTTTTCCAACTCCAGCGCGGCTTCGAGCCAGTGGCGGCCGGTGGGGATGCCGTCCATGCCTTCTTGGTTGAACGGATACGAAATCACGCTCTTGCGCGGCACGCGGTAGCCGGCCTTGGTCAGCAAACGCTCGATGCTGCTGACCGTGTGGAAGCGAAAACCCTCGCCATGGGTGCGGCGAAACACTTGGTTGATCTTGGCCTCCAGCGCCACGTCGATGGCGTCTTTGGATTCTTCGATGACCGGGTCGAGGACGACGAAGCGGCCGCCGTTCTTGAGCACGCGCAGGACTTCGCCGACGACGCCGGCGGGATTGCCGAAATGATGCAGGCTGAAGGACACGAAGGCGCGGTCGAAGGTCCCGGACTTGAACGGCAACTTGTCCGCCTCGCCGGCGCTCAATTCATAGCGCGCGATCGGATCTTGATGATGATGGCCGACATCGAGCATCGCCAGCGCCTCGTCGACGCCGACGATGCGGCCGGATTGCATCTGCTTCGACAACGGCCGGGCGACGCGCCCGGTGCCGGTGGCCAAGATCCAAAATCGCTTCGCCGCCCTTGAGCGTCAGCGCCTCGATCAACTTGGTCGTCAACTGGCTGCGCATGTCCGACAGGCCGCGCTGGTCGAACTCGGCGGCATGAGCGGGATCTTTGAAGCGCGATTTGTGGTCGTGGCCATGGGAATGGCCGTGGTCGTGATCGTGTCCGTGATCGTCGGCGTGCCCATGTTCTTGTTCATGCCCATGATCCGAACCGTGCGCGTGCTCATGCCCATGCGCTTCCTGCCCATGATCGTGACCATGCGCTTCATGGGAATGACCGTGATCATGTTTGTCGTCATGATGCTCATGGCCATGTTCCTGCCCATGCGAATGCTCACCCTTATGCTCGTGCTTATGTTCGTCTGCCATCTATGTATCCTTTTTTACTCTTATCTTTTGCCTTTTTACTTTTTCTTCGACATTTCCATCATCGCGTCCCACTGTTCGTCGGTCACCTTCATGATCGACAGCCGCGAATTGCGCACCAGATCGAATTTGGCCAGCTTCTTGTCCGCTTTGACTTCCGCCAGGGTCACCGGCTTGGCCAGGGCTTTCACCGGCTCGATGTCGACCACCAGCATGCGCGGATTGTCCTTGCCCGGATCGGAATAGGCGCCGCCCAACGCCCGCGCGATGCCCACCGCCTGTTTCTCGTCGCCGGTATGATAGATAAAAATCTGATCGCCCTTTTTGATATCCTTCAAATGCATCAGCGCGAGATTATTCGCCACGCCGTCCCACATGGTCGATTTGTCTTTGACCAGCTGCTGGTACGAATAAACACTCGGTTCGGTCTTGAATAACCAACGGGTTGCCATGAAACTTTTCCTCCTACTGGTTTATAAATCAGCATCAGGCCCCAATACAATCCCTGGAACCGGCAGGCGCCGCGCGGAATAGATTTCTCGCTGCGCTCGAAATGACAAGTTTGCGGTTTTGTCATCCCGAACGACGTGAGGGATCTCGTCCAGTAGCGAGCTGCAATCCCTTGACCTGTACGCCGGAAGCGCTGTATCCAATCGGTCATGACAAATCGTAGACTTCACCTCGCACTGCTGGCAGTATTCGCCCTCTTTGCTCCAACATCCTACGCCGCCGACAAGCTGCGCATTTCCTACTCGGCGGTCAACGCCACCCAAGCCTTTCTCTGGGTCGCCCAGGACCGCGGCATCTTCGCCAAGCATGGCCTCGAAGGCGAGCTGCTCTACATCAACAGCGGCACCATGAACATCGCCGCGCTGCTCGGCGGCAGCGTGCAGATCGCCGGCGGCGGGCCGGTGTCCATCGAAGCGCGGCTGCGCGGCATCAAGCTGACGATCCTGGGCAATCCGTTGCCCTGGTTGGCGTCGAATCTAGTCGTCCATCCCGACATCAAGTCCATCCCCGACATGGCCGGCAAGCTCGCCGGCATCTCGCGCTTCGGCTCCTCCACCGATCAGGGCTTCCGCTATCTGTTTCGTAAAAATGGCTTGAACGTCGACCGCGATTTAAAGATGTTGCAAATGGGCGGCGACTCCAGCCGCGTCGCGGCCCTGAAAACCGGCACGATCCAGTACACTTTCCTCGGCGCCGCCGCCACCGACAATGCCCGCGCACTGGGCTTCCGCGTCTTGTCGACCGCCCAGCAGATGGCGATCCCTTTCCCGTGGACTTCGGTGGTGGTCGAAGAAGGCTGGTTGCTGAAAAATCGCGAGCTCGCCTACCGCTACATGAAATGCGCCACCGAGGCGATCGTGACGTTGAAGCGCAACCGCGCCGACAGCGAGCGCACCATCGCCAAGTACATGAAGATCACCGATCCCAAACTGATCGCGACAGAATTCGACTTCGTTTCCTCGCTGATGCCCGACTACATGGCGCCGACGTTGGAGGGACTCAAAGTCATCCTGGAAAACTTCGGCAAAGAATACCCCGACGCGCCAAAGCGCGACCCCAAAGAGTTCGCCGACGGCTCGATCATCGAGAGATTGAAGCAGGAGAAATTTGCCGAAGGGCTGAGGTTCTAGAATCGAATCCTTAGCAGTCTGGTGGATTGAAGTGGGAATGCTTCGACAAGCTCAGCATGAACGGATCAATTTCAAAAATTTGCAACCAAAATCCGTTCGTCCTGAGCCTGTCGAAGGACTCCGAAATGTTCTTTCAATAAGCTGTTACCAAACCCGGAGCTAACAGGACTAGATTCGTCCTGAGCCTGTCGAAGGACTCCGAAATGTTCTTTCAATAAGCTGTTACCAAACTCTTACCCAAAAGGAGAAATACCCATGGCACGCATCCGTCATATCGCGATACTCACCGAAGACGTGGACAAGCTGGTGAAGTTTTACACCGAGGGCTTTGGCCTGAAGATCGTTCACGGCGTCGGCACGGCGACCTATCTCACCGACGGCCATATCAACTTGGCGATCATCCCCATCGGACCGGAACGGGAGATCGAAGGGCCGCAGCTTCAGACCGGCATCAACCATTTCGGCTTCGAGGTCGAAGATGTCACCGCAGTGCGCGAGGCTTGTAAGGGACTGAGCGCGGCGACGGATGTCAGAAAGCGCCCGCCCAACCGCGAAGCCGAATACCGCGTCCTCGACCCCGACGGCAACCCCATCGATCTATCGCAACATGGCTGGCCGCACTGACGCAATGAGTTTTTTGTGAGCGCAACCCTGCTCCGCGTTGTTCTTATCGTCTCAGGATTTCTGTTGGTCATCAGCCTTTGGGGTTTTTACACTTCGATTCGCCCACCGAAGATTATATCCTCGCTCACTCCGCGCGACTTAAAAATGACTCATGAGGACGTGTCGTTCAGAACCGCGGACGGTCTCATGCTGCGCGGCTGGCATATCCCATCCGCTAAAACCACCGACAAGACCTTGATCCTGCTCCATGGCTATCCTGCGGATAAGGGAAACATCTTGCCTCCGTTGGCGTTTCTGCATGGCGATTTCAACCTGCTGTTGTTCGATTTCCGCTATCTCGGTCAAAGCGAGGGGAGCTATTCCACAGCCGGCGCCAAAGAAGTCGAGGATCTCCTGGCGGCCGTGCAATTTCTCAAAACCAGAGGCGTCAAAGAAGTGGGCGTGTGGGGATTTTCCATGGGCGGCGCTGTGGCTTTGATGGCCATCGAGAAAGCTCCCGAGATCAAAGCGGTCATTGCCGAATCGAGTTACAGCAGCCTCGCGCATATGGCTTTGGAGCTGTTCAGAATTCCCGTGGTCAACTATCCCATCGCCTATCTTGTCGGTTTATGGGCCAAGCTTTTTCTTGGCATCGACCTAAGAAATGTCTCACCAGCCGAACGAGTGCGCCATACCACGGTGCCGATTCTCGTGATCCATTCGTCGGCGGATGCCGTGATTCCGTTTTCCCACGCGCGGTCGTTGCAAGATGCGCTGAGAAACAATCCCCGCGCCGAATTTTGGTTTCACGAGGAATTTGCCCATGGTCAGCTAGCTGGCGATTACCAGAACCGGGTGAGAAATTTCTTTCACAAGAACTTGTAAGCGTGACGCTCGCAGACGCCTGAACCGGCCGAGCAAACGGGGGCGAGCGAGCTAGCCGCTTCTTCCTGTCTGTCCAGCCTGACGCCCGCCCAACCGCGAAGCCGAATATCACGTCCTCGATCCCGACGGCAATCCCGTCGATCTATCCAAAGATGGCTGGCCGTACTGAGCCATTTAACTAGCGCACGCGTGCAGCGGTTACACGAGTAACGACTGCAACAGATACGGCGTCACGACGAACAGCAGCGCGGCGCCAACCACGATCACCGTCCATACCCAACGCGCTGTGCTTGAAAAATTCGCACTCCGCCAGAGCAGCGGCAACGCGAGCGGCCCAACCAAAAGCAGCATGGCGACCACATAGCTCTTAGCATAATAGAACTCCGCTGCTTGGCCGGCAGACTTGGCGACTTTGTAAGCGTCGATGATGGCGCTCAACCAGAGGAGCAACAAAGCCAATGCGGCGGTAACAGCGTTGAAACCGGTGAGCCAGTAGGTAGCGCTGCCCAGAACCAAGCAGCAGGCAAGAATCACCCAGCCTTTTTTCTGTTCTTGATTATAGATTTGCCCCAGTCCGGGTAGGAGCATCGATAACAGTAGTGCGAGAAGTGACTTTGCTCGCGTGGTCATAACCGACTACCGGATATTGCAACGGCGAAAACGCGCGCGCTGTCATTCCCAGCCAAAGGCGAAGAATCTCGCATTTTCTGTGGCATGCGAAAACGAGATCCTTCGGCCGAGTTTATCCCGAGCAACGTCGAAGGGCCTCAGGATGACACCAACGCCGCACCGCCAATTCCAAGACACCCGCTTAGTACTCATGCGCCCATCGCTTCGATGGCTGCGAAGCGCTCACTTTTTCTCGGCAAACAGCCGCGAAAATACTCTGCGCGCATTGCCCTCGGTGATATTGTAACGATCCTGCTCGCTCAACCCCTCGACAGTCTTGAAGATCGGCACAAGATCCTCGAAGTTTCTGACCGGTCTCGGGATCGATGGCGTTGACCGCGCCGAACATTTCGGTGGCGAACAGGACACGGTCGGCGCCGACCCGCTTGATCAACAGCTCCATCGACTCTTTGTCGTAGATCGCCATGTCCCAATAAACTCGGCGCGCCGCCTCTTCGAAGGGTTCCAATCCTTCCCGGACGTGCAGGCCGCGCTGGCGGTTCCACTGATAGGGGATCGCTCCGCCGCCATGAGGGATGATGATTTTCAGCTTGGGGAAATCCTTGAACACCCGCGACTTGAGAATCTCCACCGCGGCGGAATGGTGATGGGCGATGTAATAGGAATTGGTCAGATGCATCGCCGGATTCAGCGACGCGCTCGCGTGCACGGTGCACGGCACGTCGAGCGCCACCATCTTCTCCCACAGCGGATACCACCATTCGCTGCCCATGGACGGCGTCAGCGGCTCTTTGCCGCCGGCGACATCGGGATTGACGTTGCAGCTGATGAAACCCAAGTCCTTGACGCAGCGGTCCAGCTCGTCGGCCCATTCTTTGGGGCTCACGCCCGGCGACTGCGGCAGTTGGCACACCGGCGAGACTTTGTCGGGCCAGGTCTTGGCGACCCGCGCGATCAAATCGTTGCACGCCTCGGTCCAGTAGCGGCTCACCAGCGGCGAGCCGAAGTGATGTCCCATGGCGCCGGCCTGCGGCGAAAACAACAGCCGGTCGATGCCGCACTCCTCCATCCGTTTGAACTGCCCCGCCATGGAGCGCGCCAGTTCTTCGTCGCTGATTTGCAGCTTGGCGCGAATCGGCTTGGCGAGGTTGCTGATCTGCTGGCCGCGGTACGCCTGCAGCTGCGGCGGCGCGGTGGTGAAGTGGGTATGTGAGTCGATGATCATAGCAAACCTCCGAATGGTTCAAAACGTTCAAGTCGTTCAACCGCTGCGCTCCGTTCAAAACGTTGCAGAGAGGGACAGCGCCGTCGGATCGGATCCTTCCTAGTGAACTTCAAGATACAAGACTTCAATCGCACGGATTGTCAGCTTCAAACCGCTTTGCTATACCAATCTTTCACGGAGAGATCAAAACTTCTCTGCCAGGCCATTCCGGTGTTTTACGTTTTGAACGGCTTGAACCTTTTGAACGATTTGAACGCCTTCAAGGAGTTAACATTATGTCAGAGATACCCCGCCTAAACGGCGTAATCAAAGCCCTCGAACAAGGCCAAACCGCCTTCGTCGCTTTCACACCGGTAGATATCGAGAGTGCCGTCGCCATGGCCGGCACCAAGCTCGACGGCGTCGCGTTTGAAATGGAACATGCGCCGCTGGATTTCCCCGGACTGCGCAACGCCCTGCAATTCATGCTCGACCGCGGCCAGATCGTCGCCGGCGGCACGCTCGCCCCAGCGGTCACGCCGATGGTGCGCGTGCCGCCCAACGGCATTGAAATGAACAGCTGGATCGCCAAGCAAGTCCTCGACATCGGCGTCATGGGCATCATCTTTCCCCATGTCAGCTCCGTCGAAGAAGCCGCCAACGCCGTCGGCGCCTGCCGCTATCCGCGTCTCAAGAGCGCGCCGAGATATCATCCGCCGGGCATTCGCGGCGACGCGCCGGCCCGCGCCGCGCGCTACTGGGGATTGCCGCAGCAGGAATATTACAAACGCGCCGATGTCTGGCCGCTGGCGCCCGACGGCGAAGTCCTGGTCGTCATCCAATGCGAAGAGATGCGCGCCATCGAAAACCTGCCGAAGATTTTAAAAGAAGTCCCCGGCATCGGCGTGGTGCTGATCGGCGAAGGCGACTTGAGCCAGGAGCTCGGCCACCCGCGCGACTACGACCATCCCGTGGTCGCCGACGCGATCAATAATATTTTGAAGATCTGCAAAGAACACAACGTCCCGTGCGGCCACCCGCACCCGGACGGCAAAAACATCGAGCGCTTGGTAAAGGACGGCTATCGCTTCCTCATGCCGTCATCGCCGCGCAGCTTCGGCGTCCTCGACCAAGGGCAGAAAGCTAGCAGGAAGAAGCTAACCAATCTCGCTCCAAGCTGCGGGGTGGTGAATTTGCGCACTCGGAATCGCCGCTCAAACCGTCGCACGCGGTGAAGACCGGGGTCCATACGCCATCATCCACCTGGATACCGTTGTTCAACGGTATGACGGACACTGTCCGTCACCTGGATACCGGCCTTCGCCGGTATGACGGAAACCGTCAATAGCGCAGCCCAAATCCCCTTCCCGCTCATTCTCAATTCTCCATTGTCCATTCTCAATTCTCTCATCTCCCCTCCATCGCCTGCGTCGCGATCTTGAACGCGCTGTCTATATCTTCAAACTCCGGCCGGGTGCCGTCGAAATATTTGCGGCCGTCGATGAGCCGGTTATGGGTTTGGATATCGTCTTTGGGAATATCGATGCGCGCCGAGTTGGGCGGCTCATCCGGGTCGCCGAGCTTTTGCAACGCGATCTGGCCGCGCCGCGACAGATACCAGTTGATGAAAACCTTGGCGGCGTTGGGATGGGAGCCCTGGCTCGGCGTCGACATCGTTCCGCCCCCAACCGAGAAGCTCGCCCCCTCTTTCCACAGACTGGTGTCGAATATTTCTATCGGCAGTCCTTGATGCTTCGCCTTGAGCGCGCCGGAGCAACCGAAGCAGATCGAGAATCTTCCCTGCCCGAGCCAGTCGATCATCTGCCGGCTGTCGCGGCTAAAGGTGACATCCTTGGCGCCGAAAAGCTGGCGAATGAACCCTGGCCCGAGTTCGGGATGGTAATAAAAGAACTGCATGGTCGTGCCGATCTCCGTGCGCGGACGCGGATCGAGGGCGACGATCTTGCCTTTCCACTTGGGCTTGAACAGATCGTAGTAGGAGGTGAACTCTTTGGCGTTGACCAGCGCGCTGTTGTAATAGAGCTGCCCCGAGCTGGCGTTGGCGAGGTAGGCAAAAACATATTTATTCTCGGCGTCGAGATAGCGATGCTTGCCGCCATACCAGCGCGACGTGTCGAGCACCTCTGGGAGCATCAACGCCGGCTGAATCGGCTCGAGAATCTTGGCCTGCTGATGCAGGATGCGGTAATTCGACGAGCCCAAACCGACGACGTCCGCAAGAAAGCGCCCCGCCCTGCGCTCGGCCAAAATTTTTGTCGTGATCTGCGCGCCGGTGCCGGTGAGCAAATAGGGCCGGATCTCCGGGTAGTCGGCGCGGAAAACATCGAGCACCTTGCCGTAGCGATAGAGATAGATGTTGACCTTGCCTTCTTTCTTAGCCGCCTCGACGGTGGCCTCCCATTGCGGCGACCGCGGCCCCTCCGCGCCCAGCGCATTCGCGGCGAGCAAGAAAATACCGAACGCCAACCAACTGCCATGCAGCAAACCCAGGCCGATTAGATTTTGCACGCCCAACCTCCGCGACGATAGGAATGTGCAGACTATACCCCAGCCGGGGAGAGGGTCAATTTAATTTACCCGCCTGAGTCGGGCGGAACGTTTCCGGCTGCCGGACGAATAAAATAGCGAAGCCACCCCGAGCCCCCTCGACAGAGGCTACGCAACCTGTGTAGAATCCTAACGTGAATTGAAACTGCCTGCTGCACACCGGTTGCTAAGCATACGCCAACGCCGACGGAGATCTTTTATGATCAAAAATCTTCGGAACCAAGGTTTGCTGAAGATGACTTGTTGCGCGGCCCTGCTATTTCTCATGCCGGCATCCGCCCCGGCAGAGACCTCCGGTAAAATACCCCGCGACGTGATCGATTACACCGCCGCTCACGGCGGCGCCTTGGTGCTGGTGAGCTTGGCTGTGCCGTGGCAGCTGGAATCCCGCTTGAGCCAAGAGGACCTGCGCGCGCAGCGCACCGCCATCGCCTCGATACAAAACGACCTCCTGGACAAGCTCGCCGGCAAGAAATTCAAAGTCCTGCGCCAGTATCAGGAGATTCCCGGCATCGCTTTGGAAGTCGGCGCGGAGGCCTTGGCGGAACTGGCGCGACTGCCGATCGTCACCAGCGTTTTGCTCGACCGCCCCGCCGGCGCCGCGCTACCGCCGCAGTATCGCAATGCCTCGCCGCGCGCCAACGCGGCCGACCTGGCGAGCAGCGAAAAAGTGCCGTCCACTCTTTTCACCCGCGCGGCGATCGACGGCACGGTGCTCGTGCTGGCGGGCTTGCGCACACCCTGGCAGCATGAACAAGGACTGAGCGAAGAACTATGGGCGTTGCAACGACACGCCATCCATAGCACGCAGAGTTACCTGCTCGCCGAGTTGGCTGGCACGCGTTATAAGGTCATGCGGCTCTACGGCAAGATTCCCGGCATCGCGCTGCGCGTCGGCGTCGACGCCTTGATCGTCTTGGAAAAATCCCCGGCGATCACCAATGTCGTTTTGGACCGTCCCGCTCAAGTGAGACGCTAGTCCACGCGCCTGAGCCACCCACGCCGGCGGAAAATTGCGCGCCAGCGATTTAGATGCTATTCCAGCTGCATGTCCAAGTTCGCCGAATTCTCGACCCGCTATTTCAAACAATACTTCGACCTCCATCCCACCGACGCCATCTATTACGGCATCGAAGGTTACGATCACCTGCTCAACGATTACTCGGACAAAAGCTACAAAGCCGAGAAAATTTTTGTCAAAGAGTCGCTGCGCAAGCTGCGCGAAATCTCCCCGGCCGAGTTGAGCGCCGATGAGGCCATCGACTACGCCCTGCTCGAAGGACGGCTCTCGATCCAGAGTTATGAGCAAGCCAAGGAAGACTATCGTCTCAAACAACCGGACACCTACTCGCCCACCGAGGCGATTTATATTCTCACCGTGCGGGCGACCAACGACCTCGCCGGCAACTTGCTGAGCCGCCTCGATCGCACGCCGGCGCTGATCCAGCAGGGCATTACCAACCTAAACCGCAAAGACGCCAATCCGCCCAAGCTCTGGACCGAGAACGCCATCGAAGGCGCCAAAGGCGGCATCAGCTTTCTCGACAGCCTGGCTGAGCATCCGAAAGTGCAAGCCGCGGCCATCGACGCGAACACGCTCACTGCCGCCATCGAAAAGGCCAAGAGCGCGATCAATGATTTCGCCAACTTTCTCCAACGCCATCTGCTGCCGCGCAGCAACGCCAGCTACGCCGTCGGCGAAGAGCACTTCAATTTACTCTTGAAGAAGAAACACTTCCTCGACCACGACGCGCACAGCCTGCTCGCTTCAGGCGAGAGTCTCTTCGCCAAGACCAAGCTCGAGCTCGAAGCCTTGGCCGATGAGCTGGCGCCGGGCAAAGGCGTCGAAGCGGTAGCAAGAGCGATCCAGGAGAACCATCCGTCGAGCGAACAAATATTGTCGGTCTACGACCAGGCCATGAGCGCGGCGCGGGAATTCGTCCGCGCTAAGAAGCTGGTCAGCTTTCCCGCCAAGGAAGAGCTCCACGTCGTCCACACGCCGGTGTTTCGCCGCCACGAGATTCCCTTCGCCGCTTATCTTTCGCCGTCGCCCAAAGATCCCAATCAGGTGGGCTATTATTATGTCACGCCAGTGGCGAGCGACGATCTGCTGCGCGAGCACAACTACGTCGGCCTCGAAAACACCTCGGTGCACGAAAGCTATCCGGGACATCACCTGCAATTTTCCATCGCCAACTGCACGCCCGCCGCCGCGACTTTGCCGCGGCTGATGAACGAGTCGTCGGTGTTTTACGAAGGCTGGGCGCTCTACTGCGAGCAGCTGATGCAAGAGCAAGGTTTTCTGAAATCGCCGGAGCACCGCTTCGTCATGCTCAAAGACCGCCTCTGGCGTGCTTTGCGAATCATCATCGACGTCAAAACCCAGACCGGCAAGCTCAGCTACGACGAAGCGGCGGACTTAATGGTGCGCGAACTGCACTTCCCGCGCGAACAAGCCTGCGGCGATTTGAACTGGTACAGCCAGTCGCCGTCCGTGCCGATGGGCTACGCATTGGGCTGGTCGATCATCAACCGCCTGCGCGATCAAGAACAAAAACGCTTGGGCGGCAAATTCAACCTATGCGAATTCCACGACAAACTGTTGAGCAGCGGCAGTATCTCTTTGCCTCTAGTAGAAAAACGACATTTCATCCGATGATCGAGACCGCCTGGAACCGTTGGAACAATTGGAACGGCTGGAACGGGGCCGCGTCGCAGATTCGTTCCAAAGGTTCCATTCGTTCCAGGAGTTCCAATGGTAACAAAGACTAAAGAAAAACCACGCGGCCCGCTACTCGGCGCCCACATGTCCATCGCCGGCGGCGTCGGCAACGCCTTTCTCGAAGGCCAAAAAGTTGCCTGCGAGGCGATTCAGATTTTCACCAAGTCGTCGCGCCAGTGGGCGTCAAAACCGTTGAGCAAGGACGAAATCGCCCAGTTCCATGCCAACCGCAAAGAAACCGGCATCGCGTCGGTGGTCGCCCACGATTCCTATTTGCTCAATCTCGGCTCCCCCGACCCGGCCTTGCGCATGCGTTCCGTCGCCGCGTTCATCGACGAAATGGAACGCTGCGAAGTTCTCGGCGTGTCGCACTTGATCGCCCACCCCGGCGCCCATGTCGGCGCCGGTGAAGTCGAAGGGATCAAGACAATTGCCAAGTCGTTGGACGAAGTTCACCAGGCCTGCCCTGGCTTCGAGGTCAAGATCACTCTGGAAATCACCGCCGGCCAGGGTTCCAACCTGGGCTATCGCTTCGAGCAGATCGGCGACATGATGGATGCAACGAAAGAGAACGAACGGCTGCGCGTTTGTTTCGATACGGAACATGCCTTCGCCGCCGGTTACGACATTCGCACGAAAGAAGGTTACGAGCGGACGTTTGCCGAGTTCGATAAAACCATCGGCATCAAGCTGCTAGCGGCGTTTCATTTGAACGACTCGAAAAAAGAATTCCACTCCCGAGTCGACCGCCACGAACATATCGGCCAAGGCTTCATCGGCGTCGAAGCCTTTCGGCTTTTAATGAACGACCAACGCTTCTGGGGCCTGCCCATGTGCTTGGAAACGCCGAAGGGACCGGATCTAAAAGAAGACCGCGAGAATCTGACACTGCTGCGCAGTCTTGATCGCAAGGGTAAGTCTTAACCCTCGCCCATTCCGATGGGAGAGGGAAGGGTGAGGGCGAGTCAACGCCGGAATCGAAATCCCCGGGAAGAACCACTGCACGGCGAGACCGATCAGATAACCCAAGCCCCCGGCGCTCACCGCGACCCCAAAGAATTTACTCCCAGAAACCAGCATGGACTGGCCGGCGAGATGGCCCTTGAACGCTCCGACGCCAAACAGAGTCACTGCGCTCAAGAAAACCGACAGGTAGAGCGCCGCGCTCCCGCCCATCGCGATAAACGGCACGATCGGGATGATCGCGCCGACGATGAACGAGAGTCCCATCACGAGTGCCGCCTTAAACGGCTGATTGATTTCCGCGCTGCCCAGACCGAAAACTTTTTCTTGAAAGGTGCGCATGAAAACGTTGCGTTCGGCGAGCAGCACTTTCACCATGCGGTAGCTCTGTTCCTTGCTCAGCCCTTCCTCGCCCAAGGCTTTTAGCAATCCCTCCGCCGCGATGTAGGGTTCGCGCTCGGCGAGCTTTTCCGCGTCGACCAGCTCCTTGTCGAATATGTCTTTTTGCGCGCCGGAGGAAAGATAGGAACCGGTGGCCATGGAGATCGCACCGGAAAACATCGCGGTGAAGCCGGTGACGATGACCACGAGATCGCTTTCGGTCGCGCTTTGGATGCCGGCGAGCAGACCGACGGTGCTGATCAGGCCGTCCTGGATGCCGAAGACAAACTCGCGAATGCGCGCGCGGCTTTCGATGACCTGCTTTTTTTGCTGAATGGCGTCGAGAGACATTGGAATAAATCAAGTTAGACGACAGCGCAAAATGAAAAATGCAAACTGTCAGACATGAGAGGCGAGGTCGCGCTTCTTCAAGTTTTACCTTTTGCACTTTGCACTCTTCAATTTTGCATTGCATGAATTCAGTATTTCAGCGCCAAATCCCCGGTCGCGTCGCCGGGTTTCCACTCGGAGGGGCAAAGCCGCTCGGTGCGGAGCGCCCGCAATACGCGCAACGTTTCTTCCACGCTGCGCCCGACATTGACATGGCTGACCACTTGATAGCTGATGACACCGGCCGGGTTGATGATAAACGTTGCGCGCAAGGCCACGCCGGCTTTTTCATCGAGCACGCCGTAAGCGCTGCTCAACGTCTTCGTTTCATCGCTTAGCAGAGGCGAGTCCAAACCGCCCAACTCTGCGGACCACGACTTATGGCTGTCGATGGAATCGACACTCACGCCCCATACCAAGGCATTTTCCGCGGCGAAGTCTTTCACGGCTTTGCTGAAACCGGTGACTTCGGTCGGACAGATAAACGTAAAGTCGGCCGGATAGAAAAACAGCACGAGCCATTTGCCTTTGCTGGCAGTGAGAGAATACTCGCTGACCTGGTCGCGCAGGATCCCTTTGACTTTGAAATCCGGCGCCTGATCGCCGATGCGCAACAGATTCATAACAACTCCAAACGGACTTAACCGGTTCTGCGGTCTGCTTAGTTTTTACTTTTGCCTTTTTACTTTTCTCTTGCGATCTCAAGGTATGGTCTGCCACAGCGAAAACCCATCCTTGGCATTGGCCGGCGCCGCCGCGATGAACCAGGCCTCTTCATCGCTACCGGCTCTGAGCAGGCCAAAAAAATAGATCCGCAACATCTGCTCGATCAGTTGCGGAAACGGCAGATCGCGCTTAGGCTGGTACCAGGTGTATATCCAGTTCATCATGCCAAACAGCGAGAACGTCGCCAGCCGCAGGTCCATCCCCCTGCCGCCATTCTGCTTTTGCAGCTCGCCGAGCAAATCCATGATCACTTTGACATAGCGGCGCTTGAGCACGAGGATCTTGACGTCGAACTCGCCGGTCAGCGATTCGTCCTCATGGGCCATGACTTTCATCTCCGGCATGTTGTGCAGAAAAAAGCCCAGATGATTTTCGGCGAAAGCGCGTATCCGCCCGCGCACGTCCGAGCCCGGCCTGTCGATCTGTTCCCAATGTTCGAGCAAGGTCACGAAGCAGCGTTCTTGTATCAGATAGAGCAGCTCTTCCTTGGTCGTGAAGTAATAGTACAGGCCCGACAAACTCATCTTGGTAGCGCGCGAAATATCGCGCACCGAAGTGTGATGAAAGCCTTTCTCGGCGAAAATCTTCGCCGCGCTCTTGAGAATCAATTGCAGCTTTTCGTCGTAATGACGGGTTGCGGGTTCGGCGCGGCTGGACATGGCTGCACGAATACTTGCAAATCGATTCCGGGCTGTCAAATGACAGCGATCTGAAGCGCAGCACAGCCGCAATCGAAGAGAAACATGGCCGCAAAGAACGCAAAGGGCGCAAAAACAGAAAAGGGATTCGTGAGGGCGGCTTTGAGACCTGCCCTCTGGGAGTTGGCGCATCGGAAAATTTGCGCAAGCTGCGCAAACCTTGAACTACGAAGATCACGAAGTTCGGAATGTTTGTTTTTTGCAACCTTCGTGTCGTGCGTGAACTCCTGCGAAAATACCGGGCATGGGTTTGTCGGATGTGGTGACCAAAGGGAATCGTCATCGTTGGTAAGTCGCATTCGTTCGATGCGGTTCGAGGACTCACCACATCCTACGGGTTTCGCCATTTATGATTTTCCGTAGGTGTGAGTAAGCACATGAAACATTTCGTGGTGAAAAGGGTTTCTCTCAGTGGCTCACGCCCGGCGGAGCTTTTCTTGAATCGCCACCTACCATGGTGTATGTCTTTAGAGTCAAACAACATGAATTACGAAAACGTTATCGTCGCCAGAGACGGCGCCATCGCCGTGGTTACTTTGAACCGTCCGCAAGCTCTCAATGCGCTGTCCTACGGCCTGGTCAAAGATCTTTCTCTGGCCATGCAGGAGCTCGACCAGGACGCCGAAGTGCGCGTCATCGTCGTCACCGGCGGTGACAAAGTCTTCGCCGCCGGCGCCGACATCAAGGAAATGGCCGACAAGGGTCCCTTCGACGCCATGGTTCAAGAGCGCCTCGCCTACCGCGATAAGATCAATAAGATCGCCAAGCCGGTGATCGCCGCGGTGATCGGCTTTGCCCTGGGCGGCGGCTGCGAGTTGGCGATGAGCTGCGACATCATCGTCGCCGCTGAGAACGCCCGCTTCGGCCAGCCGGAAGTCAATCTGGGAATCATTCCCGGCAGCGGCGGCACCCAACGGCTGACGCACTTGTTGGGCAAGCATCGCGCCATGGAGCTGGTGCTCACCGGCGATATGCTCAATGCCACCGACGCCGAGCGGATTGGCCTGGTCAACCGCGTGGTTCCCGCCGAACTCTGTCTCGAAGAAGCGCTGAACATCGCCAAGAAGATCGCCGCGAAACCCCAGCTGGCGGTCAAAGCCGCCAAAGAAGCGGTGCTGAAATCGGCCAACACCGGCCTCGACGAAGGCTTGGAGTTCGAGCGCAAGGCATTTTATCTATTGTTCGCCTCGGCAGACCGCAGCGAAGGCATGAAGGCGTTTCTCGAAAAGCGCAAAGCGGAATTCATAGGTAAGTAAATCACCGTGGCCCACGAAACGATCATTTACGAGAAGCAGAACGGCGTGGCGACCATCACGCTCAACCGGCCCCAGGCGCTCAACGCTTTCGTGCCGCAGATGAACAAAGAAGTGCTCGAAGCGCTGCGCGACGGCGAACGGGACAAGGAAGTTCGCTGCTTCATGATCACCGGCGCGGGCCGGGCCTTTTGTGCCGGCCAGGATTTAAAAGGTCGCACGCCCGAGCAAAAAGGTTCGTTGGGCGCGTCGTTGCGGGAAAAGTACAATCCGATGATCCGGCAGATTCGCGGCATGGAGAAGATCGTCATCGCCGCGGTCAACGGCGTTGCCGCCGGCGCCGGCTGCAACTTCGCCTTGGCCTGCGATCTGCGCGTCGCCTCGGAGGAAGCCAAGTTCATTCAATCCTTCGTGCGCGTCGGCCTGGCGCCCGACTCCGGCGGCAGTTTTATCCTGACCCGGCTGGTCGGACTGAGCAAAGCGATGGAATTATTATTATTGGGCGACACCGTTGACGCCAAGGAAGCCCAGCGCATCGGCCTGGTGGCGCGGGTCTTTCCAGCCGCGGAATTCGCAGCGTCGGCACGAGCGATTGCCGAACAGGTAGCCAAAGCGCCGCGCGGCATCGGCCTGATCAAACGCGCGGTCAATCATGCCAATTTACCGAACGTCGAAGCCGACCTCGAATACGAAGCAAATTTACAGGAAATCGCCGGCCGCAGCAGCGACTATGACGAAGGCGTGAAAGCGTTCTTGGAAAAACGCACGCCGGTGTTTACCGGCAAATAATGAATCGTTTCGAGTTCCGTGTTTTGAGTTAGAACCCGAAACCCTAGACTGGCAACACGAAACAAGAAACACATGGCTAACTCAACTGAAAAAATCGCCGTACTAGGCGCCGGCACCATGGGCGCGGGCATCGCCCAGGTCGCCGCCCAAGCCGGCTTCCAAACTCTCCTCTACGATATCAAGCAAGAGTTCATCGACGTGGGCATGGGGAAAATCAAAAGTTTTCTCCAAGGCAGCCGCGAGCGCGGCAAGATCAGCGCAGAGCAAGAAGAAGAAAGTCTCGACCGTTTTCACACCAGCACCAGCCTCGACGATACCAAGGGGAGCGCGCTGGTGATCGAGGCGGCACCGGAAAAGCTCGAACTCAAGCGCGACATCTTCAAGCAGTTGGACGCCATCTGCGGCGCGGAGACTTTGCTGGCGACCAATACTTCATCGTTCAACGTCACCGCCATCGCCGCCGCGACACAGCACCAGGAGCGCGTGCTCGGACTGCATTTTTTCAATCCGCCGCCGCTCATGGCCTTGGTCGAAGTCATCCAGGGCGACCGCACCAGTGACGAGAGCATTGAGAAAGCCACCGCGCTCATGAAAGCGATGGGTAAAACGCCGGCGCGCGCCAAGGACACGCCGGGTTTCATCGTCAACCGGGTCGCCCGGCCATTTTACAACGAAGGGTTGCGCGTGCTCGGCGACGGCAACGCTTCGGTGGAAACCATCGACCGCATCATGAAAGAAGCCGGCAACTTTCGCATGGGGCCGTTCGAGCTGATGGACTTGATCGGCAACGACATCAACTTCGCCGCCACCGAATCGCTCTATCGCTCGTTCTTCGAAGATCCGCGCTTTCGCCCGAGCCCGATCCAGCAGCGCATGGTCGCCGGCGGCAATCTCGGGCGCAAGACCGGACGAGGGTTTTACAGCTATGACAAAAAGTAGTCTCGCGGTCATCGGCAGAGGCCGATTGGCCGATGAATTAGTCGCCTTGGGACGGGAGAAAGGGTTCGACGTCGCGCAGTTGCACGACGCCACCGCGATCGCGCCGACCAGCCAATTCGTCATCGATACCGAGAACGGCAGCGAAGACAAAAAGCGCGCGGTCTTGCAGCGCCTCGACGCCTCGCTCCCGGCGCCGGGGATCATTGTCAGCTCCTGCCTGCGTTTTTCGCACGACCTTGATGGCTTCATGGATAAAAAAACCCGAGCGGGTCGTCGGCTTCGCGACATTCTATCCGTTGAAGGATCGCAAATTGGTCGAGCTCGGCGCCGGCTTGCGCACGTTAGATAAGTCGGTGGAGCAGACCGAGCAGCTGTTCAAAAACCTCGGCAAAGACGCCGTGCGCGTCAAGGATACCGCCGGACTGACCTTTCCGCGGATTTTGAGTTTGATCGTCAACGAAGCGGCGCGTAGCTTGGACGAAGGCGTCGCCAGCGCCGAAGAGATCGACATCGCCATGCGTCTGGGCGTGAACTATCCCCAGGGGCCGCTGCGCTGGGCCGATCAGATCGGCCTCGACGATGTTCTCGCTGTCCTCGAAGGACTGCAACGGGAAACCGGCGACGACCGTTACCGGCCGGCGACGCTGCTCAAGAAACTCGTCACCGCCGGTTATCTCGGCGAAACCAGCGGCAGAGGATTTTATTCGCATAACGAAGGTCAGGTGAAATCATGAGAGAAGCCGTCATCGTCGAAGCAGTGCGCACGCCCATGGGCCGCCATAGCGGCATTTTCAAAGACATTCGCACCGACGATCTCGCCGCCTACATCATCGGCAAGATGGTCGAAAAGACCGGCATCAATAAAGACGAGATCGAAGACGTCTACTTCGGCTGCACCAATCAGGCCGGCGAAGATTCGCGCAACGTCGCGCGCAACGCTTCCCTGCTCGCCGGTCTGCCCTACACGGTTCCCGGCGCAACGGTCAATCGCCTGTGCGGCTCCGGCCTCGAAGCGATCAATCAGGCGGGCCGCGCGGTGGAAACCGATCACGGCGACCTGTTCGTCGCCGGCGGCGTCGAAAGCATGACCCGCGGCCCCTGGGTCATGGGCAAACCGGCCAATCCGTTTCAGCGCGGCGATATTCACATGTACGACAGCTCCCTCGGCTGGCGTTTTCCCAACCAGCGCATGGGCGAACTCTATTCGCTGATCAATAATGGCGAGACCGCCGAGAATGTCGCCGAGAAACATAACATCAACCGTGAAGATCAAGACAAGCTCGCGCTGGCGAGCCATCAGAAAGCGTTGCAGGCGCAAAAAGACGGCCGGCTCAAAGACGAAATCATCCCCTTCGAAATTCCCCAGCGCAAAGGCGCGCCGCTGGTGCATGACAAAGATGAAGGGCCGCGGTCCGACACGACATTGGAAATCCTCGCCGAGCTTGCAACCGGCTTTCAAAAAGGGCGGCAGCGTCACGGCCGGGAATTCCTCGCCGCTTTCCGACGGCGCCGCGGCGCTGCTGATCACGACACCGCAAAAAGCCGAACAGTTGAAACTCAAACCGCTGGCGCGCATCGTCGCCTCGGCCGCCGCCGGAGTGCATCCGAACTACATGGGCATCGGGCCGATTCCGGCGACGCAGAAAGCCTTGAAGCGCGCCGGTCTGACCATCGATCAGATCGATCTCGTCGAGTTGAACGAGGCCTTTGCCTCCCAGGTCTTGGCTTGCTGCCGCGAGTTGGGCATCGATTTGAACCGGCTCAACGTCAACGGCGGCGCCATCGCCCTGGGCCATCCGCTCGGCTGCAGCGGCGCGCGCATGATGACGACCCTAGTGCATGAAATGAAAAAACGCGGCAGCCGTTACGGCCTGGCGACCATGTGCATCGGCGTCGGCCAGGGCATCGCCACCATCGTCGAACGAGTGAATTGAGCTTAACAGCGCGCTACTCACGTCTTGCCGCCAGCCGGGCGCGCCTACGGTTATCTTCCAGCGCCGCGATGTCAATCCACGCCTCCTGCTTGGCGGCGAAGTTTTTAATCAGCCGACGCACCCTGCTGGCCCGCCCACGCCGGCGCCATGACTAATCTGCGCAAAATCATCATCGCCGTCGCCGTCCTATTAACTGCCACGGCCATCGGCCTCGGCAGCCATTTCAAACGACTCGCCGATAGACACCGTGAACAGGTGCAGGTGGAACTGCGCCACCTGCTCGGCGATAGCGCGCGCTTCGACGGCCTCGATGTGCGGCTCTTGTGGCTGCCGGGATTCGTCGTGCGCGAATTTCGCATGGCCGACGACAGCCGCTTTGCCGCCACACCCTTCTTGAAAGCGCGCGAAATCATCCTCGGCCTCAGTCTGCGCCAACTCTTAACCGGCCGCATCGTCATCGATTCCGTCACTTTTGTTGGACCGGAAATGCAAATCATCAGCGACGAAACCGGACTGCTCAATCTCAGTGTGCTCGCCAGCCAGAGAAAAGAGTTGGGGTCGCCCAGACGCCGTCCCGGCGCGCCGGGCGAGCGCCATAAAAGTAGCGTGCGCTTCGCCGTCGATGAACTCCGCGTCGACGACGGCCGAATCATTTATCTCGACCGCACGATCAAGGATCCCGCCGAGCTGCAATTGCGCCGCATCGAGTTGCAGGTGCGCGGCCTCGATCTGGAGGAGCCCACTCGCGTGCGCGTGGCGGCAGCGCTGACCGAGGGCCTCGGCCAAGACCTGCACATCGAGGGTCTGCTGCACCGCGCCAAAGCCGATCAGAGTTGGTATCAGCGCGGCATGGATCTGAAGATTCAATTCGATTCGCTGCACGCGCCGATGGTCCTGCGCGCCTTCGCCGAGCTGCGCGAAAGAGTCCCGCGGGAGATTGACGTTACCGGCCCGATGGCGCTCCAAGCCCAAGCCGGCGGCAGCCTGCTGCAGCCGCGGCTTGACAACATTACATTGAAAATCCCGCTGTTCGGTTCCTCCGACTATAACGCCGTCATCACCGGCAAGATGGAGTTTACCGAGCAACGCACCTGGAGCGACGCCAAGCTCGACGGGCAATTAAAGATCGCGCCTTTGGCGCTCAGCCGGGCGCGCCTGTTGCCGGTGCTGCGCGACCACCTGCCCGAAGCCTTGGTCACCGAGGGTAGTGTCAACCTTTACAGCCGTTTCGAAGGCACCTGGAATCATCTGCGCATCGGCGCGCTGATACGCGCCGGAGATAGCGAAATCCGCTACGGCGACTGGCTGCGCAAACCGGCCAAAAGGGCGGCAGCGATCAAAGCGCGGCTATCGCGGCGCAACCAGCGTCTCACCATCCACGAATCCGAGCTCACCCTTGGCGCGGCCAAGACGGTATTTTCCGGCGTGGTGCAAGACATCGACGCGCCCCGGTTGTATTTAAAATTGCGCGCCGAAGACGCTCCCCTCGCGCTCTGGACACCGCTCAGTAACGGCGCCGTCACGGCAAAATCCGGCCGCGCCAGCTGGCATCTCGCCATCGAACGGACACCGCCAGGGGCGCCAACGAATTGGCATATCGATGGCCAACTGACCATCGCGGATGGCGAAGTTCATGGCCGAGACAACCGCGGCAAGCTCGAACAATTGAACGGCCAGGTGACTTTTCTGGGCCAGCAGGCGCGCATCGAGCGCGCAACTTTCCGGTTGGGCGGCGCGCAGCTCTCGCTCACCGGTATCATGCCGAACCTTGCCGAGCCAAAGCTCGATTACCAACTAACCTCCCCGGAGATCGACTTAGCCGACGTGCCGGCTTTGGCGATCTCCCAGCCGCTGCGCTTGCAGCAGTTGAGCGTCAAGGGTCGGGTACAAACTCAAGACAATGCGCTGAACATCGCCGGCGATGCGGCAGCGCTGCAAGGAAACTTCGACGGCTTTGCCGTGAGCGATTTTCGCTCAGCGTTCTCCTGGTCGGAGGCCGGGCTGCGTTTTAAGGACCTGACTTTTCGCGCCGCCCGGGGCTGGTTTCGTTCCGATGGCTTCCAAACGGCGGCCGCAGGAGCAAAAAGCGCGCGCTTGCAGGGCGTATCGGAAATCAAAACCGCCGACTTGCGGCCGTTGCTCGCGAGCTTCTTACCGCTGCTCAAAGATCGTCTCGACGGCAACCTCAGCGGCCAAACGCAGTACGATGTGCTGCTGGGCAAGAGCGACACGCTGGCGCAATCGCTCAAGGCCGCCGGCGATGCGACGATCCAGCACGGTGTCATCAAGGACTTTAATTTATTGTCGCAGCTGCTCCTGCGCGGCAGCGGCTCCAGCGTCTCGGCGGAGGCCAAGGCGCGCCTGCCGGCCGCCCTGATCGAGCTCGCCAAAAATGACGACACTCGCTTCGATACGCTCAAGTCCGATTTCACCGTCGACAAAGGCCGCATCAGCAGCGCCAACTTGATCCTCTCGACGCCGGACTATACCGTCACCGGCGCCGGCTGGTTCGCCTTCGACCGTACCACTCGATGGAACGGCCTGTTGGTGCTGTCGCTGCGCTTGACCCAGGAAATCCAACGGGACTATCGCTGGATCCGCCACATCCTCGACCGGCGCGGCCGCTTGGCGATCCCGTTTCGCATCGACGGCACCATACCCAACGTCAGGGTACGCATCGAGAACCGCAACTTGAGCCAAGTATTGCGCGGCTCGCAGCCGCGCGATAAAGATCGCGATAGCGGCGACGATCGCCCGCCTAAAGAAGAAAAGAGCTGGCTCCCCGACACCCTGGATCGATTCCTCAACCGCTAATCGGAACCGCCATGGATTTGCAAGAAATCTATTTGGAGATCGCCCCCGAACATATCGCCTATATCAAATTCATCTTC
Source organism: uncultured delta proteobacterium (assembly GCA_963760795.1). GTDB lineage: Bacteria > Desulfobacterota > Binatia > UBA9968 > UBA9968 > DP-20. Next base: position 96,100 of record CAVXEP010000009.1, read on the forward strand.
GAGTCCTACGAAGAAGTCGGCATCATTCGCACAGTGGACCGGAAGAAATCGATCATCGTGCTGCTGGCGATGCCCGATTTTATCGACGCCGCGCGCGCGATCATCGACTCGCTCAAACAAGATATCCCGCTGGCGGAAATACCCCGGCCCGCCGATCTGACCGACGATTGGTTCATGGTGGAGTTAGCCGAGGCGATGACGGCGGTGCAAAAGTAATTGTAGCAGGCCGTCATTGCGAAACGTAACCGAGAAATCTTTCCGGACAGTCGAATGAACAATTTCGTCGCGACGTTTGCGACAGCGGACGAAGCCAGCAAGCTTTAAGCGTAGTTGTAGGGTGGGTGGAGGCGTACCGCGCCGATACCCGCCGTTGGGTAATGATGGGTATCGCGGTCGCTCAGCCCATCCTACATTGGAATCATAAGCAAACGTTCGATAACAACTCGATAGAGGGAGATTGAAATCCCGCGGATTCCAGTAGAAGCTCGCGCAACACCTATGACCGGCAACGCCCAAGAAAAAATCCTCGGTCTGCTCAACAAACAGCCGCGCGGCCGCTTTACGCCGGCCGAGCTGCAGCGGCGCGCCGGCTTCGAACGCGACGATTTACAAGCAATCATCGACGCCCTGCGCCAGCTCTGCCGCGACGGCCGCCTGGTCCGGCTCAAGAAAAATCATTACGCGCTACCGGACCGGCAGAATCTCCTGCGCGGCCGCGTCCACGCCCATCCCGACGGCTACGGCTTTCTCATCCTGGACGATAAGGACGCTGACGATGTTTACTTGAACCGCCGCGAGATGCGCCGGGTCATGCATGGCGATCAAGTGATGGTGCGCATCGACCGTAAAGCGCGCGGCGGCAGCGAGGCCCATATCGTCCAAGTCATCGAGCGCGGTCAAAAACGCCTGCTCGGCACCTACGAAGAGATCGACGGTCGCGCATTCTTGATCCCGATGGACGCGCGCATCGGCGCCATGCCGCTGAAGGGCGCCGGCGCGAAATTGACGGAAGGCAAAGTCATCGCTGCCGAGATCAGCCGCTTCGGCAGTGCCCTGTCGCCGCCGGAAGCCACCGTCGTGCAAGTCATGGGCGACCCTAACGATCCCGAGGTGCAGGCGCAATCGATCATCTTCCGCTTCGGCCTGCCGCTGAGTTTTCCGCCGGAAGTGCATCGCGAAGTGAAGCATGCCGCCTATGAAATCAGCGCGGCAGAAATCGCCCGGCGCGAAGACCTGCGTGAATTGCCCATCGTCACCATCGACGGCGAGAACGCCCGCGACTTCGACGACGCCGTCTACGCACGGCGCAAGGGCCAAGGCTACGAGCTTTTCGTTTGCATCGCCGACGTCGCCCACTACGTCTACCCGGAGACGGCACTCGACCAGGAAGCCTATGCCCGCGCCACCAGCGTCTACTTTCCCGACCGGGCGATCCCGATGCTGCCCGAAGCGCTGTCCAACGGAATATGCAGCTTGAATCCCAATGAAGAGCGTCTGACCAAAACCGCCTGGATCGAATTCAACGGCAAAGGCGAAGCGATCCGCAGCCGCTTCTTCGACTCGGTGATAAAAAGCCACGCGCGCATGACCTATACCAATGTCCGGCGTATCCTGGTCGACAAAGATCCCGAATGTCTGGAGAATTATCGCGATCTAGTGGACGGCTTCAAACTGATGGAAGAGCTGGCGCTGGCGATTTACGCCACCCGCAAAGCGCGCGGCAATCTCGACTTCGATCTGCCGGAGGCCGAGATCGTCCTCGACCTGCAAGGCTTGCCGGAAGACATCGTCCGCGCCGAGCGCAATATCGCCCACCGGATCATTGAAGAATTCATGATCGCCGCCAACGAAGCGGTGGCGCGCGAGCTCACGGCTAAAGATTTTCCGGCGCTCTATCGCGTCCATGCCGGGCCGGACGAAGACGCACTCGAAGCCCTGGAGCCTTTTCTTCTGAGCCTGGGCTATCGTCTGCCGCAGGATAAAGAGAACCTGCCGCCGCTGGAGATTCAGCGATTGTTGGAATCCGCCCGCGGTAAACCGGAAGAGCGCGTGATCAACCGCGTGCTCTTGCGCTCGATGAAACAGGCCGTTTATCAACCGGAGAATATCGGCCACTTCGGCCTGGCATCGACCTGTTACACTCACTTCACTTCACCGATTCGCCGCTATCCCGATCTGATCGTCCATCGCATGCTCGAACGCGTCATGGGCGGAGAACAGCTCAAACCCAAGGAACGCGCCGATCTGCTGCGCACTTTGCAGGAGTCCGGCAAACACACCTCCGAACGCGAGCGCCACGCCATGGACGCCGAGCGCGAAATGGTCAGTTTGAAAAAGGCCCAGTTCATGATGACCAAGATGGGCGAGGAGTTTAACGGCTTCGTCAACAGCCTGGTTAAGTTCGGCCTCTTCGTGGAACTCGACGACTACTTTATCGAAGGCTTGGTAAAACTGTCATCGCTCACCGACGACGACTACGATTATTACGAAAAGGAATACCTGATCAAAGGCCGCCGCCACGGCAAGAAGTTTCGCTTGGGCGACAACGTGCGCGTGAGAGTGGCGAAGATCAACGCGTTTAGGAGCGAAATCGATTTCGAACTGATCGCGCCCCACCAAGTTTCATGATTGAGGCGAGAATTGGATTCCTACATTTGCTTCGCATGACAATGGGCCGCGGAACTTGGGAGAGAGAAAAAATTCACACAAGCTTGGGGCTTGGTAGTCAGCAACTTGTCCGCGATGCGCGTCCGCTTGGCGCCGCTCCAATCGCCGCCGGCGGCAATTAGAGCTCACTTTTAAGCGAGCGAGTTTGTTTTGGTTTTTTCGCTTTGGCTGGCTTGGTCCGAGTTTTCGGACGATGTTTTTCCTGCCACAACTCCTGCGCTTTCAACCAGTGCTGCAGGTCGGATCCGTTTGGACACCCCGATTCCTGCCAAAGTCTATACGCAAGCTGACGAATCTCCTCGTTCCGATCGATCTCAGTGCCCTGCATGACCTACGCTCCTTCCTTTGATTACACATTCTATTGTACAAATCGGTTACTGCGCTGTAAAGAATCCCCTTCGTGAAACGCACGTGAGTTTCTTCGGCGCGCACGCACCGGTTGATTCCAATCTCTGACTTTAATGGCTCATTGCCATCCTGCCATCAAGCTGAGCAAATCACAGACGCGGTTCGAGTAACCCCATTCGTTGTCGTACCAACTGAGACACTTGAGATACTTGCCGCCGGTGACCGTGGTAAATCCCGCGTCGAAAATCGATGAATGGGGGTTGCCGATAATGTCCGAGGAAACCACCGGGACTTCGACGAATTGCAAGATGCCTTGCATGCGCCGGGACTCGGCGGCCGCGCGTATCTCCGCATGGACGTTGTCCGCGCTGACGATTTTCTCGAGTTCGACGAACAGGTCGACGACGGAACCATCGGGCACCGGCACGCGCGCGGCGATACCGTCCAGCCGGCCTTTCAATTCCGGCAGCACCATGCCGACGGCTTTGGCGGCGCCGGTCGAAGTCGGAATGATATTTTCCGCCGCGGCGCGGCTGCGTCGCCAATCCGAGTGCGGCACGTCGGCCAGACGCTGATCGTTGGTATAGGCGTGCACCGTGTTGATGACGCCCTCGGCGATGCCGAAAGAGTTGTGCAATACCTTCGCCAGGGGCGCTAGGCAGTTGGTGGTGCAGCTGGCGTTGGAAATAATCCGGTGTTCCGGCTTAAGTCCGTCATCGTTGACGCCGAGGACCACCGTGTAGTCGATGGCATCCTTGGCGGGCACCGTAAGCACAACTCGCTTCGCGCCGGCGCGCAGGTGCTGGGTCAGTTGTTCCTTCGCGGTGAAGATGCCGGTGGACTCGACTACCACATCGATGCCGAGATCGTTCCATGGCAGTTTGAGCGGGTCTCTTTCGCACAGCATCCGCGTTCGGCCATAGGGGGTGACCAGCTCATCGCCTTCGAGCCGTAGAGTGCCGTCGAACGGACCCATGACCGTATCGTAATGGAGCAGGTAGCGCAGCGCTTCATTGTCGAAAAGGTCGTTAATCGCGACCACGTTAACGTCGCTACGCTTGTCGAGAATTCGGAAGACCGTGCGGCCGATGCGGCCAAAACCATTGATTGCGACTCTCATTTGACACCTCTGACGCCATCGAGCTTGCCATAGTGCCGAACGACGTCGAGCACGCGGCAGGCATGACCCAAACTTTCGTACCAGGCCAAGACTTTGACCATGTTTTTTCCCGCTTTGAGGGTCGCTTGCGAATCAAACAGCAATGACTGCCGGCAGCCAATGACATCGGACGATACGATGGGATCGTCGGTAACGCCGATCAGCAGCGGATGGTCGTTTGCCGCGGCCCGCATAGTCTCGTTTACTTGGGCGGCGGTCACGCCGCTGTCGTGCATCACGCAATTCAGATCCAACAACGATCCCCGTTGCACCGGCACGTTGAGGGCATAGCCGCTCAGCTTGCCGGCGAATTTAGGCAAGATCTGTTCTACCCAACGGGGCGATTCATTGCTGTTGGGGATGATGTTCTGGGCGGCGGACCGACTCCGACGAAAATCCTCGTGGGCATAGTCCTGCAAGGATTGGTCGCTGCTGTAGGCATGGACCGTTGTCATCGACGCGCAGTCAACTCCCAGCGCCGCGTCGAGAAAATACAAAATCAGCGCGAGCGCGTTGGTGGTGGCCGATCCTGCCGAGATCAGCCGGTCGGCGCTGACCGCGCTGGCTTCATTGATGCCGGGAACCAACACGCGATCTATCGGTTCCGCGGGCAGCGATGCGAGAATCACCCGGCCCGCGCCGGTTCGCAGGTGGGTTTCGAGATATTCACGGCGTCGATATCGGCCGGTGGCATCGATAACGCAATCGACCCCGAAAACGTCCCACGGAACATCTCCGGGTTTGGCAATCTGCAGCATCCTCGTGCGAAACTTCCCATTGACCAGATAATTGTCGTCGAGCTCGCACTGCGGCGCGTCGCCAGTGTCGCTGTTGAGGAGATAGTGGAGAATTTCCGGCTTGCCGATGTCCGCCACCGCGACGATCTCAAGATCGTCGCTTTCCGCCGCAAGCTGATAAAGGTGCCGGCCGATCTGGCCTAAGCCCATCACGCCGATTTGGATCTTCCCGTTACGCATAGATTCTCTCCCGGCGTTTCACGAACTGAGCGCCAAACTATCTTGGAACGATGATACACCCACAGTTGTGAAGAATCGATGTTGCGGAAGAATAATCCCCCTAGATGCAATTCCGTTCGTGGGTGGGCTATTTGCACGATCGGCGCCTCAGGCCAATCTTCAGCGGATTTGGTTGTTGAAGATACAGTTCAATCCCAGCCCACAGCAAGACAATTAGCGGCGCTACCTGCGGCCCCGCGATCGAATGGATAGCGATCCGACCGCGCGGAACTCGAAACGATTGCCCGTGCGGTCAAAAGGGCTGGTCGATTCCAGTCACCAGCGTCTTTCGACCGTAAACCTTCCCTATTCCTTCGAGCTCTCGGCTCTGCTCAAGCGCGGATCCGCCCGGCAGCTTGAGTTAAGGGTTCGCGCTGAGGCAATCCGCCTCTGCACGTTAGTATCGGGACTGACCCTACGCAAAGACCGCGCCGTGTACGGGAGACTTGGAACTATCTCGTTGCGGCGGTCTTTTCGCCACCGTTAGCGATCCAAGATGCCTTAAAACTGATCGCGGTCTGCATAGCAGTTAGGCAGCGCGCGCGATTCCCCATCGAAGCCGTGGATGAAATGGAGCAACTGATCTACCGGGGAAATTTGCCCATGCGCCTGCAAGCTGAGTTCAGCAGAAATGATGCGGACAATCGGCGATGATCTTTCCGCTCGACACCAACGCTTTCAGCGACCTGATGAGAAAGCATGCAAAGGTCGAAGCACCGCTGACTTCACTCACAGCCGGCGATAGAGTCATCATGGGGCCGATCGTTCGCGATGAAATTCGTTACGGCACTCTATCCACGACACGAGTCACGCGTGTAAGGCGCACGGGAATCAAGCGACGCTCACGGACGACGAATCTACGAAAAAGGATTACCGCATCATGGGCCGCTGCCACGGCAAGAATTTCCGCCTCGGCGACGGCGTGCCGGCGAGATTGGCACAGATCATTGCCTTTCACAGTGCCATATTTTGAATTGGCGCAGACGAGTACGATCGGCTCTTTGCAAACCCACGCTAATCGCATTGAAGGAGAATACAGTTCAATCTCAGTCGTAACATTTTTTGGGTGAGCCGTCGTGTCGGTCTCAACCCAATGGTTAGGAACTTCATGGATAATTGGACTTATCCTCTTTTCTTTTCCTATACCTATACTCGTCAACTCTGATCGTCACTTTCTTCGTGGCGCTCCCTTTCAATTAAGGCGAATTAAGGCAGTCCGGCTGCAGCGCGTTGTTAGGTACTGCCCTTTTGATAAACCTTAAAAAGACTGCGGCCAATCCTCCTCCACGCTAATCTGGAATTTCGGCCTCGACAAGTTTCGCCAGAAGAGTGAGCGATTCCTGCCAGCCAAGATAGCAAGCCTCGGCAGGAATGACATCGGGCACCCCTTCCTGCACGATGTTCAACTCAGTCCCGACGGATACCTTCTTCAAGGTTACCGTCACCTGAAGTTCCCCCGGCAGGTTTGGGTCGTCAAATTTGTCCGTGTAGCGAATACGTTCGTGCGGCACCAGTTCGAGATACTTTCCTCCGAAAGAGTGGCTATGTCCAGTGGTGAAATTCGTGAACGACATCTTGTGGGTACCGCCGACCTTGGCATCCAAGTGGTGCACCTTGCCGGTGAATCCGTTTGGCGGAAGCCATTTGGCCATTGCGTCGGCATCTAGGAACGCCCGATAGATTCTCTCAGGAGTCGCACGCAGCACGCGGTGAAGCCGGATGGTGTTTGTTGACATGATTTCATTTCCTTTCGATGGATGGTGTTGTGATGCAGTGATAAATGCTCTGCAGTGACCGATTGCCGCCTAACCGCTCGCGTTCAGCGGCGCGAGCTTGGGCGCGTCCGCTGCAACGAGTTGTCGGGCGTCATCGAGGCCACACGCACTTGCCGGTGTTACCGCGCAATACTTTTGTCCACGGCCTCGGCAAATGCGATGTGATTCCCATCGGGGTCCACAATCATCAGTGTTTTGACCTTCGCCCCTGAGTTTCTTTGGGTGGCGTCGATGCCCAGCTTCTCAACATTTGCCACCACTTCTTCGATGTTGCTCACGGCGAGAGTGAACGACCCACTTCCCGCTCGCTCCGGGAGCTGGTAGACCTGTAACCAGCCACCACGTGGAAACTTCCATTCCACCACCTCGGGCATAGGTGTCGAATCTGGCGCTCTTCCGAGGAGTGCCTCGTACCACGGCACGGCGGACCTCAACTCCTTTACGGCAACGCTGGCTATCGCATTATCGATTGACAAATGTTCCTTCTCCTAGGACGCCCAACTACTAAGTGAGCGATTTAGGCGGCGCCGGTATCCGTAACGACCCAAGCTCAGCGACCCGGCCCGCGAGGGCTTGCAATTGCAACCGGAGCGCAATGGCCGGGTTCACTGCCGCGCATGGTTAGGGCACACATCGTCTCACAACTTCATTGGCTTTTAAGCCCATCACGAAAGGCAATCGCTTCCAGTTCGACCCGGACAGCGTCCATGACAGGAACCACGGGTCGCGCCTCGAATTCAAAAGCAGGCAACATCGAGCAGAACTTGTGAACCGCCAACGGATCCTCGCAATCCAACATCATATACCCGCCCCAGTCGCCCACTCGTATAACGAACAACTCGATCTTGAAATTGGCGGGCGCCTTCCATTGAGTGAATACCTCCAGTATCCGCTTCTGAGCATTTTCGTATTCTGCAGGCGAACCTTGCGGGCGTTCGGTCCACGTGATCATGTATTTCATAAATTTATTTTACCTTTCTTATTCAACTAACTTCGTTTTTCTTGGTGTGACCGTCTGAAAAAAGCCGCGCAGCATGGCGGCCTCCCTATTGGCCCGCAGCCTATTTCGTCTGCTAGAACACAGTCAAGCTATGTTATTGCCATAGGATTGAATCGTAGGAGAATTCAATTCAATCCTGAGGGAGTGAGTTCATCGACACGCGCAGCGATATAATCACGCACAGCGGCCCGGATTTCTGGTCGCCGCGTCTCGTTTCGCAGCCTGGTCAGTAAAGCTCGGTCTTCAGGCGCTCGGCATATTTCTCGTTATAATCCCTGGCGTAGGCAGCGTCCTTGCCGTCGCGGGCGGCGGCGAAGTCGCCGTGGCTCGGCGCGTCGCTCGGCCGCGCCGGCGCATCCCACAGCTTCGCCCGCACGAAGGCTTTGGGACAGTGATTGAAGGCTTCGTCGACAGCGACGACCATGACCACGCGCGGCGGCTTGCCGCGCACCTCGAATCGCTTCAGCAACTCCGGGTCCGTGCTGATCGTCGCACTGCCAGTCACGCGATAAGTTTCGTTCGATCCCGGGACCATGAAAATGATACCGACCTTCGGGTTGACGAACAGGTTCTTCATTCCGTCGATGCGGTTGTTGCCTGGCCGGTCGGGGATCAGCAGTGTGCGGTCGTCGAGCAACTGCACGAAGCCTGGCGCATCGCCCTTGGGCGAACAGTCGATGCTGGTCCCGTTCGAAGTGGCGAGCACCAGGAACGGCGATGCCGCGATGAAGGCGCGCCCAACCTCGGTGATGTGGTCTGATTCCTTGGTGGCGACGTTGGGCAACGGCTTGGCATAAATCTTCGCGAGATCGTCCAGCGAAGTAACGGTGTAGGTATCGTTTCGGTCTATCGTATCCATGTCATATTGCTCCTTTGATAGGTGACGGATCGCAGCTGTGGCTGGATCTGTTCAATATCCATCAGCTAACCGAGTCTTGTCAATATTGAGATTTGCGGCATAGGGTCGCGTTATCCCTCAACGAACGGCGGCTTGTTTCGGCTAGACCAGCACAAAGTCCTCACGGTTGAACTGTACGACACCTCATTCTACATCGAGATGCTTTAGAAATCGTCTGATGACCTGTTGCATAACAATTCTCCTCTCCATTTGTCTTGGAGAGCAAGATACCACAGCATCAGGACGTAACTGTACTCGCGGGGAATTCAATTCAATCTCAGCCGTAGCGTCCGGTGCATGGGCGGGTTAGATAGAATTGGAAACATTTATGGGACTACTGTTGTATTCCCGTATGCACAATAGCTTTGGTCCTGCTCAAAGGGTGGATCTTTAACGCCCTGTTTGACTAGCAATTCTCTATAGGAGGGCCAATTCGTGTTGGGGTCGGCGGGACGAAGATAGTTTTCTGGAACAATCCGTGGGAGTCCTGCTCTCCGTTCCACCGCATTCGCGTTCCACGGCGCCGCGCCTCCGATATCGACACCGCGGTAGACCAGAAACTCATCAAAACCACTGACGCTACTCTCCTTCATAGCAATGACCAAAAGCCTATCAGCCTGCCCTCTCGAGCAACCTTGCGACCAGTATAGATAGTCGTGAACTACGGCTGCACGACTGTACTGTCCGTGCGGGCTCAGTCCCAAGGTCCAAAGAGACTGTGGAATTGAGGCGAAGTCGGTGACAAAGCCTTTAGGGACAACGATCCGTTCGTTTGTACTCCCGATCACGTAGATCATCTCCTCGACCAGTATCCAGAATTTGTTGTCGCCAAATGCTCGAACCAGCGGTGATGGGGGTGTCTGTTGACTCCAAGACGTTGTGGCGGCACATAGGAGTGCAATTAAGACGTACAGTTGCTTACTCATTTTTGATCCTCCTTCATCACAGTTTATTTTACCATTCTTGCTCGACTAACTTCGTGTCTCACTGCAAATCCCAACTGGCGGAATTATTGCCAGCAATCGGAGTATCGCACGGAGCGATGCATCTGAGTACTTGTACCGCGTCAGCTATTTAGTTAATGCTAGCAGACGGAATTTGTCCTGGTTCTATATAAGTAGAAGGGGGCGCGAAAAGAGTGAAATTGTTGCTCGTCCTAGGGTTAAGTTTTTTATTGATATTGAGTGGTAGCTCTGGCGCCGCAACGGTGAGCCCAACTAAAAGTAATTTCGGCACCAGCGTCACCAGCCAAATCATGACCGTGTTGTGGGTCGCCAAAGACCAAAATTTGTTTCGCAAGCATGGCTTGGACATCCAACTCATCCGCATGCCAAGCTCCGCCGTATCTTTGTCCGCCCTGCTGGTTGGCGAAGTCGACATGGTCGCGGTAGGACCGGGGCGGCTCCTCAATGCCGCTACTGCCGGAGGCGATCTCGTCGGAGTCGCCAACCTTGGAAACGATCTGGACTATAGACTGATCGCCCGTCCTGAAATCAAGAAGCCCGAAGATTTGCACGGCAAACGCGTCGCGATCAGCGGACCGGGCTCCGTGTCGCACATCGTGGCACTCTTGGCGCTGCAGAAATTGGGTATAGATCCAAGGCAAGCGAGAGTCACTTTTCTTGCGATCCCCGGAACCGAAGTCAATTATCGGACGGCGCTTGAGACTGGCACTGTCGACGCCGCGCCTTTGAATGGTCCGGTGGGCGATTACTATTCATCCCGGGGTTACAGCCTGCTTTATAATTTGCAGACTTCTGGAGTGGCAATGCCCCAGGATTTACTGGTTACGACCAAACGCATACTGACGAGCCGAGCAGCCGATCGTCGAGGCGCAGATCAAAGCGTTTGTCGAAGCGATTGCTTATCTCCAGGACGCCAGGAATAAGGCATCCGTGAAACGCAGTGTTGCATCGAACATGAGGCTCAATGATGAAACCGTCATCGAGGAGACCTACCAGACGGTGCTCCAATCCTATGAGCGCGCGCCCTACCCAAATCTCGATGGCATGAAGCAATTGCAGACGTTACTGACCTCCGTCAACCCCAAACTAAAGGACCTGAAGACCGAAACCATCGTCGATGGTGGATTTATCAGCAGGCTAGAAAGCTCAGGCTTTATTCAAAACCTCTACAAGAAACCCTGAGACCTTTGCGTCGCGCTCCTATACCGAGCCGGCATAAACCATCAGCCTTTGGAGAAAAATTCACATGGTAATTCTGACTTCAGAGAAGCCAACGTGAATTCATCGGAGCGGCGTTTACGATCTGAGTTTGTCGAAATGGACTTCAACCTCCCCTACCTCCCCGGCTTCCACCCCGCCGCGTCCAGCTCGGCGTTGACCTTGCGCGCCAAACCATAGCTGTAGAGTTTTTCCACCGTCGGCGCTTCCTTCGGGTTGAGAACTTTGAGCGCTTGGTCGAGGTATTTTTTCTGCATGTCTAGGTTCACGGTGCCGTCGGCGGTCATGATCGGGCGCACTTGATCGTAGTATTGGCCGGCGAGGTCGTCTTTGAGCTTCATGTAGCGAAGCAGAATGGGAATCGTGCCAGCTTTGTTTTCACGCGCATAGCGCAGTCCTTTCACGGTGCCGCGCACGAACTTTTCGACCACCCCAGGATCGGTTTGTAAGAACTTGTCGTTGACCAGAATGCTGCCTTGCAGTTCGACAAAATCTTCTTTGAGAAAAGACACCAGCTCGCGAAAGCCGGCGTCGCGCACGACGAAATTGAACGGCGGGCTGATCATCCCGGCGTCGACGATGCCGTTGCGCAGGGCGGTCGCCAGGGTCGCCGGCAAACCCAACGCCAGGATGGTCGCGTCTCGCCCGCCTTCGATGGCGCTGCGCTTGAGCACTTCGCGCAGCAAATTATCCGGGCCGCTGCCCAGGCCGGTGACGCCGATGCGTTTGCCTCTGAGTGATTTCACGTCGGCAAACTCGGGCTTGGCGTAGAGCCAAAACATCGGCCGGAAAAACGTGCTGTAGACGAACCGCAAGGGCACGCCGCCGACCATGGCGGTCATCCCCGCGCCGCTCATGGAAGCGAAATCGACATTGCCGCCGATCAGCGCCGAGATGCCGAGCGTGTCGCGCATCTGCACCAAGTCGACGTCCAAACCTTCGTCGCGGTAATAACCTCTTTCCTTCGCGGCGGTGAACGCGATGACGACCATGCTGAGGGTCGGCACGGCGACGCGCACGGTTGCTGCCTCGGCGCGCGGTGACAGGCCAGCGCTAATCAGCAAGCAGATTAGAATAGATAACCTCAACGTTGCTCGCATAAATGATCTCTCCTTTTGCCGCCGACCATGGCGGCGTTACGCAATCGTGTAGGGAACTTCTAAGCCTTGTTGCCGATTCCAATCGGTGGCGACAAAAGATTGCCCGGTGATTCCACTTGATTCATCCGCGGCCAGGTAAACCGCGCAAGCCCGGACGATCGCCGGACTGAGCATGCGCACGCCACGATTGCCGGGAATATTTCTTATCGCCTCGGTGGCGACGATGCCGCCGGGATCGAGGCAATTGGCGCGAATGTTGTACTGCGCATTCTCCAGCGCCAACACCTGAGTGAGCCCTTCAACGCCGAACTTCGCCGCGGAGTACGGACCGCGCAGCAACTTGCCCTTTTTCCCCTGGGGCGAAGATATATTGATGATAGTGCCGCCGCCTTGGACGCGCATAATCTTGAGCGCGTCCCGGCTGCACAGGAACGTACCGGTGAGATTGGTATCGAGAACTTTCAGCCACACATCCAATGGGGTATCGGCCAATGCTAAATTCACCGGCCCGCCGCGCGGCCAGGCAAACCCGGCATTGTTCACCAGGACGTCCAGGCGCGAAAATTTGTCCAGGGTACGTTGAAAGAGTTCGGCAACGTCGCGCTCTGAAGTCACATCAGCTCGAACCGCCAACACTTGTTCCGGCGCTAATGCCAAACGGGCGGCGGCGGCATCAACGTCCGCTTGCACGAGATCGCAGAGCGAAACCCGCGCGCCCGCTTGCGCAAGCGATTGAACAATCTCCCAGCCGATACCGCGCGCCGCGCCGGTGACGAGAGCGACTTTGCCGTCAAGTTTCATTGTCAAAAAAAATCGAATGCTATATATAGCAACCGCATCTATAGTTCGCGGCACCGATTAAATGCAAGCATGGAGAAAAAACATGGGGTCAGCTAAACGCAAAAACCGCGGCCACGGGAAACAACTGCGCTGGGAAGATCTCGTCTCGACCAAGCCCGGCACCCTCGCGGGGAATTACCTGCGCCGGTTTTGGCAGCCGATCCACCGCGCCGAAGAACTTCGCGCCGGCGAAGCCAAACCGATCGAAATCATGAGCGAGCGCTTTACGCTCTACCGCGGTGAAACCGGCGCGCCCCATGTCGTCGGTTTTCGTTGTCCCCATCGTGGCACACAGCTTTCGGCCGGCTGGGTGGAAGGCGACTGCATCCGCTGCGTGTATCACGGCTGGCTGTTCAACGGCGCCGGGCAATGCATGGAACAGCCGGCCGAAGATAAATCCTTTGCCGCCAAGATCCGCATCGGCAACTGTCCGACGCGGGAATATTTAGGCTTGATCTTCGCCTACTTTGGCGAAGGCGAAGCGCCGCCGTTTCCACGCTATCCGCATATGGAAGAGGACGGCGTCCTCGAAGTGCTGTCGACGGAAATCTGGCCGTGCAATTTTTTCCAGCGCATCGACAACAACGGCGACACCTATCACGTGCCCTTCGTCCATCGCGGCGCCTACTCGGCCTCTTCGGCGAACAATCGCGCCGGCCTGCCGGAAATTTCCAAAGAAGAAAGCCCCTGGGGCACCACTGCCTACGCAAGCTTCGCCCAGGGCTGGCGCAACGTTTTTCAGTTCTTCATGCCCAACGCCTACGCTTTTCGCAACCCCTCGCCGGAACCGGAGTGCGGCGCGGAAGACCGCATGCAATGGGACGTGCCGCTCGACGACGAGAGGTCTTTGGAATTTCGCCTGCGCCGTTTGCCGCTCACCGGTAAAGCCGCCGAAGACTACCGCGCGCGCCGCGCCGCCGCGGCCGCGGAGCCAAAAATCTCGGTCGCGCAGATGGGCGCAGCCGTGCTGGCGGGAAAACTCAACTTCCAAGACTTGGACAAATTTTTCCAAGACAAAATCGCTTTGGTGCATAGCCAAGACTACGTCGCGCAAGTCGGCCAAGGCCCGGTGGCCGATCGCGCCCAGGAACATCTCGGCCGCTCCGACACCGGCATTATTTTATTTCGCAAGATCTGGGAGAGAGAACTGCGCGCCTTAGCCGAAGGACGGCCGCTGAAAAAATGGTGCTTGCCCCAAGACGCCGAGATCGCATTCCAGCAGGAGTCGACAAAATTGCTTCAGAGCGCGCCAGGATAGGCTAGGAATGGCGAGTAGATGTTCTTGAGGTTGCGGTGGTCGGTTGCTACGCGGAGATCATTTCAACCTTTCCTGGGAGGCAGCCAGAGTTTGATACTCATGCCGCTGGAGCCAAGTTGCAGCCGCGCGCCCTGAGAGACGGAATTGAGGTGCATGACGACGCCGTTTGAGTTGCGCAGAGACATCCCACCCACTCCTCCGCCCAGAGCAACGCTAGCTTCAGCAGCAACGTACTGTCCCTCGAACTTGGCCAAGTCAGCTAAATTATAAACATCACCGGCGGCGCTTGCCTTGCTAACGCCGATATCGATAAGTGTGACGCCATTGATCGAAAAACCATACTCTTTCCCGTTGAACCTGAGCTTGCCATTGCCCCAGCTAAAACCGATACCCGCGGCGACGGAAGTGGTTTCGAGCGATACCTTTGCCGCCGGCAGGTCGCTTTGGGCAACGGCCGCGGTTACCGCGAGTGTTAGCGCGAAAAACAGCATGACAGTGGGCAAAAGAATTTTGACCTTGGGCATATGACCTCCGCCTCGGTTTTGAAAACCACTCAAAGCTCAAACCGTATCGCCAAGAGACAAGAATCCTCGCCGCCAAGGACCCTGAAGTCAGGACCAAGGAGCCATGCGCATGCCAGCGAGCAATTCTGGAACTATGAGAACTATAGCTCCAAGAAGGGTCATTCCAGTGTGCCTGAGATCGCCCTGATTAATGAAAAGAATCCAGCACCGGGCGATTTGGCCATGACCGCGGAACCCATCACGTTTGCCGCGAGATTAGCAGGAAATCGGTTGTCTGCTTTGCGTAACCACCGCGCTGGATCGATGTCGAGGCGATAGCCGGGTCATTACTTCCGACGCTTGCGTACCTGAATTCCGGCGGCTTCTTCCTGGAGGCGAAACAGCGACGCCGTGCTTTGCTCCGCCCAGCCACGGCTGATGGCGTGGATCATCATCTGCTCGACGAGCGCGGCGATGGGCATCGGCACGTTGTGCTGACGGCCCAAGTCGGTTGCCAGGCCGACGTCCTTTCGCGACAGCCCAATGCCGAAACTCGCCGGTGGTTCGTAGTTGCCCGTGAAGACGGTGTCGGCGAAGTGTTTTTTCAGTTGATTGAGTTGGACATCCAAGCCCCAATGCATGCAGTCCCAGAGAAGCTCCGGGTCGACGCCGGCCTTGGCTCCCAACACGAGGCCTTCGCCGATCGCCAAGCCGATGCCGCGGCGCACCAAGTTGTGCGCCAGTTTGATCACGGTACCGGTTCCTAATTCACCCGTGTAGACAACCGTGTCGCTGAAGGCATCGAGCAGCGGCTTCACTTCGCTGTAAGCTTCGGAGCCGCCCGACGCCAGCACTTGAACGCTGCGATTGGCAATACCCTTTCTACCAACGATTAGCGGCGCGTCCATCACCCGCCCGCCGCGCGCGCCAAACTCCGCGGCAATACACCGGATCAGATCGGCGCTGCTGCTGGAAAGATCGACATAGATACTGCCGTCGCGAACGCCGTGGACCAGCCCGTTCGCGCCGAGCGCAACCACTTCAACTTCCCGCGGCCCCGGCAGCGAAGTAAAAACCACCCGGCACTCCCGCGCAACTTCCGTCGCCGACGCCGCGAGGCGCGCCCCTCTTTCTACCAATGGCCGCGCTGCCTCCGGCACGATGTCATAAACCACCATCGCATAGCCGGCCTTGTGAATATTTCCGGCCACGACAGCGCCAATAGTTCCCAGGCCGACGAATCCTATTGGTTCCATTTTCACACCTCGTAAATCGGAGTCTTAAATATGCATTCCTATCCGCCTCTCGGCAGAGCGGCGGCATCCGCTTCATCGTCGGATAGCGCCGCTTGATCCGTGAACACGCCGCGCGTTTACACCCATAATGAATTCGCCCGAGAATCGGCAGGTTCTCAGTGCATATGCTGGCCGCCGTCGACGCCGATGGCTTGGCCGGTCATGAAGTCGCTGTCATCCGAGGCAAGAAAGATGACGGTGCCGACCAGGTCCGCTGGATATTGATCGCGCTGCAGGGCGCGGCTTTTTCTTCTGTCGGCTAGTTGTTCTGGGCTCGTGACTCCTTCTTGATTTGGGCTGGAGATGGTCAGGCCAGGCATGATCGAGTTGACGCAGATATTATCGCCGCCGACTTCCCTTGCCAGCGCGCGGGTGAAACCGAGGACGCCGGCTTTCGACGATACGTAGTGCAGGAAAAACGGCGTGCCACCCTGGGTCGTGCCCGATGAGATATTGATGATCTTGCCTTTTTGCTGCTGCTTCATCGTCGGGTAGACGGCTTTGACACAGAGGAAAAGTCCCTTGACGTTGACCGCCATGACCCGGTCCCATTCGTCGGTATCGATTTCCATGAACGCTTTCTTTTTAAGCGCCGAGTAGAGACCGGCGTTGTTGACCAGGATGTCGATGCGGCCATAGGCTTTTAACGCCGCCGCGGCCATCGCCTGGGTTTTCTCCGGCGAGGTCACGTCGACGGCCACGGCGATGGCTTCGCCGCCCGCCGCCGTGATATCGGCGGCGACTTTTTGCGCTTCGGCGTCTTGAATATCGGCAACGACGACTTTCGCGCCTTCCTTGGCCAAACCGTGAGCGTAAGCTTTGCCGATTCCCACCCCACCGCCGGTGACGATGGCTACTTTATCTTTCAATCGCATGGTGTGCCTCCTTAGAAATTCATCTAAGAAAATTTTCCCGCAAAGGCGCAAAGACGCGCAAGTGATCGGAATCGGAGTATCCAAAACGATTCCGAAGACTGTGGAATCTTCCTTTGGTCGAAATGAATTTGTTTCGGAATTCGCGCTTCGTGCTTCTTCAAATCTTCAGCCGGTAAAAATTAATCGGGTTATCGTGCAGAATCGCTTTCTTGCTCTCGTCGCTGATGTCGTCGCGTTCGAGAAATTCCGGGATGTCGCGTTTGAACATATCGGGCAGCCGCTCGTGCGGGTAGTCCGACGGCCACATCAGACATTTCCCATTGAATTGCTGGATCACGAAGGGCAACGACTTTTCTTCCACTTCGCAGGTGGTCCAGATCTGGCCGTTGCGGATCAGCTCGCTGGGCTTTTGCTTCAACAGCGGCGCTTGCACGCGGTAGGGTTTTTCCATTTCTTCGTCCATGCGGTCCATCATGTAGGGCAACCAGCCGCAGCCGGCTTCGAGAAAGGCCACGCGCAACTTCGGAAAGCGCACGAACACGCCTTCGAAAACCATGTGGGTGAACTGGGTCAAGATCGCGAAGGGATGTTCGAGGGTATGGACGTGCAAAAATTTATTGAAAAAGTCGAAGCCCATGCCGCGGCTCGGCGCGCCATGGATGGTCAGCGGCATGTCGAGCCGCTCGGCCGCTTCATAAATCGGATCGAAGTCGCTGTGACCGTATCCTTTGTGCAACCAGGTGACCGCCGGTAATAATCCGGCGACATGGCCCAAGGATTTGGCGCGTTCCAATTCTTTGGCGGCTTCGAGCGGTTCATGCACTGGCAGAAGCGCCACGCCTTTGAGACGGGGACTTACCTTGACGAAGCGATCGGCGAGCCAGGAATTATAGGCGCGTGCCAGCACACAGGCCCATTCAGGATTCTGCACCAACCCCAAACCGAGTCCACCAGTCGGATAAAGCACGGTCGTATGAACGCCAAGCTCGTCGAGAAACTGCAACCAGCGCGGCGCTGGGGTCTCCGGATCTTTGCCGGGAACGCCGGTGCCGCGGTTCCATCCGTCGAGTGACGGAAAATAAGCGTAGGTTTCAAAGCGCGGCGCGCTGCTGTAACGGCCGCCGAGATAGTCGTGCAGTTCGCGGTCTTTTTCCAGCACGTGGCCGTCGGCGTCGATGATCGGATAACTAGTGCTCATAAAACTCTCCGTTCCAAACGTTCCAGTCGTTCCACGGGTTCCAATCGTGGTTACATCATAGAAACGATATGCCGCCATCCACGTTAATCGTTTGCCCCGTAATGAAATCGCTCAGTGGCGACGCAAGGAACAACATGGCACCGACGACGTCTTGCGGGACTTGGACACGTTTGAGGGCGCGCAGGCCGGCCGAGGACTCGCGCAGGCGAATGGTTTCTCGCTGGGATTCTCTTCCGACAGCGTGTTGCCGGGGGCTAGGCAGTTGACGTTGATATTGTCGCCGCCGACTTCGCGGGCGAGCGTGCGAGTGAAGCCGATGGTGGCGGTTTTGGATGTCACGTAATGAATCCGCCCAGGGCTGCCGGCGAAGACGGTGCCCGATGCAATATTGATAATCTTGCCGGCCTTCTGTGCGCGCATGGCCGGCAGCACGGCGCGGCAGCAGAAAAACAGGCCGCGCAGATTGACTGCCATGAGCTTGTCCCATTCCGCCGGGTCGATGGTTTCGATGCGGCCGCGGTTCATCGGCACCACGGAGAAATACCGCGGCGTTGTTGATCAGCACATCGATGCGGCCGAAGCGGTCGAGGGCTTGCGCGGCCATTTTCTTGGTCGCGTCCTCGTTCGACACATCGACCTGAATTGGCAAAGCCTGTGCGCCGATTTCCTTGGCTGCCGCTTCCGCGCCCGGCATGTCGATGTCGGCGATGACGACGCGGGCGCCGGCACCGGCGAAGCCGTTACAGTAGGCTTTGCCGATACCATGGGCGCCGCCGGTAACGATGACGACTCGGTCTGTCAGGCCTTCGATCATTCCGATTGATTTAATGTAGGGGCGATTCATGAATCGCCCCTACCACGGATCGCGCCGTCGCCTATCGCCTATCCGATCGCCGGGTTGATCAGCGCCTTGGTCGGGAAGGTGCCCGGCACCTCGCCGCCGATGGAGCGGATGCAGTGTTCGATGTCTTTCAATGGAAAGACATGGCTGACCATCTGTTCGACCGGGAACTTGGTTTCTTCAATGATCCGTAGGGCCGCTTCGGTGGCGTCGTTGTCGGCGGTGAAGCAGCCTTGCAGCTTGATCTCGTTCCACACCAGCTTGTCCATCAACATCGGCGTCACCGTGGTGTCGCCGGTCAAACCGCCCAGCACCATGGTCGATTGGCGGTGCAGACAGTCCACCGACTTCAAGATCGCGTTGGGATTGCCTGACACGTCGATGACGACATCGCACAACTCGCCGTTGGTTTCCTTGCGGATCACTTCGACGACATCTTCTTCCTCGACATTGATCGTGCGGGTGGCGCCGAATTTTTTCGCCAATTCCAACCTCGGCTTGTCGCGGCCGATGCCGGTGACAAATATTTTCGCGGCGCCGGCGTGTTTGGATGCGAAGGTGCAGGAGAGTCCTTGCTGGCCCGGTCCTTGGATGAGCACAAAGTCACCCATCTTGACGCCGCCGCGGCGGATCGCCCATTGAAAACCGTTGGCCATGACCGAGCCGACCAGCGCCGCCGCTTCGGCGGACAGCGATTCGCTCACTTTGGTGCAAAGAACATCGGGCGCCAAGTAGAGATAATCGGCAAAGCCGCCAAACAGATGCGGCGGCAGGTCGCATTTCGTCCGGCCGCCGTAATTAGTGCGTTGGCGGCAAAAACGTTGATTGTTGCGCCGGCAGTCGGCGCAGCGGCCGCAGCCCAGCGCGCCTTTGAGAATGACCCGGTCGCCTTCTTTGACATGATGGATCGCCGCGGCGTTCTTGCCGAGCTTCTCGACCCGGCCAAGAATTTCATGGCCGAGAATGATCGGATAGTCGACCTTGAGCTTGCCGTGGAGATATTTAACGTCGGTGCCGCACACACCGCCCATTTCAATTTTAAGCAAGCCGCCGTCCGCGGGAATATCCGGCATGGGATATTCGCGCAGTTCCAACTTATCCGGCCCTAGTAGTGTTGCTCCGCGTACACTTGCCATAGCCTGTCCTCCTTAATTTGATTCAGTGATTTTGGGTCGAGATCCTTCGCTTCGCTCAGGATGAAATGACCTGCGGTCGCGACCGGAGATCATTTCACTCGGTATTCTTGGGAAATTTTATCGATGAAGCCGCTGCTTTCAATTTCTTTCACCAACGATAGATCGGTAAAGCGCTCGGGGTTCTCTTTTAAGACTTTGGGATCCTTCTTGCCGACTTCTTGAATCGGCAGTTCGAAATACTCGCGGGATGGCGAGGGCTTCAGCGGGAAATCGTATTCGCGGAAGTTCTCTTCGAGGATCTCGCGGTCTTGCACTTTCAGGTACTTCGCTAAAACCTTCATGGCGAATTCTTTGTTGGACTTATAAAGCGCCACGCCTTCGATCATCGCCTTGGTGAAGTTGACCAGCTCCGCCCGAGACTTCGTCAGGTAGGGCCGGCGCGACACGAAAAACAGGCTGGAATAGGGAATATTCAATTTCGACGCATCGAGCAGCAGCGTCATGCCCAGTTTGCGCGCTTGCAGCGTCATCGGCGGCGTCAGCATGGCGGCGTCGGCGTTATTGGTCTCGACGGCGGCGATGCGATTCGATTGATTGCCGAACTGCAGCAAGGCGACATCGGTGTCGGGCCGCAGTCCCTCGCGCTGGAGCAGGAAGCGAGCGGCGAAATCGGCGTTGCTGCCAAAGCGGCTGATGGCGATGCGCTTTACTTCCTTGATGCTTTTGATGCCCTTCTTGCCATACACCCGATTGTCCATGGTGTTGCCCAGGCGGCCGAACATGACTAACTCCAACCCCGGGTTGGTAATCACCACCTGGGGCGAAAACATGCCGACTTGAGCGTCGCCCGATGTCAAAGCCGCGGCGGCTAAACTCGCGCCTTGGATAAAAATCAATTCAACGTTGTTGCCGTATTTCTCGAAGAGCTTGGCTTCCTTGGTCACCCAGAGCGGCGCGAATTGGCCGACCTCGCTGGTCCAAACGACGTTGATGTTGACGGCGGATGCCGCTGTCGAATGAAATATCGCGAGGGCGAACAGAGTCAATCTCAAGATTTGACGAACCATGGCAATTCACTTCTCCTTAACGGTGAGTCAGGCGGATAGTTGACCTTGCTTCACGCTTACCCCTATACTTCCGAACCGACCTTGGAATCAAGTTAATGGAGGACAAATGATTCGAACGATTGTTGCAATGTTGGCTTTGCTCGGCGCCGGCGGCATGGCGTCGGCGCAGACGCCGGCGCGGGTGATGACGGGCTATGCCGCTACTTCCGGTCCCCATGCGGTGCTATGGATCGCGCGCGAGGCGGGACTGTTCGATAAGAACGGCATCAAAGCCGAAGTCGCTTACATCCGCAGCGGCTCGACCATGGCGCAGACTCTGGTGTCGGGGGAAATTCAACTGTCGCAGATGGGCGGACCGGCGATGCTCTCAGCGGGGGTCGCGGGCATGGATGTCACCTTCGTCGCGGTGGCACTCAACACGACGCCGATCGTGATCATGGGCAACGTGGCGAAGATGGAAGATTTGAAAGGTAAATCGGTGGGCGTCACGCGCTATGGTTCCAACACCGACACCTCGGCGCGCTATGCCATCCGCAAAGCGGGCTTGCAACCGGAAAAAGATGTCGCACTGGTCCAGCTGGAAGAGTATGCCAATATACTTAGCAGCATTCAGACCGGCCGAGTTGCCGCCGGCGCCCTCGCCGATCCGTTTACCTACGCGGCAAAAAAGCTCGGCATGAAAGAGCTCGCCGACATCGCCGCCATGGGGTTGGAGTTTCCCTTTGTCGGTATCGCCGCCAAGAAATCCTATATTAAAGATAATATGGACACGGTGCAGCGCTTCGTGCGCGCCTATACGGAAGCGATCGCCATTTATAAGAATAATCGCGAGCTGGCGATGAAAGTCACCAGCAAGTATACCGGCATGAAAGACCCGGCGCTGCTCGGCGCGACGGTGGATTTCTACGCGCCGAAACTCCAACGGGTGCCGCACGCGACGGTGGCGGGTTTGAAGTTTGTCTTGGACGAAGTCGCGGTGCGCGATCCGCGCGCCAAGAATTACGCTCCGGAGACTTTCATGGACACGCGCTTCGTCAAGCAGTTAGACGATAGCGGCTATATCAAGTCGCTTTATCCGAAGGGCTAGCGGCGCTACTTAACGTTGTCAACGAGCCGATCGGACTCTCGTAAGAAGAAAAATAGGCTCCCGGCGAATAACATCACCAGGGCGATGGCCATGATCGTTGGCACTAGGTAATTCACCGCGGGTAAAATCGCCAGCATGACCAGGCCGATTCCTGTGGCCGGCGGCACTTGCGGTTTGATCCTACTGAGCAGTAGCGCACAGGGAACAATGAGCATTGTGAGATCATGAGTGAACAGATGCGGCAGCGCGATCAGCAGGCCAAGACAGTTGACGATCCAGCGGTTCGCGTGATCCTCGGTATGCTTCGCCGCGGGCCAATTGACCCATACTAATATGCCGACGACGATGGCACTCAAGAACCACCAAGTCACGGCGTGCCAAGCTTCAGGCAAGGCGTAGATCACCAACACCCGCAGGTTGTGCATGCCGCGCCATTGATTCCACCAGTCGCTATCGGCGCTCACCATCCGGCGTGCCAGCTGAAAATACTGCGCCGATCCCT
>CAVXEP010000010.1:0-126112 GCA_963760795.1 uncultured delta proteobacterium
CGAAGCCAATCCATAAGAACATACCGACGATCAGCAAGCTGCCGATGGCTGCGCCGACGAGAAATTCCCGCCAGCGGCGGCGCACCAGCAGGATCAGATGAGGAACGGCCATATATTGCGGTTTGACGCACAGCAGACCAGCCCAAACTCCCGCCAAGGGTCGCTCCGCTCGTCTCTGGGCGAGCACATGCAGGGTCAGTAAAAACAGCACTATCGCCGAGGTTTGGCCGTAAAATACCACGCCGTGCACGGCGAAATTGCACAGAGTGAATAACATTAACCAATGCGCTTGGTCGGTGGATAGATTCAAATGGCGCATGAGCAGTCGTAAACTCTGGCCAATCAGCAGTAAGTTGACGATCGTCAGGAGCAAAAACGCTGTCGAGAAGCGGAACCAAGCCAACGGCGCGAGAAACGCCGCGGTAATCGGCGGGTAAACGAAGGGTAAAACCTTTTCCACCGGGGCGATGCGGTTTTGATAAATTTGCTGGCGCTCGAGATCGTAAAGCGCTTGACGATCGTCCCAGATCATTTGCGCGGCAGCGTAGAAGGTGACGAAATCCGCCACACAGTTTTTTTCGGCGGGACATTTGGGCACATGATGCGTATAAATATTCCACCAGTCGGTGCTCATCAGCACCGCTAGTCCCAGGCCGACACCCACCAGGGTCGCCTTAATGCGGTTTGTCCAGCTCGAGCTCGCCATCAGGACCGGTCCAATCTTGCCGGACTTTTATAAGAGGATTAGCGCGACGGCATTTAGGCTTTAACTAAGGCCAAACCGAGCAGCACCGCCACCGGACCGAGACCGGCGTTGAGTTTGAGCAGCATGTACCAGCGGCGCCAGTCGCCGAGCAGTGTTTCGGGCCAGACCGTCGCGGCGAGATTTATCGCCGCGGTTTGTTGAGCGATGCGCGGGGCGTATTTGAAGACCTGGAGACAATGGTGCACCGTCATGGCGAGGAAGATGAAAAGCTTGGCGCTGAGCATGATCATGTACGCGGTGCCCGGCGCGGCGCTGATAGGTTGACGCAGCGCCAGGTTGGCGACGCCGGTGGCGAAAAGCAATCCTATGGCGATCCAGGAGATCGATTCCAGACCGATACGGCCACGGTTCATGGTGCGGATTGCGATACTCGGTTCGAGTTCCTGCACCGCCGGTCCCATGACGATGAGAAAAAACACCATGGCGCCGATCCACATCGCGAAGGCGACCAGATGCAAAAGCAAACTCACGGTGTGCCAAGTAGTCATTCTGGAAGTGTCAAGAAGCGCTACTGTGTCAGTATCATCGGCGCCAAACCATTGCAAATCTCGGGCTTTTTGTCTTGAAATGGTAGTATCGCTATGTTAGCAAGAACCTAGTTTTTTCTTACAACTTCCACAAAATACGAAGGATGGTTGGATAAATGCTGCGCTGGTTGCCGGAAGATGTCTCGACCTATGGTCATGAGATCGACTCGTTATTTTATCTGATTTATTACATCACGGCGGCGACATTCGTGCTCGTCACTGTCGCGATGATTTGGTTTTTGATCAAATACCGCGAGCAGCCCGGCCGGCGGGCGATCTATAATCACGGCAACACCACTCTAGAAATTATCTGGACGGTGATTCCGGCGGCGATACTGATCGTGCTGTCGTTTATGAGCGTCAACACTTGGGCCAAGATCAAACGCAATATTCCGGCCAGCGATTTTGAAATTCAGGTCACCGCCAAGCAGTTTAACTGGGATGTGGTTTATCCCGGCGCCGACGGTAAATTCGGCACGCCAGACGACGTCAAGTTCGACAACGACCTGCATGTGCCGGTGAACAAAATCGTGCGCATTTACCTCAGCGCCAGCGATGTCATCCACAGTTTTTTCATTCCTAACATGCGTTTCAAACAAGACGCCGTGCCTGGCCGCACTATTCTAACCTGGTTCGAAGCCAAGAAACCCGGCAGATACGAGCTACCGTGCGCCGAGCTCTGCGGCTTTGGCCATTCCGGCATGAAGGGGTGGCTCAACGTTTACACCCCGGAAGACTATCAAAAATGGGCGGCGGAAAAGTTAGCGCCCAAGCCGCAGTAGCCAGTTTGGTTCCGATTTATCCGAGCATCCCTACGGAGGTTTTCAACCGATGAGCGAGTCAGCAGTGGCGCATGGAGCGCATGGACATCACCCCAAGCCGAGTTTTATCAGCCATTATATCTTCTCGCTCGATCACAAGATGATCGCCCGGCAATTCCTCTTCGTGGGCTTGCTGATGCTCATGATCGGCGGCATTCTCGCCATGCTGGTGCGCTGGCAATTGGCCTGGCCGGAATCCCCGGTTCCGGGGTTGGGCTTCATCTCAGAACCCTATATCTACCCTGGTCCCAACGGCGGCGGCATCATTCCGCCGCAGACCTATAACGCCCTGTTCACCATGCACGCGACGATCATGATTTTTTTCGTGGTCATGCCGATCATGGTCGGCACCTTCGGCAATTTTCTCATCCCGCTGATGATTGGCGCCGGCGACATGGCTTTCCCCAAACTCAACATGCTGTCGTTTTGGTTCGGCGCGGTCTCCGGTGTGGTCATGCTGGCGAGTTTCTTTGTCCCCGGCGGTCCGGCGGCGGGAGGCTGGACCGGCTACGCGACGCTCTCCGCCAAGGCGCAGTACACCGGCGTCGAGTGGGGCCAGCATCTGTGGATTATCGCCTTAATGCTCAACGGCGTTTCGTCATTGATGGGCGCGATCAACTACATCACGACGGTCGTCAACATGCGCGCGCCGGGCATGAGCTATTTCCGCATGCCGTTGACGGTCTGGTCGCTATTTGTCACCGCGATCTTGTTGTTGCTGGCGCTGCCGGTGTTGACCGCGGCCTTGGCCATGTTGCTATTCGACCGCATGGCGGGCACGAGCTTTTTTCTGCCTGAGGGCGGCGGTGAGCCGCTGCTCTGGCAGCATATGTTCTGGTTCTTCGGCCATCCTGAGGTTTACATTCTGGTCCTCCCGGCCATGGGCATCACTTCCGATCTCCTGTCGACCTTCTCGCGCAAGCCGATCTTCGGTTATCACGCCATGGCTTTTTCGATGATCGCCATCGCCGGCCTGTCGTGGATCGTCTGGGGCCACCATATGTTCATTAGCGGCATGAACCCGCTGCTTGGCACCGCCTTTATGATGACCACGATGGTCATTGCCGTGCCCTCCGCGATTAAAGTATTTAACTGGCTCGGCACGCTTTGGGGCGGTTCGATTCGGCTGACCGTGCCCATGCTGTTCGCTTTAGGATTCGTCTCGAACTTCTTGATCGGCGGATTGAGCGGCATTTTCATGGCGTCGACGCCAGTCGATATCTTCATCCACGATACCTACTTCATCGTCGCCCACTTTCACTACGTCGTCGCCGGTATCATCTTCGCGCTGTTCGCCGCGGTTTATTATTGGTTTCCCAAGATGTTTTACCGGCAAATGAACCAACCGCTGGGTAAGATTCATTTCGTCCTCACCTATATTTTCTTTAACGGGGCTTTTTTTCCGATGCATTTCTTGGGCGTCGGCGGCCATATGCGGCGAATTTACAACCCGCTGCAGTATGAATTCATCACGCCGATGCATGACTGGAATATTTTCATCACCTGGAGCGCCTTGATCCTCGGCGCGTCGCAAATATTCTTTCTTGTTAATTTTTTCTGGAGTCTGTTCGCCGGCAAAAAAGCCGAGCGCAATCCCTGGCAAGCCAATACTCTTGAGTGGTCGGCGGCGACGCCGACGCCCCATGGCAACTTCGAAGTGACTCCAACGGTTTATCGCGGCCCCTATGAATATAGTTCGCCGGAAGTGAAGGAAGACTGGCTGCCGCAGGATCGGGACATTGGCGGCAGCGTCGCGGCGAAAGCCCACTAAGCGAAAGCCGGTAAGATGAACGTGGAATCAAGAAGGATGGGGGCAGATTCTGCCCGCCATCCTTTGTCATTTTCACCCTGGCCGCACCGCATGGCGGTGATCTTGGCCTGTGCCACGTTTCCGCTACTGTTTATCGGCGGCCTGGTCACGAGTTTAGGCGTCGGGCTTGCCGTTCCCGATTGGCCCACCACATTCGGCTACAACATGTTTCTTTACCCCTGGTCGAAAATGATCGGCGGGATCTTCTACGAGCATAGCCATCGTCTGGTCGCTTCCTGCGTCGGACTACTGACCATCGCGCTCGCGCTGACGTTATGGCTAAAAGAGCCGCGCCCATGGCTGCGCTGGCTCGGTGTCGGAGCGCTCGCTTTAGTCATCATTCAAGGCGTCCTCGGCGGCTTGCGTGTGGTGTTGCTGCAACAAACCTTGGCAATTATTCATGCTTGCTTTGCCCAGGCATTTTTTGCTTTGACCGTGAGCCTGGCGCTGTTGACCTCGAAAGAATGGCGCAACCCGCCGCAGTCGGCGCCGATCACGGACGGCGGGCGACTGCGCCGGTTGGCGACGATCACCACAGCGCTGATTTATATTCAGATCATTTTTGGCGCTTTGCTAAGGCATACCGGCGAGCGGCTCGACGGCCATTTGTTGTTTGCTGCGTTAGTGACGGTGCATGTGATCTTGTTGCTGCTCCGCATCACCAGGCAGCATGGCGCGGATATCGCATTAACTCGCCTGGGATTTTCGCTAGGCGGGCTTTTGCTCGGACAATTACTGCTCGGTGCCGGGTCCTATCTGAGCAAATTTACCGCTGTGATGCCGTTACCCGCCGGCGCCTTGGTCTTGATCACGACGAGCCATTTGATAATCGGTGCTTTGATGTTGGTCACCAGCTTGACGATCGCATTGCGCGCCTTGCGCTTTTCGCGACCGGTAGGTTCAACGCAGGGGCGGCCGGTATTAACGGAACAGTATTCGGTATGAACTCGAACACCGACACCGCGACTCTGACCGGCACCAGCGCACTGCGCCGGGCCGCCGATTTTGTCGAGCTCGCCAAACCGCGCGTCGTGCTCATGGTGTTGATCACCACGTTCGTCGGTTTCTACCTCGGCTCGGAGCAGGTGCCCAACTATCTGGTGTTAGCCCAAACCTTGATCGGCACGGCGTTGGCGGCAGGCGGCACGCTGGCGCTCAATCAATACATGGAACGGGATACCGACGCGGTCATGCAGCGTACCCAACGCCGGCCGCTGCCGGACGGCCGCTTACAGCCCCGCGAAGCGGTATGGTTCGGGCTGGCAGTCACCCTCTTGGGTCTGGTCTACTTGGCGCTGACGGTCAATCTATTGAGCGCTTGCGTCACCGCGTTTATCACCATCAGTTATTTACTCTTTTACACGCCGCTGAAGCGGCGCAGCTCGCTGTGCATGCTGGTCGGCGCCGTGCCGGGTGCATTGCCGCCGGTGATCGGCTGGGTGGCGACGCGCGGCATGCTGGAAGTCGATGCCTGGGTGCTGTTCGCGATCATGTTTCTCTGGCAAGTGCCGCATACCCTGGCGATCGCCCGGCTTTACCGCGACGACTACGCCAAGGCCGGCATCATGTTTCTGCCGGTGATCGAGCCCGAAGGCGGCAGCACCAATCGCCAGATCATCAGCCATAGCGCCGCGCTGTTGGCCGTGAGTCTATTACCGACCTTGCTCGGACTTGCCGGTGGAATCTATTTCGCCGTGGCGTTTGTTTTAGGCGTCGGTTTCATCACCGCCGGCATCGCCATGGCGCTGAATTCCACCTTGGCCAACGCCCGGCGGCTGCTGTTTGTTTCCTTGGCTTATCTACCCGTGCTCTTGCTCGTGATGGCTTTGGATCGAGTCCCCTTATGAATCAAACTATGACTGAGTCACACCAACCGAAACATTCGAAGACAGGGCGTTTCGGCGTGCTCTTGGCGGCTGCGGTGATTCTCTATATCGTTGCGGTTATGGTGTTCATCGTCGTCTACTGATGGCGATCGTTTGCATCAAGGATCATGGCAACCAGCTCGGTAGCTCGTAAGCTAGATGACGCCGAACCATTGTCGCCGGCGCCGCGTCCGGAATTCGCCGGTGGCGGCGGTCCGCCGGTGCGACCCAATGTACGGATACTTAACAATGCCGAGCTCGGCGTGATCATGCTGCTTGGCGCAGAATTGATGTTCTTCGCCGGTCTGATCGGCGCCTTCTTGGTTTTTCGTCTAAGCGCCACAGTCTGGCCGCCACCGTTTCAACCGCGCTTACCCATCGGTGTCACCGGCGTCAATACCGTCATATTGCTCTTCAGCGCCTTGACCGTTCACTGGGCTGTCGGCGCGGCGCGCGCCGGCGCCGCTATCGTGCGCCATTTGGCCTGGACCGCACTTTTAGGTGCGGTCTTCTTGCTGATCCAGGGCTATGAGTGGCTGCGCATGATTCATTTTGGCCTAACGACATCGAGTAGTGTTTATGGCGGATTGTTTTATGCCCTGATTGGCGCCCATGGCGTCCATGTCATCGGCGGCCTGATTTGGCTGTCGATAGTCTGCTGGCAGGCCACGCGCGGGCGCTTTACCAAGAAAAATTTTGTCGGCGTGCAAACGGCGCGCATGTATTGGACCTTTGTCGTGGCGCTTTGGCCAGTGCTTTACGGCCTGGTATATCTTTACTAGCGCAGTTTAGTTGACAGGGCGGAGCGGTTAAGATACTTTTTTGCCTGTTTATGCTTGTAAGGGCGAGAATTCTGCTTGCGTTTCTGTTCGGCGTAATAATGTTGCCGGCGGCGGCAAGAGCCTGTTCGGTGTGCTTTTCCGGCGACGATGACGCCGTGACCCACGCGTTCAATTGGAGCGTGGGTTTCTTGCTGGCCGCGCCGTACGCGATCACGGGTACCATTGCCGGTTGTTTAGTGATTGCGTATCGCAGAGCGGCAGCGAAGCAAGCAGTGTTGGCAGAGCTAGAAGCGCAGGAAGCGATTAATCCGTTGTTTTGGACCCAGGAGGAAAGTGCGAAATGACTGAAGCGGTAGCGGTGCATGGCGCGGTGGAGCCCGCCGAAACGCCCTTGACCCCGGAGAGCTGGGGCAAGCTCGGCATGTGGTTGTTTCTCGCCGGCGACGCGATGTCGTTCGGCGGCCTGATTGTCGCCTATGGCGCCTTGCGTTACCACAGCAAAAGCTGGCCGGTTCCCGCCGAGGTGCTGGGCATCAACCTGACGGCGCTGATGACTTTCTTGCTTATCGTCAGCAGCGTGACCATGGTGTTGGGCTTGGCGGCACTGCAGGACGGCGATAAACGACGCTTCAATAAGTTCATGGGTTTGACCATCCTCGGCGGCGCGATCTTTCTCGGCCTACAAGCCTATGAGTGGACGCATCTGATCGGCCACACCCTGCCCCACTACAAATTGGCCTTTAGCACCGATTTATTCGCGACGACGTTCTTTGTGTTGACCGGTTTCCACGGCATGCATGTGTCGGGCGGCGTGATCTACAACTCTTGCGTGCTGGCGGCGGTCAATCGCGGCGGGTATCAAGCCAAACATGTCGAGATCGCCGGACTCTATTGGCACTTCGTCGACTTGGTGTGGATTTTGATCTTTACGTTCGTCTATTTGTTATAGTCAAACATTCGAGGAAGTCTCATGGCATCGACCGCGCACGCGCATCACAACTACATCAAGATTTTCATCGTTCTCTCGGTGCTGACCGCCGTCGAGATCGGCGTGACATTTCTCGGTCTACCGAGAACGCTGCTGGTTACCCTGCTGGTCGTTCTGGCGGTGTGGAAGGCCGCGCTGGTGGCGCTCCACTTCATGCACTTGAAGATCGAGAAGAAGACCCTGACGATTGTCGCGCTGATACCGTTTATTCTGTGCGTTTTCCTGAGCCTAATGTTGCTGCCGGACATTTACCCGCGGTGATGACCGTTTCGCAACTTCCGACGTTGAACGCGGCGCTGAACAGTTTCAGCGCCGTTTTTCTTTGTGCCGGGTATTTCTTCATTCGCCGTAACAACCCCGGCGCCCACCGGCGCTGCATGCTGGCGGCAGTGACCTGTTCGGTCGTGTTTCTGACCTCCTATCTGGTGTACCACTTCCAAGTGGGCTCCATCGGCTTCAAAGGCCAGGGCTGGATTCGTCCGGTCTACTTCACGATCCTTATCACCCATACCATTCTCGCCGCGGCGGTGGTGCCGCTGGTGCTGGTGACTCTAACCCGCGCCCTGCGCGAGCGCTTCGACGCGCACCGGCGCATCGCCCGCTGGACCTTTCCCATCTGGTTGTATGTTTCGGTCACCGGTGTGGTGATTTATCTGATGCTGTACGGCATCTAGCGATGCTTTAACGCACTGCGCTGCTTGCCTTGGCGCGCGCGTATCCTGCGGATCAATTACGGTCAGGGATCAACTGTGGCTGGCGGGGCGGCAAACTGATGGCTGATGGCGGTACCAACAGGATTTGCTCGTCTTTGTCGAGTTTGAAGCGCCGGCCGGTTTTTAAACAGAATGCGTTATGGCCTTGTAACGACGAGACCTGTGGCGGCATCGAACGGCCGGCGAAGAATTCGGCAAGACTCTGCTTGCGATCCGGGCCTTCGGTGAGGTGGATCTTCATGTGGATCGTATGTTCGCGTTTGCAGTCGTCGCAACGGAAGTAAATTTCGTACGCCGGCATAGATGTCATCTACCACCATGCGAAGGATTTGCCAATCTTTACCATGTGAATTTTAATCGTCGTGCCCATTTGACTTTCTACTCGCTTGGCATGGCTATGGGCCGGTTGTCGCTGGGTTTGCCGTCTCGGCCAGATATTGAGTCGATTGCCTTAACGAGCTGGCGTCGATTGACAGGGCAAAACGCTTCAAGCTAGATAGACAAGCACGAAAATTTTCTGATGAGGTTGACGGCGAATTATGGCGATCAAGTCGATTGGCATTGTCGGTTGCGGGGCGATTGGCAAGGCGCTGGTGCGCGCCGTGGAAGATGGCAAACTGTCGGTGCGCATTGCCGGCGTGACCAGCCGAAGGTCGCAGAGCGCGCGGGAGTTTCTCGCGGCTTTTAAAAACCCGCCGCGATATCTTCCCTTAGACGAATTAATCGCGGCGTCCGACCTGCTGGTGGAAGCGGCGGGTGGCCATGTGGTGGCGGAGCTCGCGAGCAAGGCCTTTGCCGCCGGCAAAGATCTGATGGTCATCAGCGTCGGCGCGCTGCTCGAACATCCCGAGGTAATGGCGGAGTCGCGCCGCACCGGTTGTCACTTGTACGTCCCGTCGGGCGCCATCGCCGGCTTGGATGGCATCAAGTCGGCCTGCGTCGGCGCCATCACCCATGTCACGCACACGACGCGCAAACCGCCGTTGGGCCTCGAAGGGGCGCCCTATTTGGTCGAGCGCGGCATCTCCCTGGTTGGCTTACAGGAAGAGCAAGAAGTTTTCTCCGGCTCGGCGCGCGAAGCCTGCCGCGGCTTTCCGGCAAACGTTAACGTTACCGGCGCGGTAAGCTTGGCGGGAATCGGCCCGGACCAGACCCGTGTGCGCATCCTTGCCGTGCCCGGCCTGCCGCGCAACTGCCACGACATCGACGTCGAAGGCGAGTTCGGCAAGTTGCATGTGCATATCGAAAATATCCCGAGTGAAAATCCCAAGACCGGGAAGTTGACCGCGCTGTCGATTATTCGCGCCGTGCAAGACGTCGTCGACCCGGTGCGGATTGGTAATTAACGACCAGGTCGAGGATCGAAGATGGAGGATCGAGGATCGAAAAGCGCCATCTTCTATCCTCCATCCTCGCCGAGAACGTAGGCGATGGCCCGCGCTAATACGGCAAGATTAGATCAAAACCATGAACAACAGCGATCTCATTGTCCGTACGCTGGAACAGGCCGGAGTGCGCTGGGTATTCGGTATCCCGAGCGGGCCGGTGTTGCCGTTGATCGAGGCGTTGCGTCAGAGCTCAGTGCAGTTTGTCCTCACCGCCACCGAAACTTCGGCGGCGTTCATGGCTTCGGCGGTGGGTTATCTGACCGCGGTTCCCGGCGTCTGTGCGTCGACGGTCGGTCCCGGCGCGACCAATTTAACCACCGGCGTCGGTTGCGCCTGGTTGGACCGCGCGCCGCTGTTGGCGATCACTTGTAATGTCGCCACGCCTTGGCTCGAGCGGCGTATTCAGATGCGCATCGATCATCACAAGCTATTCGAGCCGCTGACCAAGGCGACCTTAGCTTGCCGCCATGGCAATGTCGGCGAGATGTTCGCTCAGGCGATTGGCATCGCAACGCAAGAACCGCCGGGGCCGGTGCATCTCGACTTGCCGGAGGATGTCGCCAAGGCTATGGCGCTGGACAATCGCAGTACGCCAACGGCGAAAGCAGTGCTGCCGGATCTATCCGAGGAAGGTGCCGCGGCAATTGCCAATGCGTTGAACAACGCCAAGCGTCCGTTGCTAATCACCGGTTTGTCGTTCACTCGCAGCGCAGCGAGTCAGTCTCTGCGGCAATTCGTCGAGCGGCAAACCATTCCTTTTGTCACGACGCTCCATGGTAAGGGTTTTTTGCCGGAGAGCCATGGAAACTTCGCCGGCGTCATTGGCCGGGCGCGGCGCAGCGATGTCAAAAAGTTCACCGATAGAGCCGATCTCATCATCGCCGTTGGCTACGATCCCATCGAGATCAATTACGAGGAGTGGGTGAAGCCCGGGACGCCGATCGTTCACCTCAGCACCGAAGCGGCTGAGAGCGGCAACGGTGTGAATCTGATTTGGAACAAGGCCTGCAACTTGGACGCGGCGATTCGAGCAATGAGCGCCACTCCGGCCACGGCGAATGACTGGTGCGCGCGGGACTTCCACGCGTATCGCGATGCTTTGGACCAAGCGCTCCGTCCAGCCAGCGCGAACTTTGCGCCGTTTCAGGCTTTGGATGTTTTGCGCGAGAGGCTTCCGGCCGACGGCATACTGGCTTACGATGTCGGCGCGCACACCCATCAGATCGCTAGCCAATGGCGCACCGATGTGGCCAGAACTCTGCTCGCGACCAACGGTTGGTCGTCGATGGGCTACGGCATGCCGGCGGCGTACGCGGCGAAACTCGTTCATCCCCATCGCGCGGTTGTCTGCGTGGTCGGCGACGGCGGCTTTCAAATGACCGCCGGCGAATTGGCGCTGGCGCGCCGGCTGAATCTCGCCGTGCCGGTGATCGTGCTCAACGACGGCTGGCTTGGCTTGATGAAAGTCAAACAAGAAAAACGCCACTATCCGCTTTCCGGCGTGCGTCTCGGCGCGCCGCCGGAGTCACCGGCGCATTACTTCGGCGTCCCCTGCCGCGCCGCCAAGACGCCGGAGGAATTTCGCAACGCCCTCGATTGGGCATTCGCCCTCGATGGACCCACCGTCATTGAAGCCTTTGTCGACGCCGACAGCTATAGCACAACCGTCTTCGACTAATCTCCCCGTTTATCGCATGGCCGCCGGCACCTCGTTGAAGCGGGACCCTGTCCGCTGGAAGATCCTCGCGCTGATCAGCGTGTCGCATGTCATCGGCGCCGCGGCGCAGTACGGTATCAACACTTTAGCGCCATTCTACAAAGACGAGCTCGGACTTTCGCGCGCCCAGGTGGGGTTGTTTTTTTCGTCATTCTATTTAGCCATGACCGGCGCGTCGTTTGGCACCGGTTGGCTGGCGGATCGCTTGGGTGTGCGCAAAACCACCCTGCAAGGGCATGTGTTCCTGGGTCTATGCACCATGGCGGCGGCTTTTTCGCAGTCCTTCGAGTTTGGCTGCCTAAGCTTTTTCTTGGCCGGGTTTGGCTACAGCTTTCTCAATCCGGCGTCGACCATCGGCGTAATGTACTGGTTTCACCGTGACGAGCGCGCGACCGCCATGGGCGCAAAGCAGACCGGAGTGCCGGGTGGCGGCGTGCTCGCGGCGATCGTCGCGCCGTCGCTGGTACTGTTGATCGGTTGGCGTGGCTCGTTAGCCGCCCTGGGCGTACTTAATTTGATTTTCGGTTTCATCTTCTCATGGCTGTGGCGCGAGCCGGCGGCCGAGAACGTCCCGGTCGCCGAAGCCAACCATGACGCCGCAACCACCGACGGACCACTGAATGTTTGGGGGCTGTTGCCGATTAGCTGCGCGACGGCGATTTATTTGATCGGCCAGATGGCGCTGATCACTTACTTGCCGTTGTATCTGAAAGACGCCATGGAGTTTTCACCTTACTGGGCGAGCCAGGCGCTCGCCCTCACCCAGGCGGGGGCGATGATCGGGCGGGTCGGTTGGGGCGTCGTCAGCGACCGGATCTTCGCTGGCCGCCGTAAGATCGTGCTGATATGGATCGGCGTATTGTCGGTGATTCTCTTCACGGCGTTAAGTTTGATGGGACGCGACTCCTCCTACTTGGTCCTCATGGCGATCTTGTTTCTTTCCGGCGTCTGCATCGTCGGTTACCAAGGCGTTTCCTACGCGCTCATCGGCGAGATCGCCGGCAAGGCCAAGACCGGCACCGGGCTCGGCATGATGATCACCATCAATGCCGGCGCGGCGACGTTGGGCACGCCGATTTTCGGTTACATCGTCGATCGCACCGGCTCCTATCCGATTGCCTGGCAAGTCCTCGGAGCCGGGATCGCCATCGGCATGCTCGCCATGGCGACCCTGCTCAAAGAGACTGCGCGCACGCGCTAGCACGGCGGGGTTTTCCGAGCCAGTTGCTCGCTATCGGCGTCGGCGATTTTCTACCTATGTCAGCTTGTCATTCCGAGGCTGGTCGGCAGAGTCGTGAGGTCGGCCTGCACATGCTTGATGCCGGGAATCGCTTCAATGTAGGTGACGACTTGCCGTGCGGTAATCCATTCCGGCACAGTCCCAGTGACAAAAATATCGCCCTCATTGACTTTGACCTCGACCCGCACCTGAGACAGGTCTTCAGCTAGCGCTAAGGTGGCGCGAACTCGCGATGCCAGCGCGAAGTTTTCAAACGCTTGCTTCGAGGCTTGGGTCATTTGATAATCCGGCGCATGGGCCGCAGCGACGATCAATTGTTTCGCCGTCGCCACGCTCATATGGCCAAGATTGACCACCAAGTCGTAGCGGCTGGCATCGCGCCAATCGGCGCCGAACATGCCTTGGAGCCGGCGCGTGCGCGCCTTATCGACTTCATCGACGTAGCGCCGCGCGGCGATTTCATTGAGCTTGTGACGCGCGCGCACTTGCTCGACGCGCATTTCCATCGGTGCCGTGAGCAAGACTTTGAGAACATGCTGGAACTTGGGAATGAGCTCGTGACCCAGGTGACCGTGATAGACGATGCCATGATCACGGGCGAGCTCGCAAAACGCTGCTTGCAAAGCGATGCGATAAGGGTCGAGATTGCGCGTGAAGGTCGCCCACCAACTCGGTTCTCGCTCGACGATTTCGTTGAGTTTGGATTCTGGGATGCCGTACTGCAAGCTGGCCTGAACCAGCACTTCGCGGTCGACAGGGCGGTAACCCAACGCCTGTGCCACACTATCGCCCAACTCTTCGCCGCTGCCTGAAGCGCCCTGATAGATTGTGATGATTTGCATGGTCCCTCCCGGTCTGAATGCGCTAACCGTAAACGCCTGTCGTTACGCTAAGCCGATAATGGATCCGTGGCGCCCTGCCATGGACAAAATCACTGTGCCAGACCCCTTGGCAAGACGAGCCCTTCTCTAAACGCCTGGGCCGCCTCTTCTTCGAACAGTGGCCCCACCACTTCGACGGGGTGAGTGCCTCTGGCCAGCACCTCGGCGCAGTGTTCGAATAGTTGCTCCGAATGCTGGCCGACCAGTTGTCTCAGGCGGGCGTTGCTGAGACCGAAGACGACGCGGCCCACGCCGCTCCAGAATATCGCACCGGCGCACATCGGGCAGGGCTCGGCATTGACGTAGAGCGTGCAATGGCCCAGCAAGTGGCGGGGAAATTGCCGCGACGCCTGGGCGAGCAGCCTGGTTTCGGCGTGGCTGGTGCAGTCATGGGTGGCGTGTTTGGCGTTTTCCGCCTCGATTAGAATTCTGCCGCGATTGCTTACCAACACCGCGCCAAACGGCCGATCGCCATGATCGCGCGCGCGGTCGGCGACCATCAAGGCATAGCGCAGATAGCGATGATCCGCTTCTAGCATAATCTTCCCCTGATCCTTACCGCTGCTATTAAAACTGCCCAGCGCCGGACCGAAACTGGTTGGCGCGGCGAAAAATGACAAGGGCGTCCTTCGCAGAAGGACGCCCTTGCGGCGCGTATCGCGCACTTAATTGCGCTATTTAGTTTGTCCTGATTCCCACTGCCCACGGTTCCATGGGCTTCGCTCCGGAACGCACTCACGTGAGAGACCTCCGCGTGTCATACTACCTACGACCTTCCTCACTATGTCGCTAAAGCGACTATTTGCCTTCAGGCTATTTAGTTGAGGTCCGGTTAGTTAACGCCGCTGCGTGAGACGGGCTAGATGTCCGGAGCGGGAGCCGCCCGCAAACAGCGGGCATACGTGGTTCGGTGGATTTCCGTCTTGCATAGCAAAGACCTCCTTTCACACCTTGGGGCTTTAATCCG
Organism: uncultured delta proteobacterium; assembly: GCA_963760795.1. Lineage (GTDB taxonomy): Bacteria > Desulfobacterota > Binatia > UBA9968 > UBA9968 > DP-20. The sequence continues at coordinate 14,466 of CAVXEP010000010.1, forward strand.
TTTGCGACCCCCTCGCCCCTACGCCTGGCGGCGTTCAGTGGGTCTGATATCGCTCTACGACTGCGCAGTACGAATGTCAAGGGCAAAAATACCTTCGGTCAGATCACAGTTGCACCCGCTATGCCACGTCCAACGCCGTTGACTTCGAGTCGCTGCGGAGTTTTAATTTTTGCCAGTCATTGCTCAAAGTCGCCAACCGGAGACGCTATGCAACGTAAAGTTTTTTTCTGTTGTCTTGCCTTGCTGTTGATCGTCACCATCCCCGCGCTGAGCGCCGAACCGGAACGGTCGAAGCCGCCGGTGCCGGAAGAACTGTCCGATGCCTGGGAAAGCTTTCAACGCGCGTTGCACGACTGGGGCGGCCGGTTGTGGGAGCGTGTCGGGCCGCGTGGCGGCCGCGAAGACCGCCCGGTGATCAGCCAGATGCTCAACAACAAAGAGGCGCTGGGATTGTCCGCGGATCAAGTACGCCGGTTGGAGCAGCAGCGCGATAATTTCCAGCGCTTGACCATCCGCAACGAAGCGGACTTGCGCATCCTGGAGCTCGATATCGCCACCTTGCTCGACAGCGAGCCGGTGGAAATGGCCAAGCTGGAAGCGAAAATGCGCGAGGAAGAAAAGCTCCGCACCGACCTGCGCATCGCGCGCATCCGCGCCATCGAGCAGGGCAAGGCGCTGCTCAACGCCGAACAAAAGAAAAAATTAACCGAGCTGCCGCGCCAATCGCTGACACTGCGATGGCCGCCGACAAGTCAAAATCCGTCCGCTACGGAACGAGGACAACCTTCCCGGTAGTTTTTCTGCCTTCCAATCGCCTGTGCGCGTCGGCGGCGTCTAGCAGCGAGAACGTGCCGTCGATACGCAGCTTCAGCTTGCCGCTCGCGGTCCAGTTGAATAGATCGTTAGCGCGCTGGAGCAATTCATTGCGATCGAGCATATAGTGAGCCAGGCTTGGGCGGGTAAGAAAGAGCGAACCCTTGGCCGCGAGCTTCCCCGGATCGAATGGCGCCACCGGCCCGCTCGACTGGCCGAACAGCACGATATAACCGCGCGGGCGCAGGCAATCCAGACTCTTGTCGAACGTCGTCGCGCCGACGGAATCGTAAACAACATGCGCGCCTTTACCTGCCGTGAGCTTTTTCACTTCAGCTAGAAAGTCTGTCTGCGTGTAATGAATCACGTCATCCGCGCCGGCCTGCTTGGCAAGCTGAGCTTTAGCTTCGGTGCCAACCGTGCCGATGACCCGCGCGCCGAGCATCTTAGCGATCTGAATCAGCAGCAGCCCAACGCCGCCCGCCGCGGCGTGAATCAGTGCGGTGTCGCCTCTTTTCAGTGGATATGTGTTGTGCGTCAGATAATGCGCCGTCATGCCTTGCAGCATGATCGCGGCGCCGGACTTGTAATCGACGTTGGCCGGCAGCGGTGCCAACTTCGCCGCCGGCACGATGGCGTACTCCGCGTAAGAACCAAGAATCATCGCGTAAGCGACCCGGTCGCCGGTTTTTACTTCAGTCACACCGTCGCCAATCGCTTCGACGATGCCCGCCCCTTCCATCCCCAACGTAAATGGCGTCTGCAAAGGATAAAGCCCTGTGCGTTGGTAGATGTCGATGTAATTGAGACCGATCGCTGCGAGCTTGACGCGCGCCTCGCCGGCCTTGGGTTCGGGAACCGCGATGTCTTCTTGGGTTAAGACTTCGGGGCCGCCGTAATTGTAGATGCAGATTGCTTTCATGAATCACTCTCCATCGAGTCGCCGATTGATTACCGCGTATCCGGTTGTACAGGTAATTTCAACTGCGCTGTTTCATGGCAGTAGCTCAACTTGTTAACCCGTTGTCGCCAGGCGCAATCGGGTGCCGTGAAACCGGCAAACCAAGATATCATCAGCGCGGGTCGGCTAGCATTTGTCTTTTCACTGTCGTTCCAATAGCCTGCCGTTAAGAAAGTCCCGACAGGATCAGGAAAATAAGTTCCCGGTCGTGTCTGAGAGTGTCATGAAGAGCTTTGGACAAAGTAGAATTTCACGGGTCATCCTTGGCTCAGCTGTTGCTATCAGCTTACTGCTGTCCTCGAGCCCATTCGCCCAAGCCTCCTGCCGTGATCCCGATGTCGCGCGCGGGTTTAGATCGCTCGCCTACGCGGCCAATGTTGACGCGACGATTCAATACTTTGGCCACAATTTTTTCCTGATTACGACGAGCAAAGGCACGCGCATCGTCGCCGATCCTTTGGGACCTGGATGGTATCCCAATCCCAACGTCGCCGCCGATGTCGTCACCGTCGGCAAGGAAATGTTCAACCACAATGCCGTGCAGATCGTCCTGGGAAATCCGCTGGTCTTGCGCGGACTGAAAAACTACGGCGCCGACTGGAACATGGTCAGCACCAGTGTCAAAGATACTTTCATTTACAGCGTGCCGATTCATCAGAACGCCGACTTTATCCAGGGGATTCACGGTGCCGCATTCGTCTTCGACCTCGGCGTCTTGTGCATCGCCCACCTGGGCGACTTGAGCCAAAAATTGAACGAGCAACAGATCAAAGCTTTCGGCAAAGTCGATATCGCGCTCACGCCCATCGGCGGCGGCCGTACCATGGCTCCGGACTTGGCGAGAGAAGTTCTTACCCAGCTCAAGCCCAAAATCGCCATCCCGATGCACCATCGGGATAATCCGTATCTGATCAAGCAATTCACCGCCGGTATGAAGACGCAGCTGTTGGACACCGATACCTTGGCCGTGAGCAAGGACGCGCTGCCGTTGCCGACGGAGATCCGTGTTCTCCAGCCCCGCGGCGTGATGAATTACCGGTGAGCTCGACTTAGTCCCGAGCGACTTTGTATCAGTGATGTCGCTCGAAGTCAGTGAATTTCAGCCATCCGTGTTTCCAGATGCTGCCTGGCACTTCTCTTTCTCCTGCAACACATTACTGAACTTCGACCGAAATCCTACCGCTGCCCCCAAGGCATGACGATGGTCTCGATCGGCTGCGGCAACTCCGGTTTGGATATTTTCAGCACCGGCGTGCTGAGCATTTTTACCCGCGTCAGGCCCTGGGTGTATTCCTGCACGGCTTGTTCCCACCAGAAGTGTTTGGGGATGGCGATTTTGGGATTGACTAGCTTGGTGACTTCACGGGCTTCTGTTGGCGTGACGGTGAAGTAGCCACCGGCGATGGGCACCAGCAGAATATCGATCTTGCCCATCATCTTGAGTTGGTCGGGGGTCAGCACATGGCCCAGGTCGCCCAAATGGGCGATGCAGATGTCGTCGACTTTGAATACAAAGATGGCGTTCTTGCCGCGCTGCATGCCGCGGCTTTTGTCGTGATAGGCGGGAACGACATAAACCGACACGTCGCGGATAGTTGTCGAGATCTTTTGCCAGTCTTCCCCGCTCGGCGTGAGGCCGTGGAAAATTACCGGCGTGCCGGGCGCCATGTGGACGCTGCTATGCGGACCGTGGCGGTGGCTGCTGGTGACGATATGTTGCGGCAAAGTCGGGCGCGGCAGATCGAAAGCGCCGTGCGGGTCGGTGAGGACTCGGGTTCCTTTCGACGACGTGATTTCAAAGGTCGAGTGGCCCAACCACTCAATAGTCACTTGCGGCGCGCCTGCCGCCGCGGTGCGCATGATGCCACCCCGCTGCACGACTTCAAGTTCATGGCAGAAGGCCAGAACCCGCGCCGGCGATACCAGCAGCGCGAACATTAATGTGACTCGGTAGAGGATTCGAATCATTATCGGTTGGTCCGGGTTTTATTGTCGGGGCATCCTATGTGATTGCCCTTCCGTCGAAGGGAGGACACCCTTCGACTCGGCTCGGGACAGGCGCCGGTCCGCCCTACAAGTTATTTTCATATCAGTCCCCACTTCCTCCTCATCCACCATTCGACGCTAAGCAACGCCAGGACGATCGCGAAGGGCCACAGCGTGCTCCACAGCCGGGTTTGGCGCTGCTCGACCAGCTGCGATGGCGCGATGGTTTCGAGCTTGGCGGCGATCTTTTCAAGCGCTTTGTCGTTCCAGTCGTTGATCGAAAAGTATTCGCCTTTGCTGTTCTCAGCGATCTGCTTCAACAGATCGAGGCGTGGCAGGCCGTCGTCGGTTTCGCCGTAGGCAAACGCGGCGGTGAAACTGCCGCGGTCTTTGCCGAGCACTTTGCCGCCCAAGCTTGCTTCCGCCTCGACGCGGTGGGTGCCCTCTTTGGTCGGAATGAATTCGCCGGTGTATTCGCCTTCCTCGCTGTCGGCGCTGGCGGCGACCACCGTCGGTTCGCCTTCGGGGCCGAAGACGCGCAGTTGCACGGCCGCTTGGCGCGTCGGCGTGAAGTCATCTTTCAGCACTTTCAATTTGATCTGGCTCTTCTCGCCCGGCTGCACCGCTGCGATCGGACGCAGCTGCACCTGTTCGAAGGACGGCTCCTGGGCGAGCCAGCGCACCGCTTGACGCACGAGCTTTAAATGACTTTGCGGCGTTTCTTTATTGCCGACGGCGATGAAGTTCCAACGCCAGGCGTCGTCGCTCATGAGCGCCAGCGTGCGCCCCTTGCCGAAGCGGCCGATGGTGAGGAGTGGTGCGCCGCCGCTTTCGGCGCTACTGGCGATCAAAGTCTCGCCGCGGGCGGCGCGCACCTGATTCATGCCGGTGAGCGCCGGCATCTTGCTCCAGGCTTCTTCGTTGGTTTTGGGATCGGGCAGCAAGCGGGTGATCGGATGGGCCTTGCCCGCGGCGGTAAGCGCAAAGTTAACCGCGGCCGGCGCTTGAAAACTACCTTTGCCGTCCAGCTCAACCGGCAACGCTTCTTTCAACGCGCTTTCGCCGTAACCGCCGGCATCAAAGGAGCGCGGACCGCCGAACATCGCCAGGCCGCCGCCGTCGCGGACGAAATCCCGCACCCGTTCCAAATAAGACGGGTTGAAGTAGGCGCGATGAGAAAAGTCGTCGAAGAAAATCACGTCGAAGTTTTTCAACTCTTCGAGAAAAATATCGTCGATGGGAAATGGAATTAAACTCAACTGGCTCTCGGGCACGTCGACGGTGTCGGTGGGCGTGCGCAGAAACACGAAGGAAACCAGCTCGATCAACGGATCTTGCTTCATCGCCATGCGTAGAAATCGGTAATTCCAAGCCGGCGAGCCGGACAACGTCAGGACACGAATCTTGTCGCGCTGGACGTCGACTTTGAACTCTTTGCTGTTGTTCTGGGTAATTTGCTCGCCGGCCTGGGCCGGTATATTCACGGAAAACCCATGAGTGCCAAGATCCTTGGGCGTGAAGGCGAGGGTGATTTTCTGCTCGAACAGATCGGCGTCGACGGCTAGTGTGCGGGTGGTGACAATATTTTTGCCGCGGTTGAAGAACAGCGGCATCGACTTGCCTTTCATGCCCGAGGCTTGGATCGTCAAGTCGATCTTGAACTCGCGGCCGCGAAAGGCGAACTCCGGCGCGCCGACCTTGGCGATGCGCACATCGGTGAAGCCTTCGGCCTCGCCGACGCCGACGGCGAAAACCGGCACGGTTAGCGCCGGGCCGCCATCTAAGTTTTTCTTATCGCCATTGGTAATGCCATCGGTGAAAACCACCACGGCCGATGCCGAGGCGCTGTCGCGCGCCGTGGTTTGCAGCAATTCCAACAGTCTCGTACCGGGATCTTGGGGCTTCAAACCGGCAAGGCTGGCGGTCGACATCGGTTCGAGGCCGGTGCCAAGGCGAATCAGCTTGAGATCGTAGTCACGATTGAGTTTTTGCAGAATCGAGCCGTTTGCGCCCGAATCAAGTTTATCGCGCACAAGATCGAGACGGCTCTTGGCGTTCTTGTCCCCCGGCGCGCTCTTGGCGCTGGCCGGAAAGCCCATGCTCTGGGAACTGTCGATCAGCACCGTCAGCGGCCGGCGCAACTTGGTCACGCGCTTGTCGATCAACGCCGGGCCGAGGAGAAAAAAGATCAGCACGGCGTAAACCAACGCGCGCAGCGCGGTGAGAATGCCGCTCTGACCGATGGGCAGACGTTTTTTTAGGCCGAAAAACTGGTGCAGCAGCAGCGCCGCGGTGGCGACGCCGATGAGCGCCACCAACCAGCCCGGCAAAGAACCGATGAGGTATAAGATCATTCATGGTTTACCGGGTGAGCCGCTTGCGGATGAACGGCACATGGATGAGATCGTCTTTGTAGTTCTCGGTCATGGCATACAGAATAAGATTAATGCCCAAGTGAAACGCATCGCGCCGCTGCGGCTCGCCGCCGGGGGTGCAGGCGTTGGTCCACTTGCCGACTTGATCGCGCTCCCAGGCGGCACACAGGCCGTTCTGGCAATAGATCACCGGCGTCGCGTTGCCGAGGGTAATGCCTTCAAGGGCCGGGCTGACGATGCGCACGCCGCCGATACTACGCATTAAGTAATAGCTGCGCAGGGCGGCGTGGCCGGCGGGCATGCGTTTGAACTCATTGCCGGGAAATACCCGGAGCATTTCGCGGCGCACCGCTTTATCGAAGCCGTAGCCCTGTTGGCCAAGAGCGTCGTCGATCAGCATGAAGCCGCCGTAGGTGAGAAAGCGGCGCAAGACATCGATCTCCTCCTGGGTAAACGGATCGAATTCGTATTTGCCGGTGAGATAGAGAAACGGGTAGTTGAACAGATCGCGGTCGGTCAAGCTGGCTTCATGGCGCGCCGTCGCCGCTTCGACGCTGGTGCGCGCCATCAGTTCTTCCATCAGCGGCGTCACCGACAACGGATGCGGATTCCAATCGCCGCCGCGATATTTGACCTGGGCGAAGACGAACTGCAGCCGGCGCTTGTCGGCGGGTTGAGCGGCGGAGGCGAGCGTCGGCAGAAGTGTCGTACCAACGAGCCCCTGGGTTAGTAATTGGATAAATTTGCGGCGACGCATAGGTCTGATTACTTGTTAAAGTCAAAAACTTTCATTGCATAGCGCAGAACGCAACATGCACAGGGCAAAAATTCGAACGCGGTTCCGATTCTGCCAATTTGACTTTGACATTTTGCATTATTCACTTTGCATTCTCTAGAACCGCTGCCCTAGCCAGCCCTCGAATAGCAACGTGACCATCAGCATTGCCAGCAACGGCAGCGCCAGGTCGACGCGCTTGCCGCCGTCTTTGAGTTGCTCAAAATCGAGCACTTCGGTGCGGATCGGTTTTAGTTTACCGGCGAGTTCGGCGGCGCCGATCTCGTCGAGGCGCGATTCCAAAAACGGCGCATTGACGGCGTAGAGCTGCGGCGCGCCGCTGTCTTTGTCGCCGCCGGCGGTCAACGATAGCCGGTAGATGCCGACCTTGTCATTCTCCTCCACGGTCGCCATGGCGCGCTCTTTGGCGCCGACGATGGCGACTTCGGTGTTTTGCTTGTCGGGCTTGGTGACGCGCAGATTGCGCCCGACGAAGTTGGCGGGGAACGACAATTCTTTGCTGGCGCCGACGGCGATGCCGGCGTCCAGGTTGCCGCGCTTGCCGCCGGCGAGATATTGCGTCAGCGATTGAATCAGCGGTAAGAAGACCGTTTTCACCGGCAGATCACTCCAATCGCGGTCGGCGCTTGTCGTCATCAACATCACTTTGCCGGCGCCGACCTTCTGTTCGAGCAGCAGCGGATCGCCGTTGGCGAGAGCAATGAGCGGCTTGCCGGCGGCGCGCTGATATCCCCACACGCGCACGGTCTTGAGCGATTCTTGCAAAATACTGTCGGCAAGATTTTGCAGCGCCGGATGATTGAGATCGACCTTGTCGATCTTCTCGCCGCCGGATTCCGGACCGGTTTTTTTCTCGCGCAATTGCGCCGGCAACGCAGCCCCAAGTTTTTGATTGTAACTATCGGCTGATAATTTATCGCCGGCGAAAATCAATAGGCCGCCGCCTTGGCGCAGATAGTTTTGCAATTTTGTGACAAAGCCGTCGGCGAGGGTCGCCAGGTTGGACAGAATGACGACCTGGTAGTTATCGAGGTTCGCGGCGTTGAGGCCGTCGGGCAAAACGACTGTCGGCAAGAACAGTGACGAGTCGCGCTCGCCGGCAGGGTTAAGCGCACGGGTGAGGAAAAACGTTTCGCTCTGAACTAGAGAAGTTTGCGGATCACCGTCGACCAGAAGTATTCTCAACTTGTCCTGTGCGTCGAGAGCGAAATGCGCGACTGAATTGCCGGCGAAGCCGTCTTTCTTGAGCGTGATTTGACCGGCATGGGCGCCGGCCTGGCCGATGCGGGTTTGAAAAGTAACTGAAGTCTCACCCTTTGCCGGAATGGTCGTGAGCTTCTGCTCTTTGCTCTGCCCGTCGATGGAGAGCTGCACCAGCAGCTCCTTAATTTCCATCCCGCCGAAGTTTGCCACCGTCGCTTCGATCTGCAGCGGCAGGTTGACGCCGACGCCTTGGCCGCCGAGGCGGATTTCTTTGACGGCTCCGTTGAGCGGCTGCTGTTTTCTGCCGATGCGGATAACTTTCAACGGGATCGACGGGTCGGCCTGTTTCAGCGCGGCGACGGAGAATTGATCCCAGCCGGTGAGCGCCATGTCGGTGATGATGCGGATTTCTTTCTGCCCCGCCGGTTGGTTGAGCAGCTCATAAGCTTTGCTCAACGCGGCCGGGAGATTGGCTGTGCCGTCGGCGATTTCACTGGCGGCAATTTCTTTTTGCAGCACGTCTTTTTGATCTTTCAGGCGAAAGCTTTCCTTGCCGCTGATGCTGGTTGGAATCACCGCGGCGCGGTCGCCGTCGTTCAAATTCGCTATGAGCAGACTCGCCGCATCTTTCGCTTGTTTGAAACCGTTGCCGTCGCCGGACCAGGTCATGCTCAGCGAATTATCCAAGATGACGACCAGCGACACCGGACCGCCGCCAGCGAACAGGCCGGCGCCGGTTTGGAAGATCGGATTGGCGAGCAAGAGCGCCAGACAAATCACCGCCAGTGTCCGCAACGCCAACAGCAGCCAGTGGCGCAAGCGGTAACTGCGCGAAATGCGTTTTTGTGACAGCAGGATAAAGCGTACGGCGGGAAAGCGGATGCGCTTCAAACGGCGCCGATTGAGCAAGTGAATCAACACCGGCAGCGACGCCGCGGCCAGGCCGAAGAGAAACAACGGGTAGAGAAAAAACACCGACATGCCAGCCCTAACCTCTCCAGCTCAAATAGCTCGCCAGCGCCTGATCCAGCGGTGTGGCGGTGGAGATCAATTGATAGTCGATGGCGCTGTCGTGGCACTGCTTGCGCATGTCGTTGACGAACTCTTGGACGACTTCTTTGTAGGTGGCGCGAATGGCGCGCGGGTCGGCGATCACTTGCAGATTGGCGGTTTCCAAATCTTCAAACAAGATATTGCCGTCGAAGGGCAGATCGAGCTCGGCCTGGTCGAGCAGGTGAAAGACGATGACATCGTTGCCCTTGAAACGGAATTGGCGCAGTCCTTTGATAATCTGCTCGGGTTCGTCGAGCAAATCGGAAATTAAAACAATCAAACCGCGCCGGCGAATTTGCCCGGCCAACTCCTCGAGAATTTTCGCGACATTGGTTTCCCCCGCCGGGCCGCGATTTTCCAGGGCGTGGATAATTTGCAATAAATAGTCGCGCTTGGAGCGCGGCGGGATGAACGATTCGATCTTGTTCGAGAAAGTTATGACGCCGGCGGCGTCCTGCTGCTTCAAAACCAAATATGCCAGCGATGCGGTGAGGGTGCAGGCATAGTCGAACTTGGTGATGCCGTCCGAGGCGTAGTTCATCGACGCGCTGCCGTCGACCAGCAGGTAGGCGCGCAGATTGGTCTCGTCCTCGTACTCCTTAATCATGTAGCGGTCGAACTTGCCGAGCGCCTTCCAGTCGATGCGGCGGATCTCGTCCCCCGGCGAATACTCGCGGTGCTCTTCGAACTCGACGCTGAAGCCTTTGGCGCGGCTCTTGTGGACGCCGGACAACAGCCCTTCGACCACCCAACGCGCGCGCAGGGCGAGATTGGCGATGCCCGCCAGGACTTTAGGGTCGAAGTAATTTTTATCGTCGTGGCCATGATGGCAGATTACTCGTCGAGGACCGTGAATGGCAAATTGCCGACGGCCATTTTTAATTCTTCAGTTCTCTGCCACGGCAATTCCAAATTACAAATTCCAGATTCCAGATTCAAAGAATTCCGCCAATTGGAATTTGGAATCTGTAATTTGCAATTTGCGGCGCGGCGCTAGCGCCGCGCCGCGCCGTCTGTCGAGGCTTTTACGTCGGCCAAGAGCCGGTTGACGATATCGAGGGAAGAGATGCCTTCGCCTTGAGCTTTAAAGTTGGGCACGATGCGGTGGCGTAGCACTGATGGCGCCATGGCTTGGATATCTTCGATCGACACGGCATAGCGCCCTTGCAGGATGGTCCGTGCCTTGGCGCCGAGGATCAAAAACTGCGACGCGCGCGGCCCGGCGCCCCACTCGACATAGTCTTTGACGAACGGCGGCGTGTCGGCGCTTTGCGGCCGGGAGCGCTGCGCCAGGGCGACTGCATAGGACACCACGAAGGGCGAGACCGGCACTTTGCGCACCAGCTCTTGGTAGCGCAGGATCGCCGCACCATCCATGATCTTCTGCGGCGCCGGTTTGGCGTTGGAGGTCGTCTGCATGACGATCCGCACTTCGTCGTCGAAGTTGGGATAACGGATTTCGATATTCAACATGAAGCGGTCGAGCTGGGCTTCGGGCAAAGGATAAGTTCCTTCCTGCTCGATGGGGTTCTGCGTCGCCAGGACGAAGAATGGCAAGTCGAGTGGATAGGTGCGGCCGCTGGCCGTGACCTTGTACTCCTGCATCGATTGCAATAGCGCCGCCTGGGTCTTGGGCGGCGTGCGGTTGATCTCGTCGGCGAGCAGGATGTTGGTGAAAATCGGTCCCTGCAGAAATTGAAATTGTCGGCGCCCCGTGCGGCGTCCTCTTGGAGGATATCGGTGCCGGTGATGTCCGACGGCATCAGGTCCGGAGTGAACTGAATGCGGTTGAAATCCAAGTCCAAAATCTCGGCGAGGGTGCTGATCAATAAAGTCTTCGCCAGCCCCGGCACGCCGACTAACAGACAGTGGCCGCGGGCGAACAACGCGATCAGAACTTCTTCGATGACCCGGTCCTGGCCGACGATGACCTTGCCGATTTCGCCGAGCATGGCGTCGCGTTTGTCGGCAAACTCTTCGATCTCGGCGATCTCATGCTGCTGTATCTCGGTGGCTTCCATGGTTGTTACGATTCTTCCTTTGCAAATTAATTGGCGCGCGCGAGGCTGTCCAGGGTGGTTTTAGCCTGGCGCGCCTTTTCGGCGTCCCCCAGGGCAGCGTAAACTTCGGTGAGTAAACGATAGATCAGCGGATGAAACGGATTCAATTGGATCGCTTCTTCGAGGATGGTGCGAGCTTCCTTGAAGTTTTTCGCCAAGTGGTAACCGCGCCCCAATTGCACGTAGGTGTTGGAGCTGTCCGGATCGATGTCGAGGGCTTTCTTCAAGAGCGATCAAGGCCTCTTCGGCGCGGTTTTGTTCGATCATAACGCGGCCGAGTTTGTTCAAGATCACCGGCGACTGCGGGCTCGCTTGCAAGGCGCGCTGGTATTCGCTGAGAGCCGCCGCCGGGCGGCCCTTGGCGAGCATCTGGTCGGCGAGATGCGTGCGGTTGCGCGCGATCGCGGATTGAATCTCGCGCAGCTCGACCACTTCTTCATCTTCGCGCTGGTCTTTTTTGACCCGTAACCGGCGCACCCGCGTGCCTTCGATGGGCTTCAATCCCTTGGCCTTGAGAAACGCCTTCCACTTGGTTTCAAAGGCATCGAAGGCCATGCCGTAGACTTTTTCCACCGCTTCGGGCGTCGGTCTGTCTTTGAGGGTGGCGAGCAGCTCGCGCACGCCGACCTTGCCCTTGCTCTGATTGATAAAGTCGACCGCGGAAGCGGCTTCGGCGTAGGCCAGCTGCACTTGTTCCGGCGTGTCTAAATGAATCAGCGACGGTTCCATTTTTTTAAAACCGACGAATTGATTTTTCTCCAGCGCCTGCACCAGCAAGGTCTGATTGGCCGGTGTGAGATAGTCTTCATGCGCCTCTTTGGCCGGTGCCGGCTTACGCCAGCGGGTTTCATAAAAGCGCGCCATGCCCTCGTGCAGCCAGATCGGCGCTTGGTTGTTCGATAAGGAGACGATGACGTAGTGCAGATACTCGTGGCTCAGCGAATCGACCCAGCGGTAGCCGAAGCTCAGCGCCCGCGGCGAGATGATCATCAGTTTATTGAACTTGCAGATGCCGACGGCGCCGGTCTCCTCTATGTCGCGCAAGGACAGAGTCGAGATCGCGTTAAAACTCGTCGCCTCCGGCGCCACTTCGACGCGGACCTTTTCCTTGGGAAAGTAGCCGAGCTCGGCGCCGATGGCTTCGTAGGTTTTTTCCAAGGCATCCAAGTGCGTGGGGCACCAGGATGGCGTCGCGCTTGTCGTCGACGAAGAGAATGAAATGAGCGCTCTCGTGGCGTTTGAACGACTTATGAACGTCGAGAGTGAGCTGGGTGAGCAGCTTCATCGCCTGGCGCCGCGGATCCTTCGAATCAACCGCCAGGGCGCGGTCGAGAACGGTCAGCGCTTCTTGATAGCGGCCTTGGTAAAATTTAATCCGGCCGTCGAACTCCAGCGCGGTGGCTGACTTGGGATTATCCTTGAGCGCCTTGGCGGCGATGGCCTCGGCTTCCGGGAAACGCCAGGCTTCGAGAATGTCTTCGCCGGCTTTGAATTCCCGTTCGGCCTCGGCGGCGCAGAGCGCCCCGGCCCATAGGCAAACGAAAATGAGAAACGGCGCGATTCGATACATCAAGCGGCGATCACTCGGAAAGATTTTTGAAATAGCGCTCGATCTGCTCTTTCATCTGCCGAGGCACGCCCTGCTTGAGAGAGTCGAGAATTTCTTCGCGGAAGTTGCGCGGTGCTTTGTACTCTTCTTTGCCGGGCAGGCGAAACTTTTCCGTGTCGAGCCCGGTGAAACCTTGTTCAAAGTCGAACTCGGGGAATTGCGGCATGCCCGGCAGCGGCGTCAGGCTGCCGAACGGCATGAAGCGCCCAGGTCCGCCCTGGCGGAACAGCCTGGTCATCGGCATGTTGCCCATCTGGCCGCGCTGGGCCATCTGCTGCATGGACTGCTGCATCTGCTGCTGCGCTTGACCCAACCGTTCCAATGCCAGGCGCTCCGGCGGCACTGCGCCGCGGGAGTCGAGCTGGCCGAGGCGGCCCTGAGCACTGCCCATCGCCTGGCCGGCTTCGCCGATGCCCTGAACGATCTTGGGATCGAGCTGGGGGAAAAGTTGAAACAGTGATTCCAGCTTTTCATGCAGCGAATCGGTTCGCTCCTTCAAAACATCTTCGCGCTGGGCCAACTCGCGCAGGGCGCGTTTGTCGGCGTCGCTCAAGGCTTGCGCCGGTTCGTTGAGCAGTTTTTCCAGTTCATTTTTAATATCGCCGATGCTCTTGTCGGCCCGCTGGGCTTTGGGCTCCTGCACCGGCGTGCGCTTTTTCGCCAGTTCCTTGCGGATATAGCCGTCGCCTTCGTTGAAGCCGGGAAAGTCCTTCTGGCTCAGCTTGGCGATCAAGTTGCGCAACAGCGCGTTCATGGTGGCGTCGTCCAGATTGGTGAGCAGGTTGGGATCGTCGGGCCCCTCGCGGTCGGGAAACAGCTCCGTGAGTTTGCCCAACTCGGCGATGGAACGCGCCAGGAATTGTTCCAACTTTGACTTTAGCGCGGCGTCCCGTTCGGTGAGGCCGGCGCTATTAAGATTCTCGGTCTTGACCAAAATTTCCTGCTGCTCGCGGGCGATCTCTTGGAGCTCGTTGGTCTGGCGCTGCATTTCGCCCTGCATGCGTCCCATGCTCGAGGCCATTTGCGAGCGCTGCATGTTCTGCATCGCCGCGACCATTTGCGCCATTTGATTGAACAGCTCGCGCGCCAACTGGCGCGCCCCCTCGATGTCGCCGGCCTGAAGTTTTTTGCGGATCTCGTCGAGGCCCTTGAACATCTCGTCCATGCCGAGGCCCTGCATCTGCTCGGCATTCATGAAATCGTCGGGCATCTGCTGCGCCAGTTGCGCCATCGCCTGCTGCAACTCCATCAGCGATTTTGCCAGATCGGCGATCTGCTTCATGATCGCGTCGAGATTCTTGTCGCCGCTTTGCAGCTTGTCGAGGGAGTCCATCAGGCGCTCTTGGTTGCGCGCCAGATCCTGCGCCGTCGAAGCGAGCTCCTGGGCTTTCATGCGCTTGCCGATGTCCTCGGACAACAGCGACATGCGCTCGAGCTCGGATGATATCTCGTCGCGGGCTTTTAGTTTGTCGTCGGTGTTGGCGGCTTGCTCCTGTTTGCGCAAGAGTTCCTCTTGGGTGAATTCCAAGTTGCGCTTGAGCGCTTGGAGATCCGAATAGGTGGCAAAATCCGTCATGCGGTCTTTTTCCGTCCGGCGCATGATCTCTTCGGTGCGCTTGGCGGCGTCGGCCAAGTTTTGTTCGAAGCGCTGTTCCAACTCTTTTGACTGAGCCGTAGGCTTTTCGCCCGGATTCGGCGTTTCCAGATGATCGGCCAGCAGATTCATCATCCGCGTGTTCAAGTCCTTGACCATCTCGGCGATCTGCTGGTGCTCGCCTTTCAAATTCTTGAGCTTCAAGCGGATTGTCTTCGAGGTGCCCAGTTTTGGACCGGAGATGGTGTCGTTGTCGAAAACTTGCAGGAAAAACAGCGCTTCGTCTTGGTCACGCAAACCGAGTCGGCCCAAATCCATCTTATATTGATCGCGCAGGATCAGCCGCTTCGAATCGTCCCTGGCGAGACGAATCTTATCTTCGCGCTCGCCAATCTTGACGATCAGATTGATCTCACCGATGCCGAAATCGTCGCGCGCGCTGTACTCTAAATTCAAAACTTCGTCGCCGTTGATCTCCAAATCTTCGGTGGGCCGAAGCAGATCGACGGTGGGGAAGCCGTCGGGCTTGACGCGCAATTCATAGCTAATCGGCGAGTTTTTAAAGCCATGGCTATCTTCTACCAGTATGCGGTAGGACTGCGACTGGAACAGCACCAGATTCGCTTGTAGCTTCCGGCCATCGATCTTGAGCGGGATCTTCTTGCCGTCGTCCATGACGATCTCGGCCTTGACGACATCCTTGGTCGTGACCGCATCGAGGCGAAGCGAAGAACCCTTGAGCCCTTCGATGCTGCCTTCCGGCGACGTGGTCGACGCGAGACCCGTGTAGGCCGGTGGATAGAGCATAAGTTGGATATTGGCGATCTCCGGCGTGTCCACCGCCTCGGCGGTGAAGGTGGCCGAAGTGAAGGCGCCGGTCACCACGCGGTAGCGCAGGGTTTTGTCGAGGCGGGCGATTTTCGAGCTGAACTTGCCGCCGCCGAGATTTTCCATGGCGGTCTTTTCCTGGCCGATGAGCTCGCCTTTGGCATTGGTGCCTTGCCAGGTGATCAATTCCACAGACTGCGGCAGCGCACCGGCGGTGGCGGCCTGGATCGTCACCGGGCTACCGCGCACGACACGCATGCCCTTGGGTTCAACTTCAATGGTTGTCTGACTCGGTGGCAGATGGTCCAGCGGGTTCGCCAACATATTCAATGTCCCACCGACCCAGGACGGATTGAGAAATACCATCGCCAACACCGGCAGAATGAGAAAAGCGAGCAGCCTGGCACTGGAACGAATCCGGCTGTGATCGAGCAGTTCGTCAATTTTCAGCGCCGCCACCTGCTTGCGGGTCGCGCGCAAGAGCGCAAACACCATGGTCGCCGAGAAGCCGGGAGTATTCTTCGCCTCAGCGACCTGGGGATAGAGTTGCAGCGAGTTAATCAGATTGTTGCGCAGTTTGGGCTGCTGCTGTTCGATAAAAAGCGCGGCTCGTTCTTGCGATAGACGGCCGAGGAAACGAAACGCGGTCCAACCGATGGCGGCGAGAAGAACTATGCCGGTTAAAATGGAGTAGACCAGCGGCGCGTAGGGCAAGAGTTGGCGCAGTTGGTAGATGCCGAGACCGGCAGCAAACAACAGCACGGCGCAAATCGCCGTGAGGCAGATTCCCTCGATCCCTTGGAGCAGCTTGAAGCGCCGGCTGAAGCGCTTCAGGAACGAGGAAAGCTCTTGATATTCTTCCTGTCCCATAACGTTAAACCGAAAAGCATCTTATCGCCGTTTAGGGGCCATTGTCTAGCCACGGAGCCAAAACTAGCGCGCTCGATAGCAAACGCTAAACACCGCGACACAACAGAGTCCTAAGACCGAGATGCACGACGAGATCCTCGCCTGCTTTAGCTCTGAATCTCTCTCACTTCCGGCTTGTTGTCTCACTCAAAGATCAGACTGGTAAACGTCACCGCCGAGCCGGTCTCGGGCGTGAACGCTTGCCCGTAATGGAGATGATGACCGCGCACACCGTCGAGCAGGTGAATCAGTGAATAGAGCGGCGAGAAGCCGCAGATCTTCCGCTTGTCTTCGTCCTTGGCAATCTCATTGAAAAAACCCGGCGCATCCAAGGCGCTTAAACGCTCGACCAGCTTGTGATCTTCCGCCTCGACCCATTTGAGGAAATCATCCGTGACCGATTCCTCGTCGCCAAACTGTTTGCCGACATGAGCGAGATCGACGCCGGCGACGAAGCAAATTTGCCGCCCGTCATGTTGGGCTAAATGGCGCAGCGTGCGCAAGAAATTGCCCACCGGAAGGGTGTCTTCCGGCGGCGTCAGACTGACCATCATCGGGTGGAATGACGAAACCAAAATCGGCACGATCTTAAATGGCTTCTCCGGTTCGCCCGTGAGCGTCGCGCGTTTCTGCGCGATGTATTTCAAGAACAGCACCTGAAATTCGATGGAATGCTCGCCGCGATGAAGATATTCATCGGTGAAACAGTCCTCGGCGCACTGCGACTGTAACTGTGCCGACGAACTCGGCGTCAGTTTCGACTAAGCCAAGCGGCGTTTCAAAACTTTTACGGGTGAGAATGTAAGGTGTCTGACCGCCGCAGTGTGACGTGCCAAGAACAATGTAGAGGTCGGCACCGGCACTTTCAGCCAAGCGTTTGTAAGCCCAGGCGTAGGCCGGGCCACCGCGGTGAAAGTCGATGTGCGGCGCGACAATTGCCTTGGGCGCCTTTGACGCCGCCGCGCCAGCAGAAGTCGACGGCAGCCCGGGGCCTGTCGGCGCGGTAAAATAGCTGTCGAGCTGCGCCGTCAGTGCCGCCGGATCGTTCTTGTAACCGCCGCCGACATGGGCCGGCGCACGGCTGGGCCGCGCGCGAAACTCGGCGATCACAGATTGCTGGTATTGCTCAAACCGCGCGCTTTTCAAGTAATAGTGTTGATCGAGCATATCGACGAATTGATCGAACTCAGCGTGCGCCAGCGGCGCGCGAAACCGTTGTTCGAAAACTTCGCGAAGCTCGTTGTAAGCATGGCGTCCGTCGAAATGGGCTAATAGAAAATAACCTACCGGGGAAATTCCCAGGGGCGTGGCGAAATTGAGCGGGTCTTTGAGATAGATGAGAGTCTTGCCGTCTTGTTGGACCGGAAATGCCTCGATGGCACGAACTCTCGGTTTGTCGTCCATAAACGAGTCAGCTGCTAACGCGAGTCGCCCCACCGCCGCTTCAGACGATGCCAAGTCGCTCCTTGGCTTCCTCGGCGATCATGCTCGGATTCCACGCCGGTTCCCAAACCAGATCGACGGTGGCATCGCTGACCCCTTCGATGGCCATGATTTTCTCTTTGGCGTCCGCCGCGATCATGCCGCCCATGCCGCAACCCGGCGCGGTCAGCGTCATCTTCACCGCCACTTTGTCGTCGGTTACCTCGACATCGTAGACCAAACCAAGGTCGACAATGTTGACCGGAATCTCCGGGTCGAAACATTCATGCAAGGCTTCGTAAACCTGTTCTTTGGTAATCATCCTAGTTCTCCTCTTGGCGCCCGGCTGCCAATAACCCGCTTCAATGGGTGGTAATGATCGTCGGTCCCTGACCTTTATTGCCGCGTTCGGCGGCGATCGACAGTTGCCCGGCCAATTTGCCGGCGATATCGAGAAAACTCTTGCTCACCGGCGAGTTTGGATCCTGAATCAAGATCGGCACCCCTTCATCGCCGCCCTGGCGCAGCGCCGGCGTGATCGGAATCTCGCCGAGGAAGGGAATTTGAAAGCGTTCGGCCGCCTGTTTGGCGCCGCCGCGGGAAAAAATATCATGTTCCTTGTTACAACCGTCGCAGATGAAATAACTCATATTCTCGATCAGGCCGACGATCGGGATCATCACCTTGTCGAACATCGATTTCGCCCGCACGACATCGGCCAGGGCGACATGTTGCGGCGTCGCCACCAACAGGGCGCCGCTGACCTTGAGCTGTTGCGAGAAAGTAATTTGCACATCGCCGGTGCCTGGAGGCATATCGACGACCAGATAATCCAACTCGCCCCAATGCACGTCGCCCATCAGTTGATGCAATGCCTTGCCGAGCATCGGTCCGCGCCAAATCACCGCCTGATCGGCATCGAGAAAAAAACCGATGGACATCACCGGCACGCCATGGGCCATGGTCGGTTCGATTTTCTGGACGCCGCCAACTTCGATTTTTTTCGGCTCGCCTTTGACGCCCATGATGATCGGCACCGATGGCCCGTAAATGTCGGCGTCGAGCAGCCCGGTCTTAGCACCGAGCATATGCAGCGCCACGGCCAAGTTAGCTGCCACCGTCGATTTTCCGACTCCGCCCTTTCCCGCCGCCACCAGGACGACATTCTTAACCGTCGGCAATAAATCGGTTTGCCCGGCGCCGGATTTGCTGCCACGCACTTGGGCACCGAAGTTTATTTCCAGGCCGGTGATGCCGGGGACCGCGCCCAAAGCTTTTTTACAATCGGTCTCAATGGTTTCACGCAGCGGACAGGCCGGCGTGGTCAATTCCACGGTAAAGCGCACTCTGCCGTTGTCGATGCTGAGTTCTTTGACCATCCCCAGGCTGACGATATCGCGGTGCAGTTCGGGGTCTTGGACGTTGCGCAACGCTGCGATGATTTGTTCTTGCGAAATATTTTCCACGAATTTCCTCTCGACGCGAAGGAACTATAGGCTTATAAAGTCTATGAGGTCAATGACGCGACGTCATATCCAGCAAAACTCGCCGTTGGCTTCGGAGAATCATTCAACAAGCCTCATAAATCGCTCACTGTTCCTTGCGCATTCGCGGCTCTTTGTTAGTATTTACCTATAGTTGCCGTCCGATCACCGTCCTCTCGCTAGCATGTCAACGAACAAACCGGGAAATGGCTCATTGCGGCTGCGCCAAATCGACACCAACAAATGGAAATCGAGCGGCAAAGACGCGAAATCGACAAGTATAGCCGCCAATTCGAATACTGAGCGGCGCTAATCGGTAAACTGCCGACCGCAGTAGGGTTTTCCTATAACCGTTATCTATTTATTGTTTCACTACGTCTAACCAGAGACAGCCCAAGGCTTACATAGCGAAGGCCGAGGAGGAACTATGAGAAATACCAATCGATTATCCACGACCGCACTGTTGGTCGCCGCAGTCCTGGCGGGCTGTGCCGGCGGTGAAATCACCACCCGTGAAAAAGGCGCCGGCATCGGCGCCCTGGGCGGCGCCGCCGCGGGCGGCTTGATTGGCGCTGCAACCGGCCGTCCAGGAGTGGGCGCCGCGGTCGGCGGCGCGTTAGGCTTGGGCGCCGGCGCCCTCATCGGCGACCAGCTGCAGGGGCAAGAAAACCGCCAAAAAGACCAACAGAAGGCGATCGACCAGCAAAGAGTCGAACTCGAGAAGAATCGCGCTCTGATCGAAGAACTGAAAAAACGCAACATTGAAGCTAAGGAAACCAGCCGCGGCGTCATGGTCAATTTGCCGAGCGTCAATTTTGAATTTGACAGCGCCGATCTTTCGCGCGATGGCCGCGAACGGGTCAACCAGATCGCCGATATTATTCGCCGCGATGCGCCCAATCGCCGCATCACCGTCGAAGGCCACGCCAGTCGGGAGAGCGCCGCCGCCGAAGCTTATAATCAGCGATTGTCGGAACGGCGCGCCTCTACCGTAGCCGATAGCTTGGAGCGAAGCGGTGTGAACGGCAGGAACATTTCCTCCCAGGGTGTCGGCACCCGCGCGCCGGTGGCGAGCAACGACAGCGAAAGCGGACGGCAGCAGAATCGCCGCGTCGAAGTGATTATCGAAAATTAATCAGAACTTGAATGCGCGTCAAACCGCAGCTCGGTTCCGGCGCGTAACCGCTGAATATTGCCGCGATGACGCCAGACGATCATGGCGGCAAAAAAGGCGCCCAGCAAGACGATCGCTCGGGGCTGCAAAAACAGCCAGAGCGCGAACGGGGCCGAGGCCGCTGCGACGATCGAGCTCAACGACACCAGGCGGGTAGGAAAAACCACCACAGCGAAAATTGCCACCAACAGTAAACCGGCTAGCGGCGCAATGACTAGGAGCGAGCCTAGTGCCGTCGCCACTCCTTTGCCACCGCGAAATTTCAAAAATACCGGATAGAGATGACCGAGAAAAGCCGCGGCGGAGAGCGCCGCGATCGCCGCCGGTGGTAGCGTCATCGCAAGACCGATCGCTGCCGGCAGCATACCTTTCACCGCATCCGCCAGCAAAGTTAAAACCCCCTGCCATTTGCCAACCGCCCGCGCGACATTGGTCGCGCCGACGTTACCGCTGCCCACCTGGCGCACGTCAACCCCGGCAAACTTTGCCCAGTATATAGCCTGTCGGGATCGAGCCGAGGAGGTAGGCCAAACCAATGAGCGCGATGATTTCCATGCGTCAGGGCGACCGTGCGCCAGCCTAGAGACGCAGGCGCCTCCGGTATTTGCGCTCGCGCCGGACGGAGTAGAGACCGCCACAAACCCAGCCCAAGACAAAGGCAACGCCGCCAACCACCAAGGCGATCTTCACTTCCGCTTCATGGGCTTCAAGCAATTGTAATAAGGAAGGCGATTTCCCATCCGTCGGCTTGGCTCGGGCCACTTCCACCGGCGCGGCGGTTGCCGCAACCGGCGGTGACTTTTCGGTTTTGGCGACGGTTGATGCAGTGGTTTGGGCGGCGCCGCTTCCCTGGGCCGCCGGCGTTCCGGGTCCCCGTGGCTTTTTGTCCAACCGCTTCAGCCGCATGGGCGCTATTGGCGCGCACCAAGAATCCAATGACAACCAAGCATGGGAAAAAGTTACGACAGCGACCAAACATGGGCTCAATCTAACACAACCGTCGAATGCGGCTCAACGAATTTTCTTGAATTGCAGCGGCGAATGCAAAAAGCCCCGCAGAGTACTACCCTGCGGGGCTAATAAACCAAAAAATCGATGACCGCTTAAGGTCTCTTGTAAAAATTCGGATCCATCTTGGTCGTCGTGCCGGACTTGCCGAGTTCTTCCTCGAACATCTTGCGAATGTTGGGGTCCTCGTCGAAGTACTCGATTTGATTGCCGCCAGCCTTCACGTCCTTGTCGACTTTAGTGATATCGCCGAACCCCTCACCCAGACTGTACTTGATCCCGCCCAAACGCGGCGGCAAGTAACGCGCCCCGGTGGCGCCGGTGTTGAAGTGCTGGTGCCACATCATCGCCGGCGGTGTAAAGACACTGCCATCCTGCCAATCGTAACGTTTCGGCTCCTCGCCCTGGCGCCAAAACATCGAGAAACCTTTACCCTTGATGATGATGACGTTAAAGCCGGGTCCGTGGCGATGGGCTTTCTTGTAGGTGCCAACGGGAAATTCCGAGATATGCGCGGCCATGGAGCCATTGGCCATTTCTAACATGACGTTTTTGCCACCGCCGCCGCGCTCGACCCAATCTTCCAGCGCAAAGCTGCGCGCGTCGGCGATAAAATTAGTATCCCAGACCCGGCCCGGATAGGCTTTACCCTTGCCGCTAAAATATTCCGGATCGCCATCGAAACGGTCGGTGAAATCCCGCGGCGTGTTGAAGACAAAGTCCTCATGATGAAACAGGTTGAAGACAATCGGCGCGCTGTTGACCGAGAAAAACCGCGCCGGCTCGTCGCCGGAACCGTTGAAGTGCTGATAAGTGCAATTGAGCGGCAACGCGAACAGGCTGCCGTCGTGCCATTCGAACTGCGTCTTGACGCCCTTGTCGTTCCAAATCGTCGTCGCGCCACGTCCCTTGAGGACGAAATGCAAATCTTCGTAGAGGTGGCGCATCGGGTTCAATTTTTTGCCAGCGGGAATCTCGCTGACGTAGGCACCGGTCGCGCCTTCCGCGCCTTCCATGTTGATAAACGCGCCGCTGCCGCCGATCCGGGCCCAGGGTTTGAGGTCGACTTTCTTTAGATCCTGGACGAAAAAGGTTTTCATGATGGGAATCCCCTCGCCCAACTGCCACTTATCGTAAAAGGGGATATTATCCATCACGTTGTCGGACTGCTCTGCTGGTTTCGACATAAATTTCCTCCGAAAAAACTTGCCCGAGTTAATATCGTATCGATCGCGCGAAAGCAAGGTGACATCCGGCGCGTTGCGCCGATGGCGTGCCACCCAGAGCGCGTCGCAAGACGCTGCGGCGAATCTGTTTATAGCATTGACTTTGAAGGTGAAACTCTACTAAATGGCGGCTACGGTCGGGGCTCTTTTACACCGACTAGAGACCGCGTGCGATTTAATAAAGGAGATCTCGCTTGGCAACAACGATTGAAGCCCCAATGGTAGGCAAGGTGCTTAAAATAGAAAAACAAGTTGGCGAACGGGTCGAAGAAGACGATGTCGTCATCGTCATGGAAGCGATGAAGATGGAGATTCCGGTCGTCGCTCCCGCTGGTGGCGTAGTCAAAGAAATCAAAGTTTCTCCCGGCCAAGCCGTCGAAGCCGAGCAAGTTCTCGCAGTCATCGAATAATCGCGGATTGCATCCCGTTAGCTCAGCGATCTAATCCCACAAGGAGATTTCATGGATACCTGGACGTTCGGCTGGACGCTGGCGTTGATCGGTATGGGCGGGACCATGTTGGTCCTCTGGCTTATTAGCATCATGATCCTGCTCATTAGAAAAATCTTCCCGTATCAAGCCGAGCCATCGGCAGTAAAGAAAGGTTAATACAGTCAATGGAATCCGCGCTGGTTTCCGGCGTCCAGGGTCTATTTGCCGGTGTCGTGAGCATCACGATTTGGCAAATCATCATGCTCGTCATAGCTTCGGTGCTGCTCTACCTCGGCATTAAAAAAGGCTATGAACCGCTTTTACTCGTACCCATAGGCTTCGGCGCTATCCTAGTCAATATCCCGCTCGCCGACATGATGGGCAAAGATGGTTTTCTCCGCTTCTTCTACGATGCGGGCGTGCTCACAGAAGTATTTCCGTTGCTGATTTTTATCGGCATCGGCGCCATGACCGATTTTCAGCCTTTGTTGCAGAATCCCAAAATTATTCTGCTCGGTGCCGCCGGCCAGTTCGGCATATTTTTAACCCTGCTGCTCGCTCTGGCTCTGGGGTTCGACAAACTCGATGCCGTCGCCGTTGCCGTCATCGGCGCATGCGACGGACCGACAGCGATTTACGTTAGCTCAAAGTTCGCCCCGCACATGCTCGGCGCAGTATCGGTCGCCGCATATTCGTACATGTCTTTGGTGCCTTTGATCCAGCCGCCGATCATGCGCGCCCTCACCACTGAGAAGGAACGGCAGATCGTCATGGGCACGGCCAAGTTGGAACCGATCTCAAAGACCACCAAAATCGTCTTTCCCATCGCCGTAACCATTTTCGCTTCGATCTTGGCGCCCAAAGGCGCGCCACTCATCGGTACGGTCATGCTCGGCAACCTGTTGCGCGAAAGCGGCGTGGTTGAGCGGCTCAAGAGCGCCTCGGAGAACGAGATCGCCAATATCGTTACCTTGCTCCTCGGGCTGTGCATCGGCGCCACCATGGAAGCGGACAAATTTTTGAAAGCACAAACGCTGTTGATCTTGGGTCTCGGGTTTATCGCCATCAGCTTGGACACCGTTGTCGGACTCCTCTTCGGCAAGTTGATGTGCGCGATGACCGGCGGCAAAGTCAATCCGCTGATCGGCGCCGCGGGCATTTCAGCATTTCCGATGGCGGCCCGCGTCGTCCAAGCCGAAGGTCAGAAATATAATAAGAAAAGTTATCTGTTGATGCATGCCATGAGCGCCAACGCCGGCGGCCAGATCGGCTCGGTGATCGCCGCGGCGGTCATGCTCTCGGTACTGCAAGGAATGGGAATTGTCGGTGGATGATTAGGCGGCGCCCATGGCAAAATCACGAGAAGAGCTAGAAAAAAAACTCGCCGGTATGGAACAAAAGGTCGCCGCCGGCGATCCCAAGACCACGGCAAAGTTACACGAGCAAGGCAATCTCACCGCCCGTGAGCGCATCGATAAACTGTTGGACCCCGGCACCTTCGTCGAAGAATTCATGCTCGCGGAAACTCCCTGCATGGACTTCGGCATGGCCGAACGCAAGCAACCCTCCGACGGAGTCGTCACCGGTTTCGGCAAAATCGATGGCCGGCCGGTTTATGTCTATTCCCAGGACCGCGCGATACTGGCGGGCAGCGTCGGCGCGGCCCACGCGGAGAAGATCGCCTACGTGATTCAAACCGCGCGCAAAGTCGGCGTGCCGGTGATCGGCCTCAACGACTCCGCCGGCGCGCGCATCCAGGAAGGGCTCAGCGTCACCTCCGCCATCGGCAAAATATTTTTTGAGAACAGCATCGCCTCCGGCTGCATTCCGCAGATCTCGGCGATCATGGGTCCCTGCATCGGTGTCGGCTCCTATTCGCCGGCGCTCACCGATGTGATTTTGCAAGTGCAAAATTCCGGTCAAATGTTCATCACCGGACCGGCGGTAATCAAAGAAGTCTTGGGCGAAACCGTCACCATGGAAGAGTTGGGCGGCGCCAAAATTCACTCTGAGATATCCGGCGTCACCGACTTGGTGGCGAAAAACGATGAAGAATGTCTGGCGATGATTCGCCGGCTGGTCAGTTTCCTACCGGCTAATTTCGAGGAAAAACCGCCGCGCAAACCAACCACCGACGATCCCGGCCGCATGCTCGATAATTTGGCAAAGCTCGTGCCCGAAGACATGAAGCGCGCCTATAATATCGTCCAGGTAATCAAAGCCATCGTCGACGACGGCGATTTTTTCGAATTGAAAGCCAAGTTCGCGCGCAATCTCGTCATCGGCTTCGGCCGGCTGAATGGCGATCCGGTGGGC
Organism: uncultured delta proteobacterium; assembly: GCA_963760795.1. Taxonomy (GTDB): domain Bacteria; phylum Desulfobacterota; class Binatia; order UBA9968; family UBA9968; genus DP-20. The sequence continues at coordinate 39,714 of CAVXEP010000010.1, forward strand.
TTCGTCGCCAATCAGCCGATGTTTCTTGCCGGCAGCCTGGATGTCGACGCCTCGGACAAAGCGGCGCGCTTCATCCGCTTCTGCGATGCCTTCAATGTCCCGGTGATTACCTTGATGGACGTGCCGGGTTTCTTTCCCGGCAAACAGCAGGAAGAAAAGGGCATTATTCGCCACGGCGCCAAGATGCTCTACGCCTACGCCGAAGCCACCGTGCCGAAAATCACCATCGTGCTGCGCAAAGGCTATGGCGGCGCCAAACAGGCGCTGTGCACTCGTGAGATGGGCGCCGATCAGTTATTCGTTTGGCCGGGAGTCGAACTCGCGGTGATGGGCGGCGGCGGTGCGGTGAACGTGCTCTACAAGAAAGAGATCGACCAGTCGGCCGATCCGGCAAAAACCCGCGCGGAAAAACTCGCGGAATATCTGGAGCGCTTCAGCGGCCCCTTCGAAGCGCTGTCCAAGCAGTTCGCCCAAGCGGCCATTCGGCCTGCCGAGACCCGCAAGCGGCTGATTCAATCGCTGGAAGTTTTACGTAATAAAAAAGAAGACCGGCCGCGCAAGAAGCATGGCCTCATGCCGGTATAAGCCGCTCACCTTTTTCGACCCGGGCCGGCAAGGAAAAATAAAAGCTGCTGCCCTTGCCGAGTTCGCTTTCGACCCAGATGCGCCCGCCATGGGCTTCAACAATCTTTTTGCAAATCACCAGCCCGATGCCGGTGCTGCGGCGCTGGCTCTTGTCACTGCTCGCCCCCTGGCCATACATTTGAAACATACGGCCGAGCTCATCGGCGGCCATGCCGAAGCCGGAGTCGCGCACGGAAACCACGATATCGCCTTCGCTCTGCCATGCCGACACCTCGATGACACCGCCGGAGCTGGTAAACTTGAGGGCGTTGCTCATTAAATTTGTCAGCACCTGTCCGACACGGCGGGAGTCCGCCCAGAGCACCGGCAGGCGCGCGTCAACCCGTGCGATTAGTTTAATTTCACGCTTCTCGGCTTCGATGGAGTATTCCGCCAAGTTTTCGTGAATTTGCGAACCGATACTCAACCGTTCGCGTTTGAGCTCCAGCTTGCCGGCATCGATGCGCGAAAAATCCAGAAAATCACTCACCTGATCGATCAGGCCACGGCAGTTGTTTTCGATCTTACCCAGCCAGTTCCGTTGTAAATTGTTGACCTCTCCGAACAACCCTTCCTTCACCGACTCCGCCATCGAGACGATGTTGGCCAGCGGCGAACGAAGATCGTGAACCACCATTGCATTGAAATCGGCCAACTGCTTTTCGGCCTTTTTGCGCTCTTCGATTTCCCCCGCCAAGTTGTCAATCAGGGTGAGTGAAGACTTGTAGAGCTGGCCATTCTCGACGCCGAGGGCGATCTGTCGGGCCAGCGCCTTGAGAAATTGGCTATCGTCGACACCGAACGAGCGTGGAGCATTGTCGAGCAGAACCAAGGTGGTCCGGCCCCGGTCCTTGTGCATCATCGGTAAGATCGCCGTCGCTCCAATTCCATATTGCGGCCACAAGGCCGCGAGTTCCGGCACAGTAGTCACATCTTCGACGAACCACTCGCCGGTGCATTGGGTTGCCGCCGCTGCCAAATCATCGACCCATGGCCCGTGCAGCGCTTGAGCATCAGCCTGGCGGCTCGCCGAGACGGAATTGACCGCGCCATCGGCGCCGATGCAATAAACAACCGCATGATCGCAGGGCACCAGCGCGACTAGCGTCGCAAGCGTCTGCGGCATGGTTTCCGCTAAGGACAGGCTTTCGGCGATTTCTTGACTCACCGTCTGAAGAGTTTCCAGCTGGCGGGTGTGTATCACCATCTGTTCTTCACCTTTGCGCAACAGCGTAATGTCGCGGGTGATCGTCGCGGCACCGCGAACACTTCCCTGCGAATCGCGTATCGGTGACAGCGAAGCGGACACGGCAATGCGCCGGCCATCCCTACAGATGCGTTCGCTTTCGTAACGATTGATGCCCTTACCCAAGCTCACGATCTGCATCAGTTCAGAAATCTCGTCACGGTGTTCCGGCGGTGTCAGCACCGCGACATTCTGGCCGATGATGGTCGCGGCATCGTAGCCATACATCTGTTCGGCGCCGCCGTTCCAACTGGTGATCGCCCCATCGAGGGTCATGCCGACGATGCCGTCTTCAGAAGATTCGACGATGGCGCCCAACCTGGCTCGGGTTTCTTGGACATCGCCGCGGTTTTTCAGGTATTCGACAACCGATTTACTACCGATGAACCAGGCCGCCCCGCTGGCCATCCCGGTGAGCATCGCGATCCAAAACAAGCTCCACAGCAACGTCTGATCGGCTTCCCGGTAGGCGATCGCCTTCGGCACGCCGACGATGACATGGAGCTGGCCGCGTGCGCGGCTGTCACCGACGGTTTTGAACGCATAGAGCCGCGTGATCCCGTCCAGACCGGCGATCTCTTTGGTGGTTTGATGGCGCAGCTGCATCAGTTCCAAGAGCGGCGCATCGGGCAGTTGCCTGCCGACCCATTCTTCATGATCGGGAACCCTGGTCAGGATCGTCCCGTTACTGTCGAGAATCGTCAGCGCCATGCCCGCTGACAGGTTACTCTCCGCGGTTAACTGGTCGATCTGTTTCATGTCTAGTGCCGAGTATAGGACCTCCCGGACGGCGCCGTTTTCATCCAGAATCGGATATCCGAACGTGAGCGTCCGGCGCCGCCAGTTGCCGAGCACGTGGTGATCACCGATGACAAAGTCTTTAGTTGCAATGACTCGCCGCAGCAGCGTACTGCGTGCCAAGGCAACCGAGGAACCGAGGTCGCGGGCGCGACAGCGTGTCGCTCCCGTTGCGTCCAACACGCCAATATCCGAATAAGCCTGGTTCTTGTCTAACAGTCGGCGCACAACCTCGCCGCAGGCAACTCTATCGCCTCTGCCCATCTCCGGCGTCTGGGCCAGCAGAGTCAATAACTGCTTGGCCGCATCGACCACTTGCGACTGACGCAGCGCAATGACATTGGTAAGCCGCCAGGCCGCCTCATGCACCTCGAGAATTTGCACATCGCGGAGAACTTTCGCCTGGTACAAGATAACCGCAAGAATCGGCACCACGGCGACGGCAATCATCAGCAACAAACGCCGGCGCAACCGGCGCAAATACGGCCCTGTTGCTAACTCTGCGAATTTTTCAATCTGTAGCTTCGCCAACTTTAGTCCCGCAGTCCGAGGGGTTCGCTAGTGGTCTATGTTGGTGGCACCCATGGCGATCTAACAGCTCGACAGGGTCGCAGGGTTAAGAGTGTGACTTACCTTCGCGGCTTTGGATCCAACTGATGAGCTGGCTTTCACGCAGGCGCCATTGGCCGCCGACTTTCAGTGCCGGCAGTTCGCCGCTGCGAATCATGCGTTGCAAAGTCTTGGTTGAGACATGGAGTAACTGAGCCGCTTCGGTGAGGGTCAGTAGCTGCAGGGATTCGTTAGGTCTTTCCATAGGTTTAGCGTTTGTCTATCAACGCAATGGCAATGCCAGGTGACAAAAACCTAAGCTCTTGTATTTTAAGCTTTTTATCAGGGAGCGATGGTGCGATTTAGCACCCTTGGCAACAAATTTGAACAAGTCGATACTGCGGGGGCCAATAGCGGGCGGCGCGGTCAAATCTGCGCCGCAGCGCAGCACATTGCCGGCCAAAACTAGCTCAATGTGACCCCATCCACAGAGTACGCCGGATGGAATCGGGCTAAGCGGAAAACCCAGGTAACGATGATTACCGCGATGTCCTGGAAAGCGGTTTAGATCGATGCAGGAAGCATCACTGGCGGTAGAGTAGCGCCCCAGCGTTGGTGGTGTCGTAGCCGCCCAAAGCGCTGACCGCGCCCTTGAAGCCGCCAGAACAGATCGTCGCCAGCAGCAACTCGCCGCGCGGAGATTCGAAAAATCGCCGCGCGATGAGCAAGTCATATTGCTCGTTGGCGACGGGAATGAAGTCCAATGCCAACGCCTGCGCCGCGGCGCGCACACCTAAACCGGCATCGGCCAAGCCGCTCGCCACCGCAACGCCAACCGCCATGTGAGTAAACTCTTCGCGCTCGTACCCGGCGATCGCTGCGCCCTCGATGTTTAGCTTCTTGAGTTCGAAATCCAATAATACCCGCGTGCCCGAGCCCGGCTGGCGATTGACGAAGCGAATATCGTGACGCGCAAGGTCCTGCAAGCCGCGCAGCGCTTTCGGATTGCCGCGGCTGACGATGATGCCCTGCTCGCGCTGCGCCAGATGAACCAGGACGACCGGAACATTGGGAATCGCCCGCTGAATATCTGGAATGTTGTAGACGCCGCTGGCGGGATCGAGCAGATGAGTGCCGGCGATGTGAGTCTCGCCCCGCTGCATGGCGAGCAAGCCGCCCAAGCTGCCAACGTTAGCGGCGGCAATTTTCAATTCCGCATGGCGCAGTTTAAGTTGGTCTTCGAGCACGCCAATCGCCAGATCATGGCTGCCGGTGCAGAGAATCGTGTTCTCGACATCGACCATCGGCCGCAATAGTTCAACTTCGGCGGTTTCGCCGGCGTTGAGCCCTTCGACCAAACTGGCGATGCGCATCAAGCCGTCGGCATGCACCATCGTGGTGATCACGCCGGCGCCGCGCGCCAAAGGCACGGCGACCAATTTCTCGCCGACCCGACCCAAGGTCACGCGAATGAACTCTTCCAAACCCAAATGAGAGGCGATTTTTTTCGGCACGATGGCGCGCACCGCCGGCAACATCGGCGCGGTATTGCCGAGAAACTTTTCCAAGGCCGGACGGAGAATTTCGCGGGCAATGACGATCGCCGACACCGGGTAACCCGGCACGCCGAGCACCGGCTTGCCATTGAGAGAACCGAGCACAGCGGGCTTGCCCGGCATCACGTCGATGCCATGGGCGAGCAATTCGCCGGCGGCGGCCACCACATCGGCGGTGAGATCATGCTCCCCCGCGGAAGAGCCGGCGATAATCGTCACCAGATCGCACTCGGCACCGGCGCGCTCGAGCGCCGCCCGCAGCAACTGCTCATCGTCGCGGGCGCGCGAATACCTGACCGGCATACCGCCCCATTCGCGGACGAAAGCCGCCAGCACCGTCGAATTGAAATCGATCACCGCGCCGGGCGTGGCTTCCTCGCCAGGTTGAATCAGCTCATCACCGGTGGGAATGATGCCGACCCGAGGCCGCGCCTTGACCCGCACCGTCGTATGACCGGCCGCCAACAACGCGCCCAAATCGTAGGGGCGCAGCCGATGGGAACGGGGCAACAGCAGCTCGGTGGCGACGACATCTTCACCGACCAAGCGCACATGATTCCACGGCGCCACCGATTCGAAAATCTCGATGGTGGTCGCATCGACCTGGTGCACTTTCTCGATCATGATGACGGCGTTGGCCCAGGCCGGCAGCGCGTTGCCGGTATCGACATAACGAAAAGCATCGGCACGAGGAGAATCGGAATCGATCAGTGTGAGTTTCTTGGCGACGAACTCTGTCGCACCGAAGGTCTCTTCCGCGCGCACGCAGATCCCATCCATCGCCGAGGCATGATAATGCGGCGAGGAGATCTTGGCGAACACTGGCTCGGCGGTAATCCGGTCGAGGGCGTCGTCGATGGCAATCTCTTCGATCGCTAACGCCGCCGGGTTGACCGTCGACAAAAATAGCTCGCGCGCTTCGCTGAGCGGCGTTTTCTTTAAATATCTCTTACGCGCCATAAGCCCATTTGTTGGTTCGCAGCTCTATTCTCTGCGCTGACGCTGATCGTTAGAACAGGATCACATCCACTTCCTCGCCCTGTTCGAGGCCATCTTGATTCATGCCGATGCGCACCATGCCGTCGGCCTTGACCAGAGTGAAAATCGCTCCCGACTTACTCGGTAACGGCGTCGCGACAAAGCTCGCACCCTCACCTTCCATGACGACGCGGACGTAGTCCTCTCGGCCGATCTGCGAAGCGATGTTGGTCTTTAACTTCGCGCGCACGGTGTGACTGAAACGCTGCAAAGCGTCACGGCTCTCGCCGCCCAAGCGGCGCAGCATCGGTGCGCCGAACAAATCGAAGATCACCAGAGCGGAAACCGGATAGCCCGGCAATCCGAGGATCGGCTTGCCGCATGCTTTGGCGAAGATCGTCGGCTTGCCTGGCGCGATGGAGATGCCATGGAAAATAAATTGCGAATCGGGAAACGACAGGATCGTTTCCAAGGCGATATCCTTGGCGCCCATGGAGCTACCGCCCGAAAGCAGCACGGCGTCCGCCCAATCGAGTGCTGCACCGATCGCCGCGGTCAACTGCGCGCGATCGTCGCGGATCACGCCCCAATCTTTGAGTTCGCTGCCAGCTTCTTCAATCAAGCCCGCCAGCGAGTGCTGGTTGATGTTACGCACCTGCCCGGGCAGCGGGTCAATTTCTGCATCGACAATCTCGTCGCCGGTGGAGATCAGCGCGACACGCGGCCGCCGATAAACTGCAATCGATGCAATGCCGACGCCGGTAAGCGCGCCCAAATCATGGCCGCGCAGCCGCCGTCCTTGAGAAAAAACCGGCTCGCCTTTTTTGATATCGTCGCCGATTTGAATGACATTTTGCCCGGGTGACACGGCGCGATGGATTTCCACCAAGCCGCCGTCGGTTTCATCGGTGTACTCAACCATCACCACGGCGTCGCCATCAGGCGGCATCATGCCGCCAGTGGAAATGCGAATCGCTTCGCCTTTGTTGAGCGGCTGAGTCGCCTCTTTGCCCATCTCGACGACGCCGGCCAATTTTAAATAAGCCGGCAAGCTTTGACTCGCGCCAAAAGTATCTTTCGCTTTAACCGCGTAGCCGTCCATCGCCGCGCGGTGAAAATGCGGCAGATCCACCTGCGAGAAGAGATCTTCGGCCAGAACTCGACTTCTGGCGCGAACGGTCGCCACTCTTTCCGTCCCCACCGGAAGCACCTCGAGAAGAATGCGTCTGGCCTCCTGCGGCGGCTCAACTTTAAAAAAATCTTTCAGATAGCCCCCTCATGGCGGCTTATATAGAAACACTTTTGTGAACGCAAGGTAAAGCGCTGCGTGGGTTGCATGGAACCTTTATGTCTTTCAATAATTCCATGCCTAGGATAGATGTGGCGCAGTGAACCAGACACGGGGAGAAGAAGCGACAGCGGTCATCCTGGCCGGCGGCAAAAGCTCGCGCATGGGTCAACCGAAAGCGCTTTTGCTCTTTGCCGGCGAGCCGTTGATCGTTCACATGGTTCGTCGACTTGGCCAATTGTTTAGCGACACCGTTGTGGTCGCCGCTCCCGAACAGGAGCTGCCGGCGCTGCCATCGACGATCGTGCGCGACGATGTCGCGTATCAGGGCCCCGTCGGCGGCATCTATTATGGGCTTAAAGCCGCGCGCCGAGAAATTTGTTTTGTCACTTCCTGCGACGCCCCGTTTCTGAATCTGCGCTTGATCGCTTATCTCATGGCGCAGATCTCAGACTACGATGTGGTGGTTCCCTTCACCCAGGACCGCTTTCAGCCGCTGCACGCGGTCTATCGCAAACAGGTGGCGCCACTTTTAAAAGAACAACTAGAGCGCGGTGAGCTGCGGCCGATTTTTCTCTACGACAAAGTCCGTACCCGCAAGATCACCGAAGCTGAAATGCACCCCCATGATCCGGAGGGGTTGAGCTTTCTCAACATGAATACGCCGGAAGACTATCAAGCCGCCTTGGCAAGCTGGAACGAGAGACAGAGATTCGAGATGGAGACCGGTCAAGACAGACAGAGAATTGAGATAGAGACCGCCACCGCCCCTTCTGTCTCCGACTCTCTCTCTGTCTCTAACTCTATCGCCGTCACCGTGGAACTTTTTGGCGTGGCCCAGCTACTCGCGAAGACCAAGGATGTTCCATTGTCGTTACCGCCACAGGCCACGCTGTCCGATGTTTGTCAGGCGCTTGCGGCCGAGCACCCAGTCTTGCTCGGCCGGGTCATCAATCCGAACCGGTGTAGCCTCTCGAGCGGCTATGCTTGCAACATTAACGGGCTTGAGTTTGTCAAAAATTCCAACACCAAGGTCAATCCAGGAGATAAGATATTTATTCTTTCGGCGGATGCCGGAGGCTGAGCCATGTATGGCTTTCACGGACGACTGCTCCATATCGATCTGAATTGCGGCACGAGTTCGTGGCGCGAGCTTGAGGAGTCGCGCCTGCGCGCATTCCTTGGCGGCATCGGACTAGGCACGAGCCTGCTCTACGAATTCGCGCCTGCAGGAGTCGATCCCTTTGCGCCCGCCAACCCGCTGATTTTCACCAGCGCGCCATTGGTCGGCACCGGTCTGACGACCACGGCGAAATTCGCCGTAGTGACGAAATCCCCGCTCACCGGCTTTATCGCCGACTCGCTGTCGTCGAGCCACTTCGCCCTCGAGCTCAAGCGCGTCGGTCTCGACGCTCTGGTGATCACCGGCCAGGCATCGTCGATGGTGTACATCTTGATCCAAAATGACAGAGTCGAGATTAGACAAGCTGAAAACCTGAGAGGACACAGCCCGAGCGAAACCGAAACCATGATTCGCTCGGAGCTGAGCTCTCAGTCAATGCGCGTGGCGGCCATCGGTAAAGCCGGCGAGAACCTCGTGCGCTTCGCCACCATCAGCAACGAAGGGCGTCACGCCGGGCGCGGCGGGGTCGGCGCGGTGATGGGGTCGAAGAATCTCAAAGCCATCGCTCTGTGCGGCGACCGCGAGATTTCGGTGGCCGATCCAAGCGGCGTTGAGGCAATCGCCGGCTCCCTGCGCCGCCAGAGTCTTGGCTCGCTCACCGACAAGTACCGAAATATCGGCACCGTGGCCAACCTGGCGGTATTCAACCGGCTGGGAACTTTGCCGACGCGCAATTTCCAGCAGTCGACCTTTGACCACGCTGAGGCGTTGAGCGGGGAAACTCTCACCGTCAACAACTTCAGCCGCCGGCATGGCTGCGCATCCTGCACGATCCAATGTGAGCGGCTGTTCAAAGCTCTCAACGGCGAGGAGCAGCGGCTCGAATACGAAACTTTATTCGCGCTCGGGCCGCTCTGTGGCATCAAAGATCCGCAGGCGGTGCTCCACGCCGCGCAGCTCTGCGACCAATATGGCATGGACACCATCAGCACCGGCGGCACCCTCGCCTGGGCGATGGAGTGCAGCGAGAGAGGATTGTTGCCCGAAGCGGCAGAGCTCGACCTGCGCTTCGGTCAATGCGACGCTCTTTTCGCCGCCATCGGTGCTATCGCTGAGCGCCAAGGCATCGGTGCTTTACTCGCCGAAGGCTCGCGCCGCGCCGCCATCGAAACCGGTCCAGATACTCAGTGTTGGGCGATGCATGTCAAAGGCTTGGAGCTTCCGGGCTATGAACCGCGCAGCTTGAAAACCATGGCTCTGGGTCTCGCGGTTAGCCCGCGCGGCGCCTGCCACAATCGCTCCGGCGCCTACGAGGCCGACTTTTCCGGCGATGTCGATCGTCTGCGATCCGACCCCGGCAGAGGCTCCCTTGTCGCCGCCTCCGAGGATTTCGCCGCCGTGCTCGATTCGCTGATCGTCTGTAAATTCCTGCGCAAGTGCTTCAGCGACTTTTACCGCGAAGGCGCCGAACTGCTCAGCAAAGTCACCGGCTGGGATTGTTCCAGCGACGAGCTCAAACGCATCGGCGAACGCATTCATAACTTGAAAAAACTCTTCAATCAGCGCGAGGGCTGGCGCGCCGAAGACGACTGGCTGCCGGAGCGGCTGCTGCAGCGAAACCCTTCCCACCGGCGTCGCCCAGGGCGTGGGCCTAAGCGCCAACGATCTCCGCGAGATGATTGGCGGCTATTACCAAGCAAGGGGCTGGGATGAGAATGGGTTTATTCCTCAGAGCAAGCTAAGGGAGCTAGGAATTGAAGCTCCGGATTCGAGTCTCGGGTTTCGGGTTGTCAACCCGAAACTCCGGAACTCGAATCTCTAAACCGCGACCATGAAAGGGGGAAACCATGCCCACCGATGAAACGCGACGCGTCCTGAAAGTGTTCGGCGTTGCCGTGACTGCATTCGAGGATGCGGTCGATAAAGGTGCAGCGCCCGAGGAGCTAAAAAAGGCTGACGCCGAGCTCAAGCTACGGCTCGAAGAAGCTACCGCCCTCATTGAGCGCCTGCGCGCGCGGTTGAAGTAATCCAGGATCTCCAACTGTAACCCTGCCACAGTGTGCCCCCGTCTTGCGGTCTCGTAGCGCGGACTGAAGCCGCAATTTCAACTCATATTCTGGGTTAGTTATTGTCAGTAAAAGTTATTTTTTGTAATTCTTGTTGCATTTTCTCCCAAATCGGCAATAAAGAAGAGCCGCAATCTCTCGGCGGTCGCAATGAACGAATTCTTAAATACGAAGGAAGTGGCGAAGTACATCGGGATCAATGAGAAGAAGGTCTATTTCATGGCCAAGGCCGGCAAGCTCCCATGTACGCGGGTCACCGGAAAGTGGGTTTTCCCTAAGCGGCTGATCGATGAATGGATCGAGGAAAATAGCCGGGGTATCACCAGCAGCAAAAAAACGGAGCAAAGAGAATTTCTTCTCGCGGCGGGCAGCGATGACCCGAGCCTCGGGATTCTGCGCGAACTCTACGCGGCTCGCAAGACATCTGCATCGATCTTTTTCGCGACTTCCGGAAGCAGCGGCGGATTGGCCGCGCTCCGAGACGGCGTCGCGGACTTCGCCCTATCTCATCTGCTCGATCCTGAAACCGGCGAGTACAATCTCCCCTTCGTCCGCACAACGATTTCCTCAGGTGTCGCGCTCGTCCCGTTATTCCACCGTGAACTCGGCCTATTGCTCGGAGCGGGAAATCCTCTCGGTCTGCGAACGCTTGCCGACCTTGGACGGACCGGCGTCCGGATGATCAACCGGCAAGCAGGCTCTGGAACGCGCCACTACACGGACCAACAATTTTCCAAACTCGGCATCGACACGAAAAGCATCAAGGGATACGACATGGCCGTCGCCACCCACCTCGAAGTCGGGTTGAAAATTCTCCGCGCAGAGGCCGACGTCGGAATCGCCTCGGGTACGGCCGCTCAGCTGCTCGGCCTCGACTTCATTCCTCTCACCCGGGAGCGATTCGATATCGTGATCCCCAAAGCGCGCTTCTTCTCTCCGGGCATTCAGGTCTTGCTCGAGATCGTCGGATCGCGCGATTTCCGCAGCCGCGTGGAAGCGTTGGGCGGCTATGACACCTCTGACTCCGGCCGGATGATCGCGTCAAGTTAAATCGAGGAAGTGGTTATGCAAAATAAATCTTATTTCCCGACCTTGCTCGCTGTCCTGGCTTTGGTTCTGGCGGTCCCATCGCATCTTCCCGCCGGAGAAGCGGCCAGCAAAAACCTCATCCTGTCGACCACCACCAGCACCCAGGACTCGGGGCTGCTGGATGTTCTGGTGCCGCTGTTCGAGAAAAAGAGCGGCTACAGCGTAAAGACCGTCTCGGTCGGCACCGGCCAAGCCCTCGAGTTGGCGGCCAAGGGAGAGGCAGATGTGGCGCTGGTCCATGCGCCGAGCCTGGAGAAAAAATACGTTGCCGACGGCAAGCTGCTCAATCGCCGCCTCGTCATGTACAACGACTTTATCTTGCTCGGTCCGGCGAACGATCCCGCCCAGATCAAATCGACCAAAAGCAGCGCCGAGGCGATGAAGCGGATCGCGGCGAGCGCGAACAGATTCGTCTCTCGTGGCGACAACTCCGGCACCCACAACCTTGAAAAGTCGCTTTGGAAACAGGCGGGAATTGACCCCAAGGGCGCTTGGTACATCGAGTCAGGCCAAGGAATGGGGGCGACCCTAGGCATCGCTAATGACCGGAACAGCTACACGATCACCGACCGCGCGACCTATCTGGCCTTTCGTAAACGGGTAACTCTCGCGATCCTACTGGAAGGCGACAGGCCGCTCTTGAACATCTATTCGGTGATGGAAGTGAATCCCGCCAACGGCCCGCGAATCAACACCGCCGGGGGAAAAAACTTCGCCGATTTCATGGTCGCGCCGGAGACCCAGGCCGTGATCAAGAGCTTCGGCGTGGAAAAGTTCGGCCAGCCGCTGTTCATTCCGGTCGCGGGAATGCGCGAAGAACAGGTGGGAGAATAGCGTGGAACTCGTCTGGGAAGGGATCAAGCATGCCTGCTGGCTCTTGCTCAGCCGCGATGCCGAGGTGCTCGGGATTACCCTTTTCTCGTTGCAGGTTTCCGGCGCCGCCACCGGACTATCCCTCGTCGTCGGAATTCCCCTGGGAATTTTACTCGCCATGAAGCGCTTCCCAGGCCACAGCCTCGCCGTCAGCCTGATTAATACCGGCATGGGACTCCCGCCCGTGGTCGTCGGTTTGTTCGTCACGATCTTTCTCTGGCGCAGCGGCCCGCTCGGTTATATGGAATTGCTCTACACGCCGACGGCGATGATCATCGCTCAGGTGGTGATCGCATTTCCCATCGTCGCCGGCCTGACCATGGCTGCATTCCAGAGCCTCAATCCCAATTTGCCGCTTCAGCTACTGGGAATCGGCGCATCGACCCCGCAACTCCTCTGGTTGCTCTGCAAGGAAGCCCGGCTGCCTTTGCTCGCGGCGATCATGGCCGGGTTCGGCGGAGTCATCTCCGAAGTCGGCGCATCGATGATGGTCGGCGGCAATATCCGCGGCCAGACCCGCGTACTGACGACCGCGACGGTTTTGGAAACCGGCAAAGGCAACTTTGAAATCGCCATCGCCCTCGGTTTAATTCTCCTGGTTCTCACCTTTGCGGTGAATCTTCTCCTCACCCACATTCAGCAGCGCGAGCAGATCCGATGGCCGAAGCCCTCCTAACTCTTCGCGACATCCTGGTCCGCTACGGCCCGTCCACCATCCTTGAATTTTCTTCGCTGGCCATTCACGCCGGTGAAAATCTCGCCGTCATCGGACCCAATGGCGCGGGAAAATCGACGCTGCTCCGCCTGATGGGACAACTGCAGCAGCCGACCCAGGGCAAGATCTACTTTCATGACCGCGAAGTAATCCCATCCGATGGCCTCGCGATCCGGCGCCGCATGGCGAGCGTATTTCAGGAGCCGCTGCTGTTAAATGCCTCGGTCTATGACAACGCGGCGTTGGGCCTAAGACTGCGCGGTTTGGACCGCCGCTCCATCGAACGGCGGGTTCAACCCTGGCTCGAGCGGCTTGGCATCGGCCATCTTATGCGCCGCCGGGCTCGAAGCCTTTCCGGCGGCGAGGCCCAGCGCACCAGCTTGGCTCGCGCCCTGGCGCTCGACCCCGAGATCCTCTTTTTAGACGAACCCTTTTCTCCCCTCGACCCGCCCACGCACGAGGGCCTGCTGCTTGATCTGGAGCGCATACTGCGCGAAACGGGTATCACCACCGTGTTCGTCACCCACGATCGTGATGAGGCTTTCATGTTCGGCGACCGAATTGCGGTGCTCATAGGCGGCAAGCTGCTCCAGACCGGGCCGACGACGGAAGTCTTTGCTCATCCGGAAAACCTGGAGGTCGCTCACTTCGTCGGGTTCGACACCAAAATCCCTGGAGTCGTGGAGAGCGCGAGCGAACATTCGGCCCAAGTCCGCTTTAACGGCGGCTATGCGCAGGTGGTCGGTAATTTTCAAGCCGGCGAGCAGCTGTTTCTTTGCCTTCGACCGGAGGATATCACTGTGAGTCTGCCGGGAGTGGAGGGCGCCAAATCGAGCGCGTGTAACCAGCTTCAGGGCAAGGCGCTGAAAGTCACTCCCTGGGGCGCTCACTACCGGATGGTGGCCGCATGCGGGGAAAACCGTCTCGTCGCCTTTATCACCAGACCGTCATTCCTCGGACTTAAGATCGCAGAGGGAGACGAGATCGTTGCGTCGTTCAAAGCATCAGCGGTTCACGTGATTAAACGAAAATGAAGTGTTGAAGTATAGCCTCAACACCGACTCCATTTTTCCCTTGACATTGATTCTCCCAGCGATAGGATGCCAGCCGTTTTAGCGTTGTTGCGCATTGAGCTTCGTGCAGCAATAAATTTATCGGCTCGCCGATTGTGAAATCATGTCGCTTACCAGTGTCCTCTCTTTTTCACTCCATCCTTTCGCTGCAGAAAAAGGAGTCAAAACATGGAAGTTTCACGACGAGATTTTCTCCGGCTTTCAGTCGCCGCGGGCACCGGCACAGCGCTCAGCGGCCTGATCGGTTCAGGCGTTAACCTAGGGCCGGCGGTGGCGCGGGCGCAGGAACTCAGGATCAAGGACGCCAAGGTCACTCCCAGCGTCTGCCCCTATTGCTCGGTGGGCTGCGGCACCCTGGTTCATACGGTCAAGGGGCAGATCGTCAACATCGAGGGCGATCCGCGCAGTCCGCACAACGAGGGCACCCTCTGCCCCAAGGGCGCGGCGATCTTCCAGCTCCACGTCAATCCCAATCGTCCGACGCAGGTTCTCCATCGTAATCCCGGCGCCACGCGACTGGGAAGTATGGGACCTCGAGCGCGCCATGAACCGCATCGCCGAGCTGGTGAAGAAGACGCGCGACGAGACCTTTATCGAGAAACTGCCCAACGACAAGGTCGTCAATATGACACCGGCCATTTTTTCCCTCGGTGGCGCCACCCTCGAGGTCGAGTTCAATCATGTGCACCAAAAGCTCATGCGCGGCCTGGGCATAGTCGCCATCGAGAATCAGGCGCGCATATGACACAGCTCTAGCGTCCCCGGTCTGGGGACCCGATTCGGCCGCGGCGCGGCCACCCTCTACCCGCGCAGCATGTACGATTCCGACTGCATCATCGTCATGGGCTCCAACATGGCGGAGAACCATCCCGTCGCCTTCCGCTGGCCGATGAAGGCCAAGGTCGAGCATGGCGCCAAGATCATCCACGTCGATCCGCGCTTCACCCGCACCAGCGCCGTCGCCGATATTTACGCGCCGGTGCGCGCCGGCTCGGACATCGCCTTTCTCGGCGGAATCATCAAATATGTTCTCGACAGCGAGAAGTGGAACACCGACCCATTCTTCAAAAAATTCGTCGTGAACTACACGAATGCTCCGACCATCATCCACGAGGACTTCAAGGACACCGAAGATTTAGACGGAGTGTTCTCCGGCCTTATGCAATCCAAAGGCGGGGTCGCCGAATGGCCGTTCAACGGTTTTACCAATCAATACGACGGCGCGACCTGGCAATATGCTCGCACCAAGGTCGGAGCTCAGGGCGAAGGGGCGGCGCCGACCGCGCGTTCCGGTGAGACGCCGACATCCTCTGGACCGACCGGAGAAAAAAAAGCGGCGACGCCCGCAGCCACGCCCGCGCCGGCAGCCGCCAAAGCCCCGCAGGGCCCGCCATTCGAGCCGCTTGTCGCGTCGTTGGTGCGGCCTGCGGCGATAAAAGACGAGACGCTGCAGAACCCGCGCTGCGTTTTCCAAATCGTTAAACGGCATTTCGCCCGCTACACGCCGGAGATGGTCGAAAAAGCCACCGGCTGCCCGAAAGAAATTTTTCTTCAGGTCGCCGAGACCATTCTGGCTAATTCGGGCGCGGACCGGACGACCTCATTCGCCTATGCGGTCGCCTGGACGCAACATACCTACGGCGTCCAGATCATCGGCGCCTGCGCGCTGCTACAACTTTTGCTCGGCAACATCGGCCGTCCGGGCGCGGGCGTAATGGCGCTGCGCGGCCACGCCTCGATCCAGGGCTCTACGGACATCCCCACGCTTTATCACTCGATTCAGGGTTATCTGGCGGCGCCGACGGCGCTGAAGAAACACGACACCCTGCAAGATTACATCGCCGGCGAGACGGTACCGACGGGGTATTGGGCGAACATGCCGAAATTCATGGTGTCATACCTGAAGTCCGTTTACGGTGACGCGGCGACCAAGGAGAACCAGTTCGGCTACGACTGGCACCCGAAAATTCTCGGCGACCACTCACACATGGCCATGTTCGCGGCGATGAACGCCGGCAAGGTGAAGGGAATGATCTGCATCGGCCAGAACCCGGCCACCTCGATCAACGCCAAACTGGAGCGGACCGGACTGAGAAAGCTCGAATGGCTGGTCATCAAGGACAATTGGCTCACGGAGACGGCGACATACTGGAGGAACGCGCCGGAAGTCAAGAACGGCGAGGTCAAGACGGCGGACATCAAAACCGAAGTTTTCTTCTTGCCCGCCACCCAGGTCGCCGAGCTCGAAGGCACCTTCACCAACACCCAGCGGCTATTACAATTCCATCATAAAGCGGCCGAGGCGCCCGGGGATTGCCGATCGGACACGCTGTTCAGTTACGATCTCGGCAAGCGGCTGAAGAAACTTTACGCCAACTCGACCGCGCCGCGCGACGAGGGCTTCAAAAATCTCGTCTGGGACTACGAGCATGAGAACGAAGCCGAGCGCAAGAAGGGCGAGCCTTCGGCGCTGAAGATTCTCAAAGAGATCAACGGCTTTTTCACCGAAGACCCCGCGCGCCACTGCGTCGGTTTCGGCGAGCTCAAGGACGATGGCTCGACGACCTGCGCCTCGTGGATCTATTCGGGCGTCTATCCGGCAGTGGGTAAGCTCCTCGCCGACCGGCGCACTCCCGACCCGCCCGGCAAACCCGGCGCGCAACTCAATTGGGGATGGGCATGGCCGGCGAACCGGCGGGTGATGTACAACCGCGCTTCCGCCGACCCCGACGGCAAGCCGTGGAGCGAAAAAAAGAAATGGGTCTGGTGGGATGCGGAGGCAAAGAAATGGGTCGGCTATGACGTGCCGGACTATATCGCGGCGAAGCCGCCTACCGATAAAGCGAAACCCGGCGCTGCCGGCATGGATGCGCTTCCCGGAACTGCGCCGTTTATCATGCGGCCGGACGGATTGGGGTGGCTCTTCGTACCCGCGGGCCTCGTCGACGGGCCGCTGCCGACGCACTACGAGCCGGTGGAATCGCCAGTCGCCAATTTGCTCTATAAGCAGCAGACGAGCTCCGGTCTACAAACATTGGCAAGGTGAACCGGCAACGACCTGGCGAAGATGGGCGATCCCAAGTTCCCCTATGTTCTGACAACCTATCGCTTGACCGAGCACTACCTCGCCGGCGCCATGAGCCGCTGGCTGCCCTGGCTCGCCGAGCTGCAACCCGAGCTTTTCGTCGAGATCAGTCCCGAGCTGGCCAAGGAGAAAGGCATCAAGAACCTCGACTGGTGCAAGATCACCAGCCCGCGGACGCAGATCCGCGCCAAGGCTCTGGTTACGCGCCGCATGCGCCCCTTCAAGATCGACGGCAAAATCATCCATCAGGTGGGTATGCCCTGGCACTGGGGCTATGAAGGTCTTTCCACCGGAGATATCGTCAACGAGCTGACGTCGCTGATAGCCGATCCGAACGTTTCGATGCACGAGGGCAAGGCTTTTGTGTGTAATGTCGAGAAGGCGTGAGACGCGAGTAAGAACCAACGGCGCGCGATAGCATTCTTCATAGGAGGGTGGGAAATGGCTGCTCCAGTCGAACCCATGGGTTTCTACACCGACACGACCGTGTGCATCGGCTGCAAGGCGTGCGAAGTCGCTTGCAAGGAATGGAATCAGCTCCCCAGCACCAACGGCGGCGTCAACACGTTGAGCGGCGATAGTTACGACAACACCCGCGCGCTAGACGGCATCCACTGGCGTCATGTGAAATTCATCGAGCAGTTCACCGAGGACCGCAAGGACGGCCGCTGGCTGCTGATGAGCGACGTGTGCAAGCACTGCGTCAACGCGCCATGTTTGGAGGTCTGCCCCACCGGCGCCATCGTGCGCACCGAGTTCGATTCGGTGGTCATCCAGTCGGACGCCTGCAACGGCTGCCGCGACTGCATCTCGGCCTGTCCTTTCGGCGTCATCGAAGTCAATCCAGCCTCGGGCACCGCGCAGAAGTGCACGCTTTGCTATGACCGGCTGCAGGGCGGTTTGGAGCCGGCCTGCTCGAAGGCTTGTCCGACACAATCGATCCAGTTTGGCACCATCAACGATTTGAAAGGCCGGGCGCAGAAACGCGTGGACCAGCTTCAACAGATGGGCGAGAAGAGAGCCTATCTTTACGGCGCGGATGAAAAAATGCTCGGCGGGCTCAATTCGTTTTACCTGCTGGTCGACAAACCGGAAGTCTACGGCTTGCCCCCTGATCCGAAAATGCCCACGCGCAATCTCAAATCCGGCACTTGGTTCTCCGCCTTGGGCGCCATTCTGGTCGGTCTGATGGGTATCATCAATTTCCGCAACCGCGGCGCCGCGCGCGAACGCTCGGGAGGATCGGCCATGAACCAGTTTCCCTCGAGCACTTTTTTCAGCGCGCCGCCGGACTGGGGTTGGTACATTGTTTTTTACTTTTTTTTCGGCGGCCTCGCCGGCGGAAGCTATTTTCTCGCCGTACTGATCGATTTGTTCAGCAGACCGGAAGACCGTCCGCTCGCACGCCTGGGGTACTACATCTCGTTCCCTTGCATCGTTATCAGCGGGCTGCTGCTGACTCTTGATCTCGGCAGGCCCGAGCGGTTTTGGCATATGCTGATCCAGTCGAATACCTTTCAGCCGATCTTCAAGCCCTGGTCACCGATGTCGGTCGGATCTTGGGCGCTGATGATCTTCGGGATTTTTTCGCTCCTCGCTTTCTTGAGCGCGCTTGCAGAAGATGGTCGTTGGCAACGGCCGGCGGCCCGCGCGCCTGCGGCCTCCCGGCATGCTCGGATCGATCATCGCCGTGATCGGCGGGCTCTTCGGTTTCTACGTCGCGGGTTATACGGGAGTTCTTCTCGCCGTCACCAATCGTCCGATTTGGTCCGACACGCCGCTGCTCGGCATGCTGTTCGTGGTTTCGGCGGCGTCGATATCGGCGGCTTTGATGATTCTGCTGGCGCACAAGTCCGGCCGCACCATGCCGGGCGTTAATGCGCTGCACCGCTTGGACAGCTGGGTGGTCGCGTTGGAATTTGTCGTTCTCATCGCCGTCATGATTTCCCTGGGGCCGGTATTTCGCGCCTGGCTGAACGCCTGGGGTCTTCTGCTCTTTTTTGGCGTCATCGTTCTTGGCATGCTGCTACCCTTGGCTCTCTACTGGCGCAGACAATGGTTCGGCGATTTGAACGTCACCGCGGCCGCCGCAGCGGTCCTGGCCGGCGGTTTCATTCTGCGCCTGGTGATCGTTTTTTCGGCTCAAGGAGTTTGACGTGGCGCACACTACGATTTTCTTTTTAGTCGTTCTCTGCGCTCTTGCCGCCTGCGCGAGTCCGGAAACCGGCCGATCGCGCGGCGGCGGTCCGGGCGCCGACGTCGGCAATCGGACCAAGTTCGTGCGCATGCATGAAGGCGCGGACCCTTTCTACAAGACCCCAAAACTTATTCGCAGCCAACCGCCGCCGTTGGCGCCGGCGCGCCAGGCCGACACGCTTAGCCGCTGATGACGGCTTCCATCGATACGGATATCCAGGATCTCGGCCGCCAACGGCCCGAGTGGCAGCCCTGGCTCTCTGTGGTTCAGCAGGTCCTCAGAGAAACCGCCGACGCTAAATGGGACGCAGTTATCCCGGATCGCGCCGAGCCGCGAGAAAACAAGGCGCCGCTTCTGGCGGGCGCTTTGATCGCGCTAGAAACGAGGTGGCTGCGTCGTTGGACCCAGCAGCTGATCGGCACCGCCAGCCGTAGTGGCACAGAAAAAATGGCGACACTCAAGGGCGCGCTGCAAGAGACGACCGATACTCTTTCCCTGTTCAAAGCTGCCCTCCGCCTGGATGAAAGCGCGCTAAAACAGATCGCAGTGAACTGTGATGCCGACCCGGACAGCATTCCAGGCGGTTACAGCGCTGCTACCTGTGCCTTTCCTCCACGCCTGCAATCGCCGCTGGGCGCATTCGCTGCCTCAAGGCTGGGTTGAAGGGTATTGCCCCGTATGCGGTGCCTGGCCTGCCGTCGCCGAAGTGCGCGGCATCGAGCGCAGCCGTTACTTCCGCTGCGGCCGCTGCGCCGGCGAGTGGCAAGTCAACTGTTTGGTTTGCGCGTACTGCGGCATGACCGACCATGAACAGCTGGTCTCGCTGGTGCCGGAGCAAGTCGGCAATACGCGCGTGATTGAAGCCTGCAAGCGCTGTCTCGGCTATGTCAAAACTTTCACCACCCTCCAGGCCACTCCGGCCGCCAGGGTGATACTCGACGATCTCGCCAGCGTGGATCTCGATATCGCGGCGGTGGAGCATGGTTACAAACGTCCCCAAGGACCCGGTTACCGCTTCGACGTCACGGTCGTCGATAAAATCACTGACAAATTTTCTTTTTGGAGAGCATGAGTGGCACCGGCAATTCGCCCAGCCCAGGTTTGCCAGGCATTGCTCGCGGCGCTCGAAGCGTCCGAGGGGCAACGAAAGAGACGCAAGCGCGACCAAACACCCGACGCCATCGGACTGGCGGTGAAACGGGAACTGCTGGAGCGCGCCGTCGAAGCCGACCCCGAGCCGGAAGCCTTCGAAGCATGGCTGCTCAATTATTCTCAGACCTGCGTCGCTGCTGAATTAGCTGGCCCGGCCTCCGCTATGGCTAGGTCCGTGTTCGACGAATGGCGGTTGGCTCATTCGTTGAAAGAATTTAATGTTTGGTTGAATCAGGGAGCGCCGTCGGCGGATGTTGCCGATGGGAACCAAGAAAGCTCGCACACGAACGTTAGAGAGACTCGGTAAATCGCCGAGCGACTCGTCCCGCAGGGTTGTGGGATGCGGACCACCAGTCAAGATTCGTAACTACGTCCAACCTGCCGTTTCTTAACACTCCACAATTAGTCCACACTCGAATCTGCGACAGATTCGAGTGAATTTTCTATCTGCACCGAGCCGGTCTGAGGGGATGAAGTTTGCAGATCACTCGGTTTGTTATATAAACCCAAGATTGGCTTGACAGATCTCGTCCAGCACAGGGGAAAGGATTACCACGATGAAACTAACCAAGGTTTACCACATGGGCATCCCGGTCGATGATTTGGACCGCGCTAGAGAGTTTTACACCAACGTATTGGGCATGGACTATCTCGGCCGGGTCGGCGGCAATCCGAGCAACCCGGATTCATTTCCCGTGCATGGCGTGGCGCAAAAACTCGACCGGCTGCGCTGCGGCGATTATGACGTCGTGCTGTTTGCCCGTCCGCGACCGCTCAACCGCGACGCCGTCGACCAAGACGGCATTACCCACCAAGCTTTCAGTTTGGCCTGGGAAGATTATGACGCAGCGATGAAACAAGCCAAGGAACTCGGCAAATTCCACCGCAGCGTCGAACGCGACAGCGGCAATACGATTTACATGTTCGACTCGGAAGGCAACTATCTCGAGCTCCACTTCGCCCGCCCCGGCGGTCGAAGCGCACGGCAGGCGGTTTAAATCGCGGATCGATGATGGAGGATAGAGCATCGAGTACTGGATCATCCATCCTCGATCGTCAATCCTCGACCCGTTCAAGCAACAACGCTAAAGCGAACAAAAAACAATGGACAAACCCATAAAACTCTCCATCGCCGCAACCTCCAAGCGCGTCGATATCGCCAACGTCGTCGGCTATACATTTTTCAATAGCATCGAGCTGCCGCGCCAATCGCAACTCGACATCGCCATGGGCTGGCGCGACTCCGAGCTGGGCGGCACCGGCCCGGCGATCCTTGGTCGGCAACAAGAAATATACTTTCGGCTTCGGCAATCCGGTGGGCCTGTCGGCGATGGCCTATCTCGGCTGCGGTTTTTACAAAAAGAAAATCCCCCTGCGCGCCATCGGCGTCTTTCCGACCTGGGACCGCTTGATCTTCGCCGTGCGCCCAGACATCGGCATCCAGTCGCTGGAAGACATAAAGAAGCAGAAATATCCGCTGCGCATCTCGACGCGCCGGCGCGGCAAGCTGGCCACGACGATCTACGCCATCGAAGAGGTGCTCAAAGCCTACGGCATGAGCTACAAAGACATCGAGAAGTGGGGCGGCAAGATCATGGAAGCGCCCAACCCGAGCGGCCCGGAGCGGCGCGACGCGATTTTATCCGGCGCTGCTGATGCGGTCTTCGACGAGGGCGTGAAGAGCTGGGGGCCAACGGCATTGAAAGCCGGCATGCGCTTTTTGCCGATCGACGACAACGCGGCAAAGCATATGGCCAAGCTCGGCTTTCCCAGCGCCATGCTGACACGCAAGCATTATCCCAAGTTGGCTCAAGCGATTCGCTGCGTCGATTTCAGCGGCTGGACGTTTTTTTGCCACGCCGATTTATCGGACAAGGTCGCCTACCACATGGCCAGAGCCGTCGACCTGTGCCACAAACACATCCCCGTCGATCATTTCGACAAACGGCCCATGACCATTCGCGAGTTCTGCCGCGGCGGCGAAGCTGGACAACTGAACATCCCGCTCCATCCGGGCGCAAAGAAATATTTTCGCGAGAAGGGCTATATCGACTAAAATGTTTGGCTTCATTCAACGCGTCGCGCTGGCAACGCTTCTGGCGATTGCATCGATTGGCCAACCAATCGCGGCCCATGGCGAGCAGTTTCGCGTCGCGCTGTCGACCAAAGACTTCGGCTACCTGCCGCTGTTCGTCGGCATGCGCGCCGGTCTATTCGCCCAGGAGAATTTGGAAATCCAGTGGATCGTGGTGAATAGCAACGTCGTCGTCACCGCGCTGTTGGCCGGCGAGATCGATGTCGCCGGCATCGCCGGTTCGTCCATGCGCGCGGCGGCACGCGGCGCGCCGTTGAAGGCGAACTTTTTCCCCTACGACAAATCGCTGTTTGTCTTGATGGGCGCGCCCAATATCAAGCGCGTGCAAGATTTAAAAGGCAAAGTCATCGGCACCACCGGCCCCGGCGCCACCACCGAAGTCGCCGCGTCGATGGTCTTGCAGCATCACGGCATGGATCCGAAAAAAGATGTGACGTTCATGACCATCGGCGGCGCCGAGACATCCATCGTCGCCATGCGCAACGGCATCATCCAGGCGCGCGCCTTCAATCCCGACGCGGCGTACATCATGAAGAAACAAGGCTTCACCGAACTCGGCGTGCTGGCCGACATGGGGCCCTGGCCTTGGGCGGGTTACTCGACCTCTGACGCGCTTCTGGCGAATCGGCGCGACAAGCTCAAACGCTGGACCCGCGCCATGGTCAAGAGCCTGCAATTGATGCTCACGCGCAAAGAAGAAACCTATAAGTTTGCCCAGGCCGATTTCGCCCATGCGCGCGACGTCATCGAGGGCGCGGCGAATGTTTGCATCAAAGCCATCGATCGCACAGAATCCCGGCGGCGCCACCGACGACGCCATGCGCAAGAATATCGATTTAACCATCACCCAGCCGTTAAAGCTTCCGGCTAGCCCGCCACTGGCGCAGCTGGTCGACTTTTCCTTGCTGCGGGAAGTTCACAAAGAACTCGGCATAGCGGGGCGAAAATGAACTTGCGAATTTTTCCGGCGATACCGCTGGTTGCAGCACTTTTACTGACACCGCTGGAATCACACGCGCAGAGCGTCGATGCCAAGCTCGCCGTGTTGGAGAAACTACCGGCCGCGGAACGCCAGCAGAAATTACTGGAGGGCGCCAAGGCCGAAGGTGAAGCGGTCATTTACGCCAACATGGATGTCAGCGCCATGAAGCCGCTCACCGACGGCTTCATGAAACGCCACCCTGGGGTTAAAGCCACCAGCGTGCATATTTCCGGCGCGGGGATCATCACCCGGGTCGAAGCGGAGGCCCGCGCGGGACGCTCGCTCTCCGATGTCGTCCTCAGCGGCCAACTCGGCGTGCTCGCCTTACTCGAAAGAAAAATCTTCGGCCGCTACCGCTCGCCGGAGCGCGAACATTACCGCGATGGCTACAAGGACAAGGACGGCCTGTGGACGGCTTACATGAACAACGTCATGGTCAGCGTCTACAACACCCGTCAGGTAAAAAAGGACGAAGCGCCGCGCGGCCTCGAAGATCTTCTGAAACCCCGTTGGAAGAACAAGCTCGCGATGGACAGCCAGTCCTACGTCTGGTTCGGCACAATCCTGCAGTACCTGGGTGAAGAAGCCGGCTTGCGTTTCATGAAGCGGTTAAACGAGCAAAACCTGTCGCACCAGCGCGGCCGCCGGCTGATGAGCCAACTGGTCGCCGCCGGCGAATTCGACATGGCCGTCGAAACCAATTTGAACTCGGTTCTGAGCCTGAGCCGTCAAGGCGCGCCGCTCTGGTTCGCCCCGGCACCGCCCTTTTTCCTGACGCCGAGCTTGGTGTTCGTCAACGCCAACGCGCCCCACCCCTTCGCCGGCGCTTTGTTCACCGACTATTTGCTCTCGGAAGAAGGCCAAAAAATTATCGTCAGCACCAATCGCATGCCGGCGCACACCAAAGTTAAATCTCCCGAGAGCCAGCTGATCGAAGGCCAGGACGTGCGCATGCCGGATATTTTCGATATAGGAAGACGCTATCAAGCGATCGGCAACCGGTATAGAGAGACGTTCCCCGGCGCTCGTTAGCGCGAAGCGCGCGATTACAAATTCCAGATTACAAATTCCAGATACCGGAGTTCGCATTCAATCTGTAATTTGGAATCTGTAATCTGGAATTTTCAACCTAAAACTGTGAAAGGACATTTATGGCTAAAACCAAAATCACCCTCGGCCTCCCCGACCACCCGCGCTGTCAGGCGATCATCGACGGCAAAGTCGGCATCGAAGGCTACGAGCTCGACGTCGATCCCAACTTCGTCTCGTCCGGCGAGCGCCATTACAAGTATCTCCACGACCAATGGGATGTCGGCGAAGTCTCGGCGGCGAGCTTGCTGCGCGCCATCGAGAAGGGGCAAGAGCTGCTGGCGATACCGGTGTTCTTCGAGCGCGGCCCGCGCCAGCGCAATATTTATCACTGCGAGCAACACCTAAAGCACCCGTCCGAGCTCAAAGGCAAAAAGTTCGGCTGCTTTCGCTACGGCGCCACCGCGGTGGTCTGGGCGCGCGGTTATTTGCTCGACGCCCATGGCATCAAGACCACCGACATGCAGTGGTTCGTCTCCGGCCGCGAAGTGTTCATCGGCCATGAGCTGCCGGTCAAAGTCCAGCGCATCGATCCGCCGCCGCCCTTCGGCGGCGAGAAGCTGGTGCTGTCGAAAATGTTAAATGAAGGCGAACTGCACGGCGCAGTTGTGCCGGGCGACAATGGTTATACCGGCTTCTTCGGCGGCGGCGAAACCCCGCCGATGATGGCCGCCTATGCTGGCGTCAAGCCGCTATTCGATAACAACCAAGAGATTCTCGATTACGTGAAGAAAACCGGCATCAACCCGATCATGCATGTGTTGTCGATCCGTAAAGAAGTCGTCGCGCGCCATCCCGATTTTCCGGCGAAACTGACCCGCGCCTTCATGGAAGCCCGCGATGTCGTCGACGCAAGTACATGCCGGCGGAAGAAATCGCCGGCTACCAAAGAGAGCGCGACGTGCTCGGCGAAGATCCCTACGACTACGTCATGGGCGAGAACGAAAAGCGCACGCTGGCTGCCATGAACCGCTACCAGATCGAGCAGGGCTTGATGAAAACCATGCTGCCGATGGACGATCTGTTCGTCGGCCATGTCTAAATCACCAAGCATCATGATGCTGCAAGCGCTATTTGTCTTATTCGTCATATCGGTCCTAACTTCCTCCGGCAGGCGCCGCCACGCTAGATGAAGCCGCGCGCGCCGAAGGCGAGGTCGTACTCTACAGCTCGCTCAACAACGAGCAGATCGTCACCCTGGTCGACGCTTTCAAGAAAAAATATCCGGCGATCAAGCCGTCCTTCTACCGCGGCACCAGCGAGCGCGTCCTGCAACGGGCCAACACCGAAGCGAAAGCCGGCCGCTTCGCCGTCGACGTCATAACTTCCGCGGGGTTTCAGGTGCAGCTCATGAAAGAGTCGGGGTTAACCCAGCGCTTCGTGCCGCCGGAAGCCGCGGCCTATGACGACGGGTTCAAAGATCCCGACGGCCATTGGGTCAACGTCCACTCGCTGCTCAACTCCATGGCCTACAACACCCAGCTGGTGAAACCCAATGAAGCGCCAAAGAAATATGAAGACCTGTTGGCGCCCCGTTGGAAGGGACGCATCGGCGTCAATCTCCAGGACCCGGAGTGGTACGTCAGCCTGCAACGGCGCTGGGGCAAGGACAAGGCGCGCAATTTTTTGAAGGCGCTCGCCGCCCAACAACCGGCAGTGCGCGACGGTCACAACATCACAGCGCAACTTCTGGCTGCCGGAGAATATCACGTCGTCACCAACACCTACGCCCACATCGCCGCGCGCATCAAAGGCCAAGGCGGCCCGGTGCAATATGTTTTCGACGAGCCGGTAATTACCTATGTCCATCCGATGGTCTTGGCCAAGGGCGCGCCCCACCCCAATGCCGGCAAACTGCTGATCGGTTTTATTCTTTCCATCGAAGGCCAACGCATGTTGCGCGATCAGGGACGAATTCCCGCCCATCGCGACATCGATCCGCAAGTGTTTTCCCTGCGCAACGTGAAACTCCAAGCCAGCGATCCGCGCCAGGCCAAGGAATATGGTCCAGCCGGCGAAGAGATGCGTGGGATCTTCGGCGCGCGATAGAGTCCAACGAATCGAACGATTCGAAAATCCCCCCTTTGAAAAAGGGCGGATTTTTCAATCGTCTAAGAAGTAAATCCACTCGGTCCTTTTTCAAAGCGGGAAGTGATAATCGCAGGAGGCAATACGAAGATGAGTCTATTTCCAACCCAGCGCACCACTCCCCTCCCCGGCGGCTATATGGGCAAGATTCTCCGCGTCGATCTGACCACCGGCAAACTAACGGACGAGAATTTGCCCGAAGAGCCGATCTTGAAAAAATTCATCGGCGGCCAGGCGCTGGCGCTGTATATTTTGATGAACGAATTGCCGCTCGACGCCACGCCCTTCGGCCCGGAAAGCAAAGTGGTCATGATGACCGGCCCGCTCACCGGCAACGGCTTCACGCCGGGCGGCACGAAGATGACCGCGGTCTATCTGAGTCCGCTCACCAACACGACCCTCGGCCGCGGCGCCACCAGCGGCTATTGGGCGACCTATCTCAAAGCCGCCGGCTACGATGGCGTGATCGTCGAAGGCGTGTCAGCGAAACCGGTCTATCTCTACGTCAAAGACGGCAAGGCGGAATTGCGCGACGCGGCGAAAGTCTGGGGTCTCGGCACCCGCGACACCGAAGACCGCCTGCGCGAGATCGTCGGCAACCGCGACGCCAGAGTGCTGTGCATCGGCCCCGCCGGAGAAAACCTGAACCGCGGCGCCATGCTCGCCAACGATTACAATCATTTCGCCGCCCATAGCGGCGGCGCCGTGCTCGGCTCGAAAAAACTCAAAGCGATCGTCGTCAGCGGCACCGTGCGGCCAAGCCATCGCGACAAGGCCAAACTCGCCGACGCCGGCTTGCGCTGGCGCAATGTCCTGCAACAACACGACGTCAAGAAGAAGAAAACCAAGTACGGCCACGGCGACGCCTGGGGCGCGCTGAATAATTTGAACTGGCGCAGCACCGACATTCAACCGGCGCATATCGCCGGCTTCGCCGACAATGACGTCGTCCTCCGTCCCTGCTTTCAGTGCGCCCGCATGTGTCCCTGGGACGCCAAGTTGGGCGAGGGCGAATTCAAAGGCACGGTGGTTCACTTCAACGCCGGCGGCGAGTGGCTCGATACTTTTTTCAATCTCGGCATCAAAGGCAACGCCGTGCTCTATCTCGCCGAGAAGATCAACAATCTCGGCATCGAGTGCAGCCACTTTTCCTGCGGCGCCGGAGTAGCGTTCGAAGCGTGGGAGAAAGGCCTGCTCGGTCCGGAGCGCACCAATGGCGTAAAACTCGAATGGGGCAACGTCGAGGCAGTTAGTAAATTGCTCGACATGGCGGCCCACCGCGAAGGCTGGCTCGGCAACTTGCTCGCCGAAGGGCCGAAGCAATTGGCCGAAGCGCTCGGCGGCGACGCGCCCAACTGGGCGGTCCACACCAAAGGCGGCACGCCGGCCATGCACGAGTGGCGCCCGCTGCTCGGTCAAATGTTGCGCGAACTGGTCGCCAGCGGCGGCATGAAGCCGCAAGGCGGCGGTTCGAAGAATCCGCCGCCGGATCTGCGCGACAATGAACATTGGGGTCCGCTGGAAATGGATAGCCCGGAAGGCTGGGTCTGGTCCCATGTTCTTTCCGAACAGTACCGGCAATTCACCGGCATCTTCGGCGGCTGTTGGTTCGCCCAGGAGAGCCACAAAAAAGACGGCTTGAATTCCATCGTCGACGCCTTCAACGCCATCACCGGCTGGAATTTTTCCATGGACGAAGCGTTACAAGCCGGCCACCGCAGCATGATCCTGCAAAGCCTGTTCGGCACCCAGCGCGGCTGGATCGCCGACTTCGACTGGCAAGACGTCGGCCCGAGATTTTTAGAACCGATCCCCGACGGCAAATACAAAGGCTTCACCATCGCCAAATGGCTGCCGGAAATGATCTGGGACTACTACAAACAATCCGGCCGGCACGAGCGCACCGGCAGGCCGTTCAAGGACACGCTGGAGAAACTGGGATTGGAAGAATTCGCCGAGTGGAGCCAGCTTGATTAATGTCTCGCTCGGGGATGATTGAAATCCTCCGCTCCTTCGATGTAGCTCCGGCCATGCTTCCGGCGAAGCAACCATCCGTCATACCGGCGAAAGCCGGTATCCATCTTCCTTTGGTTTGGCGCCAAAAAACCTGCATTCCGGCATCCGCCGGAATGACGGAAGGGAAGTTGACTCCCAGTCGACAAATTCACAACCTCTCGGATTAAAGCCGAGGGTCGTTCAGTTATGTGTAACCTAAAATGCCCTTACGGCAACTCCTCCAACAAGCCGGCTCGCCCCCTTCAATGGGTTCTTGATCTTCAACAGTTTCTGCACATACCAAACCCGCGCGGCGACCGGATGAACTACCGGCACGCCAATGTCGTTTTCCGCTGCGACGATGTCTTTCACGCCCCAAGCCCCGGAGCCGAGCAGGTAAATTCCCTGCGCCGTCGGATGTTTGTTGAATGACGCTTTGAGATGCTGGTAAATCGTCTCGTTAGAAATTCCATCCGCTTCGCTGGGCGAGGTGTCCATGCCTTCCATGCCTAACACTTCGAATCCGGCGTCGGTGAAGTACCGTGTGAAGACATCGTTCATCTTCTGATCGCGGAAATAAGTGCAGCCGACAAACTTCTTGATCCCTAAAGCGCGCAGCGCTTGGGCCTGCGACATGCCTGACGTGAAGATCGGCACTTTATATTTGGCCTCCCAAGCACTGACGATCTCCTGCTCCGCCTGATGGCCGCGCACCATGAACGGCGGCCCGCCCTCGGGATGCATGAGATCGACGCCGATTTCCGCCAACTCCGCTACCTTGGCGTGATAATTTTCCATGGCGCCGAGATAGCCGCGTTCCGAATGTTCCTTGATGCCGGCGTACATTGGAATGCAGCCGACCCCTTCCGGCAGGAGTCGAATAAATTCCACCAACGATCCCGAGCCATAGGTCGGTTTCACCACACCGACAATTCCTCGCCATGTTCCAGAAGCCATGTGTTATCTCCCTTCTCATTAAAATCGAAGATGAACGGCATGCTAGTCGGGACACACAACAAAAAACAAGAGCCATCTGCGCACGAGCATCATCCATTCTCCATTCTCGACCATCGATCCTCGACTCCAATGCATAGCCATTCAGTTGACGGCGCCAAAAGGTAAGTGATACACACACGCTGAAAGTAAGCGCGAAAGGATCAGCATGGCGAACCAACCGACGGACACTCTCACTCAAGAATACGGCAATCTCGTGCCCACAGGCCGGCTGCTCGATGGCAAGCCGCGCAGTATCTTATTCGACGCCACCAAATGCATCGGCTGCCGCCACTGCGTGCAAGCGTGCAAAGATTGGAACGACCACGACCGCACCAGTGCCTACGAACTCTCCAGCACCAACTGGATTACCATGGAACCGCCGGTGCTCGAGGGGTTGTCGCCGATCTGGGCGCGAAATAGCTGCATGCACTGCGATTTCGCCGCCTGCGCCGCCGTGTGCCCGGTCGAGGCGATTACCAAATACGAAGAAGGGCCGGTGGTCATCAACAAAGATGTCTGCATCGGCTGTGAATACTGCATCCACGCCTGTCCCTGGGAAGTGATTACCAAGAACGAGATCACCGGCAAGGCCAGCAAGTGCACCATGTGCAGCGACCGCATCAGCGAGGACAAGCAACCTTTCTGCGTCCAGGCCTGCCCAGTGAACGCTCTAGATTTCGGCTTCACCGAGGAGATTGCCGACAAAGCCAAGAAGCAGGCCGAAGCGGTCGGCGGTTACACCTACGGCGACAAAGAAGCCGGCGGCGGCAGCGTCGTCTATGTCTTGAAGGAAAGTAAAGACAAATACGGCGTGCGCGATATCGCCGCCGGCAGATTTCCCAAGCATAAGATCCCACTCGGTTTGATGTTAAAGGACCTGTTCACGCCGCGCTGCGGCATCGCCGGCAAAATGCGCGCTCTCTGGCTCGCGATTATTCACCCGAAGCGGCTGCTCTATCGGTATTTCTCTTAACGTCGATTTCAGCTGCGCAATGACACCTCAAAGCGACCGACTCCTTGGTTCGTCAATCCCGCGTAGACGGGAATCAAGACCTAGCTCCGAGGGAATCTTAGGTTGTTCCGTCTCGGCAATTTTCGTCGCGGCAATCACGCTCTCGCCGCCCACCATCGCCCACGCCGAAAAAATTCGCACCGCAATTCCTCAGGCGAATCTAAACTATCTATCCATTCACGTCGCCGACGCCCGCGGCTTTTTCAAAGACGAAGGCTTGGAGAACGAAACCGTGGTCATCTCCGGTCCCCTCGCCACCGCCGCATTGCTTAGCGGCGACGTCGATTTTAGCGGCGGTGGCGGCAGCGGCATGCGCGCCGCACTCAAGGGCGCGCCGGTGAAGGGCATCTATTTTCAGACCGAGAAGGTCACCTTCTACCTGGTCGCGGACCCGAGCATCAGAACCGCTGCCGATTTGAAGGGCAAAAGAATCGCCGTCGGCAGCCCCGGCGACACCCAGGATCGCATGATGACCATGTTCGCCGAGCGCGGCGGCGTGGCGTCGCGCGAGATGATTCGCATCTCCATGGGCTCGGATACCAATACTCGGATCACCGCGATCAAAACCGGCGCGGCGCACGCCGCCATCGTCGATCCCGGCGGCCTGGTCTTCGCGCAAAAAGAAGGCCTCGTGTCGTTGGGTTTCCTCGGCGACTTGTTTCCCATGCCCTTCCAGGGCTTCGTCACCACTGATCGCAAGTTGCGCGACAATCCAGCGCAAGTGA
Organism: uncultured delta proteobacterium; assembly: GCA_963760795.1. Lineage (GTDB taxonomy): Bacteria > Desulfobacterota > Binatia > UBA9968 > UBA9968 > DP-20. The sequence goes on from CAVXEP010000010.1 coordinate 71,108, forward strand.
AACGCTGGCTGCGCGCCGCCATACGGGCCTTGATGTTCGTGCGCGACCGGCCTGAAGAGGCCGTCGATTTGGGCATGAAGAAGCTGCAACTGGGCCGAGCCTCGAAAGCGATGATCGTCGAAGGCACGAAGAACTACGTGCGCGCCCTGCCGCAAGGCGTGCCAGGTATGCCATCGGCCGAAGGGATCAAAAACTTTCTCGAATACGATATTAAGATCCCCCTCGGCTTCAAAGAAGATATTGCGCCGGAACGGCTGCTGCACTTACAGCTGGTCAACGAAGTCAAAGAGGATCTGGAAACGGCACAAAGGAGAAACAAGTAGATGGCATCGGAACAGCAACTACGCGAGCAGCTCGCGACTTGTACGAGAATATTCGCCATGCAGGGGCTCATCGGCCTGTTCGGCCATGTTAGCGTGTTTCAGCCGGAGACTAAGACTATCTTCGTCACTCCCGGTTCGGGCTCGGACAAGGCGAACTTCACGGCATCGGACATGATCCCCATCGATCTGAGCGGCAAGCCGACTACCGGGACGATTCCGCCGCCAGTGGAGTGGCCGATTCACACGGCACTCCATGGGGCGCGCGCGGATGCGCTCGCCGTCGCTCATCTGCACACGCCCTACGCGACACTGTTCGCCATCGCCAAGCGCGAGTTTCACCCGGTGACGCTGCAAGGCACGGTCTTCGGCGAAGGCGTGCCGCTCTACAAGGAAGCCCATCTGGTCACCACGCCGCAGCGCGGCGACGCCATGCTGAAAACCATCGGTAACCACCGCGCCCTGCTCATGCGCGGCCACGGCATCGTCGTCGCCGGCAAGAGTTTGGCGGAAGTCATGTTTGCGTCGTTGATCCTGGAAGACGACGCCAAGAAAACCATGCAAGCCGCAGCGCTCGGTTCGGTGCAACATTTCACTGCCGATGAGTGCAAAACTTTCAACGCCGAGATCGACTTCGAGCGCCGCGCCAACCGGGCTTGGGAATTCTTTTCGCGCATCGAATCGCAGTGGGATCATCAAGGCGGCACCGGGAAAATTGAATTGTTCCCGTGAGAATGGCAACGTTCCAATTGGTTCCACGTGTTCCAGTCGTTCCAATCGTAATCGGATTCCGAACCCTTGGAACTATTGGAACGGTTGGAACCACTGGAACCTAGGAGGAAGATATGAGCGAAGGCGTACGACTATACGCAGGCACCCAACATGGCTTAATCACCTGGAAGTCGACCAATTCAGGCTGGCAGGAAGTGGCGCGTCATTTCGAAGATGGCATCATCGACTCGATCCACGGCTGCAAGCAGTCGCCGGAGACCGTCTTCGTCGGGGTCACTCATGACGGGCTCTATCGCACGACCAATGGCGGCAAGAGCTGGGTGAAAGTATTCGAAGGCGATATCCGCTCGGTCACCGTCGATGCCAGCGACGACAAAGTCGTCTACACCGGCATCGAGCCGGTGGGGCTGTTTCGCAGCGAAGACGGCGGCGATAGTTGGCAAGAAATCACCGCGTTGAAAAAGCTGCCGCAGTCGGTGCGCAAGAACTGGTGGTATCCGCAAGCGCCGCACCATGGCCATGTGCGCAACATTCATATTCACCCCGACGATCCGCAAACGATTTATTTATGCCTCGAACATGGCGGCATCGTCCGCAGCTTCGATCGCGGCGCCACCTGGGAAGATGTCAGCAAAGGCATCGACTATCTCGACATTCATGTGATCGCCAACTTTCCCAAACGTAACGACCGCTACTACGTCGCCAGCGCGCGGGGGTTCTTCACCAGCGAAAAGCCGGAAGCCGGTTGGACTCGCGCTGAAAACGGCATGACCCGCGACTATTTCCACGACTTTCTATTTCTTAATCCGCAGGGCAACGATGAGCCAGCGACCATGCTCATCGGCGCCGCCGACGCCTCACCGGGCTTCTGGCGCCGAGAAAATCGCGGTGCAAGAGCGGCGATCTTCAAAAGCACCGATGGCGCGGAATCTTGGACCCGCGTTACCAACGGCCTCGCCGAAGAACTCGACTCCATGGTCTGGGCATTGGTGCATCACCCGACCGATCATAAGTCGGTTTTCGCCGGTTTCGGCAATGTCGCCCGCGGCCACGCGTCAGGTGCCGGGCGGCGCCGGCGATCTGATGATCAGCCGCGACCAGGGCGACAGCTGGGAGCGATTGGATATCGAACTGCCGGCGGATCGAGTACTGTGGGCGGCGGCGGAATAGCGAACGCTGCGCGTTCGCGTTCCATGCGTTCCAGGGTTCCAAAAGTTCCAGTCGTTTCAGGGATTGGGAACAACGAAACGTCAATGAATCCTGACCAATTGGAACATCTGGAACCGCTGGAACTACTGGAACAGATCTAACGTATCGAGGCACAAGGATGGCGAATTCCGAATACTCAAACTTTTTCCCGGCGAAACGCAAAACCCGTTTGCCCGGCGGCTACATGGGGAAACTGCTGCGCGTCGATATGACGACGGGGAAACTCACCGACATCAATCTTCCCGAAGAACCGCTGTTAAGAAAATATTGGGGCGGCCAACTCTTCGCCGAATATGTCCTGCTCAACGAACTGCCCCTCGGCATCGATCCCTACGATGCCCGCAACGTCATCGTCGGCATGACTGGTCCAATCACCGGCACTGGGTTCACTCCCGGCGGCACCAAGATGTGTTTCGTCTATTTGAGCCCGGCGACCAAGTACACCCTCGGCCGCGGCGCCACCAGCGGCTATTTTGGCACGTCGTTAAAATGCGCCGGCTATGACGGCATCATCGTCACCGGCGCGGCGCAGACGCCCAAGTATCTTTACATCGGCGAAGACAAAGTCGAGTTGCGCGATGCGAGCAAGGTCTGGGGCAAGGGCATCCGCGAGACAGAAGACACCCTGCGCAAAGAATCCGGCCATCAGGATGCGCGCGTCGGCGCCATTGGTCCCGCCGGTGAAAACCTGGTGCGCGCGGCGATGCTGGTCAACGACTACAATCACACCGCGGCGCACGGGTTGGGCGCGGTGATGGGCTCGAAGAAACTGAAAGCCTTGGTCGCCTGGGGCACCAAGCGGCCGCGCTTGCATGACAAAAACAGATTGATCGACGCCGGCGTGCGCTGGTCCAAAACGATCGCGTCGCGCAAGACCACCGTGAAGAAGCGGCTCACCAGCGTCGGCCATGGCGAGGACTGGGGCGCGATTACCAAGTTGAACTGGCGCAGCACGATCATCACCGACGAAGCCAAAGGCCTCGATCAGAATCGCGTCACGCTCCGTCCCTGCTTTCAATGCCCGCGCATGTGCCCGTGGGATGTCGAGATCGGCGAAGGCCGCTTCAAAGGCAAGATCGGCCACTTCAACGCCGGCAGCGAGTGGATGGACACGTTTTACAACTTGGGTTTCAAGGGCAACGACGTGCTTTATCTCTCCGAGCGCATCAACGACCTTGGCATCGAGTGCAGCCACTTCGCCTGCGGCGCGGGGCTCGCTTTCGAAGCCTGGGAGAAAGGCGTGCTCGGCGCCGACAAGACCGACGGTTTGAAGTTGGAATGGGGCAACATGGAAGCGGTCGAGACCTTGCTCGAGCGCTGCGCCCGGCGCGAGACCTGGCTCGGCAATATTCTCGCCGACGGCCCCAAAGAGCTGGCCGAAGAGCTAGGCGGCGAAGCGAAGAACTGGGTGGTGCACACCAAAGGCGGCACTCCGGCGCAGCATGAGTGGCGCCCGATGCTGAGCCAAATGCTGCGCGAACTGGTCGCCAGCGGCGGCATGAAACCTCAAGGCGCCGGTGGCACCGAACCGCCCGCCGATCTCAAGTATCGCGAAAAATGGGGTCCACTCGATCCCAATCAACCGGACGGTTGGACCAGCTCGCATTTAATTACCGAGCAGGTTCGCCAAGCTTGCGGCATCATGGGCGCTTGCTGGTTTGCATTAAACGACAAGCCGCGCGACGGGGTGCAAAGCATGCTCGACGCGCTCAACGCGACCACCGGTTGGAACGTCAGTTTGGACGAACTCGTCGATGCCGGCCACCGCGCGATTATTTTACAGAGCGTCTTCGGCACCCAGCGCGGCTGGATCGCCGAGCATGACTGGCAAGATGTCGGCCCGCGATTTTTGGAACCGATCCCCGACGGCAAGTACAAAGGCTTCACCATCGCCAAGTGGCTGCCGGAGTTAGTTTACGAATATTACAAAATCTCCGGCCGCCACGAACACACCGGCCGGCCGTTCGTGGACACGCTGCAAAAGTTGGGGCTCGAAGAGTTTAAAGAGTGGAGCCAACTCGATTAAGCCGATCCACGAGGAGACAAAATGCGAGCGGTTAAATTTTCAACTCTAATGTTGCTCTTATTATTTTTTGCCGCAGCCCTGGAGCCGTACGCGCATGCGCAGACATTGAAAAAAGTCCGCATGGCGAGCTCGTCGACCAACGTCTCGTTCCTCGCTCTCTACACCGCGCTCCATCGCGGCTTTTTCAAGGACGAAGGCATCGACCTGGAAATCATTTTTATGCCGGCCAACCTAGCCAGCACGGCGGTTTTGAACGGCGACGTCGACTTCAACGGCGCCGTCACTGGCACCATCGGCGCCGCAGTCCAAGGCCGGCCGATGAAAGTCTTGCTCTTCACCGTATCGAAACCATTGCTGTTCTTGATGGGCCAGAAAAACATTAAGGACTTGAAGCAGCTCAAAGGCAAGAAAATCGCCGGCAGTTCGCCCGGCGGCTCGGCGACGCTACTCGCCAATCAGGCGCTCAAACAAATCGGACTGGAGCCCGGCAAGGACGTTTCGGTCCTGCAAATGTCCGGCAACGCCGCGAGCCGACTCGCCGTATTGGAATCCGGGGTCGTCGAGGCATCGCTGATATCCGTGCCGGAAAACATCATCGCCCAAGAAAAGGGTTATAACGAATTACTTTTTCTCGGCGACGTCATCGAATTTCCCCAGAACGGCTTCGGAACTTCGGACAAACGCATCCGCGAAAACCCTGACGAAGTTTACCGCATGGTACGCGCCACGTTGCGCGGCCTGCAATTCGTCTGGGATAAAAACAACCAGGAAGCGGTCACCAACATTCTGATGAAACAATGGAAAGTAAACGACCGCAAGATGGCCGCGGAAATGTCGCGCCAAGTCGGACGCGTGCTAACCAAAGACGCCTACGTCAAACCCGAGTCGGTGCAAGTGCTCATCGACCTCGCCCGCGACAGCGCGAAGGTCACCAAGCCGGTTACCGTCGCTGAAGTCGTCGACTACAGTTTCTTGGACAAGGCGAGAAAAGAATTGGGAATCGGGAAATAACCGGTAGGGGCGCAGCATGCTGCGCCCGGTCAAAGCAGCGGATCGATAATCACCTTGATCGAATCCTGCCCGCTCGCCGTCAGTTGAAAACCCACACCCGTCTCCGCCAGCGGCAATCGGTGCGTCACCATGTCGGCAACCCGCACTTTGCGATCACTGATCAGTTCCAACGATTCTTTCAAATCGTCGCCGCTGCCGGCGTAAGAGGTAACCACGGTGATTTCATCGCGCCAGAAATCGAACAGCGGAATTGGCGCATCGACGCCCGCCGCGGTGGGCGCAAAGAAAAGCAACGTGCCGCCGCGATCGATCGATTTCGTCGCCTGCTGAATCGCCGGCATGGCGCCCGTGCAAACGATCACCAGGTCGGCCAGGCGGCCGTCGTTGAATTCTTTTAGCCGCGCCGGCACGTCTTCCGCGCCGTGAATCGTCGCATCGGCGCCGAACTGTTTGGCCGCATTCAATCGATAGTCGCTGATATCGGTGGCGACAACGCGAGCCGCACCGCACGCCTTGGCGAGCTGAACGTGCAGCAAGCCTGAAATGCCGCTGCCGATCACCAAAACCGTCTGCCCAGCTCGGAGCTTGGCGAACCGCTGCGCCCGCACGACGCACGCCAACGGCTCAATAAACGAGCCCTCATCGAAGGTCATCGAATCGGGGATGCGCAACGTCCCCAACTCGACGTTAATCTTCGGTACACGAATGTACTCGGCAAAGCCGCCAGGCTCAAAGTGTGTCGTGCGCAACAGGTCGCAAACCGATTGATGCCCGGCCAAACAATAGCGGCACTTGCCGCACGGCACATGGTGAGTGGCGAAAACCCTATCGCCGACCTTAAACGTATCGACGCCCGCGCCCAGTTTTACGACTTCGGCGGTAATCTCATGGCCCAGAACCAGCGGTGCCTTCTTGACGCGATACCACTCCATCAAGTCGCTACCGCAAACCCCGCTCGCCCGCGTACGCAAGAGCAATTCGCCGGGACCGATCTTCGGAACCGGTAGTTCTTCGAGACGAACATCCCGATTGTTGTAGTACATCGCGACCCGCATGTTCATTGTCTGTGGTATAAGTTGCAACGGCGCTTCTTGTCAGCTCGCCTTCCTCGTCTTGCCACTCTTCTCACTCTCATAAATCTTGAAAGCCTCCTTGACGGAAACATTCTCATGCACGATCGCGCGCACGGCTTTGATCATTCCAACCGGTGAATCGGACTGGAAGATATTGCGACCCATGTCGACGCCTACCGCGCCACCTTTGACGGCGTTGTAAGTTAGCTCTAAGGCTTCCACCTCCGGCGTCTTCTTGCCGCCGGCGACGATGACCGGGATCGGGCAGCTGCCGATCAGCTCTTCGAAATTATCGCAATGGTAGGTCTTGACGATGTGCGCACCCATCTCGGCGGCGATGCGGCAGGACAGGCCGAGATAGCGCACGTCCCGCGCCATGTCCTTGCCTACTGCGGTAACCGCGAGCACGGGGATGCCGTACTTCTCGCCTTCGTCGACCAACTTAGCCAAGCTGACTAAAGTCTCTTTCTCGAACTCCGAGCCGACGAAAATCGACAACGCGATCGCCGAGACATTGAGCCGAATGCACTCTTCGATCGACACGGTAATATCTTCGTTGGATAATTCTTTCAAAATGCTCGTACCACCCGAGACGCGTAGCACGATCGGCTTGTCCGCTTTGGTGTCCACCGAGGTACGCAACACACCGCGCGTCAGCATGATCGAGTCGGCGTGCGGCATCAACGGTTCGATGGTTTTGCGCGGCTCTTCCAAACCGCTGGTCGGTCCAAGAAAGTAGCCGTGGTCGACGGCGAGCATCACCGCCCGTCCATCCGGCTTGATAATGCGCGCCAAACGATTTGCCATTCCCCAGTTCATCGACATACTTGCCTCCTAAGCTCAGAAATTGAATGGCCAAAAGCTATCACAAATCGATTTTGAATGTGAATCCTCGCCACGGTGGAATTTGACACTGCAGCCGGAGAGATATAATTTGACGCGAACAGAGCCCGAGGAGGAATTATGCCGATTGAAATCGTCGATATGGTCAAGAAGGCCGGCGAAGGCAAACGCCAAGTCATCTTCAACACCAACAAGTTACACGCCTGGGTGCATGTTTACCCCAAGCCCGGGGACGCCGACGACATGCACTGCCACAACGCCGACCAAACATTCTATGTAATCGATGGCGAATGCACCATGCATTTTCCCGACGGCGGCAAGGCGGTCATGACACCGGGCAAGGTGGCAACCATCACCGGCGGCTCGTTCTATCAGTTAGAGAATACCGGCTCCGGTCCGATGGTGCTCATGGGCAACCGCTCCGGACCTTCGGGAGCGATCCAACATATCAATTACGAGTTGCGCAAGGACATCAAGACTCTACCCAAAGAGGAAATGGACAAGATTCGCCATCCCGGCAACGTGCGCATCGCCGGATAGATAATCGAACTCAATTCGCTAAATTAGTCTTCGACTTCGGTGTGCAAACGGCCCAACGGCCAAACATAGCGCACACCGAGGCCGAACAAGATCAACCCGCCGCCCCAAACCGTCGCCGTCGACGGCAACTCGCCAACGATTAGGGCAACCCACAGCGGATTGAGCACCGGCTCGATCAATGCGATCAGCGATGCCTCCGGCAACGACACCGTCTGCAGCCCCTTCGAAAAGAGATAATAAGGCGCACCGAGCTGCACCGCCCCCATGACGGCGAGAATCATCGCCTGATTCATCGTCAACGCCAGCTGGGCTTGAACAAACCAGAAGAGCAACAACGCGCAGACGAGATTGTTGACCCAAGTCAAATACACCGGATCGATACCTTTCGTGCGTTGCAGGTTGATCATGTAACCGGCGAACAGCAGGCCGCTAACCAATGCAAGCACGACACCCACCATCTCTGGCTCGCCGGCGCTATCGAGTGAAATGATGCCAATGCCGATCATCGCCACCGCCAGGGCGAATAGATTGGCTTTGGCGATTTTTTCCCGCATAACCAGCCACGAAAACAAAAACACGAAGATAGGGGCCGTATACTGGAGCACGATGGCATTAGCAGCACTGGTCAGTTTATTGGCCGAGACAAACGCGCTGATCGCCGCGGTGTAAGTCAGCACCGACACGAGAACCGTGCCGTTGCAGCGAAAATCACGCCGCTTCAGAAACGGCATGAATACCAGGGCGGCGAACAGACTGCGGTAGAAAACGATCACCAGTGGGTGGAGGTCCAGGAACTTAATGAAAACCCCAGCCAGACTCCAGAGGATCGCGGCGGCGAGGATAACCAGCCGGCCGGGCTCGATGCCAAATGGCGCAGGCGGGTTGGCTGCTGTGGATCCCATTGGCAAATACTTCGTATCCTCAGGCTACAGCCTGGTGTGGTTGGCGCAACTCGATAACACGCCTGCACATCTGCGAGCCAGCACAAACAAAAATGGGATGGGACGCAGATGCGCCCACCCCATGGTGATCGAACAGATGATTGGATTATGAATACGCCTAGCTGTCGGCCACCACCGACACTTTGAGCGTTACCGTGAGATCCGCCGATAACCTGACCGGCACGTCGTAGTCGCCGGCGACCTTGATCGATTCGTTCAAATGAATCTTGCGCCGGTCGACGACCAGACCTTTGGCCTTCAGCGCCTTTTCGATCTGCATGTTGGTCACCGAACCGAAGAGCTTGCCTTCTTCGCCGACCTTCATCGGAATGACCAGCGACACGCCGGCCAATTGATCGCCCACCGCTTGAGCTTGGCGCAGCACCTTGGTTTTCTGATCGGTGATGATTTTTTTTGCATGCTCGAAGGTCTTCAAATTTTTCTTGTTGGCCTCCAGCACCAGACCGCGCGGCAGTAAGAAATTCCGCGCGTAACCGTCGCGCACGCGCACGACTTCGCCGATCTTGCCGACGTTGGCGATATCTTCTTTGAGAATAACTTCCATGGTTCCTCCGCTAGGACGCTTGGCTCGGAGTGAGGTTGTCTTTACCCAAGCGGCGAAAATCGCCCCATAGGTCGAACAGCCCCAGCCCAATAACCATCAGCGTAAAGATTTGTTGAAATACGATCAAGATATAGGTAATGCCGCGCAGAAACCGCGGCACGTTGTTTTTGTGAAAAAAAAACGCGATCACCGCCAACCCCTGGACGAAGTAAAAAGCGCCAACGATCAACAACAGATTCATGGCGATCAGACGCGCGAGATCGGCAACCGGAAAAAACAGGCTAAAGCCGCTTGCGATCAACCCCCAGACCAGCGGTTCCGGCGCTTTCCAATCGCGGAAATTTTCGATCGCGAACCATGCGCTCCGGCGCTCGGGAAAACGGCGCCGCAGCGAAAGCAGATTGATCAAGGCGATAATCGCAAAGGTCAAAAACAGCAACCCCGGGAGGAGCTGTAAAGTCATCTCGATCAACTGTGGCATTCTTTCTTTTACCAGTTCCAAGCTTTCCTTGGAGAAACCTAGCTGTTCCTGCATGCGCGTCGCTGCCGCGAACTGTTGGGTCAATCCAGCGCGGAAATCTCCCGCCAGCGCCGCCCAAGAGCCGAAAAAGTAGCGGGCCGCGCCGAGCGCCCAAATAAACATCGCCGTGGCCGCGCCGACGACAAGATACTCAACCCTACGCAGCCGCCCGACCAGCGACAACAGCACTCCCGCCAGGACGGCGAATACGCCGTACAGCAAGCTCAGCTCGACGCCACCAAAGATCGCCAACAGCAAGAGCGCGACGAGTACCACGCCGAGGCCATAGCCAATGCCGTATTTAACGCCAAACAACAGCACCGGTTGGACGACAAACGGCAACAGTAGCGCGCCGATGGGCGGCAGACTGATGCCGCTCATGAACAAAAACACGCTCAGGGCTAGCGCCAATAGAAACCGGGTAATGACTTCTAGCCGCTGCATGGGTGTTGGGCAGAGAAACGAATTTAGTTGTTGGCGGTAGTAAACGGCAGCAAGGCAATGCTGCGCGCGCGCTTGACCGCGGTCGTCAGCAGCCGCTGATGGCGCGCGCAATTGCCGGTGATCCGGCTCGGCGTCATCTTGCCGCGTTCGCTGACGAAGGAAGAAATCGTCCGCAGATCCTTATAATCGATCCGCAGACTTTTGTCGGCGCAAAAACGACAAACCTTGCGCCGGAACATCGGCCGGCGACGCTGGCCGCCCTTGTCTTCATCGGACCGCTCGCGGCTAGGTCTCGGGCTCCGTTCGTACTGTGCCATAAATTACGCTACCTCTTATTTCGTCTTGCTCTTCCTAGCCGTGGATCTATTCATGCGACTGGAAGTCCAACCATTTGGCGAAAGCGGGCGACTATCCTGAATTCGAGTGATTGGCAAATCAAAGCCAACCTCACGCAACCCGCGGGATGCCACGCCGATCTAGGCTGAGGGTTCGCGGTCGCCCCCACGCGACCTATTATCGTCGTAGTTCCGTCTGTCGTCGTAGTTTCTTCTGTCGTCGTAGTTTCGCCGCGGCGGTTCATCGCTATACACCCGTGGCGCCGACGGACTGGTCATCGGGCTATCCTCTACCGCTCGCGTCGTCAGGTAGCGCAGTATGCCGTCGGTGAGCTTGAGATTACGCTCGAGCTCGGCAACCGCCTTGCCGGTGGCCTTGTAACGCATCAAGGTATAGAAACCCTTGCCTTGTTTTTCGATGCGATAGGCGAGATCGCGCAGTCCCCATTCTTCGACCTGCACGATGGTACCCTCTTGACCTTCGACAACCTTGTTGAATCGTTCGATAAATTCTTTATTTCTCGGACCTTTTTCCGGATGCACGACAAAAAGAGTTTCGTATAATGTTACCGTATTACTACCCTCCACAGGAAAATTGTCTATTTAACATACGCACTTGGCGTTTACAATGTGCCGTTTTCGTCAACCGCTCGATTATAAACACCCATGGCCGCCGCCGCGCCCTCATGAATCAGACAGCCAAGCGCAGCCGCGGAGCGTTCGATGGCCGTGGACAGATCGGCCATTTCAGCTGCACCGAAGGGCGCGAGCACATGGTCGATCGCAACCGTCCCTTCGGGCGGACGGCCAATACCGATGCGGATACGGTTAAACGGCACACCGCCTAAATGCTCGATGATCGAACTGACACCGCGATGGCCGCCGGCGCTACCCTTGGTGCGAATCCTGATCCGGCCCAGCGGCAAATCCAGGTCATCGTAGATGACCACTAAATCCGCCGCCGTTACTCCATACTGTTGGAGCAGCGCGGCCACCGCCACGCCGCTGCGGTTCATGAAAGTCTCCGGCTTGGCCAATAGCAACGACTCTTCGTGGCTTTTCCCCAGTCCAAGCAGGGCATCGCATCGATGCTGATCCAGAATGATGTGGTGCTGCTGCGCCAAGCTGTCGATAACTAGGAAACCGATATTATGCCGCGTGCCGTCGTACTTGCTTCCTGGATTCCCTAGGCCAACGACGATTTTCACACAGCCAATCTCGAAGAAAGCGCAAGACCAGCCGCCTAGGGGTTATCCTTTTTGGCGTCCGCTTTAGCGTCCACCGGCGCAATGGCGGCGCCTTCCACGGGTGCAACGGTCGGCGTTTCAACGGCTTCAACAGTGGGCGGCACGACTGCGACCAGCGCCAGGTTGTCTTCGGCAACCGACACGACCCCGTCAGGCATCTGCAAATCTTCAATATGAACCGAATCGCCGATGTCCAGAGCGGTTACGTCAACGTCGAAAAATTCCGGAATATCGAGCGGCAAACACTCGACCTCGATCTCGCGCAAGATCGGCTGAAGAACACCGCCGTTTACGATACCAATTGCCTTGCCGACAAAGTGGAGCGGCACATGCACCTGAATCTTCGCGGAAAGATCGACTTCGTAGAAATCGGCATGGATCACCTCGCCGCTGATCGGATGAAATTGCATGTCCTTCACCAGGGCAACCTTTTCGGCGAGCGTCGCCGACGCCGATTTCAACCGCACCAGGTGGGAACCTTGCAGGCCAGCAACGCGCCGAGAGAATTCTTTCTTGTCGAGCGCCAAGGTGACCGTCGTCATCTTCGGACCGTATAGAATCGCCGGAATCTTACCGTCGCGAAGCAACCGTCTGGCGTCACGTTTACGCTGCTTATCGCGTGCTTCAACCTGTATTTCCAGAGTATCCAAGGAAACTACCTCCTCTGATTAAACGAATAGAGAGCTGATCGATTCTTCTTCATGGGTGCGGCGAATCGCCTCACCGATCAAGTGGGCAACCGACAATGTTTTAATCTTGCCGCATCCCTGGGCTTGCGGCCCGAGGGGAATCGTGTTGGTGACAATCAGTTGTTCGAGCGGGCATTCTTCGATGCGCTTGATCGCCGGTCCGGACAATATCGCGTGCGAGCAGCAACCGATGATTTTTCGCGCGCCTGCTTCTTTAAGCGCTTCGGCAGCCATGGTCAATGTCCCGGCGGTATCGACCATATCGTCGATTAATATCGCAATCCGATCCTTGACCTCACCGATAATATTCATCTCGGCAACGACATTGGGACCGATCCGACGTTTATCGATAATCGCCAACGATGCATCCAAGCGCGTGGCGATGGCCCGCGCCCGTTCCACGCCGCCGGCGTCCGGCGAGACGATAGTAACCTCGGTATGATCGACTTGCTTGCGCAGATAATCCAACAGCACCGGCGTGGCGTAAACGTTATCCACGGGAATGTCGAAAAAGCCTTGAATCTGCCCCGAGTGAAGGTCAACGGTCAACATGCGCGACGCGCCGGCTCGGGTTATCAGATCGGCGACTAACTTAGCGCTGATCGGCACCCGCGGGATGACTTTACGGTCCTGGCGCGCATAGCCGTAGTAGGGCATGACGGCAGTGATGCGTTGAGCTGAAGCGCGCTTGAAGGCGTCGAGCATCAGCAAAAGCTCCATCAAGTTGTCATTGCCGGGCGTCGAGGTAGATTGCAAAACAAACACATCCGCGCCGCGGACGTTCTCCTTGATTTCGACCTTGCTCTCGCCGTCGCTAAATTTGTCCACCATCGCCTTGCCCAACGGCACTTTGAGATACTGGCTGATCTCTGCGGCGAGCGGCGGATTGGAGTTTCCCGCGAATATTTTCAATTCGGCTGTGCGACCCATCCTTTTCTCACTACCCCTGCCATGCAAATCCGTCAATTCGTAGTCCAATCACCTCTGCCACTAAAAAACAGCAGCGCCGTCCCTCTGTGAACGGCGCTACTCAAGTTCTACTAAATCCATGTCGCAAAGGCCAGCCGGGCAATAATAACAGGAGAAACTGGCTGGGCGGGAAGGATTCGAACCTTCGAATACCGGCTCCAAAGGCCGGGGCCTTACCACTTGGCGACCGCCCATCCGTGAACTCCCGCTGGGAAGCTCATCCGGTCGCGCAGAACACCCGATCACTCGTCATGGACCGGTGTCGGCGCCCCGCCGTCGGCGAGCACTTTTTGATACTCCGCGATTATCTTTTCCTCGATCATCCGGCGCGTCTCATTGTTGATCGGATGCGCGATATCTTTATAGGTTCCATCCTTGCGCTTCTTGCTGGGCATCGAGACAAACAGCCCAGTGGCGCCATGTATGATTTTTAAGTCCCGAATCACAAAGCAGTGATCGAGTGTGATAGTGACATAAGCCCTGAGCTTATCTTCCTCGACAGGAAAGACCCTAACCTCGGTAACTTGCATAGGGACCCCCTTCTGGACGAGCCAGATGTTGCGCCGGTAGAGTTCTTTTTATGGGCTTTTGACTAATCTTAATTCAAAACATGCACCAGGAACGCTTGGATCCCCTCCTCATGCCGCATCCGACGATAGGCTCGCTCAGCCAATCGTTTCGACCTGAAAACGCCAAATACCGAGGAGCCGCTTCCCGACATCAGAACCGCCACGGCACCTGCCAGAGACAGTTTCGTTTTCACTCGACCGATTTCAGGATATCTCCTTATGGCAACCTGCTCGAGATCATTGACGAGCAGTTTTTCGAGCGTATCCAGGCTCTCCAGCGGCGTCGCAATGCTAGTATTTACGCTAACTTTTGTCAACTTTAGAGAGAGGTTTCCGTACACCCACGCAGTCGCTACCGGGAATCCTGGGTAGGCCAGTACCAGCCAGCGGCGCCGCAGCTTCGGCAGCAAACGGAGTTTTTCGCCGATCCCACGCGCCCGCGCCGGCTTGGCGCGAATAAAGAACGGCACGTCAGCGCCAAGTTGCAGCGCCAGCCGCTCCAATTGGCGCACCGACAAGCGCAATTTCCACATGCGGTTAAGGCCGACCAACACCGCGGCGGCGTCGGTACTACCGCCGCCCAGCCCTGCACCGATGGGAATATTTTTTCGAATGCGAATGCAAACAGGTCGATTAATCTTGGTTTTTTGCATCAACAATTCTGCGGCGCGGTAGGCGATATTGTCCCGACCCAACGGTACTTGCGAATGGTTGCAGCGAATTTCTACCGGCGCAAGCGGCGCGGCGCGGCGCGCGGTTGTGCGCTGCTGAATGTCGATCTCATCATAGAGCGACACCGGCACCATGACAGTATCGAGCAGGTGATAGCCATCGGCGCGTTTGCCGACCACCCGCAAGCTCAAATTGATTTTTGCCGGCGCGCGAATCTTCACGCGTCACTAGCTAACATAGCCGCTAGATAATTGCGAAAGTTCGGCAAGCCATGACACAAGACTCAAGCGCATTTCTCCTGCGGAATATTATCCAAGCTTCTTAAGAGTCTTTTTGACCCGCAGCCGGCCCTGGACGTGTGCTACGGCGCGTGTGGGCCGCGTCGACGGATATTGGGAGTTGAAACTGAAACCTTGGGATGTTGCGGCGAGAAGTTTGATCGTCGCCGAGGCGGGCGGCAAACTCAGCGACTTTCGCGGCGAGCCATTTGACATCAGAGGCCGAGGAACTTTAGCGGCCAATCCGCTGATTCATGAGCAAATGTATCGCATCACCGCGGCCATAGAGACCAAGCACGTTGACTGATCGCCAACCCGGTGATAGAAAATTTGCCACGCGCCCGTAGTGAAATGGATATCACGAGGGTCTCCGAAACCCTAAGTACAGGTTCAATTCCTGTCGGGCGCACCACGCTGATTTATAAAGACAAACTCTTAAAACTCCCGGCCGGCTAAAATGACGAGGCTGCCCATAAGGTTGGCCAAAGCCGTTTGCTCGCCGCTACGCATGGTAGATCTCGTCATCATCGACCTCTCTATTTGACTGCATGTTCCTTGGCGGTTTTGGCCCTGGCTAGGTGTCCCTCGCGTGCCATGAATCTCCGCGTCTGCGGTTGCCTGTCCGACGCGCAGATAGAATGCGCGGGCAGCGTGGCAAATTCAACGCTATCGTTCGCGAGTTTCCGGTCCTCTGCTCGACCGCCTCGACCTTCAGATCACAGTGCCCGGCTTGCGTTATTTAGCGTTGGCAAGCAAAGACGCTGGTGAAATCTCGACGGATTCGTGAAGGCGTGAACACTGCACGCAAGATTCAACTGCCGCGATTCGAGAATTCAAAGCTTCACGCCAACACTTAAATGGGCGCGAAAGAGATTCGCGCGGTCGTGCCATGAAAAATGATGCAGAGAAATTATTGGAAACCGCGATTAGCAAGCTCGCCCTGAGCGCGCGAACCTGCAGCCGAGTGCTGAAAGTTGGCCGCACGATCGCCGACCTCGCCGGCGCAAAAACATCGAGGCCGCTCGTATCGCCGAAGCAATTCTCTATTAGAGTTTGGATCGGAGAATGTAGTCTGTCGCTCGGACGTTTTTTTACTCATGAGGCGGGAAAGGGGTAAAGAATTGGGTCGTTCGAACGGATGCGAACGATATGGAAGAGACGCGGGAGGCGAGGAAAGTGCGGTGAATCTTTCACCCGGGAGCAAAAGTTTGAGAATCCAAAAGATATCGAGTGTGAAAAGCGGTCAAGGAAGATTTGGCGGGGTATCTGCTGGCCCAATCGCTGTATCACAAGTGAACCCGACGGTCACCGGTGGGAGTGCCGGTATCGTTGAGAACTAGCCGGCCAATAAATCGTGAGTTAGTGGCGGAAACGGGGGTTTGTTGCGCTAACCTTGTTTTCAATTACATAACTCGCTTCCGGCGGGAAGGGAATTTCAGGCGCCTGGGGTCGGAACTGTTTTTTATCAAGACCATAAAGTCGCATTTTGCGAAAAAGCGTTCTCACACAAATGCCGGAGTTAGCCGCTGCCCGATCAATGCTGCCGTGAAAAGCCTCGAGTTGTTTGACTAAGTAGGCCTTTTCCTGTTCTCTGATCCACTGCGCGAAGGTTACGCCGGTTGCTTTGTTTGCTCGATCTTTCTCAGGCGGTGGAGGCTCATCCAAAAGATCCACCTTCTCAATTACCGGTAAAACAGCCATGACCACGGCTTTCTCGAGCACGTTCTGCAGTTCGCGAACATTGCCAGGCCAGGAATGATGCATAAGCTGGCTCATTGCTTGCCGAGAGATTTCCGTAATCCCCTTTTGCGCCGCAAAGGGGTGCGTTCGTAGGAAATTCTCCACCAGCAACGGGATGTCGGCTCGCCGCTGTCGCAGCGGCATGAGCTGAATCGAAACCACATTGATGCGATAATAAAAATCGTTCCGCATCTTTCGATCGGCAACAAGCTGCTTGGCAGGGACTTTGGTTGCGGCAATGACTCGGATATCGATATCATACTTCCGATTCCCACCCAGCCGTTGGACCTTGCGATCCTCGAGGACACGCAGAAGTTTTGCTTGCATCGATAGCGACATGCTTTCTATTTCATCCAGGAAAAGGGTGCCCCCATGGGCTAACTCGATCATTCCCTCCCTTGCGTGGTCTGCACCAGTGAAGGCTCCGCTCTCGAACCCGAAAAGCTCGCTCTCGAGAAGCGAGTCGGGCACACCCGCACAATTAATCGTCACGAGTTTTCCCTCGCGCCGCGCGCTTCGATCATGAATCGCCTTTGCGACGAGCTCCTTTCCGGTTCCAGTTTCACCCTCCACGAGTACCGTCACATCCATGTTTGAAACCATCCGGATGGTTTCAAAGACACGGTACATTTCAGGAGTTTTGCTGAGCATACCGACGAATTCGAAACTCTCTGCGAAACTGTCGTCGCATATGTCTGAGTTCCGTAAAAATTTGCCCTTTCTCCAATGCCGACTGTGTGGACGTTTGGACGGCCACAGCACTAATGGGTGTGCTAATAAAGTCACTGACACCCGCCTTGAGGACTTTAACCGCAACTTCAACGTCTCTTTCCCCGGTAATAACAATGACTGGAACATCAGAATGCAACTTGCGTATCCGCTCAATGAATTTGATCCCATCGAGGTCTGGCAAGTGAACGTCAGTCACCACCAGATCCGTTGAGCCATCAGCTATTTTCACGAGCGCGTCTTGACCGGACTGCATCACAGACACCGAATACGCGCATTGAGAATAAAGGCGCTGTAGTTGCTCACAAACCATTGCGTCAGAATTGATGAGCAGAATTCGTGGCGAGCGCTGCTCATCGAGGGGGATTTGCGTGGTGTTTCGTTGAGTCAATTTAGTCACTGATGAGTCAAATCACGACGACAACGTATCGTCATTTAGCCGAAACTTTTGACGCGGCTGTTACCAGTCCAGAGAGCTAGAGAATTGTCAGGCGGATAACGAAGCACCAAAGTCGCGTATTCCATTTTTTAGTATCAGCACTGCAACCGTTGCACAGATTGAGTCAAAATGAGTCGAAATTTTCAAAGTGGCCCCAATTCGCACAATGATGACGTGTAGATTCGAGAGGTTAGCGGGTCGAACCATTTCAAAATGTCCTCATTGAATAACGTCTTCCGCAGTCCCCCCCCTCACGTCTGCAAGGCAACGAACGCCATTGCATTTTAGATCTTCGTGCACGATCTCAAACCATTCGCCTAGCTCGATCAAATCGGGTCTCAAGATGTCGATGAAATCACCGCCACGTTCGCCGGACGCACAGCTTAAAAAAAATTACTAGCCCGGCTGCCCTCGTCGGCTTAGCACATGCCAACAATTGCATGCCCAAGACGTCAAGCAAGTCGTTTATTTTGACAGAAACAAGTGTCACCGCACTCTCTACGAATGCAGTATCTCTATTTTCCGTCCCACAGTTCGCCCTTAAGACTCGATTAAGAATTATGCAGCATCTCAATTACCAGCCGTCTCTGAACCAAACTCAAACAGAGAGTACAGCTGTTAAGAACCGATCGTACCCTCTGGTGTGCAGCGGCTTCAGAGCGGAATGATATTAGGTCTTGGAAAACTCTTGAAGCCGTTCCGACTGTCTACTACCAGGGCGTTTTGCGCCGCGATCATTGCGTAGTCGAAGGTTTCATGGTCATTCAATAACACGATACAATCCATCGAATCGACAATTTTCGATGAAAGCTGGATCGATTTCATCGCTGCACCCTCGATCTCGATGGACTTCTGATATGGATCAGCGAACGATATAGAAACGCCTTTCTGTCGTAACCCCCGCAGGACTTCTATCGCGGCAGCCTCACAGAGGCCGCTGGAGTCACGTTTATGACTGACACCCAAAGCAAGAATTCTTGAATGTTTGAGGCTCTTTCCTGCTTCATTTAACGCGTCGGCAATTCGTTCGATTATGAAGGATGACATTTGGCTGTTAATGTCTGTCGCCAATTCAATCATGCGAAGATGAAATCCACCTACTCCGGTCTTAGACGTAATGTAACGTGCGTCTACTGGAGCCACATCGCTACCCATGCCAGGCCCAGGATGAAAGGGCATGAACCCAAACGGCTTACTCTGCGCCGCATCAATCACCTCCCAGACATTAATGCCAAGCTTGCGCGAAAGCAGTGCCATTTCATTGACGACAGCAGTATTTACACTACTAAACGTATTTTCCAAAAGTTTTACCATCTCAGCCGTCTCTGGTGATGAAACCGGAATAATGGTTTCAATAAATTGCCGGTAAAACAACACCGCCATTTCAGTGCAGTACGTCGTTATACCGCCAACAACTCTTGGGATGATGTGGTTTTTGTAACTTGGGTCACCAGGATTGAGTCTTTGCGGCGTATAGGCAAGAAAGAAGTCTTCGCCAACTTGCAGACCGGTCTCTTCTAAAATTGGTAATATCAACTGTCTCATCGCACCTGGGTAGGCCGTGCTTTCCAAGACGATTAATTGCCCCGGACGCAAATGATTGCGCAACGTCTCAATTGCAGCAACAACGTAGGATAGAGATGGTTCGTTTGTCTTTTGCAATGGCGTCGGAACGCAAATACTGATCGCGTCAAGCTCTTCAACAGTTGCTAGAGATTGGGTAGCCTTGATCTGATTCTTCACAACGAACTGAAAAAGCGTTTCGCTTGGCACATCGACGTGATCCGATATCCCGGCGTTAACAGCGTTGACTCGCGCCCCATCAAAATCGACTCCGGTGACGCCAAACCCCGCTTTTGCCATCTCCACGGCTGCAGAAAGCCCAGCGTATCCCAACCCGACTACACCAACTGCGGCGCTGCGATTACGGATCTTCTTTTCCAGGTTTACCCGTGGGATGTTGGTTTGCTTGGGCGGCGGTTTCCCGTTGCTCTGTCTCGCTCCAGTTCTCATGCGATACCTCTCATTATTTTTCGCTTAGCGCTTTCCATCGACGATTAAGCGCCACGATGATTATGTTTCTGCCCAAATCATTTCAGGTTTGCCGGTCGCGAAAACACGACTCGATTCTGACCCGGACTGTCTTTCCAAGGCTAGCCCGGATTTTTCACGACGTGATCACAGTGCAGGGCAGCAAGCGCAGTACGGTGGGCATTGTGAACCGATCGGCCACGGCGATGCTTGGCGCAACAAAAGTCGAAGGAAATTGACGGCTGATTACGGCGAGATGGATCTTGAATTCAGCGAGCTTTGGCTCGCCGGAGATTCAAGAAATGAGCTAACAGACTTGCAACTTTATGAAGGCTTAGGCCATGAAAAAAACTCCAGCGTCGGTTCGCTCCGACTCCGGCCGCAATCAACGAAACTGACAGCCGCAATGGAACGAAATCACTGGCGAGTTGTGCGAAATACATAATGAATTGAAACTGACAGTGGAGGTTGTGGTAAAATCAATGCACATTTTAGCCGCGAAGTAATACACCCCTTGTAAAGCGATACACGCCAATCGCTTTGCCAGATCAGAATTTTAGCCAAGAAAGAAATAAAATTTTGTGCGATCTTGGAACAGGGCTGAATTGGCCGCAAGGAGAGATCCGATGACGACCATCACGCGGAACTTTCGATGTCCCAAAGTATACGGTTCCCGACCCTAAGTTCAAAGGCAACCTCGGGGGTAAAGAGATCTGGCCCAAAAATACCGATATCCAAGGCCTAGGCGCCGTTGGCCATCTCTGCATTATAGAACTCGCGGGCAATATGGTTTACCAGTGAATTCAAAGAAGTCGTGCTTCGCTGCCTCAGCGCCGCCACGGCCAGGCGCTCTGTCGCCGTGGCTGGCTGGCCTGGTGGGGGGTTGATGAGCCGGACGTTGGAGTCGTGAGGATTTGTCTTGTCGCATCCCAGCTCTCTCTGTTCTCTGTCCGGACGCTATGCGCCGGGTAAAACTAACCTGCAGGTATGATTTCTTGCGCCATGGCGATCTCCTTATTATCAATAAGGATTATCTATTGGGGGTCTACTGGCCGCGCTATTGCCGGCAACCTACAATTGGGAAGGTTATAACGGTGCCAAGCTTGGCACAGGCCGTCAATAATCTTACGATGATTCCGGCGCGTATGGGAGATCGTAATTTCTCGGCCGATGTAGATGTAATCTGCGTATCACTTATTCCTTCATAAATGTTTTCATCCACATCGGATGAGCATTCCGTAGTAACGAATTACGATGTGTGCAGAGTACCTCAGCTGATGCTCTGGCGTATAATCAATTCTGGCCGAGACGTGCCATTGCCGCCTTGAGGCTCGCCCGCATACGCTCCAGAGAGTGGGTAAGCTCTCCGAATTCGTCGCGCGACTCGGATTTTATGGGAACGTCGAGATCCCCCATGCTGATACGCTCGGCGACCTCGATCAAGCGCTTGAATGGACGTATTAACCGATTTGCCAGGAAAGCAGCGATGATGATCGCCATGACGAGCACAAAAGTTAGCGGAATCATAAGCAGCAAGAATCGATTGTGGATTTCGCGCTCAACGATATTTGACCACACTCCCAAACGGACCGCTCCTAACCGCCCCTCGAGAATCGGCCGGCGTATTTCAGTTACAGGCTTCCCTTCTAAGCTTATCTCACGTCGGCTGGTTTGACTCTGCTCATCGTGACTAAGATTTTTTTGAATCTCCGGTGACAAAGAACGCAAACTGTTGGCGATAACATTCCCCTCACGGTTCTGAATAATAGCATACGCCACGCCGTCTAACTCCCCATACCTGGTAACGAGAGAATGAGGACCTAATGCATCCTTGCTCAAGACATATCCGGCGGCCGTATCTGCCATGCTAGTCGCAATCAATGAGGCTTGTTGTGCGTAGCTTTCTCTCAGTGCACGACCGAGCCAATAGTAAACGATGCTCGCGATAGTCAACCCGACAACAACGATCAAGATGATGAAATTCCTTCTGATCGATAGGATCAAACTCTCTCCTTGCGGGCCGAAATCCACCGCGGGTCCTTACTCTTAGATTGCGTTTGCGGCTTGACCATTCTTGTTAGCAAGACCGAAAACGGCGACCATTTTTTGCTGGAACTCTGCGCGTAGCACGTCGTCAAGTATTTCGGGGCTCACCAATTCAACGATCTTCGCAATGCGAGCCACCGGCGGCGTTTCCAACCGGTCGTCAAGTGCGGTCAGATGACTTCCAAGGACAATCGGGCGCCATGGGTCCAACAGCATTTGTAAGTGCTTTGGCGACAACATCCAATAATTGCGGCGTCGGGTCCTTTGCGGGCTTCGTTATCCCGGAGTCAATACTCGCAGTGGGGTTGATCTCCCCAGTGTTGGCTTCCTCCACAAGCCTTGCTGTTACAGCCGGGCTTGCCTTATCGGCGTGAGTTCGACGGCTGTCAATGTGATGCTCAAGTCCAGAGGGTCGTATGTGAGCGACTGGAACGGGAACCTTGCGATCTCGACCGAGTAACCCTAAATGAATCTCCCTTGCGACTTCCTTTATGACATCGGCCGATACCCACTTCTCGGAATCCGCATAAGCAATCAGTAACGCATTGTCACAAATGATGTTGACCAACCGAGGAACTCCTTTGGAATAGAGCGCGATCTCTCGGATCGCATCTCGGGGAAAGAGATCGTTGCGGCCGTAGTCAATGGCCTTCAGACGGCATTCGATAAACGCTCCTATCTCGTCTTCCCGAAGCCCCTCGAGCCGCCATTTGAGAGTGATGCGTTGCTTCACCTGGCGCAGCTCAGGTCTGTCAGGTTTGATCTCCAGTTCGGGTTGGCCGGACAAGACAATTTGCAGCAGCTTCTCTCGCGGAGTCTCGAGGTTCGAGAGTAACCGAATATTCTCGAAAACATCGTCTCGTAAGTTATGCGCTTCGTCAATTAAGAGCGCGACCGTCGATCCTTGTCTCAACTGCGCCAGCAGAAACTTGTTGTGTGCCTGGATTTTCCCAAGCTGCCCTTGACCTTTAACTTGCAAATCGAGCTCGTCGCAAACATAACATAGGAGATCTTCAAATGGTAAGGTGGTGTTGTAGAAGAATACAAAGGGTACGGTGCCGTCTAATTCTCCCATCAGTTTTTGAAGAATAGTCGTTTTCCCGGTGCCGACTTCCCCGGTCAATAACGTGCCGCTAGCAGACCGGGTGGTACAGCGGTGTTTAGAGCGGTATCACGTTTGCACCGGAGAAATTTTTGAACGCGTTTCAGCAATCTACCACAAGTGCGCTATGAGCTGCGACCATGGAATTATCAAAGGCGGGATGGTCGGTCAATATCACCACACAGTCCATCGATTGAAGTAGTGGTTGGGTTAACGGAACCGACGCTAGAGTTTCCTCGCCTATGGCAACAATCGGCACGTAGGGGTCCGAATATGCGACCGTTGCACCTTTTTCTATCAAAGCTCTTGCGACCTCGAGCGCCGGCGATTCCCTCGTATCGCTAACATCCCGCTTGTAGGCAATACCGAGAGCAAGGAGCCGAGAGCCATTTATGCTCTTCTTTCTCTTGTTAGGCAAGCGATTCGACTGACGGTAACTTTCGGCATCTGGCTGTTGACGACAGCGGCCATCTCGATCAGGCGCGGCTTAAAACCACGCATTCTAGCTTTCCATGTGAGATCGTCTGGATTAACCGGGAGGCAATGACCATCCAGACCAGGTCCGGGATAAAAAGGCATGA
Organism: uncultured delta proteobacterium; assembly: GCA_963760795.1. Classification (GTDB taxonomy): domain Bacteria; phylum Desulfobacterota; class Binatia; order UBA9968; family UBA9968; genus DP-20. The sequence goes on from CAVXEP010000010.1 coordinate 94,759, forward strand.
ACCCAAACGGCTTGGTTTTGGCTGCGTCAATGACTTCCCAGACATTGATGCCGAACTGGCGGCACATACGAGCCATTTCGTTGACTAAAGCAATATTGACACTCCGGAAAGTATTTTCTAAAAGCTTAACCATTTCCGCCGACTCAGAAGAAGACACCGGAACAACGCTGTCAACAAACTGTTGGTAAAGAAACGTCGCCATGGCAGTGCAACGTGTAGTCAGGCCGCCGATGATTTTCGGAATGTTCCGTGTCGTATAAGTTTGATTGCCGGGATCGACTCTCTCGGGGGAAAATGCCAGAAAAAAATCTTCACCGGCCTTGAGGCCTGATTTCTCCAAAATAGGAAGCACGATCTCTCGAGTGGTTCCCGGATAAATCATGCTCTCGATAACGATCAACTTTCCGGGAGTAAGATGATTGTGAACGGCTTCCACGGCAGCCACGATGTATGAGAGATCCGGATCTTTAGATTTTCTCAAAGGCGTGGGAACACATATGCTGATAGTGTCAACCGATTCTAACGCGGCGAATGACTGCGTTGCTCTCAGGGTCCGGTTAGTACCGGCGGAACGGAGATCGTTGCTTGTTACGTTTAAGACGTACGAGACGCCCGCGTTGACGGATTCAGCCCTACTGCCATCAATATCAATTCCGGTCACTCGAAACCCCTCGCGAGCCATTTCGATGGCCAGCGGCAATCCGACATACCCCAGGCCAATAACACCGAGCTTGGCGGAGCGATTGCGGATCTTGTCTTCTAAAACTATCCGTGGATTAGTCATTTTTGGATATTGTGGGTTGAAGTCGATTTGACTTCCTTTCCTTCGCATAGACCAACACCTCCTACTTTCCTCCTGATGACTCTAACTATCTTCACTCCGATGAGCCCCCGGTCGGATTATCGTCGCACATATCTTTTACCCCAAACGGCGAGTCCTACGAGAACTGCCCCAAACATCACAACTTTGAGGGGCTCCGACTCTTTGAAAACGTAGAGAGTCATTGCCGCTCCTGCTATCAGCAGGACCAGAACCACAACGCTTGTAATGCTTTTTGATCGAGTACGCATGTTAGAATTCATAGCTACCTCACTGGTCGGAGTTGATAACAAATTAAGTGCGTTCAGCGGCAGGCATTGACAATTCAGGTGTTTTGTCGCGAACGGGTTCGGCCATGCAACGCGGCGCGATGAGCGATTTGGACAAAATCACGGGTAAGAATTGGCAGCAGGAAATGCTCCACGGACCGGCGGGAAAAGCGGCTTGATCAAGACTTAGGCACGATGGGCGCTAATGCTCGAAGTGTTGTCTTGCTCATCGTGCGCTAAGTGCTCATCGACCGCCTCACGTATCAAATTTCTTACGGAGACGCAGCGAGTGACCGCAAGGTGTTTCAACTTTCGATGGATGTCTTGTTCGAGCCAGGTCGTCGTCGTGAACGACTTCCTTTTTGATGGCTGTATTGTATCTGACATGGGCTATATCAGCCCGGCAGGCTCGTACGAGCGTTTTATGACCGTAATTGTTCGGAGTGTGTATTTGTCGGGTCGTTTTTGTTGGGGTGGCGATTGATTGAGTTCAAAAAAAACATACCTAATCACAACTCAACGCATCGAAATGTTTCCCAAGATCAGAAGATAGGGCTGTTATTTCATACGAAAACGATGAAGGGTTTTTCAGTCAACCGGTCCAAAACTTCCTAAAAACTTTACAATTACGCCATGTTATCAGCAGAGTAGCGACTGGCACACGACTTGCCTCGACGCAGAATCGATTTACTCAAAATAGAAAAACGGCCTAACCCTTAGCTCTCAAGCACGAGCATCTGAAGCTTTAGCAGAGTCGGTTCTAACGTAGCCTATATAGGCGTCGTACGTTTCGATGCAGGGAAAAGGAGTACGCATGAGGAATAATCTCATCAAAAATTGCATTAAATTGTCTCTGTTGGTTCTCGCAATGGTGGTTTTGGCTAGCGAAGCGCAATCCGGTCAACTTCAGCTAACTTGGACAGACAATTCAACCAACGAAGACGGTTTCAAGATTGAGCGCAAAACCGGCACGACGGGAACCTACGCCCAGATTGCCACCTTAGGCGCGAACGTGACCTCTTACACCAACTCCGCACTGGTGGACGGGACTATATATTGTTTTCAGGTGCGCGCTTATAATGCCGCGGGTAATTCAACCTATACTCCAGAAGCTTGTGGCACGACCGCAGCCACCGTACCCACTTTCACAATAACAGTTGCTAAGGCAGGCACAGGAACTGGAACCGTAACTGCCACAGGCATCAACTGCGGGGCGGATTGCTCTGAAGCTTTTCAGCGGTAGTCGCGTCAACTCACCGCTGCGGCCAGCGCCGGCTCCACATTCTCCGGTTGGAGCGGTGGCGGTTGTAGCGGCACTGGTACTTGTACCGTTAACTCTGACCGCCAACACCACGGTCACTGCGACCTTCGCGACTCAACCGGTCAAACTTTCACGCTTACTGGTTACTAAGGCAGGCACAGGGACTGGAACCGTAACAGCTACAGGCATCAACTGCGGGGCGGATTGCTCTGAAGCTTTGTCAGCGGTAACCGCGTAACTGACCGCTGCGGCCAGCGCCGGCTCCACATTCTCAGGTTGGAGCGGTGGCGGTTGTAGCGGCACTGGTACATGTACCGTGAATCTCACCACCAACACCACCGTCACCGCGAACTTTCAATTGCAAAACAACCCCAATCAGCTAGCAACCAAAATTGGCATATTCCGGCCAAGCACGGGCGAATTTTTCCTAGACACCGATGGCAATGGTAAATGGGACGATCCAACTGACACACATATCACCTCGTTTCCCCATATTGCCGGCGATCTTCCTGTCGTTTGGAACACTGACGGAGCCAGCGGTATCGGCACCTTCAACCCTGCATCGGGCACTTGGAAACTGGACACCAACGGCAACGATCAGTGGGACAATGCGTCAGACACTCTCGTCAACTCCTACGGCAAAACCGGAGACTGGCCGGTGATCCGCAAGATTTCCGGCGTTGGCAGTATCATTGGAACATTTACACCGATGTCAGTTACCAGAACTAACGGTCGACGATCCATCAATCGAGGCCTGTGGAACTTTGATGTGAATGGCAACAGTACCATGGATAGTTGCTCGGTCGACGAGTGTGATACCTTTCGTTCCGATTCGGATAACTACAGCGCCGAACGCCCGGTCACTGGAGACTGGAACGGCACCGGGAGTGAGAATATTGGCCTGTTCGTCAACGGTTATTGGTATCTCGATCTCAACGGTAACGAGAAATGGGACGGGACCCGCGGCGGAGATAGACTCTTAACTTTCGGTCGCAGCGGTGATATCCCGGTGGTCGGAGATTGGGACGGCACCGGAAAAACAGAGATTGGCGTATTCCGCCCAAGTACCAGAGAATGGTTCTTGGATTTGAATGGAAATGGTAAGCTAGATGCATGTAGCGTCGATGCTTGCGTCGCACCATTTGGTCAACTGGGAGACTTGCCGGTCGTGGGGAGATGGTAAAAGATCTATAGGCAGATAATTAATTCGGCTGCGCAATGAACTCGGAAACAATGGGAGTGCTCACGATGAATAGTGAAATAATAGTTTCGGACACTGAAATGAGCTACGGTCGATTGGTATCCATTTTATGCATTGGTGTGATCTGCTTTCTTCTGTTCAGTTCACGTTCATACGCTGCCGCCCCCCAAAGATCCGGCCAACCCTACGCGGAGTCGATTTGCAGCACGGACCAAAACGTCATCTTTTGCGAAGATTTCAACTACCCGCAAAATCTTTCCTACACGACTCAGTTCAGCATCGACTATAGCGACTGGATCAATCCCGGCTTTGTCGGCGGGGTGAGTAGGAATCAGGTTTATGGGTTCGGCCGTCAGATCAATCCGGTTGGTAGTTACCCCGCACAGCCTGCCGGGTCGCCGTCGGGAGGCTATGTCTGGGCCGCAAACTGGGACGCGACCAAGGGCATCATTGGCAACGGCAATTCTAACGGCAAGCTCCGCCTTCCCGGAGGAAGCTATGTCAACGGGCTATCACCCGCAACGGACTTCTATATTCGCTTTCAAGTTTACTGGACTTCCAACTGGGCGTGGCCGGGCGATCCAAAGACAGACAAGTATAATCACAGCGCCTATCCCTGCGTCGACAATAAAATATTTTTCATCTATCCCCCGGAAGGATTAGACCAACCTACCAACGCCTCTTATGACGCCGGGCCGTTGACCGGGTGTGGCGCTGCCTACGATCCTATCAATAATGCCCGGTTCGCCGATGCGCTCACTTTTCGAGTTGGAACTTCCAGTGACAACTATAAGTCATTTCCGATGGATGTGGATGCGGGGAACAACCCCCAACACATGGAGTACGCTCCCTATCAGTCCCTGACGCTCCGCGATCCCAACGATCAGCCGATCCTCGGTAGGGTTTTTCGTTTCAACACCAACAGGTGGTACTCGCTGGAATTCCGCTACAAGCTAAGTAGCTCAGGGCAAAAAAACGGCACCATCGAAGCCTGGATCGACGGAACAAAAATATATTCCGCGTCCGACCTTGAGACCTGCGCGATCTCGCAACCCTACGGTGACTGCACCGGCTTGGGCGCTTTCATCTTGGTTGCCTACCACAATTCGCAAGATGTAACCAAATGGAATGGCCAGCAGGTGATTGATAATCTTATTATATCGCGTTCGTATATTGGTCCGCCGGCCGTAGGCGGCGGTGGAAGCGTAGCGACGCCTCCCGCTGGACCTAGCGGGCTTTCAATTACGCCATAATCTTCATTTCCAGTGGCCTGTACCTCTTGTGCTGCCGCTAGAGCTGAAGCCAATAATTTCCAGTTTCCTATAGTGGACCAAGCGCAGGGTAGAATCCAATCACTTGAAGAACCGAGAATGAAACATCGCTGTCCGAGACTGTGGAGATCACCAACGATGCCAGTAGTGGTTTTTAAACTTTTCTGTTCATAATAAACGATGGCTCGCCTTCCGTTTGAACGTATTGTACCCCTACAAGTGATCCTATAAAAAATATTTGTAGATATAACATTTCTATGTATTGCAAATCGCCAAACAACGCAGACACCGCAAAGCCCGCAACACCAGCTTGAGCACCGCGGGTTTGCATATAGAGTCCCCTATAAGACACTTCTTTCAACTCCCCGCCGTTATAAGGTTTACACAGCAAATTACGCACCAGAAAAACCAAAAATATACCAATTCCAATGAGACCTGTTTCTGACAGCATCCCCGTGTATGTCCCATGCGGCATCCGTCTTTTTCCAAAAATAGTGTCAGCAACTTGGTCAGACTGCACAATTTTGGCATAATCCAATGCACGCATTTCCTTAACATCCGAAAAATTATCGAGGCCAACTCCTGCAATTGGATGATCTTGCCACATCCGAATCGCAATTCGCCATAAATCCAGCCGACTGTTAGCTGAATTATCCCTTACCTCTTGTGGCAAGAATATTGAATTGATCCTTTCATACTGCGCCGCTGATACGAATGGCAGTATCAATAGCATCGCAAAAATGAAAGTAACCACTAACCGAGCTCTGTATCTACTCCAAGTCACGAAAACAATTCCAGCAGAGATCAGCCCCAAGATGCCACCGCGAGATTGTGACGCAATAGTGCAAATGATCATCGCCAAAGCACAACCCCAAAAGACTAGTTTCCCCCGAATCGACATTTCTGGATCGAATGTTTTGCCAATCGCCAGCGGAGTCATCAAAGCCAATTGAGCGGCCAGTCCAACAGACCCTGCCGACCACAGGTCATCTAAACGTTCGTTCCCAGCCATTGACTGTAAAATTCCCCAAGCGCTAAGTAAGCCAAATGATCCGACAGCTACCCAAACATAGTTATTCAACTCCGATGACGTTCTAATCAATCTGCTGAACAGAAAACAAAATACAAATATCTTAGTTACTTCCCATGTTTGAATGAAGCTCGATTCCTTGGACACTTCAGCCAGAATCGATACGATCACGAGCCACACAATAAACACGAGAAAACAAATAACGTTTTTCTCTTGATGCGGATTACGTACAAACGTACGAACACTACGCGCATTGAGTAAAAAGCCCCCAAAAGCACAAAGCGTTGCTATCGAATGAAGGCGACTGAAAGTCTGTCCCCAAACTAAGTTTTCAGGTCTGAATATTATGATATTAATTAAAAATAAGAGTCCAAATCGAGGGTTGTATAAACCGAACAGAGCGGCTCCATAATAAAATAACGATAAAAGTTGAAAACGCATCGATTCCGCTTAATGACTTAACTCTAGATCAATCATCTCGCCCGTGTCATCAGATCTCGATACAGGTTTTGATAGCTATTTACCATTTTCTCCACTGGGAAACAGTCAACCGCACGAATTCGCCCTCGTTTGCCCAGATCACGTCGAAGCACCGGATTGTTGATTAACTGGATGGTCAGCGAAGCTAGTCCCCGGTCGTCGGCTGGTTCAAAGAAAAAACCTTCCCGCTTGTCAGAAATCACATCAACGGTTCCACCTACTTTCGTAGCCAAAACCGGTAACGCACAGGCCATTGCTTCTAGCACGGTATTACTAAATCCTTCGTAGAACGATGACTGAATATAGGCATCCATGCAGTTTAATAATTCCGACACGCAATTACTGAACCCGAATAGTAGTACGTCAGCATTCAGTCCCAACATGCTAATCGTATTCTGTATCACAGCTCTTGCCGGCCCTTCTCCAACAATGAGCAGGAACGCTTTAAACCCTGAGTTTTTTATTCGATGGAATGCCTTTAAGATTACGTCATGATTTTTCACTCGGTCTAAGCGTGCAATGCTTCCTAGAATGAACCTATCGTTAGGTAAGCCGAATTTACTTCTGAGAGTCGTTCGGTCTTTTCGCGGCGAGAAATGATCAACGTCAACCCCATTGGCAATGATTTGGATCATAGCCAAGGACAAATAGCTCTCGCGTGCAAGTTCAAGCTGCATTTGAGAATTTAAGGTAATGACGCGTTGATAAGAGCGGATAAATATACTTTGAACCAATTGGCGCCGAATGTCATTTGCACCCAATTCATCCATGGTTCTTCCATGAAAAGCGTAAACAGTAGCGGGTATACCAGCAAAACGCGCGCCGATCGCAGTTTCAAGCAGCGTGGGCCAACCTCGCGCATGAAGAATATCGATACCATGTTGCCGTGCCACACGGGCGATAACCCATGGCAAACGCCAATCATTTCCACTTCTCTTGTGAAGCTCGATAAGAGAGCAATCGGGAGACCGTAGCAATTTCGAAAAAGAACCCGCTTCGGTCAGGCAGATTATTACGTGACGAAACTGTTGCTGATCCCCATGGTTGATGAGATTGACTATCCCACGTTCCATGCCCCCGTCGTTGAACGCGTAGATGATGTGACCAATCGTGAGCTTTTTACCCGGTACGCTGTTGTTTGCAGTAGGGATAGACTTCGATTTCAACTGTCGGACCTCCACCCTTTAAACACTTGGATAATGGCAAAACGCCTCGACATTTATGTCTGCACCAAGTCCGTTCTCAGTGCCGGGACTTATTGAGGGGATGCTTGACCAAAAAGTTTGAGATGGCGAGATAGTCGAGGTTTCCTTGGAGAAATGCACGAATCGCGTCCTGTGGTGAATTAACAATCGGCTCTTCATGCATATTGAAGCTGGTATTGATTAACGAGGGTACACCGCTCAAGTCACGATATTCACGCACAATTCGATAATAACTTGGGTTTGCGTCCTCACAGATCAATTGAGGTCGTGCAGTTCCATCAATGTGGACGGCGGCTGGACTCACACGTTTCATATATTCAGTGCAAGCGAAGGTTACCGTCATGAACTGGGCCGCATGCTCGGCTCCTTTCAGATTTGCATAGCATTTTTCCCGGTCTTCAAATAAAGTTACGGGCGCAAACGGCATAAACTCAGTGCGACCTAGGCGCTGATTGAGCCACTGATTTACTTCCGGCTCCGACGCACGGTAAAGAATGGAACGATTGCCTAGTGCACGCGGGCCGTACTCCATTCGACCATTAAAGCGTCCGATCACGTTGCCTTCGTGGATGAGCCTAGCAATCACAGGCTCGATAGGTAAAACCTGTTCGAAATTGAGCCCAGATCCGCGAAGGTCTTTCGCGATCCGACTATCTGAGTAGTCAGGTCCAAAATAAACCGTTGTGTACGGCTTTTGTTCCGCTAATGCGCCGCCACTCGCCAGAAAAGCCGCACCTGTACCGGAGCCACCATCCCCCATATTAGGATATACGAAGAGGCGCCGTACCTCATCTATTTCGTTGATTCGTTGATTCATCTTTACATTGGCAACAACACCGCCAGCTAAAACGATCGTATCGATTCCCGTCTGTTGCGCATAATATCTGATATAATTGCTCGCAACGATTTCCAATGCTGCCTGGTAGGCGGCGGCAATATCAATCTTAGGAAATAAAGTCGACAAGTAGCGCGAGAAATAAATGTTATTGCTTTCCAGAATTCGGAAACTTCCCGGCTCCTGACGGAACCGCCGCAGTACCGGATCGAGCAGAATATTGGGATCACCGTACGCGGCCAAGCCAACTATTTTTCCTTCGTGCCGACTGGGTTTAAAGCCGAGGGATGACGTGACGCTCTCATAGAAAGTACCGAGGGAGTGGGGATATTCGAGACTGTGAAGCCGGCGCAAACGCTTTCCCTCGCCAATACTCACTGAGCCTGCAAGGCCCGAACCATAACCGTCGAGAGTGACCACCAAGGCGCGATCATAACCACTAGCAAAAAAAGCACCCGCTGCGTGCGACATATGATGCTCGAACCGGTTGAGCTTGTTCAACAGCCCCAACCCTTTGAGATTTTCTTCCAGATCCTCCTGCCAAATTTTGTGGTACTTCAAAGATTCGCGACCCCAATCTCGCGATGCTTTTCGAGCCATATTTCTGGATATTAAACTCTCCGCGCCCGCCAAGGCGTAGAAGGCCTTGTTGAGTAGACGCTTTTGCATCCTCTCGTTCGGTTCGGTTAGCCCATGGATCGGCTGGTTCCGGCTGGGGACCTTGGCCAGAGCATCTGCAAGCTCTGGCTCGGTTTTGCCAATCTTTTCCTCTTCGAGAAATGCCTGCTCGTCATGAAGATTTTTTTTGAATAGTGCACTCTCTTTCTTCCAGTCGAAAAAAGGATAGGCAACAGAGTTGATGTCCTCGATTCGAAGTCCGGTATAGTCGAGTCCCGCCTGTATCGATTCCCTGGGAAAACCGTCCTGCAGTTTCGTTCGTGTGAATCGTTCTTCGCTGGCCGCAAACAGAACTTTACCGTCCTCGACGATCGAAACGGTTGAATCCTTGTCCAGTGGAGAAATGCCTAAGACGATCATTGGATTACTCCCTTTGTGTATCATCGGTGCATTGAGCCAAGTGCGCCTTCAATTCTAGAGGTGTTGTCGGAGATCCACCCAACTCACCCATAAAGAAATCGAAGAATCTGCGGCAACGCGAAAGAAAGCGCTGTAAGTCGGCGTCTGACCTGACATACGGGGTATGCCCTGGTTCTAACGATGGACTGTGAAAGGCGAAAGAAAATATTCGCAGACCGTTCCGATAAAGTGATCGCACAAGCCGCAAATGCTCCGACGAAAGATAACCTTCGGGCGACAGCCAGATACGGTCGACGAGTTTCAGTCGTGCCATGACACCGACCATGTGCAGCGGGGCCAAAGCAGGTTGGGACACTGCGCGATGGAAAGAGATTCCTGAGTTTCTAAACAGACCCGTGAACCCGACGGTAAGAGGCAGCTCTAAAAGCTGGCGCCGCTCACCGAACCAATAGGGCCAAGCAGAATTCATCGTGAAATCGGGACCCCCTTCTGACGAATAGTCAATGTGCGGGCAGACGCTTAAATCGACTTCGTAACCTTGTTCCTCCAAGATTGCAGTCGTGTTTGGTCCGATGCCATATCTTCCAGCTTTATAGATTGTCGGTCGAGCCCCGAACCTTTCCGCGATAATCCCGGTCAGTGTTTCTAATTTGGCCGCCTCCAACCCATAGGGAAGGTTACCCGGAAAGCTATTGTGAGCGGTGATGGACTCTTCGAAAGGAGGATTGACCCATGGATGAAGATGCGTTCCAACAATGCAGCGACCGCCGGAATGAATCTCCTGCAACGGCCGGCAGCCGGCCGGACAAGCGACGATGGGATAATCAACAACGTAAACGGGGCGAATGTCGTACTCGTCGGCTATCTCTTGGAATCTGCTTACCTGACGCAGAGATTCTACTGAGGTATTATTCCTTGACCTAGTGCCATTCCAGTCAAACTCCTCCTCCGTATCTACGACGACCAGTAGTTTAGGCTGCTGATCCGGGCTCCAGTGACAAGCACGGACGATCTCTGGGTGCGCCATGATATACCTGCGAATAACGATGTCGGTTGAACTCTATGTCAACCGTCAGGAACTAACGACGAAACCCGGTAACGGCGGTCAAGCGATCGAGGACTTTGATATCCGAGAGCCCCACTTCCTTGAACCACTCCACCACTTCCTTCTGGGAGTGAGCGGAAGCGTATTGAGGTGAAAGGTTATCGAAATCTTCCATAACACGCAGCCAAAAATGTTGTCCCGATTTCGGAACCGAGCCTGGAACCAATTTGTTGAACTTCCATCGAATCACTGGGATTCGCCTGATCCAACTGAAAAACACCTGATTAAGAATGCAATAATAGTACAATACCGAGGCGGGACACTTGGTCGTAAGCCGGCGCAACTTGACTACGTCGCTTTGATTGTGCGGATGATACACCCAAATCGACATTTGCCCATTTGCCGCGAGATACGGGGACAGCGCCTGAAATGCGTTTTTGCAATTCGGTGTGTGGTGTAAAACCCCCAGTGAATAAATCGACGAAAAGGTTTGTTTTCGAAAGGGCAACTTGAACAGGTCGCACTGAACCAAGTGCACCCTCGGTCTTAAGCCGGCAAATGACTGAGCAAGCTCGATCGAGTGGGTACTAAGGTCGACTCCGACAATTTCACCGCCGTCTTTTTGCAGGATATCGATGAATCGACCATAGCCACATCCGACCTCCAGGGCTAAGCCGCGCGACAACTGTTCTTTAGAAAAGCATGTCGATTCATAAAATAGAGCCCGCGCGTTTGGGTCGCGTTGATAGTGTTTGAAGTGGCGCCTCACGTACAGTCTTTGTTTGCTGAAAGTACGTGCGTACTCATCCTGGCGAACAAATCGCGGGACATAATTTGTAATCGGGTAACTGTGCTTTCTCTCGGGACCGATGAGCATCCCTTCCTCGACTTGACCGAATTTTTCCCGAGAGACCTCAAGTTTGAGCGATTCGCCGGTTTCCGGACAAACTAAATGGTTGAGAAGCTCATATTTCATATGCGATCCACTCTTTATTCAGCGAGCGTTTATTTCGACGGGTTGCGCCGTTCGCCCCAAGTTACTTACTTGGAAGGCAGATTGACTCTATGATCTACCTTGTCGGCATTCACCGGTACACTCTGAGCGGCAGGGAGGTGCATCCAGCGATTTTCTCCCGCCAGGCATGTAGGCACGAGATAACGAACCAGACAAATATCGCGGAACATCCGCAACGAATCCCGAATCATGTTCACTTTAGAGCCGCTCATATCAGTCCAATTGATGGGGACTTCAACGACTCGGTGCCCCAAAACGGAAGCGATCCTGAGAACTTCAACGTCGAACGCAAAGCCGTGCAGTCGTTGAATTTCAAAAATTTTACGGGCAACATGGCGGCGGAACATCTTAAAACCACACTGAGTATCGGCGATGCCGGGTACCACCCAGGCGTTCACCAAAAACGCAAAAATTCTACCCGCCACAGCTCGTCCCAATCGACGCTCAACATGGGTTTCAGCCGAATAGAGAGCCCGGGAGCCAATAGCGATATCTGCCCCTTGATCCATGGATGTCAACAGGCGGCGCACTTCCGAGATCGGGGTCGCACCATCGGCATCGTTAAAGACGATGAACCGCCCGCTTGCGCTACGCATGCCGGTTCGCACGGCGGCGCCCTTGCCCATATTCCGAGGCAAACGAATCACGCTTACGGCGGGAAACCGTCTACCTACTTCGCGGACAAGCTCGGTGGTTCCGTCGACACTGCCGTCGTCGACAACGATAACTTCATAACTCAGCCGAGAAGCAGAAAAATACTCTACAATCGACAACAACGTCGGAAGAATGCGCCCTTCTTCGTTGTATGCAGGCACGACCACGGAAACGTCGATTTCGCTGGTCGGTGCGGCGGTTTGGAAGTGGCGAACCGCGTCGGGGTACGACTCCGCTTGTCGTGCCACCATTTGATCGACGTCGAGAACATGACGCGACCATGAGGTACTCGGCAGCCCGGTCCTTAAGATTCCCATTCGCCGGGCGTAATAGAGGCCGTAGACAATACAAAAGAGGTATTGCAGGCCGTGCTGCGCGGCAACCACGGTGAGAGCCGGCTCGCGCGCGAAGCCGCTCAAGACCAAGGCCTCGGTTGCGAGCAGCTCTATCGTCCCGATTCCTCCGGGGGTAAACGGCACTAACGAAGCAAAGTTCACCGACGTAATAAAGATTCCCAGCTGGAACGGGTGAAAAGATATCGCCAGGCTCTGCCCGACCAACAAATATACCACCGCCTCCAAACCCCAAATCGCCGAGGACAGTGTCGCTACTCTCAAAAATCCGACAATCGTTACGACGTGTCGGAGGTAGTCCGCTATGACATGGAATTTCTCGACAAGGATGTTCGACAGGTGGCCCGGAAACTTCGAGCTGAATTTACTCAGACACTCTACGGCAAAGCGGCGTTGGAATCCGAGGACCAACAAACCCCCGCAAACAACCGAGAAAAAAAGCGTCAGCCAACCCAACCATGCGGGGCTGCCCGAGCCGAGCTCCCGGGCAGCGAACCAACCGACCAGACTCAACACCAACGCGTCAAAAAGTCGTTCCAGCACCACCGTCGACAGCACGCCGATCCGAGAGACCTGTTTGTCACGCGCAAACAAGATAACCCGTGCGAGATCACCGCCGCGCGCCGGCACCAAGTTATTCGCAAGATAACCGACCATCAGAACAGGGAAAAAGGAGCCGAGGCCTTGCTTGCGCAAACTGGCCGGGAAAAAGCTGCGCCACCGGACAGCGCGTAATATATAGCTGGCGGTCATGAAGGCGACGGCGAGTAGCAGATAGCCCGCCCGGGCCTGCGCCAGGATCGCCAGCTGCTGGCTCCAGTCGATCTGTCGAATGGCGACGTAGAAACAGGCGATTGCGAATGCTAATGAAAGTACGGTGTTCACAGCCATTCCGCCCGATTCATATCGATCCCTTCGAATTCTTTTGCGAGGCGTTGAGAGCGCTGACGACTTCCCGCGCCTGCGCAGAATGGACGTGCAAGACAAAGAGCATCGCTCCGTTCACCGCCATTAACAACATCATAGGTAAAACTGAAAAGTTGTAACGCAACTCGGAGTGTATCATTGCATGAAAAAACCAGAGTCCAAGGGTCCAGACGGTGCATAATTGCATCAGCAGCGAACGACGTTGGAGTAAAAGCCCAATGGCCGCCATACTCAGACCGCACACCGCCGAAATGGCCGTCTTCCAGCCCGGAACCCAACCTTGCTGCGGCAGGTAGACCCAAAACCGCATCGCCTTACGGAACACCAAATGGAGCTGGCCGACGGGATCTCTCAATACTTGCTCCCGCGCTAGGTCTCTCCAATAGCGGTACTGCTCGATTTCCGATTTCCCTTGCGCCATGCGCTCAATGCCGCGAAACTCCGGCACCTTTCTGAGATCGTTGATCACCATGCTGTCGCCCGGCAGGTAAGTGCCTTGAAAGAGCACCAGACTTCCTTCGGTCGTAAATGGAATGAATTCCCCGTACACCACCAAGTTGCGCGTCACCCAAGGAGCAAATACCAACCCGAGCCCAAGCACAAACGAGCCGATGAATGGTTTGGACCTGCCGCCCATTTGGCGCCAAAACACCAGGGGCAGTCCACCGACGACAACCAAATACGGTGGACGCGCCAACAACAACACGCCGGCTGCGCATCCACTGACGAGCGCTCCAACCAGGCTTCTTTCGGTCGCCGCATAAGCGACAAGCGCAAACAAAATCGCGCTCAGGAGGGAAACCAGAGGTTCGGTATAGTAGTAGGCAAACACGTATCGATGTGTTTGCAAATACACAAGCCAAAGGCAGATGGCGACAAAAGCCGAGGCCCGGCTGGCTCCGAGACGGCAAAATCCCCAGAACAAGCAGCCAGCGGCGAACGAAAATGCAACGACATTGAGGACGATGATCGATTGGTCAAATGGAGCTGCATAGAAACAAAGACCGAATACAAAGGGAATGACGGGTCCTTTTTTCAAAAACGAATTTTCGAATAGCGAGGGGAATCTTTGCCCTGAAGCCTTCAAGGGTTCAATGAGGTAACCCCACCCGTCAATGTCCAATGGATAAGTACGAAGACTCGATTCGACGTAGGCGCTCCAACCTGCGTAGGCGCCCGTAACCGCGACGACCAACATAAGATGGATCCAGATGGTCGAAAAAGGAAGTTTCGCGGGCGTAATCTCAAAATCACCCATGCCCTAGTTTGCCTGTAGACTATCGCCGCTCATTTTGCGACACCGTTGACGGATCGATGATCTTGGAAAAGTAAGTGACGCGGTTACTGCGCGCCGGCGGCCGCGAAGCCGCGAAAGTCCTTCTTGTCAATGAACGTGTTCTGCCACAACTCCAAGACCAAAAGATCCCAAAGCTTTTCCGAATGGTCCAAATGACTCGATATATGCTCAGCCCACATTCGTTCTACGACGTCGGCGCGAAAGTAACCACGCTGCTTGGCGCGCGACGATAACAACAGATCCCCCGCCATCTCACGCAACTCATTGCGAATCCAGCTCGATATCGGCGCCCCAAAGCCCATCTTGGGCCGATCCAAAATGATATCCGGTATCACTCCCCGGAGCGACTGCTTGAAGATGTGTTTCGTGCGATTTCCAGAGAGTTTCATCGCCGCTGGCAACGTAGCGACGAATTCCATAAAAACATGATCCAGCAGTGGCGAGCGGGCTTCCAGGGAATGGGCCATGCTTGCCCGGTCCATTTTGACCAATAGATCATCGGGCAAATAAAGATTCACATCGGTGCTCAGGTCCGCGTCGATGCTGTTGTCCGCGTCGCTTTCCGCGAAAAGGTCTACAAACATATCCTCGGCATCGCTCCCGTTGGTAGCGTGGGTAAAATCGTCGGTGTACAGGCGATGTCGGTCGTCTGGCGTGAACTGACCGAACCAGCGCGCGTAACGGCGACTGGGATCGAGCGCGATCAAGTCGGCAAGCTTGGCGAGCTTACGCAGCAGGCCGCGACCTTGCGACGCGGCCGGCAAGCATTTGAGCGCCACGGCGATGGCGCGGCGCATTTGATGCGGAAGCACGTCGCTACGCCGGAACAGACGGTCGATGAGATAGCGGTTATAACCAGCAAAACTCTCATCACCACCATCCCCGTTCAATACTACAGTGACATACTGCCGCGTCAGCTGCGCGATCGCGTAGCTCGGCACCGCCGAAGGATCGGCGAACGGCTCGTCGTACTGCCACACGACACGGGGCAAAATATCCGCGACAGGTGCTTTTACGATCAGCTCTGTGTGCTTTGTGCTGTAGCGTTCGGCTACCATGCGCGCGAACGGCCGCTCGTCGAACGTTTCATCGTCGAAGCCAACGCAGAACGTTTGTACGGGAGTGTCCATCGCTCGCGCCATGTACGCGACGATGGCGCTGGAATCTACGCCGCCGCTGAGAAATGCGCCAAGCGGAACATCGCTCATCAGACGTAGCCGCACTGCCTCGGCAAGCTGGAATTGCAATTCAGCGATCGCGTCGCTAAACGAAATCTTTCGCTTCGGACCATAACGCAGCCGCCAATAGCGGCAGATTTCGATTCGGCCTTCCTTGATCTCCAGCCAGTGCGCTGCGGGAAGCTTTTTGATACCCCGAAACGCAGTTAGCGGCGCCGGGACATATCCCATCGCCAGGTAGTGATCGATCGCCGTCGGATCAGGCTGTATAACCACCGAGGGATCCGCCAGGATCGCCTTGATCTCGGAGGCGAAGACAAATCGATCCCGATCGGCAAAATAAAAGAGAGGCTTCTTGCCGACCCGATCTCGGGCAACAAAGAGCGTCTTGGAGCGCGAGTCCCAAATAGCGAACGCGAACATTCCGCGCAAGCGATCGAGACACTCCCTTCCGTACTGTTCGTAGGCATGCACGATCGCTTCCGTGTCGCTATTGGTACGAAAAACATGACCGTGTGACTGAAGATCCGCACGCAATTCTTGAAAATTGTAAATTTCGCCGTTGAATGTGATCCAAACGGTGCCGTCTTCATTGCACATTGGCTGGCCAGCCTCGGGCCTGAGATCGATGATCGCGAGCCGGCGATGGGCTAGACCAACGTTATCTCCCGTCCACACCCCTTCACCGTCCGGACCGCGATGCGCCAACGTTTTGGACATCTGATGCAAATCTTCCGGAGAAACCGTCCGAGTTCGATCAAAAAACATTTTGCCGAAGATGCCACACATAGAAAGTCTCGGTTATCCGATTTATTGCGGGAGTAATTGCTGGATTAAGTGGATACGCTGGAATTAGCTATTGATTTTTAGCGAGGATCAGACCGCTGAGGGGCTAATCTTTCACAAGCGAGTCATATAGATTTTCAATCTTCTGCATTCTGGCATCGAATGTAAACTCTGACTCCACTCTTTGGCGTCCATACGACCCCATTCTACTGCGAAGCTCACCGTTGGTCGCTAGAGATATCAATGCATCTGCTAATCCATCGACGTCACCTTGCGGCAGAACGAAACCAGTCTTCTTGTCTACAACGAGTTCTTTTGCGCCTGCAACATCTGTGGTTACAACCGGTAAACCCATAGCCATCGACTCTAGGATGCTGTTTGGCAGTCCCTCACGCCGAGACGTCAATAAAAAGATATCGAACGCCGCATATACCGACAGCAGATTTCTACGGTATCCGGCAAAAACTATGCGATCGGCAATACCTAATGAATCTGCCAATTGCTCAAGCCCCTTTTGCGTATTCCCCTCGCGGCCATCTCCCACGAGCAAAAACCGTGCTTTGGGAATACGCGTGGAAATCATCACTGCCGCGCGCAGCCAAGTGTCGAGATCCTTCTCAGCGGAAATTCGTCCCACATAACCCACAACTAGATTGTCAGGGCCGAATCCAAACTCCCCGCGAACTTTGTCTTCGACATCAGTCGAAGCCCACGTATCGGTGTCAATCCCGTTATGGATCACGGTAATGGACTTTTCACTGACTCCGCCTTCTATCATTTCAGTTTTAGTCGCATGGGAAACCGCGATTAAATGATCAAACTGCCTCATTAGTTGTAAATCGAGCTTTCGATACAGCTCCCCTTTCGCTCCCACAATAACCCATGCGTGTGCTGTCGAGATTAGCGATATCGGCCGGCACCAAAGCCATTGGCGCACGATATATGCAAAGAAGTCGCTCTTGTAGTCGTGCGAATGAATCAAGTTGATGTCGTGGCGAACAACAATATCTCGAATTGCTCGGAATACCCTTAGGTCTAACCTCGCGTGCTCAATTATTTCGTAAAATATTAAGTTCTTATTTTGGGCCTTTTTGCCAATATCAAACTCGGTATCGCCGTCATCGCGAATATAAGCGACGACAACTTTAACAAGCGCCGGATTGTGGCGCTGCGCGGACAACAGAATGGTCTTGTCCGGTCCCCCGCCCCACTTGTACGTGTTGCGAAGCTCCAGCAGCCGGACTTTAGGCGCGCTCACTGACGATCCCCGTTTGCTCGCGCAATAACCGTCCGCGAATTCGCCGCACTGTGTCCGTCAACAGACCCTTGGCCTTGTGCACGTGCTCTCTGAGCTTGTAAAGCTCGTAAAATTGCGGCTTGAACGTTCGCGGTGCGGCGAACTCGTAAGCTTCGTCCGGAGCAGGGGCCGCTTCGAGCGGATTGTTAGCGCAGTAGGAATGCATGTAACCATTCGTCAGCATCAAAACCACGGGTCTGGTCAAAGTGCACGTTTGAAACTGCAACAGATCGCCGACACAGCGCTCGAAAAAGAATTGCGAACGTGCGACAAAATCTTTCCGTGTCGCTTCGTCCGAATACTTGGCAGCGAACATAAAGACATTACTTTTGCGAATGTCTTGGGCCGGCCAAGTCTCGGTTGGGATCTCGACCTGGTCGAGAACCGAGAGATACGGCACCTCGTGGGCGAGCATCCAGCGGGCATAGTGTAGCAGGCTCGCGCGGGCATACGCGTACATGGAATCCAACTGGCGGCGCTCAACTTTGAGATCGAGGTACTTCCCGAGGATTTGCAGAAACACCGTGTACGACCAGCGGTGCTCGATATCGCGCAGGTTCCTGCTCTCGATATCGTCATAAGGATGAATCGATCGACGGATCAATTCCTCAGCTTTGAACCAATATTTGTCGTCGCGGCTGAGCACATAGGCGTCGAGCAGGGCGTTGATCGAATTGCCACATCCCCGACCGGGGCCGTGATAGTTCCAGGAAACTGTCATACTGCACAGACCGCGCGGTCTGGGGTCGATTGCCCCGATGAGACCTCCCGTGCGGGCATCCATATTCATGACCCAATCGCCCAGGCCGAGGACGGTTTCCTTAGCCACTTGATCACCGGTGAGGAAATAATACTCCATGAGACCTGTCGTATAGTTATGCTCGCCCGAAGGCCCGCCACCGGATTGATGCCCGCCCTTGTTTCCGACGCTCCTCTTTGAATAGGCTCGGTGCGAGCAGGTAGCGGCGTCCGTGTAATGTTGCGTGTGCCAAAAGAGACCGCCGTTGAAGGCTATGCGGTCGGCGCTCGTGTGGTAAATATCGATATCGACGACGTGTCGGGCGAGTTCATCACCGAGTTGAAACCACCTGTCGTCACCGCTCCTTAGAAACTGTACCAACGCACCGTGGATTACGTCGTATTGATTATTGTAGTGAGCCACCAAGGGCATATCGCCCGTATTTCCAACCGCTTCATGGTCGGCGTAGAGATCGCCAAAGTTACGCCAGCCGTATTCATCGATAATCTCGCGGCGATTGAAGAAGGTGTTAGCGCCTGTTATTGCAGTGTCCACGAGTTTATCGAGTGACTCGAAGGTTGCCAAACCCTTGCTAGATCGCCCCCGGGGGCTAAGATACGGCAGGGCTTGGCCCTCAGCGTACCAGTCGAGCGTGGACCTAACCATAAGTTTGTGGTGTACGCGTTCAAAGCCGGCAGCACCACTGAAAGACAAGTATACGGTGTGGGTTTTCTGCTCCCCCGCCTGGAGCTCGTAAGGCGCGCCGAACTGTCGCGGGAAAAGCCCGAGTCTCAATAGCCGATCTTCGACCTCGATGGCTTTAGGGAAATTTTGCCAAAATTTTTCGATGGCGCCGGACAAACGGGCGGCCTGGCCGCAAATGGACACGGTGGGACTAGCGCGCATACCCTCGGCGACCGTTTCGCCGTCTGCTGTCACGCGGTAACCACGGAACGTGCTACCAACTTTGCCGAAGCGATCGATGTGGTTAGAACTGTTCCAACCAGAGCCGCCGCTGGAATCCTGATAAATTTCGAAATGCTGGCTACCACTGCGAAGTGGCTCCTTGTCAGAAGTTTCGGCGCACAAAACACTTCCCATCCTTGGCCCGTTCAGCGCCAAGTCGATCGACAAGCCCTTAAAGTATACTGATCCTTCGTCACCCAGATCCCATAGTCCGCCAGGATGAGATGCCGATCGAGAGTTCCACAGGGTAAATTTGATTTCGACTGTGCTGCTGCCAGAGAAGAAAGACAGGCGCGAAACAAAATCGGCGAACGAGGCGCCATTGGCAGCACAGAGCTTGCCCTCTACCTTCAGCGTAGATCGCAGGATACCACGGGTTTCAACGGCAAAAGCGGTTATCTGTGGCTGGTATTCCTGGCCATTTTCGTCGACGAGGCAAATCGCTGTCATCGAACCATCCAATACCTGTATTTCATTCGCGATAACGTGGCTGAACGGTCTGAGCACGCGGGTATCGACGACAAATACAGCTGCCCCGGTATCGAATTGGATAGAATCCCGGGTTTCGGTCACTACGATGCCTGACGGCTCAGCCACGGTGGTGGGTATACCTACGCGCCGAAGCAGATATTCCGCCACTTGCCCTGGCGCAACGTCCGCCTGAAAGTCCACCAGCGCCCACTTGATACTCCCATCAAACCATCGCGCCAATACTTGAATCTGAGACGAACAGGGAGTCTGATCCGGGCCCAAGAGCCTTAGCTCGGACGAGTTGAAAACCGCTGCTTCCGGAAGCGGGATACCGACCGTGACCGGCTCGTTCGTTCGGCGGAAACCGCCCCGTTCGGCAACCAGGATGGGTGCCGAAAACGCCGTCGTATCCATATCGAGTTTATCGCTCATGAAGGCAAAGCAAATGTGCTCACAAGATCGTCGAATTTTTTCGCCAACGTTGCGGTGACGATCTTAACGTCGAACTTGTCACGGGCGTGACTATTCGCGCAGTACGCTTTGGGGCCTTGGCCCCAATCGAGATAAAGTCGCTCGACAGCCGATGCAATCTCGTTCACATCCTCCGCCTCGGCCACCGTACCGAGAGAGTTATCCTGCACGAGACACGCCGTCGCGCTATCGCGCGGCGATATCGCCAGGATGGGCTTGCCCAACGCGATATATTCGAAAAGCTTCGATGGCACCTGAGTCATGGTTCCCGGCTGTAGTAATAACAGGGCATCGGAGTCGGCGAGGTATTGCAAGCTTTGTTGATACGGCACTTGCGCGACGAGCCGAACAATCTCGTCGAGGCCGCGGCCACGGAGATATCCAACGAGGTCGTAAGGCAATTCGATCGAGCCAACGAGGTAAACCCGAATCTTCCGCCGCTCGACTCTTTGGGTCTCGATCAACAAAGCCAGGGCATTGAGGAAGTGGTGCGGGTCGCGTTTGCCATAGAGAAAACCGGTATGGGTAATGGTAAATGTTTCCGGATGCTGGCGCTGTCTCGCAGATACCTGACCGTCTTCTCGATCGAAACCGTTGAGTAAGGCAACGAACTTCCCCACCGGCTCGTGCGGGAAGCGCGTCGAGAATTCATCTTTCAAGGCCTGGGTGTTAGCCACGACAACATCGGCCGTCTCAACGACCTTGCGCTCCAAATACGCTTCGATGCGGTCGCGCAAGGCCGACATTTCGTCACGGAAAGGATTCGTCATCCAGGGGTCCCGGAAGTCCACGACCAACGGTTTACCGGTAACGCGCTTGAGAACAACGCCAATCAAATGAGCTGTCCAGGGCTTACCGGAGGCATAGATCACGTCGATAGCTTCGCGCTTCACGGCCCGGCGCCCAGCGGCAATGCCAGGCACTAGCCAGCCGATTTCCCCGTCCGGTATTTCAAACAAGCCGGTAATGGCGTCTTTCAAATCTTGCAGCCGGCTTTTCCCTTTAGAATCGAGATTTACTTGCCCGAGGGATCTCCCCTGCTCCTGCCCGGTATCCACCGGCCGCCGGCTATTTTTTAGTTCCAGGAGTTTCGTCAACCATCGGACAACCGAACTCCTGATGATTTTGGTGTTGGCCGGCACGCGCTCTAAAAGTGTCGGATCGAGCGCCAGATATGCCTCATAACTGTCTTGACGAACCGTGAGTATGATAGGCTCCCAATTACATTGCGGAAGATATTTGACGAATTTCAGCGTTCTTTGCGAACCTGCAGCCGCAATTCCCCCGACAGGCGGAAAGAAATATGCGATCATTAGGACTTTCTTCCGAGTTCCCATCGGCATGTCAGACATGGGGCCACCGGTAAAACGGCGCCAAACCGCGAGCTAAAAAGTAAACACCGTACAAAACCGTCAATTGGGGCACGTAGCGCATATTCCCGGCGCGCGCGCCGGTCAGCCCTGCGACTGCCATCAAAGGTAATAAGAACAATCCCGCCGCTCCGAGTACCGGCCACGCGCCCCAATCCTTGAACGCTCCAAGTAGTGGGCTCGTCAATAGCAGGACAAACGTCGCGACAGTATAGAGCGGCAGTAAGACGCTCGGCACCTCGACCCAGCGAAAACCGTGCCGGAACATACCGAGGAGATTGTCCCGCCCGCGCCATAGCTCCTTGCGAAACACTTGCCGCAAAGTTATCGGCTCACCGTGATGCAAGCAACGAATCGTTGTATCCTCGACGACGCGGTATTTCTGGGCAATCCGATAACACAGATCGACGTCTTCACAGGTCATCAGCGATTCGTCGAACCCACCGCATTCCTCGTAAACCTCTTTTCGAACTAACATATTGCCCGCCGGAACCCATCGCCCTTCCGACGATTTAGGCCGGGCCTCAGTCTGGGTGCGCAAAACCTTGCGCACCCAAGTCGAGGGATCGAGTGGAACGACGTAATAACTGCCGACGACGCCCACTTTAGGATCGGCAAAGTATGGTAGTGCGCATTTGAGCCAGTCCTCAGCGACGGTACAGTCAGCATCCAAAAAAGCCACGATTGGCGCCGCGGCATGAAAAGCACCGACATTGCGCGCGCTCGAAATGGTGCCACCCTTCTTTGACAGCACCTTGACCCCGGCCCGGCTTGCGATCTCCCCGGTACGGTCGGTCGACTCGTGATCGACAAGGAGGATTTCCAAACGCTCGCGCGGGAAATCTAGCGCCGAGAGCGACGCTAGAAGTGCGCCCAGGTGTTCTTCTTCGTTACGCGCCGGGATCACAATGGAGACGGCGGCAGTATCCATCTGAGGCAAGGATTCACGCATGAGTTTGGGGTATCTGGTTTGGCGAAAGCGGATTTACTTTGCGACCTCGATGATCGCCGACCAGCAATATCGCTTCAAAGGTCGGAACGCCCGCAGTAGACATTTGTCCATGGCTTCGGTCACGCGCAGGCTCCAGCGAAAAAGCCTTTGACTCCCCGTGGCCCAGAGCAGCCCCTGGGGGAAAATGGAAAAAAGGTGGTAGCCGCGATACTCGGTCGTGCGAAAATACCTACCGAAGTCAGCGATCTGCTGCACCGCCATCGGCTGTTCGGTCGGCGTGCGCCGCTGCGGCGTCAGCCGGCGAAAAACTTTCAGGAACCAATTGTGCGCTAATGGCTCGATGAACAAGGCCCGCCCGCCAGGTTTGAGCACCCGTGAGATCTCGGCCCCGGCGGCAATCGGATCGGTGTGATGAAGGATGGCGACACCAAGAACCAGATCAAAACTATTCGACGGATAGCCTAGACACTCCGCAGCCATGACCGCTGCATGGATGCGTTCGGAAGCACCCTTGTACTCCGCTTCTTTGGTCAGGTTGCGCACACTTTCCGGCGAGATATCGAATGAATAGACGTTGGCGCCATGCTTCGCGTATTGGATCGCGCTCCAACCTTCGCCGCAACCGAAATCCAGGATTTTTTTTTCGCGCAAGTCGCCGATCGCCGACAGAAACGACTCCCAAACGAGATCGAGTCCGCCCGCACTGTAAAAATCCTTGTTTCCATCGCCGTGACCGGCAGCGGCCTTGTGATCGTGAAAGCGCCGCTCGATGTCATGTCGGGAGGTCAGTGACATTTCCTCTTTGGCCATTTGTACTCCTGAGTCCATACAGATTTTTATAGAGGCGCGTCCATCGGACTAGCCTGATGGATCTTGATCGGTCGCGCAATGGCTGGGACTCCGGCTGCAACATGCGCTGTAGGAACTGCCTTCACGACCACGGCGTTCGCACCGATCCGGCTATCGTCACCGATGTCAATTGCGCCAATTACCTTGGCACCGGCGCCGATGACGACACGGTTCCCGATACACGGCGCGCCACCGTGGCCGCCAAGATCACCCAGTGTCACACCGTGGTAGACGGTACACTCCTCACCGACCACGGCTTGGGGATGGATAATAATACCGCCGAAGTGATGAATCCGCATTCCTTTTCCGATGATCGCTTCCACAGGAATTGAGATTCCAGTAGTAACTTCGACGTATCGCTCGAAGATAAAGCGCACCGGCTGCGTGGGAATCCCGCGTTCGTGAAACCAGCGAAAGATCCGGTAGACTAGCAACGCTTGGAAACCCTGGGACATTAATCCTCGGACAATCGGCCGGACGCCCGGCCCTTCGCTTCGAAAGCGCGCAATGTCAGCCTTGATTATCAGCCACAACGACCCATGGCTTAAGCGCTCCATCAACCCGGTGCTCGATCTGCCATCATGCGCTTGCCGGAGCGCCGATTTTTTGCTGCAGCCGTTGTTCGGCGATGGCCCGCAGACGCGGGTGCATGGTGAAATATTGCCGCCCTTCCTCCGGTTTTTGCGCGCGCCGTAAGAATTGTCCCGCGAGAACATCCATGGCGGCATCGGAGAGCAAGTCCACCTGGTGCGCACTGGCGCGTTCGCGCACACTCGTCACGGTGTCGCCCGCACGCAGCGGCACGGCCTCGTCCACGACAATGTCGCCGGTATCGACGCCGGGATCGACGAAATGAATGCTGATGGTCGGCGGCGAATTCTCGAAGATCGCCCACTCGATCACATTCATGCCGCGGAATTTAGGCAAAGGCCCTTGATGCGCGTTCAAGGTACCGATGCGCGGCACCGCCAGCACCGCCGCCTTGATTATCGGGGCCCCGGCGAGAATCAACAATTCAGCTTGCAATGAACGCAGCGCCGAACAGCCATCTTCTCCATTAATATCGCGGACAACAACGAACCGACCTTCTTGAGCCTTGGTTGCTGCTTCAAGCGATGGCCCAGCGACCCCGTCAGAGTCTTGTGCTCGCGTGGCCCAGCCGATCAGTCGTGATGTGATTGAGCGTTGCACGACGCGCGGTAGTCCAAAGCGATACTTTTGCCACAAGTCCGTGATCGTTCGTGGTGTGGGTGCCGCCACTGCAGCGACGATATTTATCTTACGCATACCGCGCGCGTTCAGTGCGTCGAGCACCGCGCGTGCATAATTGCTGTTCAGATAGTTGCAAAGAATCGCAACGCTCACTCGCAGTTCCCCTCGATACGGCGGACAGTATCGGCTTCGTGAAACAACGCGTCCAACGTAAACTTGACTGCCCAACTCGGCATCCGATAGGTCATATAAGCCCCCCAGATGGGATCCGAACCCTTGATCCCTCCCCGAACCCCCAGACATCGCGCCTGCAAATCGACCAGCCCGAGCACGTAGTCATTCATCTTCAACGCGGCGTTCACATAACGGGCATCGCCGGTTATTTCGAACAACCGGCTCCAGATTAAACTCATCTGGGCACAACCGGTAACACAGCTAAACGAGTTGTCGGCATGCCATCCCTGGGCAAAGGTACCCGCCAGACGGCCCCGCAGCTCAAACCGCCGCATCAAAAGATCTGCCGTGCGCTGACCCATAACGACCCAGCGCTCATCCTTGAGCAACACTCCCGACTCGATCAGCCCTTCAATCGTGTATGCCAACGTATGCGTCAAGGGCGGGGTATCGACCTCCAGCGTGCACTGACTGAACCAGCCGCTCTCATCTTGGCATCGAGCTACCCACTCGAGGTAACGAACCGCAGCTTCGCGAAAAGAACCCTCGCCGCCAGCCTCCGCCAATTGCAGCAGCGGCCAGGCGACTCGGGTGGAATATGAGTTGGGGAAATTATTGTACGTATACGAGCGCCAGGCGCCGTCCGCATCTTGGTGCTTGACGAGCCAGTGACCGGCTCGCGACGCCGCGCGTAGATAATCCGGCTGATTAAATGCGATCGAAGCAGCCACGAGCCCCTGGATGATTTGTCCGGTATTGAACACCGACGGCACACGCGGCGCCGTCACCAAGCCAGCTTGCCAGGCACCGTCGGGTAATTGAATACCAACCTCCCAGTCCGCCATGCGCCGAGCGCGGTTCCTGAGATCGGCGTCCCCAAGCCTCTCTGCGGCCTCCAGAGATGTAACGATGATGTAGCCGGTCGTTTCGGGATACCCTGCGCTCCAGCCATCCCTAAAATCGTAAAACGCCGCCACACCAGCGCCCGCAACCGCGTCCTGCGCCTGCTTCAACCAGTCCACTAGCACGCGCTCATAAACCGCGCGCGGCTGCAAAGCATCACTGTCTGCCGCTGGTGCGGCGGCAAAGTCACGCAGCCAGAATTTAAAATGCTTTGACGAATAGAGCCGATACTGCATCACCGCATCGATGGCATGATACGATCGCTGTAAAGTCACCGGCAACCAGCTTTTTAATGGATTACCCATAGAACAAATATCATGCACTGCGCTTGTGCGTCTATTCCGCGCTCGGGCGTCCATAACATCTCAACGCGTCCCGCGAGCGCCATTACCATCCCTAGGACAGCAGCTGGATTTACCAGATAAAAATACCAGGCCGCGTGCAGCAACGTTGCCACTCTGCCAACCGCGCCGGGACGAAAGCGCCGATTCCGGCGACCATCAGACTGAAGTCAACGTAAACCATGACGGCGAGCGCCATCCAGGCGGTGGTTGCCGCAGCGATCCTCACTTACAGCGACACCCGGAAGCGCTCGCGCCAGATCTCAAACGTCAATAGCGCCACAATCGCTTCAGTGAAGTCCTCGCGGCCGGAGTTGTGCGCGACGACGATATTTTTCACCAACCGCGCGTCGAATAACCCGCCGCGGTCGAGGCGCCGCTCATCGAGCAAATCTTCCACCATCGGCCGCAACTCGTTGCGCAACCAGGACCCGATTGGGGTACCGAAACCGCGCTTTGACCGACTCAAGACAAAGTCCGGAACCACTCCCTTGACCGCCGCCTTCAATAGGCGCTTGAGCGTAAAACCGCGCATGCGGTATTCGCTCGGCACCCGACAGACAAAATCGACGACACGATTGTCAAGAAACGGCACGCGGATCTCTAGTCCGGTTGCCATTCCCATTTTGTCGGTCAAAAGCAATAGGCTCTCGGGAAGCACCGACTTGGCATCGACATAAAGTAACCGGTCGAGCGCATCCCCAGAACCGGTGCGGTCGTAACATTGCACCAGCGGCTCGCCCGGATCTTCCGGTCCGAGGTTGGGTAGAAGAAGATGCGACACCTGCTCCGCAGGCAGAGCCGAAACCAAATCGAGATACTGCCGCCCAAGCGGTTGATGCAAGCTCCGGCCCCAGGCTTTGGCGTAGCGGCCGAGGTTACCTAGGCGAGAGCCGCGATCCGCCGGTAAAGCAGCCAGCCGTTTACCCACCGCTTGGTGCCATCCCTCCGGCATCCAGGCCGAGGCCTTCCTCAGAACCGGCGCCAGGTAGCGGCGGTAACCGCCGAACAACTCGTCGCCGCCGACACCGGAGAGGGCGACTTTGACATGCCGGTGCGCTAGCTCGGAAACCAGATACGTCACCAAAAAGGACGTGTCGGTTAGCGGCTCGTCGAGCTTTTCGATCAACGCCGGCATCAAATCGACAACGTTGGGCTGCACGATCAGGGTTTCGTGCTTCGTCCCCAATTGCTGCGCCACGGCCTCAGCATAGGGAGATTCATTGTGATAGGCGTGTTGCTGCGGATCGAAACCGATGCTGAAGGTCCGGACATCGTTACCGGTCGCCTGCCGCATAAACGCGACCACCGCGCTAGAATCGACGCCACCACTAAGAAACGCACCGAGGGGAACGTCGCTGACCATCTGATCGGCCACGGCGTGCTTGAGGATCCCGCGCAGTTCCTCGCGGCATTCTTCAAAGGTCGCCACCGATTCGTTCTCCGTAAATTTCAAGTCCCAATATTGTTCGAGCCGGACGTTGTCGCTCCCAGCGATCAGGTGCCAGCCCGGCGGCAGTTTCCGGATATCACGAAAAAGCGTGCGTGGCGGCGGCACGAAGCCGAGACGAAAGAATTGCGCCGTCGCCTGTACGTCGAGCACGGGAGCGATTTCCGGCAGCGCCAGCAGAGCCTTGATCTCCGAGGCGAAGGCGAGCCCGTTGGTTGTCTGGCTGTAGTAGAGCGGCTTGACACCGATCCGGTCGCGCGCGAGGAACAATCGACGCGCCGGCGCGTCCCACAAGGCGAAAGCAAAAATTCCGTTGAGACGGTTGACGCAATCGACGCCGTACTCTTCGTAAGCGTGAACGATGGTCTCGGTATCGGTGCGCGTGCGGAACCGATGGCCGGCGGTTTCGAGATCGGCGCGCAGCGAACGGTAGTTGTAAATCTCGCCGTTGAACACGATCTTGATAGTGCCGTCTTCGTTCTCGATCGGCTGGTGCCCACCGGCCACGTCGATGATGCTCAGGCGGCGCATGCCGAGGGCAATGTGCTCATCGATGAAAGTTCCCTGATCATCGGGACCGCGATGAATGATCGTCCGGCACATTTCTTCGAGACACGCCGCGACGGCCTCGGACCTACCGGGCCACCGGTGGAGTCCTACAATTCCACACATGGTCTAGACCACGCAGATCGCAACGACTTGCCCGTGATGTCTTCCAATACGGCATCGACGGGGCCCGTGATGCGGCACCAGCTGAATTCCCGCAGTGAAGACCGGACGCCAAAGTCATGGAGCCAAAACTTCAAATGACAGGGTTGGTAGAGACGGAACCGTACCGCGTCATTGACGGCAAGAGACGAACGCCGTACCGACGAAGGTATCGAGCTTTTGAACCTACTTCGGATTATTCCCGATTGCGTCACTGCGCTTTAGCGTCGATTCTGCGCTCGGGCGTCCATAACATCTCAACCCGTCCCGCGAGCGCCATTACCATTCCCAAGACAGCAGCTAGATTTACTAAATAAAAATACCAGGCCGCGTGCAGCAGCCAAGCTACTTTGCCAAACCGCGCCGGGACAAGAGCGCCGATTCCGGCGAAGATCAGACTAGCAACAAATCCCCAGGCGCCGAGCCGGTAGTGCCAACCCAACGGCGCCGCGATGAAACAGCCAGCCGCTGCCAGCACGAGCAGTGGAAGCACGAACCAGCGCAAAACCTTGTGCGACCACACTTGACATGCGAACCAGCCCAATCGTGCCGGGTTCAAGACTTGGGGCACACTCATGACCCCATGCCAGCTACGATTGACGATACGCCGTTTGCGGCGAAATTCACCGCCGAAATTTCCCGCACTGGGTTCGATACCAACGGCCGCGGCCTCGAATACCGCGCGGTAACCGCGTGCGACGATCTGCAACGGCACGACGAGATCATTGATCGTCTCCGCCGGCAATGGCGTGTAAAGCTCGCGGCGAATGGCAAATATCGCGCCGTCCCCGCCCACCGTGCTGCCGAGTCTGCTCTCCATCGAGCGGATGAAACGTTCATAACCCCAATAGGCGTTTTCTTGCCCGTGTGCTTCCGATGGCTCAGCGTCGACGTAGCGCGAGTCGCCAGTGACACAGCCAACTTGCGGGTCAGCGAAATTCCGCACCAGGCGGCGAATCGCATCGCGGTGATAGAGAATGTTGGCGTCACTGAATACGACGATATCACCTTGAGCTCTGCGCAAAGCCGCGTTTAGCCCGGCTGTTTTACCCTGACGCTGAGGCAGTCTCAGAATATCTATTCCACGGTCGCTGAAACCCATAACGATAGTGTCGGTTTGGTCCGTGGAGGCATCCGACACTACCATAACCTCGAGTTTTTCTTTTGGGTAATCTAGCGCAAGGCTGTTTTCGAGCTTTTTGCCGATCGCACGTTCCTCGTTAAATGCCGAAATTACCAGCGTCACCGGAATTTCGATGTCGCGGCGCCGAACTTCACGTATTCGAAATTTGGCCAGCGTCCAGAGGACTGCCGGGTAACCGAAGTAAACATAAACGATGACGGAGAGCGCCACCCAAGCGATTACCGCCGCGACATCAACCATGGCCGCCAAGGGTGGTCATCGGGAAGATCCTTTGAGCGGCATGCGGCGTATCAACTGCCGTACGTCTGTCGTACCAGAGTCCCATCTCTCCCTGACCAACTGGTGAACGTCCCGATAGGCGGCGATGTTGAAAAAGAAAATCAAAATGACATAGACAACCGTCCCCCATGCAATCTCAACGAACAATCGCTCCCAATTGGACCAATTTGACGGCAGCGCCAGATCGAGCACCCAAACGCATAAGGCCATGACGATGGAACAACAGAACTGCGCGGCGACAACCTCCACGACTTCCTTAAATTTCATGCCGATCAGTTTGCCCGGAATCTTGTTGCACGGGTATACGATTAAAAAGTTCGCCGCCGTATATCCAATCGCGATCGACTTGACCGTACCGAACAACGCGCCAACAACGATCCCCAGGACCAAAGTGCCGCTGCCGAAAACGCCCCACCAAAACATCCAGTCCGTCCGCCCCTGGGAGGTATAAATCCAGCCCGTGGGGCCGTTGAGCGACTGCAGAAGTCCGACGACGCACAAAATTTGCAGAATCGGCACCACGGCAGCCCACTGCGGGCCATACAGCGATAAGATGAACGGCTCAGCCACCACGTACATTCCCGTCATGATCGGGAACGAAAGCAGGGCGATGATGCTGATCGACCTGAGATAGATGTATTTCACCCGCAGTTTATCGTCCTTGATCGCCGAGAGAGCGGTAAACATAACTTCGGTGACGACGTTGATAATCTGCGAGACGGGCAACAGCATGAGCGCATAAGCGCGACTGTAAATTCCCAGGTTTGCCGCTCCGAGCAACTTTCCAACCAGCAAATCGTCGCCATTGCGAGCCCAGTAGTTAACAAAACCAAAACCAGTCAAATGGATGCTGTAATAGAACAACTCCGCGACCGCCTTGAATCGGAAGATAAAGCGGGGCCGCCAGCCGCTTAGAATCAAAAGCATGATACCCTTGGCCCCCCCGGAGACCAAATTGTGTGCCACGAGACTCCAGACACCCCATCCCGACAGAGCAAGAAGCACCGCCGTAACGCCGGATAGAAGTGTGACGACAATTTCTAGCTTTGCTATTTGTCCAAATGCCATGCGCCTCAAAAGCAGCGCCCGAGGAACAATGCCGAAGGACGCGAAAACAAACTGAACGGCCAATAACCGGCAGAGCGGCTTAAGAAGTGGCTCATCGTAGAAAGCCGCGACGAAGGGCGACAAGAGCACAAATACCGCCGCCAACACGCTCCCGAGGCCTAAGGTCAGCCAGAAAACCGAATGAACGTGCCTGTCTTCCAGATCCCGCTTCTCAACTAGGGCCGACCTAAAACCAAAATCGGAGAAAGACTCGGCAAATCCGGAAAAGACCATAACCATCCCGAACAGGCCGAAG
>CAVXEP010000011.1:0-88348 GCA_963760795.1 uncultured delta proteobacterium
CCAGAAGCCCATGAAGGTCGCGGTGTCGTGGGTGTTGAGACTCGCGACGACATTGGCGGGAACCGCATCCAGTGCGTGGTTGGGATCGGCGTTGACGCCGAACTGGCCGACATGCATGCCGAGGAATTTTCGCTGCGCCATGGCTGCGTTGACGGCTTCGGGAACGGTGCCGAGATTTTCACCAACGATCTGGACTCGATGGCGGTGCGACTCGAAATTCAAAATCGCGTAAAACTCCGGCGCGCGATAGTGCACATAGACGCCGTCGGTGGCGCTAAAACCATCGGGCACCCAAAAGACGCGATGCATTCCCATCACATGATCGATACGCAGCATGCCGGCCGAACCCATATGATGGCGCAGGCAATCGATGTAGTAACGGTACCCTTGCTGGCGGTTCGCTTCGGGATGGAGCGGTGGAAAGCCCCAGTTCTGCCCTCTGATAAACAATTCATCCGGCGGCGCGCCGCCGTTCATGCCGAGGGCGAAGAGGCTTCGCTCGCGCCAAACATCGTAGCCATCGCGGTTGACACCGAGTGGAAAGTCTAGATAGAGCGCGGCGCCGCCGCGGCGCGCGTTGGCGCTGACCGCGGCGATTTGTTCAGCGCACTGCCACTGGACATAGAGATGATAGATCTTGGCGAAATCGTCGAAGTCGCCGCGCTGCAATTTGCCTGCACGGCTGTCCATGGGCCAGTCAATCCAGATTTTCTGTTCGCGTTCAGTTTTGGCGCGAAACTCGGCGTAGTCTTGCGCTACCGGATGGCTGGCGACGAAATTTTCAAAATCGTCGCGCCGCTGCGCCGAATTTTGCAGTAAAGCGCGCAGCAAGGCGGTTAGGATCTCTCGTTTGCGCGCCATAACTTCGCGATACTGGACCAGCGGCGCGGCGCGCCAATGATTCAAGTCGTTGATCAAGCCGGAGTTTGTTAGGAGAGTCTTCGCTTCGGCGCAATCTTGCAGCTCGGCAATGCGCTCGATGTCCAGATAGAACTCATTCCAAAATAGCCGGCTCACCGGGGCGTAGGGACTCGGATTGAACGGTTCGTCCAAAAAGTTCGCGAGCATGGGCAGAGTGGCGACGGCGTGACCGCCGAGGCCGGCGGTGAATTCGACCAGCCGGCTGAGATCGGAAAAATTACCGACACCCCAGCCTTGTTCGGAATGGAGCGCGTAGAGCGGACAGAAGAGTCCCCAGCGCTTCTTAGTTTCGATCGGATTGTACGCTTGGGGCGGGGCGCAAAACAGATAACTATCGGCTTCTACCTCGCCGATGCGCAAATACAGCCGGTGGTAGCCAAGCGGGAGTTGCGCTGGGCCAATCAGGCGTCGCGTGACATAGCGTGACCCTTCGACTTCGCGCGCGACGGACTTGGTGGCGGGATCTTCTCGCAGGTTGCCTTCGAGTGTCGCGCCGCTGTCCAGAAGAATTCGATAACTTATCCGGGTTTCTGCGAGTTGCGTGAGAACGCGAATTTTGAGTGTAGGCGGTTGGTTTTGCCAAACCACGATCACTGGCTCGATGACGCGTTGCCACAATGCTTGGCGGCGCTGGCGCCAGGCATCGTCGGCATCGTCAAATCGTTGTAGCGGCGCGCCGAGCGCCCGCAATATCTGGAGGATCGCATCCGTTGACGCTTGGCGCAGCTGTCCGAGGCCGTCACGATAACTGGACTGGATGTTATAAAGCCGTGCGAGGCGGGTGAGGGCGTCGGGCGCAAACATGATGGGTTTCGCAGTTTACCAGATGCTTGGTGAATTTTCTGGTTCGATAAGCTTTCCGCGGTTACAGTGTCGCTGAGCGTGCGGCAATGACCGAACGCGAATTGAACGCTTTCCCAGCTATCAAACCAAGCGCACCCAGGGCTTCTGCTGCGACGTGGCGTAACCGATGGCGCAGGCGGCCGTGACACCGGCGGCGTGCAGGTCGTCGACGAGTTTGGCGGCGTGTTGCTTGCCGATGGCGATGAGCAAGCCGCCGGAGGTTTGCGGGTCGAGGGCGACTTCGGCCAAACCTTCGCTGACATTTTTCTCGATGACCATCTTGTCGTCGAGATAATCTTTATTGCGTTTACAGCCGCCAGTTATATAGCCCTTTTCGGCGAGCCGCACCGCACCCTTGAGCAGCGGCAGTTTCGCCGATTCTAGTATCAACGTGACGCCGCTGCCGCTGGCCATCTCTTGGGCGTGGCCCAGGACGCCGAAGCCGGTGACATCGGAAACCGCGTGGACCTTATGTTTGCGTGCGACATAGGAGGCGTTGGCGTTGAGGGCGGTCATCGAAGTTACTGCTTCCGCGACGCTTTCGGCCGATGCCTTGCCGCGCTTGAGGGCGGTGGTGATGATGCCGGTGCCGAGCGGCTTGGTCAGGATTAACACATCCCCGACCTGGACGCCGACGTTGCGGAATATCTTATCCGGGTGGATGACGCCGGTGACGGCCATGCCGTACTTGATCTCGTCGTCGATGATGCTATGGCCGCCGATGATCACCGCGCCGGTCTCTTTGACTTTGTCGGCGCCGCCTTTCAAAATCTCGCCCAGGATCGAGATGTCCATCTTCCCCTTGGGGAAGCAGACGATGTTCAGGCAGGTCTTGGGCTCGCCGCCCATGGCGTAGACATCGCTCAGCGAATTGGTCGCAGAAATTTGTCCGAACAAATAAGGGTCGTCAACGATGGGAGTAAAAAAGTCCACGGT
This sequence comes from uncultured delta proteobacterium, assembly GCA_963760795.1. Classification (GTDB taxonomy): domain Bacteria; phylum Desulfobacterota; class Binatia; order UBA9968; family UBA9968; genus DP-20. The sequence goes on from CAVXEP010000011.1 coordinate 2,701, forward strand.
GTTGACGATCGCCAGATCAGGGCCTAAACGATACACCCCGGCGTCGTCGGAGGTTTCCGTACCGACCAGCATGTTCGGATCGTTGAACTTCGGTAAGCCGTGTAATACTTGCGCAAGGTCGCCCGGACCGAGCTTTGCAGCTCAACCCGCGGCTTTTGACCGATTGCGTCAAGCGCACGGCATTCTTTTTCCCTAGCATCATAGTGCATAACTTTAGATCGTCCGTCCGGCGAATTCAATGTGACGGAGTTTTCGGCGCGGCGAGAGGGACTTTAAGTTTGCGGATGTCGCCGATGCGAATCGTCAACCCAATGCGGTCGAAGTATTCCAGCAACGGAATCGTATACTTGCGGCTGGAACCGATCAGATCACGAAACGCCGCGGCGTTCATCTCGCCTTTCTCGGTTAAGAATTGCACCAGGGTCCCACGCAGTTGTTCAATGCTCGAAGCGAGGAAATACATGTCGGCGGTGATGTGCACCACCGAGCCTTCTCGTTCGAGTAGGTGGATGACTTCGCTCAAACGATTTCGCGGCACGCCGGCTTGTTTTTCGACTTCCTTCAGGTCGGGCGGTGCCAGAGGCTGTTCGCCGAGAATTTTCTTGATCTTGTCCATCAAGATTTTTTCCTGGCCGCCGAGCTCGACGCGGTGGCTCGCCAGGCGCAGGAGGTTTTCTTCCTTGGCGATGAGTTTCTCGGCGATAAACAGGTCGACCACGACGCGAAAGATTTTCGGCGAAAGTCGGTAGCCGAGCTTGCCGCGCAGCTCCTCCATGTCCATACCGGGGACCAACGGGTGGGCGGCGTGGAATTCTTTGAGCGTCTTGAGCATTCGCTCCTTCAGCCGGTTACATTTCAAGTCCGTCGTGTAGACCTTTTCGCCCTCGGCATTGAGCGCGCGCAGGGATTTCAATGCGTCGACTTTTTGCCGCGCCTCCGGTTCCCGCAAGTTCAGGAACTGATGAATGGCGTCGATGGGCAGCGCAAAGTCGCTACTTTCGTTCAAGAAGTTTTCCATCAATTGTCCGAAGTCGCCGGTGTGGAGCGCTTTGAGCCGTTCCAGCAGGTTCGCTTCGCCGCGTTTGTGCCGTGCGGACCAGGGGTGGATGATCGTGCCGCCGCCGAGGGTGCGCTGGGCGGTTTCGTCGCGGGCGACGAAGCGGTCGCCGCGCAAAACCAGTAGCGGTTCCTCCAAAGTGATCTGGCAATAGACCGACTCCTTCGGCTCGGCTTTAACCTTGTCGCCGAGCAGAACGACCTTGCCAAGACGCTCCGCCGCGCCCATGTGGATGCGCAGGCGTTGATGATTCTTGATGCCCTTCGCCGCGGCGGGACGGACTTCCAAAAAAGCGTCGAAGCGTTGTGAGGTGATCGCCAGTTTTTCATGGCAGATGACCTGGCCGCGTTCAATTGACGCGCGCTCCGGCCCGGTTAAATTCATCGCCACCCGCTGGCCCCAACCAGCGCGTTCGACGGATTGGCCGTGCACTTGCAGGCTGCGCACCCGAAACAGGTTGTCGCCCGGCAGGCAGCGCACTTGCTCGCCCACTTTGATCTCGCCGGAGAGCGACGTGCCGGTGACGACGACGCCATGGCCTTGCAAGACAAAAGCCCGGTCCACCGGCAGACGAAAGTAGCCGGATGGGGCGGCGTGATTGGCGGATTTCAGTGTTGTGGAAATCAGTTGCTTTAGTTCATCGAGGCCTTGGCCAGTTACTGATGAAACCGCGATCTTGGGCGAGTTTTCGAGCAGCGTGCCAAGGGTCAGGATGTCGATCTCTTCTTCGACATCGGCAATTCGAGCAGGCGCGAGATCGGCCTTGGTGATGACGAAGATCGCCATCTTGATACCGAGTAAATGAACGATGTCGAGGTGCTCTTCGGTCTGCGGCATGACGCCGTCGTCGGCGGCGACGGTGAATAGAACCAGATCGATGCCATGGGCGCCGGCGAGCATGTTTTTGATGAAACGCTCATGACCCGGCACGTCAACGACGCCCGCCGAAGTCCCATCCGGCAGATCGAGATGGGCAAAGCCTAAATCGATGGATATGCCGCGTTCTTTTTCTTCCTTTAACCGGTCGGTGTCAGTGCCGGTAAGGGCTTTGATCAGGCTGGTCTTACCGTGGTCGATGTGGCCGGCGGTGCCGATGATGTAGGGCATGGGGGAGATTTCAAATTACAAATTTAATATAGGTTGGGAAAGCGCCTGGTGAATCGACATTTTCTCGAAAAGCGACACGCTCAAAATCTGTAGAATCGAATGCAGACTGCGCTCCAGATTCAGACGTTTCTTGACGATCGCAACCAGCACGTAGACCGCGATGGCGATCCAGATTTGGGTTCTGACCGCATTCTGCGATGTGCCATAGAAAGCCTTGATCCGCAGGTGTTGCTTGATCCAGCGAAAGAACAGTTCGACCTGCCAACGACACTGATAGAGCTGGGTGATGGTCAAAGCGGGCAAGAGGAAGTTGTTGGTGAGAAACACAAAACGTCGTTGGCTCGCCCCATCGAAGTACCGCACTCGGCGCAGTCGTTCGGGATAGCCACGCTTGGGAACCGGATTGTTGAGCACCACGATCTGATCGCACTGCAAGCCGGTCTGTTTGTCGACGGTGCGGGAGTACAGACGTCGACAGTCGAAGCGTTTCTTGGCGCGGGTCACAAAGAAGGCCCCCGACTGATGCATGTGGTAGAGTCTGCGGAAATCGAGATAGCCGCGGTCCATCAGGTAAATGGCTCCAGCCTCCCAGAGCAACTGATCGAGGATGTTGACCTCGTGGATCTGTCCACCGGTAACGATCACCACGGTGGGAATACTGCCACGCAGATCGAGCAGAGTGTGGAGCTTGACCGCGGACTTGTGTCGGCGGAACTGAGCCCAGGGAAAAAGCGACAGACACAGATCGATAGTGGTGGCATCCAGCGCATACACGGTGTGGGCGAGTTCCAGACCGAAGGGCTCGTCCCGATAGAGGATGCGCGCCTGCTGGATCAGGGTTTGAGCGAAGTCGGCGTAGATGCGCCAGTCGCGAATCTGATTGGCGTTGGCCAAGGTGTTGCGCGAGACCGTGCTGCGAATCCCCAGGTGGTAGAGCTTTTGCGGCGCAGCTCGCAGACAGGCTTCGATGTCTCTGAGACTCTCGCGATAGGTAAGTTGGGCAAAGGCCAAGGTTAGAAACTGATCCCAACAGGAAAAACTTTTGACCTTGTAGTGGCCGTGATAACGTTCCACGCAACAGCGAAACTGGTAAGCGGAGGGTATAAAGTCCATCAGTTGAGCGAAAATCGTTTTGCCAGAATTCATCGCTAGGCTCCTTGCACAAAGGTGGGGAACCCTGAGTTTCAATGAATTCCGAATTGAAATCGATAAATCGCCGATGGGTCATAAACTCTATTGTCTTTAGGCTGTTAAACCCTATGTGTTTTCAAACGTTGGGACAGTCCAAATTATTCGGAGCGGAATTCGGGACGAGGTCTTCGGCGTCGAAGATGGTTCTTAGGTCTAGGAGGAATTTGTCGTCCTGGATGCGGCCGATGATTGGTGGATCGGCTTGTCTAAATTGTTTGGCGATGGCGTTGGCGCTGCGTTTCGGGTGCGCGACGGTGATGACGACCGTCGGTAGTTCTTCCGTCGGTAACGCGCCGCTGCCGATTTGCGATGTCGAGTCTTGGAGCGACAATTGATAGCCCTTGCCGAGGGCGGTTTCTAGCTTCGGCACAACTAACTGGCCCATGGCGCGGACTTCGTCTACGGAGCGGGTGAAGGCGCGCAGCGTTGGGATTTCGTCGACGATGTTGGGCGACTGGCGGTAGCGGCGCAGGGTTGCTTCGAGGGCGGCGAGCGTCAGCTTGCCGCAGCGCAGGGCGCGTTGCAGATGGTTCTTGTTCATCCTACCGATCAGTTCTTTTTTGCCGACCATCAAGCCGGCTTGCGGTCCGCCGAGGATCTTGTCGCCGCTGAAGGTCACGACGTCGGCGCCGGCGGCGATTCTTTCGCCGACCAGCGGCTCTTTCGACAGGCCGTACAGGCTCAAGTCGATCAACGCGCCGCTGCCGAGATCTTCCATCACCGGCAGGTTATGTTTTTTGCCGATGGCGACCATTTGTTCCAAAGTCACTTCGGCGGTGAAGCCGACGACTTTGTAGTTGCTGGTGTGGACTTTGAGCAGCAGGGCGGTGTTTTCGTTGATGGCGTTTTCGTAATCCGCCGGATGGGTGCGATTGGTCGCGCCGACTTCGCGCAGAATCGCGCCGCTCTTGGCCATGATCTCGGGAATTCTAAATGCCCCGCCGATCTCGATCAGCTCGCCGCGCGAGACGATCACTTCTTTTCCCTGGGCCAACGAATTTAGCCCCAAGAGGACTGCGGCGGCATTGTTGTTCACCACGGTGGCCGCTTCGGCGCCGGTGAGATCGACCAACAGTTGCTCCAATGTCTCTTCGCGTTTGCCGCGTTTGCCGGCGGCGAGATCGTATTCCAGATTGATCGGCTTGCCAGCCACCGCCACCATCGCATCGATGGCCGCTTGGGACAGCAGTGCGCGGCCCAAGTTCGTGTGAAGAATCGTCCCGGTGGCGTTGACGACGCGCATATGGCCGGGGCGGCTTTCCAATTCGATCTGCACCTCGACTTGATCGAGGATTGCGTCATCATTCAGGAGTTGGGTTTTACCTTGGCGGATATTTGCCCGCAGCTGATCCAAAGCCGCGCGGCACTTTTGCGTCACGTAATCGCGGTTGTAGCGGGTGAGTAGCGTGGCGCAGCGCGCATGATTAAGCAGGCGATCGATGGAGGGGAGTTCGCGCAATAAAGTCGCGGTTGGGTCGGCCATGAGGAATCAAAGATTTGCACAGGGTAGGGCTAAATTCAACTTGGAACTGAGCGGCGCTTACGCGGTGTTCGACAGTTCCGATTGGTGCAAATTGATTTTGTTGGGTTTGTCCGGTCGAACGTTAACACTTATGATTGTTGTTACTATGACTGAGAAAATTTCGATACTTCAAATTCGCCAGCGACTCGGCGCTATCCTGAGTCGTGTCGCGCTTCGCAACGACCAATTCATTATCGAACACAACGGCAAGCGGCGTGCTGCCGTGGTGCCGGTGGAGCGGTTCGCGATGCGCCGCAGCGTTTTCGCGTGCGCGGGTGCAACGAACTTTTCTCCCATCCCGGGCGCGCGGCCATGCGGCATGAAGTGCTCCGCGAAGCCCGGCACGTCCTTGAGCTCCGGTGCCTGCTTCGCCCACAACCGGGTGATCGTCGGCGACACCATGTAGAGGTCCACTCAGCAGTTCGCGTCCACGAAAATGCTGCATCAGGGAAGCGAAACAAGTCCCATCCAGAAGAGGTTTCTGCCAGGCCCCAATTCGACGTCGTACTTGCGCACAAAGTTAAGCGTGCCGTCAGCGCGGATCCAAAAAACGGCCAAGCCAGCGGGCACAATGCGTACGTTGTTTCCGTCACGTACGGAAAGCGACATCTGATTGGCCGCAACTAGGATGAGGCCGCTTGAGTCGATGGCGAAGGTGCGCGCGTGCATTCCTCGAGTATCGATGTTTTGAATCAGCGTCGGCTCCCCGGTGTCCTGATTGATCTGGTACACGGCAATGGAGTTTTCTCCTCCGGCGAAAACGGACGTGCCTTCGAACTCCGTTGTTCCGCTGGCGCGATTGGCGACGTAGACGAACCTGCCGCTAGGGTGCATGTGAATGGTGCCCCCAGCTTGTCCGGGTCGGACTCTGTTTGGAGCAGTCAGCGTGTCTTTTGTAAACAACGGCTCGCTGGTCAGTGTTTCATCGGTCAATTTCTTGTAGACTTGGAGCTTGTTTTGCCGCTCCAGTGACACGAAGACCCAAGGCCCGGATGTGTGAAAATCAAGGTGCCGCGGTTGGAAACCAAGACCTCCACCCGGAGCAATGGACGCCCGGGTCGCTAGCAATCCGTCGTCGTAGCTGAATATCTTCAGGGCACCCGGGTCTTCCGGTCTGACGCCAGTGGGGCCATTTCCCCGCGTCACGAGAATCACGCTCTTATTCGATGGATCCACCCGCACCTGATGCGCGTAGATGCCGGCATCTAGCATTGTCGGTGGCTTGACCTCCGAACCGACGGTTCCGTCTGGCTGGATCCGATGCACGGTCACCCCGCTCGGATTGTTGTACGCGACGAGCAGATGTGCGCCCGGGATGTCGGTAGTCACGTGAATTGGACGCGATCGCAGCGATACCCACTGGCCATGAGGCTGCAGCGCCCCTGATGCGGGATTGATGCGGAAGGTGGTCACGCCATGTTGACTGCCGATCAATCCAGGACCAGCGCCAGAAGGCGTGTTAAAACTAGGACCACCGTTGCTCCATGCCACATAGAGATATTGTCTCGAAGGATGAGGCCACGCCTCTTGCACATTCGCCGGAAGCGTTACCGAACCTTGTCTAAACAGCGTCGCATGCTCCTCATCCACGTCGTACCAGACCATGTCGGGCCCCACACTGGCATAGAGCATGACTCTACGTGAACTCGACGGCTGCACAGATATTTGGGCCTGACCGATGGTCGCCACGAGCATGCTCAAGGCTGTAAATGCCACTCGTTGAAATCGAATCCAATGTTGAGACCTCCATTAACGCTCATTGTCCCTCCTAGTTTCCAAATTGCCGCTGCCGGTACGATTGGACCGAGACCAACATCGTGGTGAATGTTCAACGCCGGCTTGAGCGGTGGCGCGGCAGCACCGGCAGGTCCAAGCTGCAGTTAGCCGCCGCTTCGGGAACAAGCGCCGTGGTGGCCGCGCCACTGCGTCGGTGCCGCTGGTCAGCCACCCAGCTCCCGGCAACGTATTTGGCCACCGTCCATTTTGAGAAAATCAAATCGGCTGCAATATCCGTCATTGAGAAGCCCTTGTCAATCTCTGTTCCCGACAAACCCGCTCGTGGGCCGGTGCATTGAGAAATCAGCCCGCTATGAAGCACGGCGGCGCATTCCGAGATCTCAACATGGAAACGGGGGATGGTTGCAAAATTTCGGTCTGATCCGTTCGTTACGTGAAGCGGAGATCAGCATCGCTGCCGGTAGTGGTTCGATCCAATACCAAACCGAACTCATCACTTCAGAAAGATTCCTCGCAGATCCGCCCGGGCTGACAGCACAGATCGACTTGCATCGCGAATTCTTCGGCTGCACTCAGGATAAACTCCGACGAGGATTGACGTTGAACCACTGAGTTCGGCGAGCGATGACGGCCCGCTTTGCTTGACACCCTCGGCGCGACTCGGATATTCGTGTTTACACCTATAATAGGTTTCGTTGGGACAAGGACGACGTTATGGCACTGAGCAAAGAAGAAAACGACATGTTGACGCAGGTCGGGCCGGGCAAGCCTGCCGGGGAGCTGTTGCGGCGGTATTGGCAGCCGATTGGGTTTGCCAACGAGCTGCAAGACAAGCCCAAGCGAAAAAGAATTCTTGGCGAAGATGTCGTCTTGTTCCGCGACGAAAACGGCAAGTTCGGCGTGCTGGCGTTGCGCTGCATGCACCGCGGCACTTCGCTTGAATTCGGCCATATCGAGAGCGGCGGGCTGCGTTGCTGCTATCATGGCTGGCTTTACGATGTCGACGGCAAAGTTTTGGAAACGCCGGGGGAGGGGCCGGGGAGCACGTTCAAAGAGCGCGTGCGTCAGCCGTCTTACAAGGTTCAAGAACTCGGCGGTGTCTTGTTCGTCTACATGGGGCCGGAGCCGGCGCCGTTGTTGCCACGCTATGACGTTGTGGCGCGCCAGGATGGCCAGCGGGCGATGCGCGCGCGCATCGTCAACTGCAATTATTTTCAAATGATCGAAAACTCGGTCGATCAAAACCATTTGAAGTGGCTCCACCGCGGCTTCACAACGCCGACTTGGGAAGACGGCGAGATCAACCCGCAAATCTTCGACCATGGCGTGCTCAATACTTACACGCGGCGTGTCGCCGGCAAAAACTGGGCGCATGTAAACTTCTTCGTCATGCCGACGATTAACAAGACTGGTAACGTCGAGGAGGGTCATCCGACCGAGCACACCGCGAGCAGTTCCTGCGAAGTGATGCGCTGGCGCGTGCCGATCGACGATACCAGCACAGTCCATTACACCGTCGAGTTCGCCAATATGGTCGACGGCAAGATCACTTCGAAGCTGATGAAAGACCGCTCGGCGGAAGGTGTGCAGGATACCGTATTTGGTAAATATCGCTGGGACGATGAGATCGGCTGGCTCGCCCGCGAAGATCAGGACCGCGCGGCGCAGGAGAGCCAAGGCGTGATCTTCGACCGTACCACGGAACATCTGGTCACCACCGACAAGGGTGTTATTCTGCTACGAAAGATCTATAAGGACGGCATCGAGGCGATCAAGCAGGGGCGCGATCCTCTCGGGGTCGTGCGCGATCCGGTGAAGAATGAGTTGATCCGGTTGGAGCCGCGGGAAGAGATGTTGGACTGATTTAGGAGTTCAAATCGTTCAAATGTTCAAGCCGTTCAAATCGTTTGGGGAGACCGGATTCGTTCAAGGTTCAAGGGTTCAAAAGTTCAAGGTTTTCGGATCGGAGAGTGCGATGAAAGTTCTATGCCAAGGTTGTCGCCTGGTCGCTGGTGGTGGTTTCGCTTCATTCGACAGTCGCCGCGGAGACTTTGGAGCAGTTGATTGCGGGGGCTAAGAAGGAGCCGGAGCTGACCTTTATTGCCGGGGCGCAGACTTTTGGCGGGCAGAAGACTTTGAATATCCTTGAGGCGGCGTTCAACAAACGCTTTGGTCTCAATATGAAGATCCGTTTTGCCGCGGGGCCGGAGATGAATTCGATGGCGGCGCGGGTGATCACCGAATTGAAAAACGGCAGCAAGGCCTCCAGTGATATTTATCATGGCTCGCAGTCGCATGTGTCGCTGTTGCACAAAGAGAAGGTGTTGGAGCAGGTAAATTATTCCGGGATCTTTCCGTGGATCACCAAGCCGATGGAGATTTTTCCCAATGAGGGCGTGCTGATTTTTACTTCGCTGCGCGGCATGATTTACAACTCAAAATTGATCCCGAAGGATAAAGCGCCGAAAACCTACGAAGACCTGGTGGATCCGAAGCTGAGCCCGGCCTGGGCGGGTAAGATGGCGATCCCGCCCTATGTATCTTGGCTCGTCGAGCTGTCGATGATCTGGAGCGAAGACAAGGTCAAGAACTTCACCAAGAAGCTCGTCGCTCTCAGTGGCGGCCGGCTGCGCTATAGCGAAGAGGAACGTGTCGTTAGTGGCGAATTCCCCATCGCCGCGAACATGGGCGGGGCAACGGAACAGATGTGGCAGTGGCAAGCCAAGGGCGCGCCGCTGGTGGCGGTGATGGGTTCGACGCCGGTGCTGCCGTCCTATTTTCAACTGGCGGTGCCGAAAAATTCCGTCCATCCGAATTTGGCCAAGCTCTTCGTCGGTTTTATGGCCTCGAAAGAAGCCCAAGCCATTCTCGAAAAAAATGATTTCCGCACGTCGCACCTGGTCGAGGGCACGATGATGTCGAACTATTTGAAGCAAAATAAGATCAAGTTGCAGGAAGCCAAGGATTCGATCAACTTCTATCTGCAAGGCGAGGATAGCGGTCTGGAGTTCAAAGAAGAACTGACGAAGATGCTGAAACAGTAGAAGAGAGGGTTGGAGTAGTTGAGTCGTGGAGTGATGGGTCTCGGATTCCCAACTCTCCAGTACTCCATTACTCCATTGAGTGCATCCATCAACGGAGAGCTGATTATGTTGACTCAAGAAGAAAACGAACTCATGACCCGCGTCGGTCCCGGTAAGCCCGCCGGGGAGATGCTGCGGCGTTACTGGTGGCCGGTGGCGTTTACCGATCAAGTGCAAGCTAAAGCGGCGCCAACCAAGGTGACGTTGCTGGGCGAAGACTTTGTGCTGTTTCGCGACGGCGGCGGCAAGTTGGGATTGGTGGCGTTGCACTGTTCCCATCGCGGCACGTCGTTGGAGTACGGCCGGGTCGAAGAGCACGGCATTCGCTGCTGCTATCATGGCTGGCTGTGGGATGCGCGCGGCAATTGCCTGGACCAACCGGCGGAGCCGGCCGACAGCACTTTCAAAGAGCGGGTCAAGCATCCGGCTTTTCATGCGCAGGATGCCGGCGGCTTGATCTTCGCCTATATCGGCCCAGAGCCGGCACCGCTCTTGCCGCCCTATGATTTGCTATTGCGCGACGATGGCTGCCGAGTGGTCGGCGGCGGCGAGGAGTTTTGCAATTGGCTGCAACGGGCGGAGAATTCCGCCGACGGTACGCACTCCATCGCGCTCCATGCCGCCGGCTATCCCAACATGGCGATGAAGCGGCCGACGATCAAATGGGAGCCGACGCCATTCGGCATCAAAGAGACCACTCTGGTTGACGGCGTGGCGAAGCCGCGCATATCGCATTTCATTTTTCCCTCCCATATCCGCCATTCCGCGGCGCGCATTGACGAGCTGCCGCGTCAGGTGATCCGCTTTCGCGTGCCCAAGGACGACTACACGACCAATACTTTCTATATCGACTTCTACCCGCACAAAGACGGCCAGCCGACGCGGCCCGAGCCGCTGCATGTCGAAGGCTTTTGCAAGAGCGAGCCGGGTGTGTACACGCGGGTGCAAGACGGTTGGTGGAATCTGCCAAATCACGAGCAGGATCGGGTGGCGCAGGAAACTCAAGGCGTGATCGCCGACCGCACCAAGGAGCATCTGGCGAGCTCCGACCAGGGGATTCTCATGCTGCGTAAGATGATCCGCGACTCGATTGACGCGGTAGCCCAGGGCAAAGATCCCTTCGGTGTGATGCGTAGCGCCGACGGTCAGATTACCTTCGACGCCAGTCGCGATGCGGTGGAGGCGTTGTCTTGAAATTGCGGTCGAGGATCGATGAGGGAGGATCGAGGATGGCTATCCGATTCTTTCGCGATTTTCCATCCTCTATCCTCGACCTCGCATCGTTATAACTTAAAAGGAGTAATCGCAGTGCTGAAACTCATACTTGCTGTATTGGTACTTTTGCCACAGCTCGCGCAGGCGCAGAAACTCGAACAGATCGTCGCCGAGGCGAAAAAAGAAGGCGAACTCACCCTGGTGGCGAGCGCGTCGACGTTCGGCGGCAAAAAGGGTTTTGCCGAGCTCGAAGCGCTGTTCGCCAAACGTTTTGGCTTTAAGGCAAAGTTGAACTTGAGTGGCGGGCCGAGCTTTCCGCAGATGGCCGCGCGGATCATCACCGAGCAAAAGGCCGGTACCAAGGCGTCCACGGATATTTATCTCGGCTCGGACGGCACCTACGTCACCATGCACCAGGAGAAGGCGCTGGAACGGGTCAATTGGTCCGGGACTTTTCCATGGGTGACCAAAGCGATGGAGATTTTTCCCCAAGAGTCGGTGCTGGTTTACTCCTCGTTTCACGGCATCATCTACAACTCCAACGCCATTCCCAAAGACAAAGCGCCGAAGAGTTATGACGATCTGATCGATCCGGCGCTATCGCCAACCTGGGCCGGTAAGATGGCGGTGCCGGCGTATATTCATTGGTTGATCCGGGTATCGCCGATGTGGGGCAAAGAAAAAGTTCTCAACTTCGCGCGTAAACTCGCGCCGCTCATCGGCGGCCGCCTGCGCCAGGGCGAAGAAGAGCGCATTGTCAGCGGCGAATTCCCGATCATGGCGAGCACCGGCGGCCCCCTCGAGGCGATGTGGAAGTGGCAACCCAAAGGCGCGCCGCTGGTCGGCTTGCCGGGATCGTCACCGGCGAGCTGTTCCTATTATCAGCTAGGTGTGCCGAAGAATTCAGTTCATCCGAATATGGCTAAACTGTTCGCCGCGTTCATGAGCACCCGCGAAGCACAGAGCGTGTTGGAGAAACAGGATTACCGCAGTTCACATTTGGTCGACGGCACTTTGATGACGAAATACGTCAAGGACAACAAAATCAAGATGCAAGATCCCAAGGAATTGAACGAAGTATTTCAAAAGGAAGATGCCGGTCTCGAAGAAGAGCTGACGAGAATATTGTTGAAGTGATTCGAAATTAAACTGGATTCCGTTTTCGCGGGAAAAACGGAAAAGAGCAAGGCGACTGCGAGTCGACGCAACAAAATCCCTTGGCTTGTCGCTGAGGTCGTTAATCCGTCATACCGGCGCACACCGGTATCCATCCGGTCTCGAAATCTAGCTTCCGGTCTTCATCGGAATGACGGAATAATTTCCTGAGCCGAAGAACCAGCGAAAGATTAGAGTCTCCATGTCCACTCAAGTCATCATGCCCGAGCCGCGCGGCTCGAATATCAATTGGTCGCAGTTGTCGCTGGTGGCGGTCGCCGGCGTCGCGGCGATTTCCATTCTGGTCCTGCTCGGCATGATCATCTGGATGAGTCTGCGCACCGGCGTGCCGGGGCAGCCATCGGACTATTCGCTTAAGAACTATGTGACGATCCTCGCCGACCCGTACACCTACAAGGTGATGTGGACGACTTTGTATTTTTCCGCCGTGACGATTGCCGTGGCGGTGCCGTTGGGATTTATCTTCGCCTGGCTGGTCGAGCGCACCGACATGCCGTACAAAGCGCTGGCGATGAGTCTGCTCAGTATCGGCATTCTGTTTCCGACCTTTCTCAAAGCCATGGGCTGGGTATTTTTGCTTCACCCGCGCATCGGCGTGATCAATATATTTCTCATGCAGCTGTTCGGTCTCAGCACCGCACCGCTCAACATCGCGACCTTGACCGGCATCGGCTGGGTGCAAGGACTGACCCTGACGCCGCTGGCTTACGTGATGATTTCCGCCGCGCTCAAGAGCATGAACCCGTCGTTGGTCGAGGCGGCGAGCGTCCATGGTGTCAGCCAATGGCGCACACTGGTGCGCATCGAGCTGCCGCTGATCTGGCCGGCGCTGTTCTCGGCGGTGATCTGGATGTTCACCGTGGCGATCGCCGCCTTCGACGTGCCGGGCGTGATCGGCATGGCCAATAATATTTTTACCTTCAGCACGGCGATCTACTTCATGATCAATCCCAACGAAGGCTTGCCGCGCTACGGGTTGAGCGGCGCCTACGGCACGATCATGGTCGGGTTGTCGCTGATCATGATGATCCCGTATTTCATCGCCCTCAAGCAGAGCCACAAGTATCAAATCATTTCCGGCAAGGCCTATCAGCCGCGGCCGGTGGAGTTGGGCCGCTGGCGCTGGTCGGCGTGGGCACTCTTGGGACTTTATTTCACTTTGGCGTTTGTCCTGCCGCTGTTGGCGATCTTCTGGGTGTCGCTCTTGCCCTACGTGCAAGCGCCGTCTTGGCAAGCGCTGTCGTCGCTCACTTTCGAGCGCTACAGCGCGGCGGCCTTCGACAGGGCGATCTTGGATGCGGCATTGAACACTATTCTCTTGATGGTCGCGGTGCCGACTTTGATCGTGCTGATCTGCGCGGCGGTTTCGTGGATCGTCACGCGCTCGAAATTTCGCTGGCGGGTGGCCTTGGACGCCGTCGCGTTTCTACCGCATCCGGTGCCCAACCTGCTCTTTGCTCTGGCGATCGCCTACTTGGCATTGCTGGTGTCCAACGTCGTGCCGCTGTACGGAACTATCTTTGTCATCATGGTGGTCTATATCGTCTGCTGGATCAGTTTCGGCACCCGGGTGTTGAACAACAGCATGATCCAAGTGCATCGCGAGTTGGAAGAAGCGGCACAAGTCGGCGGCGTGTCGTCGTTCAAGATTCTCGCCAGAATCATCGTGCCGCTGATCAAGCCGGGGCTGGTTTACACCTGGATCTGGACCTCGCTGTCGGCGTACCGCGAGCTGACCATGGCGGTATTTCTGTCATCGCCCAAGAGCCAGGTGCTGTCGACCTACATCTGGGGACAGTGGCATGGCGGTGGGCTGGGTGATGCGGCGGCGATCGCGATCATGATGATCGTGGTGATGTCGCCGGTGGTGACGAGCTTTTGGATCTACGCGCGCAAGCAGCAGCAGGTGGCGGGATCGGCGTGATTCGGAAGGATATTAGCCGCAAAGAACGCAAAGAACACAAAGGAAGAAATCGAAATATTTCCCGCTAAGACGCAAAGGCGTCAAAGGAGATGACGCACGTCAAACTCCGAGACTTTGCGCCTTTGCGGGAGGTCATCCGAATCCGAGCACAGGGTGATGAACATGACAGCTGGACAGCGAAATTGTCGCCGAAATGGATTTCGTCCACACCGGGCCGAGCACTGTGGCGGGAAAATATTTGCGGCGCTTTTGGCAGCCGGTGTTCGTGTCGGCGCAATTGCAAACCGGCTGTGCCGTGCCGATTCGCATCATGGGCGAGGATTTTACGCTTTATCGCGGCGCCAGCGGGGCGGCGTATGTGGTGGATTTTCGCTGCGCCCATCGCGGCACGCAACTGTCGGTGGGCTGGGTCGAGCAGGAATGTATTCGCTGCTTTTACCATGGCTGGAAATATGACGGCACCGGACAATGTGTCGAGCAGCCGGCGGAGGACGAGAGCTTCGCCAAGAAGGTAACTATACGCAGTTGTCCGACCCATGAATTTCTCGGGCTGATCTTTGCCTACTTCGGCGAAGGCGCCGCGCCGCCGTTTCCTGACTATCCCGAGTTGAAAGCAGAAGGCGAGATCGATGTCGGCAGTTACATTCGCCACTGCAATTATTTCGGCACGCTGGAGAATGGCATCGATCAAGTGCATGTGCCGTTCACCCACGCTAAATCGGGCTTCACCAAGTTCGGCCTCAACTGGGATATCCCGACCATCACCGCAGAGGAAACCGACTATGGCATCGCCATGTACGGGACGCGTAAGGACGGCAAGGCGCGCATCAATCACTACCTCATGCCCAACATCCTCTACATCAAAGGCTCGCCGGAGAGCGCGCGGGAAGGTTGGCGCGAAGCGTTTGCCTGGCGCGTCCCGGTGGACGATACCAGCCACCGCAGTTTCAACATCGCTCTGATTCACGTCACGGGAGAGGCGGCGGAGCGATTCCGTGAGCGCCAACGGCGCCAAGAGGAAGTCGTCGCGAATCTGCCGTCAGCGAACGAGATGGCAGCGCGGGTATTGGCGGGAAGGATCAGCGTGCACGATATCGAGGAGCGGCCCGATATTGTCAACATCCAGGATCATGTCGCCCAGGAAGGGCAGGGCGCGATTGCCGATCGCGTCAATGAACGGCTGGGACGGTCGGATGTGGCGGTGATTCTCCTGCGGCAAGTCTGGCAACGCGAGCTGGCGGCGTTGGCCGCGGGTGAGCCGATGAAACAGTGGCGCCGGCCGGAGAAACTCGTTGCTACCAGCGGGGTTTAAGAATGCGAACAAGAATTCGATCAATTTGGCTCGCTGCGCTGTTAACGGTTGGCCCAAGGTTCGATACCGCGAGCGCACAGAACGTGGATCAATTGATCGCCGCGGCCAAGAGCGAGAAGGAGTTGTCGTTCATCGCCGGACCGACGACCTTTGGCGGCAAGAAGGGGCTTGCCGAGATCGAGGCCGCATTCGCCAAGCGCTTCGGTTTCGACGCCAAGATTCGCTTCGCCGCCGGGCCGGAGATGAACGCCATGGCGGCGCGGGTGATCAGCGAGTTCAAAGCCGGCGGCAAGGCGACCACTGATATCTATCTCGGCTCCCTCGGCCAGTTCGCCAATCTGGCGCGGGAAAACGCCTTGGAAGAGTTCAATTGGTCGGGAACGTTTCCCTGGATCGCCCACCCCATGGAAGAGACGGTTTCCCGGCGCGGCGTTTTGGTTTATTCATCGCCGCGCGGCATCATCTACAATTCCAATCTGATTCCAGCGGACAAGGCGCCGAAGAGTTATGAAGATTTGATCGATCCGAAGCTGAGCCCGACTTGGGCCGGCAAGATCGCCGTGCCGCCCTATCCCAATTGGTTGGTCGAGCTGTCGCTCATCTGGGGCGAGGAGAAGCTCAAGGATTTCACTCGTAAGCTGGTGGCGATCAACGGCGGCTGGCTGCGTTACGGCGAGGAGGAGCGGGTGTTGAGCGGCGAGTTCCCAATCATGGCGAACATCGGCGACTCGCTGGCGACTCAGTGGAAGTGGCAGGCCAAAGGCGCACCGCTGGTCGCCGTGCTCGGTTCCACTCCCGGCGATACTTCTTATTTCCATCTCGGCGTGCCGAAAAATTCCGGCCATCCCAATCTCGCCAAACTGTTCGCCGCCTTCATGATTTCCAAGGAGGGCCAGGCGATTATCGAGAAGCATGAGTTCCGCTCGTCCCATCTGGTCGAGAGCTCGCGCATGGCCAGGCATCTGCGCGATCACAAGATCAAGTTGCAAGAGCCCAAAGACCTGTTCAACTTCTATCTCAAAGGCGGCGGCGCCAAGTTAAACGAAGAGCTGGTCAAGATGTTGAAGCAGTAGCACAAGGCCAGGAATAGGAATATTGGCCGCAAAGAACGCAAAGGTCGCAAAATAAATCCTGTAGCGGCGCAGCATGCTGCGCCCGCTTCCGGCGCAATTGAACCTCAATATTTGTTTTGCTCTTCATTGATCTCCGCAAATTCCTCCGCTAAGCGAGTGTGATGTCTTTTGCTGCGCGATTTCGCCAGGGGATGAAAGCGGCGATTCCGATCTGGATCGCTTTCGTGCCTTCCTCTCTCGCCTGGGGGATCGCGGCGCAGGCCCATGGGCTGACGCTTGAAGAGATCGTCCTGATGTCCGCGTGGGTTTATTCCGGGCCGGCGCAGTTTGCCGTGCTCGTGCCGCTCGCCGAAGGCAAGTCGGCGGCGACGGTGTTGATCGCCGGCTTGCTGATGAATTTGCGCTTCCTGCCCATGAGCATGGCGCTGGCGCCGTTTTTCCGCGGCGTGAAGCGTTTGCCGCTGATGATCGCTTCCCATGTCGTCAGCGCCAGCAGTTTCATCGTGCCTTATCTACAATTTCAAAAAGAGCGGGAAGCCAGCGATGGTAAATCAGTCGCCGACGGTTATGGCAACCTCGGTTTCTTCGCCGGCATCGGCGCGACGGCTTTCACGGTCTGGGTAGTCGGCACCGCTGCCGGTTATGGTGTCGGGTTGAGTTTTCCGCCGGGTTTCGAAGAAGCGTTGAAATTTATCCTGCCCGGCTATTTCGCCGGGCTGCTGGTGGCGGAGATGAAAGGCAAAACCATGCCGCTGATCTGTCTGGCGAGCATCGTCACGGCGATCCCCGGCGCGCTGTTCAATCTTGGCTGGGGCTGGCTCGCGACATCGGCGCTGATCGCTGTCTTAGGTTGGAGTGTGGAAAAATGGCTTTCACGCGCTTAGAGCTGATTTTCATTCTCGGGCTCTCGGCGTTGGTCTTGCGCGCCTTGCCGCAGATGTTTCTGGTCGGCAAAAGCTTTCCCGACATGTGGGACCGCTTGCTGCGCTACCTGTCCTACGCGCTGCTGTGTGGATTGATCTCGATTACACTATTTATGTCCGGTGCGCGCTTCGACATGCAAGCTGCGCCGTACCGCGCTGTGGCCTTGGCGGTGACCATCGCCATCGCTTACAAGACTAAGAGCGCCGTCACCGGCATGTTGGTCGGGACGGTGCTGGTGTCTGCTGTTTTCGTGGCTCCGCTGACTTTTCAGGTTCAAAGCGAGGATATTTGTTACCACGAAGACACGAAGGACACGAAGGTTTCGGAAAAATATTATTCCCAACTTCGTGTCTCTTCGTGTCTTCGTGGTGAATGGGATTTTACCGCGATCGTTCGCGCACGGCGCTGATCAGGCAGCCGTAAAGAACCAGCGGCAAAGCGGTGGTCAGGATCATCGCCAGAACGATGTCGCCGGTGGCGGCGATAATTTGGGCGGCGATCAGCGGCGCGACGACGCCGGCGAAGTAGTGAAGCGCCATGATGATGCCGCTGGCGGTGCCGGCGTTGCCCGGCGGCGCGGCTTCTTGGGCGAGGGCGACGACCAACGCCGGCACGGAAGCTTTGATGACGCCGAAGACGGCGATGCCGAGGGCGAGAGACAGCGGTGATTGAAGCCAGTAGAACAAAACAAAGGCCGCCGCCGCTGCGGGAAAGGCGCTCAGCGCAATGATGCGCCGGCGGCCGAACATGTCGGACAGATTGCCGAGAGTAAATGAGCCGATCATGTTGGCGACGCTCAGGATGCCCATGATCCAGCCAGTTTCTTGAAGACTGAGATGCTTGGCGCTGCGCAGGAGCGTCGGTGTCCACGCCGCCGAAGCCCAGAACACCGAGCCGCCGATAAATTCCGCGAGCGCGAGAATTAAAATCGAAAACGACAGGGCAGCGCGGAAGGAGCCTGATTGCGCTGCCGTGCGTCTCGGATGCGTGTCGCGTATCCAACAAAGCTGCAACAGCATGTCGGCGGCGGCGATGATGCCGACGGTGATAAACGCAGCGCGCCAACCGAAGGCGGCAGTGATCCGGCTCGCCAACACGGCGCCGATAGCGCCGCCGATGCCATAGGTGACAGAGACCAGGCTTGCGCCCAAGCCGCGCCGGTTGGGCAAGAGGTCGGACATGATGGCGTAAAGCGACGGCGGCGTGAAGCCGTAGCCGACGCCGGTGACGGCGAGGAGCAGGAAGAACAACAGCGAATGATCGGTGATGCCCGCGCCGCCGAAGCCCAACGCGAGTAAGCTGAGTCCGGTTATCAACACGGTCTTGCGGCCGATTCGATCCGCCAGGCGGCCAGCGATGGCGCTGGTGACGGCGGCGATGAGCATCATGACAGAGAATAAACTGCCGGCTTGAAGTTCGCTTAGTAAAAATGTCTGGCGGATCTCCGGCAAGGCGATGCCCAGAGTCGCCACCATCATGGACGGCATCAAGTTCGAGCAGGGAACGATGGCGGCGGAGAGGCGATCCCGTCCGAGCGACGATGGTTGCGGGTCGATGAACGTATCCTATTTCAACGGGATGAAAACATAGTGGCGCGGTTGGTCGCCGACGACGCGGGTCATATGGCCGTGCCCCGTGGTGTCGTCGGCGAGCATGACATCGCCCGGGCCGAAGCGGCGAATGGTGCCGTCGCCGGTCTCGATCTCGACTTGACCGGATAGAGTGATGACATACTGTCGTCTCGGCACGCAGTGATAGCTGCTCCGATGGCTCGGTGGCGCCGAACGGAACATGACGCCATGGGCCGGCTGCAATGCGGAAACCAGGTCGACGCCTTGGGGATTCATCTCGACTTCGATGTCTTCGAAGTGCGATTCGTTATCGGCGCCGGTGTAAAGTCGGACGATCTTCATCTGCCGGTTTGTAGGAGAATAAGTCCCGAAATGCAAGGAGAAGATTTTAACCACAAAGGGCACAAAGCAGGAAGAAATTCGGACGGAAGATTGGCCGCATAGAACGCAAAGTACACAAAAAAGAATCGGGAATTGTCGGGGCGAGTTTTAAACCCGCGCTCTTGCTTCTTATCTTCGCGTCCTCGTGTCTTCGTGGTGAGCCATTCTCCTGGTCTTTGCTGTCATCAATGAAATGGCCTATAAACGGTGCCAACGCGGACAGATATTTCCGCATCGAGACTAGAGGAGAATTTCCATGAGCGAAGAAATTTTAAATCAGTTGGCCGCCGACATGAACAAATTGCTCACCGAGCCGGCGGGCAGCCGCAGGGTCAAGATCACCGACTCTGACGCCGCGCGACGGCCAGCAGTGCAAACTCGCCACGCGCGTCACCACCGACGATCTCTTGCCGCTCTGCGCGTCCATTGACAACTGCGGTTTTTACGCCGTCGAAGTCTGGGGCGGCGCGACCTTCGACGTCTGCATGCGTTATTTAAACGAAGATCCGTGGGAACGGCTGCGGCGCATCAAAGCCGTCATGCCCAAGACCAAGCTGCAAATGCTTTTGCGCGGCCAACATATACTCGCCTACCGGCCGTACACCGATAAGATCGTCTACAAGTTCGTCGAGCGCGCGGTGGCCAACGGCATCAATGTGTTTCGCGTGTTCGAGGCGACCAACGACTTTCGCAACATCGAGACGGCGACCAAGGCGGTCAAAGAGTTCGGCGGTGAAGCTCATGTGGAAGTAAATTACACCGTCAGCCCGGTGCACACGCTGGAAAAATGGCTGGAGTATGCCGAGCAGTTGATCGACGTCGGCGCCGATTGGCTGTCGCTCAAAGATGCCACCGGAATCCTGACGCCGTTCAACGCCTATCGAATCATCAAGGGCATCAAGGACCGGTCCAAGGGCAAATTGCCGGTGTTGCTGCATTGCCACGACATGGGCGGGACGTCGAGCATGTGCCATCTGATGGCGGTGCTCGCCGGCGTTGACATGATCGACACGGTGCTGTCGCCGTTGTCGTTCGGTTCCGCGCACCCGGCCACCGAGACCATGGTTGCGTCCTTGGCCGGCACGCCGTTCGATACCGGCATCGATTTGAAAATTCTCGAAGAGCCGTCGTTGATCACGCGTCAGATCAAAGAGAAATACGAAAAATACGAGACCGGTTACACCGGCGTCAGCGCCGAAGTATTCATCCACAAAGTTCCGGGCGGCATGATCTCCAACATGGTGGCGCAGCTGAAGGAAGCCAAGCGCATGGACTTGATGGACGCAGCGTTGAAAGAAACCCCGAGTGTGGAAAAAGATTTGGGCCATCCGCCGCTGCTGACGCCGACCAGCCAGATCGTCGGCGTGCAGGCGGTGCTCAACGTCCTCACTGGCGAGCGCTACAAGATCGTGACAAAAGAGACCCAAGACTATGTGAAGGGTAAATACGGCCGGCCGCCAGGCACGGTGAGTCCGGATTTGATCAAGAAAATCATGAAGGACAAACAGCCCGACTACTCGATCCGCTCGGGCGAAATGGCCGATCCAGCGGATTGGGACAAGGCGATCGAAGCTCTCGGGCCGCTGGCAAAGGGCGAAGAGGATTTGCTCTTGGGCGTGCTGTTCCCGATGCAGGCGAAGGAGTTTTTGACCAAGCGAGAAAACGGAATACAGAATTAGCCGCATAGAACTCAATGAAAGTCGAGGATGGATGATCGAGGATAGAGGATAGATAATCAACGCGTAGGTTCTCTTGTCCATTCTCCATCCTCTATCATCGACCTTATCCAGCAATGCCGGAGCTTCCTGACATTACCATCTACATTGAGGCGTTGGAGTCACGATTACTAAATCAGCCTCTGGAGAAAATTCGACTGGCCAGCCCGTTTCTCTTGCGCACCTTCGAGCCGCCAATTGGTTCTGCCGAAGGTAAAAAAATCGTCGGATTCCAGCGCATCGGCAAGCGCATCGTTATCGAACTCGAAGGCGAGCTCTTCCTGGTTTTCCATCTAATGATCACCGGCAGGTTCCACTGGAAAAAGCGCGGCATCGCCGTGCCGCGCAAGTACGGCCACGCAGCTTTCGATTTTCCCATGGCGACTTTGTTGCTCACGGAGATGGGGACCAAGAAGCGGGCTTCGCTGCATCTGGTCCAGGGCCGAGAGCATCTCCAAGAACATGATCCCGGGGGCCTGGAGATTTTCGCTGCCAATCTGGCGTCTTTTCGCGCCGCGCTGACGCGCGAGAATCATACGCTGAAACGAACCTTGACCGATCCCCATGTGTTCAGCGGCATCGGCAATGCTTATTCGGATGAAATCCTGCACCGCGCCAAGCTGTCGCCGGTCAAACAGATTAAGCTATTGAGCGAAGAGGAAACCGAAAGGTTGTTCCATGCGACGCGTGACTGCATGGCGGAATGGATCGAGCGTCTACGCAAAGATACCGGCAAGAATTTCCCCGAGCGGGTGACTGCCTTCCGCGACGATATGGCGGTTCACGGCAAGTATCGCAAACCCTGTCCGGTGTGCGGCGCGCCGGTGCAGCGCATTGTCTACGCGGAGAACGAGACCAACTACTGCGCCAAGTGCCAGACCGGCGGCAAGTTGCTCGCCGACAGAAGCCTGTCGCGTCTGCTCAAAGATGATTGGCCGCGCACCTTGGAGGAGATGGAGGATGGGAGACGTTCCTAGATTATGAGCGATTGCGTCCTGTTGCCCTAACTCGCCAATGTTGTATCTTTTCGCCTGTGTTTACCCACTGCGCGGGTGTTAGTTGTCTTCATCCAAGCGCGGATCTTTGAACGTAACGAATGGAGTCCGGCACTTGCCACACAACGTTGCCCTGATTACGACGCTCGTTGCCGCGCTTGGCGCGGCATTGGCTTTTGGCTTTTTGGCCGCGCGGCTCAAGCTGCCGGTTCTGGTCGGCTACCTCGCTGCCGGCATTGTCATTGGTCCATTTACACCCGGCTTTGTCGCGGACGCCGAACTTTCGGCCCAGTTTGCCGAAATTGGCGTCATGCTGCTTATGTTCGGTGTGGGACTGCATTTCTCCATTGACGAGCTGCTGGCGGTTCGCAAGATTGCCATACCCGGAGCGATCGTGCAGATCACCGTCGCGACACTGCTTGGACTTGCTCTTAGCAATCTTTGGGGTTGGAAGCTCGCCGAGGGGCTCGTGTTCGGACTGACATTATCGGTCGCGAGTACGGTTGTGCTCCTCAGAGCCTTGGAAAGCCGGGGTATTCTAGAAACGGTCAACGGGCACATTGCGGTCGGTTGGTTGATCGTCGAGGATTTGGTCACGGTGCTGGTTTTGGTTTTGATGCCGCCCCTTTCTTTGTGGCTCGGCGGTTCCGGGGGCGGTCAAGTTACCGGTCAAGACTTGTTCATCGCCGTTGCGTTGACCTTGGGCAAGGTCGCGCTCTTTGTCGGCTTTATGGTGATTGGCGGGCGACGTTTTGTTCCCTGGATTGCCTGGCATATCGCGCGTGTTGGACCGCGCGAACTTTTCACCTTGTGCGTCATTGCCATCGCGATGGGGATCGCTTACGGCGCCGCCGAACTCTTCGGGGTCTCGTTCGCCCTCGGCGCATTCTTCGCGGGAATGGTCATGCGGGAGTCGCCATTGAGTCACCGGGCTGCGGAGGAGTCGTTGCCATTCAGAGACTCTTTTTCGGTTTTGTTTTTCGTTTCGGTCGGCATGCTCTTTGATCCGCAGGTCCTGCTTCACGAACCGCTGCGTATTGTGGCGGTCGTGGCGATTATAGTTATAGGCAAATCGCTCGCCGCTTTTGTTTTGGTCTTGCTCTTCGGTTATCCGCTCAATACCGCTCTAACGGTCTCCGCAGGTCTAGCTCAGATCGGCGAGTTTTCTTTTATCCTTGCTGGATTGGGGCTGTCCCTGGGCATTCTGCCGGAAGAAGCTAGAAGTCTAATTCTCGCCGGAGCGATTATTTCGATCGCCGTCAATCCGTTGGTCTTCCACGCGATCGAGCCTTTACAGGTATGGATTCGGGCAAAATCTAAACGCGCCCAACTCTTCGAACGTTCCGAGGATCCGCTCGCGACATTACCGATGAGCGTCGATCTGAATCGACTCTCCGGCCATGTCGTTATCGTCGGTTTTGGCAGAGTGGGGCGACGCATCGGGGCTGCGCTCGCCGCGCAGGGGATTTCGTTTGTGCTCGCTGAGGAAAATCGTGAAATTATCCAGGCGGCCAGAGAGCAAGGAATCGCAGCCGTATCGGGAGATGCGACCGAACCGATGGTGCTGGTCCAGGCGCACATCCACCGCGCGCGCTTACTGGTCATCGCCACGCCCGACAGCTTGAACGTTCGCCGCATGATCGAGATCGCCCGCACCGTCAACCCGCGCATCGAGACCGTGGTGCGCACCCATAGCGAGCAAGAGGCGGAGCTGCTGGAGAAGGAAGGCGCGGGCAAAATTTTCCTCGGCGAACATGAACTGGCCAGCAGCATGAGCCAATACGTGCTCGGCCGCTATGCGGTTAAAGTCGAGCAGGCAGGCTAGAGGGCACGCTTGGTTTTGCGACTAGAGGCGATTAGTAATGGTGTTTCAGAATGCCACGGCAAAAATTTCAGGTTAGATTGCCGCGGACTTCACGCTAGCAGGACATCGGCAAAAATTTAGGCTGCTCGGTTACGCGCCCTATCCAGCCGCGAATCTTTGGAAAATCACTCAGTGGAAAGCCGCCTTCATCCGCGACATGAGTATAGGCGAACAGCGCGATGTCGGCGATGGAATAGTCGCCGACGAAGAAGTCGTTCTTTGCCAGATGGTCTTCCATGATTTTGAGCGCGGCCCAGCCGCCGTCGCGTTTGGCTGCTAGCAACGCGGCGCGCTCGGCAGTGTCGGGTTTGTGCTGGAGCCAGAAGCGCGAAGTGGCGATAAACGGCTCGTGGCTGTATTGCTCGAAGAACATCCACTGAAATACCTGGCCGAATCTCTTGCGATCGTCGGGGAGATATTTCGTGCCGCGGGCGAGGTAGGCGAGGATGGCGTTGGATTCGGCCAGGATGAATCCATTGTCGTCGAGCACCGGTGTGCGGCCGTTGGGATTGATCTTGAGAAACTCAGGGGTGCGGCTTTCGCCTCTTAATATATCGACTTCGACGATCTCGCAGGGAATTCCCAACTGCGCGAGCAGCAGGCGGACTTTGTAGGAGTTGCCCGAGTAGGCGACGTTGTATAACTTCATCAAATACTTCTGTTCAAGGGTTCAAGGTTCAAAGGTTCAACGTCAGAGGCTCGCTGCCACAAAATGACTACGCTCTGTTGTTGTCCGATTGAACCTTGAACTTTCGAACCTTTGAACGGTTTAAGCTTCGCTTAAACCTGACTTTCCAGTATTTCCAGTCCGTCATAGCGATCGATCAAATACAGCTTGCCGTCCTTGTCGTGGAAAACATCGTTGCTCATGACGACGCTCTGGTCTTTGCCCGGGTTGGGGACGTAGCAGCCAACTTCCTTGGGTTGGTACGGATTGGAAAAATCCACGGCGCGCAGGCCGCCGGCGAACCAGGTGACGTAGAGCGTGTTGCCGTAGACTTGCTCGGCCGGCTGGTGCGCGCCGAAGCGGTTCTTCGGTGTCGATTTTCCTTCGAAGGGGACGATGAACGTGGCGACGGGCAGCGGCAAATCCTCTTTGGTGATGTCGACCACCCAGAGAAAGGCGTTGTGGGTTTCGTTCAACTTTTCGCCGACCTCCTCGTCGGTGACGATGAGCCAGTCGCGTTCCATGATTTTGTTCAACAACGGCAGAGTCGTGTGGGTTGGGCAGGGATAGGGCGGGCTCCAGTCGAGCATGCTGACGGTTCTCGGCGTGGTTAAATTGGATATATCGACGATGGCGAAGCCGCCATGCCAGTAGCTGATGTAGAGGCGATCGCCGCGGCGGATGGGGTGATGGCAGCGGGTGTCGGCGCCTTTGAAATTCGGCGTCTCGCCGCCGGCGACCCATTGTCCGGGCATCCACCAACGCATGGCTTCTTCCGGCTGCTCGGGATTCTTCATGTCGAGCATCATGGCGATATTACCTTGGTAGCCGTCCACCGTCGGCGAGATGTAGGCGTAGCGGCCGTCGTAGGTGAAACGGTGCACGCCCTTGCCCGGCGTCTTGTACATGGCGATCTCACGGGGTTTCGACTTATTCGATATGTCGAATATCTTGAGGCCCGATTGCAGCTCGTGCTTGGCCTTGTAGCGCTCGTAGTTGACCAGCATGATGTCGCCGCTGACGCGCACTTTGTGAGAGTGCAATCCCTCGGGGATTTCAATGTGCGCGACGATCTTGGGATTCTTGGGATCTTTGACGTCGATGATCGAGGTGCCATGCGGCGGGTCCATGTGGCCGACGTAGGCGTAGCCGTTTTCGACCACCACCGAGCCGCCGCCGGGTAAATCCATGCGGCCGATCTGTTTGATGTTCTTGCTGATGCCGACTGGGGCGCTGATGTCCGATGCCATAGGTGACTCCTTAGTTAGTCGATCAAATTTCTATCTCACCACGAAGGCACGAAGGACACGAAGGGTTCGGATAGATATTATTCCGAACTTCGCGCTCTTCGTGCCTTCATGGTGAAAGATGTCTTCACATCATTTCCCAGCCTTTTCGATCATCGCGATCACTTGCGCCGTCGTGCGCACGCGCGACATGCGCGGGAACACCAGTTCCATCAGCATGTCATGGGCGCGCTGGTCGTGGGATGTGCCGCAGGCGTCGCTGACGACGATGGAGTTATAGTCCAAGTCGCGGGCGGAATACAGAGTCGAGGTGACGCCGACGTCGGTCGAGCCGCCTGACACGATTAGTGTGTCGATGCCGCGGCTGCGCAGGGCGAGATCAAGATAGGTCTGGTGAAACGCGCTCCAGCGATATTTGACGATGTAGTAATCGTCCGGCGCCGGCCCCAAGTCAGCGAGCACGTCGGAACTCTTGTCGCCGGCGATAACATGCATTTTGGTTTTGGTCACCTCGCCATTGGGCCAAGGGATCAACGAGTTATTGGTGTCGGTGGCGATAAGCGCGGTGGTGGCGTTGTCGGGCCGATGGTTGCCCTTGGCGAAGAATACCGGCAAGCCGGCGGCCCGGCCGGCTTTGCTGAGCCTGACGGCATTCTGTATCCACGGTTTCAGCACCCGCGGCTGTCCCGGCGCGGGCTCGGCAACGTAGCCGTTGAGTATGTCGAAAAAAAGCAAGGCGGTTTTCGTGAGATTGAAATCGCTGATGTTCATTTCTCGTCTTAGCTCCTCTTGGCGCTGGTAGTCAATTCAATTCGCTGCACTCTAGCGCGGCTTGTGGTTTCGGTCCAGTTGTCTAAATGTGTTCACCACAACAGGTGAAGCTACCCCTGAAGAGAATCGGCGCCCGAGAATTAGCCGCAAAGAACGCAAAATTCGCAAACGGGTTGAGTATGAAATTATTGGAATTGTGGCCTTTGCGTTCATTGCGGCCAACCCTTCGAATCCGAATCTATTTCTGACAGCTATCTGATTTTGCTCCCCTGCTTTTCTTTTTCCTCGACGACTTTCCAGCCTTGGTTGGCGTACCACTCGATCTGGCGGAACATGCCGGTCAAGATTCTTACGTCCCTGTCTTCGAGGGCGGCACGGCCGAAGATGCGCCGGAAGGCGAGCAGCATATGTTCGGGATTCTCCACGTTCAAGAAGCCGATTTTGAGCAGCGAGTTACGCATGATGTCGAAGAGCCGCTCGATCGTCTCGGCTTCGGCACGTTGGATGGCGTCATCCGCCGTGGTCTCCAATGTGGCGATGTAGAACTCGTATAAGCAAACCACCGCGGCCTGGGCGACGTTGAGCGAACGGTAATCGGGATGAGACGGGATATCCACCAAAAGCTGGCAGTGCTCGAGGTCTTTATTGCTCAGACCGTGATCTTCGGGGCCGAAGATCAGCGCGACTTTGCCTTGCTTGGTGGCGGCGGCGACGATGGGCGCAACTTCGCGCGGCGCTTGGCTATGGGCGCGGTAGAGCCCCTCGCGGCAGGTGGTGCCGATCACCAGCGCGCAATCGGCGATGGCGGCGCGGATGGTTTCGTAAAACTTCGCTTCGCTGAGAACGTCGCGGCCGTGCACGGCCATCGCCTTGGCCCAGAAGCTCTGGGTGCGCGCGCTGCCGACGATGGCGAGTTCGCCGCCGCCGAAGTTTTTCATCGCGCGCGCCACCGAACCGATATTGCCCGAACCGCGCGGCCGAACCATGATAATTCGGATGTTATTCAGCATGGAAAAAGCTTTTGGAACATTTGGCACGATTTGAACGTCTGGAAGCTATTCCATTTGATTCCAAATGATTCAAGGTGCCAATCGATCCAGGATCTTGCTGAACACGACTATCGCCGTGCGAGTTATTTGGCAAATGGGCAGGAGCGGTTGTTTTGGATGATCTTGCGGTTCTTGGCGTCGAATTCGCTGCGATATTCGAAGTTCTCGTGCATGATCGAGTTGAAGTCGTCGACATGTTCGGCGCCGAACACATGGCCAACCTCGTGGACTAATGCGAGGACGTCGGAGTCTAGTTCCGTGGTCTGCCCAGTGTAGCGAAACAGTTTCCGTGTCGGCAGGATGATGTAGCGCGCCAAGCCTTGGCTGCAATTGCCGATGCGATCGACGCGCGGCCGGCCGTCGCTAAGGATGCGGCTGACATTTTCCCCGGAAAAAGCGACGACAATGTCATAGCTGCCATCCGCTGATGTGACCGGGAATTGTTTCAGTAAGCGCGCCAGCAAGGTTGGCGTGGACGGCACTCTCTCGTTTTCGGGCCAAGCGGCAACGCTTTGGGTAATCAGTCGAATGCCGAACTCTTGTTCATAGTAGTCCGATGCCGCCTCGATCAGACCGCGAGCCTCTCGGTCCCACCCAGGATTTCGATTTCTGAAAGGGACGTCCACCAGCGCCTTGACCCGAACCACGCGCGCGGGCGGCGATGGCTCGAAGGCCGAGCAGGCGGCGAGGAAGACGAGCGCGCTAAGGATTGAGCAGATTGTCCGTCGGTGCGAAATCATCGGTCAGGATCGGGGCGTCCTCCGGCAGCGGCCGGTCATAGTAGGCGACGGCAATGTCTTGGACTGGGTCGGGAAACAGCCCCTTGTCGAGAGCCGTGGCGCGTTTGACGATTTCCTTGATGTCGACGCGCTGCTTGTCCCTGGTGGCGACGACGATGACGTTTTGGATGGTTTCCAAGCTGACATTGTCGGGGCGTCGCGATGCGAATATATAGGTCTGCGGGAAAACCTGCCGTTGGGTGCGGATAAAAGAACGTGCGATCTTGCCCGAAGGGCCGGTGACCGCACTGATGAGATTGGACACAATGATGCCGTTGGGGGCGAGCTTTTTCTGTGCCAGTTCGAAAAATTGTTTGGTGGCCAAATGAAACGGCATCGAGTCGGTGAAGTAGGCGTCGAGCATAATGATGTCGTACTGATGCTGGGTTCGCGTCAAGAACAACCGGCCGTCCTGCGCGTGCAGCGCAAGATTCTTATTTTCGGCGAGGTTGAAATGATCTTTGGCGATCCGAATCACTTCAGGGTCGAGATCAATGCCGTCGATGACGAGATTGGGAAATTCCTTGTTGAGCTTTTTCGGAATCGACCCGCCGCCGACGCCGATCAGCAGCATGCGTTTGGCATCCGGACGGAACGTCATGCCGATCGATGTGTAGCGTGAATAGACCAGCCGCAGCGCCGTCGGGTCTTTGAGCGTCATCGCGCTCTGCAGCGTGCGGTCGAAGTACATGTAGCGCGCTTCTTCATCCTCCTCGACGCGGATGCGATGGTAAAAAGTATCTTTTTGCAACAAAGTTTTCGCCCAAGCGACGGGCGTCCCGATCAAGTTGAACGAGCCGAACAACAACCAGCTCGCGGTGACCGCCCGCGTCACCGCCATGCGTTGCAGCCGCATCAAAGGTACTACAATAAGCGATAAAACCACCAGAGTGACCCCCAAAGAATGAATAATATTGCTGACGCCTAATACCGGTATCAGATAAAACGCGGTAAGCAACGTGCCGAAAATACTGCCGGCGGTGGACACCGCGTAGAGCGTGCCGGCGGTGCTGCCGACGGTGTTAATCTTGGTCGCTGCCAGACGAATGACATAGGGCGAGACCGTGCCGAGAAAGACTCCCGGCAAGAGAAACAGCACGCCGCACGCCAAGAGCGGGCTCAGGCGAATGCCGAGATCGAAGCTGGCGATCCAGTCGTTCATCGCCGGATAGACGAACGGCAGAAAAAATATCACGCCCCCTGGGATCGCCAAGAGAGTCGCGAGCTTGCCATAGGAGGGTTCGCGCGCCGACAACCAACCGCCCCAGTAGTAACCGATGCTGAGCGCGGTCATGACTACCGAGATCAAGCTGCCCCAGACAAAGATCGAGCTGCCGAAGTTGGGCGCCAGGACGCGGCTGCCGGCAATCTCCAACGCCATCAAGACCGCTCCGCTGACGAATACCACCAAGTAATGCAGGAGCTGCACCATGTTTAACTCTCCCAATTCCAATAAGAGCCCTCGGGCACGAGGGCGACCGGCTCGAGCATGCGCGACGACATGCCGTCGATAAACTGCGAAGGTTGAGACAATACCATGCGCAAGGTTTTGTCGAAAACCCGGGTTGGATACGAGATGAAAAGATTTTGCTTCGCCCGGGTGGCGGCGACATAGAGCAGGCGGCGCTCTTCTTCCAAGTCTTCTTGGGAGTTGGTGTTGTAGAGCGACGGGAAGCGGCCTTCGAGCGCCCAGATAATGAATACCGAGTGAAACTCCAACCCCTTGGCCGAATGAATTGTCGACAGGATCAGCGGCCCTTCGTCGGGATCGACGGCCAGGACGCCGCCGATGCTATCGTTGGGCGGTTCCAGGGCCATGTCGCTGAGCAGCCGTTCGAGACTGCGATAGCGCTCGGTCATGCTCTGGAAGTGTTCCATGTCTCGCAGACGCTTGGGATGATCGTCGGGATAGTGCTGTTTCAAGATCGGCAGATAATACTGCATCAAGTACTGCGCCTGCTCGGACGGCAGTTCGGCCTTGGCTGCTTCTTCCAACACTTGAGCGAGAGTTCGCAGCCCCTGGGCAATCTTGCCCTTGGCGTTGTAACTGCGCAGCCGCTCGACGGCGTTGCCGCCTTCGAGCAGCCATTTGATTACTTTCTGGCTGGCGCCGGGGCCGATGCCTTCGTGCAGCATCAACACGCGGTTCCACGATACCGCGTCCTGCGGATTGGCGATGATTCGTAAATGCGCCAGCAGATCTTTGACATGGGCCGCTTCCATGAACTGAAAGCCGCCCCGTTTGACGAATGGAATGTTGTGGCGCGCCAGCTCGATTTCCAGGTCGAAGGAGTGAAAGCTCGAACGGAACAGCACGGCGATGTCCCACAGCGGCACGCCTTGCTCGCGCAATTCCAAAACTTTCTGGCAGACGAACTGCGATTGCATCTGCTCGCTGTCGGCCTGGACCAGCTTGGGCCGGGTGCCGACGCTTTTGCGCGTGAACAGCCGCTTCTCGTAGCCTTCCTTGGCGCGGCTGATGATCTCGTTGGTGACGTTCAAGATCGGCTGGGTGCTGCGATAATTCTCTTCCAACTTGATGATGCGCGTGCCGGGAAAATGCTTGGGAAAGTCCATGATGTTGCGAAAGTTGGCGCCGCGAAACGAATAGATGCTCTGGGCATCGTCGCCGACCACCGCGACGTTGTCGTGGGTCGCGGCCAGCAGGCGGACGATCTCCGCCTGCAAATGATTGGTATCCTGATACTCGTCGACCATGATGTAACGATAGGTGTCGGACAGGCGGCTGCGGATCTCCGCATGATCGGCGAGCAGATCGCGCAGCTTGGTCAATAGATCGTCGTAGTCGATCAGGGATTTGGTTCTTTTGTAATCCGTATAGCGGCGCTGGATTTCGCCAAGTTCGAAATTCACCTCGACCAGATGGGGATACTCGAGTTCCAACAGATCGTTCAACGGAATTTTCTTGTTGAGCGTCATGCTCAAGATCTCGGCCACGGTCTGTTTGCGCGGGAAGCGTTTCTCCTTGGTATTGAGCCCCATGTCGGCGCGGATGAGCTGGATGATATCCTCGCTGTCGGGACGGTCCATGATGGTGAACGACGAAGCGAGATTGATATGACGGCCATGCACGCGCAGCACCAGATTGGCGAACGAGTGAAATGTCCCGCCGGCGATCTGGTTGCACCGGCCATCGATCAATAAACTGGCGCGGCGAATCATCTCCTCGGCGGAGCGCCGGGTAAAAGTGAGCAAGAGTATCGACCGCGGATCGATCCCTTGATCGATCAGATGGGCGACGCGATAGACCAGCGTGCGGGTCTTGCCCGTGCCGGCGCCGGCGATGATCAAAAGCGACCCGTCGATCGCCGTCGCCGCCTCATACTGCGCCTCGTTCAACTCCTTGCGGTAGTCGAGCCCTGAGCTGTTACGAATCGTTTCGCTTAGATCTTTAAGAATGTAAGTGGTGGTCAAGGAAACTCCGGTTGCAGGGTAAATTACCTACTTTCTCTCAGCCCGGCAAGCGGTTGGCGCAAATTGAAGGAGCAAATTGAAAACTGATTGGATTTGTTGTCTAGCACGCCGCGACTTGCCCGCGCCGCAAAGATAAACCGATTCAAGAGTATTGGTCTCGCCGCACGGATAATTCGCACAGCACGCCGAGACTTGCCTGCGCCGCAAAGATAAACCGATTCAAGAGTATTGGTCTCGCCGCACGGATTATTCGCAGGATATCCTACGCGGTTTAGTTCTCCGATTTCACTGAGTTAACTGGTTCGCGCTGATAATCGTCAGTAGGCTATCTCCTACAAGCGCGTTACGACGATGTCGCGGCAATTATTGAGTTAGTGCTTCAATCTAAGCAGGTTAGGTCGATTCCTTCGCAGTTGATACGCCGATGCCGAACCTTGTCATGGCCTGCGCCCGGTGCCCGATGCATCGAGCTATCATACGATAAATTCTTGCGGCAATACCATCATCACTCCCCGAACTGCGTAACGATTTTGCTTACTGGATCACCCGCTGAACGAAGCGACGTCGGGCGGGCAACTATCTAGCGTCGGCATCGTCCAGTTTCATTTGGTTTACGGCATTGCACCCGCCTATCAGCGATTTGTTCGACGGCTATTTGCAATCGGCGTAGCGCAGCGTCGACGCCCCCTCAAGGGCCAGGCGTTTTACTTCATGTCGACACAAACTTTCTTCTTGGCGACTGGTTGCGAGGCGCGGGACTTGGCCGAGTTTGCCGACGCCTTGCGCTATATCAAAGTTTATTTGTTGGCGTTTCTCTCACTGGAACACAATGACGACATCGAGCACTTGTGACTCGCACCGGTCGGCGCTACGATCATGAGTATGGAAAATCAGCCGGCGCAAAGAATCGTCCTGGTGTCCAATCGCTTGCCCTTCACGGTGGCGACGGTTGACGGCGCCGTCGAGTTTCTTCCCAGCGCCGGCGGTGTCGCCACCGGCCTGCATGCGCTGCTGACGGCGGCCCATACTCCCATCCTCGAAAACACGGAATATGTTTGGATCGGCTGGCCTGGCGCCGCGGTCAGCGAGGAGTCGCGCGACCAGGTGCGCGCGGAAGCGCTTTCGCGCTATCACGCTTCGCCGGTGTTTTTGTCCGAGGCGGAAATCGAGTCCTTTTATTCCGGCTTTTGCAATAAAACGATTTGGCCGCTGTTTCACTATTTCCCCCAATATGCCCGCCATGAGCCGGAGTATTGGGCGCACTACCTCAAGGTCAACCAGGCCTTCGCCGACGCCGCGCTGGAAGTTCTCCGTCCCGGCGATCTGCTCTGGATTCACGACTATCACCTGATGCTGTTGCCGCAGCTGATTCGCGCCCGGCTACCGCAGCTGTCCATCGGTTTCTTTTTGCATATCCCGTTTCCCCACTACGAGATTTTCCGGCTGTTGCCGGAGCAGTGGCGGCGCGAACTGCTCGAAGGGCTGCTGGGCTCCGACGTGATCGGCTTTCATACCTTCGACTATGGCCAATATTTTCTTCGCTGTGTGCTGCGCGTGCTCGGCCATGAAAGCCACATGGGTAGACTCTTGGTCGGCGATCGCAGCGTCAAAGTCGGCGCGTTTCCCATGGGCGTGCCCTTCGATAAATTTGCCGCCGCCGCGGCCAGCGGCGCGGTGGCGGAGGAGGCGCAAACGCTGCGCGGCATGCTGCCCGGCACTAAACTGGTACTGTCCATCGACCGCCAGGATTATTCCAAGGGGATTCTTCATCGGCTGCAAGGGTTCGAGTCGATGCTCGAAGCCAATCCGCACTGGCGCGGCCAGGTCACGTTGCTGATGGTCGTGGTGCCGTCGCGCATCGGCATCGAAGACTACGAGCAGATGAAGAAGCAGATCGAAGAGCTGGTCGGCAGGATTAACGGCAAGTTTGGCGATATCGGCTGGACGCCGATCCTTTACCAGTACCGCAGTCTGTCCTTCGACTCGTTGGTGGCGCTGTACTCGATCAGCGACGTGGCCCTGGTGACGCCGCTGCGCGACGGCATGAATCTGATTGCCAAAGAATATATCGCCAGCCGGTTGCACAACGACGGCGTGCTGATTCTCAGCGAGATGGCCGGCGCTGCGCGCGAGCTTGGCGAAGCCATCATCATCAATCCCAATATCCGTGACGAAATCGCCAGCGCTTTGGTCGCGGCCTTGAATATGCCGGCGATGGAGCAAGGCCGGCGCATGGAAATCATGCAAGAGCGGTTGTCGCGCTGCGATCTGTCCCAGTGGGCGCAAGATATTTTGCGCGAGCTGGTCGCGGTCCAGCCCAGCCGCCAGCGGGTATTTGCCAAGCTCCTTGGCCTTCAGGAAATGGCTGCGCTCCTAAACCACTACCGCCGGGCGCCGCGCCGGCTGATCATGCTCGATTTCGACGGCACCCTGGTGCCGCTGGTCGACGATCCGCGGCGCGCCAACCCGACGCCGGCGCTGTTGAAGATTCTCGCTTCGCTGGCCGCCGATCCGGCTAACGAATTGGTTCTGATCAGCGGTCGCGACCGGGCGACATTACATGAATGGTTTGCCAACCTGCCGGTGGGCCTGGCCGCCGAACATGGCGCATGGCGTAAAAAGCGCTCACAACAATGGACCTTGGCGCGCAACTTGAGCTGCGACTGGAAGCCAAAGCTCAGTCCGATGATGATCCAGTACGCCGACCGGCTGCCCGGGGCATTCGTCGAAGAAAAAGAATTCTCCCTGGTCTGGCACTATCGCCGCGCCGACTCGGAACAAGGCATGGTGGTGGCGCGCGAGCTAATGGACGATCTGCTGCTTTTCACCGGCAATATCGACGTGAAAGTTGTCCAGGGCAATAAAATCGTCGAAGTTCGCAGCTTGGGTCTCGCCAAGTCGTTGGCGGCACGCAGCTGGTTGCGCGACGGCGAGTTCGATTTCATTCTTGCCGTCGGCGACGATCACGACGATGAAGAACTGTTCGGCGTGTTGCCACAGCAAGCCTACTCCATCCGCGTCGGCATCACCCAAACTGCGGCGCGCTTCAACCTGCGCGAGCCCAAGGAAGTGGTCACGCTGCTCGAAGCCTTGACGGAAGCCCACGCCTTGACGCGGCCGGCGGGGAGTCCGAGCGGGCCGTTGGGTTGACGGAAAAGGGTTTTACCACAAAGCGAGAATTTCGGATTCGAAATGTTAGCCGCAAAGATCGCAATACACGCTAACAATATTTCAGAAACGTCGGAGCGGGGTTGATACCCGCGCTCTTATCTTTGTGTCCGTCGTGAGCAAGCGGCCCGACACTAGCGGTTTATGCTGAAGATCAGGAACGACTGGCGGTCGAGGAAGGTCAGTTCTTGTTGCAGCGTGTAGCCGGCCTGTTCCATCTCGCGTTTAATGAACTCTGCCGGGGTGTAGTGGCGCAACAGCCCTGCCAGCCAGGCGCGCCGGTCGAAGTCGATGATGGCGATGCGGCCGGCGGGTTTTAAATATTTGCGCAGGTTTGAAAAGTAGACGATGCGGTTGTCGAAGTGATGGTAGGTATTGCTGGTAAAGATCAGATCGACGGCGGATTCCGGCAGCAGCGGGTCATTCGATTTCGCGAGGATGGTTGTGATGTTATCGGCGCCATCTTTCTTGGCCCGTTCGGCGATCAATTGGTTGGTGCCTTGATCAATATCGACGGCGTAGACTTTGCCGCTCGGACCGACTGCCTTGGCGAGATGGAAAGTAAAGTAGCCGCCGCCGGCGCCAAGGTCGGCGATCTCAGCGCCAGGCGGGATCTGCAATGTAGCGATTACCTTGTCCGGCTGCTGCCATTGGTCGCGGTCGATGCCTTGGTAGGCCCATTGCTTGAGCCTGCTGCAGCCAGCATTGAAGCAGCAGAGAAGAACGAGAAGGTAAATTAGTTTTTGCTGATTCCGAGACATTGCCGCTCAAAACTTATGCACTACGAAGTGAATCGCGATTACCCACTCCCACAGATAATTAAGCGACCCGTCGAGCGCGTTGGTCCTGCTCGAGTGAGGAGTAAGTAACATCATCAACGCAGGCGTGGCAGCCCGCTGCCCACCGGCTTTCGCAATGCCGTCGAGGGGTGGCATGCACCGCCGAGCACAGGGGTGTACTCTCTGGCCGAAACGATCTGATCGTTTCGGCGGTTCAAAACGTTCCAATCGTTCAAGCCGTTCAAAACCTTTCGGATATGCCGGCCGGAGACGCTGATCACACGCCGACGAAGAGGATCACATTTCCTATTTCCCACCGGCCAGTAACTTACCCCAGCCTTGCACGGGCGGAATGATGCCGGGGCGCACCAAGTCGTTCCACACCTCCGTGCTCATGTTGGTGAAAGCCGGTTTGCCAAATTCGTCCTCGATGGCGGGGATGACGTGGAGCGCCATGGCGGCGCCGCCGGGGATTGAGATGGCTTGGGCCTCGGGCCAAGTTCTCGCGGCTTCCCGACCGACTTCGAGGGCCATTGCCAAACCTTCTTCCAGGCTCATGGCGAATGAATCCGATGCCCACTGATTTCTTTTGGTGATGCCGAGGACTTGGATGCCGCCTTCTTTCAAGTACTGAATGATCGCGTTGTTGACCTTGTCCGCCCAGCGGCTGCCGACAGCGATTTTCGTGAGACCGAGATGCTTGAGCGCCGCGAGCAGCGCTTCCAACGGCGCATCGGCCGTGATGCCGGTCTTCTCTTTGGTTTGCTTGAGTAAATCCAGCACCCTTGTGCGGGTCAGACACCGCGGAGATGGGCGCGCCGCTGAAAATAATATGATCGACTTTTTCTTTGACCAGGCGGTCGACGCAGGTCCAATAATTTTTGATCGCTTTCTCGACGCCTTCTTCGGTGTAGTTCTCCAAGCCCAGGCCGGTGGCGATTTCGATGAAATCGAGCGGCAGCAGCTTATACAGCTGGTAACTGCGGGCACGCGAGACCTCCTCATTGGCGCGCGGTTGGATGACGCCGTAGCGAAAACGGGGGAGCAGCTTGCTGATGTAGTCGGCCATTTTGTTGTCCTCCTTTTATTGTTTGTTGTTCCCGGAAGGGCGACCGCCGGTCGCCCCTACAGTCGGCAAATTTAGTGAATTTTTCATCACCGGTCAATTTTTATCTGACCACCGGTGATCGATTATTTATTCCAGAGGGTCGCGAAAAACCCCTCTTTCACAAGTTCCAGCACCAAGCTGTTGTCATAAAACTGTTCAGCCTTCGCTTGTTTGGCTTTGGGATTTTTCCTGCCGCTCTCATCCATGGTCACCTGAATCGCCTCGCGCTTGACCAGGGGGATTTTTTGCACGAAATCGTAGGCGTACTGCAGGGTGCCCTCGAGCATGATCGGATCGCTGACCTTTGTGTAGCGCGAAACGATCGCCTTCGATTCCTCTTTTCGGGTATGCATGAAATGCACCGCGCTGCCGTAACCGCGCACGAACGCCTTGGCCTGAGCCCTGCGCTCGCGCAAGAATTTACCGGTCGTCGTCAGACCCTGATGGAGAAAAGGGATCTCCTCTTTGGCTAGATTGGCCAGCACCTTCATCC
The DNA here is from genome assembly GCA_963760795.1 of uncultured delta proteobacterium. Lineage (GTDB taxonomy): Bacteria > Desulfobacterota > Binatia > UBA9968 > UBA9968 > DP-20. The sequence goes on from CAVXEP010000011.1 coordinate 40,044, forward strand.
CGGCTTGCTGCGCCACCAGCCCCATGGGGTAGGACATGGCCGCGGCGTAGATGGATTTCTTGGAGAGCGCCGCGGCCAACTCCGGCAGTCCGCCGATTTGGATGATTGGCACATCCCGGATCGGCTCAAGACCGTATTTTCTAAGAAACATTTGAATGCCAAAGTCGGTAGTGGCGCCGAATCGGCTCACACCAACGGGCTTACCCCGAAGGTCCGCGACGCTCTTGATCTCCGGCGCTGCGATAACATAAAGCGCGACAAAATTGACGATGGCGCCCACCGCCACGAGATCGCCCCCCTGAAGGCCGGTGTCGACCACGGCCTGGCTGTTAGTGGTGGAGATGGCGACCTCGCCGGCCAGCATCGCTTGCGCCATGGTTGATGAGGAGGCGATATAGATGAGATCGGCATCGAGCCCTTCTTGCTTGAAGAAGCCGGCGTCCTTCATGATCCAGAAAGGGGCTTGTATCGCGGTGACCCCAGAATAACCGACCATCAATTTTTGCGCTGCGGCGATACTAGGAAGAACAAAAATTGCGACGATATACAGCAGGATGTACCGACGAGCATTGCGCTCTTTCATATACTCCTCCCGGCTGATGAGCCCGCATCTACTTAGTACACCAGTCACGAATCGGTCAAGGGCGGATTCGCTGCCGATTAAGACGAGTCAGCGAATAATCGACGGTTCTCGATATTTCCCAACATTTTGCGATTGACGGACCTAGCGCGCTGTAATAAACGAAAACTCTTTGTCGGTAACGCTTAATTTCAGGAGGCAACCATGGCCCGAGTCACTGGGAGCCATTTAATCTGCAAAGCGCTCAAGCTCGAAGGCGTTAAGAATATTTTCGGTTTGGCCGGCGATCATATTCTGCCGGTCTTGGACGTCATGGCCGACCAAGACTTTCGCATCATCGACACGCGCCACGAGCAGGCGGCGGTGCATATGGCCGACGCGTGGAGCCGTCTGACCGAGCAGCCGGGCGTGTGCATGTACACGACGCCAGGTTTTGCCAACGCGATCCCCGGTCTGACCAATGCCCTGCACACCGAAGCCCCGGTGATATCCATCGCCGGCTCAGCCGACACGCACGACTTGGGACGCGGCGCGCAGCAGGAGATCGACCAAGTGCACATGGCCGCGCCGGTTACCAAAGGTTCGTACATGGTCGACAACGTTCGACGAATCCCGGAATTCATCGCCCGCGCCATGCGCTTGGCCTTTAGCGGCCGGCGCGGCCCGGTGCATTTGACGATTCCCATCGACATCCAAGAGCAGAGCGTCGAGGAAGATGACGTCGGGTTCATCGAGCCGGACGGCTATCGGCCAAAGGTGCCGCAGTTGACCGATCCTGAGCTGGTGCGTCAGAGCGGTCGCTCTGCTACATAACGCGCAGAAGCCTTTGGTCGTCGCCGGCATTGCCGCTGGTTACACACTGTCGGGCGAATCCATGCAGCGCTTCATTGAGACCACGCGTTTGCCGCTGCTCACCGAGGAGCAGTCGCGCGGACTAGTCGGCGACGATCACCCGTATGTTTTCGGCTATTTCGAGCGCGGGCTGAACCGCGCCGCGGCGAAAGTGCGCGAGGCCGATCTGGTCGTGTTGCTTGGCCGCAAGCAAGATTTCACCATCGGCTTTTGCCGGCCGCCTCATGTCGCGGCGAATGCGAAAATCATCCAGATCGATCCATCGCCCTTGGAAATTGGCCGCAATCGCGGCGTTGCCGTCGGTATGGTCGGCGATGTCGCCAGCGTCTTGGAACAGATGACGAAGGAAGCGGCAAACTATCAGTGGCAAGATCTACCCTGGTTGGACGAACTGCGCGCCGCGCGCGCCGCGCAATCCGAGTGGGCGGAAGATTTGACTCGCCGCACGGCGCCGATGCATGCGCTGTACGTGCACAAGACGCTTAATTCGATCCTTCGTCCCGACGACTGCCTGATCTTCGACGGCGGCGACTTCTGCCATTTCGGCCGATCCTACTTGCCCGCGCTCAAGCCCAAGCGCTGGCTGAACGTGTCGAGTCTGGGCATGCTCGGCTCATCGTTGCCCTCGGCACTGGCGGCGAAAGTCGCGTACCCCGACTCACGCGTGTTCGTGCTCAGCGGCGACGGCGCTTTCGGCTTCAACGCCATGGAGTTCGACACCGCGGTGCGCCACCAGCTCAACATCGTCGAGATTATCGGCAACGATTCGGCGTGGGGTATCGACCGGCAAATCCAGCTGGGTCTCTACGGCCGCCCGGTTGCCACCGACTTGTTGCAAACCCGTTACGATCAAATGGTTGAAGGCTTGGGTGGCTACGGCGAGTTTGTCGAACGCGCTGAAGACTTAGAGCCGGCGCTGCAGCGCGCATTAGCCAGCGGCAAACCGGCGCTGCTGAACGTCGTAGTCGAGCGCGCGATCAGCCCGCGCGCCGAGGCAGCCATCGGCCGGCGTAAAACGGCGGCGCAGAAGTAAGAAGCCAACCGTTTTGTCGCGGCTGAAAGCAGCAAAAATCGTTTTCGTCGCCAATCGTCGGATTACAGATCACTAACTAGGCTGACAATATGACCCGAGAAAGGCAGCATCCAACCTGGCCGGGCATGGTGTGTGGTTCGAAGAAGCGCTCATGGTATTCGGGGAGGTTCTTGCACGGAGTTTTGATGACGAGTCCGACGATGATCCTTATCGTCTTGCCCGCGTAGGACGGTGTCCGAGCTTGCAGGTTTGCGGTCCAAGGAAAGCGGAAGGATTCTACAGCAGCGCTTAGGCGCTTAAACTTCTCGGCGAAAGCAAAGCAGGAAAAGCGCGAAGCCAGCTATTTTCCTCATAGGTCATCTCTCCTCCGCAGCCTCTAGCGGCGGTCTTAATAAAAAGATTTCTCCGCGAACTCAGCGTCTCAGCGGTGATCAATCCGTCTCGACGGTCATTACTTGCCGATCGCGAAGATCTCATTATAGAGCTTGGTGAACTCTTTGAAGTTGGGTCCGACGATCTCGGGTTTCACCACCAGATATTTATCGACTCGAAGTTGGGGAAATCGCTCTTTCAATCCCGTGCGCGTCGGCGTGCGGCCGAACTTCTCGGCGAAGAATTTCATGCCGCCATCCGCCGCTAACGCCCAGTCGATGAAGAGCGCCGCGGCGTGCGGGTGGGGCGAATTTTTGGTCAGCAAAAGATACGCGGGATTGGACAATACCGGGTCGAAAAGCACAGTCTCCACCGGCGCGCCTTCGTCTTTTAACTGCAGCGGCCGGTAGCCGTAGAGCCACGGCGCCATTTGAATCTCTCCGGCGCCGACAAGATTGGCCTGCTGGGTGTGTCCCGAAACCATTCTGGGATCGAGCTTGGCGAGGTTCCTAAAATAACTTAGTGCCTTCTCCTTGCCCCAGTGGAGCAAGAGCGCGCCGAACAGATCCTGATCCGCCGGATCGAGCGAAAAGCGCCCTTTCCATTTTGGGTTGAGCAGCTCCTCGTAGCTCTTGGGCGCCTCCGCGGGCTTGATATGCTGGGTGTTGAAACCGAGAGCCAAAACGAAATGATAATGCGCCGTCCAAAATCCTTTCTCGTCCATGAAGTCTTTGGGAATTCCATCGCGGCTGGGCGAGAGATAGGCGTCGATGAGTCCCGCTTGCAAAAACGTGTGCGCCTCGCCGGCCGAGATGTCGATCACGTCGGCGAGAGTTTGTCCGGCGCGCGATTCAGTGGCGAACTTATTGTACACCCCGGTCGCATTGGCCCGGTAATGTTCCGGCTTGATGAACGGATAGCGCTTTTGAAACTCGTCGAGCAAAGGCTTCAACTGATCGACGGCGGTAAAGCTGTAGACTACGACCCGGCCCTCTTTTTTCGCGCCGTCGCCGAGCTTCTGCTCCCGTTCCTTGCCCTTAACTCCGTCAAATTGTTTGAGCAGCGATGCCGCGCTCTGACCAAGAGCGTAAAACGGCAAAAATAGCGTAGTAACCGAAGCAATGAGGAGCGACAAAAGTAAAACTTGCCTTCTCATACGTTCTCCTATTGTTTGGATGCCTTGACAACCACGTCTCTATCGTAGGAAAAGCTGAAGCCAATAAGGCTTTCCGGCAGACGGTGAAAACTGACCTTGTACGAGCCGATCAAAGTCATAGAACTTCACAGGCGTCAAGGAGAATTTATGTCAAAAGCGCAGGTAAAAGAATTCGCCGCAGCCGACTCTCCGACTCAGACTCTAGCTGCATACGTTTCGGGGCTCGCTTATAAAAACATCCCCCAGGAGGTGATTTCGCACATCAAGCTTTGCCTGATCGATTCTCTCGGCTGCGCGCTTTTCGGCGCGACGCTGCCGTGGGGCAAGATCATCACTTCGTTCACCAAGGAGATGGGCAGAGGCAAGGGAGCGCTGATCTGGGGCGATGGCGCAGAGGTGCCGAGCACCAGCGCGCCACTGGCCAACGGCACGCTGATACACAGCTTCGAGATGGACGATTTGCACCGCGTTGGCGTCATTCATCCGGGCGCGGAAGCGATACCGGCTGCGGACGCGCTGGTGCGTCGTGTCGGTCACGTCGACGGCAAGCGGTTTATCACCGCCCTGGTCGCCGGTTACGAAGTCGGCAGCCGGGTCGGCATGACCGGCGGGGCCTCTCAGCTGCGCCGAGGATTTCACCCCAGCGCCACCTCCGGCACATTCGCCGCCGGAGCGGCCGCGGCGAAAATGCTCCGGTTGAGTCCTGTCAAAACGCTCCATGCGTTGGGCATCGCCGGCACTCAAGCCGCGGGACTCATGGCTGCCCAATACGCCTCGATGGTAAAACGCATGCACCCTGGCCGCTCCGCGCAGGCCGGCGTCTATGGCGCTCTGCTCGCGGCTAAAGGATTTACCGGTATCGAGGACATTCTCGAAGCGCCCTACGGCGGCTTCTGCTCGACGTTCTGTGACAATCCCAATCTGTCGCACCTGACTCAAGATCTGGGCGAGCGCTTCGAGACGCTCAACGTCGGCTGCAAACCCTATCCCTGCTGTGGCAGCAATCACACGTCCATCGATGCGCTGAAAAAAATTCTCCGCGAGCATCCGGAGGTGCGCGCCGAGAACGTGGACAAGATCCGCATTCGCACCACCCGCGCCACCAAGCTCCACGTCGGCTGGCCCTACGAGCCCAAGAGCATGACCACGGCGCAGATGAATCTGCCGTTCTGCGTCGCCGTGCTGCTGCACGACCGCGAGTTTTTCGTCGATCAGATTACCGAAAAGTCGATTCGCAGCGCAGCGGTGCTGAAAACGACAACGAAAATCGAAGTTCTCGAGGACCCCGAGTTCGAAGCGCTCGGTGACGAAGGGCGTCATGGAGTCAACCTGGAGGTTCAACTGCAGGACGGCCGAAGCTACAGCGAAAAAGTCCTCCACGCCAAGGGCAGCGACAAGCATCCGATGACGCGCGATGAGGCGCTTAAAAAATTCCGCTTGCTAGCGTCCCGCGTCCTATCGCGTTCTCGCGTCGAGCGTTTGGAAGATACGCTGCTCAACTTGGAGAAGCTCGATGACGCCGGAAAAATCGCCAAGTTGCTTACGGCGTGATTTACCGATGCAAAGGCCGATCAGCCCGAGGGCGCAGCCGCCATCGGCCGGGACAAAGCGGCCGTGCCGAAATTTCGATTATCCTTTGCGCCGATGCGATTGCGCTCGACCATGGAGCAAAAAGATCGGGGCGGTCAGCGGCTTAAGTGCCGCGGCCCCACAGACCGCAATAGCGCCTCAAGACGAAGGGCAAAGCTGTCTTGTAATTGGGCCATTTCTCGTATTTTGGCAGCTGCAGCTCTTTCTCCGCCGGCTCCCAGCATTTCCCCTCACGCGCCGCGGCCTTCACCGCTTCGGAGGCATCTTGCAGGAAGGTCAGTTGATCCTGCGCGTCCTGTTTGGAGCCTAACCGCTCGCCGGGATTGCCGGGGTGGCCGGGTATCAGCCGTTCCCAATCCATCGCCAGGACTTGCTTGATCGAGCTCTCCGTCTCGAGCGGATAAAAGTCGATCATGCCCCGGGCCGGCAATGTACCGACCGGAAGCCAGTCGACTGCGAAGATGATCTTCTCCTTCGGCAGCCGCATGACGATCGAGCTGTCGGAGTGGTTGAGTCCAACGTACGTCAACTCCAGGGTCGTGCCGCCGAGGTTGATCGTCCTCTTCTTGTCCATCGTTTCATCGGGCAACGGAGTCGTCGGATCCTTGAGGACGGCGAGGCGTTCCTTCGCCCGTTTGTGGGCGATGATCTTCGCGCCCGCATCCTTGAAGGGCTTGCCCCCGGCGATATGGTCATAGTGATGGTGGCTGTAGATCAGGTACTTGATCGGCTGGTTGGTGATCTTTTTGATCTCATCAACATAGGTTGTCACCGCTTGCAACTGTCCGTAGCCGATCGGATCAGTGGCGATCACGCCGTCTTTGGTGACGACGAACATCGCCTGGCGGCCACCGTAGCGAAAAACGTAGACATTTTCAGTGCCCTCGACCCTGGTGGTCGCGAACGGCGGCGGTTTTTGCTCTTGGGCCTGTGTCGTCGATGCTAGCAGCGCGCCTAACGCAATTGTGTAAAGAATTCTCGACATGGTCGCCTCCTTATAACAATTGATTGGAACTCCCTTTTAGTATCAACTGAAGCGCACATTATCTAAACACGTAGTCTAATGTTAACGTGGCGCGGTAGCCGGTGCGTCAATTTCAAACTTTCAGTTTCAGTAACTGAATGACATTGTCGCCGAGGATTTTTTCTTTCTCCCGTTTCGCGATCGGCATCGCCTCGATGCTCGGCACAGCGGCGGGGAGATCGCCGATGATCAGCGGGAAATCGCTGCCGAGCACCATGCGGCCGGCGCCGTAAAATTGATAGGCCATCATCAGCGCGGGCTGGTAAAACGACACGGTGTCGCAGTAGAGATCGCGCAGGTATTCCGATGTCGGTTTCTTGGTCTTGATGCCGCAAGTAGGGTCGTGGTAGCCGCGGTCAATTCTGCCGGCGAGAAAGGGGATGCCGGCGCCGAGATGGGAGATCACGAAGTTAAGCTCAGGGAATTTATCGAGCACGCCGGCGTAGGCGAGCCGGGTCGCCGACAGGACGATGTCGAACTCAAAACCGAGAATGATCGCCAGCCGCCACTCCTGCATGACTTGCGCGCCCAGCGGCGTGGTCGGGTGAATGAAGATCGGCACGCCAAGCTCCTGGGCGCGCGCGTAGACCGGCAGGAGAAAATCCGAGTCGACCATCTTGCCGGCGACGTTGGTGAGCATGCACATGCCCTTCAAACCGAGATCGAGGACGGCGCGGTCGAGTTCTTTTAGCGCCAGCTTGGTATCGACCAGCGGCAACATGGCGAGGCCCTGGAACTGCTTGGGGTATTTTCTTACGGCCTTGGCGATGCCATCGTTGATGATCCGGCTCATCTCGGCGCTCTCGTCGGGGGAGAAACGGTCGACGCCCGGATGCGGCGAAGACAATATCTGCATATCGACGCGGTGTTCCTTGATGCGCTCGACGCGCACGTCAGTGTCGAAGAAATCGGCATTGATCGGCCCGGCTCTGGCGCCCATGCTCAAGATCCATTTCTGGCCTTTAGCGTCGGTCTCGATGCGCACGTCGCCGGTCGAGGCTTCGAGCTTTTTCAGATAATCTTCCGGATAGATGTGGGCGTGGAAATCGATGTTCATTTTTCGGTCTCCTTCAAATCGTTCGAATTTTTCAAAAGGTTCCGAAGCAGCTCAAACCGTTTCCGAGTGAACTCGGCCTGGCTGAAGTGAACCGGAATCCAGTGACTTCCGGTGAAGTATCCTTCGCGACCCATCCGGCCCGCTACAAGCCCAAAATGCGCTCGGCGTTGCCGTGAAAAAGTTTCTCCATCAGCTCGTCGGAGTAGCCGAGCTCGCGCCATTCCTTAAATATGCGTTCGTAGGGAATGCTCGGATAATCGCTGCCGAACATGACTTTGTCTTTCAATCGGCCTTTGATATCGCGCTTGATGGCGTCGGGAAAATATTTCGGCGCCCAACCGGACATCTCCCACGACACGTTGCCCTTGTGCAGCGCCACCGCGATCATCTCGTCGGTCCACGGCCAGCCGGGATGGGCTGCGACGATATTCAAGTCGGGAAAATCCGCTGCCAGCTGATCGATGGCCGAAGGATGGGCGTGGCGGATCACCGCGCCCAAGCCGCCGGGCATGCCTGCGCCCATGCCGGTGGTGCCGACATCGATCATGACGGGAACTTTGAGCGCGTTGATGGTCTCCCACAGCGGGTAAAACTTACGGTCGTCGACGGAGAAATGGCCCATGATCGGATGAAAGTGAAAGCCCAAAAGCTTTAAATCGTTGATCGCTGTTTTTGCCGCTTCGATGGCAACTTCGCCCTTCAGGGGATCGACGGCGCCCCATGCTTGCCGAATTACCCCGGGATGTCGGTCGCGCATCTGCGCAACATACTCATTCGTACAGGGCGGCGCGCCGGTGACCGATTCGATGTCAAAGGCCACCAGCATCGCTTCGACGCCGGCTTGTTTGAATTCTTCGATGACCTCGGATTCTTCCTTCCACGTCCAAGCTCGATTCCAATATTTCGCCAGCGCTTCGACGTAGGGGCCCTGGGATTTGATCCACGGTTCGGTGTTGGGATAGCAGTGTAGGTCGATGATTCTCAAGGTTTGCTTTCTTCCTTCAGCTTTAACGTAATTCTCTCGGTCAAATCTTTTTTCGACACCTTGCCGAATGGCGAGAGCGGAAAATCGTCGACAATCTCCAACCGTTCCGGCAGTTTATGCTTGGCGATTTCCTCGTTCATGAGGAAGGTGACGAGTTCCGGTAATGTTAGAGCGCTGCCGGCGCGCAGGATCACATAGGCGCACATGCGCTCGCCGAGAATCGGATCGGGCATCGGCACGCAGGCGACGTTTTGCACGGCGGGATGAGTGAGTATGAGATTTTCAATCTCCTCGGCGCTGATCTTTTCGCCGCCGCGGTTGATCAAATCTTTTTTTCGTCCTTCCACCATGTAGCTGCCGGAGGGATGGCGGCGCATGAGATCGCCGGAGCGGTAAAAACCGTCGGCGGTAAACGCTCTGGCGTTGTACTCGGGCACGCCGAAGTAGCCGCGCAGGGTGTACGGCCCGCGGGCGAGCAGCTCGCCGACTTCCCCCGGCGCCACTTGGTTGTCGTCGTCGTCAACTAGCCGCACTTCGTCGTCGGGGCTCACCGGCCGGCCGACCGTCTCAAGCCTCACATCTTCGGGATCGTCGGCACGGATGAACATCAGCATGCCTTCGGCCATGCCGAAATTTTCCTGGACGAAGACGCCGGGAATCAACTCTTTAGTCCGCCGGCGCACTTCCGGTTGCAGCCGCTGGCCGCCGCTCTGAATGACGCGCATCGAAGCCAGATCATATTTCGCGATTGACGGATCATTGATCAAACGGATCAACAGCGCGGGCACGACGGCGATATGACTCACGCGGTGGCGCTCGATCAACGCGAAGATTTCCTCGCTGCGGGTCGAGTTGGCGAGAACAACCTTGGCGCCGTGCAAGAAATATCCTTGGATACCGGGACAGGCGAGGGGCAGGTTGTGCGCCAGCGGCAGCACGCTCAGCATCACCCGCTCGGGACCGACGCCCGTCACAGCCGCGGCCATTTTCGAATTGTAAACATAATCGTTGTGCGAGCGTGGAATTAACTTGGGAATGCCGGTGGTGCCGCCGGAGAGTTGGAAGAGCGCCGGATCTTCGGGATCGATGGCGATCTCACGCAACTCGCCGGGCGCGCGCTTGCTGGGCCGCTCGATGAGCGCGGTCAGAGACAAATACCCGGCTGGCGCATCCCCCAAAATAATTCCCAAGCGCAGAGTTTTGCTCGCTGGGCGAATGCGCCGCACGAGGTCGCGGTAGTCGAAGTCTTTGGTCTGGTCCGGCGTGGCGCAGGCGACGGCGCCGGAGAGCTCGATGAATTGGCTTATCTCGCGAAATCGGTGGGTCGGCAGAGCCATGATCGGAATCGCGCCGATTTTTTGCAAGGCGCAGTAGAGATAAACGAATTCGACGACGTTGGGCAGCTGCACCACCACGCGGTCGAGCGGCGCGAGCCCTTCGTCGAGGAGATTGAGCGCCAAGCGGGTCGAGCGTTGGTCGATTTGCGCATAGGTGACGGCTTGATCCCGGTCGATGACGGCAACACGCTCCGCGTGGCGGGCGAAAAGTTCATCGAAAGTATCGCGCAGTGAGCGATCTTCCCAATAGCCCTTAGCGCGGTAGCGCGCGGCGAACTCGGGCGGAAAGCGGACGACACCGTCTAACATCTACTCCTCGCTGCGCTCGTCGCATTCCAATGTTCCAGTTGTTCCAAACGTTTAAGGTGTCGGAATTGAACGACTTGGAACAGCCAATCGAACATTTTAGCGCTAGATTCTCGTCGGAATGATTTGAATTCTGGAATCTGTAACTGGAACATTTGGAATCGGCGATCCTTTATTACGTGGTGCTGGCGAACCCGCCGTCGACGATAATGATCTCGCCGGTGACGAAGCGGTTGTGTAGGATGAGACTCAGCATGCTGTCGGCGACATCGTCTTCGGTGCAGCAGCGATTGAGCGGCGTGTATTTCGCTCGGCGCGCCATCAAGCCTTGGTAGTTCTCCGCCAGCGTCCGCTTCATCCACTCGCCTTCGATCCAGCCGGGCGCCACCGCGTTGACGCGGATTTGCGGTCCTAACGCGTTGGCCAGTGTCTTGGTTAGGTTCGCCACCGCGGCTTTGCTGGCCGCGTAGGGCAATGGCTGGGCGCTGGGCCGCAGACCGGCGATGCTGCATGTGTTGACGATGCAGCCGTTGGGCGATTTTTTCAGTAGGGATGTCGCCGCCCGGGTGACCAGAAATAAACCGAGGACGTTCACATTAAAGACTCGGTTCCAGTCCTCGACTGTCATGGCTTCGAAATTTTTCGGGTCGACATCGACCGTCGTGCCGGCATTGTTGATCAGCACGTCGAGTCTGCCGAATTCCTGTTCGGTCGCCGCCAGCATGGCGCGCACGGCGGCGTCGTCACTGACATCCGCCCGGTAGAGCAGCGCGCGGGCACCCGCAGCTTCGCATGCGCGCGCCGTGATCCTCGCCGCGTCTTCGCTGCGGCTAAAATTGACGGCTACATCGTAGCCGTTTTGCGCCAACGCCACGGCGGCGCTGCGACCGATGCCGGTGGCCGCGCCGGTGACGAGCGCGGCGGGTTTATCGTTGCTCATGGTGGCTTTGCTTGTAGCAAAAAAGTCGAATCGCCGTCAACGCGGCGGTGCTCTCGGCGCCGGCCGCGCGTTCGAACCAAGCTACGAGCCCTGCCGCGGGGCGGCGCCGCGCTCTCGATCGATCCGCGCCATGAACTTCGGTGACAGCTCGCGCAGCCGTTCGTCGGTCATGCGGCCGCTGCGGGTCATGTAATCGTAGGCGAGCTGCCAGGGTTCCAACTTCATTTTCTCGGCGATGCGCTCGTACCAATAGGAGCTGGCGTTGGCGGCGGCGACGATTTTTTCGACGATGGGCCGGCGCTCGCGCTCGAAGAGGTCCAGCGCGCGCGGTGCATCTTCGCCCGCGTCAGCGAAGGCGCGATCGAGAGCGATGGCATCTTCGAATGCGAGGCGGGTGCCCGAGCCGATGGAAAAATGCACGGTGCGTTGGGCGTCGCCCAAGAGCACGGCGTTGCCAACGGCCCATCGGTTGGTAACCAGCAGCGGAAACTGGCGCCAGATGGATTTATTGGATACCAGCGAATGGCCGTTTAAATCCGGCGCGAAGACCCGCTCACAGTAGGTGCGGCTGGCATCCTCGGACATTCGATCCAAGCCGGCGCGGCGCCAGGTCGCTTCATCGCATTCGACGACGAACGTGCTCATCGTTTGACTGTGGCGGTAATGGTGCGCGACGAAGTGGCCGTCTGCGTTGGCCCGGAAGGTTAAGCTAAGACACTCGAACGGCTGCGTCGTGCCGTACCAGGCGAAGCGGTTGGTGAGCCATTCGGTTTTGAGTTGGAATTCCGCTTCCAGGGCGCGGCGCACGAACGAGTTCGCGCCATCGGCGCCGACCAGAAGATCGCAGTCCTTTGCTTGAGCGAGTGATTCGATGAATTGGTTGTAGATGACGCTCACGCCCGCGGCGCGGCACAGCGCGTCGAGAAATTGATTGAGTTCTAATCTCCCGATGGCCGAGAAACCGTTGCCGTCGATATCGACGCGCTCGTCGCGATGGACGATGCGCTGCATGGGCCAGGATTCTAGCTGCGGAACTAACAGCGCGTGAAAATCGGCCACGTCGCGTTCGAGGAACGCGAGGGCATTGAGCGAGAACACCACGCCGAAACCGAAGGTGGCGTCGGGCGGGTTCTGCTCGAAGACATTGACCTGCCAACTTGGATAGCGGCGCTTGATCAGCAGCGCGAAGAGAAGGCCGGCGGGACCGGCGCCGATGATGTTAACCTTCACAGCTGCCATTTGCTCCGATTCGAAGACATATTCCTCACGCAAGGCGCAAAGGCGCCAAGTGACGGGCCGAGGCCCGTCATCCCGAGTGGATGCGAGGGATCTAAGAAAGATTTCTCCCTTCGGTCGAAATGACATTTTTCCTCTACGGCCTTTGCGGCCTTGGCGCCTTTGCGGGAGATATTCCGACCGCATTGAATTTTTTTTGCGAACTTTGCGTGGCCAGTTCCTTCGCTCCGCTCAGGATCTTTGCGGCTAATTCTCTGGCCGATGTTAGGCGAAGCGCGGAAATAGCCGTAACGCGTTTTGTTCTTCGATAGCGCGCCGCGCCGCGTCGTCGAAGCCGTCGTAATGTTCCCAGTGCTCGACTTCGCGCTGCAAGCGCGTGCCATAGACGAACGGCAGATCCGAGCCCCACAGGATATGGGTCGGATCGGCGAACTCCTGTAGCGAGCGGAGCGCGAATGCAGACGTGGTACTCGCGGTCTCATAGTAGAGCGCGCGCAGCGTGGGAATCACGTCAGTGACTTTTTTGGCGCCGCGGTGGCCTTCCATCATGGCGATCCGTTCGGCAAGGAACGGCACCGTGCCGCCGCCATGGGCGACGATGAAGCGAATGTCGGGGCAACGCTTGAGCGTGCCGGTATAAATCAGATTGACGATGGCTCGGGTGGTGTCGAACACATACTCGACGGCGAACGGCGGCGCGCGTAAGCCAGTGTGCTCGGGCGCTTCGCAGTGGGTCGGATGGATGAACACCACGGCTTGGCGCCGGTTCAGCTCGTCAAACAGCGGATCGAACAACGGGTCGCCCAAGTAGTGGTCGTTGACGCTGGAAAAAAGCCCGACGCCGTCAAGGTGCAAGATGTCGAGCGCATAGGTTAATTCTTCCAGCGCGCCGTCAACGTCCGGCAGGGGAAGAAGAGCGAAGGAGCCGAATCGCGTGGGGTGTTCCAGTAACATTCTGGCTTGGAATTCATTGCATACGCGGGCGACTTCGCGCAGACGATTGAGATTATTCAGGACGACGCGCGGGGTGAGCGAGGTGATCGCCGATTGAATGTGCCAACTATCCATGGAGCGCAGTTGCGCTCCGGTAGTCGGCAGCTTGATCGGCATGGATTCGTCAGCGTACTGCGGCGGCACCACGTGGTGATGCACGTCGATGCGCCAATTTTCTGGTGTATTCTGACTCATACGCTCGCACTCGCTGCCGAAGCTATTTGATAATGCGCCGTTCTGTCAACTCAAAGTCATTCTACTTGACAGCGGGAGCCTGCACCGGTCTATAGTCCGGCGTGAACGAGAAACATTGCTCTTGATTCAACGAACTGGTCTCGAGCTGACATTTGCCAAAATCTCCCCTGGCCTCTCTTCTTCAGAGGGGCAACCGGGTGTCGCCAGCAGCCGTCTTCCCCCGTTGGAAAACGCATCCAGGGGATGGGGATGGAGCCCGGATTTTCTTCGGAGGACGATGTCGGGAACCATTTGGCGTTTGGTCAGAGTTACCGCTGGTCAGGTGGAAGCAGGGCAAAAATGAACAGAAGAACCGCCATCCGGCGACTGGCGACTTTTTTTCTGACTACTGCTTCTCTCGCCGAGGCGCAGCAGGCGGGGAAAATCTTCCGCATCGGTTTCCTCGATGGAGGCACTGCTGCCGGTATGGCGAGCCTCGTGAAGGCGTTCCTGCAAGAGCTGAGCAAGCTTGGTTGGATTGAGGGAAAGAATTTCACTATCGAGTACCGATTTACGGAGGGCAAAGGCCAGAGCGCCGGCCTGAGCTTGCGGCGGACCTGGTTCGTCTTAAGGTTGATCTGATCTTGGTCTCGTCGCGACCGGCGGCATTGGCGGCCAAGAGCGCCACTCGCTACGATCCCGATCGTAATGACGAATGTTGGGGACCCCGTGGGTGCAGGTTTGGTTGCCAGTCTGGCGCGGCCGGGAGGCAATGTCACCGGGTTCTCGAGTTTATCGCACGGAACTAAACACAAAAAGGCTAGAGATACTCAAGGACGCGGTCCCCAAGCTCGCCCGAGTCGGCCTTCTGCGGTCGGCGGGCACAGGACAATTCCAAATGAAAGAGATCAGGCCTGCGGCTCTGCACCTGAAGCTAAAATTGGAGGAGATCGAGACTCAATCCGACGCCAAAGGTTTAGAGAGCGCCTTTAAAACCGCCAAGCAGAAGCAGGTGGGCGCGATTATGACGATGACCACTCCCGCCTTTTTCGCCGAACGAAAGCGGATCGTCGAGCTTGCCGTCAAATACCGCTTGCCGGCTATTTACTATCAGAAGGAGTTTGTCGATGAGGGCGGTCTCATGTCCTATGGGGCGGATTACGATGATCTGTTCCGCAAGGCTGCCCACTACGTAGACAAGATCCTCAAGGGAACGAAACCTGCCGATCTGCCGGTACAGCAGGCGACGAAGTTTGAATTCGTCATTAACCTCAAGGCGGCAAAACAAATTGGTCTTACGATTCCACTCGGAATGCTGGAGCGGGCGAATCAGGTGATTAAATGAATTTTAGATTTTGGATTTTCGTCCGCGGGGCGGCATTTGGATTAAGGGAGTGCCGGTTCGTAAACTCGGCAATTTATGCCAGATTGAATCCGATTCCGAGTCCCGACAATCCAAAATCGACAATCCAAAATCCAAAATGCAGTGGCGGCGTATGGACATCGGCTAGAGCTTGCGATATGCGGGGCGAGACGTTGTCTTGACCCGCGAACTTTGGCGCGCGGCGAATCGCGCCGCGCAACCGCAGGGACAAAGGGAGGTGCGCGATGACTTATTTTCTTAGGCTGCTAGCGCTAATCGGCATTGTCCTGTCGACCGGTCTCGGCGCGGTGCACGAAAGCGCCGGACAAACTTCCAGTCTCACGGCATTTTACACCGCGCCGGTGGTGTCGATGGCGCCCATGTGGATCGCCAAAGAAGCGGGATTTTTCAAGAAGCAAGGCTTAGACGTTCGCTTGGTGTTCATCGCCTCCGGTCCGCTCGGTACCACGGCGATCCTGTCGGGCGACGTCGATGTCGGAGTGATCGGCGGCTTCGCCCCGATACGGGCGATCGCCGGCGGGAATAAGAATTTGGCGATGATCGGCCAGACCAAAAACCGCATGACCGGCGCCATCGTCGGCAAGAAAGAAATCGCCAGCGTCCAGGACCTGAAAGGCAAGCGGCTCGGTATCGACCGGATCGGTTCGAATCCGGACATGTTCACTCAAGCATCGCTGGCGCGTTTCAACATAGATCCGCTCAAAGACCTGCAATACATCCAGCTCGGCAGCATCGGTCAGGGAATCCCGGCGCTCAAGGCGGGAACCATCGACGCCGTTAGCACGAGCACGCCGCACGATCTGTTTGCCCAGAGGCTGGGCTTCAAGGTGATCCTGGATATCACGGCCATGAAGATTCCCTTGGCATCGACGGTTCTCCTCTCCGCGCGCAACACCGTCGAGCGCAAGCAAGCTGACCTGATGAAATTTATGCGCGCTTACGTCGAAGCGATTCACTATTTTCTGACGAACAAAGAAGGGACCATCCAGATCGTCGCCAAATATACCAAAGTCGAAGACCGCGAAGTGAATGGCCATGCGATCGAGTCTGAGCGGGAGGCCGTGGAACGAACCCTCCAAGTCGATCCCAAAGGCATCGAGCTGATCCTCACGCTCATGAGTAAATCGATGCCCCAGGGTCCGGCGGTGAAAACCGAGGAGTTTTACGATTCGCGTTTCACCAACGAGCTGAGGGACAGCGGGTTTCTCAAAAAATTGTGGGGAGAGAAGTGACGGTAAGAGGTAAGGGGTAAGGAGTGAGGGGTTCGGAGTAAGAAAAGATTCTTCTGAAAAACCCCTAGGAATGCTTCGACGGGCTCAGCATGAACGGAAAACCTCCAGTGATTTTAACCGATCTTCCGTTCTTCCTTCGTCAAGCTCAGGACGGGCTCTGAGGCTCGTCGAAGGATGAACGGAGGGTTTTTCAGCAGAATCAGAAAAAATGACCGATACGATTTGAACGGCTGGAACGACTTGAACGTTTTGAACGCGAGGAGATTTTTATGATCGAGACCGAAGGCTTGACCGGCGCCGATACTTTGTTGCGCGTGCTCTCACATATGGGAGTGGATCGAATCTTTTCTTCCCCCGGCTCGGAGTGGGCGCCGGTGTGGGAAGCGTTTGCCAAAGCCAAGGCGCAGAGCGAGGGTGTGCCGCAGTATATCAGCTCGCGCCACGAAGAGGTCGCCGTCGGCATGGCCAGCGGCTACGCCAAGGCGACAGGAAAACTTGCCGCGGTGATGATCCACACCACGGTCGGCGCGCTGCATGCGACGATGGCGCTGCGCGGCGCGCTGCATGAACAGATTCCCATGGTGGTGTTCACCGGCGAGTCATTAGGTTTCGGCGAAGAGGCGGGTCCGGACGTGGGCGCGCAATGGCTCGGCGCCTTGGCCGATATTGGCGGACCGGCGCGTCTCGTGGAACGCTGCGTTAAATGGAGCTACGGCGTCAACGCGAAATCGCTGTTGCCGTCGACCATCCAGCGTGCCTGCCAATTGGCGATGGGCACTCCCAAGGGACCGGTCTTCGTTTCGCTGCCGATGGAATATTTGTTCGATAAAATGACCAAGAACGCGGCGGCGGAAAATGTCGCGATTCCGGCGCCCATGGCCGATCCGGCGGCGCTCGATGAACTCGCGGCGTCCCTCGCCGGCGCGAAAAATCCCCTGATCGTCACCGAGGAGGCAGGACGCGACCCACAGGTGGTCGAACAACTCGTCGAGCTGGCCGAGTTGCTCGGCGCCGGCGTCGTCGAAAGCCGGGCGTCGAGCTACATCAACTTTCCGCGCACCCATCCGCTGCATGCCGGTTTCGAGCCGGTCGAATTCTTGGTGGAATCGGACGTGATTTTTCTTTTGGGAGTCGTCGCGCCCTGGCATCCGGCTTCGAAGAAATTAAACCCTGGAACCAAACTCGCGGTCTTGTCGGATAATCCGCTGCGCTCGGAGATGCCTTACTGGGGCTATCCGGTCACTCAAATTCTTACCGGCGAGATCGAAAGATCGATGAAGTATTTACTCGAAGCGGTGAAGAAAAAAGTTTCGAAAGGTAACGGCGACGCGGCGCGGCGCGGCGAGACATGGAGCGGCCGCCATGCCGCGCGCAGAGCGGCTTGGCAAGAAGACGCGCTCAAGCGCAGGGAGCAAAAACCGATCGACACGCGCTGGGTCACGCATGAGTTGGCACAGGTCATTCCGGCCGATGCCATCGTCGTCGAGGAAACCATTACGCACAGACTATCGATTCACCGCTATCTCGACATGCTCAAGCCGGGCACGTTCTTTGCCGGCTGCATCGGTGGACTCGGCACCGGCACGGGCACCGCGCTTGGTGTCAAAGCGGCGAATCCCAAGCGGCCGGTTTTGTGTCTGATCGGTGACGGCGCGTTCAACTACGATCCCGGACTGGCGACTCTTGGAGTTTGCCAGGAGCACAATCTGCCGATCATGATCGTGCTCTTCAATAATTACGGCTACCACTCGCAAAAATCCGGCGTGCCGCGTTTCTTCCCCGACGGCTTCGCCGTGAAGAACCAGGACTTCATCGGCATTTCGATCAATCCCAGTCCGGACTACGCGATGATCGCGCGCGCCTTCGACGGCTACGGCGAAAAAGTCGAAGAGCCCGGCGAAGTGCGCGCCGCGCTCCAACGCGGCTTGAAAGCCGTGGCCGGCGGACAAGTGGCGCTGATCGACGTTCGCCTGGCGAAAGCGGCGGAGAGCAACGAGAGACCGGATCGGGCGAATTAGCGCTGATCTGAAATTCGCCGAAGCTTGAGTCAGGTGCACTCAAAGAATTGAGCTGATCCAGGTTTGCTGTCGGAAGTATTCACCACGAAGGACACGAAGATCACGAAGGAAAGACTATCTAGCCGCAAAGAACGCAGATGGCGCAAAGAAACTATAGGTAAATCCTGTAGGGGCAACCCCCTGTGGTCGCCCTCTTCGAAAGGCTTGCGGCGTCAGGGATGCACCGACGGCGAATCATTTCACGGCCTTTTGCACAAAGCTGAAATCAAACACCTGGCTCGGCGGAACTTCCTTGGCGGCGCCGCCGAGAGTTTTTTGGGTGAATTCGATGGCGCCTTTCATCCAATTGTCGTCCACCGAGCCGTCCACCGATTGGCGCGTCAGATAGAGATCGTAGAGCTGATCGATCAACGCGGGGTCTTTGATGCCCAAGTAGCCCGGCATGATTTTTATCATCTCGGCGCGGTTTTTCATCGAATACTGAAGAGCTTTGATGGTGCCGCGCACGAAGGCGAGAACCTCTGCGGGGTTGGTTTTAATTTTTTCGTCGGTGACGCCGATGCCGCCGTTGGCATAGGTTGACAGATAATCACCCGAATAAGCGATGCGGTTGAAGCCATCACGCTGGAGCATGAAATTTCTCGGCGGGGTAATAAGTGCGGCGGCTATTCTGCCGGTTCGAAGGGCAATTACCGATTCTTCTTGGGCTCCGACAATGATGACTGTGACATCCTTGTTCGGCGCGAGGCCGTTTTTCTGTAAAATTATTTGCAGCATCAAATCGTTGGAACCGCCGCGCGACGAAATGCCGACGAGTTTTCCTTTCAAATCCTGAACGGATTTAATCTGCGGCTGGGACATCAGTTCGAACTGCGGCTTGGATGAAGAAATGAACACCAGCTTGACCGGCAAGGCGCGCACCGCCGCGGCGATGGTCGAGCCGGAAGCCGAGGTGTAATCGACCGAGCCGCCCAAAAGCGCCTGCATGCCGACCGCGCCGCGGATGAGAATCGCTTCGACATCGAGGCCTTCTTCGCGCCAGAAGCCTTTGACCTGGGCGACTTTGAAAGGGCAGTTCGGAAATGGAAACCCCGGTGGTGGAGAATCTGACTTTCTTGAGTTGCGCTGAAGCCGTGGACCCGCCGATTAGGATAATGAGAATACCAAGAACGGGGACGGATTTGATTCGCATATCGACTCCTTTAGACGGTGCCGAATGTGTACCACAAGACACAGTGCGCGGCATAGCCGCGATCAAGGAAGTGAAGATGAGAACTGAACAACCCGCGGCTCTAAGCCGAGGGGTTCTGAAATTGTCGACTCGAAGTCGACTTTCCTTTCGTCATTCCGGCCTAATCGTCACCCCGGTGAAAACCGGGGTCCATCCCCATCCCGTTAACCTGGATACCGTTTTCCAACGGTATGACTGACTCCGCAAGAAACGCAAAGAATTAAATAAAGAAATGAGATTCGTAGGTGTGGGTTTGAAACCCGCCCTTTTGCTTGACCGGTCGTTAACCGCGCTGTTAGTGTTCGCCACACAGCTCGAATTCCGGAAGGAGAAAGTTCTATGGCAGACGCGCATATTCTGAGAATCGATTCGTTGCCGGTGGTCGACCGCGGTAACGGCATCCAAACGACTCCCTTGGTCACGAAAGAGCTCGGCTCCAAGCATATCACGACGGGGATTACTCGATTTCCGGTGGGCGCGAAGGTTCCCATGCATTCGCATAACTGCGATGAGCAGGTGACCATCCTCGAAGGGGAGGCCGACGCGGAAATCGACGGCCAGAGCCATCGGCGGCTGCACGCTTACGACACGACGCTGGTTCCAGCCAATCAGCCGCACCGTTTCGTCAACGTCGGCACGACGCCGCTGGCGATTCTATGGATCTATACTTCCACCGAGGTGACCCGCACCTTCGCCGAAACCGGCGAGACGGTGGCGCATCTGTCCGAGCGTGATCTGGTGAGTCCGCTTGCTCCTAAGGGAAAGTAAAGATTTATTCAACACGAAGGTCCCAGCTCGGAGAAGAGAATTAACCACAAAGGGCACAAGGGTCACATAGAAAGAAGATTCGGATTCGGAGGGTTACCGCAAAGCGCGCAAAAAAGAATTTGGATATACAAGGGGCGGGTTTGAATTTGTTTCGAGTTTCGTGCTTCGAATTTCGGATTTATTTCGCCGGCTGCTTGGCGCGAGAAACTCCCATGAGGTCGTTGTGTTCTAGATTCACGACGCAAGCGTTTAATCGACTTTATAGCCCAGCTCTTTCGCTACTTCTCTGGCGATGCGCGCGTCGGCGACCTCGTCGAAAGCGATTTTCCTGCCGCTGAACTGCCCCAACAGCTGCAGCGATTTAACGATCTGCTCGATCCCCTCGCGGCTCGGCACGCCATTGCCGCTGACGGTTTTCTGGTAATCGGCATAGGTATCTTCGGCGGTTTCGCGATTCACTTTGAGATAACGGATCATCAGGTCGATGCCTCTTTCTTTCGACTGCAACAGATTGCGCTTGGCGAGTTGCATCGCGCGCATCAGGCGGCGCATTTCGGCGGGGCGATTCTGAATCGTCGAAACTAAAGTGGTCAGGCCGCCGAGCGGCATCTTGACGTGGGCGCCGATGTCGAGAAGATCGCGAAAGCCTTTTTTCTTGGCGTAGTAAAGCAGCGGCGGATTGAGCAGCGCCGCATCGATGCTGCCGCTTTCGAGGGCGCTCATTAAATTTGCATTGCCAACACCGAGAATGACGAAGTCCTTGGGGTTTTCACCGGCCGCTTCCAGACCGACGCGCAAAGATACTTCGGTGGTATCGCCTAAGCCACCGACGCCGAGGCGTTTGGACCGCAACTCCCTCAGTGTCTTGATCTCTGGCCGGGCGATGAGCGAATAGATCAGTTGGTCGGAAGCGAACCAGACCGCGCGCGACGCCATGCCGCGCAGCGTCGCCGCCACTGAATTGGGACCGACGCCCGCGAAATAGTGAATTTCACCGGCGATCATGGCGGCGTTGGCCACCTGCGGGCGCATCTGGATGATCTCGACATCCAAGCCGGTTTCTTCGAAGGTTTTCCATTGCTGCGCGGCAAACAAATGCAGGCAACAAATCGACGGGCTGGGAATCGCGATGCGAATTTTTGGCTTTTCTTGCGCCAAGCCAGCTGGGGCCGCCATCGTCAAGAAAGCCAATCCATACGTCAACGTCAGCCACGCCAAGCGTCGCCAACTTCTAATCTGCGCCATTGTGATCACCTCGTAAACTTTCCACAGGCGATGCGGACTGCTTCAGATGTCTAGTAAACTTTTCGCGTTGCCTGCTAAACATTTGCTTCTCGGTTGCCAAAAAGGACAACGTTTCGATTGTGTCGACGCACTGCCGGTCGCCGAGAACGTAGGCAAAGTCGTTGCCGAGCAGCAGGTGCTCGGCGCCGACTTTGCGGCGCAGAAAATCGAGCGTCCCGGCGTAGTAAACCAAAGTATTGAAATAAAGAGTTTTGAGATATGCGCACGGAGCGCGGCGCGTTGAGCCGGCCGGCCCAACGCGTGGCTTGTTGCCCGGTGATAAACTCACGGTCGAAGCGGCTCATGTGATAGGGGAAGAATCCGCCGCCACGGCAGGTGCACAGTTTTAAATTAGTAAAGCGATCGAAGACGCCGCTGTAAATTAGCATCCCAAGAGAGAGTGTCGTATCGGCGGGATTGGCGCAAACCGGCCGCAGGCCAACGGTTAATGTTTCGGAAAGGAGATTTTGCCACAGACATCATCAGAGCCGAACGTAACGTTTTCGGTTTCTCGTTGCTTCGATTCAGGACGCATCATGGCCGAGAAGGTCCATTGTCTCACGCCGTGAATGCAGATGTGACCGTTTGATGGCCGCCGTTGTCGCTGAACTCTTCTTCGTAGTAGAGGCCGAGAGCGTTGAGCACGGGGGCGTCTTGGATCGAGAACAGCACCGCGTCGGCTTTCGCCGAGCTATTGACATGTTCATGCATCGACCAGGGTGGCAGGGCGATGATGTCGCCTTTGCGCCAGGTGAAGCTTATGCCGTCGATAATCGTCTGGCCTTGACCTTGGACCACATGGTAGACCGCGCTGCCGGTATGGCGGTGCGCTTGGGTATGTTCATTGGGGCGCAGCAGCTGGATGCGGCAAGCCATGGTCGGCAGCACCGGGCCGCCGGTCTGCGGGTGCCGATAATCCAGTGAAATGCCGTCGAAGGCGCTGCCGATCTGACCGCGTAAGGCGTCCAGCGCTTTCCAGGTTTGTTCCCAGGAGTAGAGCAGCAGCGGTGAGGCGTTAGTCTTCTCTTTAATCCAGGTCGGATTGAGTTGGCCGGTGCCGTACATGGCTTGGGAAGTATGCGCGGGCCGCGATGCCGGCACTTGAGTCTGGCTGTAAAACTGAAAAAACATCGCTTCCAGCGAGGCGATCAAGGGGATGTCGAGTCCGTCCATCCAAACGATGCGGTCTTTGGTTTCGTTGCCATGGTCGTGCCAGGACCAGCTTGGCGTCAGAATCAAATCGCCCGGCTCCATGTAGACGCGCTCGCCGTCGACGGCGGTGTAGGCGCCGCTGCCTTCGACGATGAAGCGGATCGCCGTCGGCGTGTGGCGGTGCGCGCGCGCGACTTCCCCGGGGAGCAGCACTTGCACCGCGGCGATTAAGTTATTCGTCGTCGCCCAACGGCCGTTGAGTCCAGGATTAAATAGCTGCAAGGCGCGCCGCTCGTCGCCCACCGGCACCGCTTGAGTGGATTCGCTGACGAGCGGCTCCAAGGTCGACCAAGGCCAGATATGGGCGACCATTTTAGGCTGCGGCTGTGGCGTCATCTGACTGGCGAGCTCCCACAGACCGTACATGTTGTTGGCGTGCATGCGCTGGTGAAAGGCTTCGCGGGCGGCATCGGATGGCTTTTCGGCTTTCATGATCTTCCCTCTCGGTGAAATGTTCCGGCTCGGAACCGACTCTGCTCTCGCGCGTGAGTCATCATTATCGAGCTTAAAGAAAACGCTAATACGGTTACCGATGTCGGTCAAGCGATGGAGCTTGCCCATGATTAGAGCGAAGGCTAGGTTCAGCGCCAATGCCTCAAAGGCAAGCGCATTGGGATCAATTATTCCGGCAGATCGTTGGACTACATCACCTTCAGGGCAGCACGTCGCGACCCAGAAGAAGATCCTAAAGACGGAAATGAAATCGCTCGGTTGTTACGCGCGCTGCGCTCGGCGAGCCTGTTTCTTCAGGAACAGCGTGGCTACGCAGTCGGCCTGTTCGAAAAAAACTTGCGCTTCGATAGTCCCTCCGCCGAAAAGTTTAATAGCCGTTGCGCGACCGATATAACCCCGAGCTAACCTTGCCCGACGGGATCGAAGATTTCCTTGTGGTGGGGACTTTTGGTTCGAAGGAAAAGGAGAAAGCGGCGGCCAATCTACCAACCGTGAGGGAGTGGAGTTTCGCCGAAAGAGCGCAGGGCTATAAATTTTTGCGGTTGGTGCGGTTGTTGGGATTTGTCGAGTTTGTTCTCGCCGCTCCGGTTGTTCCGCATGACGGCATTGAGCAATATTGTGCACATAATGGAAGTTGTCAGTTTATGATCCTTCGAACCGGCAGTTCAATTCCGTTCACCGACTGCTATTCCCTGCGCTCTTTGTGAAGCTATTCGCAGTCAGTTGTTGTAAAAAGCGCAGTTTAGATGCCGAATTTCTCTTGACGAGTAGTTCATTTGCTGTCATTTATTATCAGTTATGGCGTTTTATTGAGGTTTTTGACGCTGGTCTACGTCTCAGTGTGATCGTGGCAATTCGACTAGAGATTCTTGCTGCTTTTTGGATTTCTGGCACTTTGCTTGCTCCAAAATTATCCGTTTGTCGAGAATACTCGCGTTTCCATCCGAAAATAGTTTCCGTGATCAAGGAGGTTTCCATGGCATTGTGGAATCAAGCTACCCCCGAGGTGAGTTCAGAAAAACCGCAGCCGACACCGCCGGGGCTAACACCCACTCCGACCGCGACCACGACCGCACCGACACCGACCCCGGCGCCGACGCCGGTGGTGCCGACACCTAAGGAAAGCGCACCAACGGGTCGCCGCGAGTCGGTATTTGGCCCGGGCGTCACTATCGAGGGCAAGATCGAAGGCGACGCCGACATTCGCATCGGCGGTAAGTTTAAGGGCGATATCCAAATCAAAGGCGATCTGAATCTCGACAAGGGCGCCAAGGTTTCAGCCAAAGTGCAAGCCGCCAATGTCACCATCGGCGGCGAACTGGAAGGCAACGTGGTCGCCGGCGCCCAAGTGAAATTACTGGAGTCCGGCCAACTCATCGGCGATCTCAAAGCAGCGGTGCTGACGGTGGTGGCGGGCTCGCGCATGCGCGGTCATGTCGAGTTTGGCTGGAGCGCCAGCGAAGTCGCCAAATTTTCCAACGGCCACGCCGAGGAGAAAGAAAAAATCGGAGCCGCCGGATGAAAGTCGGGCAGGCGACGGCCGGCGATTCGCGCAGCTGTCCCCACTGCAGAGCGACGATCCTTAAAAGCGCGGCGACCTGTCCGATGTGTCGCCATAATCTTCGCTTTGTCTCAATCGGCGCCGAGTCGCACGCCAAGCCATCCAGTTGCCCGCTCTGGGTGGAAGGGACTCTGCAAAATGCCAGCGAAACCGAAACGCTTGAGTATTATCTCCTGATGGAAGTGCGCGACGAGGCCGGCAAGGTGATCTCGCGGCAAAGCGTCGGCGTCGGCGCGATCCCGCAGGCGGCGAAAAGAATCTTCTCTCTGCGCGTCGAAACAACGCCGGCATAAGCGCAACTTTTATCCGAGTCGACCATGGGCTCAAGACGTACGCTGTCAATCGCGTAGCGCCTTGAGCCCATTTTTTCAGTATCTACTAGCGCAGATTCGCCAGCAGCGGTTTTAGCGCTTCGACTACGCCGTTAGCGATGCGGTGCATGCCTGCGTCGTTTGGGTGGACGCGATCGGTAACGAGCAGGAATAGCGGTTCGTTGACCATCGCCAAGCCGTCGGCTAGGTGCAATTGCGTATCGCTGTTCTGCCGCTGGCGGACGACGCGGGTGATGCCTTCGCGGTACAACTCGGGGCGCTCGCCGTTTTGATTGCCGCCGCGATCTAGGTCCGCCCGGTTCAGGATCGGTGTCACGCAAAGAATCGGCTTGGTCGGCGCGCTGCCTCTGATGGTCGTTAGAAATGCGTCGTACTTGGCCGCGTACTGCGCCGCGGTTTCCGGTTTCCCGGTCGCGTCCGTTCCGGCAAATGAGTTTGTCCCGAGCATGATCGACAGCACATCCCAATCGTTGCGGCTGGCGATGGTCTGGGCGACGATATTGTCGGCCCAGGCGGTGCCGCCGAAGCCGAAGTTGATGCCGACACAGTTCAACTGCTCGGCAACTTGCCAGACATAGGTCTCCCGCGGGCTGGTAACGCCATGGCCTTGAGTGATGGAGTCGCCGTGGAAAAAAATCCGTGGCCGTTTATCCGGCGCAGCTTGTTCTAACTGCGCGGCGGCGTCGATACCGATGGCGTGCAAGACAACCTCGGAGTTGCGATAGTAGAAGGGCAGCAGCACTTGGATCTCCGCCGTGCCGGCGAGTTCTCGATCGTTGAAGATGGTTACTTCCTGCGGTTCGAAGTGAGTGAGCCCGGCCATGCTGGCGACATACTTGCGGTCTCGGTAGAGCGAGAAAAAATTTGGCCGCGAGCGCTCCCAGCCCGAAGCCGGTGTCGCCGGCGGCGTGTCCGGAGCGTCGACGAAGGTGACGCGAAAAACCAGTTTCTTCGCGTCGGTGCGAAAGCGCACCGACATGCCCGCTGACGACATGGCACGGCGCGCGGTCTTCTTCGGCCACTGGTCGCGCCAAGCCTTGGTGACGCGCACCGGCTGCAAGCCTTCGCCCCGCGGTTCCCAATCGGCGACATTGAGCCAATCGAAACGTCGATCGCGCGGTTCGAGCCATTGCATCGCATCGCTCATTGCCAATTTCCCCTATTACTTGCTTCTAAGCTCCCAGCGCCGGCATGACCTTGGTGCCGAACAGTTCAAGGGAATGCATCACCTGTTCATGTTTCAAGCCGCCGAACTGGAACATGCCGACCAGGCTGTCAGGCTTGGCCGTCGCAATCATGGCGCGGGCTTTTTTCACGATAGTTTCGGGGCTGCCGATCAGCGAAGTCCCCCATTCATCCAGACGCTTGATCGTCAAACCGCCGGGATAATAGACGTAGCGTTCGGTGAAGCGCGTCAGATCGGCTTCCGAAACCGTCTCGCCGCGCCAGTAATTATCGGTGGCCAGTTGCCAGAAGCGCATGATTTCAGGCACCGCTTCGCGCCAGGCCTGTTCGTCGGAGTCGGCGACGTAAATATCGCGCACCATGATGGCGTCGCCTTTGCCATTGACATGGCCAAGGTTGGCGAGCTCGGCGCGGTATTTCTCGATGGCTTTGGCGCAGTTCGCCAGGGGCTGGCGCGACAGCGCGAGATTCCAACCGCGCCGCGCCACCATTGCCGGGCTATCCGGCGATGTCGCGCCATAATAGATCGGCGGGTGCGGTTTCTGCAGCGGCTGGGGCCGGCAGGATATCTCTTCGTAACCCCAGGCTTTGCCCGTGTAGCTGAATGTCTCGCCGGTCCAGGCGCGCAAGAGGATCTCGATGCCTTCCTCGAAGCGCGCCTGGGCGGTTTCGCGGTCGAGCCGATGTTTCATGTCGTCCTTGGGCACGCCGCGGCCGAGGCCGATGTTCAATCTGCCGTTAGTCAAAATATCCAGCATGGCGCACTCTTCGGCGAGGCGCATGGGATCGTAGAGCGGCAACACGCTGACCAGGTTGCCGAAGCGCAGCCGCTCGGTGCGGCGCGCCAACGCCGCGATCATCAAATTAGGCGAGGCCAGCATGCCGTAGTCTGAATGATGATGCTCGGCGAACCAGGCTTCGTTGAAGTTGAGTCTTTCGGTGAGCTCGATCTGTTCAAGCAGTTCGTCGAACGCCTGCTTTTCGGATGCCCAGGGCCGCCGCTGATTGTAACTAAAGGTGCCAAATCGCATCTGTTTGCCTCGCTAAAAGTTAATTTCTGAGCGAACCTAGCGGATGACTCGCCGCGCTGTCAATGCCTCTGGGAACCGGCCGAGCTATCTGCCGGCGCTAAGTTCCTTCACCACCCGGTTGAGCGGGGCGAAGTCGGCGACTTGGCTGAGTGGAACTTCACTCTTCACGCCGAGCAGCTCGCGTTGTTCGTTGATAATCTCCTGCACCACTGCGTCGGCGATGCGGCCGTCGGGGCTCATCGCTTTTAAGTAAAAATCCAGTGTGCCGGCTAGCGTGTTGCGCTCTAGACCGGGGAATTCTTTCATGAGAACCGTCAGCGCTTCCTGTTTGTGTTCCCGGGTGTAGATCATGCTGCGCACACTGGCGCGCAGAAAGCGCTGCACTTGATCGGGCCGTTCCTTCAATTTTTTCGCGCTGGTGCTGAGGCCATTGGACGGCGTGTCGCCGAGGAGATCGCCCAGCCAGACCAGATTACGCATGCCTTTTTGCTCGGCCATCACGGTGTAGGGAGGCGTCAGAATCGCCGCTTCGATGGCGCCGGAGAGTAGCGACTGAAAGCGCACCCCGGTATCGCCCATGGCGATCAGCGTGACATCGCGCAACGCTTCGAGCCCCGCCGGCTTGAGCGCCTCGCGCGCCGCTTTGTCGGTGGAGCTGGCGAAACCCGAGATGGCGATGCGCTTGCCTTTCAAGTCCTGCACGCGCTTGATCTCGGGCTGCGCGTAAAGAAAAAAACTCTGCTTGGTGATCAAGGTCGCGATGATCTTGAGCGGCAGGCCGGACACCGCCGAACGAATCGTCGAACCGTAGATCGTCGTGTAATCGAGCTCGCCCGAGAGCAGCGCCGGGATGATAATGCCGCTGCGCATGACAATGAACTGCGGCTCCAATCCTTCGCTGCGATAGATGCCGGTCTTGATGCCGACGAAGAACGGCGCGAAGTCGACCAGCTTGCCGGGAATGCCGATGTGAATGGTTTCCGGCGCCGGCTGGGCGGCGGTGCAAGGCAGTCTGGTTGCGACGACGGATAGAATGAGCAGAACGACGCGTCCAATCATGGCGCCGATATTATCAACATTTGTCTGCCGATGCGAAGAATTCCATTTGACGGCGCGGTTTTGTTTCGGCTAGGTTTCAGACTTCAAATGACTGATGGGAGGAATTCAATATGACCGCTGAGAAAAAGATCGATGTGCCGAGCGAACATTGGGACAAGCTGTTTGCGCCGAGCGCGTGTCTGGTGATGATCACCACGGTGGACGATGCCGGCCGGGTTAACGCCGCTTCCTACGGTACCTGCGTCAGGGTGTGCCACGATCCGGTGTACATCGCGTTTACGACCGGTGCGACCAAGGATACCTACAATAATATTTTGGCCAACGGCGAATTTGTCGTCAACGTGCCATCCTATGAGCGTGAGATTCTCGAAAAGGTGCGAGTTGTCGGCCTCGAATTTCCGCCAGGAGTCAATGAGCTTGAGAAGGCAGGACTAACGGCGGTCCCGGCCAAAGTTGTCAAGCCGCCGCGCATCGCCGATTGCCGGAGTCACTTTGAGTGCAAAGTCGAGTGGACCAAGCAGTGGTTGCACCGGCTGATGGTCGTGGGGAAAGTCGTTGCTGCATCCGTCGACGATGGTTGTGTCGACGATAAGGGTTACATTCTGTGGGACAAACTAAAGCCGGCGCACTATTGCGGTCATGAATATAAGAATGGTTTCGTCGCGGCCTACCAGCCCATGTGGGTGGATATGATTTACAACGAACCGATACCGCCGCGGCCGACGGGGAAGTAAGAGTTTAGCCACAAAGAGCACAAAGGTTACAAGAAGAAACTCGGAGTCGGATTTTTAACCGCGCCCTTCGACAAAGCTCCCGTGCGATCAGGAATGCAAAGAGCGCAAAAAAGATTTAGGACCCGTAGGGGCGGGTTTTAAACCCGCCCTAGCTCGGAGGTGATCTATGTTCGAAAGCTGGCGGGGCGTGGTCGGCGATATCAAGCCGACGCACCGGCCCGGATCGTTGGAAGAGTTTATCAAATTGCTCCCCGAGGGCATCGGCGTGATTCCGCTCACCGTCGGCATAAGCTCGGGCACCGAGCAGGAGTTTCACGCGGTCCTCGCTGACTACCAGCAGAAGGCCGCGCAGCTGGCGGAGTTGGGCGTGGACTTGATCTCCATCGGCGGCGCGCCGCCGATGATGGTGCATGGCTTTAAGGGTGAGGAGAAAATCGTTAAAGATCTCGAAGCCAAGCATGGCATCCCGGTCAACACTTCGGGGCGCTCGACGGCAGCAGCGATGACGGCGCTGGGGATCAAGAATTTCGTCGGCGTGACTTATTTCCCGGAGCGCATGAATCAAATCTTTAGCCGTTATTTCACCGAGGCAGGCTTTGAAGTCGCGGCCATGGAAGGCATCGACGTGCCGTTCAAAGATGTCGGCAAGCTGTCCGGCGAAGAGATTTACAAACACACCAAGAAAGCTTTTCTCAAACACGCCGGCGCTGACGCGATCTACATGCTTGGCTCCGGTTGGCGGTTGCTAAAGATCGTCCGGCTGCTGGAACAGGATCTCCAGGTGCCGGTGGTTTATGCGCTCGGCGCCAAACTTTGGGAGGTGCAGAAGCGGTTTCACGTGCGTGAACCGATCAAAGGTTACGGCCGGCTATTGGACGAGCTTCCATAGCGCGTGCTGCGCTGTGAATTTCTTATTTCAAATTCGATATTTCATATTCCGGACGATTTGGAATCTGTAATTCTCCCCGGTCAACCGCCGCGGACCGCGACGCGGAAGGTTTGCTGGTGCTCGCTGATCCAGGTTTGGATGCGCTCGCTGACTTTTGGATCTGGCGGCGCCGGGTGCTTGATATTGTCGAGGGTCAATCTCGGGAAACGCGCTTTGACGCCAGCGTGGGAACTGGTAAATCCTTCTTCGGTGAAAAGGTTTTGTCCCTCGACTGAGATGAGGTAATTGTAAAACAACCGCGCCGCCGCCGGGTGCGTCGCTTTTTCCGAAATACCGACCGGATGGATGCTGATGACGATCGGATTGGCCTCCGCGGACCAGTCCACCGGCGCCCCTTTGGAGCGCGCGTCTTCGATCCGATGGGCGCGAGTGATGGCCACTGGAAATTCACCGGCAACCAGTAGATTCGACGTGTTAGTGTAACCTTGCTGGGTTTGTGGGTCCTGGGCGGCCAACGCTTTCATAAAGTCGCGCCCGGCCTTGTCGCCTAAGTAGGTCACCATGCCGCCGTACCACTGGAACGCCTCGACCGGCAGACCGATCTTTTTTCCTTTCCACCGGGGATCCAAGAGATCCTTCCAGTCTTTCGGCGCCTCGGCCGGTTTAACCATCCGGGTATTCCAGGCGATGGTCGCGATGGCGCCATAGATGCTGACCCATGCGCCATTGGGATCGCGATGTCTTGGCGAGATCTGCGCCGCGTCCGGTGACGCATAGCGCGCCAGCGCCACATGCTTGGAGAGCTCGGAGAACTGGATATATTCCGACGTCACCACGTCCCACAAATATTTTCCCGCCCGCGCCTCGCTCCTGATCCTTTCGACAAACGACGCGCCGCCGAGACGCAGGTATTTGACTTTGATGCCGGGGAATTTGCTTTCGAAGTTTTTAATGATGTTGCCGACGATCGCTCCGCCGGTGAGAGTGCCGTACCAGACGACCTCGCCTTCCTTTTTCGCTTGATCGATCGTTGGCATAGCTTGTTGAGCCCCGGCCTGATGGGCCGGATTAAGCGAAACCAACAGCAGTGTCACCGTCACTAGGCTTCGAAGAATCGCCATAAGGAACTCCTTTTGAATGGACGGATAGCCTGTGCTGAGTCTGGCTATCCTCATAGCGCCAATGGGAGCCGGATGTAAATGGCTATTTTTCAGGTTCAACCGGCGGCCGAATAGGCAACCTCGGATTGTCATCCTGAATTACAACTATTCCTCACTTAACGAGAATAACCCTGAGTCACTGTTTGTTCGCGAGTTGACAGTCATTGCGCCGTAGCGCTATGCAAGACGGAAGATCGCAGGTGGAGGTGATCGTCATGAATCAGCTGGCACCGAAAGATAGCGTCGCGCTCCTCGACCGTGACATGGCGGGGAAAAATCTTTCTGGGTATTGGCGGCTCGGTATGGAGGGGTTGCCGAATCATCCGGTGACATCGGTGCAGCCTTGTCTGTGGAAGTGGCAGGATGTTTACGACAGTCTGGTGCGCGCCGGTGAGGTGATCAGCCTGGAGCACAGCGAGCGGCGGGTAGTGCGGCTGGTCAATCCTGGCCTCGATCGCACGCACGCCTTTGCGACGCACACGATCCAAGTCTCTTTCCAATACGTCAAGCCCGGCGAAAACGCGCGCGCGCACCGCCACACGCCGGCGGCGCTGCGTTTCGTCATTCAGGGCAACGGGGCGTACACGACAGTGAACGGCCAGCAATGCGTCATGGAGCCTGGCGATTTGATTCTCACGCCCGAAGCTCACCTGGCACGATCACTCCAACGATTCGAAAGAGCCGATGCATTTGGCTCGACGGTTTGGACTTTCCTCTGGTCACGGCGCTGCATCAAGTCATGCAGGAGCGCTATCCCGAGCGGCGCCAACCGATCGACAAGAGTAGCGAAGATGTGATGGATCAGCTCGGCAGTTCGATTCGCCACAGCCTGCTGCCGGGGGATTATTTTCATTACAAATGGCGCGACACCGAGCCGGCATTGCGCGCCTTGACAAAAACGCCGGCGACGCGAGATCGCTTCGATGGCTTCTTGCTCGATTACCGGAATCCCGTGACCGGCGGGCCGACGATGACGACGATTCAGTGCGCGGTTCAACTGCTGCCAGCGAAACAAGAGACGAAATCGCACCGCCACACGAGCACGGTGATGTATCACGTGTTTCGCGGAAGCGGAGCGACACAAATCGGCGAGCGGCAGTTCGAATGGCAGCAAGGCGACACCTTTGTCGTTCCGCTCTGGCACGTGCACCGGCACAGGAACGCGTCATCCGAGGAAGCGATTCTTTTCTCCATGAGCGATGCGCCAGCGCTCAAGGCGCTCGACCTTTATCGCGAAGAGTTTTGAGCCTACGGGGGTTAATTATGTTTGGCAGCGCCCGCACCTTTCTAAGCATGATCTCAATGCTATTCAGTCTGCTTGCGATGTGCTTGCTGGCCGCGGCGCAGCCGGCGTGGGCGCTTGAAGAAATTTTGATTTCTTACGCTGGCCCAAGCATCACGTTTTTGCCCGCCGAGGTGGCGCGCCAGCGCGGTTTCTTTCGCGAGCAGAATCTCGACGTCAAGCTGCTGCTCACGCGCACCGAGGTCGATCGCGCCGCGCTCGCCAGCGGCAATCTACATTACACGCTCAGAGCCGGCTCGACTTTCGTTTCGGCCGCCAGAGGTTTGCCGGTGCGAATCGTGCTTCTCGGCACGACCAAACCGTTTTGGGGTTTGGTCGTGCGCCCGGAGATCAAGTCGGTAAGCGATCTCAAGGGAAAATCGATGGGCGTCCCGGGGTTGCTCGGTTCACAGCAGATTTCGGCCAAGTTTATTCTCAAGCAAGGCGGACTGGATCCGGATCGCGACATCATCTATCGCGTCGTCGACACCGGCACGCGCATCGGCGGCATGCTCTCCGGCTCCATCGACAGCGCGATGATGGATTACGGCGAAGCGTTCAGAGCCAAGAAGATGGGCCTCAAGCTATTGATTAACGCCGCCGATTATCACGGCCTGCTCGCCGGCGGGCTCGGCGTCAACAGCGGCAAACTGCGCGATCACCCCGATCAAGTGCGGCGCGTGATCCGAGCGATGCTCCAAGCGCTGCGCTACCTGCGGGAAAATCCTGAAGGCACGCAGCAGATTATGATGAGTTGGCTGAAGCTCGACCGCGAAATGGCGGCCGAGATCTATCAGATGGCGATCAACAACTACACGAGAAACGGCATGGTCGAGGATTCAATGCTGAATTCGCTGGTCACAACCATGCTGGCGGAAGCCGGTATCAAAGGCGTCGCGCCGTCACAGCTCACCGACTTCACGCTGCTGCAACAAGCGCTCAAGTAGTTATGTTGGGAAATTTAACAGCAAAGCTTTCGCGCTCATTAGGTCATTGCTGGGCGTTCTTCTTGCCGGTCTATTTTCTCGCGGCAGCAGCATTGGACCCGAGTGAAGTCACCAACGGCGAGTATCTGAAGTTCGTCGTGGCGACGCGCCACGCTGCGCCGGACTATTGGGTTAATGGTCACTTTCCTGCCGGCAAAGACAACGATCCGGTCGTGCTCGTCAATTTTCATGATGTGAATGGCTACTGCCGCTTCGTTGGGCGTCGATTGCCGACGGTCGATGAGTGGAAGTCGACTTGCGAAGCCGGCAAGCTCAAAAAGCGCGGCGATATTTGGGAGTGGACTTCAACCGACGTCGATGTAGGCGGGCAAACTTACAAAGCCCTGTGCGGTCCGGCTAACACATGCGATTGCTCGCACCGCTATCTGTCGGAGTGGAAAAACGAAGTGAAAGGTTTTCGTTGCGTGCAGGATCAGACGCCGGTGACTTGGTTGCCGGAGTTGTTTGAGGGGGAAGTGGTTTTGTAGTTTACGGAGTTGTGGTAGTCGAAGTAAATCTTGATGACGATGTCGAAGAAACGGCTTATCTCAGGCATGAGCCGGCCGTTCGCGTAGGGCGGGACAAATATCTCCAGGCTTCTTGCCCGTCACTTTGAGGTAAAGCGCATCGGGACACAGATCGATCCTATCGCTCCAACCCAGGTCACCGGATGAACCGATACGAACCTGATCGAACTTGAGAGGTTCGCTCTATACAGCAAACACATCTTTGCTGACGTCTTCCGACAGGTCCACGCTCCAGGAAACTCCGTCGTCAAACTCCAGCTTTAGCCAATATGCCGGCAAGAGCCGTAGGTCGGGTTAGCCAAGCGTAACCCGAGGCTCGACTACTCATGCTAGCCCGGTCGAACTCCAACGACTCGCATGTCGCTACGGCAGAGAAATTCCTGGCTTCATGGTGCGGCTGAAAGCGCTGCGTCACGTGGTGCTGAATGAGAACCTGTTACGCGGTACGACGGTACTTCATCGCGGTTCGCGGAGGCGTCGGGTTACGTTGCGCTAACCCACCAACAAGTTGGTAATGCGCCTGGCATAGGGCGCACTGGAGGAGTTCCGGCCGGAAGCTGACTAAAGCTCTATTGCGTGCTGTCGTCGTCGAGGATCGTTGTCTGTTCGCGCTCTCGATCAAGCGTGTAAAGATCCTGTGGCTTGCCGACGCCGCGCAGCGCATAACGTCCGACGGAAACCAGAAGTTTCTTGGGTTCGCCGATGGCCGAGGCGAAAGCAGATGACACCAGCAGCGGTTGATCGACGGAGCGGCATAGGCCGGCGATGCGGCTTACTTCATTGACCGCGGGACCGACGACGGTGAAATCGAGGCGCTCGCGGCTGCCGATGTTGCCGTAGAAGACTTCGCCGATGTGAAGACCCAAATACATGTCGGTCGTCGGTAGATTTTCGGCGTCGCGCCGTTGATTGACCAAGTCCACCGCGGCCCGGGCGGTCTCGGCGGCGGCTAATGCGGCGTGGCAAGCGCTGGCGCGGTCGTCAGCGGTAAAGATGGCCAGAGTGCCGTCGCCCATCAGCTTGAGAACATCGCCGCCGCAATCGTGGATCGCCGATAAGATCGCATCGGCGTAATCATTCAGCAGCGGAATAATCTGCTCCGGCTCGGCTGAATCGCTGATCTTGGTGTAGTTGCGCAAGTCGCTGAACCAAAGAACTGCTTCGATGCGATCGGCAACGCCGCGATCGATGCGGCCGGCCAAAACTTTTCGTCCCGCGTCCCGGCCGAGATAGGTCTCGACCAACGTCTCGGCGATACGTGCTAGCGATGCTGATTTCATCGCGAGCGCCACTGACGGCATCAGCCGTTCGAGTTCACCGACAAAATTGTCGTCGAACCCTTGAGGCAATTCGGTCGCCCACGACGAATAGACGCAGTCCATATCACCGACGATACCCTCGGCGGCGAAACGTATGGCGATGGCGATATAGTCGGTGAGTCCTTCGGTGGCGAGGTCAGAGAAGATCGGAAACTCAGGTATCGTTTCGGCGGTCAATCGTCGCCTCAGTAGTTGTTCACCAGTGAGTTCCAGATGATAGAATGGGCTGCGTTCCCAGCGGTCTTCCCCAGCGTCGCTGCGACCGAACTCCGAGAGCATCGTCGCCATCTTTTCGCGTTTCCAGGTGAAGGCGCGGCCTTGGTAAACCGGATGCAAGGTGTCGATGACAATGTTGGCGCGAGCAAGCGGTGCGCCGCAAGCCAGCAGGCGTTCGCAAACTCCGGTTAAAATTGCCGATTCCCCCAATCCTGACAGCCCGGCTTCGGTGATCCATGTCACCAACTGGTCGACTTGCGAGTCTTTCATATGTTTAGTTCTATATCATAGGCGGCGCTGACCTGCCTCTGCAGCGATTGACAGAAAATCGTTTCCCTTTCCCAGGCAAATTAGGGTAAAAAATAGATCGGAATCAATTGAGGAGCACTTTCATGGAAACCAACAAATCAGTCACCATCCAAGTCGAAACCGTCGGCCAGGCGTACCTGGAAGTTCTGCGCGCGCGCGGGATCAAATATTTCTTCGGCAATAGCGGCACGGACTTTGGGCCGGTCATTGACGCGTTAGCGCGCTTTGGCGCGGAGAAAAAAATCCATCCGATGCCGATTACCGTGCCGCATGAGTTTGTCGCGGTGAGCATGGCGCAGGGTTATGCAATGATTACCGGCGAGCCGCAGGTGGTGATGGTGCATGTGATCGTCGGCACGGGCAACGCTTCGGCCGCGATCATGAACGCTTCGCGGCTCAATGTGCCGATGCTCTTTTCCGCGGGCCGGACACCCCTGACCGAGGAAGGATTGCGCGGCAGCCGGAGTAACTTTATTCACTGGGGGCAAGAGTCGTTTGATCAGGGCGGCCTGGTGCGCGAGTTTACGCGGTGGGATTATGAGCTGCGCAATGGCGATCAAGTGGAAACCGTCGTCGATCGGGCGCTGGAAATGGCGCTCGGCACGCCCCAGGGTCCGGTCTATTTAACCCTGCCGCGCGAAGTGCTGGCGCAAAAAATGGACTCGATCACGATTCATCCCAATCGCAAATCCCAAGCCGAGGCATTGCAGCCGAGCCCGGCGTCGATCAAGCGCACCGCGGAGGTCTTGCGCGGGGCGGTCAATCCGTTGATCATCACCGGCCGGCTGGGCTCCGATCCCACCGCGGTGAGCGCGATGGTTGCGTTCGCCGAAGCGTTGGTCGCGCCGGTGGTGACGCCGGCGAGTCCGTTCGTGAGTATGCCCAACACCCATGAGTTTCATCTCGGCGTCAGCTCCGCGCCCTATATCAAAGACGCCGATGTCATCGTCGTGGTGGAGTCCGACGTGCCGTGGTACCCGCAGCAGGGCAAGCCATCGGAAAGCGCCAAGGTGATTCAAATCGCCCGGGATCCGAACTACGGCGACATTCCTATCCGAAACTTTCCCAAGGACATCTCCATTGGCGGCGATCCCAAGCTCGCGCTGGAATTGTTGGCGCAGGAATTAACCAGCGGGCCGCGCAACGAAAAATTACTCGCCGAGCGCGCCGAAAAGATTCGCGCCAAACACAAACAGTATCGCCAAGGGGTTATCCAAAAGGCTGAGCATGGCGGTAGCCAAAGACCGATCAGCCACGCCTGGCTGGCCTACTGTGTCGATCAGGTGCGCGACGCCGACACCATCGTGATCAGCGACCATGGCATCGGCAACGAAGTGCTCAATATACGCGAGCCCGGAAGTTACTACGGCGGTTCTCCCGCCGGCGGACTCGGCTGGGGCATTGGCGGCGGCTTGGGCATGAAGCTGGCGCGCCCTGAGAAAACTTTGATCGTCACCGTCGGCGATGGAACTTATATGTTCAATAATCCCACCGCCTGCCATTTTGTTTCGGAGGCGTACGATCTGCCGCTGCTGACGATCATCTGCAACAATGCGATTTGGCACGCCAGCAAGGCGGCGACCCAACAGGTGATGCCGGACGGCTGGGCGGCGAGCACGGGAAACTTTCCGTTGACCGAGTTAGCGCCGTCGCCGCGCTACGAAAAAGTCGTCGAGGCCCATGGCGGCTACGGCGAGATGGTCGACGACCCGCAACAGGTGCTGCCGGCGCTCAAACGCGCCCTTAAAGTCGTCAAAGAGGAGAAGCGCCAGGCGGTGCTGAATGTGATTTGCGGCAGTCATTAGCGTGCAGGATCCAGATCTCAACAGCGTGGTGAAAACTAACTCGTTCCAGGTGGCTTAGCACAATCCATTGATCTAATCCGGCAGCGGGAAGCTGTCGATGAGGGGAATAGACTCGCCGCTGCTAGCTTTCTAGTCCTTGTATTTGGGTGTCTCGCCGGACTCGCCAGCGCGCAAATCGGTGCATCAGACGACTACTACTGCTACGATCTCAAATACACCGGAGAAGACAACTTTGTCATTGGTTCAGGCTAGGGCCACAACGACACCTCCAGTGAGATCGGAGCGTTGAAAAGCATCAGACGCCGTGACGACGTCCCGGCGGCACAGATTGACAAATTCTCAATGCCAATCCGAAGGCGCTGTAGTATCTCTAACTGATGTTGCTATCCTGCAACACTGCTCTCTGGGCGCCAGCAATGCGGTGATAGAATAAAGGATGCCGGAAGGTGGGTGGCGGCGACGGAATCGTTGATTTCCAGTAAGTGTTGTCCGTGCTCAAACAGCGCTAAAAGTTGTTGGGGAAGAAGAAACCTCTAGCACGTGGAACGCTATGCACGGCACTCACTAACTAAATGGTTGAGGGGAAAGCATAAATTACCGCTTCATTCATGGGGGTTAAGACGCGGTCGTATTCTTCGATGTCGCGAAATTCGTAGTCCTATCAGAAAGAAAAACTCTTACCCCTTCTCCCAGAATAACATCTCTTGGTGTTGCTCCTGTCTGTTCTACCTGAACCGACAATAAGCAAATCCAGATTAAACTAATTCTGAATTGATATGCGATTTTACAAATACAGCTTAATGGTCATTCTCGTATTCGGTCTCTGCCTCCACGGAAGGATGTTATGGTACCAGTGGCAGGAAATAGTATCGGGTTCGGGCGATTTTGTATCTTACTATACAGCTGGGAAAATTATCGAAACGGAAAATAGTCGCGCGTTGGCGGATTTCAAGTTGCAGGAAGAACTCCAACAGCGATTGAATTTTTCCGGTCAAACAGAGTTCCTGCCATTTTACCATGCTCCTTATCAGGCGATCTTATTTTGGCCTTTCTCATTTCTTTCGTACCCAAATGCGCACTTGGCTTGGTCGGCTCTATCCTTAGTATTGTTGATACTTGTTTTTGCGCGCCTTGCTCCCTTTCTTGACAAGAAGCAAATATGGCTATCTGGATTGGTCCTGCTCGCGACCTATCCCACTTGGCTTTCATTTGTCAAAGGCCAAGATACGATGATGTCTGCATTAATTCTTGTTTGTGTCTTTGGGTATTTGAAATTGGGGCACAATACATTGGCTGGGTTTACTCTGGCTCTGGGGTTGTACAAACCGCAGCTAGTATTACCTATTGCTGGAATTCTAGCGCTCAGTAATCATAGGCGTGCAACAGCATCCTTCGTTGTCACGGGTCTTGTTTTGGTGGCGATTTCTTTGTCGATGATAACCTGGGATGGCGCCATTGGGCTCGGCTTAACGCTTGCCGCGAGTATGCGTCAAGGTGTTTTAGACTATTCGTTTCACATGCCTACGATAAGAGGTCTAGTATCCACGTTATCGGGTCCATACGGAAACCCGACTGGCGCGCTGGCTTTAGGTGCTGTAGTGTCGATCCTTCTTTACACAGGCTGTGTGACGCTATTAAAGAACCAATTCAATGGTAGCAATGAATTGTTTGGGTTACAGTTCTCGTTTGCCCTTGTGACCACACTCCTGATTAATCCCCATTGCCACGCCTATGAGTTCGTATTGCTTGCGATCAGTTTGATTTTCGCGTTCGACTATATCACGCACGAAACACCCCGACAGCGTTTCTTGCGCCCTTGTGTCTTGAGTGTGTTGTTAATGTTTTCTCTGCCAGTCCTTCCAAATTTGCTGGCCAGTTACAGGCTAATGGGTTTTGCAAGTCTGCCGGTACTGGTTCTCTATTTCGCGTTGTGGAGTGAGATTCGTACCTCCAGTCGCGGGACTCCCAAAGACAGTATCGGTGAAAAGTTACAGAGTATATGAGTTTCCTGCGATATAATGGTGTAGCATAATGTAGGTCGTTGCTTCAGTAACATCGAGGCCTAAGATTAGCGGTGGGATGCAACCGTGGTTCCTTAAAGGAAAGAATAAGGTTGTACTTTTCTAATTCCTATCGATTGCGCCCTGGGGTCATTGTGATGAGTAGTTTGTCAAAGCCGAGCATGGCGGCAGCCAGAGACCGATCAGCCACGCCTGGCTGGCCTACTGTGTCGACCAGGTGCGCGACGCCGACACCATCGTGATCAGCGACCATGGCATCGGCAACGAAGTGCTCAACATACGCGAGCCCGGAAGTTACTACGGCGGTTCTCCCGCCGGCGGACTCGGCTGGGGCATTGGCGGCGGCTTGGGCATGAAGCTGGCGCGCCCTGGGAAAACTTTGATCGTCACCGTCGGCGATGGAACTTATATGTTCAATAATCCCACCGCCTGCCATTTTGTTTCGGAGGCGTACGATCTGCCGCTGCTGACGATCATCTGCAACAATGCGATTGGCACGCCAGCAAGGCGGCGACCCAACAGGTGATGCCGGACGGCTGGGCGGCGAGCACGGGAAACTTTCCGTTGACCGAGTTAGCGCCGTCGCCGCGCTACGAAAAAGTCGTCGAGGCCCATGGCGGCTACGGCGAGATGGTCGACGACCCTCAACAGGTGCTGCCGGCGCTCAAACGCGCCCTTAAAGTCGTCAAAGAGGAGAAGCGCCAGGCGGTGCTGAATGTGATTTGCGGATCTCATTAGACCGGATCATTTAGATTTTTGTTGCTTTTAGCTTGTTTGTTTTTACGGCAAGCAGATGGGAATCAGCATTTTTGATTCTTCATTGGAAACGGCCGCTCGCAGCGCCGTTAAAGTACTCGGTGTCAATCCACAGTATGACGTGATCTTGTTGCAGAGCGGCAATGAGGATCCTTATTGTTGCCAGCAAACGCTTGAACCGAGTACAATCGCATGTACGACTGCGTCAAGGCGGGGTCGCCTTGAGCTTAGCTAACCGGTTTGACCTGCGTAAGCTATGGAAGCAATAAGAAAATATTTAGCGGCATTAAAGCATATATTGATCGCGGTGCCGGTTTTTCTAACCCTCCTCGGCGTCCTCCATTTTCCCTATGACGTTGACGTGCCGCTAACGCAGCAGGAGATCGCAGCTGCGCAAAAATATTATGCCGACGCCTATCGCGCGCCGGTAAAGGAAGGCACAACAACCGAATACGAAACGAAATATCTTCGCCTCGCGGAGGTGACGGCAAAAGCGCTTCGAATCGAAGAGCAGGTAGCCGCGTTTGCGCGAGAGTTCAACTTGAGCAGTCGGAAGATTTTGGAAATCGGATCGGGACGAGGATACTTGCAGGATGTTGTCGAAAATTATACCGGGCTCGACATCTCTACGAGCGTGGCGCGTTTTTACCACAAGAAATTTGTCCTAGGCTCGGCCACTGCGTTGCCCTTCCCCGACGACAGCTTTGACGGTGTCTGGTCTATCTGGGTATTCGAGCATGTGCCCAATCCCGAACAGGCATTTCGCGAGGCTCGACGGGTTACACGAGATAAGGGAGTCATTTTTTTACTACCAGCCTGGAATTGTGTGTCTTGGGCGGCCGAGGGTTATGAAGCAAGACCCTATGCCGATTTCGATCTGGCCGGCAAACTTATCAAGGCGAGCCTTATCATGCGAGCTGACCCGGCGTTCAGGATTGCCAGCCTTTTGCCGATTCGCGGGATACGCACTCTGACCGCTCAATTCGGCCCAACACGATTGAGATATAGACGTCTAACACCGAATTACGAAAAGTATTGGGTGCCCGACAGCGACGCGGTGAATTCGATCGACCGGCAGGAAGCCAAGTTGTGGTTTCTGAGTCGAGGCGACGAGTGCATTGACTGCGGGGGAGCACTGTCTGACTTTTCCTCGGCCCTGATTATTCGCGTTCATAAAAGTCGGCCCGTTAGGCAAAGCTAATGGTGCAGAGGCCGAAGTACGCCGTCTCCCACAAGCCGCATTGCGTAACCGTGGGACGAATTTGCCGACAGGCAGCGACATTTCTGCCGGCGATCGAAACATTTTTTTGCAGATGAGGCAGTGGGAGCAGTCATGAAGTATTTGATCGCATTGAGAAATGTCATATTCGCCGCACTTTTTCTGACAATTCTCCTCGGTGTCCTCCATTTTCCCTATGACGTTGACGCGCCGCTGACGGCTGCAGGAGATTGCGGCCGCCGCCCGATTTGGTTCAACCGGATTGAGATATAGACGTCTAACACCGAATTACGAAAAGTATTGGATGCCCGACAGCGACGCGGTGAATTCGATCGACCGCCACGAAGCCAAGTTGTGGTTCATGAGTCGGGGCGACGAGTGCCTCAACTGTGAAGATGCTCTGCTTGATTCTTCCGGACCGCTGATTATTCGGGTTCACAAGTCGGCCAGCTAGTTGGTCGCTCGTGATGACATGCGACAAGCCGATGTCTCTGGTGCCTCTTTAATGATTTACCGTTACGGCAAATCATTCGACAATCAACGAGGGTTTTTGCGTGCGTTGAGAGCCATCAAAGAGGAAAACGGCAATCGGGGTTGAATGAGATCCGCGGAACCGTTAAATGATGTCAGGGGTTAGGCGTATGGGGCCAGGTGTTCGCCCGGTTTCGATCACGCGAGCGAAACTCGTTTGGTTTGGTCGCGTTATGAAATTTCCGCCGCGATTCTTTTTCGTTGTTGCGGTTTTGCTTGCAGCGACCGCCGGTTTGGCTAACGCCCA
This sequence comes from uncultured delta proteobacterium, assembly GCA_963760795.1. Lineage (GTDB taxonomy): Bacteria > Desulfobacterota > Binatia > UBA9968 > UBA9968 > DP-20. The sequence goes on from CAVXEP010000011.1 coordinate 82,430, forward strand.
GACGAACTGGCAGGCGGAGTGGGACAAGACTGTGCGAGCCGCCGAGTCGGAAGGGCAGCTGACCTTGTACGGCTGTTGCTACGACTACGACCGGGTTCTCGAAGTCTTCAAAAAAAAATATCCCAAACTCAAAGTCTCGACAGTGCTTAGCGGAGGCCAGTTAGCGGCGCGGATTCTTGCCGAACGGCGTGGCGAGAAATATCTCGTGGACGTTGTCAGCTCGGGCGCCAATACCCTGCACGACGCGCTCCACAAGGCCCACGCGCTCGACCCGATCAAGCCGGCGCTGCTGCTTCCTGAGGTTGTCGATCAATCGAAATGGTACGACGGCGAGCACCGTTACATCGATACGGAAAGGCGTTACATATTCGCCTTCAACGCCAACTCACAGTCCGGCCAAATTACTTACAACCTCAAGCAGGTCAATCCTGGCGAATTCAAATCGTACTGGGATCTGTTGAATTCCAAGTGGAAGGGCAAGTTGCTCTCGCTCGATCCGACGAGCTTTGGTATGGGTACCACGTTGCAATTTTATTATCATCACCCGGAGCTCGGCCCGCCGTATCTCAAGAAACTTTACGGCGAAATGCAAATCACGACCGGCCGCGACCCGCGCCAGATGACCGACTGGCTATCAACGGGAAAGTTTCCGGTGTGCATCCGGTGCAACGCCGGCAGCGAGATCGGCAAGGCGGTGCAGCAGCAATTGCCGATCGGTTATTTCGACACAGATGAATGGAAAGAGGGCGGTAGCCTCAGTGCGGCCGGAGGCACGCTCGGCATCCCAACGCGCGCCCCGCATCCCAACGCCGCCAAGGTTTTTATCAATTGGCTGCTGTCCCGCGAAGGACAGATCGCGTTGCAGAAATTGGGGCGCCCCGACGCGCACAACTCACGGCGTATCGATATCCCCAAGGACGACGTCGATCCAACCAATCGTTTGGAGCCAGGAAGAAAATATTTCGATCTGGCCAAACCCGAGTACCAGGATCTGACGCCGATCTTCAAACTGGTCAAAGAAGTGCTGCCGCAGAAGTAGTTTCCTTTGCTCCGATATTTGGGGAAGAATCTTCCCGAACCCTTCCTTTTCAATCTCTGTGCGTCGATTCCTCGTAGCTTGCAGTGAGGCAGCTCATTGTTGATCGCGCGATTTCACCCGCAGCGGATCCAGCGTGCGCCGTGGAACGAAACCCGTTCTCCATCGTCTAAGGTTATCGTAAGCCTTGTGCCGATCGACCTAACGGAGGGGATATCTATGTCCAATTATCGTGTTATTAGAACGATTCGCTTGCCGATTATGCTGGCGATTCTCGCCTTGTTCTTGGGCGCCTGTAGCCTAGAGACCGAGATGCAGCCAGCAGAAAAGCTGCAAAACGCTTCGAGCGCGCAAAGCAACGAGTCAAAGGCGCCGTTGCCGCCACCCACGCCGGGCGGGCCAAGCGCGAGCAGCGACTCGCTACGACGCATGCCAGAATCCGCTCGGATGGGTGGCGCGATAATGTCACCTAATTCTTACCCCCGCCCTCGTACTTTCCGCGACCGCCAATCATTACTGGAGTTGACCGCTTCTCCGGATAAAGACCCGACGAGTGTGCTCAGCGCCGCCGAGCATCCGGTGTCGACCTTCAGCATCGATGTCGACACGGCGTCCTATGCTTTCGTTCGCCGCAGTCTCACCGGCGGGCGTATGCCGCCGCGGGAATCTGTTCGCGTCGAGGAGATGGTCAACTATTTTCCGTATGCGTATTCCTCACCCGAGAATCGCGCCCAGCCGTTTCGCGTGACCACGACCGTAATGCCGAGTCCCTGGGCAGCGGAGAATCAGCTGCTCCACATTGGTATTCGCGGCTACGATATCGCGCGCAGTGAAAGGCCGCGCGCCAACCTCGTGCTCTTGATCGACACCTCGGGTTCGATGCAGCCGAGCGATCGTCTGCCGTTGTTGCAGCAGGGCTTTCGCCTGTTTGTCCAGCAATTGCGCGACGATGACCGGGTTGCCATCGTCACCTATGCGGGCCAGGCGCAAACTGCCCTCGATCCGACCCTAGGGCGGGATAAGCAAAAGATTCTCGACGCCATCGACAACCTTCGAGCTTCCGGATCGACTGCGGGCGGCGAGGGCTTGCAGCGCGCTTACGCTCTCGCTGAACGCCACTTCGACAAAGAAGCGGTGAACCGCGTGGTTCTCGGCACCGACGGCGACTTCAACGTCGGTATTACCAATCCAAAAGATCTCGAACGCTTCATCGCCGCCAAGCGCAGGACCGGGATTTATCTATCGATCCTCGGCGTTGGTGTCGGCAACCTCAACGACGCGCTAATGCAGCGGCTGGCGCAGGCCGGCAATGGCAACGCCGCGTATATCGATTCCTTGCTCGAAGCGCGCAAGGCGATGAGCGAAGAACTGTCGTCGACCCTGTTTCCGATCGCCGATGATGTGAAAATCCAAGTAGAGTTCAACCCAATGCAGGTAGCCGAATACCGGTTGATTGGCTATGAGACACGCATGTTAAAGCGCGAGGATTTCAACGATGACAAGGTCGACGCCGGCGACATCGGCGCCGGCCACACCGTGACGGCGATCTACGAGATCACTCCCGTGGGCGCGAAACAACGCCGGCTCGATGCGCTGCGCTATCAGCAAGAGCGCGAGCGATCGGCGCCGCCTACCACCGCGCGCGCGGATGAGATGGCTTTCGTCAAACTGCGCTACAAACTTCCCGGTGAAACCAATAGCCGTCTCATCGAGCAGCCGGTGCGTGGGACCGACGCGCTGGCGAAGGTCGAAGCCGCGCCGGCGGAGCAGCGCTTTGCCACTGCTGTCGCAGCCTTTGGCCAACGACTGCGCGGCGAGAATGCCGTAGACAGTTTTAGCTATGGGAAGATTGCCGAGCTGGCAAATGGCGCCCGCGGCGCGGACCCGGAAGGCTACCGAGCTGAGTTCGTCCGGCTAGTGCGCATGGCGGAAACTTTGGGTGCAGTGGCGCAACGCTGAAGGGTGAACTGGGCGAGGATCTAGCGGGGTTCGAGGGCCAGATGTTACATCTTGCTCTTCCTGTGCAGCCGAGCGATTTCCGGCGAGCTCTACGTTCGCGTCGATAGGTTCTGCGCGTTCTCCGATCAATGTTCCCGCCGAAGGACGAACGGAGGGGATTTTGAAATTATTGAAATAAATCCGTTCATGCTGTGCTTGTCAAAGCATGTTCCGGCTTTATTGAGCAAGCTGATAAAACTGAACGGCAACACCGTAAAAATATCCTGGAGGAAGTTTATGGAAGCAGCCGCATTGGCTTTGGATGCCTTAGGCCGGGTGCGCGAGATGGTGCGCGAAGCGCTGAAGGATTTAACGCCCGAGGAAATGTTAGCAGCACCAAAACCGCACATCGCGTGGTTAACCTGGCACATCGCACGGGTGCAGGACTCCAATTTTTCCGGCTTGCTCGATCGACCGCAGCTCTGGATCGCCGACGGCTGGCACCAGCGTTTCAATATGCCGCCCGACCCAAGAGACTACGGCTCCGGCCATCGTCAGACCCGCGAACAGGTGGATGCCTTCATCGTCACCGACACGCCACTGCTGCTCGCTTACCACGACGCTGTGTACGCGCAGACCAAAGATTATCTGTCGACGGTGACCAATGCCGACCTGAACCGCGTCCTCAACGAACCGCAGTATTCGCCGCTGCCGACGCTGAGTATCCGGCTCGCCAGCGTGATCAACTGCAACACGCGCCACGCCGGCCAGATCGAGTATCTGCGCGGGCTGGTGAAATTCAAAGGCTGGTTTCCAGGGGCGGAGAGACGCTCCGTCTAACGCGCGGCAACCTGTGAGGTTAAAGCTCTATGACCGGGCAAACGCGAAGCTTACTTCCAATGGCGGTCGCGCGGCCGGTCATCGCTCGGTAGCGGACAGGACCATTCCCCCTTCATTCATGAATCTCGAAATAGAGCAGCGAGTGATCCGAGAACTTGCCGATCCATTCGTCCTTTTTCGCGGCAGTCGGCTCGTTGACCCAGCCACGCACGTCGACCTCGACTGGCGTTCCATTGATGGAATGGAAAAAGGTTTTGAAGCGGAGATTTTTTGACGCATAGACATTATCTAGATTGGACGGGGGAATGGACGATGTGCTGCCGTTGAAAAATGGTCGCATCATGCGACTTCGGCAACCGTCGCATCAAGATCGTCGGCCGGGCGGCGTAGTTGTCCCACTTCTTCAATTCGACCTCCGCTAGAATCGAGCGGTCGATGGGTATTTCATGCCCATCGTGTTGAAGTCGCCGAGGAATAGATAACGCGCCTTACCCGCACCGCCTTCGGCGTTATCGAGGGTTCGGCGAAATTCAAAGGCCCGCTCGAGCATGTCGTCGCGCAGCCCCATGCCGCGCGGATCGGTTCCGCTCGACAGGTGCAGGAAAAGCAGCGCGTAGTTCTTTCCATCCTTCACGATGGTGACGAGCTGGCCCGGACGCATGTGTGTAGTGCCCGAGCGAAACTCGGTCTTCTGGGTGATGAAGGCGGTTAGCGGCTTCTTGACCCCGACGAGAATCTCCTGGGTTTCTACTCCCTCGGTAATCTGGAACGTGTAGTTTGGCATCTTGCTCACCAGCGCGCTGAATACGGTCGCGCCCTCGACTTCATACAAGCCGAAGACATCCGGATTCTGCGCCTTGACGAAATCGATGACTCTATCTACACGAGTTGGATCTTCCTTGAAGTGCTCGACGTTCCACGATGCAATGGAAAAGACTTTTGCCATGGGAGTCGTTCCTTTCGAGGGCTAGGACAGCTTGTTGTGCAATGTCTAGACTCGCCGCCGGCGGCCATGGTGTGCGATCTGCCGCCGAACCGCGGTTGCAGTATCTTGAGGCAAATAATTGGGCACGCGATCGCTAGCTTGAAGTTGCGCCGTCGCTCAACCGATGATCCCGGCCCAGCATAGACGATGTTTATCTCGCGAAATGGTGATTGTGAAACCGCATCCATCCTGTCGATTCAACGATTCGCGTGATTCGACCGGACTCACGCTAAAGGTTGCTTGCGTGTCACCGGCGGAAGGCGTTTGCTAAGGTTACGGCTGCACAGCTTTTTGGCACCGGCGCCGCCAGCTCTTGCAGATATTTATCCTGTTCCTTCGGTGTGAACATCGCCAGTGAAGCGTCGGCGTTTTTCGGCATGCCGTAGACGAAGTGGAAGGCGTGGCTGTCCCAGTCGTAGAACTCGTCATAATGAGTCACGTTAGGTATCGACGGACATTCCCCCAACGCGCTGCAACAACGCCTGATAGCTTGCCCGTTCTGAAAAGAGCTTCAGGTCATACTCTTTCTGCGAAACCAAGCCTTTGTCGATTAGGAGCTTCGCCACAACGTCAGCCGTCGCGAGTGCCGTTATCATTAGCTCTTGGAGCGTGAGGATTCCATCTTTGTCCAATTGACCCATTTTAGCGTTCCTTCCTTTCAGCGCAGCTATTTTCGGCGGCACCCCTCAGGTTTGAAGTTCCTATAGAACCGCGAAAACGGGCATCCATCAGCAATCAATTTCCCTGGGATTCCGGTGGGCAGATCGGACGCAGGATCCGCATTATGTTGCCGCTGATCGTCCCCCGGTTGCACGGCCGGATCGCTGACCATCGCCGCGGCATTGGCAAGTGCTGGAGCGGCAGCGTGGATATCTGCTAACGCAGCCAATTCCGCATGTGTGGTGAGTGCGCCGATGCGCACATGGTCTCCCTGCCGCGCGATACCCCGCAGTTCCGCGATGCGACCGATGTCGATCACGGCCGATGGCGCGGCGAGGCGCAGCTTCAGAAGCGGCACCAGGCTGTGGCCACCGGCCAGCAACTTCGCGTCGGGATGCGCGGCCATGAGCTTCTGAGCCTCGGCGACGGAGCTGGCGCGGTAGTAGTCGAAGTGGGGTGC
>CAVXEP010000012.1:0-446184 GCA_963760795.1 uncultured delta proteobacterium
GGGTCAAGCCAAGTCTCCGCATTCCTTTCGGCCCCTGGCTAGCTAAAGCATGGTCGTATCGGTCAAAGCAGAGTCTGGCATTCGAATTCACTGCTTGCGTGAATAGGCTGCGGGAATGGATGTGACTTCGATATATTGATCGGTTCACCGAGTGGTGAAAACCCGACTACAATGAAAAAATGCCAAAACCGACGGACCAGCGCTTCGCGCCGCTACTCGTATCGCAGCGCGTCGATAGGATCTAAACTCGCCGCTTTCTTGGCGGGATAAAAACCGAAGAAGACGCCGACGGCGCCGGAGAAGAGAAAGGCAACGGCGACGACAACCGGATCGATCAGGGTCGGCCACTGCGCCCAGGTCTTGAGCAGTTCGGAACTGCCGATGCCGAGGAGGATGCCGATGATGCCGCCGGTGGCGGCCATGACGACGGCCTCGACGAGAAATTGCAGCATGATGTCGCGACTGCGCGCGCCGACGGCCATGCGGATGCCGATCTCGCGGGTGCGTTCGGTGACCGACACCAGCATGATGTTCATGATGCCGATGCCGCCGACCAGCAGCGATATCCCGGCGACGCTGCCGAAAAGAATCGCCATCACCCGCGCCGTGCTCTGCGCCGCTTCGGCGATGTCCGAAAGATTGCGCACGGTGAAATCGTCCTCGCGCCCTTCGGCGATGCGGTGGCGCTGGCGCAGCAGCAATGTGATCTGCTCCTGGGCTTCCTGGACGTGTTCGGCGTTGACGGCACGGACGACGATGCTCTGCACGAAGGTGATGCGCATGAGCCGCTTCTGCATGGTCGTGTAGGGAATCATCACGGTGTCGTCTTGATCCTGGCCTTGGCCGGTCTGGCCTTTGCGGGCGAGAACGCCGACGATGCGAAATGGAATATTGCGAATGCGGATCACGCGAATCGATCGGATCGTCGTTGCCGAACAACTGGCGCGCCACGGTCTCGCCGATCACCGCCACCTTGGCGGCGCAATCCATATCGCCCTCGTGCAGAAAGCGGCCGGCCTCGATTTGCCAGTCGCGGATTTGCTCGAAACTCCGGCGCCACGCCTTGGGCCAAAGTGCCCCAGTTCAGATTGCCGGCGATCAGTTGTTCCTGGCGGCGCATGACCGGCGACGCGTAGGCAACCGATCGCAGTTCGCGGGTCATGGCGCGGGCGTCGGTGTCGACCAGCGTGTTGACATTGCCGGTGCCGGCGCGCACGCCGCCTTGGACGTTGCTGCCGGGCAAAACGATCAAGACATTGGTGCCGAGAGCCGCGATCTGCGAGCGAATCGTCGCTTTGGCGCCCTCACCGATGGCGACCATGGCGATCACCGCGCCGACACCGATGATGATGCCGAGCATGGTGAGAAAAGCGCGCAGCTTGTTGCGCGCCAGGGCGCGCAGCGCGATGCGGAACGTCATCAACCAGCGCATTCACGCCTCCGGTTTCACCAACACTTGGTTATTGGGCTTGTCGGAAATCACTGCGCCGTCGCGGAAGACGATTTGCCGCTTGGCATGCTCGGCGATGTCGGGCTCGTGGGTGACCAGAACGATGGTTATACCCTGTTCGCTGTTGAGCCGCTGGAACAAAGCCATGATCTCGTTGCTGGTCGCCGAGTCGAGATTGCCGGTCGGCTCGTCGGCGAGAATCAATGACGGCCGATTGACCAACGCGCGGGCGATGGCGACCCGCTGCTGCTGGCCGCCGGAAAGCTGATTGGGCATATGATCGAGACGCTCGCCCAGACCGACGAGGCGAGAACTTCGACCGCGCGCTCGATGGCGCTGTTTGCCGGCAAAGCCGTTGTACATCGTCGGCAGCTCGACATTTTCCAGCGCCGTGGTGCGCGACAGCAAATTGAATCCCTGAAAGACGAAACCGATGCGCTGGTTGCGGATATGCGCCCAGTCGTCGCGCGACAGCGAGCCGACCTCCTGGCCTTCGAGGAAGTAATTGCCGCTGGTCGGGCGGTCGAGGCAGCCCAAGATATTCATGAACGTCGACTTGCCGGAACCGGACGCGCCCATGACCGCAACGAACTCGCCGCGCTCGATGGTCAAATTGACGCCGCGCAGGGCCGGCACGTCGACATCGCCCATGCGGTAGGTCTTTATGCAGATCTTCGACGCGAATGACTTCGCTCATCGATCCGCCGAAGCCGGGCCCGCACTGCTGGGGTTGGAACGGATTGGCCACACCGCTCTGGGGCGGCGCCGCGGCGGCGCTCGACATGCGCGATGATCAGCGGATCGTTCTCGTTGAGCGCCGGCGATAACCTCGGTGTGCGATCCGTCGGTGATGCCGAGCTGAATCTCGACCGGCTGGGCTTTGTTGTCCTTGAGCACATAGACGGTCACCTGCGCGCACGCGCCGTCCCTCGCCGCCGCCGCGCCGCGCCGCCGCCGCGGCTCGTGCGCCGCTGGGCTGATGCGCCGCCCACCCGTCCCTGCTCCTGGCGCAGCAAATCCTGCGCCTCGTTTTTCTGGTCCGGCGGTTTGAAGCGCATCGCCATGTTGGGAATCGTCAGCGACGTCTTCCTGCGCTGACGAGAAACTGCACGTTGGCGGTCATGCCGGGCTTGAGCAAGAGTTCCTTGTTGTCGATGCGCACCACGGCGTTGTAAGTCACCACGCCCTGGACGTTGATCGGCGCGTTGCGCACTTGATACACCTTGCCGCGAAAGCGCCGCGCGCAGGAAACGCGTCGACGGTAAACGTGACCTCCTGTCCTTCCCAAACGTTGCCGACATCGGCCTCGTCGACGTTGCGTGTGCACTTCCATCTTGGAGAGATCGTTGGCGATGGTAAACAGGGTCGGCGCCTGACAGCGATGCCGCGACCGTCTGGCCGACATCGACGTTGCGCGAAATCACGATGCCGTCGACGGGCGAACGAATGATCGTGTTGTTAAGGTCCACCGCGACTTGATTGATCGCGGCCTGGGCCTGCGCCACCTGCGCTTTATTGACGTTCGACCTGCGCGACCGCGCCGAATCGTAGGCGGTTTGCGCCGCGTCTAATTCGCTCTGCGACGACGAGCTCGCGCTTTTGCAGTTCTTGGTGCGTCTCCAACGTCCGGTTCGGCATCTTCGACGCTGACTTTGGACTTCGCCAGGTTGGCCTGCGCGGCGATCACATTGGCCCGCGCTTGATCCACCGCGGCGTTAAACTTGTCCTGGTTGAGTTGGGCGACGATCTCGCCGGCTTTGACCTTGCGAATTGAAGTCGGCGAAGAGCTTGTCGATGGTGCCGGAAACCTGGCTGCCGACCTGCACCGTGCCACCGCCTGCAGAGTGCCGGTCGAAGAAACCACTTGGTGAATGTTCGCCTTCGCTACCGGCGTGGTGAGAATACGGCGGCTCTTTGGGTCCATTCGCCCATACGCCAATAAGCGAAACCGGCGCCGCCGGCGGCAAGCAGCAAAACCACCGTGATTATCGTTTTCTTAAACTTCATGACTCCTCGCGCAGCAGGCGAAATACTTTCGCGGCAAAATCATTGGGATCGCGCTTGGTCATGCGCCGGTACGTCAAGCCCGGTGGTGATCTCGGCATTGGGCTCCTGGTCCTCGATGACCTGCTCCAAAGTCATGCGAAAGCGCGATACTGGCGCCGCCCCGGTCATCTCGTAATGTAGCTCGCGCACGCTGCCCTTGAGATAATAATTGACGCCTTTGTCGGAGATCATCAGCGTCACCTTGCCGGCTTGCCGCAAATTCTTCGACGTCGAGCTGTCCTTCCACACCGCGATGTCGAGGGTCGAGGCATCCTTGGCGACGATTTCATAATAGGACAGCAGCGCCGGATGGGCCCAGCCGGCCTCGTCGATGGTAAAGATCGGAATGATTTTGCCTTCGTGGCTTTCGACCTCGCCGCCGCCGAGCCGCTCTTGCAACGCCGCCGGTAATTCTTTGCCTAGTAGCTGTGACATGGTGAATCAATACTCCTCAGATCCTTAGACGCTTATGGCTCCAAAACGCAGTTCCTGGCGCTTGCCAAACCCCTGCGCGTTGTCGATAAAGAACAGTTTCTCGGGCACCACGCAATAGAACTTAACTTTCAGGAACGCCTTGTGAAACACCCCGCTCGTCGGATCGGTAAAGAGCTTGATGACTTCCGGGTATTTGAGGCATAGACGGCCATCGCTTTGGCCTTTGCCGTCATCCCGTCGACGAGCTCGACCCGGCCTTCAAGCTGAATGCCTTTGATCTTGCGCCAGTCCTGATAGTCTTCCTGGACCGTCACGGCCACGCGTCCGTTGGCCGCCAAATTCTGGCAGTGGCGCGATTCCGGCGCCGAAAAGAAATACAGCCGCAAATCATCGCTGGCAAAAAACACCGTGGCCGCCCAAGGCACGTCGCCGGCGCAGGTCGCCAGCGTCATGGTGTTATGACTTTTCAAGTAATCGACTATCTGTTGTTTGAGCTCGTCAGCCATCGACGCAGCGGAATCTACGAGAATCGCCGCCTGACAACAAGCGCGGGCGCCGTGCCGGCGTCAAGCGGAGCGGACCAGGGTCGAGCGGCGCAACGACTCCAGGTTCGCCGCCCCGACACAGAGCATTGCGACCTTGAGTTCCTGAATAATCCCACCGATGAATTTTACCACTTCGCCGGACGACTCCAAAGCCGCGGCGAGCAGCGGCTGGCCGAAGGCCGCCAGGTCGGCGCCGAGGGCGATGCTCTTGGCAACGTCGAGACCGCTGCGAATGCCGCCCGAGGCGACCAACTGAATTTCCGGCAAAGCAGCCCGTACACCGACCAACGCTTCCTCGGTGGGTATTCCCCAGTCGGTGAAAGTTGTGCTGTAGGGCTTGCCTTGTTGGCGTCGCGCGCTGGGCTTCAACGGCGGACCAGGCGGTGCCGCCTTTGCCGGCGACATCGATGGCCGCGACGCCGGCGCGATGTAAACGTTTGGCGACCTCGACCGAAATACCGTTGCCGACTTCTTTGACGACGACGGGGACTTTCAACTCGCGGCAAACCGCGGCGATCTTTTCCGTCAGTCCCTTGAAGTTGCGGTTGCCCTCGGGCTGGAGCGCTTCCTGCAGCACATTCAAATGCAGAATCAAAGCGTCGGCGCCGATCATCGCAACCGCGCGCCGGCACTGCTCGATGCTGTAGCCATAGTTCAACTGCACCGCGCCCAAGTTGCCAAACAATAGAATATCCGGCGCGACATCGCGCACTTGAAACGATGCGGCAGCGGACGGCTCTTCAATGGCGACCCGCTGAGAACCGACCCCCATGGCGATGCCGAGTTGCTGCGCCGCCGCGGCGAGATTGCGGTTGACCTTGCGCGCCAGATCGAAACCACCGGTCATCGACGAAATCAAGATCGGTGCTTTGAGCTTCTTACCGAGAAATGTCGTCGCGACATCGATCTCGTCGAGATCCAGTTCAGGCAGAGCGTTGTGAATGAAACGATAGCGGTCGAATCCGGTGCTGGAATGGCCGCTGACACTGCGCGGTGTCGAGGCAAATTTCCAGATGCTGTTTTTTGCGCGCTTGGGTTTGGCTGAGGGCTTTACTGGCCCGGGGGCGTGGCATAGTTCAGAGAGCCGCCAAAGCTAGCGCTGCTTCTTCGCTTCCTTGCGCTCTTTGGCCGCGCTGATCGGCGTCGGCTTGGGCTTGGCCGCGTCGGGATGGCGGCTCATGCCGGCGTCGTCCCAGCGGTGAAATAGTTCGACATCGATGTCGAACTGATCGAGGATGCGCGTCACCGTCTGATTGATCACGTCGTCCAAAGTCTTCGGCCGATGGTAAAACGCCGGCACCGGCGGAAAAATGATCGCGCCCATGCGCGTGAGCGTCGCCATCGCTTCGAGATGGCCCAAATGAAGCGGCGTCTCGCGCACCACCAGCACGAGTTTCTTGCGTTCTTTCAAAACCACGTCGGCGGCGCGCACCAACAGATCGCCGCCCAGCGAATGCGCGATGGCGCCCATGGACTTCATCGAGCAGGGCGCGATCACCATGCCCGCGGTGCGAAATGAGCCGCTGGAAATGCTCGCGCCGACGTTGTTAACGTCATGCACCACGTCGGCCATGGCTTCGACATCTTTGACCGAATAGGGCGTTTCTACTTGGATCGTCATCTTGCCGGCTTTGCTCAAGACCAGATGGGTCTCGATATCGTCAATCTTGGAGAGAATTTCCAACATGCGCACGCCATAGATCGCACCGGTGGCGCCGGAGACGCCGATAATGAGCCGCTTCTTGGTATTCAACTGAGAAACTCCACCGTAAGTTGATCGCCGTCGTTAACCCGGAAATGATCTTTCAGGCGCACCGGCGCGACAATTTCAATTTTATCCTGCGGATAATTATCCACTTCGGGAAGCAAGATCGCGCCACCGACCTTAATGGCTATCCGCCTCTTGATATAGGTCGACGCGATATAACTTCGCGCCGCAATGACCGGCCGATGCCGGCGTCAAGGGCGTCCCGGCATGATCACGCTGCACCCGCCGCCAGATCTGGGCGTCTTCGGCGCCCTTGGGCCGGACATTGAGGGTCGCTGGAAATGGATGATAGCCCAGGCGCTCGTTTAACAAATCCTGCACCCAATCGAGCGCCATAAACGATGACGCTTGCCCCAGGTCGGAAAAAATGATTCCGCTCAATCTTTCCATCGTTGTCGCGCGCGAAATAGTTTAATGGCCCGACAGCGATGCGGCTTTGCCGCCGCGGCGGATCTTGATCACCTCGCCGAGTATCGACAAAGCGATTTCCGCCGGCGTCTCGGTGGCGATGTCGAGACCGATGGGCGCGTAGATGCGTTCGATCGCCTCCTCGGTGACTTTCTCCTCATCGCGGAAACGCTGAAAGCACGCCTTGATGCGTCGCCGGCTGCCGATCATGCCGATGTACTTGGCTTTGCTGTGAATGATATTGCGCAGACAGGGCTCGTCGTAAGCATGGCCGCGGGTAATCAAGACGATATAGCAAGACGGCGTGAGGGTCATTTCCTTGAGCATCTGCGCCATGTCGCCGGTCAACACTTCATCGGCATCGGGAAACCGCTCGCGGTTGGCGTAGAGCAAACGGTCATCGATCACGGTGACGTGAAAATCGAGCACCTTGGCGATCCTGACCAGGGGCACGGCGATATGACCGGCGCCGACGACGATGAGCTTGGGCGGCGCCGGCATCACTTCGAAGAATACTTCGAGCTTGATCGTGCTATCCGGGATCGCCAGCGAAACCAACTGCGACTTTTCCGCCCGCGCATGGCTGTCGCTCTCGCGCACCAGGGCGGCCACCACTCTGGCGTCGCCGATGGTTTCCACCTGCGCCTTGCCGTCGCGGATCAGACACTTGGCGCCGGGTTGGATTTGCCCGTCGCCGGTGACTTCGACGACCGTGACCAGCACCGCCGCTTCGCCCTGCTCGGCGATCTTGACTAACTCCGCGGACAGCGAACTCATTTGCCGCTTACCGCCTCCTGATCGCGTTCCTGCCACCAAGGATCGATGAAGACATTCATGATACCGCCGCATACCGCCGGGCTATCCGAGGAGATATCGTCGAGTAAATCGACGCGCACCGTGCGCGGCTTGCGCGAGCGGATCACTTCGATAGCTTCGCGTTTGACATCGGCCTCGCCGCAACCGCCGCCGATGGTGCCCAAAATTTCGCCCCAAGCGGTTACGACCATTTTGGCGCCGACTTCGCGCGGCGTCGAGCCCTTGGTCGAGACGATGGTCGCCACCGCGACGGTCTCGCCTTTGGCGAGAAACTCGTTGACCTGATGATAGATCGTTTCTTTCTTTTTCGCTTCTAAATCCGCGTCCGTGTAACAAGCGCCGGGTCCAGCCATGTTCGCACCTCCTGAATGATCGACGATGGAGTTGAAGATCGAGGATTGCCATCCTCTTTCCATCCTCAACCTTGGGTTATGGTAAGTCACGCCACCATTTTCTCGAGCGTTCGCCCCAAGGCAACCAAACTATTGACATTGTGCACCGACAAAAACATATCCAAATACGGCAGCGCCGCTTGCATGCCTTTGCACAGCGGTTCGTAATTCTCGCTCGCCAGCAAAGGGTTGAGCCAGATGATTTTCTTGGCGCGCCGTTTGATGTCCTGCATTTCTTTTTCCAACAGGCTGACGTCGCCGCGGTCCCAGCCGTCGCTGATGATCACCACCACCGTGCGGTGGGTCACCATGCTCGGCGCGAAATTGCGATTGAAGGTATGCAGCGAGCGGCCAATGTTGGTGCCGCCGGACCAGCCAAGAATAGTGCCGGAAATCTTGTCCAAAGCATCGACAATATTCTTGGTGCGGATCAGATGGGTAATCCGGCTGAGCGATGTGCTAAAAACAAAAGTCTCGACGCCCCACAGTTCGTTTTGCAGGCCGTACATGAACTGAATCAAAAACCGGCTGTAACAATCCATCGAGCCGCTGACGTCGCACAGGAGCACGACTTTGGTTTTCTTGATGCGCCGCTTGCGATGCGCCATCTCGATCACTTCGCCGCCGTATTTCATGCTGCGCCGCATGGTCGCGCGCGGATCGATCACCGGACCTTTGCGGCCGATTTTCTTGCGCCGGCTGATCTGAGTGGCGATCTTGGTGGCGATCAGCAGTATCGCTCTGGCGATGGCGCGGCTTTCCTCGGTGCCCATCTCGCTGAAGTCCTTGCGGTTCATCAGCTCCTGGGCGCTATAGGTCGGCACCGCGAACTCGTCGAGATTTTCCAGCGGCAGATTCTCATTGGCGATCGCCTCGGAGGCGGCCTCTTCGATGCCGCCTTCCTCGTCGCCGCCCTCCGGGGCGTTGGACTCGGTGGGCGTCCCTTGAATGTCCATCGTCTCCATCGGCACGCGCTCATAACTCTGCTCGCGCCAGAAACAATCGAAGAGCATGTCGAAGACCGGAAAATCTTCTTTTTGCGAGATCAAGTTGGCGCGTAACAGCGCGCGAAAATCGCCGCGCGCGGCGATGTCCACCAAATCCACCGAACGGGAGGCGTCGAGGATCTGGCTCAGGCTGACCTTGACGCCGAGATGTTTCAAGGCGCGGCCAAACGCCATCATGTTCGGCAAGGTGCCCTTGCCGCGCACCGAGGCGACTTTGTTGACCGCCTCCGCGACTGTTTCGGGAGTGATATCCATCGATCTCTAACTGACTAGCTCCGGCGATGTGCGCAGCAGCGCGTCGAGACTGAACTGGCGGTTTTCCACCTGCTCACGCAGGTGGCTCAAATCTTCGCGGTATTTGAACACACAGCCCATGGTATCGATTACCGATTTGTCATCCAATTGTTTACGGTTGAGCGCTATCAGCGCCGACGCCCAATCCAAAGTCTCGGCGACGCCGGGGCGCTTGTAGAAATTCATTTCGCGCACCTTTTGCATGAAAGCGCAGATTTGCTGCGCCATCCGGGTTTCGACGTCGGGAAACTTGGTGGTGATGATCTCGTATTCCTTGTCGAAGGTCGGGTACTCGATCCAGTGGTATAAGCAGCGCCGTTTCAAAGCGTCGTGGATTTCCCGCGTGCGGTTGGAGGTGAGAAACACATAGGGCCGATGCTTCGCCGTCACCGTACCCAATTCGGGAATGGTGATCTGGAAATCGGACAAGACTTCCAGCAGAAACGCCTCGAACTCCATATCGGCGCGGTCGATCTCGTCGATCAACAGCACCGGCGGATTGGCATCCTCGCTTTGAATCGCTTCGAGCAGCGGCCGTTTGACCAAGTAGTCCTGGGTGAAAATCTCGGTTTCGACTTTCTTTTTATCGCCGCGCTCGATCTCTTCGAGCTTAATGTGAAGCATCTGCTTAGGATAGTTCCACTCGTAAAGGGCGGTGCTGGCGTCGAGCCCTTCGTAGCACTGCAGGCGGATCAATCGCGCGCCCAGGACTTTGGACAATACCTTGGCGATTTCGGTCTTACCGACGCCCGCCTCGCCTTCGAGCAGAAGCGGTTTGCCCATAACCAGCGATAAATAGACCACGGTCGCCAGGGAACGGTCGCAGACATACTTTTCCGTCAGAAGAATTTCTTGAACTTGCTCGATGGTCAGCTGTTTCGGATCCACGCTTGATTCATCCTTTGCAGTTAATTGTTGCAGGGCCGGTCAGGCGGGAATTTTTAGGCTGCGATACGAGTGTAAGATCGCCTCGAGAACCCCTCCGCCAATGGCCCTAGCCTTGTCGGAAATCGTGTCAACATACCCCCTTTCACCCCTTGGATCAACGTCGCCGAGCTTCATGCCGGCCCGAGTTTCTACACCGTCATGGAGCATGCCGCGGATCAGCCCGGCGATCGCCGAGCGCACCGGCTCACCGGCGATTTCGCCAACGATTTCCCCGGCGAGCCATTGGTCTATGATTTATCTAAATCATAACAAAGCGCATTGCGCGATCAAAATCGGCGAAAATGACAGTTCACACGGGAATACTCAAGTCCATCGACAGCCGCCCGCGCACTCGGACAAAAAAAAGCCGCCCGATGAGCTTGACCCATGGGCGGCTAATCGGCAAAAGCCTCGCGACTAGTATGCCGCTATATAGGCATCCTTGTACTGGTTTTGAGCCATCAGTGTTCTGCGCAGTTCCGCGGCGTCTTTAAGGCTTTCCAATTGACCTACGCGCACGCGGTGCCACACTTTGTAATTTCCATGGGTGACTCTCACGTAGGCGTGGTAACCCAAGCGGCGGAGTTTTTGCGCTAACGATTCAGCCCCGCTACTCTCGGCTATTGCCGCTACTTGCACGGTCCATGTCCGTCCGCTGGCCGTGGGCTTTTGCGGCTGCACCGGTTTAACGGCAGCCGCCAGGCGGCGCTGGCGCCGCTACTGGCACGGCTTGAATAAATGAAAGTACCTGCTCTGGCGGCATCGGCGCGATGCTTGGCTTTGGCTGGGTGTTAGCCGGCACGGCCGGCTGATAATTCTGCGCCAGCCATACCGGTTCGGTCGATTGCGGCACAGCCATCGGCGGCATCATCCGGCCTGTAAGTGGATCGTTCGATAGTAAAGTGACATTGCCAATAAACGCCGGCAACGCGGCGCGCGGCCCAACCGGTGGCGTGGCCGGCTCCGGCTGTCGCTGATCGTACTGGTAATACTGGTTCGGATCCGGTAGCGGCGGCAGTGGACGCGGCGGCAAGAGTCGCTCGCGGTCCTGCATAAGTCGTTCGAGTTCCGCCCGTACCTTCTCGAGCCCAGCTTTGAAGTCGCTCGTAACGATCTTGGCTTCATCGCGATTACGAATCACTCGCGGCGTGATCAACATGATCAGTTCGGTGCGATCGGTGGCGTCATTGGTCGTGCCAAAGAATCGCCCGATGACCGGAATGTCCATCAGATAAGGGATGCCCGATCGGCCCTTGCGTTTCAGCTCGCCGATCAAGCCACCGATCACTAAAGTCTCGCCATCTTGAACCACTGCCGTGGTTTCCGCGTCTTGAGTGTTGAACGCGGGGAACGTGTCTTGCCCCACCGTGACATCCTCGCCGCGCGCACTGACTTCCGCCTTAATTTGCAAATTCACTAATCCTCGTGAATTCACCTGTGGAATGATCGTCAGTATCCGGCCGGTGTTGCGGTACTGAATGGTCGTGGATTGTGACAGAGTGGCTACCGAACCCGTTGCCGCCTGAAGAGTCCCGGTTGGGATCGGCTCCTCGCTGCCGACCTGAATTCGCGCCGGCTTGTTGTCGCTGGCAATCACGCTCGGCGACGAAAGTAGCTTAATGCGCGAATTTGTCGCCGCGGCGCGTGATCATCGCTGACACCGTGTCGTCACCGACGATGGCGCTGAGTCCAGCCGCGCCTAAGAATGCGGGTGAAGCCGGGAAAAGCGTTCCTAATGTTTTGATTGCCGCGTTTGAACCGAATGTCTGGCCGAAAATCGTTTGACGGGATTTGCGAAACAGCTCGTAATCGACGCCGAAGTCTTCGGAATCCCTAAGATCGATCTGCAATATCATCGCTTCGATCAATACCTGCCGTGGAATCGCATCGAGCTCCTTGAGAATATTTTTCACGTTCTGATACTCTTGGACGGTACCATAAACGACTAATGAGTTGGTCGCCGGATCGGCGACGATACGCAATTGCTCCTGTTGTTGCTGCTGCTGCCCCGGTTGAGCTGGAACGGCTGGCCTTGGCACGACGCCGGTGCTGGTGACGGCGTCGTGACCTGGGGAGCTGGCGTCGCTGGAACTGGGACCTGGCCTGGCACAGGTACGGTCGCGAATGCTCCCGGACGGTTTTGCGCCTGCACACCGGACCAACTTCCGGCGATGACCACTAAACATATCGCAGTAAAATTTTTCATCGCATTTGCCCTTGCTGTGAACCACCCGAACCAAACTGTCCTGAGCCACTCGAGCTGCCCGAATCCCCCGGATGGGTTGGAGCTGCCCGAAGAAGACCGATGTATGCTCTGCAAAGTCTGCGGCGCTGCTGCGCGCGCCGGTGGAAGGTTGGCCCAGCGCCTGGTTGAGCACGTCGGCGAGCTCGGTCGCCTTGCCGTTTTCCACGGGGTAGATGAATATCCTGCGACCCGGCCCTTCGGCAACCACGTCGATGCGGTCGAGCCACCGTTTAGCGTAGGTCCAAGCCGCTTCGCTATGGGCGATGATCAGCAATTGGTTGATTCTTGGCAGCGGTACGAACTGCGCGGCAAAGTTCTCACTCTGGGGCGAGGAGGCCGAGAACGACTGCATGACTTTGGTCATCTCTTGGGATAGCTCCTCGGCGCTGGCGATTTTCGGCTGATAAATTTCCATGCGCGTACCGGCGAAAACCTGGACGTCGATGAGGTCGACGATCTCGGTTAACCGCTGAATATTCAGCGGGGTGTCCATGACGATCAAAAAATTGCCGCGCGGGTTATCGATAATCTCGGCGCCCGGTTGCAAAAATGGCGTCAGCACCCGTTTCATTTCGGCGACCGTAAAAAACCGTACGGGGATCAGTTGTAAGGCAAAACTATCCTCGCGTCCTTGCGCCAGCGGGCGCGCCATCCCTTTGCCGTCCTTGATCGGCGTGATGTGATATAGATTGCCGGTGCGCACCGCCACCGCGCCATTCATGCGTAGCAGCTGGTGAAAGATCGGCATCAGATCCTCGGCGCGCAGCGGCTCAGCGCTATTGATCGTCACCGTGCCTTTGACCTCGGGATCGATCGTGTAGGTCAGCCGCAGTTGCTGGGCGATAATGTGGATAATCTCGACTAGATCGGCACGGTTGAAGTTAAGAGAAACCATGCCGCCGGCGGGAAAAGAAGATCCCGGGCTACCGCGCCGGATCGGTGGCCCGGAACCGCCGGCACAGCGGGTTGAGCGGTATCGTTCGGATCGGCCGGCACCGGTTGCCCCGGCGACGGCGTGACCTGGCCCGGCGCTTGGACTGGCGCAGGTAGGCGCCGCGGCAAAACTGGCGGCCGCGGCCCTGGCGGTATATTTGGATCTCCAGGAATCTGCGGCTGTGCGGGGTTTGGGCGTGGCTGAGTGGGAGTCGGCGTAGGGATCGGCACCACTGGCGGTTGCTGTGACCCTGCCGGGCTGGTAACCGTCGTTGCGAAAATCAGCACAGCCATGCGTGAAACACTTTTTAAAGACATAGGATCGCTCCTTCTCCACTCACGACTCGGGGCCGCCACTGCCGGGCACCGGTATCCGTCCCCGTCTTGGCAGGTTGGGCAATACCCTGGGCACCGGCACTGGGTTGCCGGTGGGCGGCGCCTGAATCTGTCCCGGCGCAGCCGCGGGCCGAGGCGCAACGTTATCGACCTTGCGAAAGTAATCCAGCAATACTTCCACCCGCGTCGCGTCGCGGGCAAAAACTACCCGCTGGTCGGTGATCTCCGTCAGCCTAAATCCTTCGACATTGTCGCCGACTTTCAAACGCAAAATGGACGCGGCCTGTGCACCGGGTCGTTGTCCGGCAACCGGCTGGCCGGGTGCCAGGTTGGCGCCATCCTGGACAATCGCCACGCGATTGTTACCGATGATCACAGTGCCCACTAGAATCATGCCACGCACACGTTGGACGGCTCGGGAATTTTCTTCCGCATCGCGCGACGCACCCGCTCCCCTTTCAGGATCGAAAAGGTTCTTGCTAATAATCGCTTCGGTACCGATCGACGGCCGCGGCGTCAGTAAAAGCTGCTGTTCCGTGCTAATCGCCGCCGGCCTTTGCGCCATAGGTCCGGGAATATCCCAAGGGCCTGCACGCCAAGAGCGATAGGTCGTCCATCCAACCAAACCGATGGCCACTGTAATAACGATGCTTAATAACGCGGATCGAGTAAGAATATCGCTCTTCCTCCAGAAACCTCAGAAATATCCGGGCAATCAACCACGTTGCCCGGCAAGCATCGAAGTAGCCTCAAATTGTACAACGTAGTTCTCAGAATTCATACTTTATCTTCCATATTTAACCTGACCAATCGAGCGTTGAGCAAATCTTCACGTCCGGTACGGCTTCATATCACCGCGATCTAGCCTGGGGCAGTTGACCAAAGATGTCGTCGGTTGAGCGCAACCTAGACAGGTTTATCCGGCGCTGCTTTCGTTGGGTTCGACGGCGCTCCCGGCTTCGCCGCAGGCACCGGCTGAGCCCGGGCAAAGCCGACAACCGTAAGACTGACTCTAAGGTTTTGTTGGGCCGCCGGTTGTGCCCCGGGGACTTGAGGGAAGCCGACCGGACGGAATAGAGAACGGACGTTGATCTCGTCGATGACTAAGAGCTTTGGCGCGCTTTCGATCCCGCGAATCAAACTGGCCAGTTGTTGCACCTGGCCGCCGATCTCCATTTGGATGGCGATTTTGGAAAATGAGCCGCTCGGCTCGGGATTGAGCACGCGGGTAGTGATGACTTGGGTGCCCTCGCGGGTCGCCAGCAACTGCACCGTCTCCTGGAGATCGGACGCGGTAACCGAAGGGGTATCCCCGGTCAACAGCGCCGGTTCGATGGTTTTGATCTGATTCTGTGCCGCAGCCAGGGCCGCCAATAACGAATCTTTCTGGCTCAAGTATCGCAGGTTTTTTTGCAGTAATTGTGGCTGGCTTTCGAGTTGGCCCTTAATCGTCGCCCGGCGCTCGAGCAGCGGCGTGGCGATTGCCGTCTTGACGATAAAGAACAACATGATCGCGCCGGTCAAAAAAACCAGCCCCCGTTCGCGCTGCGACAACCTTTGCCAAAACTGCTTCATGACTTCGATTTACTTTCTTTGGGCGCTACTTGCGGAACCTCTCTGGCAGTCCGCGACTGGCGGCTCCTTGGCGGCGTCTTTAGGTTTTTCCACTTCCGCCTTCAACGAAAACGTTTCGCGGTTGTCCCGGCCGCGATTAGACGGTGCATTGAACGCGACATTCTCGAACACCGGCGAGCGCTCCAACAGTGGAATCAACGCCGAGGCATTTTCTGCGTTGCCTTGAACCTCTAAGACACCGGCCCGGTAACGCAGATTGGAAAGATGAGCGCTGTTGGGCACGACCTTCGACAATTCGTCAAGGATTTTGAGAACTTCGCCGCGGCGTCCCTGGAGCTCGGCCAAGCTGCCAATCTCCTTGCTCAGCTGCTGTAACTGATTTTCTTCGCGGCGTAGCGCTTCAATGGCCGCCTCGAATTTCTGGTTCTCGCGCTGCAACTGACGCAGACGCATCTCGTCCTTGATCGGATAGCTAATCCCCCAGGCGATCAGCGCGAGCGCCAAAAGCCCACCGAGGACGGTATTGACCATTGACAGCGCCTTGCCGCCCGCCGGCTCGGGATTTTCATGACGCAGAAAATTGCCGATCACCGAGGCTTCACGGATACCGCGTAACGCCGCCCCCACGGCCGGCAGCGCCGCCTCAGGAAGAGGCGTTTTTAACCCACTGAAGCGGTGCCCGCCCAAGCTTTGCAGCTCCTCGGCGGCAGCGAACTTTTCCGCCGGCAACCCGGTCATGTCGCCGATATTACCCCACCGGTAGCACTTATCGACATTGGTGAGATTCTCTCGCAGCAACTCTCGGCCCGCACCCTGCGCCCATTCCGAATGGGGCAAGCGATGCGAGAATAGAACTTGATGAGAAGCGCTCCAACTCGTCGCCTTTGACTCGACCCCGAGCAGGTCCCAGCTGTGCTCGCTCGCCGCTAGAATCGCCGTACGGGAGTTATTGGGGCCAGTGGAATAAAGCGCGTAATTGAGCAGCGCCGTGACGTCGGGCTCGACGCCGGCGGGCTTGATGCCGAAGGACTCCAGCAAGCTTACCAGGCCGTCGACGATGGTTTTTTGCACGGCAACGACGTAAAGGCTCAGCTTGTCGCCTTTCTTGCCGTTGGCCAGATAGTCGTAGTAGATTTCATCGCGGCGAAAGGGCAGCTGCCGCTCGATCTCGTACTGTAAAACTTGCTCGATATTATCCTGCGCCGCCAGCGGCAGGAATATCTGCTGTATCATCACCTGGTCTTGCGGAATACATAGATAAACCGCGTCGCGCCCGGCGTTAAAATGGGGCAATAGAGAAACCATCGCCTGGCGCAGACTGCGCTCGCGCGAATCGTTCTCGGCCTTAAGCGCGATCTCTTTAACGTCTTCGGCCACCCAGCCGGTGATATCGGCGATCGCCGGACGCGTGTCGCTGTGCGGCAAGTCGCGGTCCTGCTGGTCGAGCAGCGCTACGTTGAGCAAGCTCTTACGCAGGCGCACCATCACCAGGCGGTCCTGCATGACGTAAAGCCCGACGCTTCTGAGAAAGTCGGCGCGCGAAAGATCTTGTAAGCGCTGTCCTAGGCCCATGAGTCTTAGCGGTTTAAAAAGAAGTTAACTACGCCATATTACCTGAAAGCTCAAGGTTGCGATAGTCCAATTTCCCGATCGAGCCAACGGAGGATCTCGAAGCCTTGGGCGCCGCCGAGCCTGACCACCCCTTTGACCCGGCGCGCCGCGCGGGAATCCGTTGGCCGGCCTTCGGCGTCGACCGCGACCACCGATGGGTTGGTAAAAATAAACGATTGCAACATCGGGTCACCGGATCCGACACCCAAGAGCGGCAGCAAGTCGGTCAAGGTTTTATCCGACAAACGTTTGCGTTCCTCGACGAAGCTGCGGCATTTCTCCATCGGAATACCGGTCATGGCGTGAATCACCTGCGCCGTGGCGGTGCGCAGGTTGACCCGGTCGATGGGACTGTCGATGGTGAAGACCTCGCGCAATCCGATCCGCGCCGAGCGCTCCGACCGTGCATCGCTGTCGTCGGCAGAACCATAATAGAGCGCTGGCGTCATGCCGCGAATCCACAAGAGATCCTCGACGCTATCGAGGGGGCCGTTCTTCGCCGAATAGGCCGGCGACAGTGACCCATAATAATCGCTTTCGGCGCCATTGGTGCGGTGCAGCTCGTCGGGATCGCGCCAGTCCATAATCGAGTCGACAAGAATATCCACCACCGACGCCGTCCACCCCAAGATTGGAAAATACCCGGCGTAAAGTCTCTTCGTTGACGCGATTGAGATTGATTTTACCGCCCTCGTCGACCAGCCGCACACGAAACCCGCCGCTGCCAAGTTTCTCCTCGCGCCAACTGCCGTCAAACAGATCGCTCTTTGCAGGATCGGCCGGCGGATTGCCGCCCCTGGCCTGATGGATGAAATCGTACAAGCCGCGCTCAAAACCGGCTACGGCAAGATAATAACCTTGCGTCTCATCGCTGAAACGATGGGTCGCCTCCGCTTCTTCACGCACCGAGGCGCTAAAGTCGAATGCGACGACGAAGAGAAAAATAAATATCCACAAAACCACGATCAGCGCCACACCGCGTTGGTTGCCGAGTAACCGATTGGCGTTTTTTGCGATGACCGGCTTCATTGGGACAGCACCGCCAGCATCAAGGGAAATACCCAGCGCACCTCTTTGCCATCGGCGTCGATAAAAGTCATGCGCAGAGCGCGCGGCAGCCGGCGCCGCGTCGTCGCCGTCCCAGCGCTCTTCCCAGTTTTCTTTTTCCCCCTCGGCATCGAGATAAGCGAGCTGAAAATCGCGGATGACCTTCGAGAATCACCAAACTATGGCGTTGCCCGCCGTCACTGGCATCGCCGCCGACGCGAACCGGCGCGGTCTCCGCCAGCCGTACCAGCGCGCGGCCGTTATCAGCCTCGTCCTTTTCTATGGCGATCTTGGCCATGCCGCGGCCGCCCATGGCGTGGGAATAGGACGATACGAAAGTCACACTGTCGCGCTCGCCGTCGAAAAAAATCGCCTGCTCTTGAATCGACCCGCGGTAGGGATAAGCGGATCGGATATAGGTCGCCAGCAGATCGCCGATGGAACGGGTCTTTTGGTTGCGGCTAAAACTCGCCGCGGATTTTTCCACCGCCGTGTGGCCGAGGGAAAAAGCGCCATAAAGCACCCCGCCCATGAGCGCAAAGATAGTGATCGCTAACACTACTTCGATCAAGGTAAAGCCGCCGGCGCCATGAAAGCCGCGTCGCGGCTTGCCATCGTCAGGGATCGCGCTCCATCTCGAACTCATGGATTGCCCTTGCGCGCTAGCCGCAACGTCTTTAGTTCCACCCGGCGTTCTCTCTCACCGTCAGCCACGGTCATTTCGACGGCGACTTCTTTGAGCTCCCAGTTGCTGCCCAAGTTTAGCGACGGCGCGGTATCGCGCTGCGTTTGAATCTGCGTGCGCCAGCGGCTGGCCGGCGCCACCGTACCGTTCTCCGAGCCGTCGCGCAGATTGGGGCGAGCCAGCAACTCGTCCATGACCCGCGCGCCTTGGGCGATCGCGTCGGTCTGCACGTTGCTGCGCGACGCCAAACGCAGGCCGAGGGAAAATATTTGCAGCAAAGTCACCACGCCTAAACCGACGATGGTCATGGCGATGAGCACTTCGAGCAATGTGAAGCCGTCTTTACCGCGACCCATGAAAGCTTTCACGACTGACCGCCACGGCTGACTTCGATCTTGCCGGTGAGCGGTTCGAAACGAATCAGATAGGAAATCGAATTGGCACTACTGACGATGACGATCTCGCCGCCGAGGCTGCTGCCGTTGGGAAAGAAATAAAATCGCTTGGTGTCGCGCTCCATCGCTTCGCCGCCTTCGATGGACGCGATGCGCACATCCTCGGGGAGATGGACCTCGCGAACCTTCGGCACGAAATAGGTGTTGTGCGCCATGCTGACGATCAGCTGCTGAGCGACGCCGTCGACTAAGCGCGCGGCTCCGCAGCTGCCGCGCCACCGCGGCCAAGCCGAGCGCCGAACTGCGCACTTCGCGCTCCTGCAAGCGCCGGCCGATATTGGGCAGGACGATCGCCATGCTGATGCCCATGACCACCAGCACCAGGACGAGCTCAAGGAGCGAGAATCCCCGGCTATCTTTCCCAGCTGGTAATGTCACGGTTATTGCCGTCGCCCCCGGGGACGCCGTCGGCGCCATAGGAAATAATATCGTAGACGCCATGATCCCCCGGACTCTTGTAGACATAGGGCTTGCCCCAAGGGTCCGGCGGCAGATCTTTTCTGAGATAGGGACCATCCCAGCGGTCGACGCCGCCGGGCTTTTGCATCAAGGCCGCCATGCCTTCCTGGCTAGTCGGATAACGCCCGACGTCGAGGCGAAAGGTGTCAAGCGCGGTGCCGAATAACTCGATCTGCGCCTTGGCCGCTTTGGCGGTGGCCTTTTCTTCCTGTTTAATGAATTGCGGCACCACCAGCCCAGCCAGCAGGCCGATAATGATGACCACGACAATCAGTTCGACGAGGGTAAACCCGGCTTGGTTCTTCATAGCTTGGTTAAGAGATTTCGCTTATTGTATTTCATTGATGCTGAATATCGCCATCAACATGGAGATGACGACCACTGCGATGATCAGTCCCATCCCCAATATCAATACCGGTTCCAGCAACGAAGTTAATCTTTTCGTCGATCGTCGGACCTCTTGATCGTAGAACGACGCCACCTCGGTCAACATGCCATCCAATTTCCCCGACTCCTCGCCGACCGCGATCATGTTCAGAGCCAAGATCGGGAACAAACCGCTCTCGCTCAACGGCCGCGCCATGCCCTTGCCCTCGCGCACGCGCACCTGCACCTGGCCGATGGCCCGGGCCAAGAGCCGGTTGCCGACGACGCCTTGCACCGTACCCAAGGCTTCGAGCAGCGGCACGCCGCCGCGGAGCAACGCGGATAACGTCCGGGAAAAACGCGCGGTCTCAAATTTTCGCACCAAATCGCCAATCAACCAGGCCTTCAAGCATAAACGATCCCATTCGCTTCTGCCCTCGGGATTTTTCACGTAAAGAATCACCCCGGCGACCGCGGCGACGACCACCAACAATACCAGCCAGCCATAGTCTGACAGCATCTGGCTAAAGTCGATGACTACTTTGGTGATCCAGGGAATCGCTTTGCGGTTGTCATGGAACAGCGCGGCGAACTTTGGAATGACGAAGAGAAACAAGACGATCAACGACGCGCCGGCCGCGGTGGCTAAGATAATCGGATAGATTAACGCCGATTTGATCTCCTCTTTGAGCGCGGTGGTGCTTTCCAAGTATTCGGTTAAATAGCGCAGGACGCTTTCCAAAATGCCGCCGGCTTCACCGGCGCGGATCATGTTGACGTAAATTCGGGGAAATATCTGCGGGTGCTCGCCCATCGACACCGCGAGGGATTTGCCGGCGCGCACCGCTTCGACCAAGGAGCGCATCACCTTGGTGAATTCGCCGCCTTCGAACAGATTACCGAGGATCGACAAACTGCGATCAAGCGGCAAGCCGGCGTTGAGCAAGGTGCGCGAGCTCACGGGTGAACTGCAGCAACTGCTGCTGGCTGACCTTGCGTTTTTCGAACAGCGGCCGCTGCTGGCGTACCGCGCCGACCGCGCGTTCGGACGGCATGGCGATGCGCAGCGGCACACAGCCCATCTCGCGCAGGCGCGATACCACGCTCTGCTCGGCATCGGCTTCCATCACGCCTTCAACCACTTTGCCAGCTTGGTCGGCGGCCCGATATTGGTAAAACGCCATGACGATTTTTTACGTTATGATCAGACGAGTTAGGATCAAAAATATCATGACCGGCAATCAGCCACTACCGATCAAATGGACTGCCGCGAACTAACCTTCTTCGCGGGTCACGCGCACCACCTCAGCCAAGGTAGTCGTCCCCTGGCGAACTTTATCCCAGCCGTCCTCGCGCAGAAGGCGCATGCCCTGCTGGACGGCGAGATTGCGGATGCCATTGGCGTCGGCCTTTTGGTTGATCAATTTGCAAATATCCGTCGTCACCGGCAGCAGCTCGAAGACGCCGACACGGCCCAAATAACCCGTGCCGCTGCAAGCTTCGCAGCCGGCCGCTTCCCAGATTGTATGCAACGGTTCGCCATTGGCCAGCGCCATCTCGGGCGCCACGCCCTCCAGTCCGGTAAACGGCACTTCTTTTCGGCAATTCGAACAGAGGCGGCGCACCAAGCGCTGCGCCAGCACGCCCAGCAGCGACGACGAGAGCAGATAATCCTGCACACCCATCTCTAGAAGCCGCGAGATCGCGCCGGCGGCATCGTTGGTATGCAGCGTGGAAAACACCAAGTGGCCGGTAAGCGCCGCCTGCACGGCGATCTCGGCGGTCTCGGCATCGCGAATTTCGCCGACCATGATCACGTCGGGGTCCTGGCGCACGATCGAGCGTAGCCCGTTGGCGAAGGTCAAACCGATTTGCGGCTTGACGTGGATCTGGTTGACACCGCCCAACTGATACTCGACTGGATCTTCGATGGTGATGATTTTTTTGCCCGGATCGTTGATCTTCTGCAGCGCGCCGTAAAGCGTGGTGGTCTTACCACTGCCGGTGGGCCCGGTGACCAAGATCATGCCATGGGGCTTCAAGATCATCTCGTTAAAACGCGCCAGTTGCACCGGCGGAAATCCCATCGTCTCCAACTGGGTAAAAATCTGCCCGCGCTCGAGCAAGCGGATCACCACGCTTTCGCCGTAGAGCGTCGGCACCGTGGCGATACGCAGATCGATATCCTTGCCGCCCAATCTGGTTTTGATCCGGCCGTCCTGCGGCAAGCGCCGCTCGGCGATATTGAGCTGGGCGAGAATTTTTAAACGCGAGATCACCGCGCCCTTCAACTGCCGCGGCGGCGACTCGACTTCGTGCAAAATGCCGTCGATGCGGTAGCGCACCTTGAGTTGATTTTCGAAGGGCTCGATATGCACATCCGACGCCCGGCTTTCGAGGGCGCGGACCAGCATCTGATTGACCAGCCGGATGACCGGCACTTCCGAGGCCATGTCGCGCAAATGGGCGACATCTTCATCTTCCGCGATACCGTCAAAACCTTGGGCGGACTCCTCGGTGGTCCCATCGGCAGTGTAACTGCCGCCGTACAACGCTTCGATACGGGCGGCGATCTCTTTTTCCTTGGCGAGCACCGCTTTGACCCGTAAACCGGTAGCCAACTCAATCGCATGCAGCCGCGAGAGTTCCATGGGATCGGCGATGGCGACGATCAAGTCGCGCCCCTCGATCTTCACCGGCACCATGCGCGCCAACTTGAAAAAATCGCCGATGTTGGCCGGTAGGTCGAAGGGCAACGGCGTATTCGGGATATCGCGCAGCGACATGAGCGGCAGATCGAAATGATCGCGCATCACCGGCAGGAGATCTTCTTCGGACAAAAAACCGAGCTCAACCACCAGCCGGCTAAGCGGCGCTTGTTGCTCCTCCTGGAGCTGGCGCACCCGCTCCATTTCCTCGCTGGAGAGCATCTGCCGTTCGATCAGACGCTCCGCCAGACTCACTTGTGTTTCCATGCTGGTTCCTAGTTTTTGCGCTATTTTCGCGCCGTCGAATCCGCTCTGCCGTAGCGGTCTTCCAAGCGCACGACATCGTCGAGTTCGGGCGTCGAGACCTCCAAGACATCGCAGTCTTCGATGGCGATCATGCGATGCTTCATTAGCGGCACAATGTGCAAACTCTCGCCCGCCGCCAAACGCAGCTTGTGCTGCCGGCCGTCCTTTTCAATATCCAATTCGAGCACGCCGGAGAGCAGCCGAATCGTCTCATCTTTGATGTTGTGGTATTGGTAACTCAACGATTCGCCCTTGTTGATGTGCAAGACCTTGCCGACATAGCGCTCGGTGTGAGCCCAAATCAGTTCATAACCCCATGGTTTATCGACAATTTTATCCGGGTGGGTCAATCGATCATCCGTCATCGATAGCGATGATAGCAGATTAAGCCACTGCGGCCAACAAATTGTCTAAACCTATCTCGATAGGTCTGAAGGCGCCTTCAGTAGAATCTCTGTTATGCAGAATTGAGGACGACGGGGAAGGCCAGTAGCGCCTACCTCACGGCACTCTTCGGATTGCCCAAGCCGAGCAGACTAAAGTTGACACTGAAGCTGGTTTTCTCGGGGTTAACATCGTGCTTGACGCCGAAAGAAACCGACCAGCACTCGCAAAACGACATGAACTTACTGATCGCCCGAAAGCCGATGAACCGGTTATCGCGGGCATCGTAAGTGCTGCTGAAATTGAACAGCAGATTGTCGGTGACATGGTACAAAAGACTGTTGTTGATATTGCCCACGGTATTTTTTGTGCAGCTGGAGTCGTTCGGATTGATTAAACACAAGTCGATGTCGGCATTGGCATTTTCGGCGAGAAAACTGTTCGGCCCGCGGCGCAAGAAGTGATAACTCAGGCTAAAGGAATTCGGCCGATTGAAATCGGCGTCGAGCGAGCGCCGGAATCGGCCGCGGATCTGTGATCGCCACACCGGCGAGGATCTGGGTAAACTGCCACGCTCCAGGGTTCACGCCACCGTCCAAACGAAAGTCGAGAAACGACGCCGGAGTCAAACGCAATCGCAGATCGAGATCGGTAAGGCTATCGCCGCCTTTGCGCTCTTTATCGATATCGTAGGACAACGCCATCCGGAACGATGCCAACTCCCGCACATCGCCGGTCGCCGTCGGGCTAAGATATTCGGTGCTGCTGTCAAGGATTTGATCACCGAGAGGACTGGGGGATTTCCCCCATAGGCGATTATTGACTGCAAAGGTAACTACGTTACGGCGGTTAACACGATCTATGTTGTCCATGATCGGAATTTTGTCCTGATTGACCCCTGGAACAAATAGATAACTGATCTCAGGTTCAAAAACATGCTTGACCTGCTTTAGACCCAGGCTATCGACCGCAAAGACACGGCTCAACGCAGTGTTAAGGTTACCGCGAATTTCGACCAGCTCGCGTGACACATTGTGCGCCGAGGAATTCACCGGCGGACTGTACAAATGATAGAAGGTTTCGCGTGGCGCGACACTTAACGACCCGTTGACAACCGAAGCGAGTTTGAACGGCAGCACCGCTTCCGGGCGGAGATCGAATCGAAGACCGTCACCGGGCTCGCGCCGGATATAATTCGTCCCATCCACCGACCAGCGCAGCTCTAACGGAAACCCCGGGAAGAACCGTCGGCCCCAAAACCCAATCTGCGGCGTGCGCAAAAACGTGGTCTTATCGGGCTGAATGAAGTCTTGATAAAAGTTGAACTCCCCTTTGAAGAAGGTATCGCCCCAGTTTTTGAACAAACCCATGCGCGACTCGCCGTAACGGCTGCGGCGAATATTCCCCTCCTGGCCAAGCGGCAGGTCGAAGCGCCCGATCAGTTCACGCGTAAACAAATCATCGCTGTACGCCGCGCTGTCGCTGTAGGTTAGCCAATCGGACGCTGTGGTATAACGGTGCGAGCCGAAAATGTTCCAGCGGTCTCTGGGAATATGCGGATCGGCGATGGTTGGGTCGACCACCGTTCGGTGTTGCCGCCAACCTTCATTGAAATAGGAAGATTCAAACTTGAAGTCCGAGTTGCGATCGAACTGCGTGCGAAATTCGCCGATGATTCCAAACCGCGTGCGCGTCTCAATGTCAACGGACAAGGTGGCGTCAGTGTTTTTCGAGATCGCCCAGAAAAATGGTTGCAGATATTGAAAACCGTCTTTGTTCGAGCTGCCAATATTGGGAAATAGGAAACCCGTCTGGCGCTCACTATTCAGCGGAAAAAATCCATAGGGAATGTACAGCACCGGCACATCCATGATGTAGAAATAGCCATTTTTGATCGTGCCCGTGCCGTCGAGGGTGAGATCCATCTGCTCGGCGAAGAATTTCCAAGACGGCGCGCCCGACTCGCACAGGCAGGTGGTAAAAAATCCATCGTCGATGTGATAGCTCTGGCCGCCAAACTTTTCGAAGCGGCGCCCCGAGACGCTAATATGGCCCTGCTCGAGGAAAAGGTCGGCGTTGTGGAGCTCACCGGTTTCCTTCTCCATGTTCATGCGTAGCATGTCAGCTGATTTGATTTTCCATTCCGGATCGTCCAGCGTCACCTGACCCTTGGCTTCGACCTCCTGGGTCGACCGGTTCATGCGCAACTCGTTGGCCTTGAGCGTGGTTTCTTCCCGTTTGATCTCGACATTGCCGGTCGCCTCGATCAGGTTGCCACTGTCACTCGACGACAAATTGTCAGCCTGCAAGTTGATCGGCGCCGCGGGATTATTCGCCGCCGATTGCGGCCCCTGCGCCGCCCAGCCATTCGCGAGCAACGATAGCAGCGCCAGGAGTGCCGCAAACGGTAACGAGATCGGTCGTAAGGTCATGGTCTTTCTTGTCTGCAACCGCGCATCAACTTGCCAGCGTGGACCGCGCCGCGGCGATTTCTTGCAACATCGGCCGAATTTCACCGAGAAGATAAAGCGAACCGGCGACCACGATCACATCATCGGGAGCGGATTCATCGATGAGCACGCGTAACGCCGCGCGCGCATCCGCGTGACTTCGGCTCGCCACCTGGCCGGCAAAGTTTCGCGCCAACTCGGCCGGATCCGCACTACGCTCCATGGCGACTTTGGTGAAGGTCACTTGCGAAACTACCTCGGTCAAGCGCGCCAGCATAAGCCGCCAATCTTTGTCCGACATGACGGCGAACAGGAGCTTGATCTTGCGCCCGTGATAAATCTTAAGCTCCTGCACCAGCGCCAGCACGCCCTCGCCATTGTGGGCACCATCGATGACCACGGTCGGCCGCTCCAACATGACTTCCAATCGTCCCGGCCATTGGACAGTCGCCAAACCGGCGCGGATCGCCGCTTCGGATACCGGCAAGCGATCCTGAACAACTTCCAACGCCGCAAGCGCCACCGCGGCATTACGCCTTTGGTGCAGTCCGCGGAGCCTCAGCGATAAATTGGAATAATATTGTTTTACTCCTGTATAATCGAAAAACCCTTCATTTTTCAAGGAAAAATTGAAATCTTCACCAAAGAAATAGGCTTTTGCACCTCGTTCCGCGGCTGTCTGGCGAAACAACTCATGCACCGCCGCACTGACCGCACCGCAGACCACCGGAATACCCGGCTTGATGATGCCGGCTTTCTCGCCGGCGATCGACAATAGATCGGTGCCCAAAAACGCTTCATGATCCTTCGAAATCGTCGTGATCAGCGCGACTAACGGCGTGATCACATTGGTCGCATCGAAACGGCCGCCCAAGCCGACCTCGATCACCGCCACATCGGTGGGATGGCGGGCGAAGTAGATAAACGCCATCACCGTCACCACTTCGAAATAGGTCAGCGTGATGTCGGCTGCCGCCGTTCGCCGCCAGATCTCTTCGGCGATGGCGACGACTTCATCTTCGGCGATTTCCTGGTCGTCGATCTTGATGCGCTCGGTAAACGACACCAGGTGGGGCGACGTATATAAAGCGGTACGGTAGCCAGCGAGTGATAGAATCCGCTGGAGTATCGCCGAGGTCGAGCCCTTGCCGTTGGTTCCGGCGATATGAAGCGAAGGGAATTTTCGTTCCGGATGGTCAAATAGCTTTAGCGCGCCGGCGACTCTATCGAGGCGCAGATCGATGGCCCCGCCGTGCAGATTATAAATCCGTTCAAGAGTTTCAGAATAGCTAGCCATAGAGCTTAGCAGGTCCTCGGCAACCCTCGGCAGATTCCGCGCATTCCTTTGGAGGTCAAGCTATCTTGCGGGCTAGTTTCATTGCCCGTTTGAGCTGGGCGACAAAGGCCCCGGCTTGCTGCACCTTGTCAGCTTTGCTTTTGCCTTGCTCGATGCGCTGCACCAAGGCGCTGCCGACCACGGCCGCGTCGGCGAACTCGGCGATCCAGGCCGCTTGTCGCGGCGTCGAAATGCCGAAGCCGACGCCCACCGGCAGCACCGTCACCTTACGCACCTGGGCGACTTGGCGGCGCAAATCGCTGTCGAAGGACTGCCGCGCACCGGTGACACCGGTCACCGAAACATAATAAATAAAGCCGCGCCCGTGGTGTGCCACCAAGCGAAGGCGGTCTTCATCGCTGGTGGGCGACAAGAGAAAGATGACGTCGAGATTGCCGCGGTCGGTGCAGCTTTTAAGTTCGCCGCTCTCTTCCGGCGGCAGGTCGACGCAGAGTACGCCGTCGGCGCCGGCTTGTGCCGCTTGCGTGGCAAACTTGTCGAGCCCGAAGCGGAAAAACGGATTGTAGTAACCAAAGAGAATTATTGGCATTTCGGAAGTGCGGCGGAAATCGCGTACCAAGCGGAATATCGCCGGCAAGGAGATCGGGTTCTTCAAAGCCCGCTCCGACGAACGCTGAATCGTCGGGCCATCCGCCGACGGATCGGAAAACGGAATGCCTAACTCGATGGCATCGGCGCCGCCCGCTTCCAAGGCACGCATGATTTTCAGCGTAGTCGCCAAGTCGGGGTCGCCGGCGGTGATAAATGGAATCAGCGCCGCTTCACCGCGTTGCTTCATTGCAATAAACTTTTTTTCAATACGGCTCATAAGTAAATTCAAACTAGCCGTTCAACGGTTCAGGGTTCAATCGTTCAACGCCCCCCCTCAACTGAACTCTTGAACGATTCTTATAATTTCACTCCGAGATAGTCGCCGACGGTGATCATATCTTTGTCGCCGCGGCCGGAAAGATTGACGATGACGATTTGGCGTTTCTTGAGTTTCGGCGCCAAACGGCGCGCCACCGCGATCGCATGGGCGCTTTCCAGGGCGGGAATGATCCCTTCGACTTCGGCGAGAAAGCGGATCGACGCGATCGCTTCGTCGTCGGTGGCCGAATCGAACTGCACCCGGCCTTGGTCGCGCAGATAACTCAACTCAGGGCCGACCCCAGGATAATCCAAGCCCGCCGCCACCGAGTGGGTTTCCTTCACCTGACCCTTGTCGTCTTGCAAGAGATAACTCTTGCTGCCGTGCAAAACCCCAACCGCACCGCGCTGAATGGTCGCCGAGTGTTTGCCGGAACCAAGCCCATGGCCGGCAGCTTCGACGCCGAGCATCTTGACTGACTTGTCTTTGACGAAGGGAAAAAACAGCCCCATGGAATTGCTGCCACCGCCGACACAGGCGAGTAGATAATCCGGCAGCCGGCCTTCTTTGTCAAGAATCTGCCGGCGCGCTTCGCGGCCGATGACCGATTGGAAATCCCGCACCATCATCGGATAGGGATGGGGTCCGGCCACCGAGCCGATGAGATAATAGGTGTTGCGCACGTTGGTCACCCAGTCGCGCAGCGCTTCGTTCATGGCATCCTTGAGCGTCCGGCTGCCGGACTCGACCACCCGCACTTTGGCGCCCAGCAGCTTCATGCGAAAGACGTTGAGCGACTGGCGCTGGACATCTTCCGCGCCCATGAAGATTTCGCACTCCATGCCGAAGCGCGCCGCCACCGTGGCGGTGGCCACGCCATGCTGTCCGGCGCCGGTCTCTGCGATGATGCGCCGCTTGCCCATGTGCCGAGCCAAGAGAATTTGCCCCATGGTGTTGTTGATCTTATGCGCGCCGGTGTGGCACAGATCTTCGCGCTTGAGATAGACCGTCGCGCCGCCCAGGCTGCGGGTCAATCTTTCGGCGAAATAGAGCGGCGTTTCCCGGCCGACATACTCTTTAAGATAATACGCAAGCTCGCGCTTGAAGCCAGCGTCACGCCGCACCTGCGCGTAACCGCGCTCTAGCTCGGTCAATGCTGGCATGAGGGTTTCGGCGACGTAACGGCCGCCGTAGGGACCGAAATGGCCGCGCCGGTCAGGCACCTTTGGCAGCAGCGATAAATTCTTTGAGTTTGCCATGATCTTTGATACCTGGGCGCGCCTCCACGCCACTGCAGACATCGACACCAAACGGGTGAATCTTGCCGATCGCCTGGGCGACATTGTCGGCTCGCAGCCCGCCCGAAAGCAGAATCTTGCCGCTGTCAATGCCATCGAGCCATTCCCATGGAAACATCTGACCCGAACCGCCGAACCCCGCGGAAAAGGAATCGAGCAAATAGTAATCCGCCGGGAAATCCTTTCAAGGCGACGAGCGAAGCTTGCTCTTTGATGCGAAAGGCCTTGATCACTTTCAATTCCCAGTCTTGACAGTAAGCGCGCGTCCTCCTCGCCGTGAAATTGCAAGCCACGATACGCTTGCCGACCATCCGGCAATCGGCCCGCAGCCAACACGTCGTTGACCCGCGCTTTCGGCTCGTTGACGAACAGCGCCACATTGAACGAATCGCGCGGCAAGCACGCGATAATTTCCCGGGCCTTTGCCGGCGCGATGCAGCGCGGGCTCGGCGGATAAAAATTAAAACCTAGAATATCCGCGCCAAACTCCAGCGACTTCTCGGCGTCGTCGAGATTGGTAATGCCGCAAACTTTGATCTTGACCATGTCGTGCTCATACTCGAAAATCGTGCCTAGCGCTTAACACGAGTCACGATAAGAGTTCCCTCAATTTTTCCCCGGGCGCGGGCGCGCGCATGAGCGACTCGCCGATCAGGAACGCGTGGATGCCGAGTTTTTCGACCCGGCGGATCTGCTCGATGCTATCAATGCCGCTTTCGCATATCGCCGGCATGCCCGCCGGCACCAGCGGCGCCAATTTTTCTGTCGTCGCCAAGCTCACGGCGAAAGTTTTCAGATCGCGGTTGTTGATGCCGATCAGCTGGGCGCCGGCGTTTAAGGCCGCTTCCAGCTCGCTTTCACTATGCACTTCCACCAGCGAGTCCATCTGCAATTCGCTCGCCTGCTGGCGCAGTTCGCCCATGAGTTGGCGGTCAAGCATCGCCGCGATCAACAGCACCGCATCGGCGCCGAAGCTCTTCGCTTCGACGATTTGATAGGGATCGAGCATGAAATCCTTGCGCAATAGCGGCACCGCCACGCTGGCGTGAATCTGTTCGAGATAAGCCAGATCGCCCTGAAAAAAGCGCTCCTCGGTCAACACCGAAATCGCACTGGCCCCATGGCTCGCGTAATCCTTGGCAATCGCTACCGCATCAAAATCGGCGCGAATCAGCCCCTTGGACGGTGAGGCTTTCTTGACCTCGGCAACAATGCGCCGCTGGTTACCGCTGAGCGCCTTGGCGAAGCCGCGCGTCGGCGCATGGTAAAGCGATCGATCGCGTAGCGCCGCCAAGGGCAGCTCGCGCTGCCGGCGCGCGACGACTACGCGCACATGGGCCGCGATAGTGGCGCAGAATTTCAGCCATGAAAAGCTACGCGGCGTTGGTCAGTTCGACCAGCTGCTGAGAGTTTTTGGCGCGCCTTGCCGCTATCGATAGATTCCGCAGCCAGCTTGATGCCATCCGCTACATTCGCGGCGCTGCCGCTGACGTAAAGCGCCGCGCCGCTGTTCAAGAGCACGACATCGCGCGGCGCGCCGGGGTTGCCGTCGAGCACGGCGCGGACGATCACCGCGCTCTCCTCGGCGCTGCCGCCATGGAGGTCGGCGAGCAGGCAACGTTTGAGACCGAACTGCTCGGGCTCGATTTGGAACTCTTTCACCGCCCCATCGCGCAGCTCGGCTACTTTAGTCGGCCCGCATAGAGAAATTTCATCCAGGCCTTCGAGTCCGTGGACGACCATCGCCCGCGCGCTGCCGAGATTTTTCAGCACGTTGGCGACCATGCCGACCAAATCGCCGTTGTAGATGCCGATCAGCTGATGGGTCGCCATGGCCGGATTGGTCAGCGGTCCGAGCAGATTAAATATGGTACGAATGCCGATGTCGCGGCGCGGCTGCACGGCGTACTTCATCGCTTCATGGAGCAGCGGCGCGAACAGAAAACCGATACCGATTTGGGCGATGCACTGCTCGACCCGCTCTCTCGGCGCATCGACCTTGACGCCCAAGGCGCCCAAAACATCGGCGCTGCCCGACTGGCTCGACACCGAGCGATTGCCATGCTTGGCGACATTGACGCCGGCGCCGGCGACGACGAAGGCGGCGGTCGTCGAAATATTGAAAGTCCCCTTTTGATCGCCGCCGGTGCCGCAGGTATCGAGCACCGTCTTAGCACCGACGTTGACCCGGTGCGCTTTCTCGCGCATCACCCTGGCCGCGCCGGTGATCTCGTCGACGGTTTCGCCTTTCATGCGCAGGGCGGTCAGAAAGGCCGCCACCTGCAGCGGCGTCGCTTCGCCGGTCATGATCTGGTTCATGACATCGACCGTTTGCGCTTCCGTCAAGTCGATGCGGTTGACTAATTTATCGATGGCTTCGCGTATGTTCATGACCGATCGTCGCCCGGCTCACTTGGATGGCGGCGAACGCTTTCGCATAGTTTTCTTTGTCCTTGAGCGCGCCAACGATTTTGTCGGCTTCCTCACGCGAGCCGTACTTGCCGACGCTGACCCGATACCAGGGTTTGCCGCGGAATTCGACCTCGTTGACATAGGCGTTGTAGCCTTTATTTTTCAGTCGATCAACCAACTGTTTGGCCGACCGCTCGTCGGGAAATGCGTCCACTTGCGCGCGCCACACTTTACCCTCAGCATCGATGCTTTCGCTCTTGGCGCTCTCAGCCGCCGGTTCGGGTTTGTCGGCTTTACTTTCCGTCAATTTACGCCGACTGGGTGTCCGGTTTAGCGACAGCCTTGGTCTCCTTCACTTCGGCGCGGGCGATTTTCTCCGACGGCTTCACGTCCTTGATGGGCTGCTCGGCCTGCGCCTGGGCGTTGCGGGACTTGGCTAGGGTATCGTAGAAAGTAATTTCATCGTTCTTCGCTGCCGCGCCAGCGGCTGCCCCGGCTGGCTTGACCGGTATCCTTACCAGAGGCTCGTCTTTTTTAAGAATCTTTCGCTCTTCGAGTTCTTTGCCGACCATCATGCCGATGAGAAATACGACGATGGATGCCAAGGTAAATGTACCGCCCAGGATGATCATCTGGCCGCGGCTAAGATAGTAACGGCTGTCTTTGCCTCTACGGTTCTCCGCCATTTCGATTAACCCCTTGCCCTTCACGGACTGGTCAAACTTCGGTTTCCGCCCTTGCGGCCATTTTCATCGGTGCATCGACACCGAGAATCTCCAACCCCCGGCGAATCGTCTTTTGAATATTCGCCAAAAGCAGCAAACGCGCCCGGCTCAAGTCGATATCGTCGGATACCACCCGGTTGCGGTTGTAGTAACGATGAAACTCGCCGGCGAACTCTAGTAAATAAAATACCATGCGGTGTGGTTCGAGCTCGCGCACCGACTCCTCCAACACGTCGTTGAACTGAATCATCTTACGGATCAACTCCAGCTCTTCCGGCAAGCTCCAAGCGCTCCACCGGCACCGACTCAAGCGCGCCCAGGGCAACACCGTTTTTGGCAGCTTGCTCGAAAATACTCGCCACCCGCGCGTGGGCGTACTGCACGTAGAATACTGGATTCTCGCTCGATTGTTTCTTCGCCAACTCCAGATCGAAGTCGAGATGGCTGTCCGACTTGCGCATGAGGAAGAAAAACCGCGCCGCGTCGCGCCCGACTTCTTGGAGCACGTCTTCGAGAGCAACGAATTCGCCGGTGCGTTTACCCATGCGCACCGGTTCGCCGCCGCGGGTGAGCTGGACCATCTGGACCAGCACCACCTGCAAAGCATCGGCGTCGTAACCCAGGCCCTGCATCGCCGCCTTCAAGCGCGGCACATAGCCATGATGATCGGCGCCCCAGACGTTGATCAGTTTGGTAAACTTACGCTCAAATTTGTTGCGATGATACGCGATGTCGGCGGCGAAATAAGTCAGCTCGCCGTCGCTCTTGATCACCGTACGATCTTTATCGTCGCCGAATTGGGTCGAGCGAAACCACTCGGCGCCGTCTTGAGAGTAGAGCAAACCGCAGCTCGCGCAGGCGCGCCATCGACTGCGTCACTTCGTCACGCTCGCGCATCGCCTTCTCGCTGAAATAAGAGTCGAAGCGGATGCCGAACTCGCCCAGCTGGCCACGGATGGTGTTCGAGCAGCGAATCGCCGCCAACTTGCCGAAAGAACGCCACCGCGCTGGCCTTGTCCGGCACGCAAATATTTGTCGCCGTCGCGGGCTTTCACCTCGGCGGCGAGCGTCGTTGACGTAGTCGCCCGGGTACCCGCCCTCGGGAAACTCCGCCGGCTGGCCCAATTGCTCAAGGTAGCGCGCATACAGTGACAAGCCGAGATTCTCCATCTGGTTGCCGGCGTCATTGACGTAATACTCGCGCTCGACGGTGAAACCGGTGGCTTCGTGCAAGCGCGCCAGGACATCGCCGATCACTGCGACCCGGCCATGACCGACATGGAGCGGCCCGGTCGGATTGACGCTGGCGAACTCCACCTGCACTTTGCGCGCCATGGCCGATATCGATCTTGTCATGTTGGCCCGGCGGCGATCTCGCGCAGTCTGGGCAAAGTAAAACTTCGGCGTGAACGCGAAATTCAAAAATCCCGGTCCGGCGATCTCTTGGCGCGCCAGCAGGCCGTCGGGATCGTCGATATTTTTTAGGATCGCTTCGGCGATCATGCGCGGGTTTTTTTTGCGCTCTTCGCCCACAGCATGGCGACGTTCGACGACAAGTCGCCGAACTCGCGCTGCTTCGGCGGCTCAAGATGCAGAGCGGGGAGCTCTGCGATATTCAGCTCTCCGTCCTTTGCCATCTTCTCGATAGCTTGAGTTAAAAGTTCCCTAAGATGACTTCGCATCGCGCTTCTTAAATCATCCGCCGCCATGCCGGCCGGCAAATTCACTACCGGCCAGAGGATCCAATTGAAATTTTTTGGGATAAACGATTAACGATGAAGCAATGTAACTGAATGAAATGTCCCGTGCAAACCGAAATTCCAGCTGCCATCAATTCGTTCCATCATCCAAACAGCCAGACGAAGGTGCCCACCCCAATTATCCTCGGCAGGAAATCCTGTCCCGTAGAGCGAAGACAGATCGAACATTCCGCCGTAAAAATTGGACCTAACAAAGGCGCCAGGAAGCACCAGCATACACAGAATCCTTCTCGTCACCGAAGCGCGGCTGCGGCCACAAACCAACCGCGCACTATAGTGCGATCAGCTCCGACACTGAAGTTCGATCAGCTCCGACACTCGAGGAGATAACCATAAGCAGCTGCCAATTCCTAGTCAGATCTGAGGCCAGCCGCAGCTCTAGTCTCTCCATCGAAAACCAACCCTGCTTCTGCATCAACACCGCGGCCTTCTTGATCAGCTCCATCGCCAGCTTCATGTTCAAGTCTTCGAGTTCCTTGAAGCGTATACAGCTTCGTCCGGTAACTTTGCCGATTCGGCTTTTGTTCTTCTCCGCAAGGTAGCCGTCCTTGTCACAGCCACAGATATACAGGCTGACCTAATTCTTCTGGCTGGTTAGACCGACGACGAACCAATCGCCCTCCCGGCCGCTGGCGTACTTGTAGCGGTACAGGCCGTAACCGAGCATGCCGTGCATGATATGCGTTTGAATTTCGGCACCGCAGCGCGAATCGCTTTGTGAATCGCGCTTACTATCTTCCGGCGCGGTGCCGCCAAACTGGCAAGATAATCGCTTGGGTTTTAACCTGCGGGTTAGCGCGCATGGCTTGGTAACCCGTCGAAGGCCTAACCGCTAGCGCAATGTCAGAAACTTCGCGGGGACATTCTCGACTAAAAACAGAGGCCCGCACTCGTAGAAGCGAACTCCTTCGGCGTGATGCCGCCTGAGCGTCGATGACGAGGATCACCGGCGCCGTATCATGCCGGCGCGCCACCGACTCGGCCTCCGCCGCCGTGACGCTCAAATGCACATACTGACGGTCGCGCGGTTCGAGGCCACGGCGGAGCATCGACTCTGCCAGGTCCCGCGCCGCGCCAAAATAAAGCTCGACTGGCGGCTC
Organism: uncultured delta proteobacterium; assembly: GCA_963760795.1. Lineage (GTDB taxonomy): Bacteria > Desulfobacterota > Binatia > UBA9968 > UBA9968 > DP-20. Next base: position 35,151 of record CAVXEP010000012.1, read on the forward strand.
AGCCAACCTGCCGCCGAGATCGACTGGAAACGAATGACCGTAGGTCGCGCGAACGTTATCGCCGCGAATCTCGAAACGCTTCTTCGAGCCACCGACGATCAGCGCGCGTATCTGTTCCTCGCTGACATCGTAGAAGCGCTGCCGCACCAGGTCGACTACATCTTGCCACGGCGCGAAACCCTCGCCGTCGATCGCCAAGGGATAATCCTTGGGTTTGTGACGCAAGAGGAACGTCAAAAAGCGCGACAGTCGTTCCGGTGCCAGCGCCACGTTATCCTCGCTATGTTTTCGCCCCGGTGATGATGTCGTAAACGTTGCAGGCGATGCCGGTGGCTTCATAACCGTCCTGGCCGGTGGCCTGGGCGATGGAAAACATCTGGTAGGCCAAGGCGACGAACGGCATCGGCACTTCCATCTCCCGCGCCATGTCGAGGCCGAAACCGACATCCTTGGGCATCCACGACTTGCGCGGTTTGTACTTCTTGCTGACGATGATCTCCATGATCCGGTCGATGGCGACTGAATCCTGCTGGGAATTTTTCAGGATCGTGCGAAAGGTGTCTTCGCTGAGACCGCCCTTTTTCAGCCAAGCGCAAGTCTCAGCCAGACTCAAGTGCACCACCGCGGCGAACATCGCCATGGCGTTTTTCACCAGCTTGGCGTTGCCCAGCTCACCGACGAAAATGATCTTGTTACCCATCGCCTTGAAGATATCCTGATGCTTGTCGAACACCGCTTTCGATCCCGATAGCCAAAGCGACAATGTGCCGGCCGCAGCCGCCTCTTCGACCCCGCCCGCTGAACCATCGAGAATTGTCCAGCCCTTTTTCACAAGCTCAGCTTCGACGCCGACGATGGTCTTCTTGTCGATGCTGCTGAAATCGATCCACGTCTTGGCGCCGCTGGCGGCTTCATGCAGTCCGCCTTTGCCCAAGCCGACGGCTTGCACGGCTTGATTGTATGGCAACATCGAGCACACCACGTCGCATGACTCCGCCACCGCTTTGGGCGAGTCTTTGAACACCGCGCCCTGGCCTTCCAGGCCTTGGCACTGCTCGCGGCGCAGATCGGTGATGATTAGCTTATTGCCGGCCTTGATCAAGTTGGCCGCCATGCCGCTGCCCATGCCCCCGGTGCCGATGAATCCTAGATTTGCCATGTTGCCTCCCGAGAAATTTAGGTGAATTGATAATCAGTCTACCAACCGCACGCCTGCCGGCCATAGAACCAGCACGACCGTCTCGCCAACCGCCCGCGGCGTATGCACCGACTGGGGATCGAGAAACACCACGTCGCCGGATTCGTACTCACCGGTTTCATCGCCGATCTTGCCCTTGAGCACCAGATAAAACTCGCCGCCCAAATGCTCATGCTTCACGAACGCGTCGGGCGAAGCATCGGCCGCGATGCGATAGAGCACCAACTCGCGCTGGCCCTGCCGCGCCAAGCGCGACATCGCCAGCCCATTGCCGAAGTCGCGCCAACGTCAATCGAGCCAGTGCCGCATCGTCGAGCTGAATCGAGAGAAAATCGTTAAGCGAGCGGCGCAATACGCCAGTGCCATTTTCCGCCACGGCGTTTAACTATCACGACTAATCAGTGAACAAAAGACGGGAAGGCTGGCTCGACAAGAGGCAACGCAGGGACAGCGCTGAAGTTGCAAAGGCGATCGCCAGGGTGCGGTCAAAATACTGCCAAGCATTGCTTCTCTACTGAGTTCTATCAAAGTTGCCGTCGGCGCGTTCGCGCATCGGAACTGGGACGCAAAGAAGGTCGGGATTTCTTGGTGGTCCTCGCAAAACTTTTTACGTCACGAGCGCAGCCACTCGACGATCCGCTCGACGCAGACTTCCGGTCTGGCCTCCAACGTGCGCAAGTGGATCTCCGGGGTTTCGGGCGCTTCGTAGTCGCTGTCGATGCCGGTGAAGTTTTTTAGCTCGCCGCGCCGGGCCTTGGCGTAAAGGCCCTTGACGTCGCGGCGTTCGCATTCCTCCAATGGCGTGTCGACGAATATTTCGACGAACTCGCCGGACTCGAACAAACCGCGCGCCAGTTCGCGTTCAGCGCGGTAAGGCGAAATGAATGAAACGATGACAATCAACCCCGCGTCCACCAGCAGTTTCGCCACTTCGCCGATGCGCCGAATGTTTTCGACCCGATCGGCTTCGGTGAAGCCTAAGTCACGGTTGAGACCGTGGCGCACGTTGTCGCCGTCAAGGATGTAAGTGTGCCGGCCGTCGACGTGTAACCGTTTTTCCAACAAGTTGGCGACGGTCGATTTGCCCGAGCCCGAAAGACCGGTAAACCACAAGCAGCGCGGCTGTTGCTGCTTCAAGCCCGCGCGCGCCGGCTTGGTCACTTCGAGCGCCTGCCAATGCACATTGACGGCGCGGCGCAGGGCAAAATGAATCACGCCGGCGCAGACGGTCTCATGGGTCAGCTTGTCGATTAATATGAACGCGCCCAACCGGTGGTTGTCGCGATAGGCGGCATAGGGCACCGGACGGTCGAAGCTGACATTGACGGTGGCGATCTCGTTCAAGCCCAGCGCTTTGGCCGCGAGGTGAGCACCGCTGTTGATGTCGAGACGATGCTTGATGTCGGTGATGCTCACATTGGCGGACTTGCTGTGAATTTGCCCGGCGTACGCGCGCCCCGGCAACATCGGATGTTCGCTCATCCAGAGAATCTCCGCCTCGAACTGATCCGCCACTTCGATTGGTCGGTCGGCGGCGGCAATGACATCGCCGCGGCTGGCGTCTATTTCATTCTCCAGCACCAACGTCACCGAATCGCCGGCATCGGCCTCTGGCAGGGGGCCACCCCAAACCGAGATTTCTTTGACGCTGCTGACAACCCCTGATGGACTGACACGCACGCGATCGCCGGGTCTAATCGAACCGCTGCCGATGCGTCCGGAGAAGCCGCGAAAATCCAGGTTGGGGCGATTGACCCACTGCACGGGCATGGTGAATGATTGCGTAGATTGGCGTTCGGCGCTGGGCACCGTTTCCAGCCAGTGCAGCAAACTCTGGCCATGATACCAAGGCATCGTCGCTGGGGCTGGTTCAAGAATATTCTGCCCTTCGAGCGCCGACAGCGGGATCGCCGTGATGCTGGTGAACTCTAAATCCTGCGCGAACTGTCGGTAGGCTGCGTCAATTTCTTCAAACCGGGACTGCGACCAGTCGACCAGATCCATCTTGTTGATCGCCAGGGCGATATGACGGACGCCAAACATCGCCGCGATTCGGCTGTGCCGTTTGGTTTGCGTGAGCACGCCTTTGCGCGCATCGATCAACAGCACCGCCGCGTCGGCGGTGGATGCGCCGGTGGCCATGTTGCGCGTGTATTGCTCGTGACCGGGAGTATCGGCGACGATAAAGCGCCGCTTGGAGGTCGAGAAAAAACGGTAGGCGACATCGATCGTAATGCCTTGCTCGCGCTCGGCCTGCAAGCCGTCGACGAGCAGCGCAAGATCGAGGCGTTCGCCTTGGGTGCCGAACTTCTTCGAATCGGCCATGAGCGCTTCAAGCTGATCTTCGAAGATTAACTTGGTTTCGTACAGCAAGCGGCCGATCAATGTCGATTTGCCGTCGTCGACGCTGCCGCAGGTAATGAAGCGCAGGGTATCCATCAAAAATACCCTTCCTGTTTTTTTCGCTCCATGGAGCCGGCGCCGTCGTGATCGATGACCCGCCCTTGGCGCTCCGAAGTCGTGGCGCCGAGAGTTTCGGCGACAATTTCTGCGAGGGTGGCGGCGCTACTTTCGACGGCCGCCGTCAGCGGATAGCAGCCGAGCGTACGAAAACGCACCAAGCGCAGCTCTGGGGCCTCCCCGGGTTCGAGCGGCAGCCGATGGTCGTCAACCATGATCCATTGGCCGTAGCGTTTGACCACTGGGCGCTGGGCCGCGAAATAGAGCGGCACGATCGGAATCTGCTCGTGCTCAATGTAGCCCCAGATGTCCGCCTCGGTCCAATTGGATAAGGGAAAAACGCGAATCGATTCGCCGGGATGAATTCGCGTGTTGTAAAGGTTCCACAGTTCCGGCCGCTGCGCTTTGGGCTCCCAGCGATGGCCCGGTGCCCGAAAGGAAAAAATTCTTTCCTTGGCGCGCGACTTCTCCTCGTCGCGCCGGGCGCCGCCAAAGGCGACGTCGAAACCGTGCAGATCGAGCGCTTGTTTAAGCGCTTCGGTCTTCATGACATCGGTGTGAAACGCCGACCCATGGGTAAACGGACCGATCCCTTCGGCAGCACCGCGTGGGTTGGTATAGCGGATCAATCGGCAGCCGACTTCCTCGACAACCCGATCGCGAAACGCGATCATCTCGCGGAACTTCCAGCCGGTATCGATATGCAGCAGCGGAAACGGCATCGGCCCCGGATAAAAAGCCTTCTGCGCCAACCTTAACATCACCGAGGAGTCCTTGCCGATGGAATAGAGCATCACCGGCTTGGCAGCCGTCGCCGCCACCTCGCGGAAGATTTCGATGGATTCTGATTCGAGTTGTGAAAATGTGCCGATGGACATTACGCGTTCGCCGATGTTAGTAGTTTTTCATGGTGCGGGTATCGGCATAGACATCACCGAAATTATCACTGAAAACCGCGCCGGATAAATACGCCATTCCGACTCGAAGCGCAAGGGCCCGTCACTGACATATCGAACAGCAAGTCCAATCTGGCAAAACCATTGGCGCGTCAACCACTTACGCGCCGACTTGGCTCGGCTAAGCAGCCAACGCGAACCAGAACCGCCCGCCAGCTTGATGGTCGCCGGCGGCGGATCTGATCGAAGTCAATTGTCAGGGACACCTGCTAAGCGGCCGCGACTTGTTGCTGCTGTTCGCGTTCGCGGCGCCGCGCGCGGCGGCCTTTTTTCGCGCCAGCCGATGAGGCTTCAACGCCGGCTTCGTTACCGACCAGCTCGATCAATGCCATCTGTGCGGCATCGCCATGACGAACCCCCAGCTTGATGATTCTGGTGTAACCGCCTGGGCGATCCTTGAAACGCGGTCCGATGGTATCGAAAAGTTTCTGGAGCACGGTTTTGTCGAAGAGGATGCTCGCCGCCTGACGGCGCGCGTGCAAGTCGCCGCGTTTGCCGAGGGTGATGACCCGTTCCACCCAACGGCGCAATTCTTTAGCCTTGGGGTCGGTGGTTTGAATCTTTTCCTCGCGCAACAGCGCGGTGATCAGATTGCGCATCAAGGCCCAACGATGGCTGGAGTTGCGGCTCAGTTGCCGGCCGGATTTGAGATGACGCATGGTAACGACTACTCCTTGTCAGGACTGCGCTTGCGCGCTTCGACTTCCGCGCGAGATGGAAAGTGATCCACTTTCATGCCCAGTTCCAGGCCCATCTCGCGCAGGATTTCCTTGATCTCGTTCAAAGATTTATGGCCAAAGTTTTTCGTCCGCAGCATCTCGTGTTCGCTCTTCTGCACCAGCTCGCCGATGTATTTGATATCGGCGTTTTGCAAGCAGTTCTGCGAACGCACCGAGAATTCGAGCTCGTCGACGCTGCGAAACAGGTTCTCGTTGAGCGGGATCGACGGCCCGTCGTCGCGCTTTTCCGGCCGCGGTTCGTCTTGGAAGTTGACGAAAATGCTCACCTGGTCCTGGAGAATTTTCGCCGCGAAGGCCATCGCGTCGTCCGGCTTGACGCTGCCGTCGGTGTGGACGTCGAACACTAAGCGATCGTAATCGGTACGCTGGCCGACCCGCGCGTTGGAAACCGTGAAGTTGACCTTCAGCACCGGCGAAAAAATCGCGTCGATAAAAATCGTGTCCACCGGCGCGCTCTCTTCTTTGTTACGCTCCGCCGGGACATAGCCGCGGCCGAGCTTGACCAATAATTCCATGTCGAGCCTGCCGTCGCGCGAGAGCGTCGCGATCTTGTGATCGGGATTGAGGATGTCGACCGCCGCCGATCCGCCGATATCCTTGGCGCTCACGACGCCTGGACCTTTAGCATCGATCTTCAGCGTAGCTTGTTCACCCTCGTTCAGCCGCAGGCGAACTTCTTTTAAGTTTAGAATGATTTCGGCAACATCCTCAGTGACGCCGGCCACCGTGGAGAATTCGTGCAAAACGCCCTTGATCCGCACCGCGACGATGGAGGCGCCCATGAGCGAGGACAAAAGAATCCGGCGCACCGAGTTGCCGATGGTTTGGCCGAACCCACGCTCGAACGGCTCCGCTGTAAAACGGCCAAACGTCGCTGTCAGAGTTCGCTCTTCCACCTCCAACTGTTTGGGTTTGATCAGCTCCGTCCAATGCTTGTACATTGTCGACATATCGTCTCCCAGGATTCGCTGCTTATTTCGAATACAATTCTACGATCAGTTTTTCGTTGATCGGCATGGTGATATCGCTGCGCGTCGGCAGGATCTTGATGCGCCCGCTGAACGCTTCACGGTCGACTTCGGCCCAATCGGGCACGCCGCGGCGCTGCGACCCTTCCAACGCCGACATCACCCGGGTGATCTGCCGGCTCGGCTCCTTGACGGCAATCACATCGCCGACACGAACCGTAAATGACGGAATATTCACCTTCTTGCCATTCACCAATATATGGCCATGGCGCACCAAGGAGCGCGCTTCGGCTCTCGAGCTGGCGAAGCCCACCCGGTAGGTGACATTGTCGAGCCGCCGTTCCAGCAGCACCAGCAAGGTCTCGCCGGTAATTCCTTTGGTACGCGCCGCTTCGGTGAAGGTGCGGCGGAATTGGTTTTCCAATAGGCCGTACATGCGCTTCACTTTTTGCTTCTCGCGCAGCTGCAGGCTGTATTCCGAGAACTTCGGCCGACCCTGGCCATGCTGGCCGGGCGGGTAGGTGCGCCGTTCGATGGCGCACTTGTCGGTATAACAGCGCTCACCTTTGAGAAAGAGCTTAAGATTCTCGCGCCGGCAAAGTCGGCACACGGATTCAATATATCTAGCCAAACCTGCTTCCTCCTATAATGATCAAACCCGCCGGCGTTTAGGCGGGCGGCAACCGTTGTGCGGGATCGGCGTAACGTCTTTGATCAGACTGATGCTGATACCCGCAGACTGCAAAGCGCGCAGCGCCGACTCACGTCCTGCGCCGGGGCCCCGGACATAGATCTGGACCGTGCGCAACCCATGATCCATGGCCTTCTTGGCGGCGCTGTCGGCGGCTTGCTGGGCGGCGAACGGCGTGCCCTTGCGCGAACCTTTGAAACCCATCGCGCCGGCGCTGGACCAGGAAATCACGTTGCCCTGATAGTCCGAAATCGTCACGATGGTGTTATTGAACGTCGAGTGAATATGCACCACACCCTCGGCGATATTTTTGCGGCCGCGCCGTTTGCGCGCGCCGCCCGGTCGGCGGCCTTGGCGTCGCCCGCCGGCGCTTCGCTCTTCTTTTCATCCGCAGCATCTGCCATGAGTTTCTCCTAAATTATCTATGTTTACTTCGTCGGCGCGGTTTTTTTGCCGGCGACGGTTTTGCGCGGTCCCTTGCGGGTGCGCGCGTTGGTGTGGGTGCGCTGGCCACGCACCGGCAAATTCTTGCGATGGCGCATGCCGCGATAGGAACCCATATCCAAGTGCCGTTTGATGTTACCGGTCACCTCGCGGCGCAGATCGCCTTCGACTTTGTAACTCTGATCGAGCACCTGGCGAATCTTAGCGACATCGTCGTCGCTCAAATCGTCACTGCGCAAATCCAGAGAAACTCCCGCCGCGGTTAGAATATCGCGCGATGTGCTGCGACCAATGCCGTAGACATAAGTGAGCGCGATTTCCATGCGTTTGGCTCTCGGTAAGTCCACCCCTGCGATACGTGCCATAGATCCTCACTTGGTTCGGAATTTCAAATTACCGATTGCAAATTTCCCAAAAAACTTAGCCTTGCCGTTGTTTGTGCTTAGTGTTCTCGCACAGCACCCGCACCACGCCCTTACGGCGAATCACCTTGCATTTGTTGCAAATCTTTTTGACTGACGCTCTAACCTTCACGGTTTCTCCTCTTGCTAGCGCTCGCGGAAGACGATGCGTCCGCGCGCCAAATCGTAGGGAGACAGCTCGATCTTCACCTTGTCTCCCGGCAGAATTTTGATGTAGTGCATGCGCATTTTCCCCGATATATGGGCTAACACCTTATGATGGTTGTCCAACTCCACCCGGAACATGGCGTTGGGCAAGGTCTCTAGCACCGTACCGGTGACTTCGATGGCGTCTTGTTTTGCCATAGGTAAATCGGGATTCCTTGCTGTCGTTCTCCTAAACTCTAAAGTTGACTCAAAATATACGGACCGTTTTTAGTGATCGCTATCGAATGCTCGAAATGGGCGGCCAAGCTACCATCTTTGGTCACCGCCGTCCAACCGTCTTCTTTAATTTCGACTTCGTAACCGCCGATATTAACCATCGGCTCCACCGCCAGGACCATGCCTTCTTTTAAGCGCAGGCCACGATCCTTTTCGCCGTAGTTCGGCACCGGCGGCTCCTCGTGGAGCTTCTTGCCGATGCCATGACCGACAAAGGCTCGGACGACGGAATAGCCTGCATCCTCAGCAACCTTTTGCACCGCCGCGCCGAGATCGCCCAATCGTTTGCCCTCATGGAGCTGCTCGATTCCAGCGTAGAGCGATGCCTCGGTCACGTCCAATAACTTTTGCGCCGCTGCGCTTACTTTGCCGACCGCCACGGTCATCGCTGAGTCGCCGTAGAATCCGTCATAGATGACCCCATAGTCGAGGCCGACAATATCGCCTTCGCGCAAAGGGCGGTTTGACGGGATGCCATGAACGATCTCGTCATTGACCGAAGCACACAGGCAGCGCGGATAAACCCGGCCGGCGACGTTATAACCCTTGAACGCCGGAATCGCCTTGCGGCTCAGCGTCATTTCTTCGGCAATGGCGTCCAAATCCAAAGTTGTGATGCCCGGCGCCACGCGCTTTTTCAGCTCCTGGAGAACCTCGGCAACGATCACATTCGCTCTTCTCATGATCTCGATTTCTCGAGCCGATTTGAGCGAAATCACGGCGCCATGCCTCCCAAGGCTTTCATGACCCGGGCGCGGATTTCATCGATGCTGCCAACGCCGTCGATCTCCCGCAAAATACCCTGGCGACGATAATAATCGACCAGGGGCGCGGTCTGAGCATCGTAGACGGCTAAACGGTTGGCGATGGTCTCTTCCTTATCATCTTCGCGCTGAAACAATTCGCCGCCGCAGTGGTCGCATACTCCATCTCGCTTCGGTGGGTCAAAGACCATATGACACAGCGCGCCGCACTTTTTGCAAGTCCGCCTTCCCGCCAGCCGTTCGATAATGACTGCTCTTGGCACCTGAACCGACAGGACACAGTTCAAGCTCAGCGCCAATTTCTTAAGCAGCGCATCTAGGCTTTCGGCCTGAGGTATCGTCCGGGGGAAACCGTCCAGCAGAAATCCCTGAGCGCAATCCACCTGCTGCAATCGTTCGGCGATGAGGTTTATAATCAAATCGTCGGGTACCAAAGCCCCGCGCTTGATATAATCCCCAGCTTGCTTCCCGAGCGGCGATTGGTCGGCTACGGCTTTGCGAAGGATGTCTCCGGTGGAGATCTGAACCGCGCCAAATTCCTGCTCAAGCAACTTTGCCTGGGTTCCCTTACCCGCCCCCGGAGGACCCAGCAGAACCACACGTGCACTGGCAGCCAAGATTTAGCCCTTTCTGCCGCGCAACCTACCACGCTTCATGAAGCCTTCATAGTTCCTGCTGATCAGATGGGTTTCCATCTGCGCCACCGTGTCCAGGCCGACGCCGACCACGATCAACAGCGCGGTTCCGCCAAAATAAAAAGGCACATTGAATTGCCGCACCAACAAGGATGGCAATAACGCGATCAAGCAGAGATAAACCGCCCCGCTCAAGGTTATGCGCGACAACACCTTTTCAATGAACTCAGCGGTTTTCTGTCCCGGTCTAATGCCTGGAATGTAGCCGCCAGCCTTTTTCATGTTCTCGGCCACGTCACTGGGATTAAACACCACCGCCGTGTAGAAAAATGCGAAAAAGATAATCAGCGCGATCTGAGCAATCTCATAGAGCCATTGACCCGGCGCCAGCATACCGGAAATTGTTTGAATCCAAGGATGCGCCGCGAATTGCGCCATGGTCGCCGGGAAAATTAACACCGATGAAGCGAAGATGATCGGAATCACGTTCGCGGTATTTACTTTTAGCGGCAAGTGCGAGGTCATGCCGCCGTACATACGCCGGCCAACTACTCGTTTGGCGTATTGTACCGGGATGCGCCGTTGGCCGCGTTCGACGAAAATAATCGCGCCGATGATCGCGACACTGAGAACCAATATCACCAAAGCGACCAAGGGTCCGAGCTCGCCATTGCGCATGAATTCAAAAGTCGACCAAATCGCCGAAGGCAGACGGGCGACAATTCCGGCGAAGATGATCAGCGACATGCCATTGCCGATGCCCCGTTCAGTGATCTGCTCGCCCAGCCACATGATAAACGCCGTGCCAGACGTGAGCGTCACCACAGTCATGAAACGGAAGGCAACACCGGGGTTGAGCACCAGCGGCGTGCCGCCCGGTCCCTGCGTGCCTTCCAGGCCGATGGCGATCATCGTGCCTTGGACGATGGACAGCAACACCGTGCCATATCGGGTGTATTGTGTAATCTTGCGCCGGCCGACTTCGCCTTCCTTGGAGAGCCTTTCCAGATAGGGGAAAACCACCGTCAGTAACTGCAAAATGATCGACGCACTGATGTAGGGCATGATGCCCAGCGAAAAAACTGAAAACTGTTCCAACGCGCCGCCCGAGAACAGATTGAGAAAGCCGAATAGAGTATTTTTCTGTTGATCGAAAAACGCCGCCATGGCTGCTCTATCGATACCCGGTGTCGGCACGTGGACACCGAGGCGATACACCGCTAGCATCCCCAGGGCGAAAATCACCCGGCGGCGCAGCTCCGGCACCCGCGATGCGTTTTGGAATCCGCTAAGCATGAACGTTCGATTAACTCCGCTTTGCCGCCGGCCGCTTCGATCTTTTGTCTTGCGCTGGCGGAAAAGCCATGGGCGCGAATCGTCACCGCTTTGGTCAAGTTGCCCTCGCCCAAGACTTTGACTTGGCGATTCTTACCGCTAATCAAGCCGTGTTGGGACATGGTGTCAGGAGCGATGTCGCCAGCGCTGGCGAGCAGGTCCAATTGAGTTAGATTGACTACCGCCATTTCGATGCGAAAGATGTTGTGAAAACCGCGTTTGGGCAAGCGCCGTTGCAGCGGCATCTGGCCGCCTTCAAAACCGGGCTTAGTATTGCCACCGGAACGCGAGCCCTGTCCCTTATGACCGCGGCCCGAAGTCTTCCCATGGCCTGAGCCGGGACCCCGGCCGACCCGTTTGCGATTTTTGCTCGAACCGGGTGCCGGTTTCAAATCATCGAGTTTCATAATTAGCGAATCTCCGCCAAGGTTTTGCCGCGCCGGTCGGCGATTTCTTCCGGCTGGCGCAAGTCGCGCAGCGCTTCGAATGTCGCTTTGACCATGTTATGCGGATTGTTCGAACCGAGACATTTGGTCAAGACATTTTGGATGCCGGAGGCTTCCACCACCGCGCGCACGCCGCCGCCGGCGATCACGCCGGTGCCGCCTGAGGCGGGTTTAAGAATCACATGGCCGGCGCCGTAATGTCCTACCACTTCGTAGGGAATCGTCCCGTCCATGATCGGCACGCGAATCAAATTCTTTTTCGCCTGCTCTAAACCTTTGCGAATCGCTTCCGGGACTTCCTTGGCCTTGCCCATGCCGTAGCCAACCACCGAGTGGCTATCGCCGGTCACCACTAAGGCGCTAAAACTAAAGCGCCGGCCGCCTTTAACGACCTTGGCCACCCGGCTGATGTGAACCACTTTTTCTTTCAATTCTAAACCTTGGGGATCGATCCGTTCCAAAGCGACCTCTCGTTCAATTGCCGGTTAAAAGTCTAAGCCGCCTTCGCGAGCGCCATCCGCCACAGCCTTCACCCGGCCATGGTAGATAAACCCGTTGCGGTCGAAAACCACGCTGGTAATATTTTTTTCCTTACAGACTTTGGCCAAGGCAACGCCGACTTGCTTAGCCGCATCGACACCGTTGTGCTTTTTTATCTGCTCGGCCAATTCTTCGGACAGCGTGGACACCGCCGCCAAGGTTTTCCCTTGGCTATCCGAAATGACCTGCGCGTAAATATGCTTATTGCTACGAAATACACAAACTCGCGGGCGGAGATCCGTGCCGCGAACCTTTTTACGTACTCGAACTTTTCGCCGCTGCCGGCCGATATCTAGTCGCTTGCTCGACATCTCAAATCCTCGGTAGCTTACTTTCCACCCGCCGAACCGACGGCTTTGCCGGCTTTGCGCTTGATAAACTCTTCACGATACTTGATCCCCTTGCCCTTGTAGGGTTCGGGCGGCCTGAGCATGCGGATTTTCGCCGCAGTTTCGCCCAACATTTGCCGATCAGCCCCGGAAAGAGTGATAATGATTTGCCGCTCCACAGCCGCGGTCACACCTTGGGGCAGCGGAAACACCACGGGATGGGAGTAGCCCAACGTCATGTGAATTTCCTGACCCTTGACCTCGGCGCGATAACCGACGCCGTTAATATCCAATATTCGGCTGAAACCGACGCTAACTCCCTGCGTCATGTTAGCGATTAGCTTTCGCGTTAAACCATGGAGCGCGCGAATTTTGCGGTCTTCGTTGGCGCGTTCGACGCGCATCGAGTTGCCGTCAACTTTGACGCTGACACCGGAGGGAACCCCGGCTTGCAACTTACCTTTCGGCCCTTCGACTCGAATACCACTGGCGTCAACCGCGACCTTGACGCCCGCTGGAATCGCTATGGGCAGCTTGCCAATACGTGACACATTACACCTCGATCAGTCCTACCAAACAGTACAGATCAATTCACCGCCAACCTTGGCGCGCATCGCTTCACGATCGACCAAGATACCCTTGGGCGTCGAGAGCACATGGATACCCAATCCTTTGCGGATCGGCGTCGCCTCTTGGGAGCCGACATAGACCCGCCGACCGGGCTTGCTGACCCGCTTCATGCCGAGGATGATGGGCCGGCTTTCCCGGTCGAACTTCAGCGTGATGATCATCTCATCGCCGCCACCGATGGCGGCTTTGACCTTTTTTTGGTCCTTGAGATAGCCTTCATCGATCAAGACCTTGACGATGTTTTCTTTTAGATGCGAATAGGGCACCGTCACTTTTTGATGGCGCGCCCGTGAAGCGTTGCGAATCCGTGTAAGTAAATCCGCGATCGGATCGGTCATTCCCATATTAAACTCCAGCCTCTACCAACTGGCCTTGATCAGTCCGGGGATATTTCCCTTACGCGCGTTATCGCGCAGACATAACCGGCACATGCGGAAACGGCGATAAAATGCCCGTGAACGACCGCAGAGCGGACAGCGGTTGTATTCCCGCACTTTGAACTTGTTCGGTCGTTCGGCTTTGATTCTTAGACAAGTCTTGGCCAATGGAATTTCCCCCTAAACTAACTGGCGAACGGCATGCCCATGAGACGCAGCAAAGTCCGGCCTTCTTGATCGGTATTCGCCGTCGTCGCGATCGTAATCGTCATGCCTCTGGTTTTGTCGACTTTATCGGCTTGAATCTCCGGGAAAATAATCTGTTCACGCAGGCCCAAAGAGTAGTTGCCACGACCGTCGAAGGATTTGTCCGACACGCCCTTGAAATCGCGCACCCGCGGCAAGGCCGTGTGGATCAAGCGGTCGAGAAATTCGTACATCCGGTCGCGCCGCAGCGTGACCATGCAGCCAATCGGAATGTTCTCGCGCAGTTTGAAGTTAGCGATCGCTTTTTTCGACTTGGTCACCACCGGTTTCTGCCCGGTGATCGCCGTAATGTCAGTGACCGTGCTATCCACAGCCTTGGCGTTTTGCGTCGCCTCACCCAAACCGACGTTGATGGTGATCTTATTGAGCTTCGGTACCTGCATGGGGTTCGTGTAAGCGAACTCCTTGATCATCGCCGGTACGACGTCGTCCTTATATTTGGTTTTTAATCTTGCCATGGTTACTTCAATCGCCCCACTGGTCTAGCGAACTAATCGAGCGCTTCGTTGCAACGGCGGCAGATGCGGATTTTTTTGCCGTCGGTGAGTTCCTTATGGCCGATGCGCACCGGCGCGTTGCACTTGTCGCACATCATCATGACGTTGGACACGTTGATCGCTGCTTCTTTCTCGACGATACCGCCGCTCTGCTGCGGTCCGCGTGGCTTGGTGTGCCGTTTGACGATACTGATCCTCTCAATGATGACTGCGTTTTTCTCCGGCAGCACGCGCAGGACTTTGCCGGTCTTACCCCGTTCCTTGCCGGCAATCACCATCACGCTGTCGTTTTTACGAATCTCCACGAGCGATTTCTCCTCAATCTCCGGCTAAAGCACTTCAGGCGCCAGAGAAATGATCTTCATGAATTTCTTGGCGCGTAGTTCTCGCGCCACCGGTCCGAAGATACGCGTCCCCACCGGCTCTTTTTGATTGTCGATCAACACTGCGGAGTTCGTGTCGAAGCGGATGTAGGTTCCATCCGGTCGCCCCAGCTCCTTGGCGGTCCGCACCACCACGGCCTTCACGACGTCGCCCTTTTTCACCTTGCCGTTGGGAATCGCTTCCTGCACCGCGACCACGATAATATCACCGACGGAGGCATAGCGACGCTTGCTGCCACCCAAGACTTTGATGCACTGGACTCGGCGTGCGCCCGAATTGTCCGCCACATCCAGGTTAGAATTGGTCTGAATCATAGATCAGTCTCGACTCACTTTCATCGCCCAAACCTTAGCCGATGGCTATTTCGGGCCCCGATTTGGTCTTTTCCAAAACCTTGCTTACGCGCCAGCGTTTGTCGCGACTGAGCGGACGGCATTCAACCAGCAACACCCGGTCGCCGACATGGCACTGATTGGTTTCGTCGTGAGCTTTCACTCGTGAACGACGGCGTAAGATTTTTTTGTAACGCGGGTGAATCACCGCGCGTTCGATGGAGACCACGACGGTCTTTGCCATTTTATCGCTGACCACCACACCGCTACGCTCTTTTTGTAATCCTCTGCCTTCCATGCTCAGCCTTCCTGACTCTGGAGCGCTTTTTCGCGCAAAATGGTTGCGACCCGGGCGAGATCCCGTTTGGTTTCTTTAAGCTTCATGGGATTCTCCAACCGGCTGGTCGCCCGCTTAAGCGCCAAATGGCCGATTTCTTCGCGCAAGGTCGCCAGCTTTTCTTGCAAATCTGCGGCGCTCATACCGCGAAGTTCTTTAGCTTCCATGCACTAATCCTCTGCGTTCGACCATTGTGGTGGCAATCGACAGCTTATGCGCCGCCAAACGAAATGCTTCCTTGGCGAGCACGGCTTCGACCCCTTCCATCTCGAATAGGATCCGTCCCGGTTGGACCACGGCGACCCATTTCTCGGTCGCGCCCTTACCTTTGCCCATGCGGGTTTCCAGGGGTTTCTTGGTCAATGGTTTGTCTGGGAAGATGCGAATCCAAACCTTGCCACCGCGTTTCAAATAACGCGTCAATGCGACACGAGCCGCTTCGATTTCCCGCGCGCTCATCCATCCTCGCCCCAGCGCCTTCAGCCCATAATCGCCGAATGCGAGTGTGGAACCTCGGTGCGCCGTGCCACGGCGGCGGCCCTTTTGCAGTTTACGAAACTTTACTTTTTTCGGTTCAAGCATTTTCTTAGTCGAGTTAAATTATTTATTCTAGCGCAACCAATCGATCCGCTGAATCAACCGCCCATCATCGCTTTCTGCTGCTCTTCTTCCGCGGTCAATACCTCACCACGGAAGATCCAAACCTTGACGCCGATAATGCCGTAAGTCGTATGCGCTTCGGCAGTGCCATAGTTGACGTCGGCGCGCAGGGTATGCAGCGGCACACGGCCTTCGCGATACCATTCCGTACGGGCGATTTCAGAACCGCCCAAGCGGCCGGCGCACTGAATTCTTACGCCCTGGGCGCCCATGCGCAAAGCCCGTGAGACACTTTCCTTCATGGCGCGCCGGAAGGCGACGCGACGCTCGAGCTGCAAAGCGACATTTTCCGAAGTCAATTGCGCGTCCAAGTCCGGCCGGCGCACTTCGTGAATGTTGATATAGGTCTCACGATGGGTGAGCTTGGTAATTTCTTCCTTGAGCTTTTCGATCTCGGCGCCCTTTTTACCGATGACGATACCGGGACGCGCCGTGTGAATGTTGATCTTAGCCTTGTTCGCCGCCCGTTCTATTTCGATGCGCGAAATGCCGGCATGATAGAGCCGGGTTTTTAAAAATTTCTTGATCCGGAAATCTTCGTGTAAGAGCTTGGGATAGTCATGGCGGGCAAACCATTTGGAGTCCCAGGTCTCAATGACGCCTAGGCGAAACAATTTCGGATGTGTTTTTTGACCCATCGAAAGTTAACTCCTCCCCTCGGACTCATCGAGGATGATCGTCACATGGCTTAGCCGCTTACGAACACGCGTCGCACGTCCTTGAGCACGTGAGGTAAAACGCTTCCACATGCCAGCCTCATCGACTTTCGCTTGCTTGACGAACAACCGGTCGACATCGACGCTCTGGGTGTTTTCCGCGTTGGCCACCGCCGTCCGCACGGTTTTGGCGACGATCCCGGCGGAGCGCTTGGGAATAAACTTGAGAATATTGAGCGCTTCCTCGACACCCTTGCCGCGAATTTGGTCTACCACCAAACGCACCTTGCGCGGTGAGACCCGGATAAATTTTGTGATCGCGCGTGTTTCCATGACTTCGTCAATCGTTCCTAATCGGTTATGGCTTGCCTTAACTCTTTGCCGGTGCGGCCCGCGGCGCACCACCGGTGTCCTTAGCATCACTCTTGCGATCCCCTGAATGCGCGTAGAATGTGCGCGTCGGCGAGAATTCACCGAGTTTGTGGCCGACCATATTTTCACTGACAAACACCGGAATGAACTTCCGGCCGTTGTGCACGCCGATGGTGAGACCGACCATCTCCGGCGTCACCGTCGAACGGCGCGACCAGGTACGAATCACCTGGCGACCGCGGGTCTCCGCCATCGCCGTGACCTTCTTCTGCAAATGGTCGTCGATGAAAGGTCCTTTTTTAACCGAACGGGCCATCTCTACCTACCTTTTCTCCGTGCCACGATATACTTATCGGTGGATTGATTTTTCCGCGTCTTATAACCCTTGGTCGGTTTTCCCCAAGGCGTCATAGGATGATTACCCTTGGACCGGCCTTCGCCGCCGCCATGGGGATGATCGACGGGGTTTTTCGCGATACCACGGCTTCCCGGTAGAAAGCCCAACCAGCGCATCCGGCCCGCCTTACCCCAGGAAACATTTTCCTGTTCGGCATTGCCAACTTGTCCCACCGTCGCGCGGCATTCGGCCAACACGTAGCGTAACTCGCCGGAAGGCAGCTTGAGCAGAGCATAAGTGCCTTCCTTGGCCATCAGCTGCGCGCCCAAACCGGCGCTGCGCACCAGCTGGCCGCCCTTGCCGATTTTAAGTTCAATATTATGGAGCAGCGTGCCCACCGGAATGAACTTAAGCGGCATAGAGTTGCCAGGTTGGATATCGATGTTGTCATCGCCAGCAATCACCGTGGAACCGACCTGGAGCTTTTCCGGCGCTAGGATATAGCGCCGCTCGCCGTCAGCGTAGCAGAGTAGAGCGATACGCGCGGAACGATTGGGATCATATTCAATGGCCTCGACCTTTGCCGGGACTTTGAGCTTGTTGCGTTTGAAATCGATCAAACGATAAAGCCGCTTATGACCGCCACCGCGATGAAATGCGGTTATCCGGCCGGTATTGTTGCGCCCACCGCTATGGTTGTTGGGTTCCACTAATGCTTTTTCCGGCCGTGCCTTGGTCACCTCATCGAAGGTGTGGCCGGTGCGAAAACGCATGCCCGCGGATGTTGGCCGGTAAGTTCTAATCGCCATGTTATTATTCTCTAATCCCTAATGCTGACACTTTAGGCGGCGCCAAAAAAATCGATTTTGTCGCCTTCCTTGAGAGTTACGTAAGCTTTTTTCCAATCCGGTCGGCGTCCCTGGCTACGGCCGATGCGACGCACCTTGCCAAGATAACGGGCCATGCGCACTTGCTCGACTTTGACTTTGAACATCTGCTCCACGGCCTGCTTGACCTCGATCTTGTTGGCATTGGTGCGAACCTTGAACAATACCTGATTTGCGCTTTCCGTCAGTGCCGTGCCCTTTTCAGAGATCAGCGGCGCTTTGATGATTTCATGTGGCGCCTTCATGCCGCCAACCTTTCTTGCAAAAGTTTGAGCGCTCCATCGGTCAAAATCAGGTGCTCATAGCGCATCAAATCGTAAACATTCAAGCCCTCGACACGGAGCACTTTGATCTTAGGTATGTTGCGTGCCGACCGTTCGATCTTTTCATCCGGTTGCGCCACGACGATCACCGCGCTGGCAACCTTTAGTTCGGCCAATGCCTGCACCATGATTTTGGTCTTGGCCGCTTCGAGCTCAAACTTATCGACGACGATGAGCTTGCCTTCGCGATTCTTGAGACTCAAGGCCGACAACAGCGCTTCGCGCCGCGCCGAACGGGGCATACGATATGAGTAATCACGCGGTGTCGGGCCGAACGCGGTGCCGCCACCAACCCAGATCGGTGACCGGGAACTACCGGCACGGGCGCGGCCCGTACCCTTTTGCCGCCAAGGCTTTTTACCGCCGCCGCGGACAAGTCCTTTGGTCTTAGTCGCAGCCGAACCGGCGCGCCGATTGGCCAACTGCATGACCACGGTTTGGTGCAGCAGATGGGGGCGGGTTTTGGCGCCGAAAATCGCGTCGTTGAGGGTTGGTTGGATAACGTGGACTTCCATTTTAATTACCTTTTGACCGCCGGCCGCAAGATCACCACTCCCTGTTTCGCGCCGGGAACTGCGCCGCGCACGAACATTAAATTTTCCTCGGCACGGATATCGACGACCAAGAGATTCTGTGTGGCGATCTGCTCATTACCCCAATGGCCAGCCATCTTTTTGCCCTTGCGAACCCGGCCCGGATAAGAACGGTTACCGATGGAGCCGCCATGACGAAAGTACTCGTGGGTACCATGGGAACCTGGGAAACCGGCAAAGGACCAACGCTTGATGACGCCGGTGAAACCATGCCCCTTAGAGATACCCGCGACATCGATCAGATCGCCAATTTTGAATAGATCGGCGGCCTTAATTTCCTGCCCGACTTCATAGCCGGAAACATCGTCAAGACGAAATTCGCGCAACACCTCAAAGGCCCCTTTGCCAGCCTTCGCCATATGGCCTTGCTCGGCTTTGTTGACCCGTTGGGCCTTCTTGCTGCCAAAGCCAACCTGCAACGCGGTGTATCCATCCTTGGACGGCTCTTTCTTTTGGACGACAATGCAGGGTCCGGTCTCCACAACAGTCACAGGAACTACGTTGCCCTCGGCACTGTAGAACTGCGTCATACCAATTTTTCTGCCAATTAGCCCAGTCATGATCTCATTCCCATCGGCTCTCGTTTAGTGCGACTCTTGTCAGTTGGTTACTGGAGCTTGATCTCCACATCCACACCCGCGGCGATATCGAGTTTACCTAACGCGTCGATGGTTTGTTGGGTCGGTTCGAGGATATCGAGCAAGCGTTTGTGCGTACGGATTTCGTACTGATCTCGTGATTTCTTGTCGACATGAGGCGATCGGTTAACCGTGAACCGCTCAATCCGCGTGGGTAGCGGAATCGGTCCCGCGACCCGGCCGCCGGTGCGCCGCACGGTTTCGACAATCTCACCCACCGATTGATCCAACACGCGGTGGTCATAGGCCTTCAGCCGAATCCTAATTTTCTCGTTCATACGTCATCATCCGACTTGCCGTCAAATTTGGCGATAATGCCTTCAGCAACCGCCGAGGGAACAGGTTCATAATGGGAAAACTGCATCGTGTAAGTTGCCCGCCCTTGCGTCATCGAACGCACGTCCGTAGCGTAACCGAACATCTGCGCCAACGGCACCCGCGCATCGATCGCCTGGGCGGCCGGCCGGGTGTCCATACCAAGCACCTTGCCGCGCCGCGAGCTCAAATCGCCGATCACATCGCCCATGAAATCTTCAGGAACAACGACTTCCACCGACATAATTGGCTCGAGGAGCACCGGACTGGCCTTACGTGCTGCCTGCTTGAAGGCCATCGAACCAGCGATTTTGAAGGCGATCTCTGAGGAGTCGACATCGTGATAGCTGCCGTCAAACAGGGTTACTTTAACATCGACCACGGGATAGCCGGCGAGCACCCCATTATCGAGCGCCTCGCGAATGCCCTTCTCGACCGCGGGGATATATTCGCGCGGGATCGATCCACCCTTGACGGCGTCGACGAACACAAAACCGCCGCCGGTGGCTTGCGGTTCGAGCTTGATCCAGACATCGCCGTACTGACCGCGACCACCCGTCTGGCGCACGAAACGGCCCTGCTGCTCGACCGCCTTACGAACCGTCTCGCGATAGGCAACTTGAGGCTTGCCGACGCTGGCGCCGACGCTGAATTCACGGAGCAAACGATCGACGATGATTTCTAGATGCAACTCACCCATGCCGGAAATAATTGTCTGGCCGGTTTCTTCGTCGGTGCGCACTCGGAACGACGGATCCTCGGTGGCCAGTTTCTGCAACGACAGGCCGAGCCTTTCTTGGTCGGCTTTACTCTTGGGTTCGATGGCGATTGATATGACCGGATCCGGGAAATCGATGGACTCAAGGACGATCGGCTTATCTTCATCGCACAGGGTGTCGCCGGTGGTCGCGGTTCTTAGGCCCACTGCCGCGGCGATATCCCCGGCGTAGACGTCTTTGATCTCTTCCCGCTTGTTGGCGTGCATCTTGAGCAGCCGGCCGACTCGTTCACGTTTAGTTTTCGTCGAGTTATAAATGCTCGCGCCGGAACTGATGGAGCCCGAATAAACCCGGAAAAACGTCAAGGTACCGACGAACGGGTCGGTCATGATTTTAAAAGCCAACGCGGAAAACGGCACGTCGTCCCGTGCCGGCCGTTCATCCGGCTTGTCGGTACCGGCAACGACGCCTTTGACCGGGGGGATATCGACAGGCGACGGAAGAAAGTCCACCACCGCGTCAAGCATCGGCTGGATGCCCTTGTTGCGGAACGCAGTACCGCAGACTACTGGAACTATTTTTAGAGCGAGCGTCGCCTTGCGAATCGCCGCGCGCAGTTCGGCTTCGCTGATCGGTTTGCCGTCGAGATATTTTTCCATCAACGCTTCTTCGGCATCGGCGGCCGCCTCAATCAGTTTTTCACGATATTCCTCAGCCTGTTCCTTGACATCGGCGGGAATCTCCTCTTCATGAAACTTTGCGCCCAAACTCTCGTCTTCCCAGATCACCGCTTTCATGGTGATCAGATCGATGATACCGGTGAATTTATCTTCGGCACCGATGGGCAGCTGCATGACCGCCGGACGGGCGCCTAGCCGGGTCTCGATCATCTTGACCACACGGAAGAAATCAGCGCCAAGACGATCCATCTTGTTGATGAACGCGAGCCGTGGAACACCATACTTATCTGCCTGGCGCCAAACGGTTTCCGTCTGCGGTTCGACACCTCCCACCGAACAGAACACCGCCACCGCGCCGTCAAGGACGCGTAGCGAACGTTCGACTTCGATGGTGAAATCCACATGGCCCGGCGTATCGATGATGTTGACCCGGTGGTCGCGCCAGAAACAGGTGGTCGCCGCCGAAGTGATCGTGATGCCGCGCTCTTGCTCCTGAACCATCCAGTCCATCGTCGCGGTGCCGTCATGCACTTCACCGATCTTGTAATTGATCCCGGTGTAGTAGAGGATCCGCTCCGTAGTGGTGGTCTTACCGGCATCAATGTGGGCCATGATGCCGATGTTGCGGGTTTTCTCTAATGCGACGGTTCTAGCCATTGTCTTTACGCCGGAAAAAAAGGAGGCGGTCTAACCGCCTCCTTTTACGAACTCAAACTTAAATTTTACTTACCAACGATAGTGTGCGAAGGCCCGATTGGCCTCAGCCATGCGATGCGTGTCTTCTTTTTTCTTGATCGCGGTGCCGCGATTGCTTGCGGCATCGATCAATTCCGCCGCCAATTTTTCTTCCATCGATTTTTCGGCGCGGTCGCGAGCCGCATCGATGAGCCAGCGCATACTCAACGACAAACGCCGCTGCGGCCGTACTTCAACGGGCACCTGATAGGTCGCGCCGCCGACACGGCGCGAACGGACCTCGACGGTGGGCCGGGTGTTCTCGATGGCACGTTTGAAGATACCCAAGGAATCTTCTTTGGTCCTGGCGGTAATGATATCGAGGCTATGATAGAGAATCGATTCCGCGACGCTTTTCTTGCCCTGATTCATGATCGTGTTGACAAACTTAGCCACGACCTTATCGCCGTACTTGGGATCTGGTAAAATTTCTCGTTTTCTTACTTCACCTTTACGCGGCATAAATATTACTTCGGTTTCTTAGCGCCATATTTGGAGCGGCTTTGACGGCGATCTTGAACCCCGATGGAATCCAGCGTGCCGCGGACAATATGATAACGTACTCCGGGTAGATCCTTGACGCGGCCGCCGCGAATCAAAACCACCGAGTGCTCCTGTAAGTTGTGACCGACACCGGGAATGTAGGAGGTCACTTCGATGCCATTGGTTAAGCGCACGCGGGCAACTTTACGCAGCGCCGAGTTGGGTTTCTTCGGTGTAGAGGTGTAGACACGAGTGCACACACCGCGTTTCTGCGGGCAGCTTTGGAGCGCCGGCGCGGTATTCTTACGACGCTGCTTCTCCCGGCTCTGACGCACTAATTGACTAATAGTTGGCATACTTAATTTTTTCTCATCGATCTCGCTAGGATTCGGAGGAGCGAATCAAACCTCTCAGGCTCCCTAGCAAAATCCTTTATTTAACAAAATTATCCGCAAATGTCAAAGCTTAGGCTTCCGCTACCTCGTGCAATTGAGCCACGCCGTCTTCCACTTCGTCGATTTCGATCTCGGCCTTGGCATAGTTGGTCACCCCAGTGCCGGCAGGAATTAGCCGGCCCATAATGACGTTCTCTTTCAAGCCGCGCAGCAAGTCGACTTTACCTTGGATCGCCGCCTCCGTAAGAACCTTTGTGGTCTCCTGGAACGACGCCGCGGAGATAAAGCTTTCGGTAGATAACGACGCCTTGGTAATCCCCAGGAGGAGCGGCTCGGCGACCGCGGGCTTGCCATTTTCGGCAATGACCCGGTGGTTTTCGTCCTCGAAACGCCACTTCTCGATCTGGTCGCCGACCAAGAACTCGGCGTCGCCGACATCTTTGATGCGCACACGGCGCAACATTTGACGCACGATGACCTCGATATGCTTATCGTTGATGCGCACGCCTTGGAGCCGGTAAATCTCTTGCACTTCATCGACGAGATACTTGGCCAAGGCCTTTTCGCCAAGAATGTTAAGAATGTCGTGGGGATTGGACGAACCGTCCATCAACGCCTCGCCGGCGCGAATGCGGTCGCCGTCATGGACGCTGATATGCTTGCCTTTAGGAATCAAATACTCGCGCGCCTCGCCAACTTCCGGCGTGACCACGACTTTGCGTTTCCCCTTGGTGTCCTTACCGAAAGAGACCGCACCGTCGATCTCACTGATCACCGCGAACTCTTTCGGCTTGCGCGCTTCGAAGAGTTCTGCCACCCGCGGCAAACCACCGGTGATGTCTTTGGTCTTGGTGGTTTCGCGCGGGATCTTCGCCAAGATATCGCCGGCGAATACGTCCTGGCCATCTTGCACGTTGATATGCGCGCCCACCGGAATCAAATAACGCGCTTCCGCGGTGGCGGTAAGTCGGGTGGTCTGGCCTTGCGTGTCCTTGATCGAAATGCGCGGCCGCTTGTCGATATCTTTGGAGTCGATGATAACCTTGGTCGATAGCCCGGTGCGCTCATCGACCTTCTCTTCCATGGTGATATTTTCGATAACGTCGCCGAACTTAACCGGGCCGCTCACCTCGGTGAGAATCGGGATTGTGTAGGGATCCCATTCTGCCAGCAGTTCGCCGGCTTTGATTTTAGCGCCGTCCTTCTTTTTAAGTTTCGCGCCGTAGACCACTGGATAGCGCTCGCGTTCCCGCACGCGACCCTTCTCGCCCTCGGGATAATCGACGATGGCAACTTCGCCGTTACGGTTCATAACGACGAAATCGCCGTCTTTGTTGGTCACGGTGTTGACGTTGATGAACTTGAGATTGCCGTCATTGCGCGCCTCTAACGTCGTCTGTTCAGCGCGCCGGCTTGCCGTACCGCCGATGTGGAAGGTCCGCATGGTCAACTGCGTTCCCGGCTCGCCGATGGATTGAGCAGCGGTGACTCCGACCGCTTCGCCCATATTGATCATATGACCACGGCCCAAGTCGCGGCCGTAGCACATGATACAAACGCCACGGCGGGACGCGCAGGTTAAGACGGAACGAATCTTGAGCCGCTCTAAACCCGCATCCTCGACCCGCTGGACCAATTCTTCGTTGATTTCTTGGTTGGCCTTGACGATGACTTCGCCGGTGAAGGGATCGATTACATCTTCCAGCGCTACGCGGCCGAGCACACGGTCGCCAAGCGGCTCGATCACTTCGCCGCCCTCCATGAGCGGCGTGATCTCGATGCCATCCATAGTACCGCAATCTTCTTCGCCGATGACGGCGTCCTGAGCGACGTCGACGAGACGACGCGTCAAGTAGCCGGAATTGGCGGTTTTCAAAGCCGTATCCGCGAGACCCTTACGGGCGCCGTGGGTCGAGATAAAATACTGCAGCACGGTCAAACCTTCGCGGAAATTAGCCGTGATCGGGGTCTCGATGATTTCACCGGAGGGTTTCGCCATCAAACCGCGCATACCGGCCAATTGGCGAATTTGCTGCGCGCTACCGCGGGCGCCGGAGTCAGCCATCATGAAAATCGGATTGAAGCTCGGCACCGTAAACTCGTGCCCTTGTTCGTCAGTAATCTTCTCCGAACCCAAGTCGCCAAGCATTTGATCGGCGATGCGGTCGGTGACCTCAGCCCAGATGTCGACCACTTTGTTATAGCGCTCGCCGTCGGTGATTAGCCCATTCTTGTATTGTTCCTCGATCTCACGCACGTCGTCATGGGCCTTCTTGAGCATCGCCTCTTTGGTCGGCGGAATCAGCATGTCTTTAATCGAGATCGAGATACCCGCCTTGGTGGCATGGTGATAGCCGACATCTTTTAGTCGATCGGCGAGAATTACCGTCGCCTTGTTACCGGCCAGACGAAAGCTGATGTCGATCAGGTTCGCGAGCTCTTTCTTCTTCATCACCCGATTGACTTCCTTGAAAGGAATCACTTCGGGAACGACATCGTAAAGCAGTACGCGGCCGGTGGTAGTGTCGACCCGTTCACCGTCGATGCGCACGGTGATCGGCGCCTGGAGATCCACTTCGCCTTGGTCGTAAGCGACGCGAACTTCGGTTGGACTGCTGAACAACCGGCCGCTGCCCTTGGCGTGCAAGCGGTCGCGGGTCATGTAATACAAGCCCAAGACGATATCCTGCGTCGGTACAATGATCGGCTTACCATGGGCTGGCGATAAAATATTGTTGGTCGACATCATCAAGGTGCGAGCTTCAACTTGGGCTTCGACGGACAACGGCACATGCACGGCCATTTGATCGCCGTCGAAATCGGCGTTGTAAGCGGCGCACACCAGCGGATGCAGTTGAATCGCCTTACCTTCGATCAAAATCGGCTCGAAGGCTTGGATGCCTAAACGATGCAGCGTCGGCGCCCGGTTGAGCAGCACGGGATGTTCGCGGATGACTTCATCGAGAATATCCCAGACTTCCGGCAACTCGCGCTCGACCATCTTTTTGGCGCTCTTGATCGTCGTCACATGGCCGCGCTCTTCGAGTTTGTTGTAAATAAACGGCTTGAAAAGCTCGAGGGCCATCTTTTTCGGCAGACCGCACTGATGCAAGCGCAACTCAGGACCGACGACGATTACCGAACGGCCCGAATAGTCGACGCGCTTGCCCAGCAAGTTCTGGCGGAAGCGGCCGGTTTTGCCCTTGAGCATCTCGCTCAAAGATTTGAGCGGCCGGCGGTTTTGGCCGGTAATCGCCCGGCCGCGGCGACCGTTGTCGAATAAGGCATCCACCGCTTCTTGCAGCATGCGCTTTTCGTTGCGGATGATCATGTCCGGCGCGCTCAATTCCATCAGCCGTTTGAGCCGGTTGTTGCGATTGATGACGCGGCGATAGAGATCGTTTAAGTCCGAGGTCGCGAAACGGCCGCCGTCGAGGGGTACCAGGGGACGTAGGTCCGGTGGAATTACCGGAATCACTTCCATCACCATCCACTCCGGACGGTTGCCCGAGGTCCGGAACGCGGTCAAAACTTTTAGGCGCTTGGCCATTTTCTTGCGCCGCACTTCAGAATTAGCGTCGCGCATTTCCTGGCGTAATTCGTCGGCGACCTTAGGGATATCGATCTCTTTGAGCAGCTTACGCACCGCCTCGGCGCCCATTCCCGCGACAAACTTGCCGCCGTACTCTTCGACCGCCTTGCGGTAGCGCGCCTCGGTCAAGAGTTCCTTGTATTGCAGCGGCGTCTCGCCTGGATCGACAACGATATAGGACTCGAAGTAGAGCACCTTCTCGATGTCTTTGAGCGACATGTCGAGCAGCGCGCCGATGCGGCTGGGCAGGCTTTTCAAAAACCAGATATGAACGACCGGCGTGGCCAGTTCGATATGGCCCATGCGCTCGCGCCGTACTTTGGACTGAATGACTTCGACGCCGCATTTCTCGCAGACCACGCCGCGATGGCGCATGCGTTTATACTTGCCACAGTTGCACTCGTAATCCTTGGTCGGACCAAAGATCTTAGCGCAAAACAAACCATCGCGTTCCGGCTTGAAGGTCCGGTAGTTGATGGTCTCCGGCTTTTTTACTTCGCCATGGGACCAAGAGCGAATTTTTTCCGGCGAAGCGACGGAAACTTTGATCGCGTTAAAACTGAGCGGATTTTTCGGTTTTTCAAATAAATTAAACAGATCTTCCATATCAGGATCACCTCCGGTGTGAGCGGCACAGCCGTACTGGGGTTACCTACTTTTCTTCAACGAGATCGACATCCAAGCCTAGGCTTTGGAGCTCTTTCACCATGACGTTGAACGACTCGGGCAGTCCCGGTTCGAGCAGGTTGTCGCCTTTGACGATCGCCTCGTACATTCGGGTGCGCCCGACGACATCGTCGGACTTGACCGTCAGCATCTCTTGCAAAGTATAGGCGGCGCCATAAGCCTCGAGCGCCCAGACCTCCATCTCGCCCAAACGCTGGCCGCCAAACTGGGCCTTACCGCCCAAGGGCTGTTGGGTAACGAGAGAGTAAGGTCCAGTCGAGCGCGCATGGATCTTGTCGTCGACCAAGTGATGCAGCTTCATGATGTACATGACGCCGACAGTCACTTTGCCGTCGAAAGCTTCGCCGGTCCGGCCGTCGAACAAGGTCGCCTGGCCGCTAGCCGGCAAGCCGGCTTTGCGAATTAAGTTAAAAATTTCTTCTTCCGCCGCCCCGTCAAATACTGGCGAAGCGATGCGCACGCCGTCGCGATATTTGGCCGCGAGCTTCAACACCTCGGCGTCTTTAGCACCGTCGATCAACTCGTTGGCATCGCGGGTATTCAAGTAGTCCTTCAAGCGCCGCCGCAGGGGATCGATATCGCCACCCTGCGCGCGTAACAAATCGCCGATTTGGTGCCCCAAGCTACGTGCCGCCCAGCCCAAATGAGCCTCGAGAATTTGGCCGACGTTCATGCGCGACGGGACACCCAACGGATTCAACACCACATCGACGGGAGTACCATCCTCTAAATACGGCATGTCCTCTTCGGGCAGGATGCGAGAAATGACACCCTTATTACCGTGCCGTCCGGCCATTTTGTCGCCCACTTGCAGCTTACGCTTGATGGCGACAAAGACTTTGACCATCTTGATGACGCCGGGGGGCAGCTCATCGCCGCCTTTGAGTTTTTCGATCTTGTCATCGAAAGCATGCTTGATCAGGTTGACCTGAGTGGTCGTGCTCTCGATGATCCGGCCGAGTTCGCTTTCCACGGATTCATTATCGACTTGGATCTCACTCCAGTAGGACATCGGCAGCTGATCGAGATCCTCCTCGGTCACCTCCTGCCCCTTGTTGAGTAAGACCTTGCGGCTATCGTCGCTGATGCGGCTCGCCAAGCGCCGGCCAACCAGCAATTTTTTCAGCCGGCGGAGCGCACCTTCTTGGAGAATGCGCACTTCGTCATGCTGATCTTTACGTAGCCGGGTAACTTCTTCGTCCTCAATTGATCGGCTGCGCTCATCCTTGCCCAATCCTTTGCGCGAAAAAATCCTTACATTAATGACCGTGCCTTCGACGCCGGGGGGCACCCGCAGCGAGGTATCGCGCACTTCGCCGGCCTTCTCGCCAAAGATCGCCCGCAACAGTTTTTCTTCCGGCGACAGTTGGGTTTCCCCCTTGGGGGTAATCTTGCCGACCAGGATATGGCCCGGTTTAACCTCGGCGCCGATGCGAATGATGCCGCTCTCGTCGAGATCGGTAAGCGCCTCGTCGCCGACATTCGGAATATCCCGGGTGATTTCCTCGGGGCCTAATTTCGTGTCGCGCGACACGCACTCGAACTCTTCGATGTGGATCGATGTATAAATATCCTCTTTGACCACCCGTTCGTTGATGAGAATCGAATCTTCGAAGTTGTACCCGCCCCAGGGCATCAGCGCAACGACGACGTTGCGTCCCAATGCCAGCTCGCCCATCTCAGTGGACGGACCATCGGCGATGACATCGCCGGCTTTGACTTGATCGCCGACCACGACGATCGGCCGCTGGTTATTACAAGTATTTTGATTGGAGCGCTGATACTTGACCAGGTTGTAAATATCGACACCGGTATCCCGCGAACCGCCCGGCTTGTCGGCTTTGACGACGATGCGCGTGGAATCAACATTTTCGACCAAGCCGTCGCGGCGCGCAACGATAGTGACGCCGGAATCTCGCGCAACAGTCCGCTCCATGCCGGTACCGACAAACGGCGCTTCGGTGCGCAATAGCGGTACGGCTTGGCGCTGCATGTTGGAACCCATCAAGGCGCGGTTGGCATCGTCGTTTTCCAAGAACGGAATGAGCGAAGCCGCTACGCTGACTAACTGATTCGGCGACACGTCCATGAAGTTGACTTCTTCGGGACGGGCCATGACAAACTCACCGCCCTTACGCGATGAGACCAAGTCCGCCGAAAAATTACCACGACCGTCGATCGGCGCATTGGCCTGGGCGATCACATGATCTTCTTCTTCGAGAGCCGATAGATAACGGATTCGATCGCTAACCTTGCCATTTTCTACTTCCCGGTAGGGAGTCTCGATGAATCCGAAATCGTTCACCCGCGCATAGGTGGTCAACGAAGCGATCAGACCGATGTTCGGACCTTCAGGGGTTTCGATCGGACAGACCCGGCCATAATGGGTCGGATGCACGTCGCGCACTTCGAAACCGGCACGCTCGCGAGTTAGACCGCCGGGACCGAGAGCCGAGAGCCGCCGCTTGTGGGTAATTTCCGACAGCGGATTGGTCTGATCCATGAACTGCGACAGCTGGCTGGAGCCAAAGAACTCTTTGAGCGCCGCTGATACCGGCTTGTAGTTGATCAGTTCCTGGGGCATCAGAGTCTCGATGTCCTGCAAGCTCATCTTTTCCTTGATCGCTCGCTCCATGCGCACCAGGCCGACACGGAAGTGGTTTTCGACGAGTTCACCGACGGCACGTACACGGCGATTACCCAGGTGATCGATATCGTCCACCGAACCGTGGCCGTTCTTGAGCTCCATCAGGTACCGCACCACTTCGAGGATATCCTCTTTGCGCAGCGTGCCCTGCTCCAGCGGGATATTGAGCTTGAGCCGATGGTTGAGCTTCAAGCGGCCGACCTTGGATAGGTCATAGCGATCGGGATTGAAAAACAGGTTGTTAAAAAAGTTGGTCGACGATTCCACCGTCGGAGGATCGCCGGGCCGCAAGCGCCGGTAGATCTCCAGGATGGCATCTTGAGGGGAGCGTATGCGGTCTTGCAGCAACGTGTTGCGCAAGTAAGGACCAACGTTCGATTCGTCGATAAACAGTACTTCGATATGAGTGAGACCTTTGTCACGGATCAGGTCGAGCTTCTCCTGCGTGATCTCGTGATTGCATTCGACCAGAACCTCTTTGCCATGGGGGTCGACGACGTCATGAGCCGCGACTCGGCCGAGAATCTCTTCCAGCGCGATGGGCACCTGCTTGATCCGCGCCGCTTCCATTTGGCGCAGCACCTGCCGGGTGAACTTCTTGCCTTCTTTAACGATGATATCATTGGACTTCGGATCGCGCACATCGGCGCTGACCTTCGCCCCCAACAGATGGCTGGCATTGAACTCCAGCATGGACTTGCGCCCATCGAAGTAAATTGAATCGCTCCGATAATAGTAGTTGAGCAAGTCCTCGCTAGTCATGCCTAGTGCGCGCAACAACACGGTAGCGTGAAACTTACGCCGCCGGTCGATGCGTACATAAACCACGTCGCGAGGGTCGAATTCGAGATCGACCCAAGAGCCACGGTAGGGAATCACCCGCGCCGAATAGAGCAACTTGCCGCTGGCGTGGGTCTTTCCCTTGTCGTGCTCAAAGAAAACTCCCGGCGAGCGGTGCAATTGGCTGACAATGACCCGCTCGGTACCGTTAATCATGAAGGTACCGTTGATCGTCATGAGCGGGACTTCACCGAAGTAAACTTCCTGCTCTTTGACGTTCTTGATGCTACGCGCGCCGGTCTGCTGGTCAACATCCCACAGCACCAACTGCACGGTAACTTTTAACGGCGCGGCGAAAGTCATGCCCCGCTGGTGACATTCCTCAACGTCATACTTGGGTTCGCCGAGGGTATAACTGACAAATTCCAAAGAAGCGGTTTCGTTAAAATCCTTAATCGGGAAAACCGACTTAAAAACTTCCTGCAGTCCCATGTTCTGGCGCTCCGTCGGCGCCACATCTTTCTGCAGGAACAGCTCGTAAGAGTTTTTCTGGATTTCGATCAAATACGGGAGTTCGATAATTTTTCGAATTCTCCCGAAGCTACGGCGGAATCGTAAGTTATTGGCAACCTGAAATGCCATGCGTACTCCTCTCTCGGACTAGCGGTTAACGATCCATTTCAAATCATTCAACGGAACGACCGACTGCGAGAGAATTACTTGATTTCGACCTTGGCGCCCTGTTCTTCGAGCTTCTTCTTGATGTTCTCGGCATCGGCCTTGGAAACACTCTCTTTGACCGGCTTGGGCGCGCCATCGACTAGATCTTTGGCTTCTTTCAAACCCAACCCAGTGAGCTCGCGGACAACTTTGATGACCTGAATTTTTTTCTCACCGGCTGCGGCGAGAATGACGTTAAATTCAGTTTTCTCTTCCACCGCCGCGGCCGCGGGGCCGGCTGCAGCGGCTGCTACCGGAGCGGCAGCGCTAACACCTAACTCCTCTTCGAGCTCTTTCACTAGAGTCGCCGCATCCATCAAACTCATGTTCTTGATGAAATCCTTAACTTGTTCTTTCGATACGCCTTCCATAACGTTCCCCCCTTTAAAATTTCTGCTAGGTAATTGTTATTCGCCCTTGGTTTTGCGCAATGATTCGAGCAAGCGCACCATCTGCGCGCCGGGTTCCTGAATTGTGCGTAGCAACTGGGTCGCCGGTGCGTTGATGGTCGCCAACAGCTTCGCTTGTAATTCAGGTTTACTGGGCATCTGCGACAGGACTTTAACTCCCGCCGGGTCCATGAAACGGCCCTCGAACACGCCGCCCTTAATCGTCAATTTATCGTTGTCGCCGGCGAACTTGAGCAAAGTTTTGGAGAGTAAAACCGGGTCATCGTAGGCGAACACCCAGCCGTTAGGACCTTCAAGCAACTTTTCCAATTCGCCGTAGACGGTGTCTTTGAGCGCACGCCGCACCAAGGTATTTTTGATCACCTGATATTCGCCGGAAACCTGGCGCACTTCGCGGCGCAACTTAGTCATCTGCGCAACCGTCAATCCGCGGTATTCCGTGACAATCGCCATCTTGGCGGACATGAGCCGCTCGTGTATGG
This sequence comes from uncultured delta proteobacterium, assembly GCA_963760795.1. Taxonomy (GTDB): domain Bacteria; phylum Desulfobacterota; class Binatia; order UBA9968; family UBA9968; genus DP-20. Next base: position 67,437 of record CAVXEP010000012.1, read on the forward strand.
CGTTCACCGCTTCCAATTTCTCGCCGTAACCGGCACGGACAACTTGCGCTTCCGACATTTTCTTCTCCTGGACTCTACTCTGATCAGTATTGATGAAGCCTGGCTAACGATCCGGAACCATTAGGCTGCCATCGCCCGGATCTGTGCCAAATCGATTTTGATTCCCGGCCCCATGGTAGTGGCGATAGTGACGCCCTTAACGTAGTTCCCCTTGGCCGACGCCGGCTTGGCGCGCAGGATAGTCAACAGGACCATCCGCGCATTGTCGATCAATTGTTCGGCGGAAAATGACGCGCGGCCTACCGGTACATGAACGATGCCCGCTTTGTCGACGCGAAATTCCAGCTTACCCGCCTTGATTTCTCTGACCGCCTTACCGATGTCCAAACTCACCGTACCGGTCTTAGGGTTGGGCATGAGGCCACGGGGACCGAGGATCTTACCAATGCGGCCAACAGCGGCCATCATATCCGGAGTAGCCACCGCCTTGTCAAAGTCCAGCCAGCCTTCGCTAATCTTTTTGATCAATTCGTCGCTACCGATAAAATCGGCACCGGCTTCTTGAGCCTCGCGCTCCTTTTCACCTTTGGCAAAGGCCAACACACGGACAGTTTTACCCATACCGTGGGGCAACGCTACCGTGCCACGAATATTCTGATCGGCTTGGCGCGGATCGACACCCAGGCGAATCGCTATATCGACGGTTTCATCAAATTTGGCGCGGGCGGTTTCCTTGACCAACTTCAGACTATCTTCCAACTGGTAGCGCTGGTTGCGATCGACCTTATCCAGAACCTTGCGATAGCTTTTTCCGATTCCACTCATGGCATCCTCTATTTCGCTGGGTCAATTAAGATTGCGCGCACTAGCCTTCGACTTCTAAGCCAATGCTGCGCGCGGTTCCGGCAACAGATTTTTCCGCGGCCGCCAAGTCACTGGCCGTCAGATCTTTGAGTTTTAACTCCGCAATCTCTCTGACTTGAGCCCTAGTCACCTTGCCGACCTTGGTCTTACCCGGCTCCTTAGAACCCTTTTCCAGTCCGGCGGCCTTTTTGAGCAATACCGACGCGGGCGGTGTCTTGGTGACAAAAGTAAATGACCTGTCGGCATAGACCGTGATGACCACCGGTGTAACCATACCGATCTGCGTTTGAGTGGCGGCATTGAAAGCCTTGCAGAACTCCATGATATTAACGCCGCGCTGGCCGAGCGCCGGGCCCACCGGCGGGCTAGGATTCGCCTGACCCGCAGGGATCTGTAATTTGATTTCACCGATGACTTTCTTAGCCATTGCTTTCGATCCTTCTAATCAAACTAATTGCGTTCGACCTGGACAAATTCGAGCTCAACCGGCGTCGCTCGCCCAAAGATGCTGATCAATACTCGGAGCTTGCCTTTTTCCGGCTTGACATCTTCGACCACGCCGTTAAAGTCGGCGAACGGACCGTCGACCACCTTGACGTTTTCGCCGATCGAGAACGACACGCGCGGCTTGGGCTTGATTGCGCCCTCTTCCATTTGCAGCGTAATCGCACGGACTTCTTCATCGCTAACCGATGGCGGATTGGTACTACCACCGACGAATCCGGTTACCTTGGGGGTCTCCTTGACCACATGCCAGGTCTCGTCATTGAGCTCCATCTGCACGAGAATATAACCGGGGAAAAACTTGCGTGACGAAGTCTTCTTCTTTCCCTTGACCAGCTCGACGACTCTCTCCATCGGCACCAGCACTTCGCCGAAGAACTCCTGCTTGCCGAGCTGCTTGACGCGCTCCTCTAGGGCCGCCTTGGTCTTTTGTTCAAAGCCCGAAAAGGTGTGAACGATGTACCACTGTTTCGCCATAATAATAGAGGAGGACCTAAGTAATTAACCGATAATGGCCTGGACAGCCTTTGTTAGAAAGAAATCCACAGTCGCCAAATACAAAGACACCAGGACAACGACGACGATAACTACCATCGTCGCCATGTAAGTTTCCTTGCGGGACGGCCAATGGACTTTTTGCAACTCCTGCCAGGACTCTTTGCAAAAATCGACACCCTGGTGGACGCCGTCCTGAACTTTTTGAATCCAATCCCCCATGTGAGGTTTCTCCAACGCGATAACGTGGCGGGTCAGGCAGGGCTCGAACCTGCAACAACCGGATTTGGAGTCCGGCGCTCTACCAATTGGAGCTACTGACCCCGGTATCCTCGTTAAACTTTAACCTCACGATGCAGAGTGTGGGACCGACAAGAAGCACAAAACTTCTTGAGCGCCAACTTTTCGGTGGTTGTTTTCCGGTTCTTCGACGATGTGTAGTTTTTCCGTTTGCACTTATCGCATGCAAAACCTACCAACTCCCGCATGATCTTGTCCTCCTCGCGATCGGCGTTGAATTACTGAACGATCTTGGTAACCACGCCGGCGCCGACCGTACGGCCACCTTCACGAATAGCGAACTTTAAGCCTTGATCCATGGCGACTGGGGTAATCAGCTCGATCTCGACGTTGATGTTGTCACCCGGCATAACCATCTCCGTCCCCTCCGGCAGCTTCACCACTCCGGTGACGTCAGTGGTGCGGAAGTAAAATTGCGGCCGATAGCCATTGAAAAATGGCGTATGACGGCCACCCTCTTCCTTGGTCAATACATAGGCCTCAGCGTTAAACTTGGTGTGCGGTGTAATACTGCCTGGTTTGGCCAAAACCTGGCCACGCTCGACCTCTTCCCGTTTGGTACCGCGCAAGAGCACGCCGATATTATCACCGGCGCGACCTTCATCGAGCAGCTTGCGGAACATTTCCACACCGGTAGCAACGGTCTTTTGCGTCGGCTTGAAACCGACGATCTCAATTTCTTCGCCGACCTTGACGATACCGCGCTCGACCCGGCCGGTGACCACCGTGCCGCGACCGCTGATAGTGAAAACATCCTCAACCGGCATAATGAACGGTTTGTCAATTTCGCGCTCCGGTTCCTGAATGAACGCGTCGACTGCCTCCATCAACTTCAAGATCGAGCCCTCGCCCATTTCGGAGGTGTCTCCTTCTAGAGCCTTTAGAGCGCTGCCGATGACAATCGGCGTATCGTCGCCGGGGAACTTGTACTTTGAGAGCAGCTCGCGAACTTCGAGTTCGACCAACTCCAACAACTCCTTGTCATCGACCATGTCGGCCTTGTTAAGATAAACCACGATGCCAGGAACGCCAACTTGGCGCGCTAACAGGATATGCTCACGGGTCTGCGGCATCGGGCCATCGGCAGCGGAAACGACGAGTATCGCGCCATCCATTTGTGCCGCGCCGGTGATCATGTTCTTGACGTAGTCAGCATGTCCAGGGCAATCAACGTGAGCATAATGCCGCTTGTCGGTTTCATACTCGACATGGGCAATGTTAATAGTAACGCCGCGTTCTCTTTCTTCCGGCGCTTTGTCGATCTGGTCGTAAGCCAGGAATGTGGCTTTCCCCGACTTCGCCAGCACCTTGGTGATTGCTGCAGTCAAGGTCGTCTTACCATGGTCGACGTGTCCGATCGTGCCGATGTTCAAATGTGGTTTTTTACGCTCAAATTTCGCTTTGCTCATCGCGTCCTCCTAAATGATTTCCGAATCCTCACCCTAAATTCCCGCTACTAACCTTCTCCGAACTCCCCAAACCGGAAGGCAAAGCCCAGGAGCGGGATTGAACCGCTGACCTCGTCCTTACCAAGGACGTGCTCTACCGACTGAGCTACCTGGGCATGACGGTCGATAGCAATTGGCCATGATTTGCCCACGTACGGGGCGACAAACGGGCCATATTAAAACGCCATCAGCTTCTACTTTCAATGTGGAGCGGGAAACGGGACTCGAACCCGCGACCCCAAGCTTGGAAGGCTTGCGCTCTACCAACTGAGCTATTCCCGCAAAATTGGTGGAGAGGGAAGGATTCGAACCTTCGAAGGCATCGCCGGCAGATTTACAGTCTGCTCCCTTTGGCCACTCGGGAACCTCTCCTCGCCCCCAGAAATAAATTTTTCGCCACTCCAACTGACCAATTAGCTGGAGCTGGCGATAGGACTTGAACCTACAACCTGCTGATTACAAATCAGCTGCTCTACCGTTGAGCTACGCCAGCCCATCGCCCTTGGGTTTTTCGTGCCAGCGAAATTATTGCCAATTACCTTTTTTGGCGGCTGTAAAAAGATACTTATCTGAACAAATTTTAACAGTTTGTAAGTAAAGATCTTTTGCCTAACAGGCAAACCACAACACCCGGGAGTTATCCCCGTTTGTAAACAGGTATTTAAAGCATCTTCGGTGGATCATGTCAACAGAGCACAGGGTTTCACACTATTGCATCGGTGCTGCCTTGAAAGGGTGTAAAGTTACCAACAAAGTTACGACCGAGGCAACCGCTGCTGCCGCACCAGTTCAAATAGAAAAATCGCCCCAGCGACCCCGACGTTAAGCGAGGCTACCTTACCAAACATTGGAATTGATACAAGAAAATCACACTCGCGTAGGTTAATTGGACGAACTCCGGTGGCTTCGCTACCGAGCACAATAGCGAGTTTATCCGGATAATCCCGGTCGTAAAAGTTTTCCTTGGCGCCCACCGCTAAGCCAACTGTCCAATATCCCGCCTGTTTAAGCGCTTGCAGCGAGCGCCGCAAGTTAGTGACTTTATAAATGCTCAGATGATGCGCCGCGCCAGCCGAAGCTTTGACCACCAGGGGGGTCACCTCAACGCTACGGTCTTTCGGGATCACGATATGTCGGACACCGGCTGCTTCAGCCGTCCGTAGTAGGGCACCGAAGTTACGCGGATCGACGATTCCATCTAGGATCAAGATCCATCCTGATAACTCTGCATCAGCGATCCGTTGCAGTAATTTTTCAAACGCCGGGTAGGCGTAAGCTTCAACGATTGCGACAACGCCCTGGTGGCGTTGTCCTTGAGACAACCGGTCCAATTCTCGCGCAGCGCGATAGCCAACCGGCAATCCTTGGCGCCGTGCTTCATCCACTAACGCTTGCAACCGACCATGATTGGAATTTTCGCTGACGAAAATCTCCCGCACGCTCCGCGGTGCGGCGATCAGTGTTTCATGAATCGCGTTGATGCCGAAAAGATAGTCGGTTGTCATGGGCTAGTTCAAATCACCAATGGATTTTACAACCAGGAGTACAACAGTTAACATGCCGCCACGGTGAAACGAAAGACGTTAATCAGCTATCTTATTTCCGAAGTCCTGCCGCCATTTTTTCTCGGCCTGCTGGCCTTCACGTTCATCTTGCTCATTGGCCGACTTTTGAAGCTGGTTGAGCTGGTCATCAGCCGCGGTGTTCCACCGCTCCAAGTCGGTAAACTCCTAGCGTTGATAATGCCGACGTTCTTGGAAATGACGGTACCCATGGCGTTTCTGCTAGCCATCCTGCTCGGCCTCGGGCGCATGGCCAACGACCAAGAACTACTCGCCATGAAAGCTTCCGGCGTGAGCCCGTTGCAGATTTTGTGGCCCATCGCCGGCCTGTCGTTGGTTATTTCCATCCTGACCTTGGCCACGACGCTTTACGCCCGACCGACCGCCAATGCCGCACTCAAAAAAGAGCTCTATAACATCGCGAAGTCTCGGGTCAGTACGGCACTCAAAGAAAAAGTTTTCAATGACGATTTTCCCAAGATTCTCATTTACGTCGAGGAAATCATTCCACCTGGAAATACCGCTCAAGGGATCTTCATCATCGACAAGCGCGATCGCGTGCGCGAAGACATCATACTCGGCAAGGTAGCTCGTATCACCACCGACGACGAAGCAAACACGCTAGGATTGAGGCTTTTCGACGGTTCGATCTACGAACGGGAAAAAAAGCGCACAGGATTTAGCCAAACCCGCTTCAACATCTACGATTTCAAACTCGACTTGGACGAACTCGTCGGTCCCGTGCGGCAAAAAGAAGCTGGACCGAAAGAGTTAGCTTCCGCGGATTTACTCAAATCCATCGAAGAGAAACAGCGGCGCGGCGGCAAATCGATTCCTGAGCGAATGGAGTTGCACCAACGGATCGCATTCGGTTTTGTCCCTTTGGTGTTTGGCGTCCTTGGCGTGGCCTTGGCGCTGCTACCGCGCGCCTCGCGAGCGAGTCGCTCGTGGGGATTCATGTTGTGCTTGTTTTGGCTGTTGGCCTACTATGTTTTACTCTCCTTCGGCAAAGCTTTGGGCGACAAGGGAAGCCTACCCCCCATCCCAGCGCTATGGCTACCCAACCTGACCATCGGTTGCATCGCCCTGGTCTTCTTTCGCAAGGCGATGCGCGAATCGCCTCTGGCTTTTCCCGCGTTCGCATCCCGGGTCGGCAACGCAACGCTGCGACAGGTGACAAGACTGATGAGGAGGCCAAGAAACTAAATGGCCAGGACATCAAGAGCTCAACATCGCATGATGCCTCTCGGTGGCATCCTTGATCGCTATATTTCAGCGGGATTCCTGCGCGTTTTCGGCATCAGCTTGGCGGTGATCACCGGACTTTACGTAACCGCCGACTTTTTCGAACGGATCGGCAATTTACTCGAATCCGGCGCGCCGGTTTCGACCATTTTACGCTATTTCATGTTCAAAGCCCCCTTGTTGATTTCCCGGGTGGTCGGATTCGCGACATTGTTCTCGACGTTATTTTGTTTGGGCCTACTGGCACGCACGCAGGAGATCACCGCAATTCGCTCAAGCGGCGTTAGCGTCCAACGCATCGCCTGGCCCTTGCTAGTGCTGGCTTTGTGCCTTTCTGGGATTACTTTTTTTTGGAACGAGACGCTGGTGCCGATTTTCAGCCGTAACGCCCAACAAATCTATCGCACCGAGATCAGGCAGAAGAGACAACTCAGCCTATTCGGCACGCGGGACATTTGGATTCGCGGCGATGGCAGCTTCATCAACATTGACAACTTCGATCCACGCACGAACACCCTGAATGGGGTTACGGTATTCACTCTCAACCGAGATTTCAGTTTGCGCTCGTTGATCGAAATTCCCAGTGCTCGGTGGAGCATTCGAAACTGGCAAACCGACGGTGCGGTCGAATGGGAATTGCAGCAGGACGGCAAACTGACTCGCCGTGACAGCATCGCCAACATTCCGATTACGGAAACTCCCAACGATCTAAAGCTGCTGGCACGCGATGCCGAAGAGTATAGCTATTTCGAATTGCAGAAACAGATTGGCGAAATGAAGACTAAAGGGATCGACACCACCGCCATCGAAGTCGATCTCCAAAGCAAACTAGCGATTCCAGTGGTCTCTTTTCTAATGGTTCTATTGGCGACACCATTCGCGATCAAACGGCAATTGAGCAACAACGTCTCGCTCAGCTTCGGCATCGCCATGGTCATCGCTTTCGGTTACTGGGTACTTACCGCTTTTTGCATATCCTTGGGCCACAGCGGCGCCATTCCAGCGCTACCGGCCGCATGGATTCCAAACCTAATTTTCTCGATGATTGGTCTATACTTCTTCACCGCTGAAGAGTGAAACTGTAATTCGCGCGAGGCGTTGAACCACGATGCCGGCATTCAAGGTTCACGCCCGTTACGCAGGGTTGGATCATCGCGTCATGAGAATACCCAGAGGTTAAGTTGCCAAGACTTTGTGGATGAAACGCCTTAACCTCTTGTTCGCCAAGAAATTTACAAGCAGCGCTGATTGTTACTGGCCCAAGAGTAGTCGCCCAGTGGCCCAACCAACGCTAGCTCATAATATAGAATCCGCATCAAAATCATTTAACCCAAAGAAAAGAGCTTGGCATCGCTCTACAGGCAACGCCAAGCTCTCTGATAAATTCAAATAATCGATTTGTAAGATTAACGTTTTGAATACTGAGGCCGTTTGCGGGCTTTATGACGGCCATACTTCTTCCGCTCAACTGCGCGGGGGTCTCGGGTGACGAAGCCGGCCTTTTTAAGGGAGGGACGAAGGTCGGGATTGAACTCCATCAGGGCGCGGGTAATGCCGTGGCGAATCGCTCCAGCTTGACCCGAGTTGCCGCCGCCGTCAACATTGACTTCAATATCGAAATTGCCGGCGGTTTGCGTAACCTGAAAAGGTTGCAACACAATCATCCGTGCGGTTTCACGCCCGAAATAATCTTGCAACGTGCGATTGTTGATTTTTAGGCTACCTTTTCCAGGTTTAAGAAAGACCCGGGCAACCGAAGTCTTGCGTCGCCCTGTTGTCACGATCGTTTTATCTGCCATCGAACTGATTCTCCTATGCTCCGACTGCCAAGGGTTGCGGCATTTGCGCGGCGTGCGGATGTTCCGGTCCAGCGTAAATCTTGAGTTTTGTGGCCAAATGGCGGCTTAAACGGTTTTTCGGGAGCATTCCCTTTACGGCTAACCGGACCAATTCTTCTGGCTTCTCTTCAAGCATTTCGGCGGCGGTCCGTTGGCGGATGCCACCGGGATAATCCGTATGCCGGTAGTAAATCTTTTGGTCCAACTTCGCGCCGGTCAGCTTGATCCCCTTTGCGTTTACGACAATTACAAAGTCGCCAGCATCCTGGTTCGGCGTAAAAACCGGCTTGTGTTTACCGCGCAAAACCTTGGCGATTTCCGTGGCCATCCGCCCAAGGATCTTTCCTTGAGCGTCGATTACGTACCACCGACGTTGCGTCAACGCTTCTTCCCTAGTCATGGCGCACACTCCAGTCAACTCCAAGTTCATTCGAACTTGTAAAAATGGCGGGGCCGACGAGACTCGAACTCGCGACCTCCGGCGTGACAGGCCGGCGTTCTAACCGACTGAACTACGACCCCGATGTATCCAAAACAGAACTCACGTACTTGGTGGGCGGTACAGGGCTTGAACCTGTGACCCCCGGCTTGTAAGGCCGATGCTCTCCCACTGAGCTAACCGCCCCGACCGCAACCTTCTTCTAGAGCTTCGCCAGGGACATGAGTCCCACTACTACAAGAACCAATCTGAATTGCCTAGTCAAACTTGTCAGGTAAAAAAATCGATCACGCACCCACCGTGCGTCCCAAGTGAAAAGGCCGGTAATGATCAAAATACGCGACAACTCTCGTAGCGTTGATGTGTCGACTATCCTAATGGCAACAGTCCAACTGACACTTAGCAATGCGGTGTTATAACAGCGGAAATGCCGGGTGTCAAATAACCCGGCACTTCCGCGCCAAATAGCCGTTAATTATTGTGGAAGAATTTCGCTGACGGGAACTTCTTCTACCTTATCAGAGAATGGCGGATTATCGTCTTTCGGTTGGATTTCGACCGGAGTGTGGCTGAACAAGGTCTCCGGATCGTTCAACACCAATGCCTTCTTGAGAACTTCGTCAACATGCGCAACCAGCTCCAATTCCAGGCCCTTAAGAACACTCGCGGGAATCTCCTCTATATCCTTTTCGTTCTCTGCCGGTATCAGGATTTTCTTGATCCCGGCCCGGTGCGCTGCTAATACCTTTTCTTTAAGCCCACCAATTGGCAACACCGTACCGCGCAAAGTGATTTCGCCGGTCATGGCCAGATCATTGCGCACAGGAGTTTTTATTAATGCGGATACCAAGGAGGTAGCCATAGTGATACCAGCGGAGGGACCATCTTTGGGAATCGCCCCTTCGGGTACGTGAAGATGAATGTCCAGCTTCTGGTAGAAATCCTTATCTAATCCCAAGGCGGTCGCGCGCGAGCGGACGTAACTCATTGCGGCCTGTGCCGACTCCTGCATAACATCGCCCAGCTTACCGGTAATAATGAGCTGCCCTTTCCCCGGCATAACCGTCACTTCAGTCGAAAGCAACTCGCCACCCATTTCTGTCCAAGCCAAGCCGGTAGTAACACCGACCTTGGTTTCCGCATCCGCTTTACCATAGCGGAATTTGATCGGGCCGAGAAATTTGTGCAGGCTCTTGGTGCCGACTTGGACATGGGAGTTGCGGTCTTTCTTGACCACTTCCACCGCAACCTTACGGCAAACCGCGGCGATTTCTCGCTCAAGGCTACGCACGCCGGCTTCTTTGGTGTAGTGACGCACTACCCCCATCAAAGCATTGTCGGTAAAAACAATATTCTCTGGGGTCAAGCCATTGGCTTCCCGTTGCTTCTCGATCAAGTATTTCTTAGCAATGCTGACCTTTTCCAACTCGGTATAACCGGCAATTCGAATGATCTCCATCCGATCTTGCAACGGACGCGGAATGCGATCCAGCGAATTGGCGGTGGTAATGAACATGACCTTGGAAAGATCGAAATCGAGATCGAGATAGTGATCGTTGAATGACGTATTCTGTTCCGGGTCGAGCACTTCCAATAACGCCGACGAAGGATCACCGCGGAAATCGGTGGACATTTTGTCGATCTCGTCCATTAGAAATACCGGGTTACTCGACCCAGCTTTCTTCATGGATTGAACGATCTTACCCGGTAGGGCACCGATGTAGGTGCGGCGATGACCACGGATTTCCGCCTCGTCACGGACGCCGCCGAGGGACACTCGGATAAATTTACGGCCGGTTGCCCGCGCAATCGATCGACCTAGCGAGGTTTTGCCGACACCCGGTGGTCCAACCAAACAAAGGATCGGCCCCTTAATTTTGCCCACCAAGCTTTGTACAGCGAGATATTCGAGGATTCGCTCTTTCACCTTCTCCAGTCCGAAATGATCCTCGTCCAAAACCTTTTCGGCCTCATTGATATCGAGCTTGTCGTCAGTGAATTCGTTCCACGGCAAACTGATAATCCAATCGATATAGTTCCTGACCACGGTCGCTTCCGCCGACATGGGCGACATCATTTTGAGCTTCTTCAGTTCCTTCTCGACCTTGTCTTTGGCTTCGGCGGAAAGCTTTTTCTGCTTTAACTTTTCCTCAATCTCCTGGATCTCGTTCTTAAACTCATCCTTCTCACCCAGCTCTTTTTGAATCGCCCGCATCTGTTCGTTGAGATAGTACTCCTTCTGAGAGCGCTCCATTTGCTTCTTGACGCGCGAACGAATACGCCGCTCGACTTCAAGAATTTCGATTTCGGCGCGCATATGGCCAAGAACCTTCTCCAGCCGTTCCGTGGCATTAAAAGTCTCCAGCAAGTTCTGCCTGTCTTCCAGCTTTATGCCAAGGTGGGCAACGATGGTATCGGAGAGCCGCCCCGGCTCATCGATGGAGGACACCGACATGACCATTTCGGGGGGGATTTTCTTTTTCAACTTAACGTAATTTTCAAAGGTGGTGTGAACTTCTCGGATCAGCGCCTCCGCCTCCGTAGTCCGTTCGTTCACCTCTTGAGCATCCTCCACGTCAACCAGAAAAAAATCCGGGTTGGCGGCAAAGCCCGCGATCTTGGCGCGCTTTTTCCCCTCGATCAGCACCTTGACGGTGCCGTCGGGGAGCTTGAGCATTTGTACCACCGACCCGAGAGTACCAATCCGGTAGATATCGTCCTCGGCGGGCTCGTTGGTTTTGGCGTCCTTCTGGGAGGACAAGAAAATCAGACTCTGCTTCTGAGTTGCCTCTTCGAGCGCCTTGATCGAGCGTTGACGCCCGACAAATAGCGGCACGACCATGTGCGGGAAAACGATAATATCCCGCAACGGCAGCAACGGCACCCTTGTGCCCCCAGCAGTGGCTTCCGGATCCTTCTTATCGTTCCGAAACAACATACGGTTCCCCTCCTAAGCACTCTCTGCGGCCTTGGTGTATACGACGATCGGAGGTTCATGCTTTTCAACAACATCCTCTGAAATCACAACCTCTTTAATATTGGGCTGCGATGGCATGTCGTACATGATATCCAACATTATATTTTCCATGATCGCGCGTAGCCCCCGCGCTCCCGATTTACGTTTCATGGCTTCGCGCGCGATCGCTCGCAACGCATCCTCAGTGAACTTAAGATGCACCGACTCCATTTCAAAAAGCTTGGAATACTGCTTGGTCAGCGCATTCTTGGGCTCCTTCAAAATGCGCATCAGCGCGCTATCGTCCAACTCGTCGAGAGTGGCGATAACCGGCAATCGGCCGATGAACTCAGGAATTAAGCCAAACTTGAGCAAATCTTCTGTCTGTACGCTGTGCAGCAAATCCGAAGCCCGTTGGCCAATTTTCTCACTCTCTTCTAACTGTCCGCCAAAGCCCATACGCTTGCGGCCGGTGCGCTTGCGAATGATATCTTCAAGACCGACGAAAGCGCCGCCGCAAATAAACAAAATATTGGTGGTATCCACCTGCAAAAATTCCTGCTGGGGATGCTTGCGTCCACCCTTCGGCGGCACGCTCGCCATAGTCCCTTCGATGATCTTTAGCAATGCTTGTTGCACCCCTTCGCCGGACACGTCCCGGGTAATCGATGGATTGTCCGACTTACGCGAAATTTTGTCGATCTCGTCTATATAGACGATGCCGCGCTGGGCTTTTTCAACATCGTACTCGGCCGCCTGCAATAAATTGAGAATAATGTTCTCGACGTCCTCGCCGACATAACCCGCCTCAGTCAGGCTGGTGGCGTCGGCAATGGTAAAGGGAACTTGCAGAAAGCGGGCAAGAGTTTGGGCGAGTAGAGTTTTGCCTGATCCAGTAGGACCAAGCAGCAGAATGTTGCTCTTTTGTAGCTCGACATCCCCAGTCACCATCTGGCTGTCGATGCGCTTGTAGTGATTGTGCACGGCGACCGCCAATATCTTCTTGGCGCGCTCCTGGCCGATCACATACTGGTCGAGCACCCGCTTGATTTCCGCGGGCTTGGGAACGTTCGACGACGAACTTAAGTTCTCGTCGTGGTCGATTTCTTCAGCGATAATATCGTTGCAAAGGTCGATGCATTCGTCGCAAATGTAAACCGTCGGACCGGCGATCAGTTTGCGAACCTCGTCTTGGCTTTTGCCGCAAAAAGAACAGACGAGATTTCCCGATCCGTGCTCACCATGTTTAGGCATAGATCCCCCAAGCCAAACTACGAGCTATTTCTTGAGCGCACTGTCAGGACGCGCCGCGATCACATCGTCGACTATGCCATACTCTTGAGCTTGCTTCCCCGTCAAGAACATGTCGCGATCTGTATCTTTTTCAATTTTCTTCATGCCCTGGCCCGTATGTTTCATAAGAATATTGTTCAATTCCTCGCGCATACGGAGAATTTCACGGGCGTGAATCTCGATGTCGGTAGCCTGGCCTTCGAAACCACCAAGCGGTTGGTGAATCATGATCCGCGAATGTGGCAGCGCGAAGCGTTTACCTTTCGCGCCGGCAGCTAGCAACACAGCGCCCATGCTTGCCGCTTGACCCACGCAAAGCGTCGAAATTTGCGGTCGCACATACTGCATGGTGTCATAGATCGCCAAGCCCGCAGTAACCGATCCGCCCGGACTGTTGATGTAGAAGAAAATCTCTCTCTCGGGATCTTCGGATTCGAGGAACAGCAGCTGCGCGGTGATGACGTTGGCCACTTCGTCATTGACCACCGAGCCAAGAAAGACGATTCGTTCTTTTAGCAGACGCGAATAAATATCATATGCCCGTTCGCCACGCCCAGTTTGCTCGACGACCATGGGGATGAAGTTCATATGTGGGTAAACCCCTCAATCATTAAGAGCATTCTAGCTTTTTTCGGGCGCAGCATCAACTGCAGATATCGGTGCATCGACCTCTTTTATTTTAGCTCGCTCAAGCAAGAAGCTAAGAGTGCGATCAAACGCTATTTGCGCCCGCAGATCGTCGCGTGCGTCGGGGCGCGCATAGTATTCCCGCACGCCCTTGGCGCGATCACCGGCGCCACGCGCCAGATTATCGACCCGCTCTTGCAGCTCTTTGTCCGACACTTCGATGGTTTCCGCCTGAGCGATTTTTTCGACCAGTAACGTCGCCTGTACTTGACGGGCGGCGCGGCCTTCGAAGGTCTTGCGCGCCTCTTCCAAGGGCGGCGCCGGCTCTTCTGTCCCACCCGGATGTCCAGCCAATTGGCTTTGGTAACGCTCCATGAGATAGCGAGTCTGCCGTTCGATCATCGACGGCGGCGCGCTGATCGAGTGAGCCTCGATCAAACGGCTGATCATCTTATCTTTGAGATCTTCGTCCTGATAATGCTTGAGTTCATCCTCAAGCCGCTGACGAATCGCCGCTCGTAGGTCTGCCAACGAGCCATGCTCGCCGTGATCTTTGGCGAAATCATCGTCAAGCACCGGCAGGACTTTCTGTTTGATCTCACGAACGGTAAGCGCAAAGTCGACGGCTTTCGCGGCGATCTCAGCATTTGGGTAGTTGTCCGGATAGATCACCGGAACCGATTGCAGCTGGCCCACTTGTAAATCAATCACAGCCTCTTCGAACTGCGGCAACGTGTGGCCGGCGCCGACTTCGAGCACGTAGTTCTCGCCTTTGCCGCCGGCGAATGGCTTGCCGGCGATGGTGCCTTCAAAATCGACGGTAACGAAATCGCCCTTCTGAACGACATCGCGGCCTTCCACCAGCTCAAGGCGCGCATGGCCTTCTTGCAAACGTTTGAGTGCCTCATCGACCTGCTCTTCGCTGATAGCGACCTTGACCTTTTCTACTTCGACTCCCAGATAATCTTTCAATTCGATGGCCGGCTTGATCTCGAAGACCGCCGAGAAGGAAAACTCCCCGTCTTCCTTGATCTCACCAGTCTCCACTTCTGGCCGTGAGACGATTTGCAAGTCTCGTTCTTTGACCACCTCCGCCAGGCATTCTTCCACCAGATGGGAGCGTACCTCGCCTTTGATATCTTCGCCGTAGATTCCCTGAAGCACGCCGCGCGGAATCTTGCCGGTGCGAAAGCCCTTAACTGTCACGCGCTGGCCAAGGTTTTTATATGCGTGGGAAAACTCTTTGGCGACCCGATCCGCCGGCAATTCGATGCTCACCTTGCGTTGGATCGGACTCAATTCATCGATATCGACTTTCATCTAATTTTCTTACGACAGAGGCGTTTGCGCTTTGACACAGGGCGAGCCCGGACTATACGGAATCTCGCAATGAGCGTTGGGCGGCAGCTTACCGTCAACCTTTCTATCTCGGTGTATATCGAACGAAGCAAACCTTTCTTGGTGCGAGAGGGGGGACTCGAACCCCCACGGTTGCCCGCTAGATCCTAAGTCTAGTGCGTCTGCCAATTCCGCCACTCTCGCACGTCTTCCTGTCGCTGCAATTTGTCGATCCAGTTTCACCGACTAGGAGAGGAGAGTAAGAATTACCCGGTGGTAAGTCAAGCGCAGCAGGCGCAACTGGCGGCCATCGGGAGTGGAACTAATCCACGCCCAAGACCACTTGACAGTTCAGCATACTTAAGCAACGTATAGGCTAGTCTTCAGCGGTGTCGATATTGATATAACTCAATCCTTCCGGGTCAATACTTTGGCGCTGCTCCGCGCCAACGACCCAGGTCGCAACCTTGCTAGAGTCCAAAATAGGTGGGTCACAGAAGGTTATAAAACATCGAGCGCCCCGCCGTGATCGAATAGCGGACGGAAATCATCCAGCAAATGAAAGCAAGGACAGCAACTCACGCCCGGCGCCGACAAGAACTACTAGCCGTCACCGCGCGCCCCAGCGCAGGCCGCGCAGGGACAAAGCGTCCGCAGATATTCGAAAGTATAGATTCCGGTGCTGTGACCATCATGCCATCGGAACTCGATGGCATAGTTGCCGACACCGTGAATCTCTTGAAGCTTCGCCTCGGGCACTGAAATAAATTGGCGCTGGGAGCCATGGCCCTGGCACATCGCACAGGGGCAGTACCCGCGCAGATAAGGCTCGTTATATTCGCCAATATGGCCGTCATCCCAGGTGATGCGCACCACGCCGCGCGCTTTCACGTGATTTATCTCAGATGGATAAACAGCCATGGGTTAGAACTCCACCAAACCGTCACCGACGGCTGTCATAAAGCCGATCTTATGACGGTTGATCAAATAAGTCCGTGGCGGTGCGAGTTGCCGACCGAGAATCGTAGCATTGGTCAACGGTATGAATTGATTCTTTTCGAGCAGCAGATCGTACAACGCGCTGCCGGGAAGCAGATAGACGTCGCCCTGGATCAAGTACGGCCCCACGCTGATCAATGCCTTGCGGGTATTTTTTTTCCGATAAAGACCCTCGAGACCGGAGCGCTGCGACTGGCCGGCCGGACTTAAGTCGGCGATCAAAAAAACCTCACGCATATAGACGACATAATCGTTGGTGCGACTGGCGATCGGCTTGCCTGTGAGATCTTCCACGGTCGCATCCCGCAGCGAGAACACCTGGTCATCCTGGCGAACTAGGAGATGACTGCTGAGCCGGTCTTGGTTGGTCTCAAGCACGCCGCGCACCAGCGCCGCTGGAAGGTGAACCTCCATCGGCATCGTGTAACTCAGGCTTTGTTCCATGGCTGCCATGTAGTTTCTCGGATCGTTGCCAGATCCTTAACCAGCGTCGAACTGTTACTAATGATAGCATACTGCTGCGGATAAATAACATCCAGCGATTTCGTGAAACCTATGGTCGGACCGGACGATAGGCATCCAAGCCGGGTAGCGGTAAAAAAGATAGAGAAGAAAATTTGGTGGGCCGCCGGAGACTCGAACTCCGGACCCGCTGATTAAGAGTCAGCTGCTCTACCAACTGAGCTAGCGGCCCGCACGGATCAAACTAAATCTGGAAGATAGATCATTAAGGCCTGCGGCTATCAATCCTCGACCTTTGATCTTCGCCGAATTGAAACTGGGGTGAGTGAAGGGACTTGAACCCTCAACCCCTGGAACCACAATCCAGTGCTCTAACCACTTGAGCTACACTCACCGCAAAACAGTCTGGTGCGCCAGAAGGGATTCGAACCCATGACCTACGGCTTAGAAGGCCGTTGCTCTATCCAGCTGAGCTACTGGCGCCCAATCGAGTAGCGAGTACTGAGTACTGAAGGGAATGCCCTTCTGCCCTACAGTACTCAGTACTCATAGCTCAGCACATACCATTGTTCGTTGGTCGGGGCGAGAAGATTCGAACTTCCGACCCCCTGCGCCCAAGGCAGGTGCGCTACCAGGCTGCGCTACGCCCCGTCAATCAACCAGCGGCCATTCTACACTGGGTTTCAATCAAATCAAGGTTCATTCGCCAAATCAACCAGCTGCGGCAATGCTTGAGCAAGTTTTTTCAGCGCTTTACCGCGATGACTGACCGTCGCTTTAGTTTCGCGGTCAATCTCGCCGAAGGTTTTGCCAAAGGGCACATAGAAAAACAACGGATCGTAGCCAAAACCATTGATGCCTGTTAGTTCGCAGGTGATTAGCCCGTTGCAAGACTCGCGCACGGTCCAGTCAGCCATGGCAAATCCTTCAGGCGCACAAAGCGCCAACGCGCAGACGAAACGGCTGGTGCGCTTCGCTTCGGCCACGCCAGTCAATTCGCGCAGGAGCTTGCGATTGTTTTCGGCATCGTCACCTTCCCTGCCGCAGTAACGCGCCGAATAGATTCCCGGCGCGCCGCCCAGTGCCTCGACTTCCAGACCGGAGTCATCGGCTAATGTGAGCAACCCGGAAAAATCCGCCAAGGTGCGCGCCTTTTTAAGCGCGTTTGCTTCGAAGGTATCGCCATTCTCCACCACCGCGGGTGGATCTTTTAAATCCCGCAAGGAACGAATCAGAATCGGACGTGAACTTAAAAACGCCTGAACTTCTGCCAACTTGCCTGGATTGGTCGTGGCAACGAGGAGTTCGATCACGGATAGAATTTCCTTGCGAATTTTGCGTTCTTTGCGGCTACTTGATCTTCGCTTAAGCCAGGCCAGAGATCGCTTGCTTCTGGGCCTTGAGCAGCTCTTTGATACCGTCCTCGGCGATTTCCGCCATGCGCTCCATTTGTTTCTTGGTAAATGGCGCGCTCTCGGCAGTGCCTTGGACTTCGATAAACTTACCCGAGCCGGTCATGACGATGTTCATGTCGACATCGGCAGTGCTGTCTTCGAGGTAGCACAGGTCTAATAAAATCCGCCCTTCGACGATGCCGATACTCACCGCCGCTACGGCATCCTTTATAGGCGTTTGCAGCAGCTTGCCTTTGTCGAGCCAACTCTTGACCGCTTCCGCCACCGCCACATAGGCGCCGGTGATCGACGCCGTGCGCGTGCCGCCATCGGCTTGAATGACGTCGCAGTCGATCCAGATGGTCCGCTCGCCCAAAAGTTTCAAGTCGGCGATCGCGCGCAAACTGCGGCCGATCAGCCGTTGAATTTCATGGGTGCGGCCGCCAACCTTGCCGCGCGACGATTCGCGGCCGATGCGTTGCTGCGACGACCCCGGCAACATGCCGTACTCGGCGGTAATCCAGCCTTTGCCGCTGTTGCGGAGAAACGGCGGCACGCGCTCTTCGAGCTTGGCCGTGCAAATAACCTTGGTATCGCCCATCTCGATCAATACCGAGCCGTCGGCGGTCTTGATGTAGCTCGGCGTGATCTTCAGCGTTCGCAATTGATTCTGTTTCCGTCCGTCGGCTCGCGGCTTTGCAATCATTTTATTGTGACTTCTTTCTTACCTAATGCCCATTGCCTAGTTCAACTATTCAAATGAAACACTACCATCTTCAGTTCCGTCATCTCGTTGACCGCATACTTAGGCCCTTCCTTGCCGAAGCCGGAATCTTTCAGTCCGCCGTAGGGCATCAGATCGACGCGCCACTGCGAGCCCCAGTTGACGTGCAGATTGCCCGCCTCCGCTTCGCGCGCGAACTTCATCGCCCATTCGACGTTGTCGGTAAAAATCCCGGCGGCTAATCCATAAATACTGTCGTTCGCCAAGGCGATCGCTTCTTCAATCGTCTCGAACGGCGTCACCGCCACCGCCGGGCCGAACAACTCGTCGCGCGAGATGCGCATGTCAGGATGAACGTCTGCCACTACCGCCGGGAGATAAATCGCGCCGCGCCGCCCGCCGCCGGCGAACAACTTCGCGCCGCCGCTGACCGCCTCATTGATCCATTCATCGACACGCATGGCTTCACTTTCTTTCACCATCGGGCCGACCTTACTTTTCTCGTCGAGTTGGTTGCCGGTCGTCAACGCTTCCACTTTCGGCTTCAACGCGCTCAAGAGATCACCGTATACTCTTTTCGCCACCAATACCCGCTGTGTCGAGATGCAGGTCTGGCCGGCGTTGCCGTAACCGGTCATCGCTAAAACCGTCGCGACTTTTTCCATGTCGGCATCCGGCATGACGATCACCGGGCTATTGGAACCCAGCTCCATCGTGACCTTCTTGATGCCTGCCGTGCGGCAAATCCGCTCGCCGATCTCGCGGCTGCCGGTAAACGTCACCTTGCGGACTCTACGATCGGCAACTAACGCGTCACCAATCTCGCCGCCTGAACCGGTGAGGCATTGAATCCCTTCCGGCGGCAAGCCTGCTTCAAGCAAAATCTCAGTCAATTTGATCGCCGACAACGGTGTATCGGAAGCCGGTTTGATAATGACCGTGTTACCCGCCGCCAGCGCGGGGCCAACTTTATGGCAGACGAGGTTTAATGGGAAATTGAACGGCGCGATCGCCGCGACGACGCCGCAAGGCACGCGCAACGTGAAGCCGAGTTTCTTGCCACCGGTGGGATCGGCATCCAGCGGCACGGTCTCGCCGTGCAGCCGCTTGGCCTCCTCCGCTGAGCCCATCATGGTTTCGACGGCGCGCATCGCCTCGCCGCGCCCTTCGGCGATGATCTTGCCCTCTTCTTGGGAAATGATTTGGCCCAGCTCTTCGTTACGCGCCGCCATCATGTCCGCCGCTTTGCGGAGAATCTTCCAGCGCTCGTAGCTCGACAGCTTCGCCATCACCTTGGCGCCACGCTCGGCGAAGGCCAAAGCTTTTTCCAAATCGCCGGCATCCGCCTTCGGCACGGCGTCGATCACCGAGTCATCGAACGGATTGGTTACTTCGATCTTCTTCGCCTTATCGATCCACGCGCCCGCAACAAAATTTTTCACGATGGCAAACCTCCGGATTTAATCTCAGATCTCATATTGCAGATTTCACAACGTTCAATTAGAATTGTGCATTTCGCATTCTGCAATCTTCATTGCTCTTCAGTCTTAATTCGATAAAAACTCCGCCCGTACGCGCGGTGAAACGCGGTCCACTTCGATCCCGGCTCTTTCTCCGGCATGTTTTGGATCGCTTGAATCTTGCCGTCGAGGTCATCGAGGGAATGAAGGATCACAGCTTCGACGGTCTGCGGCAGCTTGGGCGAGCCGAATTCATAAGCGCCATGATGGCTCACCAGTAAATGCTTGAGCAGCAAAGCTAGCTCAGTGGGAAATGCCGCAATCGCATCGATCTTCTTGGTCACCATCTCCACTTCCATGACCAGATGGCCCAACAACTGCCCGGCGTCGGTGTAATCCACCGCCCGGTCGAAAGTAAACTCGTAAACCTTGCCGATGTCATGGAGAAAGCCGCCCATCAGCAACAGGTCGACATCGACGCCTTGGTAATTCTCGACGACTTTTTGAATCAGCTTCATCAAGGAAAGCGTATGCTCCAACAAACCGCTTAAATAAGGATGATGAATCGTCTTGGCCCCCGGCGCCTGGCGCAACAAGCGCATCAGCTCCTCGTCGGCGAAGCAGGCCTCCGCCAGGGCGAGCAGATGGGGATTTTTCATGCCACGGAGAATCGTTTGCAGTTCCTCAAGCATCGACTGCGGATCGAAAGCGCTCTTGGGCAAGAAATCCTCCGGCGCGATCTTTGACTCATCGACGCGCATGACATCTTGCACGCGTAACTGCATCTTGCCCTGATAAAGCGTCGCTTGGCCGCGCACACGAACAAAATCATTTTTGTCGAAGCCGCGGCCGAGATCGTCGGCGCGCTCCCACACCCGCGCCTCGATGTCGCCAGTGCGGTCGATCAGCTTCAACGTCAGATAACTGTTGCCGGTCTTAGTCACGCCATGAGTTTTCGCCGCAACCAAAAACATGGCATCGACCGCTTGATTGTCGCGAATATCGGCAGCAAAGAGAGACTTCATCTGAACATCCTCCCAGTTTTAATTGATCGCTTGCGCCAAGTCGTACAAGGAGCGAACCAAGAAACGCTGCAAAAACATCACCGCCAGCCAAACCGCAATCGCCGAAAAATCGAAGCCGCCGGAGGACAGCGGCAATTTCTCCCGCACCCGCGCCAACACCGGCTCCGTGGCGCTGTGAAGGAAGCGGATCAATGGATTATTCGGATCAGCATTAATGTAAGAAATCACCACACGAGCCAATAATATCCAAGCATACGCCCACAGGACGTAGTCGAGAATCTGCGCCACCGCAACCAGCAAATTAGCGATCAGAAACATGGGTCATCATCCCCGCGGCCCAAAGAGCGCCGTGCCGATGCGCACGATAGTCGCGCCCTCTTCGATCGCCACGGTAAAGTCGTGGGTCATGCCCATGGACAACTCTTTAAGACGCACGTGGGGTAAATTCAGTGAATTGAGCGAGTCGCGCAACTCGCGCAGCTCGCGAAAGTACGGCCGCACCTCTTCCAGATTCTCGCGAAACGGCGGCACGGTCATCAGCCCTTGGACTCTCACGTGGGCCAAACCGGAAAGCTTTTCTAACAAGCCAGCGACTTCAGCTTTGGCAATCCCAGACTTACTCTCCTCACCCGCCAGATTTACTTCGATAAGCGCACGCACAATCTTGCTTCGTTTCGCCGCCTCTTTGTCCAATTCCCGCGCCAGCGCCAAATTATCCAACGACTCGACGACGTCGAACAACTGCACCGCCAGCTTGGCCTTATTGCGTTGCAAATGGCCGATCAGATGCCACTCGACCTTGGCTTGCGCCAATAGGTTCTTCTTCTCCTGCGCCTCTTGGACGTAATTCTCACCGACCAGCGCCACTCCCGCCGCCAGCGCAGCGCGGAGCGAATCCACCGGCTGCGACTTCGAAGCCGCCAGCAGCCGAACCTCGCGCGCATTCCGCCCCACCTTCGCCGTCGCAACAGCAATGCGCTCAACAATCGCCCGATAGTTCGCCCCGACATCGATCATGAGGGCAATTGCTTACCACAACGCCGGAGGGATTTCACACACCAGCGAATTTCAACGATTGCCGCTGATGGAGCAAAACAAAGCGACGTAACATCTCCGGGCGAAAGGACAGCAAGCCGCGTGTCGGCCGCTAACATTCCGTGCGGCCAAAGTGAGACCGCCAATCATAGTGGCACCGAAACAAAGCGGCGGGCAGGATGGGAGCAAAACCGAAATATTTCTATCGACGAGCTTTATTTCGATCCCCCTAACGAACAGGCGGGCGAGGTTGGCCTAGCAATCCGTTTCGTCATGATCGGCGCGTCGCATTATTTCGATAGAGACGGAAGCGATAATCCAAGAACTCATAACTGATGCCTTCCGGTTAATGAGGGACTTTTAGCCTGGGTTCTTGTGTTCTGTTAAAAGACCCCCGTTATTCGGCTTATCGCCTTCGTAACAGCCAACGATCAACACGTCGAACGGATACGGACGTGTTATTCGCCAGAGGCAAAACTCCAAGACCGACATCCCTTGCCCGTGTCGGGCCGTATCGCCCATCTACCTCTTCATGCCCGAAATCAGAATCATCCTTAATTGCACAAGCTAGTAGTTTGAGGAGTAAGGCAGCAAAACTGACCGCGGACTTCTACGGCACGGCATTAGCTCATGGTCCTTCGTACTCTGCCCGAATTATTGAGTGAAGGGCTAACTCGGTGGCAATCCGTTTGAGGCAGTATGAGAAGTAGAGTCATGTTGAAGACCAACAGTAATCGGCATAGCGTCCTCCTAGCTTCAACGAAAATAACCCCCATCCTCGCGACTCTCCTGATATCGATTGTGTTGGGACCCATCGCTTTTTTGCCAAATGCTCATGCGCAAATTACCTTCAACGATCCTGGCTTTATGTCCGAAACCGTCGCAACGCTGCCGCCTTACACTCCGATAGGGCTTACCTTTGCTTCGGACGGTCGCATCTTCATCTGGCAGAAAAGCGGCGTGGTGCAAATCGTAAAAAACGGTGCCTTGCTGCCTACGCCGTTTCTCGACATCCAATCGCATGTCAATCAATGTGGTGATCGGGGTCTCTTGGGACTCGCCCTCGACCCGGCCTTTGTAAACAATGGATACGTTTATCTTCTGTATACTTTAGAAACAGGCGGCGATCCTAACGACTGCGGTCCGAAAACTTCCCAGCTCACTAGGGTCAGCACCGATCCTGCGAACCTTGACGCGGCTCTTCCAGTCAGTGAGGTGGTTATACTGGGCGATCTGCCTTCCGAAGCGGAATATCACTCTATTGGAACAATTCGTTTCGCGCCTGATGGCAAGTTATTCGTGGGTGTTGGCGATGCGGCATCTGCCGCTTTCGTGGATCCACAAGCCCTGCGGGCACAGGATCTGAACAGCTTGGCTGGCAAGATTCTGCGCATCAATTCAGACGGCACCTCTCCGGCTAATAATCCCTTTTACAATGGCACAAACTCGAACCGCTCGAAGGTCTGGGCCTACGGGTTACGCAACCCGTATCGCTTTAGCTTACATCCCGTCAGCGGCGAACCTTATATCGCTGACGTTGGCTGGAATTCAAAAGAGGAGATTAATCGCGGACGCGGCAAAAACTTCGGCTGGCCTTGCTATGAGGGTGCCCTCCCTCAGCCACAGTACCAGGCGGCGTTCCAGCAATGCCGGGCGCTTCGGCAGAGCGCCGTTACCGGGCCACTTTACGAGTACGACTCTAGCATGGGTAAGACCGTGATCGCCGGGCCGGTTTACACATCGATTCTCTACCCGCCCCAATATCATGGAAACTTCTTCTTTGCCGACTACGTCTCGAAGTGGATCGACCGGATGGTTCTCGACGCTAACCAAAACGTCATCACTATCACTAGATTTGCGACTAGTGTTGACGGTCCCGTGAGCGTTGAGATGGGACCTGACGGAATGATCTATTATGTCGCTATTGAGAGCGGGATTGTTGGGCGTATTCGTTACGTCGGCCCTCAGCAACCGCCTCTTGTCAATGCGAATGCTGCGACAACATCGGGCTACTCTCCACTGGTAGTAAACTTCTCCAGCGCCGGCTCCGCTGATCCGGAGAATGGCCCGCTGGTCTTCTTTTGGGACTTTGGTGATGGCACGACCTCTACAGCGCCTAATCCGCAGCATGCTTACGTGGGTGGAGGCGTAGTTAGTTTTACCGCTACACTTACGGTCACTGATATCTCTGGACTTAGCTCCACTGACAGCGTCAAGATTACGGTCGGAAGCCGTCCGCCGGCGGCAACGATATTGACTCCTACCGCGGGGACGTTCGTGGTTCCGGGTCAGACGATAAATTTTGAGGGGGCCGCCACCGATCCCGACGACGGTATTTTGCTACCGGCGGCGCTCAGCTGGACGGTTTTGCTGCAACACAACGAGCATGTTCATCCGCAGATGAACGAAATAGGTGCCGGCGGCAGCTTTGTTGCGACGAACCACGGTGTTGGAAACTTCGGGTTCAAGATCATTCTCACGGCAACAGATAGTAGCGGTCTAACGAGTTCTCAAGCCATCTTTTTGCCGATGCCACCCGTGGGCAAACCGGACGTGGTGGCCGCCTACAGTTTCAATGAGGGCGTTGGAAACACCATCAACGACGCGTCAGGCAATGGCAATCACGGCACCATCGTAAGCGCCGCTTGGGTCTCAGGGCGCTATAGCGATGCGCTGGATTCTGACGGTTCTGGGGATTTTATTGTCGTGCCTGACAACCCGACGTTGGATCTCGGTAATACGGGAACCATCGAGGCATGGGTGCTGCCAGCGCGCCTCGACCAATGGCAGGGAATAATTGCAAAGGGTAATGCGTCCCTTAATTATGCTCTGGGAATCACTGAAACGAATCTAGCGGTGTGCAGATTGGGTAACATCCCAACGCAATTAGCGGTCCTCTCGACTACTCCCATTTTCAGCGGCGTGTTCCAGCATTTGGCTTGCTCCTGGGACGGCACGACGTTGGCTCTTTATATCAACGCTATCCTAAACAACTCATTAGCCCAGACCATAGTGCCAGCAGCCAACGCAGCGCCGCTTTACATAGGACAATTTGCGGCGAACACGGATCGCTTCGATGGAGTTATCGACGAGGTGAGGATTTATAATCGCGCCTTGAGTCAAGCGGAAATCAATTTCGACATGAATACACCGATCATCGACGTTGACAATCAGTCACCGACATCACCCACAAGATTGACGGCCAGGGCGGCAAGCAGCAGCCGGATTAATTTAAACTGGGCGGTGGCTTGGGACAATGTGGCCGTGAGCCATTACCGAGTGGAACGCTGCCTGGGCCTGGGCTGTAGCAACTTCGGCCACATCGCCACTGCTACGGTAACCAGTTTCAACGATACAGGCTTGGCAGCATCGACGCCTTTTAGATACCGGGTGCGAGCCAGCGACGCTTCGGGAAACCTGAGCGGGTATTCAAATGTAATCACGGGCAGAACGAGTGCACCGGATCGGCAACCGCCGAGCGCACCCCGTAGATTAACCGCCGCGGCGGTTAATACAGGCCAAATTGATTTGAGCTGGCTCCCATCCATCGACAACGTGGGGGTTACTGAATATCAGATAGAACGATGTCAGGGCCTAAGATGCAGCACGTTCGCCCAAATCGCGACCGTAGCCGTCGTCAATCTCAGTGACGTCGGCCTGCCGAGCTCAACCAGCTTCGCTTATCGCATACGCGCCGTAGATGCGTTGGGCAACCGCAGTCTTTACTCTAATCGAGTGACCGTATCGACTCCGTAGTTCCTATTGCTGATGGTATTAAAGAGATCTACCATCAAAACTTGCAGGTAGCCGGGTCGGTCCGTTCATTCAGGCTTGCACTCCGGACTTTGTCCAGTCAGTGGACCAGCGTCCTCGATCTCGCGCACAATCTTTGACCCCAACCTTCTATCTGAGACACTCATGGGCAAGCACCTGGAGCATGCCCGATTCCACGACGCTCGACGACTTGGCAATCCTACGATTAGAAGAAGAAAATTAAATTGATTTACGCGACGCTTGCGTTGAACCCTGTTAGTTCCTGAAGTAAAACCGCTGCACGGAGGATCATGATTTATGCCATTCCAATATCTCCCCGTCATGGCGCAAAACTCCGCGCCGAAACTGCCGCGCGTGCTGGTGTCACCGACAAAACCAGCCTGGTGTCCGATTGCGAAACCGTTGAGTGAATCGCGCGTCGCGCTACTGAGCAGCGCGGCGTTGCGCCTGGCCGATCAGGAGCCGTTCATTCCACGTGAAGATTTCAATTATCGGCGCGTGCCGTCCGACCCGAGCGCGGGAGAGATCGTCATCGATCATCATTCCGGCATCGGCCGGGTGCCCAAGCAGGACCCGGAGATTGTTTTTCCGCGCACGGCGTTGGCGAATCTGCACAAGCGCGGGGTCGTCGGTAGCTTGGCACCGTTTCACTATTCCTTCATGGGCGGTTTGCGCGGTCATGGCAAGATTGAAAACGAGCTGGCGCCAGCCATCGCCAACGACTTGAAGCAAGCGCAGGTCGATCTCGCTCTGCTCGTGCCCTATTGACCCTTCTGTCATGAGACCGTCGGTCTCATCGCCCATGTCATCGAAGGCCACGGGATTCCGACCCTGATGATCGGCACGGCCCACGACATCATGAGCAAAGTCACGCCGCCGCGCGCGCTGTTTGTCGATCATCCGGTGGGCCGCACCTTCGGCCCACCCCATGACAGCGCCCGCAACCAAGCGGTGCTCGCCCGCGCGCTCGAAGAGCTGCCCAAGTTCACGCGCGCTGGCGAAATCCGCGACCCCGGCTTCCAATGGTTGTCGGATGGCAGCCGCATTTGGGAAGATGAGCTACGCGCTGAGATGCGCCACGACCACTGAATGCAAACCACTCGGAAGTCTTCCCCTTCAAGCGCGGCTTAGCAAAGACTCCAAGTCTGGGTGCTTACCCGCCTGTTGACTGCTCAACCGAATCGGCTTAACTGGAGCGACAATGAGCTTCGCCGGAGACCCTAACAAGAAACATAATCACTTTGGTAGATCAGTCACTTAATGTCGTGACCTGGGACAATTTGCGCGCATATTTAACAAACTCTTCCCCGACCCACTCTGGTCATTCTGCACGGCGGCGCAGTGCGAGTTTATTGCTGTCCTTTGGCATCTCCCTGCCGCTGGGGTTCGATTCTCAATTGAGCCCTGAAAATGGTTGGGATAGGAAAGGCGCCGCGATCCCAAGATTAACCGCCTCAGGCAAACCCGCTAAGGTTGATCCCCGACAAGAAATAGCAAATAATATCCTCTTGGCGCATGTACCTCAAGATCGCGTTGGCATTGGAATCCCATTTGCCGGCAGAGACTTCGAGCCGCAAGACCCAAAACCTGCCGCTGACGAGCCAGCCCTCATTGCTCCGGAAATTTATCAGAAGGCGAAGGCCCTGGGCTCGGTCCGCGTGATTGTCGAATTACGCTTAGCGCCGCATAGAGAAGATTCCGAATCGTCTCGGGAAGATGCTATTCGCACGGCACAAAAAGCGCTCCTTGATGAGCTAGCCCAGGTAAACCTTCGAGTTATCCGAAACTATTCTTCGATTCCAGCCATTGTGCTGGCAGCATCCGTCGATGCACTCAAGATAATTGCCGCGTCCCGTCACGTGACAGGCGTAACTGAGGACGGTCTATCGATCCCGTTAAAACCATTAGGAGCCTGCAAATAAACGCATGCCTGTCTGCTTGAGGGAGCACACCATGATTATCCGATCACTTTTGCCTAGGCTTCTTGCGGCCGTTTTATTCATCCAGTTTTTGCTCCTCCCCGCTGGAATGGTCAGCGGGGCGGCCTCCTTTACGGCCCCACAGGGCTTAATTCAAAAGGCACAGCACCAGGGAACCGTCCGAGTCATCGTCCGGCTTTACACGCCGCCAACTACCGAATCCGACATTGAGAGCGACCTAGAGCGCGCTAGCCGCCGCAGAAATATTGACTTCGCTCGCGCCTCTACGCGAGCTAGCTTGTCGCACTTGCCGCACCGGGTCATTCATGAGTTTCAAGATTTTCCATTTATGGCGCTCAGTCTCACCCCAGAGGGACTTCAAGCCTTAGAATCCCTCCGCGGCGTCGTCACCGAAGTCTTAGAGGATCAACTCAACACACCATTACTCGGCGAAAGCGTCCCGCTGGTGCAAGCGGACCAGGCGTGGGCGGGCGGATTCGCTGGACTCAACTTGGACGGCACCGGCACCGTCATCGCGATACTCGATACGGGTGTGGACAAGAGTCACGCATTCCTCAGTGGCAAAGTCATCGCCGAAGCGTGTTTTTCATCTAATGATTCGAATCAATCGGCCACGAGTGTGTGCCCCGGCGGCGCTGAGATGTCCACAGCGACCGGATCGGGTGTACCTTGTAACGCCAACGGCTGTGACCATGGCACTCACGTGGCCGGCATCGCAGCAGGCGGATCCACCACACCAGGATCGGGAGTCGCGCCGGGCGCAGGGATCATGGCGATCCAGGTTTTTAGCCAATTTTCGGACGCGTTTCTCTGCCTGTTGAGCGGCGATCCTCCGCCGTGCGCTCTGGCTTTCACTTCTGATGTCCTGGCAGGATTACAGCATGTTTATAGCAAGCGGTCGCTGCTCAACATTGCCGCGGTCAACATGAGTCTCGGCGGACAAACCTCAGCAACTCCCTGCAACACCGACCCACGAGCAAGTATCATAAGGTCACTTAAAACCGCCAATATCGCCACCGCCGTAGCATCGGGAAATGACGGTTTAGGAAACGGTATTTCAGCTCCTGCTTGTGTGCCCGATGCAGTCAGTGTGGGCTCTACTGGAGACGGTTCCGGCGGATCAACCACGGATGAGGTTTCATCATTCACGAATAGTGCAACTTTTCTAACGCTGTTGGCTCCGGGGGCAGTGATTAACTCGTCGATTCCCGGCGGCGGCTTCGCGCAATTCCAAGGAACCTCCATGGCCACGCCGCATGTCTCTGGAGCCTTTGCGATTCTCAAGCAAGCAGCGCCAAATGCCACATTCAGCCAGATGCTGGCGGCGTTACAGACTTCCGGTCAACCAGTTTTCGACCCGCTAAACGGCCTTACCAAGCCGCGCATAAAAATCCTCGATGCCTTGGCCCAGCTACCTGCGGTGCAATTTAGCGCGCCAACTTATACGGTCGACGAAAGCAGCGCCAGAGCAACTATAACGGTAAATCGAACCGGCGTTACGGTTGGCACTTTGTCTGCGAATTATGCGGTCAGCGCTGGCACCGCGACTTCAGGATCGGACTTCACGGCAAGGACCGGGAAGCTAAGCTTCACAGCCGGCCAGAGCAGCAAAACTTTCACCGTTTCAATTAAGAGAGACACCCTCAATGAAGCCAATGAAACGATCAATCTGACCTTGAGCGATCCCGTCGGCGGACTGTTGGGGAGCCAGAACACAGCCACCTTGACCGTGAACGACAACGATGCCGCGGGCGTGATTCAGTTTAGCGCAGCCAGTTACACGGTCGGCGAAGCCGCCAGAAGAGCGACCATTACGGTTACCCGCACCGGCGGTACCGCCAGCGGTGTCGGCGTAACCTATGCGACTAGCGACGGCACAGCGACGGCGGGAGCGGATTATACCGCAACTTCAGGAATCCTCACCTTTGCCGCAAATCAAACCAGCAAGACCTTTACGATACCGGTTACTAACGACACCACCGTCGAGGGTAATGAAACAATAAATCTGACGCTATCCAATCCTACCGGCGGCGCAGCGCTCGGTGCGCAAAATACCGCGGAAGTCACGATCAGCGATAACGATTAGTCGAATACTATTGAAACGTATTGTCGTCACCGCGTGGGTCCCTCGCTGAAACGTCACGGTTAACCTAAATCGACTGCTCCCGGAGTGCTTAAGATCACCCGGAGCAGTACGCTCCCATTGACTCAGGTCGATTTTTCATTCTTAATTGCCTGCGTTAAAGTTTTGAGTCTCCTTTAAAGGAATTAATCAAGTGTTCAAACTCGTCGGCAACTCACTCGGTCAACTGCTCCTGGTTATGACAGCGCTGGCGTCGGTCCAGGCCGCCGCGCCATTCTACGAAGGCAAGACTATAAGATTAATCGTCGGCTTCTCCGCCGGCGGCGGCTTCGACACATACTCGCGCTTGATCGCGCGCCACTTGGGCCGTCATATTCCGGGGAACCCGGCCATCGTCGTCGAGAACATGACCGGCGCCGCCAGTCTGCTCGCCGCCAATCATGTATATAAGGTGGCCAAGCCCGACGGCCTGACGATCTTCAATTTCCACGGCAACCAGGTGATCAATCAAGTCATCGGCAAGCCGGGCATCGAATTCGACGCGCGCAGGTTCGAGTACATCGGCATCCCGACCCAGGACAACGTCGCCTGCGGTTTTACCAAGGCAAGTGGCATCACCACTTTTGACTGCGTTGCGCAATTCGAAAGCGCCGGTGAAAATCGGCGGTGTCGCGCCGGGCGATACGACGTATAACACCGCCAAACTCCTCCTCGCCGCGCTAAAACTGCCGCTACAACTGGTGGCCGGTTACAAAGGCACGGCGGAGGTTCGCCTCGCCGCCGAAGCCGGCGAAATCGCCGGCGGTTGCTGGCAATGGGAATCGATTAAATCAATTTGGCGCCAAGGCCTCGACTCCGGCAACGTCTTTATCGTCCTGCAGGTCAATGCCAAGCCGCACCCGGAGTTGGCCAAAGTTCCTAACGCCGTCGACTTCGCGGCCGATGATAACGCCAAGCAAATCCTGAAATTCGGCGGCCACGATCCGTCGGCGATCACTCGCCCCTACGCGGTGGCGCCGGGGACACCCAAGGACCGCGTGCAACTACTGCGCAAGGCGTTCAGCGAGACGCTCAAGGATCCCGAGTTCATCGCCGACGCCAAACGTTCACGCCTTGACACCGACCCGCTGACCGGCGAGGAGATTGAAAAAATCGTGCTGCAGCTCTTTAAGATAGAGCCAGGGATGGTAAGCCAGTTAAAAGAGATACTGAAATAACCGATCGCCGCCATCGACTAACCACGTTACAAGGAGCCTCCATGAAACCACGGTCTGCCATTTGGTTGCTGCTCATTTTGTTGGCTTTGAGTTTCGACGCTTTTGCCCAGGATAATTTTTATCGCGGCAAGACCGTGCGGATCATCGTCGGCGCCACCGCCGGCGGCGGCTACGACACCTACGCCCGCACCATCGCCCGTCATATGGGCAAGCATGTCGCCGGCAACCCGACCTTCATCGTCGACAACATGCCCGGCGCGGGATTCCTTATCTCGGCCAACTACATGTACAAGATCGCCAAGCCCGACGGCCTGACCATCGGCCACTTCATCGGTGGTCTTTTCTTGCAGCAGCTGCTCGGTAAACCAGGCGTCGAATTCGACGCGCGCAAGTTTGAATACATCGGCGTGCCGGCGCAGGACAACTACATGCTCGGCGTGCACAAGAGCACTGGCATCACCAGCATCGAACAATGGTTGTCTTCGAAAGCCATGGTTAAATTCGGCGGTGTCGGCGCCGGCTCAGCCACCGACGATATCCCAAAAGTGCTCGGTCCGGCCATCGGTTTGCCCTTTCAGTTGGTCTCCGGTTACAAAGGCACCGCAGACGTGCGGCTCGCCTTTAATAGCGGCGAGATTAACGGCATCTGCAATTCTTGGGAGTCGTTCAAAGCCACCTGGAGCAAAGAGCTGGCGGCGGGCGAAGTGGTTATCGTCTTGCAAAACATCGCCAAGCCCCATGCCGATCAGCCTAAACTGCCGCTGGCGATCAACTTTGCCAAGACTGAGGAAGGTCAGAAGCTGATCAAAGCTTTGGTCCATAGCGTCGGCCCGACGGCGCGCCCCTTCATGCTGCCGCCGGCAACGCCCAAGGACCGCGTCCAGCTCCTGCGCAAAGCGTATATGGACACGATGAAAGATCCGGAGTTCCTCGCCGACGCCACCAAAGCCCGCTTGGACGTGAACCCCCTCGACGGCGCCGAGTTGGAAAAAAACGTCCGAGAAGTTTTCAACCTAGACAAGACGCTGATTCCGCGCGCGAAAGAAATCCTCAAATAGCGCGAAACGCGCTGAAGTGATGGAGTATTGGAATGGTGGAGTGATGGGCTCTGGACCGGACCACCCCTCCGATACTCCACTACTCCATCACTCCAATTCGCCCACCTTCAGAAGCCGCAATCCTTCGGCGTCACATCGATGGTCGCGAAATGCTGCTTGTCCTTGTCGAAATACGAGTAACGTAGAGTTACGCCTTTCTTGAGAAAATCGTCGCGCGTCTCGGGCCGGCTGCACGCGCTTTGCACTAGCCGGTCTCGCGCACCGGCGGCGAATCGTTGATGGTCAAGGTTTTTTACCGCATAGTTCACTAAACGATAGTTATAAATCAGCATCCCTTCATGGCCTGAGGATGGCATTAGCTCGGTCTCCTTATCGATCATCAGCGGTATGCCGCGATTGATCTCCGCGGCGATGCGGCTCAAATACTCCTGCGAGCGCGGGTCGTCCGGCTTACGTGGGAAATATGCCGGCACCAGCCACCAGAGCAAGTACGCCGCTATCACACCAACTGCGATCCAAGAAATGTTTCTGATCATCGTTTGAACTCAACTAAATGCCACGGCATACGCCCGTTACCTTCGCTGGCGATTATCCAAGTCCGCGACAACATCGGTAGTCTGACGAAATCGCGCTCCCTGACCAAGAGAAAGCCAGATTGGCCCGTCTTTAGCAATTTTTCCAATACTGCCGGTGAACTTACAACCGGTATGACTTCGCGCTCGGCATAATAATTAAAATCATGCATGGTGTCGGCATAGATATACAACGGCACGGTCACTGGCACGAATCTTTTGATCTCCAAGGCGAACGGTCGCGGCGATTTAAAATTTTCCAAATAGGGGAATATCCAAAGCGCCGCCGCGAAAATCGACAGAGTCATCAAAGCGACGATCGCCGCCATCGCCCTACGCAACTCGCGTAGCAGCAAGTATGCGGCAACGAGCGCGCCGCCGATCGTCAACACCAGAGTCGCCGGCAACAGCGGCAGCAGAGCATCGGGTCGCAGCCACCATGCCGCCGCTGGAACAAGGAGAGCGCCGAGCGCAAGCAGTGTGAAGCAACCCGCCATGAACCAGCGAAGATACCCGCCTAGCGCGTCGCGCTCATGTCCGAGAGAGTCCCAATAGCAAGCGACCATTAACGCCGCCGTCGGCAGCAACGGCAGCAAATAAAGCTCGCGCTTGGTGGCGGCGATGGTAAAAAATAACAAGATTGTCAGAAACCAGCAGAGGCAAAGTTGACTGGAGACATCCTGCAAGGCTGGGCGATAAGGCCAGCGCGCGATCAGTGCGGGGATGGCGAAGACCGTCCACGGCAAAAAATCGGCGGGTAGCGTCGTCAGATAATAATAGACCGGCTGCCGATGGCCGGCACCGGCGGTGTAACGCTGCACATGATGGATGTAAATAAACTCGCTGAGCCAACGCCCGTCGGTTGCTTGCTGAACTAGATAAAACCACGGCACGGTGACCAGCAGGAAAATGGGAATACCCAAATGAAGCTTAGCTGCCGCGATCATGCGCCAATCGCGTCGCACCAGCATGAAGGCGCCGAATACCAAGCCAGGCAACACTACGCCGATCAACCCCTTGGTCAGTACCGCCAGTCCCATGAAAGCGTAGGCAAAAAGAATCCCATAACCGCGATCTTTGCCGAGAAAAGTTCGTGCGGCGAAATAAATCGACAACAGTAACCAGCAACAAAAAACCATGTCGACATGGGCCCAGCGCGCTTCCCAAATGACGCGCATCGATGTCGCCAAGACCGTCGCCGCGACAACGCCGATGCGCGGGCTGAAAAAATCGCGGCCGAAGAAGTAAGTCGATAAAATTAATCCGACGCCGCCGAGCGCGGCGGGAAACCGCACCGTCCACTCGGACACGCTGCCGCAAAGGTTCGACGCGATCAGCGCCAGCCAGAAAAACAAAATCGGCTTATCGGTGTAAATGCCTCCGTTGACGGTGGGAACAATCCACTCGCCCTTGGCAAACATCACCCGAACGATCTCGGCGTAGCGCGGCTCCACCGGCGCCCAGAAATCACGCGAGCCGAGAGCGAAGAAAAATAACAGAGAACTTAAAATAACGAGAATCAGCGGAAAGTGGTTTTGGCGAATCAATTGAACGGGTCAGCCGACGACGAGATAATTCAGCACTAACAGTCGCCAGGTTTTTTTTCCAGTGGCGCGGGCAGGGCAAACTAACGAAGCCTGCCGAGGGAGCTGTGATTGAGCCAAAAAAAGGGGAGCAGCCCATCGGCTGCTCCCCGTCCGCCCTAAGTGGAGGCATTCAACTTAGAACGTGTAAAGCAATTGCACACCGATCGTCGTCTGATTGCTTTCGGCGCTGTTTTTGCCTTTCTGGTAAACTGGGTGGTTGGCCCAATCCTGACGCACCTCGGCGCGACCGATCAGCATCTTGGTAAACTTATAGCTGCCGGTCAAAGTCAGTTCGCCGAGTGTGACATTATGTTGGGGAGTAGTGGCCGATAAGCCGGCAGTTCGCGCAGCTTCATTATCGAAGAAAACCTCGCCACGCAGAGCCGTGGTGAAACGGTCGGTCCAGCTCCACGATGCGATAGCAGCAAGAGCGTGCCAGTAAACATTTTCCGAATTGCTCGTCGGCGTGGCCACTTCAGATTCCCTGCCGAACGTATATTCGAACAAAATTGTCAACGGATCCGTCGGTTTGATCGTCGCCACACTGCTCCAGGTCATCCTTAGGCGTCCGGTGTTATGCCTTTGTTCGGGACCAATTAGGAGATTGCTCGCCAAGCCAAAGGCATCGCTCGGGGTCAAGTTCACGCCAACAATACCGGATGGCGCGCTGTTGTTGTCGTGCGGATTATCCCAACCGGTCACCACGCCTAAAGTGGCCGTGACCGTTTTGTGAAACGGATAGCTGAACAACGTCCCGAGATGGCGCAGCGGGACACCAAAGTTAAACGCGAAAGAACGAGAAATATTGTCGTTATACGCGCCGGGGTTGTTAAGAATTTCCGTGCCTAAGAGAGTTGTGAACAAGCCGCCTTTGATACCGATGCCCTCGCCCAAAGGAATGGTGGTTGTAAGATATGCTTCACGCAGCTCGGCCGACGGTCCGCAGCAAAACCTGGCACCGGTACTGTTCCACTGTGTGGCTTCGTGCAGCAGCTCGCCATATCGACCAAAATCACCGGAAACCCTGAAACCAACGCCCCAGTCCTTTTCCGGCTTTTCTACTGCGAGATGAAAATTACTAACATTAAACTGATTATTGTCTTTATCGAAATAGCGCCCGGAGATATTAGACCCATTACCGGGATGATTCGAGCTCCATATGTAGCCCATATCGATAAATCCGCTGATGCCGATGCCCAAAGCATTTTCCAACCCACTTTTACCGTTGCCGATGGCGCCATCGAGCTTGCCGACACTGCTATCCAGACTCAACCAGCCTGGGCCGAGCGGCTTATCTTCGGCCGCCATAACGTTTTGCCCCCCAAGCACGATGACTCCAGCTAAGAGCGCGATTCGAACCATTCCACGTTTCATTACCCAATCCTCCTCGAAAATCGATTTCGCTAATTTATAGCAAATTCTTCACTAAACCCAAACGAACTAGTTCACAAAGTACAAACAAATTTCACCAGTATTTAATTGCGTAAATTCGCAGCAAAACGAATGCCATGGGATATTCCATCCACTTGTAGTTGGATCTTTCATTTCACGCAGATTTCTCAACTGATGGAGAGCGCCACGTACGAATAATTGCCTAGTTATTGACACTGCTGCTGAAAATTTATGCAATCACGGCTGCAAAAACTACAACCACGCTCTAGACAGGCCACGAAGCAACATGCAGCGGCCCACTGGCCAAGTTAGGATCGCCGATAGAGGGTCAACAGTTCAGGATCACCCGGTCCGGCGCCGACCAGATAAACCTGCCAATCCCGGTCGCGGTCATCGCTAATTGTCCTCCAGGGGGAAATCGCTAACCTTGCGCACGCGCACGGCGCACGCTTTGAGCTCAGGCTGGCGCGACACCGGATCGCGCGCCGAGATCGTTAGATTGTTGGCCGCTTTGTAAAAGCCATAATCGCGACCCCAGTGAAACGGCAAGAAACAGCTGCCGCTGGCAATCTCTTCGGTGACCCGGCATTGGGCGATCACCTTGCCGCGGCGCGAGGTGACTTCGACAAAATCGGCGTCATGAATATTGTATTGGCGTGCGTCGGCGCGATTGATCTCGAGAATCGGATCAGGCGCGCTTTTGCGCAGCGCGGCATTCTTGCCGGTGCGCGTCATAGTATGCCAATGGTACTTTGAACGTCCGGTGTTCAGCACCAACGGATAGTCGGCGTCAACCGGCTCAATCGGCCCGGCGTGCAAGACGGGAATGAAGTTGGCCCTGCCATCGCTCGACGGGAATTTCCCGTCGGCATACAACCGCGTAGAATCTCCGCGGTTATTTTTTGGACAGGGCCACTGCAACGGGCCGAGCTTTCAGCTTGCGATAATTCATGCCCGAGCAATCGCAAGCCGTATGTTTTGTCAGCGCGGCATATTCCGCGAAGATTTCCTGCGACGAGGCGTAAGTGAAATCGGCGCCGAAGCCCAACGCCGCGGCGAAACGCGCGATGATCTGCCAGTCTGGCAGGGCTTCACCGGGCGGGTCGACAAGCTTCGGCATGTAGGTGACACGGCGCTCGGAATTGGTCATGACGCCTTCTTTTTCGCTCCACTGGGCCGCCGGCAGAAGTACGTGAGCCAAGCGACTCGTGGCGGTCGGATTATACGCGTCCTGGACGATCACCAACTCGGCTTGGCGCAGCGCTTTTTCGATCACATCGAGATCTGGCGCCGACGCCGCCGGATTGGTGCACAGAATCCAGATCGCTTTCAGCTTGCCTTGGGCCAGCGCTTCGAACTGCTCCAGGGCAGGCAATCCAGCCTTAGCCGCGATAGAACCGAATGGCCGACGCCAAAATTTTTCCACTTCACTGCGCTGCGCGTCGTTCTCGACATCGCGATAGCCGGGCAACATATGCGCCAAGCCGCCGACTTCTCTGCCGCCCATGGCGTTGGGCTGTCCAGTGAGCGAGAACGGACCGCAGCCGGGCTTACCGATCTTGCCGGTGGCCAGATGCAAATTGTGAATCGCGTTGTTCTTGTGCACACCGACACTGCTTTGGTTGACACCCATGCTCCAGAGCGAAAGCGCCTTGGCCGACTTGCCAAAGATCAGCGCCGCCTCGACGATCAGACACTCCGGGACGCCGCAGATGGCTTCGACGGCTTTCGGTGAATAGTCCCTGATGAAGTCCAAAAGCTTGGCGAAACCGTTGGTGTGCCCGGTAATAAACTCACGGTCAAGCAAATTTTCGTCAAGCAAAACATAGAGCATGGCGTTGAGCAGCGCGATATCGGTACCTGGACGGATCGGCAAGTGCAGATCGGCGAAGTCAGCGGTCTCGGTGCGCCGCGGATCGACGCAGATGATCGTCACTTGGTCCGGCGCGCTCAGCTTGCGCTGTTTGATACGTTTAAAAATCACCGGATGGCAATCCGCGGTGTTGGTGCCGATCAGGAAAATACAATTGGCCTCGTCGATATCGGCGTAGGAGTTGGGCGGGCCATCGGCGCCAAAAGAGCTTTTGTAACCGGCCACCGCCGAAGCCATACAAAGACGGGAATTGGTATCGAAGTTGTTGGTGCCGATGAAGCCTTTGACGAGCTTGTTAGCGATGTAATACTCTTCCGTAGTCAATTGCCCCGAGCCGTAAAAAGCCACAGCATCCGGACCATGCTCGTCGATGATATCGCGAAATCGTTTGGCCAAATAGGTCATTGTCTGATCCCAGGACGCCCGCTTGAACGGACCGTCTTGGCAGGAACGAATCTGCGGATAGAGCAAGCGGTCCGCTGTGCGCAAGGTCTCCGGCAGGTAGACCGCTTTGAGACAGAGATCGCCGCGGCTCGACGGATGATCGCGGATCGCCTTTGATCTTCGCCACCGTGCCGTCGCGAATTCCGGCCAAGAGCCCGCAGCCGACGCCGCAATAGGGGCAGTAACTTTTAACCCAGCGTTCGATGCCGCTACCCGGCGATTTTTTGTGGTTGCTTTCCACGACACCCCGCTCCGCTCATTCTGTTCGGATTACGACAGCGCCTTCGCGGCGGCGCGGCTTAGGCTCGTGACCGCATCAACGATCGGCGCTTGCTTGCGGAATTTACCGCGGAAGCGATTGAAACCGGTGTATTTCTCGATTACCAACAGTTCTTCCGCCGTTACTTTTGGGTTATCGGTTTTTGCCGGTTGGTGGTCCACTCGAGATGCGAACGTACCGTTGGCATGCGCACGCTCCTCGAGAAACCCGAGCAATTGGCTGCGTATTTGATGATAGCGAGGATCTTCGCCGATACCCAGTCGATCGCGCGGCCGTTCGAATGGCACGCTGACGATCTCGCCGACCGTGGCCGCCGGCCCATTGGTCATCATGACGATGCGATCGGCGAGCAAGATCGCTTCGTCGACGTCGTGGGTGACCATGAGAACGGTCTTATTTTCTTGCGCGCACAGCTGCATCAATTGGTCTTGCAGCTCCATGCGCGTGACCACGTCGAGCAAGCTAAACGGCTCGTCGAGCAACAGCACTTTCGGTTCCAATGCCAAGGCGCGCGCTATGCCGACGCGCTGGCGCATGCCGGCGGACAGCTCGTCGGGATAGCTGTCGGCGGCGCCATTTAGACCGACGGCGTTAAGAAACTTATCGGCGAGCTCTTTACGCGCTTTATGCGTCTGCCGATCGCTCACCTGGTCGATCGCCAGCAATATGTTTTCCCGCGCGCTCAGCCATGGCAACAGCGCCGAAGATTGAAACACCACGCCGCGGTCCAAACCGGGGCCGACCACTTCGCGCCCGGCGATGATGATGCCGCCTCGGGTGGCCTCGTTGAGCCCCATGGCGATCGATAAAACCGTCGATTTGCCGCAGCCCGAATGGCCGATGATGCAGACAAACTCGCCGTCGCTGACGCGCAAGTTAAAGTCTTTGACGATCACCGCCGGCCCCTGTGCAGTATCGTAGCTCTTGCCAAGTTGGGTGATTTCAAGTGCTGGAATCATGTAGTTATTTCCCCCTGTCTATCGCTGCCGGCCTAATGGGTAATCGCCGCCGCTGGGTCATGAGCGCTCGCCCGGCCATGATCGGCCTTGCTCGGAGTGAGGGCTTTGAGGGTTTCGCGCCGGGCTTTTTGACAGCTGGCAAGCCCACTCAACTGCATCCGACCGCGCGGATGGGCCGCGTCTACTATGATTGCCGGTCCGAGCGTCGCTCCCGGCGCGGCGGTTAGCGTATAGATGGTGTCGG
The DNA here is from genome assembly GCA_963760795.1 of uncultured delta proteobacterium. GTDB lineage: Bacteria > Desulfobacterota > Binatia > UBA9968 > UBA9968 > DP-20. Next base: position 106,867 of record CAVXEP010000012.1, read on the forward strand.
CGAGCAAAATCGCTTCGTCGATATCGTTGGTGATCATCACCACGGTCTTGCGGGTTTCGGTCCAGATGCGCGCCAGCTCTTCTTGCAACGTGCCGCGCGTCAGCGCATCGAGCGCGCTGAACGGCTCGTCTAAGAGCAAGACTCTCGGCTCCATCGCCAAACCGCGCGCCACCGCAACGCGCTGGCGCATGCCGCCGGAAAGCTCCCGCGGCACCTTGTTCATGGCTGCGCCGAGGTTGACTAAGTTAATATAACTCTCGGTGCGCTGCCGTTTCTCCGCGGACGATAAGTGCGGCGCCACTGCGTCCACCGCCAGGTAAACGTTTTCAAACACGCTGAGCCAAGGCAGCAAAGAATAGTTCTGAAATATCACGCCGCGATCCGGTCCCGGTCCGTCGATCGGCCTGCCTTCGAGCAGGATCGATCCTGAGTCGGCTTCGATGAGGCCGGCGATCAGCGAGATCAACGTGGTCTTGCCCGCACCTGATCGGCCGACGATGCAGACGAACTCATTTTCACGAATCGACAGGTTGATGTCGCGCAGCACTTCAACCTTGCCGCTCTGCGACTTCCCCCGGCCATGGCGCGGAAAACTCTTGCTCACGCCTTTGAGTTCGAGGATTGCCACGTTGTCGCCTTAAGCCGATTTAAACCGGCGCTCGACCACGCCCATCAGCCGGTCGAGAACGAAGCCGATCAGTCCGATGGCCAGTACGGATAGAAGAATGTGCGAGTAGACCAAACTGTTATACTCCTGCCAGAGAAAGCCGCCGAGCCCTGGCGAACCGGTGAGCATCTCGGCGGCAACAATCACCAGCCAGGCCATGCCGAGACTAAGACGATAGCCGGTGAACATGTAGGGCAGTGTCGCCGGAATCATAATCTTCGTGAGCGTCTTTATCGGCGACAGTTTAAGCACGCGGCCGACGTTTAGATACTCCGTGGCGATGCTGCGCACGCCCATCGCCGTGTTGATCACCGTCGGCCACATGGCGCAAATTGCAATGGTAAATAAAGCCGCCGGCTCGGACTGCTTGAAGATGACCAAGCCCAGCGGCAACCAGGCCAGAGGCGAGATCGGCCGCAGCACTTGAATCACCGGGTCAAAGGCTTGATTGAACTTCGGCGACAGGCCCAAGAGAAATCCCAGCGGCGTGCCGAGGGCGATCGCCAAGAAAAATCCCTTGGCGACGCGCACCAGGCTCAAAAACGCGAAGCGCAATATCCCCTGATTCATCTCGCCGTCTTTAAAGAACGGATCGAGAATATACTGTTGGCTTTCCTGCCAAGTTTTGAGAGGCGACGGCAGGTCGGTGGCTATTTTAAGACTGATCACCGTCCATATAAACAGCATGAGAGAGATTCCCATTAGCGGCAAAATAAACGCCGCCGCGTCGAAACGTTTTTCCATGGCGTCTACTACCCTCTAAGCCAGATTGCTGACGGTAAATTTTTTCACATACTCTTCGGGCTTCGCCGGATCGAACTCGACCTTGTCGAAGAGGGTTTCTTTCTTCATGTCTTCCTTGGGTACGGCTGACGCTCATCTCTTTGGCAACTTCGCGATAGATGTCCGGGCGCATCACCTTATTGACGATGCCGGTGTAATCCGGCGCGCCCTTGACCATGCCCCAGCGGCGGAATTGCGAGACCCACCACACGCCGTGGGACTTCCATGGGAAGTTGGTATTGCGGTCGAAGAAGGTCATGTAGTTGGGATCTTTCTCCTTGCGTCCGTCGCCGTAATCGTAGTCGCCGAGCATGCGGCCGAGAATGACTTCTTTCTGCGTGTTGATGTACTGCGGCTTCGACACCACTTCGGCCATGTGCGGGCGGTTCTCCAACTTGTCGATATACTGGCTCGACTCGGTGACCGCCCGCAGAATCGCTTTGACAGTCTTGGGATTTTTCTCGGCGAACTCTTCGGTGAAGGCCAGAACTTTTTCCGGATGATCTTTCCAAATTTGTTGCGTCGTCACCGCGGTGTAACCAATACCGTCGGCGATGGCTCGGGCGTTCCACGGCTCGCCGACGCAAAAGCCGTCCATCTTGTCGACTTTCATATTCGCCACCATCTGCGGCGGCGGTATCGTGATCAGCGTCACGTCTTTGTCGGGATTGATGCCGCCGGCGGCGAGCCAGTAGCGCGTCCACATGGCGTGGGTGCCGGGAGGAAAAGTCATCGCAAAGGTCATCGGCTTGCCGGCCTTTTTGGCTTCGTCGACAATCGGCTTCAACTGTTGCGGCGTGCGCACGCCCTTGGCCTTCAAATCGTTCTCCAAGGTGATCGCTTGGCCGTTGCGGTTGAGCACCAACGGAATGATCATCGGCTTCACCGGCGAGCCGAGCAGCCCCATGGTCGATGAAAACGGCATGCCGAACAGCATATGCGTCGCTTGATTTTCGCCGAGCATCATCTTGTCACGGATCGCCGCCCATGAAGCTTCCTTGGAGATCGTCGACTCGATGCCGTATTTTTTGAACAGACCAAGCTCATGGGCCATCACGATCGACGAGCAATCGGTCAATGCGATAATGCCCAAACGAATCTTGGTCGTCTCCGGCGCATCGGCGGCATAGACACCGCCAACCCAGCCGGTCGGCAGCTGGCTCAACAACATTCCCAATGAACTCGCGCCGGCCACTTTGAGAAAATCGCGCCGGCTCGGTTTTTGAACTCTCTTCATCTCGATCACTCCTCCACTGTGTAGCTCTCGCCCTGTCGCGCGAGTTTGAAAATTTTGGCTTTGAGCTTGGCGTCGGTTGTGCAGGCGCCGGTAGTTAAGTCGAATTTGTAGCCATGCAGCGGACAGACGACGCAGCCGTCCTCGACCCAGCCGGCCGACAACTGGCCGCCTTCATGGGGGCAAGTATTTTGCATTGCGAAGAGCTTGCCTTCATGTTTGAACACGGCGATCTCTTGATTGTTGAGTCGCAGTAGTTTCGCCGCGCCCTCTTTGATCTCGTCGGCGCGAATGACCGGCTTGGCCGGTTCGGCCTTAGCTTCAGGCTTTATGCCAAGCGCCGGCGCTTGGGGGATTTTTCTCAGTTGCTGGCGCATCGCTTTGAAAGCGCCATGCTTGACCAAGCCGGCGACCGCCTCCGCCAGGTCTTCGCAGGGAACGTCTTCTAAAAGCTTAATCGGAAAATTCGCTTCGCAACCGGCCGCGCCGCCGGCGAAGACATCGACCGCTTCGACCACTTCGCCGTTGAGTTTGATATTCTTGCCGAGCAGTCCGATGTCGGCGATGGTGTGATTGCCACAGCTCGCCGGACAACCAGACCAATGCATGCGCAGCGGCTGCGTCTTACCCAATTTTGTTTCCAGCAAGCGCGCGGTCTTGAGCGCCCAGCCTTTGGTGTCGATCAAAGCGAAGTGACAGAAATCCATGCCCGTGCAGCTCACCAGACCGCGCATGACTTCGGAGGGATCGTAGCGTAGCTCCCGGAGCACAGGCTCGTCGGTAAGCGCGCCGATCTTCGCGTCGGGAACATCGGAGATAATCACGTTCTGCCCGACCGTCAGACGCAACTGGCCGCTGCCATAGTTTTCGGCCAAGTCAGCCACCTGCTGCATCTGTTCCGAAGTCATGCGCCCAACAGGCACGGCTAAACCGACATAGTTCAGCCCCGCCTGTTGCTGGCGAAACACGCCGACATGATCGGTGTGTTTCGGCGTGCGTTGATCTTTTCCCGCCGAGGCAAGCGGGCGATCGACGCGACGTTCCAATTCCATGCGAAATTTTGCCACGCCCCATTCTTCGATCAGAAATGCCAAGCGCGCCTTGGTGCGCAGCTCGCGCGCGCCATGGTCGCGGAAGATCATGACGATATGCGAGCAGACCGCCGCCGCTTCATCGGGTGTAACGAATAAATCCAACGGCGACGCCATGCGAAAACCGCCGGAACCGAGCTTGCCGCCGGCGGCGACGTTGAAGCCCGTCACCGGCGCGCCGTCAATTTCTTTCAACGCCGGCGTCAAAGCCAAATCCTGCGCTTCGGCGTGGGTGCAGGCTTCTTTGCAAGCAGTAATGGTTACGTTGAATTTGCGCGGCAAATCCGTGAATGCCCGGTTGCCGATAAACAAGTCGGTGAACTGGCGCGCCACTGGCGAAGCATCGAACAGCTCGTTGGGAGTCAGACCGGCAACCGGGCAGCCGATGACGCCGCGGATGTTGTCCATGCCGGTTTGCAGCGAAATCAAATCCACCGCGCGGAGCCTCTGCCAGATCTCCGGCACGTCGTTGATTCTGAATTCGCGCAACTGCATCTGCTGGCGCGTGGTGATATCGGCGAAGCCTTTGCCGAAGTCGCGGCTGATTTCACCGATGGTGCGCAGCTGCGGCGCGCTCATGAAGCCGTTGGCGAATCGCAGCCGCATCATGAAGCGGCCCGGCGTTTGACGCCGAAAGAAAATCCCGGCCCATTTTAAACGCTCCTTGTCACCGTCGGTGATGCTTTCCCAACCTTCAGCAGCGTAGCGCGGAATGTCATCGAGAATATCTAGGCCGGCTTTCTCCTTCTTATACTCTTCAATCTTGTTCATCGCTCGCGATGCTCTATACGCAACGCTTATGCCGCCATGTGGATCGGCAAGAATAGAATGAATTCAGCAATTTCGACGCTCGGCTCGAAAGCGGCTTGCCCACGGTTTATTCGCGTCCCGCCCACAATTTAGGCAAACGCTCCCGGAGCGCCCCGTGTAATCAGCGCTTGCCAACCAAGCGCTTGATGCCAACATTCCGAGCCAGCTAGTCCATCCGTCTGGTTGACGCCGGCCTGAACGACAGATGGCCTGGCGATTGTCCGGTTATCTCGCCGCCGGCAACAGATCGAAAGTCAACAAACCATTTTTTGGCTCCGGACGGTCGCCGGCCGCCGGTGGATCCAACAAAACAGGACATGACAGCCGTCCGGCGATGGTGACAAGTTTTAGCGTGATTAGATCGGGAAACAGCCGCCTCCGGCGGAGTTTGAGAACTAGCAGATCGACTTCCTCATCGCGCATGAAGTTGGCTATTTCTCTGGTTAACTTGCCGAGTCTGACCACCTTCTTAACCCTGTCCTGACTCAGCGGCTCGGCCTCACGCTCGACAAAGTTCCACAGATCGAGCGCCCGCTCGCGCATCACAAGGTCCAGCGGGATGGTTGCCAAGCCGTCTAAGGGAAACCGCCAACCGTCCACCGGCACGATCGAAGACAGCAGCCTATCGCTCTCGACTTTTTCATCGATGACATGCAACGCGATCAGCTGCGCTCCGGTTTCTCGCGCTATTGAGGCAGCATCGCGCAAGGCTTGGCCGGACTCGGGAGAAAAATCGATCGGGACTAAAATCTTTGTTACTTTGTGCATGTTCATCTCCTTGACCCAAATAGGGTTAATAACGGGGTGGATAGTTAGAACCATGGCTATTTTTTGTATAGGCCGTCGATATAACCGCTGCTGTCGATCTCCTTCAGCAAACCGAGATTGACGAATGTATCGGCCCTGGAGCCTTTGGCTTTGGCGTTTCGGAGCGCCAAATCGGCGATCTGAAATTCCAGGCCCTTGAGAGTCGGATAAGGTTTCTTCTCAGTCAGTTTCTTGTAGGCCGAATAAGTTTCGTCGAGAATTTCGTTATCCTTGATCCTTAACCGTTTGGCCAATATCTCTTTGGTTTTTTTCTCATCGGTCATCCAGACATGAATGCCGGCGATGAACGCCTTGAGAAACCGGCGTGCCGTATCCGGTCTGGTCGCAAGCATGCGCTCCGTGGTAGCCAAGGCTTCATGCTGATAATGCAAGCCGAGATCCGCCATGTCCGCGAGAATTCGATATCCCAATTTCTTGGCGGTGAGATCGAAGGGGGGCGAGATCACCGTCGCTTGCACCGTACCGCCGGTGAGCGCCGCGAAACGAGCGCCCTGATCGCCCAACTGGACTAAGGTAATGTCTTTGCCTGGAAACAAGCCATTCTGTTCAAAGGCATAACGTAACGCGAGATCTGAAGTGGTGCCGAACCGGCTGACTGCCGCCTTGGCGCCCTTCAAGTCCTCGAACCGGCGGACGGCTTTGTCGGCGACGATGCTGTAAGGCACCGTATTCATGTAGCCTGCGATGATGGTGATGTCCGAACCGGCAACCCGCGCGGCAATGACCTCCGATCCCGAAGACACGATGAATTGCACGCCGCCGGCAAGCAGAGATTGCACTCCCTGCGTGCCGCCCTGAAAGAAAACTAAATCCACATCCAGGCCAAATTTCTCGTACAGGCCGGTGTCTTTCGGAATGAACGCATGCGCCAGCGCGCCGCTTAACCCGGCAACACCGACGTGCAGTTTTTCCAATTTTTGCTGTGCGGCACCGTCCTTAGCGAAAGCCAAGATCGCGCACACTAGCGTTGTATAAAGTATTGTTAGTTTCATCGCCATCCTTTCTACTGCTCATTGGTTTCGCGGCGCTCGCCCGTTATCGGCTAATTCAGTTGGGCTTTATGCCTTGCGCCGCGTAGACACTGTCGATGAAACCGCTGTCTTCAAGCTTGCGCATGATGCGGCCATCGATAATGGTAGCGACCTTAAGCTCGCCGATTTTCGGCGTGCGCAGTTTCATCAGGCGCTGCGCATTGCGCAGTCCATCGACCGAGGGAAAGGGTTTCTTCTCGACGCCGCGCAACAAGTCGTCATAACCTTCCTCGGCGGAGATCTGATCGGTCTTGAGTCGGCGCATGATGGTCTTGACTGCGGCGGGGCGGTTCTTGGGCGCGAACGTAAAGGCCATGCTTTCGATCATGGCACGGAGAAAGTTCTCGGCGATCTCCGGTTTTTGTTGTAACAGCGCGCTCGACACCATTACCGACTGATTGATCATCGGCTGCTTGAGGTCGCTGTACTCGCCGAGGATCGTCAACCCCTTCTGGCGCAGCCGGCGGCTGAAGACGCCGTCGAGCACCGTGGCATCCACGGTGCCGTTCTCCACCGCTTGGCTTTGCACGGTTTGATCGCCCACCGCCAGCAGGGTGATGTGATCACGCTGCGGGTCTAAACCAAGGTGTTCCAACCACAGCAGCGCGCCCATCCACGAGCCGCCGCCGATGCTGGTGACGCCGACTCTTTTGCCGCGCAGATCTTCAGCGCGTTTGATATTCGGCCGGGTCACGAAATCATAGGAGTTGCGGCCGGAGAAGCTGCCGATGACTTTGACATCATAGCCGCTGCTCACCGCCGCTAACGCGGCGCTGCCGCCGCCACTGCCAACGTGAATATCTCCCGAACCCAATCCGGTCACCAGCATCGTCGCACTGCGCAGAAACACCGCCTGCGGCTCCATGCCATACTTGACAAAATAGCCCTGCTCCTCGGCCAGCCAGAGCGGCGCCATACGCGAGTTCATGGCGGCATAACCGACAACGAATTTTGCCGCTGCCTGGGCGAGAGTGGCCAGCCAGCTCAGCGCCAACAGCAGCGCAACAACCGATGCGATAATCTTTGCCATTTTCATATCGAGTCCTCCGCCAAATATCAGTTGCCGATCAAGAGCTTTACTTTTTCCACAATCGCGGGCGGCGTCGCCATCACTTCTTTGGCGAGCGCCTCCAACTCTTCGCCACTGGCCGGATCCATGTCGAGACGGCGTTTCTCCGCTTCAGCCAGCAGCGCCGGATCGTTGACCGCTTTGTTAAAGGCCTCGCGCAGGATCTTGATCTTGTCCGGCGCCACACCGGGCGGCGCCACCAGTGGACGGCCAAACTCATCGGAAGCAACCACGACCTTGACCAATTGCTGTACCCCCACCGGGGTCTTGTGCTTGTCCATTAGTTCATTGAAAGTCGGCACCTCTTTCAGCCGCCCGTCGCGCTTGCTGCCGGTTTGATAGAGCACGCGCACGAAATTTTTCTTGCGCCAGGTGATAAACGGCTCGCGGGCAAAGTAAGTGGAGATTGTAAACGCCCGGCACTGCACCTCGCCTCGTTCGACTGCCAAATCGATGTCCGAACCGGCGACGTAGCCTGAGACGATGGTGAATTTAGCGCCGATGGCGTCCTCGATGAGCTTGGGCATGTAGAATGCCGCGGAGGTGACGCCGGTGGCGCCGCACTTCGGTGGCGCAGCCGCGCCGCGCACATCTTCGATGGTCTTGATGCCGGCGTCGTTGCGGATGTACATCAACGTATTCGACGAAGCCATGCTGCCGATCCAGAGAAACCGGCTCCAGTCGAATTTGACCTCTGGCCGCTTGGCGAGCTGTTCGAAGTAAAGCGCCGGGTAGATCGCGCCGAGCGTGAGCCCGTCCGGCTTGGCGAGATTGTAGACCTGATTGGTCGCAATCAGCCCTGCGGCACCGGCGACGTTCTGAATAATAATGTTTGGATTGCCAGGTATATATTTCGGCAAGTATTCCGCCAGCAGTCGGGGATAGAGATCGTAAACATCGCCGGCTTTGGTAGCGACCACGAGCGTCACTGTCTTGCCCTGGTAAAACGGCGTCTGGGCATAGATCGCCGTACTGCTCACCAGACAACCGATAACGACGATGAGCTGTGCGCGCCTTAAGTGTGCCATGAAGTTTCTTTCTCCTTTGCTGGTTCGATCGAAATCACCGAGTTTTATTTAAGGAATCCGCTTCAGCTTCGCTGCCATAGAATGAGCCTTTCCCTTGCCGATTTGGCGCGCCGCCCTTGCGGTCATCGTCGCGGCACCGAGCGAGTCAGCGAGCGATCGAAAACACCCGGGTTAAAGTCTTCCGTTTCCAAGCTCACATCGAAGACGATCGCCCGCTGTCCCTGAAGAATCATCAGTTCGCCGCGTGGACTGGCGAGAAAATTGAAGCCGCCGTAGGAAACCAATCCATCCGGCATGCTCACGCCGAAACCTTCGGGATGGGGCGGCAGGACTTGCAGCGGCCGGCCGTTGAAAAAGCCAAGTACGTTGCGCTGCTTTTTCCAGCGCATAACCCCATCATCGTCCGTCGCGCGGTCGCCCGCGCCAGGCTCGAGATGTTCCGCGGTATGGTAGAGGGCGACGAGCTTAGGCTCACGCAGGAGCGCGACCGGCAATTGCGCGGAAGAGAGTGTGCTGTACTTAGCAGCCCAGACATCGGCTGGCACCGCCAGATGGGCATGATCGGCATCGAGCGGGAATAGGTAGCGCGCGGCGCCGATGTCGAGCATGTCCTTCAGATGGCGCATGACTTCGTTGACAAACTGGCAAGGCACCCGCACTGGTACCCCGCGATAGGTCGCGGCAAAATCAGCTTTGCCGGTCATACAGCTAAAAGCTGGCAATGGGTTGCGCATCCGGCCGCCATAGTTCTCTTGATATTGATAGGCGGCGCCGATCTCGGCCGCGGAAAAATACCAGGGATCGCGGGAAGACTGGGCGGCCGCACTCGTCACGCCAAGGACCACGGCCGTGCCGGCGCAGCTGAGCAACCTGCCCCAAGACTTAGCCGCGTTTGTCATCCCAGTTTTGTGCTGCTGGGTCTTGCTGGGCGGGTTTGGGAATTGACTGGAAACTTTATCTTTGTTCATGGCTTCACGTCGCTAACCGTTGGTTGCAAACAAAAATGGCGCTTAACCCCGTATGAGGAATCAGGCGCCATTGCCATAGTCGCGGGCGTCAGCGTCGAAACCCGGACCGTTCTTCTCGCGCCTGCGGCGCCTCGGCGCCGCAGGCGAAAATATGTTTACCAACCTTTTCTTAGTTGCTTACAACACCGTCCCTGCCATTGCGTCGGAATACTCATGCGCATTCTGATAAAAGATATCGACCTTCTCGTTGTTCTTTGTTTCCAGCAACAGTTGCGCGTTGGCGACCGCGCGATCAATGTCTTCGATCGGCGTCGCCGAAACTCGCCCATGACCGGGGTAGAGCGCCTTCAGAGTGAAACTGCGCAGCCGCGCCAGCGAGTCGAGGTAGTCGCCGATACTACCGCTCTCAGCGATGTAGGAGAGCGTGCCGCCGGCGAAAACGCTGTCCGCCGAAAACAGTAAACCGCAGCTGGATTCGATGATCGAAATGCAGCCGGAAGTGTGGCCCGGCGTGTGAAAGACGCGCAGCGTATAGTTGCCCAAATCGATGCGCGTCATATTTTCCAGCCACAGATGCACCCGCATCGGCGGTTCGTTGAGGTCGTTGCCCTTGTACATGGTCACGTAGTAGTCGCCGGTGGTCATCTTCGACGCGGCTAAACGATAGGCTGCGATCATCGCGGTTTCCTGAAAATAACGATTGGCGCCAATATGATCGCAATGCTCGTGCGAGTTGATGACCAGGTTGACGTCGCGCACCTTCATGCCGATATGGCGCAAGCCGCGCTCCAGCACCGGAAAGTTTTGATCCGAACCGGTGTCAATCATAACGTTCATGTAATCGCCCTTGATCACGTAACTATGACTGCTGCCCTTGCGGCCGCGAATCTGAAAAATCCCCGGGTTCAGTTCGTTCACCGCGTCATAGATCTGCGCCATTGCTTTCAATGCCTTCCTGCCATCATGGCTGCTTCGAGATCATCGAAGATTTCAAACCGTTCGGCGAAACGATCGTCGTGAAAATATCCCTTCAGTTCCGGATTGAGATGGCACAGCCTTAGCACCCCGACACGTTGATCGACTTCGCGTTTGAACGATATCAGCACGCCCACTTCCCACACGCCGAACTGCTCGAGTTGCTTTAGGTTGACGATGACTCGAATTCCCTGGCGCGTGAGCCAGCGTCGAAACAAATATCGCACCCGCAGCGGTTCATTGTTTTCAGCTTTTCCCGACGGCGTCACGATCACCCAACCAGAAACTTCGGTAAGGCGATATTGCACCGGTGTTAATTCCATAGCGGCCAGTCTTTCCGCCGGCGCCGGCTGGCGCGAACGATGTAGGCCGGCGCAAGCTCGAAACAGCGCGCCATCTCCAGCACCGGCAATGGCGGGATATCTTTGTCCGCCAGGTCGCCAAAGACATCGGCGAGAAAAATAATGTTGTCGAAGATCTTCTCGGTTGCCGACTTCTTCGTGTTCATTTTCTTGCCCTCCAAAAAAAAGGCGCTCCACCGGATCACCGGTGAGCGCCATTGCTCAACCCAGGGCAACATCGCCCTCGCTTACTTAACAACGCAACGGCTGTGCCACTTGCCAGCAAGCGGAAAGGATAGCGATATCATGACGTTTTAATATTCTGTTAATATTGACCGCCTGTTCAATAGACACGAGCTGCCTAAACTACCAGCAACCGGTAGCCATGAAGCTGCAAAAGATATTTCACCACGGAGGAACAACCACCGGAGATCGGTCAAGATTAGACAGCGGGCTAAAACATTACGTTTTCGCGATGAATTCCGATAGGTTCTAGATCTTAAGGATTGCTCTCGGTGAGCAGTCCGCCGGCAAGTAAGATCGCCTGGGCGATGTCCGACATCGGCTTGCGCATGTTCATGCTGGCCTTTTTCATCAGTGAATAGGCACGTTCTTCAGACAGATGGCGCTGCTCCATCAACAAGCCTTTGGCACGCTCAATTAACTTCCGTTCTTCGAGATTTAACTTGAGCGTGGAAACTTCTTCACGCAGGGAGGTAAATTCATGAAAGCGGCTGACGGCGAGCTCGATCGCCGGCGCGAGCTCCTCGACGCGCAGGGGTTTGACCAGATAACTCATCACGCCGGCATTAGTCGCGCGCGCCACGGTCGAAGGATCGGCATGACTTGTAATCAGCACGATCGGCAGCGGACTGGTCTTCATGATCTCGTGCGCTGCTTCAATACCATCGAGATCCGCCAACCCGACGGCCATAACGAGAACTTCAGCGCCGGAAGCCTGCGATAGCGCCAACGCGACCTTCCCACTCGCCCCCTCGGCAGCGATTAGATAACCGCTGCAACGCAAACTTTCGACCAGTTGGCGGCGCGATGGGTCGTGATCGTCGATAACCAGGACCTTCTTCATAGTGAAATCATCCCGCCGTCCGCTTTGCGGCTTTTCGAGCGAGCGATGCGCCGGAGAAACTCGGAGAGGAATCGCTCGCCGTAGTACTTGAGCGCCGGCGCATGGTTTTGCGTATCGGCCATGATCTTGTCCGGCTGGACGTAGGGGGACAGCGCCAGGTCTTTGGAGCGCTCATCGAGCCAGCGTTCGATCATGCGCGGAGTCACCTCGAGATGAAATTGCAAGCCGTAAATAGTCTTGCCAAGGCGAAATGCCTGGGTGCGATAGTGCTGCGACGACGCCAGCAAAATCGCCCCAGCTGGCAGCTCGAAGCCGTCGCCATGCCACTGGAACACCGTCGCATTCTCCGGCAGATAGCCGAGTAAGGAATCGACTTGGCCATGGGGTGTGATCGAAATCGGACTCCAGCCGATCTCTTTAACCGCACCGTGAAACACCGCAGCGCCGAGCGTCGTGGCAATCAACTGCGCGCCCAAACAAATTCCAAGAACCGGCACCGCTTCATCGATGGCGGCGCGAATGATGCGCTTTTCCCAGCGTAGAATCGGAAAGCCGGTTTCGTCGTCGACGTTCATCGGCCCGCCGAGAATGATCAGCGCTTTGACCTGTTCCCAGTTCTCCTCAGGCATTTCACCGTGGAATAAGCGGACCACACGATAGGCGGCGTGCTGTTTTTCAAGAACTTCGGCGAAGAATCCCAAATCTTCGAATGGGTCATGCTGAAAGACAACGACCTCACTCATGGGTCCCCCAAAAGTTAGTCCATCAAAAGCACAGTGGACTGAGCGGATTTCGTCCCTCAGTCCACTGTGCCCAACTATTTTTAGATATCGAAATAGAGAGCGAACTCCCAAGGATGGGGTCTTAAGCCGGATGGCGTCGACCTCATGCTTTCTCTTGTACTCCAACCAGGTCTCGATAACATCCTTGGTGAAGACATCGCCCTTGAGGAGGAAATCATGATCCTTCTCCAAGGCATCGAGCGCCTGGTCAAGCGACCCTGGCATCGACTTCACCTTGGCGGCCTCTTCGGGTTCTAATTCGTACAAGTTCTTGTCGATCGGTTTGGGCGGCTCGGTCTTGTTTCTAATCCCGTCCAACCCCGCCATCAGCATCGCCGGAAAGGCGAGATACGGATTGGCGCTCGGGTCAGGGGTGCGAAACTCCAGCCGCTTGGCCTTCTCACTGGTCGAGTACATGGGAATCCGCACACAGGCGCTGCGGTTTCGCGCCGAGTAGACTAAATTGATCGGCGCTTCGTAGCCGGGAACCAGTCTGCGGTAGGAGTTGGTCGTCGGCGCGATGAAGGCGCACAGCGCGTGGGCGTGCTTGAGCAGGCCGCCGATGTAATGTCGGGCGGTCTCGCTGATCAGCCCGTAGCCCTTCTTGTCGTAGAAAATATTCTTCCCAGACTTCCACAAGCTCTGGTGGCAGTGCATGCCGGAACCGTTGTCCTGAAACAGCGGCTTGGGCATACAGGTGACCACTTTGCCGCGCTGGCGGGCGGTATTCTTAACCACATACTTGTACAGCAGCACCTTGTCGGCCATCTTGGTCATGGTGTCAAAGCGCATATCGATCTCGGTCTGGCCGCCGGTGGCGACTTCGTGGTGATGGACTTCGATCTTGATGCCGCATTTCTCTAAGTTGAGCACCATCTGGGAGCGCAGGTCTTGATACTGATCCATCGGCGGCACCGGGAAGTAACCTTCTTTGTAACGAATCTTGTTGCCCAGATTGGGGCCGTCGCCGTTGCCCGAGTTCCAGAACCCTTCGCTGGAGTCGATGTGATAGTAGCCTTCGTGGTGGTTCTGGTCGAAGCGGATGCTGTCGAAGATAAAAAACTCGATCTCGGGACCCCAGTAGCTGATGTCGGCCAAGCCGGTGGACTTTAAATACTTCTCGGCTTTCTGAGTGATATAGCGGGGATCGCGGGAATAGGGCTGGCGGGTGATCGCATCCAACACGTTACAGACAAAGCTCACGGTGGGGTGTTCGGAGAACGGATCCATCATGGCGGTGTCGGGATCGGGCAACAGGATCATGTCCGATTCGTTGATGCTCTGAAAACCGCGGATGCTTGAGCCGTCAAAGCCCAACCCTTGTTCGAACTTGTCGGCGTCGAAATCTGTTGCGGGGATCGAAAAATGCTGCCACAGCCCGGGCACGTCGATAAACTTGAAATCGACGATCTCTACTTTGTTCTTCTTCGCCATCTCTAGGACGTCTTTTACGGACATCTATGTGCTGCTCCTTTTTTTGGCTAACAATAATCGAGATTCTTGGTTTCACCGAGATCTGACCGGGAAGGCACTCCTATGCTTGCCAGCCCCCTCCCGGTCAGGTCTCTCTAAGCGCACGAAATTCAGCTCTAAGACTTGCCGCGTTCAGTGGCAAAGACCGGTGCGGACTGAGTAGCATGCTCGACCACTGAGCCACTGCCACCCGCCACTGAGGAGCGATACATGCTCGAAGTCGTCGCGACGAAATCCGGGTAAGCGACACTGCCGTGCTCGCCAATGTCCAAGCCTTCGATCTCTTCTTCGGCCGACACGCGGATACCCATAAATCCGTCGATGACCTTCCAGAAGATCCATGACAAAATGAACACGACGATACCAACGCTCACTATGCCGATAGCTTGCTTGGTCAAAAGCCCTGTTCCGCCACCGAAAAAGAGCCCATTGCCCGTCGTGTTGGGTGAGAAATGATCTTGAGCAAACAACCCGACGCAAAGTGTGCCGAACACACCGCATACCAAATGTACCGACGTCGCACCCACTGGATCGTCGATCTTGATCTTGTCGAAGAACAAAACCGCTAGGACTACCAACACTCCTGCGACCACCCCGATAATTAGTGAGCTTGGAATGCTGACGAACGCGCAAGCCGCAGTGATCGCTACCAATCCCGCTAAAGCGCCATTCAACATCATCGAGAGATCCGGTTTACCGAGCAACAGCCATGCCGTAATGGACGAGGAGATCGCCGCTGCCGCTGCCGCCGTGTTCGTCGACACCGCGATTCGGCCGATGGCTCCAGCATCCGCCGCCATCGTACTGCCGGGATTGAATCCAAACCAGCCAAACCACAGCACAAAGACGCCCAGCGTCGCCGAGGTCATACTGTGGCCGGGAATCGGCAGAGCTTTTCCGTCTTTGCTGTATTTCCCGATACGCGGGCCGAGAACGATGATACCGGCCAAGGCGGCCCAACCACCGACAGAATGAACAACCGTGGAGCCGGCGAAATCCCACACACCCAACTTCGCCAACCAGCCACCGCCCCAGATCCAGTGACCCGTAATCGGATAAATGATCGCAACCATCAGAAACGTAAAAATATAGAAGGCACCGAATTTAATCCGCTCGGCGACCGCGCCGGAAACGATCGTCGCCGCCGTTCCAGCGAACACTAATTGAAAAAACACTTTGGTCCACAACGGAACACCGGTCCAATTAATAGCAGAATAGACTCCCTTGTAAGCATCCCCCGTCGCCGGACTGTTATCGGCGCCGCTGGCAAACCACAATCCCTGCGTGCCAATAAACGGGTTGCCGTCACCGAACATCAAACCCCAGCCTAGGGCCAAGAATGCAATCGACGACGCCGCGAACACAATGAAGTTTTTGGCGAGAATCGTCGACGTGTTCTTAGCGCGGCATAGACCTGACTCGACCGTGGCAAAGCCAAGGTTCATGAAGAACACCAGCATGCCCGCAATCAGGGTCCACATAGTGTCCATGGCGACTTTGGCGCCGCCGATCTGCTCCAGCATGCCCTGCGTGAATTGTGCCGGCGCCGCAGCCGGGTCTTCTTTCTTCGGGGCCGCGTCAGCAGCAGCCGGCGTCGCGGCCGGTGCTTCGATTTTGGCTGGCTCAGGCGCAGGAGCATCCTGCGCGAACGACAGGCCGGTCACCAATAACGTCCCTAGCGCTAGCGCGCCAGTCAATTTTCGTATGTTTATTTCGCCGATTTTCATTTTCTCCTCCTGCTTAAATTCCTTGCTTAAGAATTCACCCCTAGTCAGACCGCGTCGGCCCCCTTTTCCCCGGTCCGGATGCGGATCACTTCCTCGACGTTGCTGACGAAAATCTTGCCGTCGCCGATCTTGCCGGTCTTGGCTGCGTCCGTAATCACCTGCACCACCTCCGCAGCCTTATCGTCGGGCACGATGATTTGAATTTTGACTTTCGGCAAAAAATCCACCGAGTATTCCGCGCCGCGGTAAAGCTCAGTGTGGCCCTTTTGCCGGCCAAAGCCTTTGACCTCTTCCACGGTCATGCCTTGAATCCCCGCTTTGGTGAGCGCTTCTTTCACCTCGTCAAGCTTGAACGGCTTGACGATCGCTTCGACCATTTTCATAAAAACTCCTTTGCTATTTACCGTCCGACAATAAACGACCCCAAACGTTTGGCTTCGAAAGCACTTACAGCAACCGTGGTGCCAAGCGCTGACATCCAACGAGCGGCTGACGTTACGTGCCGAAATTGCTAGCGTAATGAAGCGCGGGTGAGATGCCGGCAGAAACTTATAGACGGCGTACGCTGCCCAGAAATTAAGCGCGCAGCCTAATATCTATGCAGGTTGAAACTGCGTAAGACGTCCGTTCAAGCAGCGCAGCAATTTTTCAGCGCGGACATCGCCGCGCCCACTCACAGTAAAGTTTACCAGAAGCGCTTTGCCTCTTCGCAAGTGAAATGGCGCACGCGGACCGCGGCGATGCTCGATCACATCACCGCACCACGAACGACGAATCGCCAGTCACTGGCGGGTCAGTCCAAATCGTTCGCTATAACTGCTCGAAAGTTACAGAGGAAGTTGGCGAGGCGGAGAACGGATCGTGCAGCGCAGCCAGTCGACTCTCGCGTGCCGGTCGATAATCCCCCGTCTATCCAAGACCTGGGGAACCGAAGCGAGGACAACAATGCCGAGAAGAAAGCTATGCAGCGTTAGCGCGAAGAGTTGAACGATCGCCCGGTACTGCGAAGAAAACAACATCGAGTGAGTCTTAAGCCTTGCCATTCCTGTGGCAACGCAACCGTAAGCCGAGACTTGTCTGGAGAATAAATGGCGAAGGCGAAGAACCGACGAGCAACGCGAAGAAAAAGCCGATTGATCAGTACGCCCACAAGGGCCGGCAGCGAGTTGATAATCCACCGGTGGGTTTGGTTACGTCGGCGACGGATAATGAGAGCGGCAAGTAGATTTGCACCTACAATCCGCATCTCGATCCGCAGTTAGTCTAGGCCGGTACGGCTGACCGGCCGTCATTAGTCCGCGTACCGAGAAAAAGGCTGCATCTGAGAAGCTATTGCCTGCGCACCCAAATGATAAACAGCACTGCGGCAGCCAAGGCCGAGATCGACGAAGAGCTGATCGAAGCCTATCGCGGCACAGTGTCGCTGCCCTTTCGAGCCGGGCAAGCACCAGCGTGTCGCGGTGAAGATCGTCGATGACCGCGGCATCGAGAGTCTGAAGAATCATCGAGCGTTGAATGACGGGGCAAGACCACCATCGACCACCTGATCATCAACTCGCCGTACGAAGAGCCGTCAGCAGCTACTGGAGCTACGATCGCGAGAGCGCGGACCTTTCGACTTGAACGAAGGCACGGCGGCCGGCAGGGTATGTCATCGCGTCGCAAAGCTCCAAGGCTTTCGACGACCCGGGCATCTTCGTTGAGATCCCGCTGGTCAACCAGATTCGCCCGCGGGTGAAGGCCTGGCGCGAGGCGGGCTATCCGGGGGTGACCGGCATCACCAAGCGCCTGCTCGAGCACTGGAACAATCCCGAAGAGTCGCGAACATCGCCGATTCTTCTTCTGCCAGCTGGAAGCCATCGAGACGCTGATCTGGCTGACTGAGGCGCCGGCGGCCGAGAAAGTCGGCATCGACATTCCGTCCGACGGCGGCGCGTTCACGCGGCTCTGCGCCAAGATGGCGACCGGTTCCGGCAAGACCATCGTCATGGCGATGCTGATCGCCTGGCAGGTGCTCAACAAGGTCACCTATCCGCAGGACGCGCGATTCTCGAAGCATGTTTTCGTCGTCGCGCCGGGCTGACGGTGAAGAGCCGGCTTGCAGGTGCTGAGCCGGCAGGCACAGGCAACTACTACGACGAATTCAACATCGTTCCGGCGGCGCTGCTGGACAAGCTCCGGCAGGGCAAGGTGCTGGTCCGCAACTGGCACACGCTCAACTGGGAGACGGACGATCAGATCGCCAAGAAGAAGAGCGTCGACAAGCGCGGCGCGAAGAGCGACGAAGCCTATGTGCGTGAGGTGCTGGGCGAGCTGGCGAGCGCGCGCAACATCGTCGTCATCAACGACGAAGCGCACCACGCCTGGCGGATACCGGCGGAGTCGAAGGTCAAAGGCGTCAAGAAGGAAGACATCGAGGAAGCGACCAAATGGGTCGGCGGCCTGGACCGCATCCACCAGGCGCGCGGCATCCTCACCTGCTACGACTTCTCGGCGACGCCCTTCGCGCCGTCGGGCAAGAAAAGCTCCGAGGAAGCGCTGTTCGACTGGATCGTCAGCGACTTCGGTCTGAACGACGCGATCGAATCCGGGTCTGGTCAAGACGCCGCGCGTCGTGGTGCGCGACGACGGCGTGCCGGACGCGAAGACCTACAAGTCGAAGCTCTACCACATCTACGACGACGACGTCAAAGACGACCTCAATCGCAAGGCGGAAGCAGCACGAGCCGCTGCCGGACCTCGTGACCAACGGCTACTACCTGCTCGGCAAGGACTGGCTGGAAACGGCGAAAGCATGGAAGGCAGCAGGGCTTCGAACGCCGCCGGTGATGATCACGGTTGCCAACCGCACCGAGACGGCGGCGCGGGTCAAGTACGCCTTCGACCACAAGAAGATTCGCATCGACGAACTGTGCGACCCGGAGCGAACGCTGCACATCGACTCCAAACCGCTATTGGGGAGAGGAAATGGCCAAGGCAAAGAAGCCGACGAGCAAAGCGAAGAAAAAGCTCATCGAGCAGTACGCGCACAAGGGCAAGCGGCGGGCGAATCATCCGAACGTGCACCTACACGACCTTGAATTCCGGGTGATCTTCCCGCATCAATAATAATGACACGCACATAACGTTAACACCAAAGCGAAATCTTCCGGAACATCCGGCAAGAACTCAAACTGGATTTCGACGAAGGTCAAACCGCTGGAGTTGGATGCGCTCAAGACGCCGACGCTTGGCCGAAGTCGCGCCGATCGTCGAGGCAAGCCGGACGTCACGAAACTTTCCGAGATCGATCTCGAAGAGCTTGGCAAGAAATTTCGCTGGCAAAAGATCGCCTTCGAGACAGCGCAGCGGCATCTTCGATCAGATGAAGCCGAGCTGGAAGGGCAACAAAGAATATCTGCTGGCGCAGCTCATTCGGCGTGATGGAAGAGTTTGTCGCGATCCGGCAAGATTCAAATCGACTCGCCGCTCTTCAATCAGGACGACGTTCGGCGCCGGCTAGTGGTAACGCTCAATATGAGCAAAGTTGTTCAGCATATGTGGGAGAGCATCATCACGGAGAACACGAGTCTCTGGTTCCAGTCTTCGACACGGAAAGACCGATCGTTTCGACCGGCGACATGCGGACCTGGTACACAGGCAAGCCGTGCGAGTTCACCAAGCGATCGCATATAACTAGAGAGCCGCTCCTTATTTACGAAAAAATCGCAGACCCGCCCTACAACACCGGTAACGAGAATTGGATTGGCGGAGGACTATGGCCGCTCGAGATCGGAAATCGAAGAGGCGATCCGCTGCGAGCTCTGGCTCGATGCCGCTTAACCCTCCAGTAGTTTTTTTCATCGACCGTTCCCTCGGCAAGAAAATCATCGCGGAGCGACTTCGCCAAGCCGGCGTCGTCGTTGATTGAAACGGACTCTTAAATTATAGCTGATCATGCTTACCTTAATTATGAGGTTCGGCTAAGCCGTGCTAATGTTTGACCGTGATAACAACGAAAGAAGATCGCAGTCGCTGGGGTTGGCGCCAGCGCCTAAAGAATGACGCGCTATACGGCTTGATGCGGCTGGGATTTGCCGCCGCCCGAGTATTGCCGCTGCGCGGTTTTCTGCGCCTGGTCGGTTATCTGGCACCGCATATTTTTGTCAGCGCGGCGCGGCGCGCGCGCACACAGATAACCGCGGTTTTACCCGAGCTCGACGCGGTGATAATCACCCGGCGCATGTTCCTTCATTTCGCCGAATCGCTCTGGGAGTTATCCCGCCTACACCGCTCAATGCCCAAACTAGATGACGAGGCGCGGCGAGTGCTCGATGATACGCTGGCGGAAGGAAAAGGCGCGGTGATGATTTCCGGACATATCGGCAATTGGGAACTCTTTGGCCAAGCCATCGCCGCGGCCGGCTATCCGATCGCAACCATCGCCAAGCCGTCTTACGATCCCCGCGTAACCCGCTGGCTGCAAAAGTGGCGAACCGAGCATGGGTTGCGCATCGTCTGGCGCGACGAGACAAACGCGGGTAAAAGCATCTTGAGCGTTTTACGGCGCAACGGCTTGATGGCCTTCTTGATCGACCAGAACACCAGAACCGCAGGAGATTATTTGCCGTTCTTCGGACGTCCGGCTTTCACGCCGACGACCCCGGCAGCGATCGCGCTGCGCACGGGAGCCCCAGTGATTTTCTGCTGGCATCATCGCCGCCAGAAACTGCACAAACTGAGTTTCAACCGCGTCTACTATACGCCGACCGGCGATTCTAAAATCGATATCCCGGCATTGACGGCGCTGTTCAACGATCGCCTGGAATCCGCCATTCGCACGGTGCCTGAGCAGTGGGTCTGGCTTCATTCGAGGTGGGGAAAGGTTCCTCTCAGATAACCGCCATGAGGGCGTGATGATTCGCGCCCTACAAGCGCCGGCCGCCGGCGATCACGTCGGCGGCCTGTCGATTCTCATTGCCATTGATTGTATATTGCCGCCTTGCGGAGGTACGGCGATGCGGACAATTTTGAGTTATTGCCAAGGGCTTCCTGAACGGACCTTCGGCCCCGGTGAAGTGCTCCTGGTCGAAAAGGAGAAGCGCGGCATTCTCTATATACTCATCGAGGGGGAGATCGAAGTGCTGAAGGGCGATTTTCAAATAACGACTGCATCCGAGCCTGGCGCGGTCTTTGGTGAGATGTCTATTCTCCTCGATATTCCTCATACCGCTACCGTCAGAACGCTTACGCCATCGCGGATGCACGTGGTCGAGCGCGCGGCGGAGTTTCTCCAATCGCACACCGATATCACCTACCAACTCGCCCAACTCCTGGCTCAGAGATTATACAGCGTCACCACCTATCTCGTTGACTTAAAGAAACAGTTTGAGGATCGCCAAGACCATCTCGGCATGGTCGATGAGGTGCTGGAGACCCTTGTCAACCAACAAGTCGAAGAGTGTAGTCCAGGCTCAGACCGCGACCCGAATACGACTATTTGAACCAGCTTGGCAATTCCGTGAGTTCAGCCACGGGGCGATTGAAGGGTTGGTCCAGGTGGACGACTTCCGCGCCAGCCAGCGAGAACCACAGCGCCATCCGCTCCGTGGTGTCGAAAACGATATGCGTAGGGTCGGGGCCTATCTGTCGTCCAGGATTAAACACCCAGGTCGAGCCCAACCGGTCCACCCACGACCCGCCTTGACGAAACGGAGACTGGTGGATGTGACCGCTAAGGACGATGTCCGGCTGGTATTGTTTGATCCAACGCACCAACTCGGCGTCACCGAAATGCTTCTGCCCGCCCCAGCTCGTCGGCGACTCGTCTGGCGGCGCATGATAGACCCAAATCCATTGCTGCTTCGGCTTTTCGGCATCGCGCGCCAATTGAGCGCCTACGGTCTCCCTCGTCTGCGGACCGTCCCACCACGGGCAGATGGTAATCAAGACACCGTCAACGGAAAGACTGTCTCCGTCGGTGGGCGCGCCGAATTGACGAACCTTCGTGATCCACTTCGCCACCTTCTCACCGGCGCGTTGAGCGAATCGAGATCGTGATTGCCCGAGCAGACGATCAATTTGGTCCTGCTGTGGAGGCGCTTCAGGTAAGTCAGAATCACAACGATTTGCGCCCGCGCCTCGACCGCCGATGAGATATCGAGATGGTCGCCCGCGATCACGACGACGTCAAAATCTTTCGAGACGTTGGTTACCCAGTCATATTGTTTGAGAGCGTAGTGCAGATCCGATACGAGGAGACATTTCATGAACGCCTCCCCCGTGAAATTTTGCTCAGCGTCAAAGTGTCACCACTCCTGCGCGATTCTACGGATGCCTCCGTTGGGATTGACCGCGCATATTCCCGGATAATCGAGATCGGCTTTAGCTGGAATCACGCCATCGGCGAGCGCGGCAACATCTTACCGCCGTACTCACGGTGTTTTTAACCGGCCGTTGTGCCCCGTGCTATTCCGCCAGAGAGCGAATTTCCGCATCCGCGCGCCGCAGACGAGCGGAGAGTTCGCGGCAGATATTGAAAATAAGTTTGGTCTCGATCGCCGGATGGTTGCTCGCGAGCGCCCTGAACTTGGCGATCGGCAGCACGTAACACAGCGCCGGCTCGTCGGCGATCACGTCGGCGGAGCGCTCGCCACCGTCTAATAAGGCAAGCTCTCCGAAAGCTAGACCCGGCGTGATCGTGCTCACCCGCCGTCGCCGATTACCATCGGTGAGTCGAAGGTAGACGCTAACCGTGCCGGCAGCGAGGAGAAAAAGGTCGTCAGCACGATCGTTTTCGCGAATGATGGTTTCGCCCTGGGCGTAGTAAACCTCCTCGACGATGGTTTCGAGCAAGGCGGTTTCTTGAGCGGCGAAACCGGCAAGAATATTCATCGCGCTGAGCGGCACGCGAAGAATTTCGGCCACAGGCCGGGGCTGCTCTTGCGCGAGCAAACGATTTTCGCACCATTCCAGAGCGGTGTCGGTATCGCCGAAAAAGCTTCTATCGGTCCAGACATAATCAGGACTTCGCTTAAGCGTATCTGCGAAGCGCGGCGCGAGATGTGCGAAGATGAGCTTCTTGCCTTGGGTCGCCAGCCAGACGTTCAACTGGACCACCAACGTCAAGGCGCATTCATCGATTCCCATCACTCGCTTAACGTCGAGGATGAGGTACTCAAGGGTTGCCAATTCCGTGGCGAGCTTGCGAAACACCTGTTCTAAGGCGCCAAAGAAAAGAGTTCCCTGGAGTTCATAGACACAAATCCGCCTGACCCTTGCGATCGAGGATCGCCTGCTCGACGCTGCCCCTTTGGCGGATCGAGCGCACGGTGGCGGCCCGATAACTCCGGCGCAGGCAAACCCCGGTAGTCGTGCGGGCGCCGAACATGTGCAGCTTGAAGCGCGCTGAAAGCTCTTCGCAAACCTGAATGCCACGGCAACTGTTGCCTTGATCGTCGAGTAATGGAGAGAATATGCCGATGCCAAACTGGCCGGGAAGAACCGCGATGACGCCGCCGCTCACACCGCTCTTAGCCGGCAAACCGATGCGGTAGGTCCATTCGCCGGTATAATCGTACATGCCACAGCTATGCATCACGCTCAAAACGTTCTTGACATAGGCCGATTGCAGCGCCCGTTTGCCGCTCAACGGATTGACGCCGTCGTTGGCCAGTGTCGCTGCCATCACGGCGAGATCCCGCGCGCTGGCCAAAATCGAGCACTGCTTAAAGTACAAATCGAGATGCTCGTCAACTTGCCCATCGATCATGCCGGCACTGAGCTCAAGATAGCCGATGGAGCGGTTGCGGTGGCCAGTCTTGGATTCCGAAAGATAGACGTCATGGTCGATCGCTAAGCAACGATCGGCCAAGTCGGTAAATTTTTTAAGCACGCGGTCTAGCCGCCGCTCGGCGCTCTCGCCTTTGATCAAAGCGGTGGTGGCGATGGCTCCGGCATTGACCATCGGATTGAACGGGCGGTTATTGCGCTCATCGAACACAATGGAATTGAAGGCTTCGCCCGTCGGCTCAACCCCAACCTTGGTCAAAACGTAATCCGCACCGTGATCTTCCAACGCCAAGCCATAGACAAAGGGCTTCGAGATCGATTGAATCGTGAACGAATGGCAGGCATCACCGACTTGGTAGATTTGCCCGTCGGCGGTAACCAGCGCGATGCCAAACAGCTTTGGGTTAGCTTTGGCCAATTCGGGGATATAGGTCGCTACTTTACCGCTAAAATTGTCGGCGTATTTCGCATGAATTTCTTGCAGTGAAGCGATCAGCGGCGACGGATTGGCGCCGTTGACGCTGAGCATAGTCGCTGAAGCTTGTTGCATCTGCGGGACGTAAGAATGGTGTTAACCGGCGACGGTAATTGAATCCGTCAAACCAAAAATTTGAAGCGTTAGCGATTCCACAATCGCAGGGTAGCGTGCACTCTCCGTGCCAATATGGGCTATAACTTAACTCTTACATCAACTCATTAGAATCGCGGGGATTCCTCGAGCTGTTAGCGGCGAGAAGCAACAAAACGAAGGCAAATGATGGTTTCTTGAGCAGCGCCGTGATGAATTTTTAAGCGTGGAACTCAGAATAACTTGCGATGCTCGCAGCGCCGGTAGCTCGGCGCGCACTTTGGCAAGGTGATCGAAATCGATTTCGGCTGTGATCAAACCTGGCCCATCTGGCAACTCAGCGAGAATCGTTCCCCAGGGATCGACGATCATTGAATGGCCGTGGCATTCGAAGCTTTTGGCGCTTTTGCCGAATTGATCGGCGGCGATTACGTACGCTTGGTTCTCAATGGCGCGGGCGCGCAAGAGAGTCTCCCAGTGCGCTTGACCGGTGAACGCGGTGAATGCCGAGGGAACAAAGATTACTTGCGCGCCTTGGTCGGCTAATCGACGGTAGAGCTCGGGAAAGCGCAGATCGTAGCAAACCGATAAGCCCAGGGTGCCAAGCTCGGTCGGCGCGACCACGACATCGCCGCCATGAGCGCGGCTCTCCGACTCGCGCAGCGACACGCCATTGGCCAAGTCGACATCGAAGAGATGAATCTTGCGATAGCTTGCGAGTAGATTTCCCGCAGGATCGAAGAGCAGGCTGGTGTTGTAGGCTTTTGGGCTAGCCGGAATTTCTTCGAGGATCGAACCGCCGAGCAAGTAAATATTCAACTCACGCGCCAGCTCGGCAAGCCGGTTGGAAGTCGGTCCGGGTATCGGTTCGGCGCAGGCTCTTTCTAACTTCTTGTTGCCGCGCCAGATAAAAACTTCCGGCAGGACCACCAGCCGCGCGCCTTGGTGCGCCGCGTCGCGCAACCAATGTTCAGCCTCGGCCAAATTGGCCGCCTTGTCGTCGGTGGCCAACATCTGCACCGCAGCAGCAATAAACTTCATAATTCCGAAACCTTGAACCGTTGAACCCGTGAAACATTGAACGGCTGTTATCTATTTAGAAACACCGGGCAAGGCGCATTGCGCAGGACATACTCAGTCGTGCTGCCGAGCACCATCTTAATGATCCGCCGGTGGCCGTGGGCGCCGATGAACAGCAGGTCGTATTTGAGATTGACCAGATACTCGATGATTTTTTGTTCGGGATAGCCGCGCGCGATCTCGTACTTGACGTCGATGGCATAGGAACCGAGATAGGCCTTGGCCTGTTGCAAGATCGCCTGCGCCGCCTCCTCCTCGCGGGCGATGGTCAGCACGGTAAGCGGCAGTTTGAGCACCGTGCAAAACTCCGCCGCCGATTCCATCGCCGAACTCGCCCGCTGGCTGCCATCATAGGCCAACAGCGGGTTGGCGATGGTATTAAAGCGCTCTGTCGAAACAAAGATCGGCCGCGGGCATTTGCGGATGATCGTTTCGGCGGTCGAGCCGAGCATGCCGGCGGTAAAACCTTCGTTGACGCCGCGATGGCCGATCACCACCAGGTCGGCGACCTTAGCCCGCTCGCAGATCTCGTTGGCGATCAGTCCGGTGTCGAGAAAGGTGCGCTCGCGGATGTTCTTCGCCGCGCAGATCTCGCGAAAATTTTCCAGGACGAGCTTGCCGCGCTCATCGAAGATCTCGCGCATCTTGGTCGATAAATCGAGATAGGGTTCGAAGCCGAGGGAACCGGAGACATCGTGAAAAAACGTTCCTTCGAGGGAAACCGTGTCGATCACATGCTGGCCCATCAGCATGCCGTCAAAGCCGCGCGCCAGCCAGACCGCGTAATCGAGCGCCGCCTTGGAATGCTCGGAGCCGTCGAGAGGAATCAAAATGTTTTTGATCATGCTGCCCTCCGCTACATTTGCTCTGCGTCAATCCAACCGCTGGTCGCCGGCGCGCTCGGTTATGTTTCGCTGGCTGGAAGCACGATAACAAGGCCGGGGCTATTTTCAAACGGAATCTGCCACAGCAGTTTACAAAAGCCGCCCTTTAGGAGATACTCCGGTCTACGTTCGGAAAGTTGGATCAAATGCAGCGACCGAAGAATCGTCAGGAAGCCCGCCTCCAGGATCTCATCGTCAGCGCCAAACAGCTGAATATTCATGTGCGCATGGAGAAGCTTTTGCGCGAAGTCGGCTACCGCGCCCATAGCGGGCGCTGCCGGGTCAAGGGACAGGAATTGATCGTCATCGACCGGGATATTGCGCTCGGCGATCAGATCGAGTTTCTCGCCAACGAATTGGCCGGCCTTCGAGCCGAGACAAAACCGGAACCGCCATCCACTCAGGACCCCGCGCAAGCAAGTTCGAACTAACACTCCCTGCGGCGAAATTTAGTGAACGCGGATTTTCTTCGCCGCTTCGATGCCGAGAGAAAACTGATCGTCGCCGACTTTCAGCGTCATCATGCCAAGAGATGGGGCGACATCTATAATATGTACTTTGGCGCCTGGCACCAGTCCGTGATCCTCTAAATACCCCAACAGGCGAACATCCCGTTCGCCGCCCTCGGTAATATAGTCGAGATCCACTTGTTGGCCGTCCACGGCTTCGCTGAGCGGCACGGTTTTGGGCAGTTTACCGGAACCGGTTCCGGGAATCGGGTTGCCATGCGGGCAGGTCGTCGGGTTGCTCAACAGCTTTGCTAGACGTTCTTCAACCTCCTGCGAAATCGCGTGCTCCAAACGATGGGCCTCCTGATGCGCCTTGACCCAGTCCAATCCCAACAAGTCGGTTAGGAAACGCTCGGTCAGAAAGTGGCGGCGAACGATCCTCTCAGCGACTTTTCGTCCATCTTCGGTCAGATGAATCTCCTTGCGGCGATTGATCGTGACGTAACCGTCACTAGCCAGACGACGCAACGTCGCGAACATGGTCGACGGCGTCACCCCGGTCTCGGCCGCGATGCGAGCGGCGATCACCGGTTGAGCCTCCTCGGCTAGCTGGTAAATCGCCTTCAAATAGTCCTCCAAGGCGTGGGTTACTTTATGAGCTTCCATATATCAATTGACTACGGATCGCTTTTCTCACCTCGCTCCGGGCCCGTCGAATCGCACGGCCACGATGAGCACAGGTTTCTGCACAGATGTAGCGCATGCTATTGGAGGAATCGTTCAAGTGCAAGTTGATTACACGAGAACAGCCGAAACGGTCGCGATGTAACAGCGTCCGGAAATTCACTGCGGAACTCAGAGGTGGAATTTCCCCGGGCTGTTCTGGACCTCTCTAGCGGTTTCAGGTATTGATTCCTGGCAAAGCACCGATGGTTGTCATAAAAGTCGAAAAAGTCAGCAAGCGATACAACCACACCCCGGCTGTAAAGCGCTGCGACCTCCAAGTCCATTCAGGTGAGATTCTAGCACTGCTCGGACCGTCGGGATCGGGGAAAACCACCTTGCTCCGGCTGATTGCCGGATTCGAGCGACCCGATGAAGGGCGGATTCTTATCGGCGAGCGCACCGTCGTCGACGTCGCCGGTTCGATATGGCTCCCCGCCGAAGCGCGCGGCGTCGGGATGGTTTTTCAGGACTACGCCTTGTTTCCCCATTTGACGGTGACCGAGAATATTCAGTTTGGCCTGCGCGGCATTGCCAACCAAGAGCGCCAAGAGCGCCTTCAAGAGTTGTTGCGGGCAACCGAGTTGCTGCCGTATGCACAACGATATCCCCATGAATTATCGGGTGGTCAGCAACAGCGGGTTGCTTTGGCGCGCGCCCTAGCACCGCGCCCGCCGGTTGTCTTGCTTGACGAAGCCTTCAATGGCCTCGACCCTGAACTCAGGCCGCAAATGCG
This sequence comes from uncultured delta proteobacterium, assembly GCA_963760795.1. Taxonomy (GTDB): domain Bacteria; phylum Desulfobacterota; class Binatia; order UBA9968; family UBA9968; genus DP-20. The sequence goes on from CAVXEP010000012.1 coordinate 134,971, forward strand.
CAAAGAGGTCGCTAGCATATTGCGCCAGATGAAAACGGCCGCGGTGCTGGTCACCCACGACCAGGAAGAAGCTCTCGGAATGGCCGACCAAGTGGCGGTCGTTCGCCAGGGCGAACTGCAGCAAGTCGGCACACCGGAAGAGGTCTATTATAATCCTTCGACTATATTTGTTGCCGGATTCGTCGGCCACGCCGACTTTATCGGTGGCGTCGTATCCGGAGCACAGGTTCAGACCGAATTTGGCAATTTCTCCTGTTCATCGGAGATTCGTCCCGGCCCGGTCAAAGTGATGATCCGCCACGAGGCCGTCAACACCAAAGCCGACGGCATTCTCGCCACCGTCGAAGAGCGCGAGTTTCTTGGCGGCGAAATCCTCTACCGGCTGCGTCTCCCCTCGGGCGACGCGGTCCACTTGGAGCAACGCAAACCCGTCCATTGGCCGGTCGGACACCGAGTGCCAATCGACGTTCATATCCCCACCGCCGTGGTCTTTGCCGATGCCGGCAGTGAACCCATCGAGTAGTTTCCACCTTTTTCCAGAACACGAACGATCGAAAGCCCTTCCGTTTAGTCGGTGTTGGCCAGCACCCGTGGCAATTCCACGACGAGGCTCGCATCGCATCGGCGCAAAACCAGCCCCGATATTTTGCCGTTTGTTGGCAGTTTGAAACTCCAGAATACGCACTTCCCAGGGGTGCCTTATGGGCAAGGTTGCGGTTTGACAAACTAATAACATTCGACTATACGAACAATCAAAGTTTCTCAGGGAACAACTTTTAGAAGTTAAATTTGTCAAATATTGAAACAGCCAAGACGAAGTAAATTTTGTCGGGAGGACATGAGATGAAGCATAGGTATTCGCAATGTTGCTTGTCGGTTTTTGCCTTGATTTTTGGACTCGGGTTAAGCGCGATTTTTAGTGTCACCGTGACGGCGCAAGAAAAGGTCATGAACCTCTATACCGCCCGTCATTATTCCACCGATGAAGCTTTCTACACCGGCTTTAGCAAACTCACCGGCATCAAGCTTAATCGCATCGAAGGCGGCGAAGACGCGCTTTTCGAACGGATCAAGGCCGAAGGCGCCGCTAGTCCGGCGGATGTCTTCTTGACCGTCGATGTCGCCCGGCTGTGGCGCGCGGAGCAGGCGGGCATCTTCGCGCCGCTCAAGTCGGAACTGCTGGCTAAGCGCATCCCCGCTCACTTTCGCGATCCCAATGGCAACTGGTTCGGCTTCTCATCGCGGGTTCGGGTTATCGCCTATGATCGGCGTAAGGTCAGTCCCGGCGATGTCGCGCGCTATGAGCAGTTGGCCGATTCCAAGTGGAAAAGCGAAATCTGCACCCGCCCGAGCAGCCACCCATATAACCTTTCTTTAACATCCAGCATGATCCTCCACTTGGGCGAGGATAAGGCGCGCGAGTGGGCGCGCGGCGTGGCAACCAACTTGGCTCGCCCGCCAAGAGGCGGCGACACCGACCAATTGACCGCAGTGGGCGTCGGTGAATGTTCGATCGCGCTGTCAAACCATTATTACTATGTCCGGCTTATGCGTTCGACAAAGCCGGAAGATCGCGCGCTGGTGGAAAAAGTCCACATCGTTTGGCCCAATCAGAACGATCGCGGCGCTCATGTCAACATTTCCGGCGGCGGCATACTGAAAAACGCCCCCAATCGCGACGCTGCGGCGAAGTTTCTCGAGTATCTCGCCAGCGACACGGCACAAGCTTATTTTGCCGATGGCAACAACGAATGGCCCACCGTCAAGGGCGTGAAGCTGGCCAATCCCCAGCTCGAGACTTTCGGCCGGTTTAGGACCGACGCCGTTGCCATTGGCAGATTTGGGCAAGACCCAGGCGGCGGCCCAGCGACTGGCCGACCAGGTCGGCTGGAAATGAAGCCTTAACCTTAGCACCAACTGACTGACAACTGACACCATGACAACGATTGCCGCTGCTTTGCGCTCGAAGGCCATCAGCGACATCACCGTGCCGCGGATCGGTGCTCTTGGCGTGGTGTCATTGATAACCGCCGCCCTGGTGGTGGCGCCGATTGCTGCGGTCGTCTGGAACATTTTTCTGCCCAGCGAGGCGACCTGGGAGCACCTGATATCGACTGTCCTGCCCGAGTACATCGCCAACACTTTCCTGCTGCTAGTGCTGGTCGCCGCGGGAGTTGTTTGCTGCGGCGTGCTCTCCGCGTGGTTGGTTACCGCCTATGAATTCCCTGGCCGACGCGTCCTAGAATGGGCGCTGGTGTTGCCAATGGCGATCCCCGCATATGTCATGGCCTATGCTTACACCGATTGGCTCCAGACCTCGGGACCGGTGCAAAGCATACTGCGCGAATTCACCGGTTGGCGGGTGCGCGAGTACTGGTTTCCGGAAATCCGCTCATTGCCGGGCGCCGCGACCATGCTGTCGCTCGCGCTCTATCCCTATGTTTACCTGCTGGCGCGCGGCGCCTTCCTTGAACAGTCACGCAGCAGCTATGAGGCCGCCCAACTGGCCGGCTATGGCGCGTGGGGAAGATTTTGGCATGTGTCATTGCCTCTGGCGCGCACCGGGATTGTCGCCGGCGTCGCCTTGGCGCTGATGGAGACACTCGCTGATTTCGGCACCGTCTCGTATTTTGCCGTGAATACTTTTACCGCTGGCATCTACCGCGCCTGGCTCTCCCTTGGCGATTCGGTCGCCGCGGGCCAGCTCGCTACCTGCCTGCTCGTGTTCGTGCTCGCAATGCTCGCCCTAGAGCGCATGCACCGCGGCGATGCGCGCTATACCAGCAACCGCACACCCATAACCCCGCAACGGCTTGGCGGCGCCAAGGCTATGGGCGCATTCGCGCTATGCGCCATACCGATCGCATTCGGTTTCATGGTGCCGGCGGCGATTCTGCTTGAACTGGCCCTGACCGATCCGCAGGTGCAATTTGGCGCGCGCATCACCGGACTGATTACCAACACGTTTATTTTAGCTGGCATCGCCGCGATTGCCGCCGTCGTCGTCGCCATGCTGCTGGCTTATGCGGCAAGGACAGTGAAGAGCCCGCTGGTACAAGCAGCGAATCGCCTGGCTGTGCTCGGCTATGCCCTGCCAGGCGCGGTGATCGCGGTAGGCATTCTTCTACCGCTGGGCAAGCTCGACAACGCTTTGATCGCCTGGATTTACCAACAGTTTGGCGTGCGCACCGGATTGATTTTAACCGGTTCGGTCACGGCGCTCATCTATGCCTATCTCGTCAGGTTTCTCGCCGTGGCGTTTCAAACGGCCGAAGCCGGGCTGACACGGGTGACTCCGTCGATGGACGATGCCGCGCGCAGCCTTGGCCTTTCACCCGGCCGCACCCTGGTGCGGGTGCACATGCCGATCATGCGCAGCAGCATCGCCACCGCAGCGCTGCTCGTATTCGTCGACGTTATGAAAGAATTACCGGCGACCTTCGCCATGCGGCCGTTTAATTTCGACACCCTAGCGGTGGAGGCCTACAACTTGGCAAAGGACGAGCGCATCGCCGAAGCCGCCCTGCCGGCGCTGCTGATGGTCGCCATCGCGCTGTTGCCGCTGATTTTACTGTCGCGCCAGATCGCCAATTCGAGCCAGCGCAACGCATGTGGCTCGCAGTCAGGACTCTGCTGTCTAGCCGAACCAGGGATCCGAGATGACCACGAGCACTTTACTTGAGCCGGCGCAAACGGCAGGCCGAACCACGATTGGCGGATAGTAACTTTTTCAGGTCGCTTCCCCTTCCATATACGAACACTATGGGTTCCTCCCCGGCTACGATTCCGCCACAATCGAAAGTTCAGATCGGCTCCTGTTCGCCATTGGACTTGTTTTCCTAACCGTCACCGGCGCATTCGCTGCCGGCGATGAAGCCAAGCGTATTTTAGCGCTAATCGATTACATCGGCGGCGACTATCGCAACGCCGTGCAAGGCGGGAAAGTCGTCAGTGACGCCGAGTACACGGAGATGAGCGAGTTCTCGGCGCGCAGCTTGGAGCTGTTCAGCCAATTGAAATCCGCCGAAGGCGATAAAGCGGGCATCGAAAAAGATCTGCGAGCGCTGGCAAGCCACATACAGCAGAAAACCGGCGAGGATGCAGTGCCGCAGTTGGCCCAGCAGATCAAGGACCGCTTGATCAAAACCTATAACATCGTCACCTACCCCAAGGCTCTGCCGAACTACGAGGGCGCGAAACTGATCTACATGCAGAATTGCGCTCAGTGCCATGGCGAGAGCGGCAGAGGCGACGGCCCCGGCCGCGAGTCGATGAATCCAAAAACACCGCCGCCGGCCAATTTTACCGACGCAGACTTCATGGCCGGACTCTCGCCTTTTAAAGTCTATAACACGACCACGTTCGGCATCGACAAAACGGCGATGGCTTCCTTCGCCGCGCTGCCGGACGAGCAACGCTGGCAAGTCGCCTTCTATGTTATGGCGCTACGTTTTCCCGCTGAAACAGCAGCTGCCGGAGAGTCCTGGCTGAAAGGCAAGTCGCTGCCGGCCACCCTCGCAGGCGTCGCCACCTTGGCAACTTCTTCAGACAACGAGCTATCCGATAAAATCAAGACGAGTTTTCCCAACGCGCCGCACAACGACATTCTCGCCTACCTCAGGCGCGGGCTTCTAGAGAAAAAATCGAGCGATCCATTGTTGATCGCTCGCACCCTGCTCGGCGAAGCCGCTGAGATATACAGCAAAGGCGATAAGGAAAAAGCTTACCAGAAAGCCATCGAGGCCTACCTTGACGGCTTCGAGATGGCCGAGCCGGCGCTGTTCGCCAAGGATGCGGCCTTGGGAAGATCTCTCGAGGCCCAGTTCACGCAGTTTCGCAATTCGATCCGGCAGGGAGTTTCCGCCGAGGAGATTCAAAAACAACACGCCGAGATCGAAGCCAAGCTCGACCAGGCGGCACAGATGTTGGCCAGCAGCGATGATTTCTCCGGTTATTACGCATTCTTGAATTCGGCCCTGATCATTTTACGCGAAGGACTAGAGGCGGCGCTGATTCTCGCCGCGATCATCGCCATGCTGCGAGTGATGGGCGCGACAAAATCGATTCGTTACATCCATTTCGGCTGGATGCTGGCGGTGGCCGCCGGTTTCCTCACCTGGCTCGCCGCGCAGACCGTGCTGACTTTCAGCGGCCAGCACCGTGAAAGCATGGAAGGATTCATCTCGATCTTCGCCGCGGCGGCGCTGTTCTATGTCGGCTATTGGCTGCACACCCGGACCGAGGCTAAACGGTGGCAGGCGTTTATTCAAGACAAAGTCCAAAACGTACTTTCGCGCAAAAGTATCTTCGGACTGGTCGGCATCTCTTTTTTCGCTGTGTATCGCGAGGCCTTCGAGGTCGTGCTCTTCTATCAGGCGCTCTGGTTACAGAATGAAAATAGCCACCAAGCCATCCTTGGCGGATTCGCCGCAGGCGTAGCCGCGCTGCTCGCGGCTACCTTTGCGATCTTCAAGCTCGGCCTGCGCATACCGCTAAAATACTTCTTCGGCGTCACCGGCACACTGCTCTACATCATGGCCTTCATCTTCGCCGGCACCGGCATCAATCAATTGCAGGCGGCCGGCTGGGTTCCGGCAACACCGCTCGATTTTCCGCCGGCGGTGCCGCTGTTGGGCATCTATCCGACCATGGAAACCCTGGCAGCCCAGGGACTATTGGTCTGCATATTTATAGCTACCTCGCTATGGATGGCGCATGAACGAAAAAAGGCAGTGGCTTAAATGCGTGTTCCAAGGCAAGGCGAACAGGAAACGGCGGAGACGGTGACTCAGGACGGCGATGCGCTTCGTTGCCATTGCGGCAGCTTGGTCGCCCGGCTGGTGCCGAATGGAGTGGAAATCAAATGCCGCCGCTGCAAACGGCGCGTTGTAATTCCGCTCGGTTTGGGCGCTTTTGAAATCTCAGAATAGAGCCAATAATCGAGAAGCCATGGCACTTGATTGAAAGCTAATTAAGTTTTAATGTTCAGTTACTTAAAGAGTAATATTTAGTATCGACTAATAATTTTACTTAGAGTTGACAAATATTATTGATTTCGATATACGAACATAATTAGCGGCCAGCGATCTAGAATCCAGAGCCCGGATTTTGCCGAAAAAATATCGGCAAAATTACGGGCATTTTTATTGTTTACGGAGGTCAATCTAAATGTACGGCATCAAATCACCCCAGGGCAGATGGTCGGTCTCGCTTTGCAACTGTAGTCAGGACACCGCCCACTTTCACTACGGCAGCGTCGTCCTGCACATCGCCCGTGACGACCTGCGCGAGCTTGGTCTCGCCATGCAAAGCGTCGCCGAAGGTAGCGACCTAACTGATACGGAAAATCACATCGAGTTAAAGAAAGGTCTGGTCCAATAGTCATGTCGGCATTTATTGCAATCATCATCAAAGGCGGCATCGTCATGATCCCGCTGCTCGCTTGCTCCTTGATCTCACTCGCGCTCACCATCGAACGGTTTGTGTTTTGGGCCAAACTGAAAACCAAAGATGTCCTGGATCAAATCTTGTCATTGGTCGAAAAGGGCGAATTCGAACAAGCTCTTAAAACTGGGCAAGACCTCCAGCCAGCCAATCGCGCGGGTTTTAGCGGCGGGTATCGCGCACCGCAATCCCGCGCCGGCGAAGGCAATGGAAGCTCTGGCGCAGGCCGAGATTCCCGTGCTCAAAAGCCGCCTCGGAATTCTCGACACCATCGTGACGCTTGCCCCTCTGCTCGGATTGCTCGGCACCGTCGTCGGCATGATCGGCTCCTTCGATGTCATGTCGGAAGCGGGCATGGGGCAACCCCACGCCATTACCGGCGGAGTCGCGGAAGCGCTCATCGCCACTGCCACCGGCTTGTTGATCGCGATCTTGACCCTGGTCTCCTACAACTACTTCACCGCCAAGGTCGAGCGCGAAATGGACCGCATGGAGCACTTCAGCTCCTCGCTGGAATTGTTGCTGCATGAACATGCGGGGAAGCATTAATGCGCATTCAACGCCGCAGTATCAAGAAAGCGCGCATCGAGATCATCCCGATGATCGACACGATCTTTTTTCTACTGGTATTTTTCATGATCTCGACCTTGTCGATGACCCAGTTCAAAGGCATGCCGGTCAATCTGCCCAAGGCGGCGTCCGGCCAGCAGGCGCCCGCCGAGAGCGCGGCGATCACGATTGATAAAGACGGCCGGTTGTTTCTCAACCAGCAAGCGATCGACAAAGCGGCTCTCGGTGAAGCTTTGAGCCAGCAACTTGCGAAGAATGCCGAGATGTTGGTCGTCATCAACGCCGACGACGGCGTTCAGCACGGCCAAGTGGTCGAAGTCATGGACATCGCCCGCGGCGCCAACGTGGCAAAGATGGCCATCGCGGTCAAACCGAAGGAGCAGAAAAAATGAACGAGCGCTGGTTGGTATCTTCATTCACTGCGTCGTCGTTGATTCATTTGGGAATAATTCCGTTGGCTGCGTTGGTGATGCACGCCAAACCGATTAAACCCGCCATGGTTCCCATTGAGCTGGTGGATGTGGCGCGCGTCGAGGAACCGAAGAAAGTCGAAGTCCCACCGCCTCCGCCTCCTCCAGCGCCCAAACCCAGGCTGCAAAATATCACCGCGCCGAAGCTTATATCCAAACCGGATTTCGAAACCAGCCCGCTGCCGCCAACCGGCAACACCAAGGAAGAGATCAAAGAGAAACCGGTCGAACAGCCGCTCGCCTCGCTGCCGGATAACTCCGGCGCCGCCAAGGCTGGATGGAATGTCGGCGCGCGCGCCGCGGAAGCCGAAGGCAGCGCCGCCGGCGCCGGCAATCTTTTCGGCAAGGGCGACGTGGGCGTGGTCGGCGGTAGCGGCGTGGCCGGCGGTGGCGGCGGCACAGGCGCGTCGGGATTGGGTCGAGGCGCCAAGGGCGACGGCACCGGCGGCGGCGCGGGCTCCGGCGAAGCATTATCGGGTCTCGCTCGCCCGCTCGGCGGTTACCAAGTCAAGCCGCGCTATCCCGAGTCCGCCAGAAGAGCGGGTGTTCAGGGAGTAACAACGTTGCGCGTGCGTGTTTTGGAGAATGGCCGGGTCGGCGAAGTGGTGGTCGAACAGTCAGCCGGCTTCCGGGATCTCGATTTCGCCGCGATGGACGCGGTCAAAAAATGGCTCTTCGAGCCGGCTCGCCGGGGCAAAGACGCGGTGTCGGTCTGGGTGATGTTACCGGTGAAGTTCGAACTGCACTAGGAAAGACCATGGGCAAAACGCTTGTGAATTTCGCTATCAAACAAACGGTCACACCGAGTCTGCCGGCCCCTTCCGGCCCAAAGCCGCGCATCGAAAGCAATCACTTGTTTCAAGGCAACAGCGAGATCGTCATCGTGCACCAAAAGGAGGAATACAACCTGCGCATCACCAGAAACGGCAAGCTAATTTTGACGAAATAATGTTTATGACGAAGCCAGCCATCCTCTCCTCCGGACGTGGAAAGCCAGCCAATCAAGCAACCCAAACACTATGGAGGATGAGATGAGTCGGCAACAAAAGCGTGCGATCGAAAGAAAGAAGGGCAAGACGGCGTTCCAAAAACTCTGTCTTGCCGCGGGCGAAGGAGTTGGCAAGGCGATGGCTTTCAGCTTTGCGTTGGCAAGCCACGCAGGCGCGGCGGAGCCGAAAAAAGAGGAACCGATCACCCTGCCGCCTGTGGTGGTGCAGGATCAAGGCAGCCCCTACACTGCCGGAATCGTCCCTGTCGAGAATACCTGTACCACTGCAGGATATGCCACAGTCGATTACCGTGATACCGCAACGATTAATGCAGGAACGCGGAGCTGCTAGCTTCCACGATGCGTTGCGCAGTGTACCCGGTATTAGTTTCCAAGCAGGCGAAGGGCGGCGCTCAGGGCAACAATTTGACGTTGCGAGGCTATAACGCGAGGAACGACCTTTTCATTGACGGGGTTCGCGATCAGGGCTCGTATTTTCGCGATATATTCAATCTCGAATCGATTGAGGTTCTAAAAGGACCGTCCTCACCTATACTTCGGCCGTGGCTCGACCGGTGGCGCGATCAATCAGGTCAGCAAAGTTCCACAGCTTACGCCGAGCTACGGCGGCATGTTTGCTCTGGCGGCAACGGGGTTTATTTGCGGGGCACGAGCGATGTCAACCACCCAATAACCCGGTCGCCCACGCGGCTTTCCGCGTCAACTTGATGGCCCACAAGGACGATATTGTCGAGTCGCGACATTTCAGAGCAGCAACGATTGGGATTTGCGCCGTCGATCTCGTTCGGTCTCGGCACCCCAACCCAGTTAACCTTGAGCTATCTTATTCAAGGCGAAGACAATATTCCGGATTATGGTTTGCCCTACGTGGAATGGCAACCCGTTCCGCACCGACCGGAACAGCTTCTATGGCTTTGACCAGTGAAGATTACGAAGAAGACAATGCTGAATCTCGGCACGTCGCGGCTGGATCATCGCTTCAACGATATTTTCAGCTTGCGGAATACCCTACGCTACAGTCATAACGACCGGGAGCACGAAACCACAGCGCCACGCGTCAATGTCATCCCCACCCTGTTCACCAGGAATAGACCGGCGCGCGATATTACTGAGGCGCTTCTCAGCAACCAAACGGATCTAACCGCCAAGTTCGACACGTGGGGCTTTAAGCATGCATTAGTCTCAGGGCTCGAGTTTTCCCGGGACTGGTTGGATCGAACCAATTGATGCTTTCGTGGGAGCGCCGCCGGCAAACGCTATCAATCCAAACCCATACGCCAGTACCGCGGGCATGTCACACTCGGCTATCGCAGCGCGCAGACGGCGCCGCCTTCGGATTCGGCATCTTCGCCGCAGATCAAATCAAACTGAACGAGTATTTTGAACTCGTCGGCGGCGTCCGTTGGGATTATTTCGACAACGACTTCGAAGGATCACGCATAATACCCTGACGCGATAAGCTCGTTCGGACGGGTCGACGGATAAAATGTGGAGTTATCGGGGCGGACTGATCTTTCACCCGACCCCGTCACAGAGCTACTATTTCTCCTATGCGACCTCGTTCAATCCCTCCGCCGAAGCCATCCCTCAGCCAGCCACCAACGGTACTCCTCCGGAAAAGAATAGAATCTTCGAAATCGGCGGAAAAGTGGAATTCTTCAATGGAACCTTAAACCTGCAAGGCGCTGTATTTAGAATCGACAAAACCAATGCCCGTGTAACTGATCCATTAGACCCAACCGGGACGCTCGTGCTTGACGGTGAGCAACGTGTTCAGGGTGTGGAATTCGGCATCGCTGGCCGCATTCTCCCCAACTTGAATGTGTTCGCTGGATACACTTTTCTCGATTCGAAGTTTCGCAAATCCCCGACCCCAGCCGTCGAGGGCAATCCGATATTAAACGTGCCGAAGCACAGCGCGAACTGTGGGTAACCTACGACTTTTTCGAAAAGTGGCAGATCGGCGGGGGGCCGACGTATGTCAGCAGCTCGATCTACAACAATGCCGCGAACGTCACCCGTGTCCCGGTTCATGTTCTCTGGGACGCGACGGTGGCGTATCAGCTAACCAAGAATTTCCAATTCCGGCTCAATGGTATCAATCTTACCAATGACCATTACTATTCGGCTCTCAGCGGAGGAAACGTGTTGCCTGGAAATGGGCGCACGTTCATCCTCAGCACGAGCTTCAAGTTCTAAGGAGTCCGACAAAAATGATCGTCCAAGTGCCCAATGTCCTGAACTCCGAACAGCTCGCGCGCTGCCGTGAAGTGATGCAGCGCGCGGGCTGGATCGATGGCCGCGTGACGGCAGGGTATCAATCCGCCGTGGTCAAGGACAACCGCCAGCTACCGGAGAATAGCCCGGAGGCGCGGGAGCTCGGCGATATGATCGTGGCAGCCCTGGAGCGCAACCCGCTGTTTATCACGGCGACGTTGCCGCTCCGGGTCTTCCCGCCTCTATTCAACCGCTACGAAGGCGGCGAATCATTCGGCGCGCATCTGGACAATTCCATCCGGCAGATTCCCGGCACACCGCTGCGCGTGCGCACGGATATTTCCGCGACGCTGTTTCTCAGCGCGCCGGAAGACTACGACGGCGGCGAGCTGGTCGTCGACGACGTTTACGGCGCCCACGCGGTGAAGCTTGGCGCCGGCGACATGGTGGTTTATCCGGCGAGCAGCCTGCACCACGTCAAGCCGGTGACGCGGGGAGTTCGTCTCGCGTCGTTTTTCTGGGTGCAGAGCATGGTGCGCGACGACGGCACTCGAACTCTGCTTTTCGATCTCGATATGGCGATCAACAAAGTCAATCAAGCTCTGCCAAATCACGGCGCCGTGGTGGAGCTGACCAATTGTTATCACAACTTGCTGCGGCGCTTCGCGGAGGTGTGACATGAATAGGCGATCAAGAATGATCTCGGCCATCGCCCTCGTGCTGGTTGCCGGCTGCGCCGCGGCCGCGCCGGTGGATGAATCCGCCGCGCGCGGATCTCCGTCGCCTTCATCGAACCGGAGAAATTCACCGACGCGCGCCGCGCCGAGCTGGAGCCGACATCGACGGGCATCGTCGGCGAACTGCAAAAATTTATCATCACGACCGGCGCGCGCTACATCCCTGAGAATATGACACTGAATATCCGGATCACTGACATCGACCTCGCCGGCGACTTCGAATTGTTTCGCGGTCCGCAAGCGGACCAAGTGCGCATTGTCAAAGGTCTCTACCCGCCCCACATCGTGCTTGAGTTCGAGATCATCGATAGCGCCGCGACGGTGGTCAAATCCGGCAAACGCGACTTGACCGATATCAATTACCAACTCCGCAGCGTTTACCCGAGAGAAGACTATCTACGCTACGAAAAGGATATCTTGCGCGACTGGCTGCGCGCCGAGCTTGGTGTTCTGAAGGCCGGCAAGACCAACTAGCGCCCGAGGAGACGGCATGAAGCTGCTGCATAAAATCATTTTTTGGTCCCACCTGCTCGCCGGCGTTATCGGCGGCACCGTCATCTTCATCATGTCGGCGACCGGCGTCATCCTGATGTACGAGCGCCAACTGGTCGAATACGCCGAACGACGACGTGCGCGAGGTCGTGCCGCCGGATGCCAATGCGCAGCGCATAAGCCTGGATGAACTGGTAGCCAAGGCGCGCGCGCAGAATCCCAAAGCCCAGCCCACAGGCGTGGTCCTGCGCAACGAACCGACCGCATCCGTCGCCGTCGGCTTCGGTCGTGAAGGCGCAACCTACGTGAATCCATATACCGGGGCGATCCTCGGCTCGGAATCGAAACTGCATGACTGGTTTCACGACGTCGTCGATTGGCACCGCTGGCTCGGCACGGAGGGCGAAGGCCGTGTCACCGCGCGCGCCATCACCGGTGCTTGCAACCTAGCGTTTTTCTGGCTGGCGCTTACCGGAGTCTATCTCTGGTGGCCGCGCAGTTGGCACTGGCGGGGATTGAAGCCGAGCCTCCTTTTCAATTTCCACCTCCGCGGCAAAGCGCGCGACTGGAACTGGCACAACGTCATCGGTTTTTGGTCGTCCGTCGGTGCTCGTCGTTCTCACGCTCACCGCGGCGGTGATGTCTTATCCGTGGGCCAACGATCTGCTCTACACATTGACCGGCAGCGAGCCGCCGCCAAGAGCGCAAGCCCCCGGCCCTGCGGCTCAAGCGCAGCAGCGGCGCGGCGCGGGCACAGAGACGCGCGAGCGCAAGCCGATGGCAAGCTTCGATGCCTTCCTGGCGCGCGCCGATCAGCAAGCTCCCGGTTGGATCATGATGACGATGCGCCTGCCGCCGCGCGGCGATGGACCGGTCACGGTCTTGATTCAAGAGCCGACAGCGCCGCATATTTTCGCGCGCTCGCAACTGGCGCTCAATCGCTCCAGTGCCGAAGTCATAAAATGGGAGCCCTACGCCGCCGCCAGTCCGGGACGAAAGCTGCGAGTCTGGGTGCGCGGTCTTCACACTGGCGAGGCTCTCGGTTTCGCCGGCCAGACCGTCGCCGGCCTGGCGTCTCTCGGCGGCTGTTTCCTGGTTTGGACCGGCCTCGCAATGGCTTGGCGGCGTTTCCGCTACCGTAAACGCGATGCCGAAGACGCAACCACTGTGGAATATGTAACCGCGCCGGTGCAAGCCAGTCCCGAAGTCGTGCACACCGCGCCGCAGACCAATGAAGCATCAAAGGAGGCAACGAGAATCGACATGGAAGAAACGACCTCTAGCGCAACCAACGGCCATGCTCACAACGGCCACGAGGACGCCCGCGCCCAATGGACCGGCGCGCCCGACAACGGCGATTCAGTACTCGTTCTGTACGGCACCGTCACCGGCAACGCCGAGTTGCTGGCGAATAAGCTGTCGGCGGCGCTACGCCGCGCCGGCGTAGCAGCTCGGGCACGAGACATGGCGCACTGCCAACCCAGCGTGTTGACGCAGGCAAATTGCGTACTGGTGGTGATCAGCACCTACGGCGACGGCGAGCCGCCTGACGATGCCGCGTCGTTCTGGAAGGCTGTGGTGCAAGGCAATAGCCTCGATCTGCGCGGCGTCAAGTTTTCCGTGCTCGCCCTCGGCAACACCACCTACGATCATTTCTGCAAGTGTGGCCGCGACTTCGACGCCGCCCTGGAGCGCCACGGCGGCATACGAATCCATCCGCGCGTCGATTGCGACGTCGATTACGACACGCCGGCCAAGCATTGGCTCGACGGCGTGCTGGCGCAACTCCTCGACGACGAACGCAGCGCTCACTCGGCATAAACCAAAGGAGAACCCTCATGACCAAGTTGATTTCCCTTTTCACGATGCTTGCGACGCTGTCGTTAATTCCTTCCGCTCACGCTCATTTCCTTTGGCTCGAACGTGACGGTGACGGCCCGGCGCGCGCCTACTTCGGCGAATGGATCGACGATATCCGCGAAAAAACCGGCGGGCTGCTCGACCGATTCAAAGCGCCGCGCGTATTTGTCGGCGCGAACAACGAACCGCTCCAGGTTAAACGCAATGAAAATAACCTCGAATTCGCAGCCAAAGGAGCTGGCGACGTGCGCTTCGTGGACAGCAGCGTGCCAGCGCGCGACGACAACGAAAAAGGCGGAACTACCAAGACAATCTATTACGCCAAGCATGGGCGTTCGGAAACCGCGGCGAAGCTCGACTTGGAGTTAGTGCCCACAGAAGCCAACGGTAAAACCTTTGTGCTAATTTTGCTCGGTTCACCGCTTCCTAAAGCCGAAGTCACGATCATCGGCCCGTCCAAGTGGGAAAAGCCGTTAACCACCGATGAACAGGGCCGTGTCACTCTGCCGATGCCCTGGACGGGTCGCTACGTTTTGGAAGTGACCCACTTCGATGACAAGGCCAGCGGCAGCGGTAGCGAAAAATTCAACCGGACGCGCCATATATCGTCGCTTTCGTTTGTGCAGCAGGACGGCATACCCTGGATCGATAAGCGCTAATCTTTCGCTTGGTGAAACAGTTATGGATAGTTTGATTCAAAAGGCACTAGCTGTTTCTCGGCTCACGGCGCAATTTCCGGTTGATACTATTTTCTCCGCTACGGTCTGGTTCGAAGAGATGATGGTAATCTCGCTTGACAATATCGACGTGCAACTAAGTCCGTTTAATTGATACGATTAAACGGTTTCCACTCTATCGGAAGGAGCTTGGATGAACCAACCAGAACCCCAAAAAGTCCGTCGAGTTCGCCAGAGGCCGCGCATAGTCGAAGTCGTGCACGTTGAACGCCTTACACCGCATATGACCCGCGTGGTTTTTGCCGGAGAGGAATTGGAAGGCTTTGCGACCCGAGGCCCGGCGGAGCACTTGAAAGTAAACTTCCCAGCTCCAGGTGAACCGACGGTGGTGCTCCCGGAATGGGGACCCGAAGGGCCGATCCTTCACGAGGGGCAGCAACGACCTTTGAACCGCACCTACACACCGCGACGATGGGACGAGAAAGCGAGGGAATTAACCGTTGATTTCCTACTCCATGGCGAAGGCCCGGGCACCACTTGGGCACAGCAAGCCAAACCGGGGCAGGTGGTGGCTGTGTCTCATCAGCCAGGAGGCGCGTACAAAGTAGATGCCACAGCGGACTGGTACTTTATCGGCGGCGACGCGGCGGCGCTGCCTGCGGTGGCGACGCTCCTCGAAGCGCTGCCTCCGACGTGTTTCGCCTATGCGTTCGTTGAGGTGGCGGACGATGCCGAAGAACTGCAGCTGAATTCGCCGGCACAGTTACAACTAACGTGGCTGCACCACAGCGGGGCGACCCAACCGGTCGGGCGGAGTCTGGAGCAGGCGGTGCGAGAATTTCCATTCCCGGATGGCAACGGCCGGGTCTGGATCGGCTGCGAAGCCGGCATCATGCGGAACATCCGCCGCCATCTGTTGAACGAGCGTGACATGGACCGGTCTAATATCCACACCCAAGGTTACTGGAAGTACGGCGCGGTGAATCACCCCGACAACGACCGAGGAAAGGACTTGGACTAGAGAGTTATTGTCAAGCTAGAGGTTTAGTTGACGGACTATCGGGACTCGCGCTCTGTACAGCGACCGCCGTCGTCCATTGGCATATCGCCCGGCCTGGGCGAGAACGACCTACAGGAAAAGTAAAGATCAGCTAAATTTCCCGGACCTAGCTCTTCTTGTATATCTGTTGCGCGAGGTAATTTTGGTATCCGACTTCTTCAATCTCATGCAGCTGGGTTTCGATCCAGTCGACATGCGCTTTCTTCATCAACGAGAATATGCTCCAAAAGCTCCCGGCTGGCGTTGTCACTCGCGTCGAAGCAGCTCTTGATGCCGCCTTTTAAAACTGCCAGTGCGCCCTCTTCCAATCCAAGATCATTTGCCAATTGCTGTTTCACCGATCGCTCCGACGCTGATTTTGTCATAAGCGGTGAGATTGGGAATCCCTTCGAGGAAAAGAATCCGTTCGATAATTTGATCGGCGTGCTTCATCTCTTCAATGGATTCTTTCCACGCCACCCCTGCCAGCACCTCGTAGCCCCAGTTTTTGCACATCTTGGAGTGAATAAAATACTGATTGACGCCGGTAAGCTCTTTGCGCAGCACTTCGTTAAGAACCTTGATGACTTCAGGACTTCCTTTCATACCTTACCTCCGTACGGTTTATCTAAGCATGTACTTCGGCAAAGAACAAAGCGGATTATAGACTTTTGCTGAATTTTTCCAGCCGCCGATTCTCATCGGACGTCCTCTCTGTCATTCTCAATAGGACCATAGTCCACTTTGATCAATTGCCCGTGAACACTTTCGCCATCAGAAAACTAAAGACACCGGTGTTTCCCATAGTTGAAGTTTTTTGCAGCCCACATTTTCAACAATGACAATTTATCTTTGGTCCAGCCTCGATAAACCAAGCCAATCGGACGCGGCACGCTAAGTGCTTCTTCAGCTAAACAAAGAGGCCAGCGGTCACGAACCCAGAGCCCAGCGTTTTGCCTTAGCGGCAAAACCCGGGCTCTCGGATTTGCTTACGATGAGATGCCAGCGCAAAAGAATAATGATATGGTGTTTGTCCATCCGTAAACAAATCAATCAGGAGGAGAATATTATGGGCACTAAAGGAAGAGAAATTGTCGGCATGGACGTAGAACAACTGTTGAAGACACTCAACATGGCTTTCGCCGACGAGTGGTTGGCTTATTATCAATACTGGCTCGGCGCCAAAGTCGTGAAGGGGCCGATGAAAGAAGCGGTGATCGCCGAACTTTTGCAACATGCGGCGGACGAGCTTCGTCATGCCGGCCTGATCGCGGGCAGGATTATTCAGCTCGGCGGCACGCCGGTGGCCGAGCCGAAAAAATGGTACGACGTGACCAGTTGCGGTTACGACGCGCCCGATGACCCGTTCGTCGAGACTATCCTGAACCAAAACATCAAGGGCGAGCGCTGCGCCATCGACTTTTACAAGAAGCTGTTAGAGGCGACGCAGGGCAAAGATCCGGTCACTTACAATATCGTATTGCAGATTCTCCAGGACGAAGTGGCGCACGAGGAAGACCTCCAATCGCTCGCTGAGGACCTGGACTTCATGTTGAAGAAATCACAATAGCTATTACGCACCGCCGTGCGCGCAGCCTCACTTACGACTTTCGCAGCGATGGTCCCGCTTACGGCGAAGGCATTGCTATGGTGTCGGGTCTGCCGACAGTACAAGCAGCCTGAAATCTTACGGCTCGGACGAATGGGAGACGGGCGGCCATTGTATCAGATCCTGAGATCTCACATCTTGAACAGGGCTCGGACGTTGCGGGTCGTCACGTCGCCAACGATTTCCAAAGGAGTCGACTTGATCCTGGCGATCGTCTCCGCTACCAGGCAGACATAGGCCGGCTCATTGCGCTTTGCCGCGGTGGGGAACCGGAGTGAGATAGGGTGAATCGGTTTCGACGGAGCATTCTCTCCAGCGGCACTTTGCGCACCACTTCGCGCAGCGGCTCGGCATTTTTAAAAGTAATGATGCCGGTGAAGGAAAGATAAAACCCCAGGTCAAGATAAGCACAGGCAGCTTGGTAATTACCTGTGAAGCAATGAATCACGCCGCGCAACTCTCCGCCGCCTTCGCTGCGCAGTAATTCGACGGCCTCCTGCGCCGCGTCGCGCTCATGGACGACGATCGGCAGTTTCGTCTGGCGCGCCATCTGGATGAATTGGCCGAATACGCGCCGTTGCACGTCGTGGGGCGAATGGCTGTAATAGTAATCCAAGCCGGTTTCGCCGATGGCGACGACTTTGGGATCTTCGGCGAGTTGTTTTAGAACTGCCAACTCATCGGCGCCGACGTCCTTGGCGTCGTGGGGATGCATGCCGACAGTGGCGTAGACGTTGGCAAATGAATTAGCCAGCCGCACCGCTTCAGTGTTGCTCGACATATCGCCGGCGCCGCCCACCGCGACAATCATCTCGACCCCGGCCGCGTGCGCCCGGGCGATCACGGCTTCCGTCTCGCCGGCGTATTCCTTGCCCTGGATATGGGCGTGGCTGTCGATCAGCATGGTTTGCGAAGCTGCTATTTCTTCTTGGCGTCGGTTTCGATGCGCGGAAACAAGACTTTCGGCGCGTTGATCCGATGTCCGGCCACGAAGCCCTCGCCCCAAGGTTTGGTCAAAGCAGCGGGCTCAAGCGCCAACAAGGCGCGCAACTCACCCACCGTGTCCGGCAAGAATGGCGCCAACAGCCGCGCCAGAGTACGCACCACTTCGAGCAACTGATGCAGCACCGCACCGACGCGCGCTTGCTTGTCGGCATCCTTGATCATCGTGAACGGGGCCATCTGGACGATATAGCGGTTGACGTGGTCGAGAGCGGCCATGACCGACTCCAAGGCGCGATGGAACTGCAAGTCGTTCATGTAGCCATCGATGTCTTTCTCGGTTTGAGCGAACTTATCGCGCAGCTCGCGGTCTTCCACCGGCCAATCGGCGCCCAGCGGCTGGACGATACCGGCGAAATATTTTTGTTGCATGGCCAGCGCCCGGCTGACGAAGTTGCCGAGATTGTTGGCGAGATCGGTATTATACCGGCTAACCAAACTCTCATGACGGAAGTCGGGATCCTGGCCGAAGACGCTTTCACGCAGCAAGAAATAGCGCAACGCATCCATGCCGATCTCGGCTTTCACTTCCAGTGGTGCCACGGTATTGCCCAAGCTCTTCGACATTTTCTGGCCTTCGACGGTCCAAAAACCATGTACGTTCAGATGCTTGTACAGCGGCAACCCGGCCGCCATCAGCATGGTTGGCCAAAACACGCCGTGGGGTTTGACGATGTCCTTGCCGATAAAATGCTGCGCCGCCGGCCAGAATTTTTGAAAAGTTTCCTCGCCCTTGAACTTGAGCGCGCTCACATAGTTAAGCAAGGCGTCGAACCAGACGTAGGTAACGTAACGCTCGTCGAAGGGAATGCCGATCCCCCAACTGAGCCGGCTCTTGGGCCGGGAGATGCACAGGTCGCCGATCGGTTCGCGCAGCATGCCGAGCACTTCGTTGCGATAGCCTTCGGGGCGGATGAAATCCGGATGACTTTCGATATGCTCGCGCAGCCGGTCCTGATACTTTCCCATGCGGAAAAAATAATTTTCTTCCTCGATGAGCTTCAGTTCGATGAGATGGTCCGGACATTTGCCGTCGCGCAGCTCCTTTTCGGTGTAAAAGCGCTCGCAACCGACGCAATATAAGCCGCCGTACTTGCCGAAATAAATATCGCCGGCATCATAGACCCGCTGCAAGACCTCTTGCACAAAGCGCACATGATGCGCGTCGGTGGTACGAATGAAGTGGTCGTAGGTAATGCCGCAATCGTCCCAGATACGGCGAAACGCCGCGCTGACGCGGTCGGTAAACTCTTTTTCCGGGAGCTTGGCCTCGGCCGCGACCTGGGCGATCTTGTCGCCATGCTCGTCGGTGCCGGTAAGATAAAACGTCTCGTCGCCTTTGGCCCGGTAGTAGCGCGCCAAAGTGTCCGTGATGACCATTGTGTACGTGCTGCCCAAGTGGGGTTCGGCATTCACGTAGAACAATGGCGTAGTGAGATAAACCGCACTCATGACTGTCCCTTCACGACTCCAAACAAGTATTTCTCCAAAACCATGCGGCGATTGAGATTGCGTTGGATCGCCGCCGCGGCCCGGCTGCTGGCGGACACAGCCGCGATTCGCTGCTCGCTCTGCGCCGGCGTAGCTTGCTGTTCGATTTGCCCGAGCATGTCTAAGTTGACCAGCTGGCTGCCATCGCCGGTAACGCCATAAACCAGCAGATCGCGATACCAGCTTTGTGCCCAGGAAAGAAACTTGAGCGCGTCGTCGCGGTTACCGGCCAACGCTTCGGCAGCCACGACGGCAGACTGATAATCGCCCGCCTTGAGCGCGCCGACCATGCCTGCCCAAACCCGCCGCTTCTCGACAAACGCTTCTTTGTCGAGACCCATGGCGGCGCCGATGCTGCCCATACTCATGGCGGCGACAAACTCAACATCGTCGCCGGTCATCCTCTGCTTCGTGCGCAAATACTGAGCGACCTCGCTACGCGCCAGCGGCGCAAAGGAAATCCGCAGACAACGCGAACGCACCGTCGGTAATAGCCCGCCGGCGCTCGCGGCGATCAGAATAATCAGCGAGTCTTGCGGCGGTTCTTCGAGGGTCTTTAAGCAGCGCGTTCTGCGATGCCAGGTTCATCAACGTCGCCGGATCGACGATGACGATTTTACGCTTACCCGTGAACGATCGATAATTGAGCTCGCGCTCGAACTCGCGCACCTGCTGGATCGAAATCTCCTTTTTGCCGGCCAGCGGCTCGATGACGCGCACATCGGGATGATTGCCATCGGCGATTCTCGTACAATTGACACACTCGCCGCAAAAATCGCCGACGCCGGCGCCGCAATGCACCGCTTGCGCCAGGGCGGTTGCGAGCATGCGCTTGCCGATCCCCTCAGGCCCAACAAACAGATAGGCATGGTGCAACCGTCCGCTGGTCAAGGCCAGGCGCAGGGTCTCCAGTTGTCGACCGATGGCCGATGATTTCGTTAAAGCCCATTATTCCAGCGCCTCGTCGATGATTTTGCGAATTGCCAACGAAACCTCGGCCGCTGGCTGTGCCGCGTCAATCACGCGAAATCGTCCTGGCTCTTGCCGCGCCAGGTCAAGAAACCCGGCGCGGACCTTTTCATGGAACTCCATTTTCTCGCGCTCGAAGCGATCTTCCTTCGGTGTGTCGACTTGGGACTGCGCCTGGCGGCTCGCGGTGCGGTTCAAGCCAACTTCAATCGGACAATCGAGCAGCAAAGTGAGATCCGGACGCGTACCGTCGTCAGCGACGCTATTGAACTGGCGCAGCAAGCTTAGGTCCAAACCGCGTCCGTAGCCCTGATAAGCCAGAGTCGAGTCGGTGAAACGGTCGCACAGCACGATCTTGCCGGCGGCCACCGCCGGGCAAATTACTTCGCTGACATGCTGCGCCCGGTCCGCCAAGTAAAGAAACAGCTCACTCGAAGGCGCAATCGGTTGCCCCGCCGGCTTCCAAGAGCACTCGGCGGAGCATCGCTCCAAGTTCAGTCCCGCCCGGCTCCCGGGTAACCAAACAGGCTTTGCCGTGGGAACTCAAGTAGCTCTCCAGGGCTTTGATCTGGGTAGTTTTACCGCTGCCGTCGCCGCCTTCGAAGGTGACAAAACGAACCATGGACTAGGAGAATGAAGAAAACCCAGACAAGATGCAAATCGCGCTCTTGGCTGGGCCGGGAACCGGGGTAAATAACCTGAACTGCGAATTAACTAGCGGCTTTGCCTTCGCCGAGCAGCAAATTGATGCCGTTGACCAGCTGTGTGCTGGTGAAGGGTTTGGTGATGTAATAGTCCGCCCCCAACTTGTAGCCACCGAGCACATCTTCGTACTGCACCTTGGCGGTTAGGAGAATTACGGGAATCGTCGAGGTTTCAGTCTTGCCCTTGAGCCGGGTGAGCACTTCGAGACCGTCCATTTCCGGCATCATGATGTCGAGAATGATCAGATCGGCCTTTTGAGTCGGTAGCAGGTTGAGCAACTCGGGGCCGCTGGAGGCACTAAAGACGGTAAAACCCCTGCCCTCCAAAATGGTTTTGACGATCGTTATGATATCGGGGTTATCGTCAACCACCATTATGGTCTTTTTGGTATCCATGCGCTCTCCCTCTTACACCGCTACCGTAAACTCAGACTTGGTATTTTACATGATCAGGCTGGGAATTGTCAGAAAAACTTCTAGCTCCCTGAAAGCTCGTTCCATGGGCCAGTCAATTGCTCCCAAACCATTGTAGAATCGTTATTTAGCATCTTGCAGCGGGTAATGTAAATTAAACCTTCGGGGCTTTTTCACGGGCTCTCCGAGCGCCAATAATCCTGCTTAATCGAAACCGGCAAGCTGGCGTGGAGCGCAGCAAACTCGCTGCTAGGAATCAAGCCACTAACGCGGTTTTGCGCCAAGCGACTATAAGACGCCCGGAAACTCCCCTGAATGTCCAGAGCTAAAGCTCCAAGGCCCGGGGTGCCTGTCTCATTGATCATAACCGATCCAAAAATATTCGTCGTGCTCGACGCTCCAGCCTTCAGACTAACCTCGCTGCCGGTAACGAGAATCAAGCCTTCCCAGCGCATCGCCGCGCTCAATATCAAATCGGCATTTCTGACGATGAGAATACCGGCGCCTGCGGAATCGCCAGCTAGCATCACGGCATCCCCGGCGCCAGAAATTCCTTCGATACAGCGCAGTTGCGGCGTCATTGGCGTTCCCCAAATCTGGTTTGCCAGAGTCAGCGCACCCGTAACCGGTATCGACAGCGTTACTGCTCCCGGAGCGGCACAAAGACTGTCGGCCAGTTGACTGAGTGCGGCAGAGCTAAGATGACTACTCGGCGCAGCGGCCGGCCCGCCCGCAGCGCTTTGCCAGCTACCAGCCGGTAAACTCGCCGTCTGCGCGCCGACCAGATCGCTCAGCGACTGGGAATCGGTTGAAACTGCCAGATGACCCGTCGCAGCGCCATTCGGCTGGCCGGTCGCCGGATCATGATCGATGCCGGAAATGGCGATGCCCGAGCCGGCCAAATGAACCGCCTGAATATTGCCGCGCAGCCCGAGCGCGCCATCGGCAAGGTCATAGATCTTGCTCAATCGGGCTTGCAACATGTGAGAATCACGGCCGAGAATCCCTAAAGATCGCACGACAAACTGCGCCGACAGCGGTCCAAGGCTGAGCGCCGATACGAAGGATACTGAGAACCTGCCATTGTTGAAATTTACCGACCGGTCCGCTGGCGCCTGCGAGAGTCCTGGGGATGACAATAGTTCACTCTTGCCCCATTCGATGCCGGATGCGGCGAGATAAAAAGTCTGTGAGCCAGCGCGCAGATTGGCCGACGTGCGGTGATCGTTTTGCAGCATTACACGTGCGGCGACGCCGGCGATCGCGAGCGCCGAGAGAATCACCAACGTGCCAGCCAGGACAATACCGCGCTGGTTTTGTATCAAATCGCCCAACCTTTCACTGAGACCGTCTAATTGCGAAACTCGACGCTGCTCGACAATTGCGAAGTCAGCGTACCGCCGACTCGCGGGTCCGGGTTCGTCACCCGAAGCGCGAAGGCAATGCGCACACGGCGAATCGCCGTGCGGTCCGGTGTCGCACCGAGCTGATTGCCGGCGCCATCGTAATAAGTGAACAACGCCCCGGGATCCGTCACGGCATTGGCCACCAGGCAGTCGCCGTTGCGCCGAATGATCTTCGGACCGGAACAACTGGAAGTCGGACCGGTTAGTTCGTAGCGGAGGTTTTCTCGCGGTTCAAGATCCGTACAGTTGCCGTTGCCGTTAAGATCCATTTGCACGTGGATGATGGTGGCCGTCGCCCGGTAGACGCGGTTGCACACAGAGTCGGCATCGCCGTCGGGATCGTCCGCGCCGGCGCTTTCCGCCGGAGCGCTGCCGGTGCCCCAGGAACCGGCGTTTTTCAAGTCGCGAATCATGATGTCCAACGCTCCGCGGGCATCCTCCATCGTCGTAATCCTGGTCTCAAGCGCGCGCAAATGAAAAGCCTCCGAGCGGAAATAGCCAAATAATCCGGTCATCATCACACCGCCCAATCCTAAGGCGATCAATTGTTCGATCAACGTCACGCCGCGTTGGTTACGCATTGGCGCCATCACGATCCCGCGAACAGCAACGCCGAGAGCGTCACTTCACCAGATTGGAAATCGCGCCATGTCACCGTGACATCGAGTTGCTTGAGATCGGCTCCTAGCAATGAAGGCTGAACGCGCCAGCAACGATCGAAACGCCCTCCCGTGCCGCCGCTGGCGGACAGCCCAAGATCCCCAGCGCCGGGACAGCGATTTTCATCGGCGGGATTGCGTCGGGCTTGTAGCTCTTCAAGTTTATCCTGGGCCAGTTGCAATGCGATAGTCGCGTTGCCGTTGACCGTCTGTTGGCGAAACATCGACGCGCTGTTCAACGAATAACTCATCACGGCGACCATACAGAGGGACATGGCCGCTAACAGTTCGTTGAAGGTGAAGCCACGCTGGTCGCGTGTCGAACGCCAAAGCAAAGGGGCCAACTCAGCAATCCTCCGCGCAACTATTTGGCGTGCATGAGCGCACCCGACCGGTGGCGCTGACGACGATTTGCCGGCACGCGCCTTGCCCATCATCGAGTAAACGCAAGCGGTTCGCCGCCGCCGTGCCGCGCGGCGAGAAGGTCACCGTTCCCGCTTTGGCGATCGTCGTGCCCTCAGCCAACGGCTTGGTAACCATGGCTATGCTATCGCGCTGAATCGTGTAGTTCCTCGCACCGGCGGCGTAGACCAACTGAAAACTGACGTTTTCCGCTGCCGCGCGCGACTTGAGGTTGTGCAGCTCGGATTGAACCTGACGAGCCGAGTTGTTGAGATGGTAGCTCTTTAGGAAGCGGTTCCAGTTGGGCAGCGCAATCGCTGCCATCGCCCCGGTCAAAGCCACTACCACCACCAACTCGATTGTCGAGAAGCCGTAAACATCGATGACACGCATGGTCCCTCCAAAAGCTGGCGGACCATATGGGTCTCAGATCAATCTGTCAAGACCCCGCCAAATCGCATCCAGCAAGACCCTGGTTTCATGAGTTGTTTGGTTTCGCCTTAGCTGCGGCGCAAACTTGCACCCATTTGAAATCAACGGCGTCGCACGCTGTGTTCCCTAGTAGTGCCAGCGGGATTGCTGGAAGCTCTAATCGGCAAGGCCGCCATCGGCGATATCGAATGGAACCGAGGTGGGCGTCAATTTAAAGGGATCTACTGGACCGTGCCGATGAAGTACGAGTTGCAAGTGCCAGGCTCGGTCGTACCGATGACTATTCTAGGGAACGCGAATCGCATCGATCAGCGAGTTATGGCGGTCGTTTGTTCTAACAATTATGCATCGGTCGGTCTTAGATGCAGCTCGCCATCTTTCGAATTCGTATGCGCCTCGTGTGCCGGCGGACGACAATCAACCCCATGACACAAGGTTTACCCGAGGCAGTGCAACAAGCCGGAATTACGCAGCCAGCCGCGAACCGAGCTGCTTAACGAAGTTAATCGCCGAGATAGAGACCGATCAGCTGACTGCCGTAGAAAAGATACGCCAGCGCCCCCGAGCACAGAAACGGCGCAAACGGCAATGCCAGGCGGCGGCCGGCGCCGGTGGCGACCATCAGGCCGATCCCGATCACCGAACCTAAAATCGAGGCGACAAAAAGCGTGACCGGCACCGACGGCCAGCCGAGGAACGCACCGATCATCGCCAAAAGCTTGATGTCGCCACCGCCCATGCCGTCTACTCCAGTGAATTTTTCGTAGGCCCAGGCCGTGGCGAGCAAGAATCCGCCACCAACGAGAATACCGATGAGCGAACTCAGCGGCGTCGGGAGGATCTCGAAAGAATCGGCAAAAACGAAAAAACCGATGACTGAGAACACCAAGCCAACAACGATCCCCGGCAAACTGATCACATCCGGTACGATCCGAACGTCGAGATCGATGAACGAAATCACTATGAGCGCCGCGGCAAAGACAAAACTCACAAAAAACGTGTAGCTCAGCCCAAACCAGGAATAGAGCATCACGGAGAGTAGCGCCGTCAGCAGCTCAACGATGAAATAGCGCGGCGAGATACTTTCCTTGCAGGAATGACACCGAGCCCGAAGCAATACATAGCTAAGCAACGGTATGTTATAGTAAAAAGGAATCGAAACCTTACATTTAGGGCAATGAGAAGACGGGTGAACGATCGATTCATCGTTCGGAATCCGGGCGATGCAGACATTGAGAAAGCTTCCGACCATCGCGCCGAATAAGAAAATAATTAGATACATTTCGTTCGATAGCATCATTTTTAACTCACCATGAGCACCCCGATGGTCTGCGCTATTGTACTCGACTATTACGGCGCGGAGATAACAAAAAAGTGCTTGATCTCGCTGATCGGCCAGGGGATAAAGACCATCTATGTGCTGGACAATTCACAAGCAGGCGAAGCTGCGACAACTCTCGCAAGCACCGTCGATCAAGTTCGCGCCCAACGCGCTGACTTTGCGGTCGAAATCATTTCCGCCGGGACCAACCTCGGTTTTGCCAAAGGCGTTAATTTCGTCATCGCCCATGACCAACAAGCTGAATCGCCGCACGACTATTACTTGTTACTAAACAATGACGCGGTGGCGGGACCGGGGCTGGTGGCCGAGCTACTCCGGGCGTTGGAACACGAACCCGAAGCCGTACTCGCCGCGCCAAGGGTGTTATCGAGCGATTCGTCCAAGCGGGAGCAAGGCATCTGGTATCACCGTTATCTTGGCTTGCTATATTCACGACCGGGATGGTTTCGCTTTCATTATTTTACCGGTTGTTGCCTGCTGGTACCCAGTCGACTGGTTAGTAAATCGCCATTATTTGACGAAGCATTTTTCATGTACGGCGAAGATACCGAACTGGCTTGGCGCCTGACCCGCCAACGCAAAAAGGTAGTATGCGCGACGGATGTCTATGTAAACCATGACTACGGACCCTCCGTTGCGCGATCTAGCTTCTTCTATGAATATCACATGGCGCGCGGCCATCTGCTCTTGAGCTTGAAGACATGGCTACATCCGGCTGAGATTCCGCTTCTGGTTTTGACCAAGATCGTAGGTCTCGGCGGCCGGGCAATCGTGCGCTGTTTCCGTTATCGGTCTCTCACTCCACCGTTTTCCCTATTAGTCGCATGGCTACCGCTGCGCGTAAACAAGACGTAGTCCAGATCATCGGACCTTCGAGTGGGTCGGGCGAGATACAACTCCTTTAGTGACAACCACCGGCCGCCGGGTCCTGCTACGCAAACCTCTGTAAAGACCATAGCGCATGACCAAACGAATGATCGGCGCTTTGAAGATCCATTTGCAAGTAGATAGCGCGCCTTCTCGCCGACCGACAATGAATTTGACGTCACCCATTGCCTCGAAAACCGCGTAAGATAAGACTCCTTTGAGAGAGAGTGGAAGTGAAGCAAATTCTCGTATCGACACCCCGTAGTCGAAATGCCGCTGGTAAATCATCGGTAACGGATGATTGTGCGAATGGTAAACTACCGACGTCGCCTCGTAGATGATCCAGTAGCCCGACTCGATCGCTCGCTTGCACCATTCCTGATCCTCCACCATCACGATCTTTTCCGAGAAAGGCAATCTGTCCAGCGCATCCCGGCGGATACATGAGCTGACATTGGAGAAGGCGATAAATCGAAATAAGCACGCGGCATAGCTCTGTTTCTGAAACGGATCCTGTTGATCGACCCTCTTGACCGTGCTCAGTGGACCGGCGCCGATACCGATATCCCGAGATTCGATAGGATTACAGTCCGGTCTGGGAACTTGGCGACTATAACTTCCGGCCACCCGCTCATCTTCCAAAAGCGGGCGAACCAAGTTTTCCAGCCAGTTTTGGTTAGCGGGTTCGGCGTCTTGGGTTAAGAATACAACATAACGACCTAAACTGTTTTGAGCCGCCAAATTTCGCGTCCGACCGTGACCAAACTCTAGGTTGGGAATTCGAATGACACGGACGGGATGTTTATTAAGGATTTCCAGCGTTCGATCCGTGGAACCCGAGTCAATGGCAAGAACTTCATAACTCAACCTCGTTCGCTGCGTGAAGATTGACGCTAGGACCTCCGCCAAATATCGCTCCCCATTGAAGGTAAGCAGCACTATGGAAATTTCGACGCTGCCACCGCTCATGAAAGAGGCCTTTCCCGCGGCCCGTAACGCTTACGACCGTCAGCCAATCCTTTGCGGTAGTAGTATTGTTCCAAGGCCGAATAGATCGGAAAAACCGGCAGGAACTTCAAATATCCATTCGCAATCAAGAACCTCATGACTCTGACGGAGCGAACCGCGTACCGAAGCACCGCACCCAAGTCCCGTGAATTGTTGCCGAGTCGATTTTCTCCTACCGCCCATCGATACTGAAGTCCGTAGGCATATTGTAGATACTGCACAAACACGCCGTTGTCATAGGAGCGCTTTGCCCAATACTTAAATCGTGCCGGATGAGTGTGATAAACCTCGGCTTCTGGGACGTATTTGATTTCGAACTCTTTCGGGAGCAGTTGCGACCAGATGTAATCTTCGGCGAAACTTGCCGTTTCATCGAATGGATATCGTTGCCAAATTTCCCTTCGAATCGCACAGTTCGCGTTTGAAAACGGCGGTCCGATTCTGCCTTTTTCGTCCGGTTTGAATGCGGCCAACAACGACCGCTCTTCGAAGGGGTTTAAACCTTTAATTGGAACCTGCCCGCCGTAGGTGGCGGCAATGCGTGACTTGGGCCGCAAATCCCTGACCATGTGGGCAATCCACCGATCGCTCGTTGGAATACAGTGAGCTGAGAGGTTTATTAGGTATTGGCCCTCCGCTAATGTTGCGCCCAAGTTGAGCGCGCGGCCGTAACTAAAATCGCGCGCCTCGATTTCATAAAGCCGCACGGCATGGGTTCGGACAATGTCGAGAGTCCCGTCGGTGGATCCCGAATCGATCACGATCACTTCGAAGCGAAGATCGACGTCCTGTTGAAAAATGGCTGTGAGAACTCGCCCGATCAAGCGCTCTTCGTTCTTACTTCGAATAATGATCGAAATCTCTGGTTTTTGTTTATCGGACATAGTGATTTTCCGAAACCGACCATAATCTATGATTGCATGATGCTCGACTCACCAATCAGATTTATACAAGCCGGGGGTAACCTTCGCCGCCGACCAATGACCGGGATTGTCACGCTTTCGCTCGTAAACGTATCCTCCCCAAAACCACTTCTCGTTCTCTAATGGCGACAATTCTTCCTGGTGGATGACATCGAAACCTTCGCCGCTCAGCACGGCATGCAAAAAACTCGCGGTCATTCCCCATATCCAATGGCTCTGATTGACTTGAGAAATATCGAACATCCGAAATTCGCCATGATTCAGCCTGAGCGGGTAAAGATCGTCGGTATTGCCGGGCAAGTAGATGAGTGCGTTAGGAAACTGCTGTTCGCGCAGCATCGGTTGCACGACGCAGAATCGCTTGTCAATCTTTTCAAGCATAAGGTGCAACGTATTGAGCAAAGGAGGTTGATGTAACAGGATATCGAAGGCTACTCCCAGATCGAATTTTTCCGCAATGCTTTTCATGAACAATGAATTCGAAAAATCCCCTTTGAAGAACTCAATCTGCGGATACTGGAGCCTGGTCTTGAGCCACTTAGCCGTCTCCAACGAATCGACTAAAGCGGCTCGCTTGCAGCCGAGTTCCAGTGTTTTTTGCGTATAGAAGCCGTCGACCTTCCATATATCGCCGAACACGATGGCCGATTCCGCCGGCATCGCTTTTTTGAGTATGCCTGTTTTGAATTGAACCACCGGACTATCAGTCTTGTCGATTCCAAAAGTCTTCAGTAATTGCCTTAGCATCTTAGTTCTGCCTCGCCTTTAAGGGGTTAGCCCGCCCATATTCGCAGCGTGTTTTTTAAGTGTGTTCAATGGGTGCTCGTTCAAAGCATCCTGTGCAAACCAACTAAAATTAGTGGCTCGCCTGAGAATCTCTAAACGGTTTGAGAAGAGTTCTGTACAAACGGTACGCTAGAGTTTGTCGCACGGCGTCGGCAAAAGTTTGCAGACGCGCATTACGGTCTTGCAGTTGTGCAATCGTTTCGTCTTTGCGTCTCGATTCTTCTCTCATCAAGGCTCTCAGGGCATTCAACTGTTGCTCTTTTTCGCCGACGACACTTTCCAAGTGCAGGACCTTATCTTGGTCATGCAATTCAGAAATCAACCGCAAGACGCTGCCCAAGCCGTCCGGGACATTTGTTCCGGTTATGTAATCCTTGGGCGTCGCCAATGGACCCGGTAACGGCAGCGCGCGAAGCATGAGATAAAGCAACTTGTCCTCGAGGAGAATGGCGCGTTCGTTGAGCAGCTCTTCAGCCCCTCCGACTTGATGACGTAGGTCGCCCGCAATGCTTGCTTCGATTTGCGAAACGCCGGCCGCGTGCCGCAAACCACAAAACTCGGAGAGCCGGTTTACTTCCTGGGTCGGTCGACAGAAGTAATCTTCGTAAAAAGTCAGAATGCGTGAATATCCTTCGGTGCTCCGAATTGCCTGACATGTGTATTGCCGCCAAAGATGGACTGCCCCGGTAATCGATTGCCCGTCGCGTTGCGCCAACGACCAAGCCACCTCCAAGGGGTTGCGGATACAAATGACATATCGGAGGTTTGGAACGATTCGCCGCCAGAATGGCAGAAGTATCGTCGTGCGAGGATCCTTCCAACCCCAATGCTTGCAAGCCGCGAAGTCTTTAAGGAGCGCACTCGCCTTCCGGGCCAAATCATCCAAGCCGGGATCTTGCTCCCAGTCCGATTGGAGCGTCGGGGGACTATCCCAAGAACCGCCCAAATACTTCAGAAGCGCCTCGTTGATTTCGAGGAAGCCCGTATGCTCGAAATGTCCGAACTGATTGCTCTCGCTGGTGCCCATCAAACGCTCGTCGGGACCTAATGAAAGGCCATGGAGGCGCAGCAAATTGGCCACCATCGAGGTGCCGCTGCGGTGCATTCCGATGATGCATACAGGCCATTCGTGTGAGTTTTCCATGCCGTTCAGAAGGTCACATTGATCGCACTGTGGAAGCCGTTCGCACCGCAATCGCCCCGCTCAAATGCGATTTGCACGCCGCCTGATCAAGAGCCAGGTCTGCCCGTTCGGGTGAGGCCAATCGATCGTTTCGGCGATGAGATTGTGGGCGCCGGCGAACTGTTTCATTTGCTTAAGTGTATAGGTGACACATTCGGGATAAACCCAGCCTTCTCCCTGGTAATCCACCTTTCCCGCCACAAAGGTCGCTGCTAATACGCCCGTGGGTTGCAGGCTTTGGCCCACCTCGCCGAGGCATTGATGAATTTGCGCCGGGGATGCGTGAGAGAAGATGGACTGAGCCACGACAAAATCAAATTGTTGGTTAAAATGAAGACAGTTGAAGTCTGAGTCATGGCTAAACACCGGACGCTTGAGTTGCAGAATTTCTCGACCCAATTCCTTGTTGAGACCTTCCTCGACTAACCACGATTGTGGTTCTATCCCGTAGTAGTGCCCCGATAGTAGATAGGGAATGAACAATCTCCCAGCTCGCAAAGATCCGCAGCCAATGTCTAACAGATAATGAAATTCGCGCAGTCCAAGATGGGTTAGCAAGTTAAACTGCATTGCACCCACCAAGTCATACTTTTCCGGTGGACCGACATAAGCCCGGTAGTGATGCGCGCCAATAGGCAAGCTTTGGCCAAAGTCGTCCTTGCCGCTCATAGCCCGCGCTCCGGAATTATTGCAGTTGTTGCCACTCAATTTCCGATTCTGGATCGAAAAGACCGACCCTCTGGCTAGCTTCGACAACTTGGAACGGCATGTAATCAAAACGTCGGTCATAGACCACATATTCCTCCGTCTCCCACGCTCCACAGCCTATGGAAAGAAGATAAGCACCGGCGTTAAGGCGAGCGACTTGCCTGAACACAACCAGGACAACCGCACCCCGTTCTACCTGTCCCATTTCGATATTCTGGAACATAGTATTCGTGCCGCAAAGAACCATCCCCTTAGCATCTTTGATAGAATACGCGGCCACGGCAGTCGTCATTGATTCATTGTGACGCAGTTTGATTTTGATCAGGAATTCGCGATTACGTTCTATGACCTGGATCGGAGCGCCCTCTAAATCGAAAATTCCTGCCTCGAGAATTTCGGCTTTATGCGAGCCATAGCGGTCTTCGTTCGGATTAACTTTGAACAATCCGTCCCACTCGATGGTCTTTGCACGAGCGACCGACCTTGCCTCATCGGCTCGATTTCCGACGGACGCGTAACTTTTAGGACGACTCTTAGAAATCATCCTGTTGTATTCATCAACCGCAGTTTTCGGCGTCCCATGGCAGAGCACATTGCCCTTGGAGAGTAACACTGCTCGACTGCAGCGGGAATTGACAACGTCCAGGTTGTGCGTGACGAGGATTATGGTTACGCCTCGCTCGCTGAATTCTCTCAGTTTCCCGTAACACTTGGACTGGAATGAGACATCCCCGACCGCAAGCGCTTCATCGATTAGAAAAATATCCGGTTCCGCATGCACTGCAATTGCAAACCCCAGGCGCACGTACATTCCAGACGAATAATGTTTAACCGGGCTATCGATGAATTCGTCTAAATCGGCGAAATTGACGATGGCGTCAAATTTGTCAGATATCTCTTCTTTGCTAAGTCCAAGAATTGCAGCATTCAAGTAAATATTTTCCCGGCCGGTAAGCGCAGGATGAAATCCCGCGCCTAATTCCAACAAGGCACCGACACTGCCGCTGATTTTGATCGTGCCATGATCCGGGAGGGTAATTCCGTTTAGCAGCTTCAAAAGCGTACTTTTACCGGCGCCGTTTGGTCCGATGAGGCCCAAACATTCGCCGCGCCGCACCTCAAATGAAACGTCCTCCAAAGCCCAGAATTCGTCCGCTCGCAATTCGCTGGAGTTCGGAGAGATACCTAACAGGTCGCGGGCCACATCCTTTGCCCCATAGAGCATGGTTCGTTTGAGCGAGCGGCAAAATTTCTTGCTGACGCTCTGCACGTTGATGATAGGATCGATGGACATGAAATTGGCTCTAAGCGTAGCCGGCGACACGTGGAATCGTGACGTGAAAAGCGCGCCAACCGCCGAAGGCCAAGGCTAACGAAAACAAGCAAGCCACCGCCAACATTGCCGGTCTGCTTACGTATCCGATAGCGATCAGATCCTGGGTAGCGTTCACAAAGGGGCTCAACGGATTCAGGACGTTAACCATGAAAAACGGCCAGCGCACCGGCGCCGGGTAAAGCACGGGGGTGAGAAACATGCCGACGGTAAGGACCATTCCAAGCGCATTGCCGGTATCACGGAACACAAGATTGGCAATCGCCAGGATAAATCCAAAACCCAACGCTAATAGCATGACCGTCAGAAGTAGCAGCGGGACAAATACAACAGTCCACTCAGGCACCACCCTGTACCAAAAGAAAACCGCGACTACCGGTAGCAATCGCACACAGAAATCGAATAGCGGTTGACCGAGCGCCGCCATGACGAGTGTCTCCCTTGGGAAACTCACCTTTGTCACCAGGGCGCCGCTGGCGACCAAACTCGCGGTGCATGCGCTAAGACAACCGGCAAAGAGATGCCACACGCTCAAGCCCCAGAGCGCAAAGGCGACGTAGGGAATGCGAGTATTGCCGATCGGTAAGACGTGGGACGCGTTGAGAAACGCGAAGGTCGCGACGGTGAAAAGTGGCGGCACGATCGCCCAGACGTAGCCGAGTATCGACTGCCGGTAGCGCACCGAAATATCCCGCCGCACCAGCAGCCAAATGAGCCGGCGGTTATCGGTCAGCTCTTTAGCCATTAAGCTCCAGCCCTTTGCTCCGTTGCGTTTCACGCCGGCGGGCGAATACTCGACCTCCACAAGTGTTGATTCAACTGGCTGTGCGACGGGATCGGCCAGCGGAGCAGACTGGATCGTTTGTTCCATGGGTAAAACTTTCCGCGATTATCGGCCCCATTAAGCGTATATCGTCGGAGTAATAACGGTTATTATACGTCCTGTGGCGGTGGATTACTATTTTTTTTTGAACACCTGGGCACTTCCGGTATATTAAGGTCATCTTTCGAGCGCTATCGACCAGCCAACGGCAATGAGAATCCTCGTCCTCACCAAACGCCAGTATATGGGCAAGGACCTCCTCGATGATCGTTTCGGCAGATTCCGCGAGCTGCCCTTGGAGCTCGCGCGACTCGGCCATCAAGTTCACGGCCTGTGCTTAAGCTACCGCGCGCGCAACGAAGCCCATGTCATCGACTGCACCGCCTCGCGGGATGGCCAAGTCGAGTGGCAATCAGTCAATCTAATGCGTGGCTTCTTGCCGGGATTGCCGGGCTATTTCCGCCGGGCACGACAACTGATAGGTGAATTTCGACCTGACTTCATTTGGGCTTGTTCGGACGCCTATCACGCGATCTTGGGAGCTCGCCTCGCCCGCGAGTTTCACTGTGGTTTGGTGATCGACCTTTACGACAACTTCGAAGCTTTTTCCGCGACCAAAGTGCCGGGGGTCTTGTCTATGTTTCGCAGTGCGGTGAAAGACGCCGCAGGGGTCACCTTCTTCAGTCAACGCCTGGCCGACTACGTCGTCCAGACCTATCCCATGACTAATCCACACGCTGTGATCTTGAGCGGTGTGCGCAAGGATTTGTTCTATCCGCGGGACAGGCTCACTTGCCGGCGAGAGTTGAAACTGCCAGCCGCTGCCACGGTCATCGGCGTCGCCGGAGCACTCGATTCCAGCCGTAGCATCGATAGCCTATTCTCCGCGTTTGCGACATTGGCGAAAGAAATGCCGGATATCCATTTGGCGTTAGCCGGAGCACGCGGCCCGAAGCAAAAAATACCGAGCGGACCGCGGATTCACGATTTTCAATCATTACCCCACGAACGAGTCCCGTTATTTCTAAATGCCCTCGACCTCGCCGTCATATGTTATCGCCGTTCAGCTCAAGGCGAATACAGTTTTCCGCAAAAAGCGTACGAAATCATCGCCTGCGGTGTCCCGTTGGTCGCTGCCGCAGTGGGCTCGATGAACGAGTTGCTAAAGAATTATCCGGATTGCCTTTTTGAGCCAGAAGATTCAATGAGCTTGGCAAGCACTATCCGATTACAATTGGAAAAAAAGACCGTGGCGCAAATCGTCGCTCCCTCTTGGGCTGACTCGGCGGCGCACCTGAATAGATTCTTCGAAAATGTCTCCGGCGCGCAGTCTTCCACGCCGCAAAGATCGCAGGTTGGAGGCGCCGACTAATTGGCTCCTTCACTCAGACGGTGAAACGTCGCTTCATAGCGTGACACCACCGCGTTCCAGGAGAAGTTCTTCACGGCGCGTTGGCGGCCGGATTGTCCCATCGCTGCGCCCATCTGGGGATCCTTTAGCAACGTAACAATCGACTCACTCAAGCGCTGGTAGTCTCCCGGCTCGACCAGAATGCCGCTCGCGCCATGCTCAACTGCGTCAGGAAGCCCGCCGCACCGAGTGGCGATCACCGGCTTGCCGGCAGCGGCAGCTTCCAAGGCAACCATGCCGAAGCCTTCGACATCATAATCCAGATCCAAAACCGGCAGGACGACGACGTCGCACAGTGCGTAAAGCTGAACCAGTTCAGCATCGCTAACCGCGCCAAACCAGCGCACATAGCCGGAAAGATCGTGGCGCTCGATCGCTTGGCGAATCTCTGCAGCGACATCTTCGTGCTGGGTCAACGATTCCGTCGGATTGTCGCCGGCGACGACGAAACAAACCTCAGGCACTTGCTTGACGATATCGACCAGTGAATGCTCGATGAATTCTTTGACGCCTTTGCGCCGGGCCAGCCGGCCGACGAAAAGAATTACTTTACGGCTCACCAACCCCCGCGCTCGCTTTAGTGCTTCCGCGTCCTCTGCGACTTGGAAGCGCTGCCAGTCGACTCCGGGAGGGATTATCTCGATCGCTCGCTCCGTCACGCCCTTCTGCTGAGCCAACCTCGCTGTGTGACGGCTGTTGGCAATCACGCGATCGACATAGCGAAGCCTGCGGACAACCAAGAATTGATAGAGCGAACTGCGATAGATCAGATCTAAGCCATGGGCTTGGACGACCGCTTTGCGGCGAAACAAGCGGGCCAGTATCAAGACCATTGGCGTCACCAACACACTGCCGCCGAAAACCACGGATATGTTGCGGTTGCCGCGCAGTAGCGCTACCCCTTTGGTAAATGCGAAGAGAAAGTAGCGTGCGAGGCCAGTCGACGCGGGCCGAAAAATCGTTTCGTCGCCCGCTGTGAAATGCGTATCGGCATACGCCGTGATCACTGATACCCGATGATTTTTGCTCAAGCCAGCGCAAACGCTGGCGAGCAGCTGCTCCATCCCCCCCTGCCGCGGTGGATAATTCCACGTGATGACGAGAATCTCCATGCTCGCGGTAGTCAACGCTTGATCGTGCACAGATGATAAACTTGATACTGCCAATCCAGCGGCCAGAATGGTAAGGCGAACGCTTGGGCCGCGCGCACCGTCCACGCGTACCACGGTCCGCGAAAAATCCATGACGGCGAGATCACGTGGAGATCGCGCCAGCGATAGCGCACTCTGAGACCAGCCCTGTCAAAAAGTTCGCGCCACTCAAACAGCGACCTGACGTCTTCCCGAATGTCGGCTTGCTGCGTTCCCGAATAGAGTCCCAAGCGCAAAGGCAAAAATCCTGCATTCGGTACGAGTAGAATGAATACCGCGTCCGGTTTCGCCACTCGGACCATCTCGCGCAGCGCCGCTTGCGGATCTACGAAATGTTCCAAGGCCCCGAGACATGAAACAACGTCAAACTGCCGGTCGCCAAACGGCAATTGTTCGGCCGCACCGCAATGAAGCTCGGCAGGAGGAAGCGTCTCACGGCATAGGTCGAGGGCTTTTTGGGAAATATCGATGCCGGCGGGAACGGCGCCAAGTGCGGCAGCGGCGCCAAGCCATTGCCCTGTGCCGCAGGCGACGTCGAGCAACCGCTGGTTTTTCCAGGGTTGAAGCTTCTTGGCCAGCCGCCGGTAGTGCGCGGGAATTTTCCCCGTCGCGCTGGCATCCGCGTAATAGACCCGATCGTAGAAATCGCGCAGTGCCGCTAGGTTCGGAGGATCTTGAGTTTTTGGTTGCGGATTCACGCTATCGGCAATCACCCATCGTCCTGGCGCCGCCCGCTCTCCTGGCGCTCCATGCGCAAGAGCGCGATCTGTTCGGAGATCAAACCCAACATGAAAATAATCACCGCAGTGGTCAAGGCGAACACCGACATGTTGGTGAAACGATTCTGCGTGACGTAAGTGTAAATGTAATTACCAAGGCCGACGACGAAGAAAAACACACTCACCGGCAAGAAAACCCGAAACGGCGCGAACAACGTGGCGATCTTGGTGATGATCAGCAGGAACAGGATGCCGTCGGTTACCAGGCTGATTTTACTCTGGCCGGCGCGGTAAAGTGTCTGGATCGGCACATACTTGACGGTCAACCCGGAACGCAGAAAGGCCAGCGTCAATGTCGTCGGGTACGAAAACGTATTGGGCAGCAAATCGATGAAGCGCAGCGCGTCGCGCCGGCGCATGGCACGAAACCCCGAGGTCAGATCCTCGACCCTAAATCGGGTCACATAGGATGCCAAGAGATTGTAAACCATGTTGGCCAGGTTGCGGTGTACTCGCAGCTTCGATCCCTTGGCGCGCGCGCCAACCACCATGTGAAAAATGGTCGCCGCGGCTAACAGTTTGGGAATATCCTCGGGCTTGTGCTGGCCATCGCCGTCCATCAGCACGATGACCTTGCCTTTGGCCGCGCGCATGCCGCTTTTCACCGCCGCGCCATTACCGATGTTGTAGGGATGGCGCACGACGTTGGCGCCGGCCGCCATGGCGATATCCGCGCTGCCGTCGCTGGAGCCATCATCGACGACGATGATTTCGCTATCGGTCAACCCGAGGGCGCGAATCTGGCCAAGTAGTTTTTTTAGATTCGCCGCTTCGTTGTAGACGGGAACGATGATTGAGGTTTCGACTGGGTTAGCCATTCAATTGATAGAGTGCGTGGCCGCGCTCACGGAAGTTGAGCCGCAGCCGGCGCGTCGCAAAGTCATTCCATAGGCGGGCTTGATCGGCACTCAGATTGTTACTGAGAAAATCTGTCAGGAGATCCTCGCGTAGCATGAGATGGGTGATCTGTTTTCCCCTGAGCGACTGTTCTAACTGTGCGATGTCTTTCGCGTTACGAATTGCGGCCAAAAGAAATCCGGGAAGTTCACCGCCATCGTGGAAATAGTTTCGCTGGCAATAATACGCTCTCCGGCCGATAAAGAGAAGATAAATTTTCGCATGCGCCGGCGTTTCTCGGTTGATATAGCGAAACGTCGGATACTCCGGCAGCGTTCGTGCGAGATAGCCATCGCGGCTCTCCGCGCCAATTAGATAAGGCCATGGAGCGGCCGCCGCAACATACTTCCACAGAAATGCGCCATGCCATATCGCGAACAGCGAGAGGCCGGCAAATAAAATCGCCGGCCGCTTGATCCGGGCATAAATATTGAACACCCCGTAAACCGCTAAGATCGCCAGCGGCGGGACGATCGACAGCACGTAGCGCACCCGCAGGTCGACCAAGAAGAGCGCATAGAGAAGCGACAACAGGGAAAAACTGGCGAGCAATTTCTTGTCCTCCGACCACTTGCCGGTGAAGACCCAGGGCAACAGTAAAATCAACAGCGGCGTCAACACGCCGTCAAAGTATTGCGGGTTATCGTCCTGGCCGGAAAAAAACAGCCGCAGCGGCAGCGCGACGATCTGCCAGATGTTTTCGCCGTATAAGAGCTCGCGCTTGTCGAATATGCCGATGCCTGGGAAACTAGCCGCGTCCAAGACGGCGGCGGCCTTCGCGCGGAACAAGCCAGGGAAGAACGGGTAAAATGGATTGCCGGTTTGCCACCAGTTCTTGAGCAACCAGGGTAAGAACGGCAGTAGCGTCAAGGCGCCCAATAGCGCGGCTTCTTGCATCGATGCGAACAAACTTTGCCGCGGCGGTTTGGCCAACACCATAGCAAACAGCATGACGATAATCAGCGCCGCCACCAGACCATTGGGCTTGGTAGCCAGAGCGAATCCCAACGACAGTCCGGCCAAGGCCAGCGCGCCCAAAGCGTTTCTATTTTCCCGCCAGCGCAGCATCAACAACAGCGCCGCGGTGGTGTAAAAAGTAATGCCGAGATCGATATAGCCCCAGTGGCTGAGCCGCAGGATCACCGGCGTCGACAAAAAGAAAAAGGCGCCGAGCAAACCGTACAGCCCATTCATGCGCCAACCCAGATACGCGTAGATCAGCAGCCCGGTGAGCGCGCCGTAGAGCGCGTGAATCCACTTGGGGACAAAATCATAGCCCCAATAAATCCACGGCGTGTAGAGCATGTCGACCAGCATTGGATAGTAGGCGTAGGGCGCTAGCGGCACTTCGACGATGCGCCCGGCATCGGCGTAGAGCTTGGGTATCGCCAGATGATGGGTCAACTCATCGCGACTGGTGGGCGGCAGTAGCCCAAGTAGTCCTTCGGTGAGGAGAATCGCCAGGATCACCAGCCAGATACCGCGCCCGACCCAGTTGGTCTGAGCAAAGGCCGCCAAGAAGTTCCACAGGAAAAACAGCAGCGCCACTACGAGACCCGCGGCGATAGCGAGATTGAGCACCGGGCTGTGAACCAAACCGGCCAGGCCCGCCAGCAAGTAAACCGTGCCAGCCCCACCGAGCAGGCAACCGATAACGCAAGTGCGGGTCAGGAGTTGTGCGAAGCGCGCTTCCATCAGAATACCTTGCCACCCTGGTGACTCTCGGCCGGCATAGCGCAAGCCACTGCACCTAGCCGCGCTTGGGAAACATTAGCGCCGGTCATCAATGAGAGCGGAGCAAACAAAATGATTTTCAGTAATCGCCGGAGTGGACAATGAATTAGCTTGTCTCCGCCCGGTTGGCGCTGGCGGCTCCCGCCATCGCCAACCGGGCAGAAATTTTTTGCGGGCAGAGTTACTAAACGATAACCGCAACCGCGGCGCCGAATTTGATAAAGTCGCCCTCTTTGGCGCTTACCTCACCCAGCGTGCCATCCGCCGGCGCTTCGATCTCGACGTTGACTTTGTCGGTTTCGACTTCGAGCAGCGCTTCGCCCTTTTTCACCGCTGCACCAGAGGTCTTGATCCAGCGCAGGATTCTCACCTCGTCGCTCTCGTCGCTGGAACCCAAACGCGGCACGATTACGTCGGTCTTCATGCCGGATCCTACAGAGATGGCGCGTCGAAGCTGTCGGCCAAGGATTTGAGCTTTAACGTCTGGCGCATGTTTTCGAGAAACGCGTGGACGTTTTTATACTGCGCCGGGACATCGTATTTCACCGCGGTATACAGATAATGCAGCTCCGAGAAGATCGAGATGTCGGCAAGGGTCATCTTGTTGTCGAAGATGAATTTCTTGCCGGCATACATCTGGTCCAGGGTTTTGAAGTGGCTATCCCACTCGGCCTCGGCTTTTTGCTTAGCTTCTGGATTATCGGCGCGCCGCATGGCGTGATTGGCGTGTATCAAAACTTCGTCGGACCAGTCTTCGATCGCCAGGCAAAGCCCCTTGTTATTGGCGCCTTCTGGATAAATGCTGTTCTGCGGATGATCCTTTTCCAGCCGCGCTGAGATCACCGTCGAGTCGATCACACACTCGCCGTTGTAATTGACCGTCGGCACTTTGCGCTGATTAGTGTATTCGAGCAACGACTTGCGCTCGTCGGCACGCACATCAATGACCTCGTAGGGCACCTTCTTCAGCGCAAAGACCACCCGGACCTTTTCGCAAAACATCGAGGTTTGAGAATTGAACAATTTGATCGCCATGGTTTCGATCCTCCCTTAGTGTAATCGTAAACAATTTGAACGGTTGAAATCACTAATGCGGCAACCCCGAACGTAGGCCGGCGTCGCTTATGTATAGTAAGCCATGCATCAAATCAGACCAATTCTCAACCCCGCGGCGGCCGCCGTCATTGACCTTAGCGGAGTTCGTGAGTATTCTACTGCCAACCGCGAAGGTAAGTTTACACGAGGATCAAAGATGGCGAAGTACCTACACTGTAGCGAGTGCGGCAAGCTGGCTTTTTATTATGACGACTTTGTCGGCACCGAAAAGCCTTTCTACAAACGCTTCATGCGCTACCCCGAAGGCGAAACCAAGCATGAACCGCCGCGCTGCTTCAACTGTGGCGGCGTCCCGCGCTTGATCCACGACAATATCAAGGAAGAAAAAGCCGCTGCGGCTAAGCACTAATTAGCCGGCAAGTTTCCCAGCTCTCGCCGGAAATCATTACCGGCGCGAGTTTCAACAATTTCCTGTAATAATCACTGCCCGGGGCTCAACTTCGCGCACTGATCGCCTTCAAGTGCTCCTGCACGACTTCACTAGGACACAGACGGAGAAATAATTTTAAGCCGCCGAGGATAACCGCAAGGTCGTCCAGCTGACCGACCCCGATAAGGAAATCCGGCAGCAGATCGGTTGGCAAGATGACATAGGCCAAGATGCCGGCGACCACCAGTTTGGCGCTGGCAGAAACCCTTGGGTCATTGATCAAGCGTGAAAACAGTTTCACAAAGCTCGGCAGATGGGTGAGCAGCTGAAAGAATTTGCCCCAGCCCAACTGCCGGATGATTCGTGTTGGTTTCACTGCCATGGCTTAGATCCTCCGCCAACGTAACAGACGCCGGCGCACCCATGCCTATTCACGCGCGCGCTGACATGCCAGTCGATCCAAGTCTAGTGCTTGTCCAAGACTGGCGCGCCGCGGGCGAACAACCCGATCACACCCTGGCGAACGTCTTTTCTCAGCACCATCATACCTAGGGCCAAGATAATATAGAGAATCGAATAGTAGAAACGAAACTGCGGATCGGGAAAAAACAGCTGAGTCGCAAACAACATATGACACAGCCTCGCCGAGGCTAAACTTGAGATTGGCCAAGATCACCACGGCAAACAGCGCCTGCGCCGCGGTCAAAAACATCTCCTCGATTTGCCGCTGGTCCAATTCCATCGGCCCCAAGCGGCCCGCCGACACCATGAACACCACCGGCAGCATGCCAATCAGCAGAGTCCACTGGTTGACCTTGGAAGAAAGCAGCGCGCCCATGCTGATGCCGGGCTGGGCCTTTCACGCGAACAGAATCGCGACGATGAACTCCGGCGACTCCGAAGATGCCGAACGTCCGGCCCGTCGCCAGCAGCCCCTCGGCAAACGGCTCCGCCGCGATGAAAATCGCCACCCCGGAACTCAAAGCCAGCCAATGCGGCGGCGGATGGGCGCGGAGAAATGGACAACCAGCCACTACAAGCAAACCAGCGCTGAAGAGCCGATCCACAGCCAATGCGCCATTGGTTTCCCCCGCGCGATGATTACAATATCGTCATGAAAATTCCCGATCCTATTTTCATAACCCAGAGGTTAAGTCAATTCGGCAATAAGAAAAATGCCACTGCGGCGCGACCGCGGGGAAATTCGAACCACCTTGTCAAGGCAAAGTAACAGTTGTCGGTAGGTTAACCCTTACGGCAACCGCCTGCGGTCAGCAGGGGAGCGCCTGCCGATATTTCAATAGCAGCGGTACTGAAAGAAGAATTTGGTGGTGGCAGCAAGACAGGTAAAGAACGCTCTACACCCCTTCGTTCCGGTTACCTTAGGCGAAAGGCAAGAACCCACCCGAGGCGCCGCAGAGCAGTGCATTCGGGGCGGGGTGAGATTGGCAGCGTCGAAGACTGAATTGTTCCATTCAGGAGCGTCCGCTTACTGTTTTCGCAGGTCACACCCGGCCGGTATCAGCAAACAGACCAGTATGTTACAGGTGCGAGCGCCCGAATCAGCGCTCGCGGACCGGAGTTCCCACCCCGATCCCAGAATCGCCGCCGCGCCCAAAAGCTTCGGGACTTAGCTCGCCAGGATTTTGCTAATATCGTCGAATGTCGAGTCCATTTTCAGCTCTCCTCGTTTTCGCTCGTTGCGCTATTGTGATTACGACTTTACTTCTTGACGATCCTGTATCCCTGTCTATCCAGAATGTTGAAGATCTGAATCAACTGATTGGTCGGTTCATAGCCTCGATAGGGGAAATAAGTCTGGATGATGGCATTCTTCCATTTCGGATGGCCACTGGTTTCTAGATATTCCCTGCCGTTCAATACCGAGAGCACCAATTGTTGCATTTCGCCGGCGAACTTTTCGCTTCTGTTGTCCACCCCCATGATCGCCGATGGCACGGAAAACGTGTCCGTATCGGCGCCAGTCCAACCATAGTGTTTCTTGCCCAATGGAGTCCGAAGATAGATTTGCTCCAGCACCGCATTGCCTGGCAGGCGGACGAAATGGAATCTGCCGTCTAGTTTTGCAATGAACGGCACGGGGGCACCGCCGACGAACACAACGGCGTCAAGCATGCCTTGATCCATCTTCTTGACGGCGTCTTCAAACGTGTCGTGGGCCACGTTGGCTTTGATATCGTAGACGGAAAATAACACCGCCGCTGTAAGCGCCGTGCCGCCGCCCTGCACGCCCACCGACACCCTTTTCCCCTCGAGATTGTAGAAGGATTGAATATCCTTATCCTTAGCAAGAATATGGATTTCTTCTGGGTACAGATTCAAAACGACTTTGATGCTGTCGAAGACGTCTAAACCCTGCTGTTGTTTGGCGATTTCGGAAGTAAACCGCAGCGCGTCCAGCTGGACGATGGCCAGGTCGACCTTGCCGGTGCCCAGTAGTTCGATATTTTCGAACGAGCCTTTGGTCGGCATCACCTGCAGTTCGATCCTGTCCTTCAGCGCCAAATTCTTGATATCTTGGGCGATCTGAAAATAAGTTCCGTCGCTCGGCCCCGTGGCGATGGTGAACGCCCAGGACAGCTGTACCCAGAGCAAAGCGATCAACACGCACAGAATTTTATTCATAAGAGTCTCCTTTTCGTCGGGTTAAATGAGCGGTCTTTTCTTGATCGACTCACGCATGCCGCAAACTTCGCCTAACCATCGGACCTATTGGTTTCACTCGACAGGAGCGGCTTCTTTGCAATCGGCCGCCGGAGCCGACGCCGCAGCGGGAACCGCGTGCCATTCGGTCTGGGGAACAAAGACAGGCTTATCGGGTTGCGATTCAAAGTGCGGCGACATGATGTACACGCCGAATTCATTGAACGCATCCTGTATTTGCGCGCGCAATTCGGACAAGACCCAGGCGCGATTCTTTTCCTAGCTCTTGAATCGTTTCCGGCGTCCCCTGAGTCGAGTGACCCGAGTGGACGATTTTCTCCGCCGCCACGCCGTCGATATGAGCACTCATATACTTCACAACACGGCTCAGCACGTCCCGCAGCAGCGACGCCGAGTACGCTAGCGGATTGCCCGTGTTGTCTACGAAGTAGCAGAACTCGTAGGCACCGAAGGTCGCGCTATCGTTCATGGCGACTCGTGCCTTCAACGCAGCCTATTTCCCCTTCAGCAGTGCTTCTCTCTTCTGATTGTATCCCCCTCCGAAAAGATCCTTTTATCGTACGCGGCCTTAAGGTCCACTAGTTCCTGACCTGTGGTGGTTGTCTTGGTCTGCTGAATAGTTTCGTCACCGCCGCCGATCGATAGGCAGCCGGACAATGCCCATGACAAGGTCAGCCAACCGACTAGA
The DNA here is from genome assembly GCA_963760795.1 of uncultured delta proteobacterium. Classification (GTDB taxonomy): domain Bacteria; phylum Desulfobacterota; class Binatia; order UBA9968; family UBA9968; genus DP-20. Next base: position 179,378 of record CAVXEP010000012.1, read on the forward strand.
TTTACGATTCCGCGCTTTTCATCTGTGATACCGTGCTTTTTTTGATGGCAGTTATTGCATTGATTTCATCTTAGTAGTCAGGCGCAGCGACTTGGGCCTGCAGCGAAGCGGCGGCTCCCGCAACGCACAGTATCGCTGCGAGTGTGGACGCGAATCGTGCCATATAGGCTCCCGATGTTCCGAAATTGCTGACGAGGCGCATCACACCCTATTTTCAAGAATTATTGATGTCCGTTACCGTCGTGGTCGCGACCACGTGAGTCCCGGCAGCGTCCGTCTGCCGACAACCGCGCGCCGATTGCAGAAAAGCACAATCGAGACCCGCAATTTATAAATAAACAATCTTATCCTCTCTGCCGCTCGGAACCGGCGCCGTTGTGATGGGAGAAGGGCGCGGGTAAGCCCCCTGGCTTTTTGCCGTCTCGTTTCCTCGACAATGACGTCGACGAGGTCGGCGCTTTTTTGTCCGAACAAGCCGGATCCACCATAAGCTTTAAGAAAGAATAACTTCTCCGTACGGGTCAGAAGACGCCCTAGCGTCCGGTCAAGCTGAGCCAGATTCTTGATCCGGCGCCGGCTGCTAACATAGAAACATTTTTTTAACCCTTGCAAATCGATGACGCTAAAAAGGCCTTCAACCGGCTCTTGCCCATCGCGAATCAAAATATTCGAAGCATTGAAGTCGTTGTGGTAAATTCGCCTTTGATGCAGCGAACTGAGCAAATGCGCCAGCCCCCGCAGAAAAGCCCGTCTTTTGCGGTAACCCTCTGCGCCGCGAAGTAAATTCAGATCCTCACGCCAGAAAGCGTCAACGGTTTTTGCCCCCGCCACTTCCTCGGAAAAGTACAAGCTTTTAATCAGTATACCCCAGTTTCGGTACTCCACAGCCGCGACAGGTTCGGCTGTGGAGTATCCCTCCTGCAGGAGAATAACCGCGCCTTTCAGCGAACGCAGCGCCGCTGAGGAAAGAAAGAGAGAGCCGAGGCGATGGCCGGTCGACAGAGCGTTATGCTGTTTGATGTAAACGGTTTTGGTCCGTCCGCTGATTCGCATCGGTATGAAACCAACTTTGATCTTCCTTTCGCTTTTAATAAGTCGGCATTGTGGCTGGACAAATGGATCCGGCTGGCTCATCAGCGCTTCGTCAAGAGCGCTGGCACCGAGGGAATAGAATTTCACTGCCGGCACCTCGCGGTGATGGCGAGACAGATTCAAAATTACCTTTTGTTGGACAGTTGCTGCATAACTCATGGCTCGTCGTGTCCGTCCTTCCGTTGTCTAAATTGTCGCTTCCTTGGTTCATGCATCATCGAATTCTCGCGGCCTCCTTACAGGACTTGTCGGGATCGAATTTGCTCATTGAACTGCCGGTGTCTTCGCGCCGAGGTCCTTTTCATAGACGACACCGGTTCGTGGTTTTTTGCAGTACCGAGACATTTGTAACTCCTTATCTATCTAAGTACTCTGATCTTGTCGACACCGCGATTAAATCGCCTCGGCCGCTTTCGAGGTAGTCGAGCAGCGCCTGCCGGTTCGGCGGGATCACGACTTCGAGCCGAACGCCGATGCTCTTGGCAAGAAAGTGGTGCTGGTATTTCGGGTCAACATGCGCAGAACTTTACGCTTCTTGATCTCGTCAAGATCGGCGAAGTAAGTCTCCTCACCGTCCTGGGTCAACGCATGCTCGACTAGGAAAGCGTCGATGGCGGCCTTAAGATCGGGATTGTTGCGGCGCAGGCCCCAAGCGATCGGCTGTTTCTCGACCAACTTGAATGCGCTGCGGATGTTGGGAGCAAAAGCGCTTGCCGCCGCATACAAATCGTAGTCCGCTACCGTGATCTTTTCCTCGCCCCTCCCGACCTTCTGCAAGAGATCGAAAGTTTGCATGGTTGGCGGCGCGACCTTGAGGCGAATACCCTTGACCTTGGCATTGTCCAAAGCCTCCGCGTACGAACTTCCTTCCCGCACCGTCACCTCCCGGCCCGCCAAGTCCGCCAATCCTTGAATCGAGGTATCGGACGCGTGCACGACGACGAGTTGATCGACGAAACGGATCGGCCGGCTGAAAGCGATCCGCTTGCTGCGCGCCGCGGTGATCGCGAGAGAACCGACGATGACATCGCCATGCCCGTCATTGAGCTGATCGATAAGATCGTCCTGTTCAGCCACCGAGATAAAGACCGCTGTGACGCCCAGCCGGTTTGCCAACTTTTGCGCCAGAGCGCGCTCGGCGGCGCGCGGATCGCCGGAGCGCGGCAAATGTTCGGCTTCGCCGTGAATGAGAAAACGGATGGAATTCTTGCTTCGCATCTCCTGATAATCGCCCTTGAGCAGGTAACTTGGCGCGTCGGCGGCGAAGGCCGCGGTTGCCGAGAAAAAAGCGGCGATGATCGCCCACGATCCATATCTCAGGCCCGCTCGAATTAGGTTCAACATAGCTCCTCCATTCCCGCACTTCGGCCCCGCAGCAACAGCGCGCCAAATGCAAAGTTTCCTCGGTGCTTAGGCGCGTCCTGAGCCATGAGAAGTGAGTCTCCAGGTTTGGTTTGACGGCGAATCGGTCGCGCGCCTCTATCAGCCATCGCATCGATGCCTTCGCTATGCCCGCGTCTGCCTTACTTTTGGCAAGCTCGCCACGCGTGGCGCGCAAGCGTTGTTTACAGGGGGTCCGCGCGGCAAATCGCATCAAAACTACGCAAGTAGCGTGGCCTTCTCTATCAGAGTATCCCTGAATTTCAGCTTCGAAATCCCTTAGGACAGCCCGGGCCGAGCGGGCTCATCGAGAGCGGCTACCGTTCACGCCTCATCGAGGACTCCTTCGCGTAGCTCCGTGCCGTAGACGTGGTTGGGGTCTATCTGCGCGGCATTGTGAAAATGCGCCAGGGCGGTTTGATTATCGCCCTTGAACAGCGCCTGTCTTCCTTGCGCGACATCGCCGCCGCTTTGGATATTCGCGCAGACCGAGAGGAAAACAACAACAACCAACAACCGCCGGTAATGATCCGGCTTTCGGCGTGTTTTCAGTCTTGGTCACAGGAGACGCGAAGTCGAAGATTGCTTGCCGGATGGTAACGTCAATCCACCAGGGTAGCGGATCGGTGCGGGCAGTATGACATGATTCGTTCTCTCTTTCGTCACGGCTGCGCAGCCGCCGCCGCCAAAATGGCGCGGGCGGCCGGTGCGTCGCTCGTGTCTGCCGGCGCGGAATCAGGCGCCCGCCGGGCTTTTTTTACCGTTGCGTCGACGTCAGGCAGCTGCCGATCTTTTGCAGGCCGGCGTCGCCGCAACGCGCAGGCGAGTGCTACACGTTCTACTTGGCCACCTCTACGTTGATCGCCAGAGCCTCAGTGTGTCTGACGACCACTTCATCGCCCTTTTTGACTTCGCTGAATCTCTTGACGTCCTTGTCGACCTTCAACGTGGCGGTTTTTGTTGCGGTCCGCGCAGCGTTACCGGGCGATTTTTATAATCGATTTCCTCAACCCTTGCTCTCATCTCCATGGTGTCGACGGCGAGGGCGCCGGGTTTTTGTCCGGGCGCCGCCAATTGGACCGCAGATGCTTCCTCGGCGAAAGGCGGCTCATCGGGTTTGCGCACGAAGATAGCGGTGGACTCGTAATATTTCGTCGTCACGCGATCGCCGGTCTTGATCTGCTTGAAGTTCTTGACGTCCGGTCCGACCTTGAGCATGACCACGTTGCCTCTGGGTCCTTTGAGCGCCACCGTGCGCTTGTCGTAATCGATCGCCTCGACCGTGGCCGTGAACGATGTCGCCTCGACTGTGACCACGCCAGGCTTTCCTGCGGGCTTTTTTTCTTGCGCCAGAACCTGTGTTGCGAGTACTCCAATCAAAAGTGATACGATGAATGACCTCATGATTACCTCCTTCAAAAAATATCTTGCCGTGCACGCGCACGGCTAGCGGCGTTGACATCGATATTTCTCATATCGGGCCAACCCTGATGACGTTGTTCGAAATCCCTTGGGGACGAGAGAGATTGAAGCTTCGAACGATATGGTCGCGAAACACTGCGACATCCAATCGATCCTTAACCCGAGAACAAGCCGCCGCGGGCACAGAGATTGTGGAATACCGAGTTAATCAAATCTCAAATTCTCAGGTTGCGGATTCCTACGCTCACCATGCGGAATGAATACTACCGACCCATGTGGCGCTCATAAGCTGTGTCGAAGCGTCGCGACAGAGTCGGATCGCGTTCGAGCTGGCCCTTGAAGCTGCTTTCCACCCGCGTCGTCCCATCGGCCTGGTTGCGCACCGTGATGGTCGCGTCGATGCCGTCCTTCGACCCGCGGATCAGGCCGCCGGGCCGATCGACGGACGTGACATTGATGCCGCTGTCCTGCGCCGCGCGCAGCGCAGCATCCCACGCTCGGTCATAGTTGCTGTAGACCGGCGCCGGCTCGTAGACGACGCAGCCGTGCAACAGCAAAAAAAACAGCGCCAGACAACGACCGATAGCAATCAATCTTTTTAATCTGCCTCGAAGCCTAAACGCGATCGAATCTAGGAACGCTGCCGTTAATTCTCCGTTGCCGTGCGCGTGTGCTTGCTGGTTGCGGGCGGTATCCGCAGGATACAGCGAAAACCCAGATGGCAAGTAGAAGTATCGATGGGTTGCGCCATGCGCGCCGCCGGGCGGTAACGACGGCAATAGTTCGGCGCGCACAGATACGAGCCGCCCTTCATCACCTTGCGCGGAATTTTAATGTCCGGCGTGGCCGGATCGAAGCTCTGGTCGCGCTCTGCGCCGCGCGAATCGATGCTGCCGCAGCATGAATGCGAGATCTTGCGGTGTTCTTGATACCAGTCCGTCGTCCACTCCCAGACATTGCCGGCCATTTCGTATAGGCCATAACCGTTGGGTAGAAAACTTCCCACCGGCGCGCGTACCCTCAAAACCGTCCTCCTTAAGATTCTGCCAGGGAAAGTCACCTTGCCAAGTATTCGCCATCGGTTTGCCGCCGGGGGTGAATTCATCGCCCCAGACAAATTCCGCTCCGTCCAATCCGCCGCGCGCGGCAAATTCCCATTGTGCTTCGGTGGGCAATTCTTTACCGGCCCAATTGGCATAGGCTTCGGCGTCTTCGTATGCGATGTGGACCACGGGATGCTTCGCTCTGCCTTGCAAAGAACTTGCCGGCCCCTCGGGATGGCGCCAGTTGGCGCCCGGAATATACGCCCACCATTGATAACAATCGCGCAGATTCACTTTCTGGCGCGGTTTCTGAAACACCACGGAAGCCGGCACCAGCAATTCCGGTTTTGCGCCGGGGTAATCCTCAGCCCTGGGCGGTTTCTCGGCCAAGGTCACGTACTTTGTCGATTCCACGAAGTCGCGGAACTCTTCGTTAGTGACCGTGTATCGATCCATCCAAAATCCATCGACAGAAACAAAATGCGCCGGCGCTTCTTCCGGATAATGCCTGTCCGATCCCATGAAATAATTGCCGCCGGGAATCCAAACCATTTTCTCGAGGGCCGATTTGCCGGTTGATTGCGACTCAACCTGTGGCATGAAAGAAGTCAGATCGGCCGCGTAGAGCATAAATTCTCCCTTTCGTTTTAACTGGAACCGCGTGCGTTGTTAAAAAACATCGAGTGTCGCCGGCTCGCTCTCTGATCCTTGTCGCGAGTCGTCTCGTCTTGCCCAAAAACTAATAGAATTGCGCAGGCGCGACTATCGGGACTTCCCTGATTCTTGTTTCCAAATCCCTTAGGAAGGCGGGAGCTTAACGGCCGCGAAGCTTATTCAACCGTTGCGATGCTTGGTTAGTCCTGAAAGAAAAAATTTCCCAGCAAGGATGCCAATTGCTGGAATGTGCGCAGGATGGCGAACGCCGATGGCCCGACCCGCTTCGACGACCAAAGCAGCGGCCCCAGTCGACCGGTTCACCTCGATGATCTCTTGATTTGTCAGCTTGCGGGTCAGCAACCCGGAGTTTTCAAGCGTCTGTCGCAGCCTCTTTGCCATTGGCTCAGCTTCTTCAGCCGGGCCGCTTAACCGCCTCACGCGCCTTTTTTTGCGTTTCTTCGACTTCGAGCATCACCTTGTAGGCCGTGTAGTACTTGAAGAGGCTGCGCACATGGGGGTCGTCTCGATACCGACTTTCGTCCGCCGTGATTATCTCGACGTTGTTGAACCACTTATCCGGGTCGAGGTCGCGTTTGACCGCTTCCTTGCGCAGGCTTGCGATTCGCCCCGGGCCCGCGTTGTAGGCGGCAAATGCAAACAGCGACCGATTCGCCTCGTTGAACTTCGCTTCGGGACATATCGGGTCATCAACTGGTCCATGTATTTGGCCGGCAAGGATGTTCGCCTCGGTCACTTTGACGTCGCCGACTTTCATCTCCGCGCCCGTCGCCGGCATCAGTTGCATGACGCCGATGGCGCCGACGTGGCTTTTCGCGTCCTGGTTGAGCTGCGACTCCTGATAACCCTGGGCCGCGAGCATCAATGGGTCGAAGCCGTATTTTTCGCCATACTTTCGAAAAAATTCCAGCGTCGCAATGAAGCGCTTCGCTTCCGCCGAACCGGCGGAGTTGGTGATCTAACGGTACGGTCGCAAAGTCGTATTTCATCCACAGCTCGAAGTTCTCGGTTAACTGCCGAGCTAGCCGGACGCACCATAGTCCAAAGAGTGCTCAGAGGCAGAGGCCCATTGGCTTCACTGCGGAGGGCTTGCCCCTCGCCTTACGGTTACTATCCACTGCGTTATTCGGGTTACTTACCCTTTGGCAGTCGCGATCACCGACACTTTTCTCTGCGCCGGCGATGCTAAACGACGCATGGGATGGATAGGATCGCGCTGACGACGAAGCACAAATTTGACTTGCCGTGAAGAATGTCGGACTGCGCCGGCAGGGCGCTGCCGGGCGTCCCAGATGAAATGGCGGGGATAAATCCTCGACACAACGCCCAACGCTAGGTCGCCTGGAAAGATTCCCAACCTTTCATCCGTCCATAGCCGATGTCTTCGTGAGTTCGCCGTCGATGGAACGTGCTGACTCGGAATCAGCAAAGCTTATTTGATCTTACTGGGTATGTCCTTGCGCCACTTTGCTTTCGAATACCCAGCTTAAGCATGCGCGAGCGCGCGGTGCTGGGATGAAGGCCGAGGATCAAGGCAGCGCCTTTGGGACCCTCAATGCGCCATTCTGTTTGCTCAAGGACTCGGGTAATGTGCATCCTCTCGAGCTCGTCCAGTCGAGTGGCTTGAAAACTCTTGTCAACTTTGGGCAACCTATTTTCCCATGACGGTGTCAAAACGGGCAGCGGTTCCGTTGGCGCCGGACGCATCTTCCACTCCTCTGGAAGCTGCAACACCCGACCGGTCGATATCACTGCCGCCCGGGAAATTATATTCTGGAGCTCTCTGACGTTGCCCGGCCAGTCGTAGCGCTGTAACTCCGCGAGCGTTTGCGGGCATATACTATCGAACCGCTTATCCAGCTTCGCGCCCACCTCGCGCAGAAATCCATTCGCCAAAGCCTCTATATCTTCTTTCCGCTTCCTGAGCGGCGGCACACTCACCGGATAGACGTTTAACCTATAGTACAGGTCCGAGCGAAAAGTACCCTTCTCCATCAATTCCAAGAGATTTCGGTTGGTAGCCGCAATTAAGCGCGCGTTCACCTTGATCGTTTTGCCGCTCCCCACTCGCTCAAACTCACCCTCCTGCAATACCCGCAGCAGCTTCGCTTGCAGAGTCAAAGGCAGATCGCCGATCTCGTCCAAAAAAATCGTTCCGCCATGCGCCAACTCAAATCGCCCTATCTGCCGCGCCACCGCTCCCGTGAACGCGCCCCGCTCATGGCCGAACAACTCGCTCTCGATCAGCGACTCGGGCAACGCAGCGCAGTTCACTTTCACCAGCGGCCGGTCACGACGCGCGCTGCGCGCGTGAATCGCGCATGCCACCAGCTCTTTGCCGGTGCCGGTCTCGCCAAGGATGAGCACGGTCGTGTCAATCGGCGCCACCTGCTCGACGCAGAACCACACGCGTTTGAGCACATCGCTGTCTCCGACGATGACGTTTTTTTCCGTTTCGGCTGCGCCGATCCCGGCGCGGCGCGGCGGCGCTACACGGAGCAGCGTTGAGAATCCCTTCTCGTTCCATCATCAACCTCCTGTTGAACTACCGAGGTGTCTTTTCGTGGCTGATGTCTCCTTCACCTTGGCGCTCTACCTGTCGATCGCTTGAATCGATGCTGGCACCGACGGTTGGCGCGCGATGATGTCTCCCCCTAGGACGGCATGTATCGCCGGGACAAGATCATCGCCCGTCGGCAGCGTCGATACCTCGATGCGCCGGTGGCTTTTTGCTTGCATGCAACATGCTGAGCTTTGTGCCGGATTGTAGATAAATCGCCTGATGGCACAAGTCGGAAATGTACCGGGATGAGGGTCCGAAAATATACTGAAGGAGAGGCTCAGTAAAAACGCTGGCTACCGGGTAAACAGGATGGAGTGTTGGAGTCGTGGACTACGGCAGCAGCGCATCACTCCAGTACCCGTCACTCCAGGTCCACTAGCCGGTCCGTCGGAGCGAGTTGTTTTCTTCGACGGTTTTGAACGTATCGAACGGCTTGAACGATTTGAACTGTTTCGAGACTAGGGGGCAACCAGACCGATCTGAATGGCGTAGCGGACAAGCTCCGCCGTGCTTTCGACTTTGAGCACGCGCATCATCTCATATTTGTGGGTCTCGACGGTGCGCGTGGAAAGCTCCAGGATCGTGGCAATCTCTTTCATCCTCCGGCCCTCCGCGATGAGCCGCAAAACTTCGCGTTGGCGCACCGTCAGCTTCACGGCGGGCTGAGGGGTGGATTCTGTCAAGATCGCGATGACATCCTTGGTGATCAACGGAGTCAGATAGGTCCGTCCCTGTAGAACCTCCTGAATAGCGCCGATGAGTTCCTCGCCGGCAGACTGTTTCAAAACGTACCCGCAGGCGCCCGCGCGGAAGGCTTCGGTGGCCAGTTGGGCATCGGCATGCATCGTCAGGAAAATAACTTTGGCTTTGCTTTGCGCTGCTTTGAGCCGGCGCAGCGCCTCCAGCCCGCTCAATACCGGCATGGAAATATCGGCGACGATCACGTCGGGGCCGAGCTTCCGGGCCGCTTCGATCAGCTCGCTGCCGTCGCCCACCGCACCCACAAGGTCGAAATGATCTTTCAGCATGGTCGCCAATCCCTCGGTGACGATGGCGTGATCGTCGGCGAGTAGCACTCGGGCGCGACGCTTCATCGGTTTCCTCCCAACGGAACCTTTACTCGCATTTCTGTTCCACGATTAAGCCCTGTATTGATCGCCAAACTTCCGCCGATCAACCGCACCCGCTCATCCAGGCTGATAAGCCCTAAACCTCCCAGCCGCCGCGCTTCGCCGAGATCGAATCCCTGCCCATCATCGATGATGACCAGTTCCAGGCCTTCGTCGTTGGATTTTAGACTGATCTGCGCCTTGTGCGCGGCCGCATGCGCCGTGATGTTGCGTAAGGCCTCCTGAGCGACGCGGAACAGACAGAGCGCAACATCATTAGGAATGCCGTCCAGATCGGCGTTCGCAGAAAGGGTTACGTCGATCTCGTGTTGCTTACCAAACTCCGCGCAATGACCTTTTAGTGCAGCGATCAGGCCGGCGTGTTGCAGGACTCCGGGATGCAATTCATGCGATAGGCTGCGGATCACATCGGCCAGGTCAGTGGTGCGCTGCTGCAGCCGGGTTATATCCTCTCGAACGGTCCCGGTGCCGCTGTTTTGCAACTGCCGCTTGACGTTGCTGAGTGCGATGGACAAACCCGCAAGCTGCTGGTTGACATCGTCGTGGAGCTCGCTCGCGATGCGTGAACGTTCGGCCTCCTGTGCTGTAATCAGCCTTCCAGCCAGATCTTGAGTCCGGTCGTAGCTCTCCTTAAGGTCAGCCTCGGCGCGGCGGCGCCGAGCCCGATGGAGCAGCAAATTACCGATCATCGCCGCTTGGATGGCGATGATCGAGAGCGCTACGATGATGTACAAAATATATTTCTCCCACATCGTCGGCTGTCGAAAGACGATCACGCTGCCGGGGGGCAGGCGATCCTCGCTGATGTTCCAGCGCTGTAACTCCCGCCAGTCGTACCGCGGGCCTACCGTGCCAATGACCTTCGGTGGGAAATTCGAAATCGGCTCGCCGCGCAGGACGCGAATGGCGATGCTCGCCGATTCCACGCCCTGGAGCTCACCCTGGTGCAGGCGGCCACCGACGATGCCCAGGCCCAGCTGGTTCTTGTAGAGGCCATTGATGGGCGCATTGGCGACGGCACGCAGACGTTGGAGCGCGTCGTCCTCGTTGTGAGTCACACCCGACGCATCCCGAAGGAGCAGCCCGAGCAGGATGAAGGAACGCGGGGGCAACTTGGCCAGCCGCTCCAGCATCTGATCGAATGACAGGTCATTGAGGAAGTTGAAGCTCACCCGGTTCGTGAATCGCTCGAACGCGCGGCGAAACTCGATCGCCCAGTATCGTTCGAGCAGCGTAGCACCGAGGATAACCTCGATGTTGGTCGTGTCTGGCGCGATCTGGAGGATGTCCTCGACCAGGCCGGCCACATCGAAGTCTTCCCCGACGAAGGTGGCATTCTTCGTAATCGCATCGGGCGGCACCGTCCGCCGGTCCATCCCCGTGTAAATAACCGGCGTCCCCGGAAACAGACGATCCCGAAACTTCACCACGAAGCGGCCGGCGGGGGACCCGATCGGCACCACCAGGTCCGGCTGCCATTTCGCTAGGCGCTTGAGCAGGAACTCGACGAACGGTTCTTCCATGTCCGGCTGGCTGTAGCGCGCATTGTCCAGCGAGATCTCGTCGAGATCGACGCTGTTGCCCATCTCCTGGGTGAGCGTGGTCTCGAACGCAGTCGAGTGGGTCGTGAACGGCGGCGCGCTGCTCCCGAAGGAATGCACCATGAGCACGCGTTTGGCCCGCCCGGCATCGGCGCCGTGGACGGCGCTTGTTACACTAAGGCAAACAATCACGCAAAGCATATAAAGTACTCGACGCGCCAAGCGTTGGAAGGCGCGCCGCAAGATTCGGCTTGGCCACATTGGATTCATCGCGGGCGGGGAGATTTTACGACTGCGCGCCGCGCGAACACACACAGCACGAGCACTTCTCGGGAAATCGGCTGACCCACCCGTCGACTAAAGCCGCGTATCGCTTCACTATGATTGCTTCGTGCGTCTTTCGACATCAGACTTATGCCCGGCTAACGCAGCTTTTTCCTTCGCCGCAAACTTCGGCTCGTGGCCTGCCTCGAGGCTGGCCCGGTGCGATCTGGCATTGGCAAACTGTAACGATTGTCGAGCTTAACGATGACGCGAACGATCCGCAAGTCGACAACGATCCTGCGATCATCGTGACCGATGAGTTGATGCTATAGGCCGCCTGGCGAGGGGTGAGCCCGGAGCAGTGAAGCCACCCAACTGTACGGTCGCAAAGCCGTATTTCATCCACAGCTCGAAGCTCTCGGTTAACTGCCGAGCTAGCCGGACGCACCATAGTCCAAAGAGTGCTCCGAGGCAGAGGCCCATTGGCTTCACTGCGGAGGGTTTGCCCATCGCCTTACGGGAACGAATGGAACCAAGAGAAAAAATGGCAGTGACCCCGATAGCACGCCAAGAGCACGACGGACGAAACCATTTTTTGATTCGATGCCGTCGAGTGTCCTGGGGTCAGAAGTTCGACCAATAAAAGTTGCTCGCGCCTAGCCGTCATACGGGCGGAAGCCGGTATCCAGCTGTTTTTGAAATTCCTGGATTCCAAAATGTCTGAGATTTAGTCTCGTGATTGTTCGCAAGCCGTGCAACTTGGCGACCTGGGACTGTCAATCCACCTCGACCTGACCGGTCACCGCGCGCGCACCAGCGACCAGGATAGGCCAAGGCCCAGAACGATCCCAATCACAATCAGTGAGATCCAGGAGAGCAGAGACGGACGATCAGGATTGACAATGCCGTAGTCAGTGAGCACCCATACCAGAGTGCCGAGCACGAGCGCGCTTAACACCAGTCCGATAGCGCCCAGGGATACCGACGGTACCCTCTCACTAAGTCAACCAAATTCGTTGCTATAACAATCTCCTTTTCTGTGCCGCCTTTGTTGACCTCCAGTGCCTAGATTTTTTCCGTTCTTTGATGTCCACTATTTTTTACCTACCTAGACCTTGACTCCGAGCGCACTGGACAGCTGCTTGATTGTCGCGGCTTCTTGCTCGCTTACTGGCGTACCGCCGAAGCCAAGGAAGCCACCCTCCTTGGCGGCTTCAGAAACCTTCTGGGCCACGGCAACAAGCCACTGCTGGAATCCTTGAGCCTCGTCGGGCTTCGCTTTCTTCCCGACCAGCGCGCCCGCCTGCCGGCAGCTCTCGATCGCTAAACTCTTGACCTGGTCCGGCGTCTTGCCCTTCAACTCTGCCGGAGCGCTTAAATCCCGCGCTCCCGCTTCGATGTCGGCCACCAACGCCTCGATTAGTTCATTGGGTGGCCCCTGGGTTTTTACCTCGCGGAGCGTTCTTCCCACCGCAAGCATTTCCTTCACCACTCCGAACGGCCCACTCGGACTAGCCGCGACTACAGCCAAACCCGCCATGAAAGGTGCGCACTGAATCTGATTCCACTCGTCCGCCGTAAAATCTGCTTTCGTCGCCATAGCTACCTCCTTATCTGGTAATTCTCTGATTTAAGTTCGTCTAGAGTTCCTCATGCGGTAATGCCAACTGATCAGTTCACTTTTTCAGCCCTCCGCGATTTTTAAGCGAATCGGTCGGCGGCTACCCAGCTTACGTATGCGTGAGCGCAAGGTACTCGGGGTGAGGCCGCGCTGCTAGTTACATTCACCTGCCGCTTGCGCCACAGCACGTACGGAATGGCCAGGATCGCGCCCATAACCAGGTACAGGACCACCGCAGCGGACGCGAGCTTTTGCTGCGGAAAGTTGGCGATAGCGAGCGCGACGCCCGGATGACGGGCCGCCGTGGCCAGCGCCAGGACGCCGCGATCTTCGGCCCGCGGCAAGCGAACCCTTGAGCGCGACTTCGCGAACCTGGCTTCGATGCTCTCAGCGACTCAGAGTCAATTAGTCAAAGGCGCTCGGCCATCCGCGGCCGCTGGCCGATCTGCCGAATTGCACACCTCGATTGCTTGTCGGAGCCGCTCTTCGGTGGGATGGGCCGCGTCGCCCAGGTAATTTTGCTCAAGAAAGTTTTCCAATATGGCGATCCAGATGCGGCAATCCCAACCGATCCTTTGCCAGTATTCGAGCGCTTTTCGATCCGCTGCCAACTCGAAAGTCCGTGAATAATTGTAGAACACCGCGGGTCCAAGCAAGCCCAGGTCACTGCCGGTAATGGAGTTGGCATTAAAAGTAGGCTCGTGTGTCATGCCCGCATGCCCGAGCACATCATGAGCGATTTCATGAGCCAGAGTGTGCCTGAACAACCAACGGTAGCCCTGCTGGGTGTAAGCCCGCCGGGTCAATTCGTAGCTGATGAAAATATCGTGCCCGCCAAGACTGAGGCCCAAAATATCTTCACGGGCAAATTTGACGAGATAAAAGTTATAGCGCATGGGTATGTGCGCGTTTTCGGATACCAGCAAGAGTCTCGCGCCTTCCTCGGCAAGAAACGCTTCGAGTTTCTGGTCGCTGGCGATCGGCAAAAGGAAACGAGGATTTACCGAACACGCAGACGGCAGAACCAGACAAAGCCAAGCGGCAAACAATCGCATCATGAAAAACCTTAATTTCGACATTTCCACTGCCTCGTCTTCCCTTAGCCGAAAGATTGCCGGGACCGGCTTCACTCAACGATCGCGCATTCACGCGACGCGAGCGACGCGTTGAGCGGAAAATTCCCGTCGCGCGCGGCGATTTCCTGTGCATGTCCGGAACAGATGTAGCGCAAGAACTCGCGCACGGCCGGAGCCACTGCCGCGCCGGGCGGTCGGTTAATGTAAATAAACAGCTTGCGCGCCAGCGGATAACTGCCGTTGGTCGCCTGCTCGACAGTGGGCAGCACATAGGGCCCGCCGTCGGCACGAGCTACCGCGAGTGTCTTGGTGCGCGATGCCGCCAGAAAGTGACTGGCGAACCCAATGGCGCCATCCTCGGTTGCCACCGCCTGCACGATGGACGAGGCCACCGGCTCGGGGCGCATATCGAGCCGGTAGTCACCGCCGGCAAGCACCAGCGAACGAAAGACGCCGTAAATTCCCTGATCGTACGACGGACCTTTGACGAGGATCATACGCCCAGCCCATTCTCCCGTGAGGCCCAACTGGCCCCAGGTGCGAATCGGCGCGTTGCCCGACTTCCGGCGGACGGAGTAGATCGCGTCCAACTCGGCAAAGCTCACGCGCGTGAGAGGATTATACTTGTTCACGTAAACCGCGATCGCATCGATGAAAACCGTGAGTCGGGTGGGCGCGTAGCCGAATTTTGCCTGGAAGCGCTGGACCTCGGCATCACTCATGGGCCGGGTCATCGGCCCGAGGTCGGCGCGTCCTTCGATAAGCGCAGGAAGCGCGGTTTCTGAGCCTCCACCGGTCACCTGCAGATCGACCGCGGGATAGAGGCGACGAAACTCCGCGCTCCAGCGCAACAGCAGGTTCGACAGTGTCGAGGAACCCACCGAACGCACCGCACCCGCGATGGCGCCGGCGGGCTGGTAGTCCGCGATCTCAGGATCCACCGGGGGGATCGACTGCGGCGTCATCTGCGCAAGCGCAGTGGCTGGAATCAGCGCCAGGGCGAGGAGCAGTGCCTTCACTTGGTTCCCGCGCGCCGATCCAACCTCGCGGCATAGGTCCGGTAGATCGCGAACATGACAAAAAAGACGATAATGAGCGCCACCCCGCGCCAGAAGGCGGTGTCGAGTATGCGCGCGGCCAACGTCTGGGTTTGCGCCAAGCCGCCCTTGGCGATCGCATTGAGCTGCTGCGGCTGAAGATTGTTCGCCAACAAAGCAGTGGTATCCGCCAGGCGATTGGCTTCTTGCAGAGCCGCCGCAAGTTTTTCCAGCGCTGCGCCGTACTCGCGAATGTCGAAGCGCCCATCGCCATTTTTTGTCGTAACCACGCGATCGAGCACTTCGAGCGTCCGCTCGCTCGAATGGGTGAGGCCGGTTAGTGCGCTGACTAGCGCGGTGGTGTCGCCAATGGCGTTACGGTATTGCGAAGTCAGCGACTGGAGCATGGGCTGCTCGCGCTGGATCTCCATCAGGAACGCCGCCCGTTCACGCGCGATATCCTGCGGCCACCGCTCGAGAGTTCGGCTCGCAGCGAGGAACGCGCCCGAGAATTCTCGCACTTCCGAGTCCATGAATACGTCGTCTATGGCGGCGCGTACCTGCCAACTGAGGAGAAAGGGCAAGCGCTTGGCGTAGAAGAACGCGCGCTCGGCCAGCATGCGCATTTCGTCGACCGCTTTCGTCGCATCCCCAACGGGTGCCAGCAGACCGTCGCCGCTCTTTAGGTCGGCGATCACGGATTTACCGCGGGCGGCGGCAAAGTCGTCGAAGCGCACGTAGGAGACCAGTTCCACGCCGGGATTTCTCTGACGCCAATCCCAGATGAGATAATCGATGACCTCGAGTTGGTCCGGTTTCATCGTGCGCGCGGCGATCTGCCAGATGTCCTCGCGCGCCTTACGCGAAGCGACGATGAGGGGCGGCGCGCGATTGCCAAACCAGCGCTCGGCCAGGTCTTCTTCAATCCATTTTTGGCTCTGCAGCGTTACCACAAGCATGAGATCCAGCAAGCGCGTGAACGGATCGGCATTGGTGACAATGTCGTAAATCGCGCTCGCCTGCATCAGACGCACCTGGTGCGCGCGGCGGCGCTGGGCCGCGTCCGGGTTGCCTCGCTCGATACTTTCGGTCGCGGTCATGATGTGCGTTAAGTAGCGATCGGCGAATCCATAGGTGACCTGCTCGAGTTCCGCCAGAGTAATCTGATTGGCGCCTTTCGTCCCCGGCTTGGCAGCAGCGGCAGACTGCGACCGGAAGGCTCCGTGTATCGTGCGCGTGCTTGTTCGATCGTCGCACAACCGAAAAAAAGCATGACGGCGGCGAACCCGGTCGCGAAGCAAGATCCTCGCACAATCGCCATCGATCGCTTCGCTCGGCTCACGGCACCGAATTCATCCAGGGCAGTCGTCACAGTTTCTAACACTCGTTTCAGTAAGGTTTATCGATAGGCGATCGGGCTGGTTTAACCTTTGAAAACCTTTACTTTGAACACGCCCTCGTGAAAAATAGCGGTGGCGGCACCACGCGAGCAGACAAAATCGGTCCGCCGCGAGCGCTGCGGCGGCCGTCGGATCGGCGAATTGACTGCCAGTCGGGCGAAACGCACGGCGCGTCCCTAGAATTTGCACCGTCGCAAAGTAATTGTTGCAACCGGTCGAGCCGGCAACCCGTTCGCCGCTCTTTTCGAACGTGAGCGTAGTCGGCGCCTCGTCGAGCGCGCCACGGTCGCCGATCGCGACGACGCACCAGGTCGTGCTGCCGAAAGCGGACTCCGGGGAGGGCATACGCGGTCCCGTTTGACAGGCAAGCGCCATCGGCGCCAGCGCAATCATGATTGCCGGCTTTTGCCCGGCAGCCATGCTACCGGTGCTACCGATTTACTTTAGCCGGCGGAGCAAAATTTTCCGCCGCCGCTCGGGAGGCACCGAGGCGGCGGCGGATGCGCGCGCTGGGCGAAGGGTACCCAGCAGCGCGCGAGGACTTCACGCGCTTCATTGCGCGCAAAGCAACCCTTTATTACAAAGTTTCTTTTGCCGTGTCTGGCGCCGCGCCGGCCGCAGCTTCGGTTTACTTCGCCACTTCCTTGCCTGCCTCAACGACGCTTTCCTTGGCCTTGTCTAGCGCTTGACCGGCCTGCTCGACCGCTTTGTCGACTTGCGTGCCGGCCCGCTCAGCGCCGGAAAAATAATTTCACGAGCTTTTGACGACCCGGTAGCCGGCCAAAAGCGCCAGGGCGCCAAATTGTTCACTCAACATTCACACTTTGGTCTTGTTTGAACCATACTGACCAAACAGACCGTTCAGCGCCATCGGGAGGGCGCTGATTTACTCTTCAAAGTTCCTTACCAAGGAGCGGCCGCTCGGCGCGAGAATCTGCGGTGGTTTCGCAGCTCGCCGCAAACTGGATTTTTGCCCAGCCGCTTTTTTGATCTCCGGTTGCGCCGGATCGTTAGCCGATGGTGCCGATTTTTTGTGCGCCTTGTTCGCTGCTAACAGAACCATAAGTATGGTTGCCTCTGCGAGAGAGCTTTGTTCACCCCGGATCGCCACGCCATGAGGAGATTGCGCCGAGGACTGCTCCGGCTTATTGCACGCCGTGAGTGTGACGAAACCGCAAAGCGCCCACACGCCGATAACCCGCCGGATTGTGAAAGAGATTTGCATTTGAACCTATTGGCCAACCGCCAACGCGACTTCGATCAACTATGCCCGCGTTGGAGAAGCGAGCCTAGCGAGGAGCACACCCGACCTGCCATCGGGCATTCCCTGATTTCGATTGCCAAATTCCTTAGAGAGATGGTGAGAAAACCGACCCGGAAAGGTCCCATTATCGATGACGGGTTCAGGCAAGAAGCATCACAACCTGGGAAGTTTCACAGGATGAATTTCACGTATCTCCGGTTAGTGACAGCGCCGGCTAACGGAGCAACTCGTCTGGCTCCGCCGCCTTCCTGGTTTTCTTCAATCCCAGTCTTAACATGCGGGAGCGGAGCGTGCTCGGATGCAATCCGAGAATAGCCGCCGCGCCCTTGGGTCCTTCTATGCGCCATCCCGTCTGCTGAAGGATTTCGACAATATGTCCGCGCTCGAGCTCCTCCAGTGTCGGTTCGTTGGGAGATGGCGCGTCGAACATCATGCCGATTCTTTTCGCTGCTATCCAGCCGGAGATCGGCGGGCCGCCCCAGTCCTCGGGAAGCTCTAAGATTTGTCCCCGCGACAGCACGGCGGCCCGTTCGATGACGTTTTGCAATTCCCTGATGTTACCCGGCCAGTCATAGCGCCGCAGGGTGTCAAGAATGCTATCGCGCACTTCAGGGGAGCCTTGTCCCAAGCGAATGCTTGCGTCTGCCAAAAAAGTAGTTGCCAGCACGGCGATGTCATCCTTGCGCTCGCGCAAAGGCGGCACGCGAATCGGATAGACGTTGAGACGGTAGTATAAGTCCTGGCGAAAGGTGCCGGTGCGCAGCGCCTCCTCGAGGTCACGGTTGGTTGCCGCAATGACACGCACGTCTACCTTGATCGTCTTACCGCTGCCCAGCCGCTCCAATTCACCTTCCTGCAATACGCGCAGCAACTTCGCCTGCAGCGATAACGGCAGATCGCCGATTTCGTCGAGAAAAATCGTGCCGCCGCTGGCCAACTCGAAGCGGCCGAGCTGCCGGGTAAGCGCCCCCGTGAAGGAGCCCTTTTCATGACCAAACAGTTCACTCTCGATCAAATTGGCCGGCAGCGTCGCGCAATTGACCTTGACCAGCGGCCGGCTGCGCCGGGTGCTGCGCTCATGCACCGCCCGGGCGACCAATTCCTTGCCGGTGCCAGTTTCGCCGAGAATGAGAACCGTCATGTTCGTCGGCGCTACTTGCTCGACGGATCGAAGAGTTTTTTTGATCGCTGCGCTGCTCCCGACGATGTCGCGGTGCCGGTGGGTATCCGACACCTCCGCGCGCAGATAGGTGTTTTCAGCCTCCAAAAGTTCTTTGAGCCGCTGCACCTCAGCCAGCGCTTGATGCAATGCATCTTCGGCTAGTTTGCGCTCAGTGATGTCGGTCGCCGTGCCCAGCAAGCGGTGCGGGCGGCCTTGCGCCGTAGTCAGCGCGATTCCGCGCACGAGAATCCAGCGTATGCGGCCGTCGCGATCGAAGACCCGGTAGGTCATTTCCGGCAGCGGCCCTTGGCCTTGCGAGTTTGCCTCCGCGATGGTTTCGAGCGCGCGTCGCTGCTCTTCCAGGACTCGATTGCGATCCTCCGGATGGATGATCTGCAACCATTTGGCGTGAGACAACCGCGAGGCAGCGAAGGACGGCGCCGGATCGATCCGAACCGCTTTCGTGGCAAGATCGAGATCCCATACCATCACGGCGCCGGCTTCCGCGGCCATCGCGTAGCGATATTGGCTTTCGCGCAAGTTTTCTTCCACTAACTTGCTATCGGTAACGTCGCGGCCGACGCTCTGGAACTCGACCACCTGACCGGAGCTGTCGAGAATCGGGCAGTTCACCCAATTCTGCCACCGAAGCTCGCCCTTGTGGTTAACTACCTGGTGCTCTTGACTACCTACTTGTTTGCTTTGGGCAAGCGATTCGATATGCGCTAGAGCTTGCCGGCGGTCCGCCTCAGGAAGCAGCGTCAGGAAGCTTCGACCGATGAGCTCTTCACGGCTGACAGCGAAATAATCGGCATAGGCGGCATTGACGAACGTCAACGTTGCGTCGGGTCGAAAGCGGCAGACCAGTTCCGTTTGTTCCTCGACCACGGTCCGGTAGCGCTCCTCACTGACACGCAGCGCCTGTTCCGAGCGCCTGCTCGAGAGCGCCGAAACAAGAATCTCGCCAATCAAGTGGAGGCGGCTGACAAGATCGCTTGGCCAGGGCTGGAAGCGGCGAGTAGTTTGGAAGCCGATGCCATGAACCATCTCCGCGTTGATTCTTAGCGGCAGGGTCAGCATGGACTTTATGCCGTTGTGCGCGGCGTGGGCGCGCTCCTCGTTGGCCTCGGCGGGCAAGTCGCGCGCGACCTCCTCGAGCGCCACCGTCCGCCCTTGCGTCAACTGGTCAACCAGCCAGGGCAACAATGGAGCATCGCCCAGTGGCGCCGAAGCCTGGCCGTCGCCCAGCCGGGCATGATGCGTCGGCACCAGAGTTTTTGAATTCGGCAGACACTCGAACACATGGCAGCGGTCGATGTCCATGAAGACACAGACCTGTTTCAGCGCGCGCTCGACGTTGCCGTCAACCAAAGAAACCGCCGCATTGATGAAGCTCGCCGAAATCTCCGCAACCAACCGCTCGAATTTTAGCTGATCTTCCAAAGCCCGTTCCGAGCGCAGGCGCTTGGCGCGATGGAACAGCAGCGCGGCGATCAATAAAAACTGCGCTAAGCCTACGGCCGCCGCGATCCCAATGACCTGCTGGTGCCGCTGCCAAAAAGTCGGTTGGCGAAACTCGACTGCCGTGCCATTTGGCAGACGTTTTTCGCTCAAGCCCCAGCGCTGAAGCTGGCGCCAATCCACGGTCGGCACAGTGAGCGAAATCTGCGGTGCAATCGAATCGGCCGTCTCCCCGGCAAGCAGTCGCGCGGCCGTCTCGCCGGCCGTCTTACCGTGGAGCTCGAAACTGGGCATTGCGCCGCCTACGAAGCCCTGCTCTAAGTAATGGTTCATCACTCCATAAACCGGGGCGCTCGAGGCGTCAGACACCTGCTTGGCGACATCCCGGGACTGGTAAATTCGCCCGGTAACATCGCGCACTACGGTGAGATAGAGCACGATGGCGTCGCGCGGAAGGCCTTTTAGTTTTTCCAGGATTTGCGGCAGCGCCAAGTCGGTCAAATAAACGACCTCGATTTTTACCTTGGAAGCAGCCACGGCTTCGCGAGCGCGCCGAAGCCAATTCTTGTCGTACGGCGAAGCACCGGCGACGACCACGATGCGGCGCGCATCAGGCTGCAGCCGCGTAGCTAGATTCAACGTGCCGGCCACGTCAAACTTCAAGTACACGCCGGTAACGTCGCGCGGTAGCGGATACCGGCCGACCGCATCTTCCGCGACATTGTAAAACAACACCGGCACCGCCGGTAAAAGCTGCTCGCGATGTCGTTGTACGAAGCGCAGCGCGTCTGCCCCAACCGCCATGAACAAGTCGATTTGCTGATCGTTATATTTCCTGCGAAAAAGAGATAGGAATTCGGCGCCCATCTCCACGTGGTGAAAATCGAGCGTATCGACAACTTCGACAAAAAACTGAACGGTCCGGGAAGTCTTGCTTGCGAGAGCCTTGCGCATTTCCTCATCCTGAGCGATCGCGGCGGGAGCGAAGATATTGGAGCTGCGAAAAATGACGACTTTGAAAGGCGCGCCCTCGCCGGTATTGACTTGGGCGGCGCCGGCGTCAAAACGGACGGGCAACGATAGGGCAATTGCGATCAGCGATAGGATGGCAAATTTTGCCGTGCGCATCATTGGGATAATACCACTCAGACACACGACTATACTAAAAATCGCCGGACCTCTTCAATCGGTAGTGATTCAGTTTTGCCAAAATTTGTCGGGGCACCCGACTATGGGGCTGCCCGTTCGGAGGGCAGGCGCGTCGGCCTGCCCTTACTTCAATGCAACGCAGAAATTACACTGAACTGCGCCCGTTCAAACCCATGCCATGTTGCCATCGCGGCGCCTTCGCGCACTAGCCCGGAGGTCCAAATCACTGAAATGTTCGAAGAATTTACAGGCGAGCTACTCGTACCCCGGAGCTTCAGTTGCACCGCGGCGCTGGAGAAGCGCGCCGGCGAAGGCCAATCTATTTGTCCGGCAGTACCGACTGAAGCTTTTTTAGACTAGCGAAGTTGTTCTGCAATCCATCGACGTGATCCAGCATTTCGACCAGCGACGATCGAGAAATAATTGTCGCCCGTGGTTATCGCCGGTTCGCCGCTTCGATTCGGTATTCCGGCCAATTTTGCGATGGCTTCGTTGACCGCGACTAAAGCTCGACGGACTGGTGTTTCATCCCGGACTTAAGTTGACGTCAGACCTTCGCGGATACAATATTTCGTAAGTCCCGCAACGTTATGAATTCCGAGTTTATCCATGATCTGCTTGCGATGGGTCTCGACAGTCTTGACGCTCAAGGTCAAACGAGCGGCGATTTCTTTGGTCGACGATCCGTCTGCAACCATGCGCAGCACTTGTAATTCCCTATGGGTCAACCGGGCGCCAATCAGTTGCTCGCCAAACAGCCGGCGCTCGGGTGGGTGTCGCACCTCCGCGGGTTTCGTCAATAACGGACTCAGATAGATAGCGCCCCGGTTCACCGCTGTGAGCGCCGCACTCAGCTCTTCAAAGGCGGAATCTTTCAAGACGTAAGCCGATGCCCCGGCTTGCAAGGCGCGCATGACCGGGGCGCTGGCAGCGACCGTCGACAGGATGACTACCTTGGTCTCCGGTAGCGCGGCTTTGATCTGCTGCGTCGCGTCGATGCCGCTCAGGCGCGGCAAGACGCCTTCCATGATGACGATGTCCGGGCGCAATTCTTTTGCCAATTTCACCGCTTCCACGCCGTCGTCCACTTCGCCGATGCATTCAAAGCCGGTCAATTTTTCCAGCAAAGACCGAAGTCCCTGGCGCACGATCTTATGATCATCCGCGAGCAACAAACTAATTTTCGCCATCTTCTTAGCGTCTTGATGGATCAAACACGGCTCTCGAAAGAATTTTTAACACCGGTGAGCCCGGTGCTGTGTGGAACTTTCACATGGCGGGAAGCCGAAACGATATCGGGCACGGCCTGATTTTCGCTGCGAATTCCCTTAGTGTATGAATGGATCGGTGCGCGACCGGTGTCACAGTGTCGTGATGCCGGCTCGCACTGCGTACTTGGTAAGCCCGGCAACGCTATGAAGATTTAATTTGTCCATGATTTGTTTGCGGTGAGTCTCGATCGTCTTGATGCTGACATACAAGGTTGTGGCGATCTCTTTGGTCGACCTGCCCTCGGCGACCAACTGCAACACTTCTCGCTCCCGGGTCGAGATCTTGTTTTGCTGTCTCTCCTGATTCGACGCCGGCCGACCCAGAGACCTTCTGACCACTAGATCGGCGATTACGGGTGAAAGATAGGTTTGCCCATTCAACACGGCCCGAACACTGCTGAGCAATTCATCGAAAGTGGCCTTCTTGAGCAGATAACCGTTGGCGCCGGCTGCCAGGGCATCGAAAAGAAAATGTCCATCGAGGTGACTCGACAGAATAATGACCTTGGTCTCAGACGAAACCTGGCGAATCTGCCGCGTGACTTCAATACCATTCAAGCCGGGAACGCCGAGATCGGTAATCACGATATGGGGTCTGAGTTTCTTGACGAGTGCCACAGCCAACCGACCGTCGCCCTCTTCTCCGACCACCTCTAAACCGGCATTCGCCAATAGTATCTTGAGACCTTCCCTGACGAGTTTCTGATCGTCGACAAGCACAATCGTTTCAGCCATAAACGGATCCTCATTTCGCGGTGATCGGGTGACCCGGCCAAAAAGCCGAAGATCAAGCATTCACCCTAGGTACTTTAGGTAGTCTACAGGAGTAATAGGAGCAATGGAGATGCCAAGACTGCCTTTGCCACAGGCAATATTGGCATAGCCCAAATTCGGGACACGGGAATGCACCACAAGTAGTCAGAGAAACTACTAGGGATAATCCTTACTTGAGGGTTTCAATCTGACCTGCGGAAAAAGTAGCGGAGAGTAATCATGAAGATCTGGTTACAAGAGACTTAGTAAGGAATAGCAAGGAAGAGCGATAAATTTATCATGATGAATTCCACTATCCACGACATTTAATGGAAAATATCTATTAAATATCACGGATTTTAAAAATTGAGCCCTTAGTCTTTGCATTCAGAACATTCGGCGAAGCCGCAGCCGAACGGTTGCGTGCTCTTTTGATCGGTATGCCGAGCTTTTTCATGCGGGATCGTAGCGTGTTGGGTTGAAGGGCGAGTATCGTGGCGGCACCGTTCGGACCTTCAACTTTCCATTGGGTGTCAGACAATACGCGCAGGATATGCTCACGCTCCAACTCTTCCAAGGTTGCTGCAGTTCGGCCTTGGTCTTGGCTCTCTCTGGGTTGCTGGGAACGAGCATATGAAGCCGGAATTACCTGGGTCAAAGGATATTGCCACTCTTCGGGCAGTTGCAGCCTGCTGGCCTGCGAAACCACGGCGGCCCGTTCGATGACGTTTTGCAGCTCCCGGACGTTGCCCGGCCAGTCATAGCTTTCCAAGGCCATGATCACGCCCGGCGGCATGCGATCAAATCGCTTTCCCAGTTTGACCGTGGACTCACGCAAAAAAGCCGTTGCCAGATCGACAATGTCAGTTTTGCGATCTCGCAAGGGCGGCATCGAAATCGGATAAACGTTTAATCTATAATACAGATCGGCGCGGAACGAGCCGATCTGAATCGCCTCCAATAAGTTACGATTAGTTGCCGCAATCACACGTGCGTTTACCTTGATGGTTTTTCCACTGCCCAGCCGTTCGAACTCTCCCTCTTGCAAAACACGCAAGAGCTTGGCCTGAAGGTTTAGCGGCAGGTCGCCAATCTCATCTAAAAAGATCGTTCCACCGTCCGCTAGTTCGAATCTGCCGATCTGCTGCGCCGTTGCTCCCGTGAAGGCCCCTCTCTCATGCCCGAATAACTCGCTTTCGATCAGCTCTGCCGGCAAAGCTGAGCAGTTTACCTTGACCAGCGGGCGATCTCCTCGGGCGCTTTTCGCATGCACCGCCCGGGCAACAAGCTCCTTCCCTGTGCCGGTCTCGCCGAGAATCAACACGGCTACATCGGTCGGCGCCACCTGGTCGATTAAATGAAGCACTTTCTGAATATTTTCACTTTGGCCTATAAGCTCGCCATGACGGTGTGTTTTCGACACCTCAGTCCTGAGGTACACGTTTTCCGCCTCGACCCGTTCCCTGAGGGTCTGCAGCTCCTGCCAAAGTGAACTGGAGCGCTTCTTCAGACTGCTTGTGCTCGGAAATATCCGTAGACATTCCTACGATGCGACTCGGGCGCCCGCCGCTGTCCGGCAGCACCTGCCCCCGGCTCGCAATCCAACGGAATGTGCCGTCAGAACGCACAATGCGGAACTCGGCATCGTAAGTTGAGAGCTTCTCGATGGCCTGGGTCACCCGCTTCTTTAGCCCTTCGACGTCATCCGGATGAACCAGCTTATAAAAGCCTTCACGGTGTTGGGGTATTGCCTCGATTATGCGATTAAAACTTTCCGATCGATATACCGTGCCGCTGCTCAGCTCTACTTCCCAGCAACCTATGCGAGCGGCATCCATCGCGAGCTTAAGCCTGAGCTCATTCTCCCGCAACGCTTCCTCCGCTCGCTTACGCTCGCTGATGTCTTTGATGTAGCTCAGGCAGTGGACCGGTGTGCCGTTGCCGTCGGCGACAATTGAAACGTTGATATCAACCCACACGATGCTGCCGTCTTTGCGAATGTAGCGCTTCTCCAAATCGCACGACTTTATTTCACGGCTCATTAGGCGCGCCCGTTGACGCATGTTCTTCTCAATATCTTCCGGATGCGTGACATCCCGAAAGGAGTGTCCGAGTAACTCTGCTTCTGTATAACCGAGCAGTTGACACAAGGATGGCGGCACTTGAAGCCAGCGGCCATCTAGATCCGAATGTGTCATCATGACCAACGAAAACGTCCGGGTTTGCGCCAGCTGTTCTTCACTCTCGCGCAAGGCTTGTTCCGCCTTGGTGCGGTTAATGAATTGTCCGATCTGGCTGCCGACATTGGCCATCATCTCCAGCAATTCTCGATCAGGTTCGCGCACCTCATGGCCAAAAAATACCAGGACTCCCAGCACTTCGTCGCCGAGAAGAATCGGCAAGCCGAAGGCGCAGCGCAGACCGGTTTTTAATGCAAGCGTTCGCGGCAAGTCATCGTTTTCGAGGTCGCGTATCCAGAGCGGCCGGCGGCTCGTCCAAACACGGCCCGGAAGTCCCTCGCCTAGTGAAAACGTCCATCGGCAACTCGCGGAGGCGAACTCTTTGAGTTCGAGCGCGGGAAACTGCCAGCCGCTTACGTATACCATGACATCCGGTTCACGCTGCACCTGCCAGAACTCGCCCACTTTCCAATCCAGACACTCACACACGGCTTGCAAAATTCTCGGACAGGCCTCGGCAATGGAGGATGACTCAGAAAGTATTCGGGTTACGGCATTCTGACCACGCAGATGCGCCTCAGTCCGCTTGCGCTCTGTAATATCGAGCGCGGATCCGATGTAGCCCAGGAACGTTCCGTCGCCGGCAAATCGCGGCGCCCCCTGGTCGAAAATCCAGCGGTACTCGCCGTCGTGTCGCCGCAATCGGTACTCCATCGAAAATTTTTCACGCTTGTCAAAACAATCGACATAAATGGCCAAACAACCAGCGCAATCTTCCCGATGAACGCCTTCGGACCATCCATTACCCAGCTCTTGCTCGAGGGTTCGTCCGGTGAAATCGAGCCAACCCTTGCTAAAAAATGTGCATAGCTTGTCCGTGCCGGATACCCAGATCATGATGGGAGCCGTGTCGGCGATATTGCGAAACCGATTTTCCGTCTCGTCCAAAAGCTGCACCCTATCCCTGCGCTCTTCGATAAGAGACGCCAGGAGCAACAGCGGAAGATAGACAACGATTAAGAAAATCTTCAGCCAAAAAACATTATCTGCCGGCGATTGGGTGACAAACGGACCATAGCCGCCGAGCGCACTCAATATCGCCATGAACGCAAACACTAGAAATGAAAGCGACAGGCCAGCCGGACCCAAGCGAACCGCCGCCCACAGCAAAAATGGCAGAGGAACATAGAGCAGCGCGGGAAAATTATCCAAGGCGCTCGACTTTAGACCAAATACTCCCACACCGCTCCCGACCAGCGCCGCGAGTATGACGATCATCTCAATAGATTGTTTGACGGAAGCTCTCTTGATGATTTCCGCTCCGCGGGTCGAAGCGAAAACGATCCCAGGAGTCAAGATCATGAACGGAAGCAAATTGGCAATGAATGTGTGACGCCATTCCAACCAAATATTGCCGCTGCCCCGCCCGAGAGAGATAAGCATGAATGGCCAAACCCAAGCCATCAAACCCGTGGCGACGGTGACCAGGACGATGAAAATCGTAGTATGGCGCAGATTTCCGAAATCCAAGGTCTTGGTGTCAAATCGGCGCGCGGCTAAGGCGGTCGTCAATACCAGAGCGCAATCGTAAACATAATATAAGCCAAGCTCGAACTCGGAAGCGCCGAGCTGTCCCTGGGCAGCAACGCGCGCGAGTGAACCTACCAGTAAGAACAGCAACCAGTAGCGCGGCGGATAAAGCAGCAGCACAGCCAAGAGAATGGCATTGGCGGGCCAGAAGACAGAGAAATGCGAGGACGGAAACAGGAGTTCCAACCCGATCAATGCGCCAAGATAGTAACCCGCGCACAATGCCATAGCCGCTATTCCGAGACCTAGACGGGAGAATAGCCGTTCGTCCTTGACGGCGGGGTTCAATGACTTGGCCCCAACGACGACGTCCGTTTTGTGCTTCTGCGCTTCGAAAAATGCAGATAAAAACATCACAGGCAGGAAGGTCGCGATGAGAAACAGTTGAAGTGATAGGACGTTCCTTGCGGGAGATTGGCTGATGAACGGACCGTTACCCTGAAATGCACCCCAAATGGATACTATCACAACGATCAAATACGCTGTGATTGCTCCAACTTGACCAAATCTCGCTGCCGCCCAAAGGAGAAACGCGACCAGCAGATAAAGAAACGCCGTCATCGCTCCCGGGCCGACCGTCTCCCAATAGAATACCGTCAAACTAGTCGTCAACAAACCTAATCCCAGTAGAGAAGCCTCGGCACAGCGCCACCATGACAACTTGCGTCGCAAGTCAATGCCGTTATCGAGCCACAAAATAATCAGAGGTGGAATCGTCAGGGCGGCCAGAACGTTCGACGGAAAGCGCGTACGCCAGGTTTGCCAATAGCTATTTCCTTTCCAGCCAACCAGCGAAACAAATGACGCATCGATAAAAGTGCCGAGAAGAGTAGCGAGAATCGTTACACCCACGTAGATAGCGAGGTACTTTAAGCTGGCAAAATCGGCGCGACGTTTGACGAAACCGCGCACACACACGGCTCCGATCAAAGCTTCCGCCGAGTTGCTGACGAACCACAAGAGACTCATCAATATCGGCACACCGCTATGCAACTGGACGATTAAATGAATCGGGAGGACGCCGAGCAATATGACCCACCACCCGTGCGTCGGCACAAGCAGCAATCCGGTAAGGAGAATCGCGTTCGGCGGCCAGAGAACGGAGACTGCGCTTTGGGGAAACGTAAGGGCGAACCCTATCAGCGAGCCGATGTAGTAAGCCCCAGCAACGATCAGAGCGACGCTGACCAGGCGGATCGAAGAATCGCCATTACCGCTCGATTCGCCCGGCGTGAAAAACGGTTCATGCATCCTTGTGGCCCTTCGTCGAACCGGGCCTGCCCTCCGGTTCGAAAGCGATCCGTCGAAGAGAGACTTCTTCGCGCTACGATAGAATTTACTTTGCTCTTAATACACTACAAGTTACTGTACAACAACAACAAATAGTGCCAACGAATCATCTACTCGCCAAACGGAAAACGCAAAATCGCCATCCTCACTCTTATTCACGAGGGGAGTATGGCGGTTGGCCTTACGGTTTCGACAATCGATTGTTGGGCAACTCTGGGAATAGCCGCCGTGATTCGCAGATCAGGGACAGAGTCGGTCAAGATTGCATCGGCGAGAAATGGACGGAGCGAAAAAACTGCATCATAAGAAACTGCCTGAATGGCTATGCAAAATCGCGGCTGCGGTATAAGACCGCTAATCAGTACCTGACAGCCAGCCGATAGCGTCTCTCGTGTCGTAAAAAAAGGCAAATCTGAGGTTTCGTTTAATCAGACTTTCAGCCAGCATAACCAGCTGCTGATAGGGCCCTGTCGCTGGGGAGAAAACCAACGCGACTCTGTTGTTATGAGGCCAAGCCTGGGGATCAATTGTCTCTACGAACTTAGTGACCTCTGACGGCAGAGATCTAAAGGTAGAGTCTTGTAGATCGATAAGGATCTTGCATTCGAGAAGCAGTTTGGCTTCTTCGACCAGCCTATCGAAAATATAGCTAAATCCTTCGATATCCACGGGACCACGCGTAATTGCAATAATATGGTGACCCCATTCGAGGTCCCGAAGCGTTTTGATCTGAACATTGATCATAATATCGTCTTTCACCATTAACCCAAGTTTTGGCGCCAGTAGCCGTCGGTTCTCAGGCGAAGACGCGTTGAGGCAAAGCGACAAAGACCACCCACCGATCCACCGCAATCAAGCATCCCGCGGCGGCGACGAAACTTACGCGCGCCAAATCTTTGAGATCGGCTTCATGATTAGTGCCGCGTGTGAGCGTGCCCGCGTTTGGGACGAACCGGCGGTCCAACTAACGGCTGACTCTTCAGCCACTCAATTAGCTCGGATTCCAGTGCTCCCGGTGTGGCGAACGGACTCACTCGTCGAAGCGGTAAACCATGGTTTTTCGCCAATCGTTTTATTGAATCCTCACTCAGTCCAAATAGCTTTGCGATCTCGGGCAGCTGCAACCATTGATGTGTACAACTCATCATTCCGTGTGTTTAACTAACGGCGAGTATACGCCGGGTTTTTTCCTTCCTTTGGATGTGACCCGGATTGGTCCCGAAGTGGACGTGACAGGGTACGGGCGTGGCCCCGGATATTTTGCTTTGCAAGACACAGAAACGCCGGTCCAACCGGCAAGATTTTCACATATAAGGCGTTCCACCATTGGTGTCTTGACAATTAGCGACAACGAGTTGACAGCTTTGCCATACTGAGAGTAGTAAGTCGCAATGCAGATCGACCTGTCGACTAAGCATAGACAGCCAGCAAATCGATAATGGACAATCAAGAGACGTCGCCCAATTTCGTGCCAAGCACAGTGTTTGCGATAGAAAGATTACGGCAGCTACGGGTATCTGTTTTGACACCTGGCGACATCGGATGACGATTTGGGTGACAGGCAATGGGCGCTGAAGAACCGAACAGAGTCAGAAGATTGACTCCGATGATCTCGATTGCGGCTACCACGGGCTTGCTTGAGACTATAGGAGCGGCAGGTGTTGATCCGGATCACCTATTGCGCTCGGTCGGGCTAGATTCAGCGATTTTTCGCCACGCCGATGGCTTTATCCAGAGTTCGCAATTTGCTCGACTTCTGGAGGAATGCGCTTACGCGACGGCCGATGACTGCTTTGGGCTTCATCTCGGCGAGCGATTCAATCCAAAAAACATCGGACCTCTCATCTACGTCGTTCTCAATTCACCCACCATCGCCGCTGGCCTCGAAAATGCCGCACGATACATGAAGATCCTCAATGAGGCGGCTAGAGTCTCGCTTAGGGTGGACGGCGATCACGCCTATCTTGAACACGCGCTCGCCGACATGGGAATACCTTCGACGCGGCAAAATGAGGAATACGGCATGACAGTTTCCCTCAATGCGATCCGATTGATAGCCGGTAGCGACTGGAGCCCGCAGGAGGTTCGCTTCGCGCACGGGCTGCCGAATCAAACTTCAGAACACCTACGAATCTTCCGCGCGCCGGCTGTGTTCGGATGTGAAACGAATGCGCTGGTTACCCCGCGTGAGTTTGTTGATCGGCAGGTGCCCGCCGCGGATCAACGGCTTTATCGAATCTTAAAACGATATATCGAGCACGTACTGTCCGAGATGCCCCGCGAAGACAGTTTCCTCGCATCAATTCGAAAAGCCATCGCCGAGGAGCTGAGAGATCGAGATCCGCAACTAGCGCGAGTGGCGGCCAGATTAGCTCTCGGCACGCGCACCTTACAAAGACGATTGGTGGAATACGGAGTCGAATTTAAGAAGATAGCCGACGACACGCGCCGCAGAGTTGCCTTGAAATATCTCACGGATCGCCAACACACGCTTACCGAAGTTGCATTTCTGCTCGGCTACTCCGATGTCAGCGCGTTCAACCGGGCTTTTCGGCGCTGGACTAACTCAACCCCCACCGCCTACCGACGCAAAAACGCCGGCTGAGAAGCGGAGCGTTCAGCCTGTTAGCCGCACGCCAACCGCTGTGGTGAAAAAGTTTCCCGGTTCTGAGCCGGCGATCTGTATTCGAGCAGCGGCGCTCTTACAACGGCAGGGCGCGAGCCCACTTGATCCCTGACAATATCGGTGGCAAGAGACGCACGCCTGCGGTAAAAAAATCCCTCTGGAGAAGCAGTCGGATACGGGCGCGACGGTGCGAGCGATGCAGACGCGATTAAGAGAGAGAAAATTCGGCGCCAAGCAAGAACTTTATGTGAGAGCTATTGAATGATGTCCAGGTCGGGGATGAGAAAATTTAATTGCCTCACAAGCTGTTCACGCCAAGAACGTCTCCTTCCGAGGGCAAAACCTCTCGGAAAGGAGAGTTCTTGACACATGCATGTGCTGATGGGAATCGAACTTTCACCATAACATATTGATAAATATAGCCAGTCCTAAACCTCCGCCTCCAGCCAGCCCACTGCGCGCCCACCCAAGCTGAGGGCAGCCCAAAAGGCTGCCCTTGTCACATCTGAGTCCGACTTATCTACTCCTCACGCGTTTCTAAGACAACATCAAAGCCTACCGGCCGCATATCATGCAGCCACATTTAGGCTGTTTCGGCCTAGCTCTGTTTCAAGCCCTTTCCCCAGTGCTAAGCGCCGAGTCAGGTATCAAATATCCCTGGATAAGTCGAGCGACGCAAACATCGTCTTCGGAAGTGTGCTGAAAACCAACGTCGATGGCGAGATAGACGGCCTGTTTAACGCATTCTGAACCACGGAGACGGCGCCGACGAGATACTAGCCAAAGCGGTTCCCAACCAAGTAAGTCAACGAAAAGGGTGGGTAATTTTGGCTGGAGGAGCCTTCAAGGCAGTTGGCGAGGCAATCGCATTGATCATTTTTCGGGGGCATGAATTACACCGATGCTAATCGTCTCACCGTGCCGCAAGATAAAGTGGAAACAGTGCTGCGCGAGTTAGAGCGCATTCCGGTAAAACGCCATACCCCTCGATACTAGTTCATCTGGGGTTCGGTCTGTTTTTTCTATGCGTACCGAGAACGGATCCAAGTGGCGAATGAACGTCTGTAGATGTGCCACGACCTTATCCTTGTCCGGCATCTCATCCAATTCGTAGTAAATCACTCCAGAATGCGGCTGGCCAAGCACGGTAGGTATCGACTGTGAGATTCTCCACGACACTTCAACAATCATGACTTGAGCATAACTCCGCAACACTGCACGATCTAGAGAAGGCCAAATTTATTAGCCTCCGACAGTCTCATCCGAGACGTGACCAAGGGCAGACGTCGAACAGCAATGCGAGGCTGTTCCCGCGGCGTGCTAGGTAGCCAGTCGGGTGGACTGGTTCCCCGCTGATCCTCCAGAATATGGACTGGATTTTATCCTCAAGTTTTCGAAGAGTTTCTCAACGCGAGTCAGACTAGACCAAATGGTTTTCCGTGGGGATTTCGTCGCCAACCCTGCCCGGCGATAAAGCTTTGCGGATTCTCCGGGCGCACCTGTCCCTCGCTTCACTGCTATTCTAGGAGCCTGGGTCCACATTCACTGTCATGCTTGCCCGTGGCACACGTGCTGCACTTGCTAACGCCGTAATAACGGAGTTTTCCTGTGAAAGTCATCACGATTGCAGCACTGATATTTGCGTCTTTGTTATTCCTAACGACACAGGGCCAAGCCGAAGAGCATTACATCTACAAAGATCCGCAGGGCGGGCTGGTGATCTCAAACCAAAAGCCGCCGGCCGGAAGCACCATTCTACGCAAACTTGATCTACCGGAATTCCGCGAACCTCAAATACAACAGGTTCAAGAGAGCAGCAACACGCGCCCAACAGGCAACTTGGAAAGCTCACCCAAACAGGAACAAAAGAAATAACCTCGTGGCTCGCCGTGAGGTCGATTCGTTCACTGAAGGAGCTTGAATGAATCTTTTCTATGCCTTGGTGATCATTGGTGCCGCGATTGTTTTCGCCGGAAACAGCGCGGAAGGACATCCAAGGGAAGTTTACTATGCAATCGCGGCTGGCTTGTGGATTCTGACATTCGTGCTTGCACAAACGCTGCTTTGAAGAACGCCAAGGGCTCGAAATCGAGGTTAGATTTATTAGGCAATCAATCTGAAGTTCATCGAAAGCGCCGACGATAGTGGCAGGAATTGATCCATGCGCCGGCTCGTAGAAATCATCGGCGTGGTGTTCGTGGCACTGGGGATTATCTGTGTCCTTGGTGGTGCCATGGTACCGACAGTTAAACCCAGCGCCGCTAACTTGTTGTGGACCGGCATCGTCATGATCTTGGTCGGCTGGCTGATCTGTTACCTCGCCCGCAGCAAGACCTGATAGTGCGGCGAGTTGGGGAAGTTCAAAGACTCGAAGCAAAACTCCCTACATAAACAAATTCTTCCCGACGCAAGAGAGAGCTGAACCTGAAAGCCCAACAGTCGCAAAAAAATGGATCGACGACGGCAAGCCCGGCATCTTCTAATCCACTGCCGCGCCGAGATCCGGCGCCCGTTCTGGCGTCAATGCTCCCAGCTTGCCTTATCTATGGGACGTGCGGTAGAAGGCGGCGCATGTCATGCGGCGTCCGGTTTCTATTCAAAGATCAAAACATAGAAAATGTAAAGAATAGGCAGAACCATGCCAGAGATAAAAACGATAATTTGCCAAGACTTCACAACGAAAATGGTAACAGACGCCCGCGCCGGTGGTCGAGGCCAAAAAGCTTGATTAGGCCGTATCCAACTTTGGGCATGGTCGCACAAGCAGAGATCTGAACAAATTTCATGAATGCTCTCTCCTATAAATTTAGTGGCTGAGAATACCGCGGAGAATCTCAATATTCTGTCTCATTTATGACAATCCCGCGCCTGTCTCATACCTGACAACGCCCAATCCCAAAATCAGTTGATCTTCAGTACCTTAGAATGATTAAAATTGATTTCTCGCGGACAATTTGATGATTGACCGGCGCGAAGAGATAACCCGTGTTTTGGTACAACTAATGGGTCTCGCCAATGATTGGCATGTAGAACGTCCTGCCGATGTTCGCGACGTGGTGATCATTCAGAGCAGCCGAGGGCCTAAAGTTTCAGTTCCGGTTTCGTTTCCAGACGTAAAGGTGACAATCGAGACGATGAGACAAAGACATACCGAATCCGAACCGAAATTGCGAAAGCCATTGTGTTGGCTCATGTAATACGACGAAATAAACCGCGCTTATCACCATGATGGAACAATACAAAGACCTTTGGATTTCCGGCCATGCCACCCCCGGCTATCCCGGCGCCAATAACTCGACGCCTGGCGCCACCGTTTTGTATCAGCGCCCCAACAATTCAGTGGTGGAGCTAACGACACTGAATGTACACAACTTCGAGTTGGAGAACCGCGATGTAGCCGAGTTGATCGGTCTGGAACTCGCTAGGCTGATCGTTGACACTTGCTATCCTGAACTTCAGCGCGAGCGGCAGGAAATAGAGCAAAAGAACGACGGCAAACCCGACATCGCCTTATCGACGTTAATTGAAATACGTGGGGCGTAGGGCTCGGCGCCCTCATTTCGGCTTCTGTGGGATTTTAATTATTTCATCTGCCATGCCGCGAAATCGAGGTTTATATCTCTCATCAAGTGCGTCAATCCTCGAAATTACCTCGGCCCCCAAACGGTCTATCCAGTCTTTGAATTCTTCATCGCTGAGCCAATCTTCGTTTCGCCGCTCCTTGTTGTCTACCTCATCGATAATTGCTTGAGCTTCGCGCTTGTAGTTATCCAGCAATACCTGAAAAAGATCCTCAAACCCCATTTTGGGGATATAGAGTTCATCCATAACCAGATAACTCCAAAAACGCTTCCATATCTCGGGGTCGTTCCGAGGTCACGCCCCCCTCACGGGGATGGAAAAACCAGGGCGCTGGATTGCTTTATCTCTGTGACGTGCGGTAGAAGCGCAAATCAAAAGGAGCGCACTAATGGCAACCTACAAAGTCTTGGCGTTCTGTAATGATTGTGTCGATGTTCACGATATGGGAGTACGCCTGTTCTTAGATGCTGGTCCCGCCGATAAGCAAAGCGTCGGTGATGTTTATAACGGCAAGGAGCTTCCGCCGGAGGTGCTACGCTTGTACAATAATTCCGTTCAGTGTCCCAAGACTGGAAAATACTTTTATCAGAGAGACAACGATCAAGTGTTTTTAGTTCCACTGGAGGATTAGAAAAAGGGCTTGGCGGCTTTTATTGCATATACGGTGCTTTGAGGATTGCATGGAACATTACAAAGACCTTTGGATTTCCGGCCATGCCACGCCCGGCTACTCCCGGCATTAATGTTTTCGGCTTCCAGGTGTGTTGACGCTTTCGTCCTTCTCCCCAACAGGATCTTCCGAGAGGCTTCTCTTTTCGCACATTGAACACAATTGCGTCTCGCCCATGCAAATACAGCAAGCGAAGTCTTCTTTAATTCGGCTATCTAGTCTGATACATGGATGTCCGCACTTTGTTCCGACATCAACGCCACGAGTATTTCTATCCATAAATTTTCCCTAAAAAGAGTGTTCAACCAAGTATGCGAACTCCACGCCCAACGACCCACCGAGTGAAGTTGTAGTTATCACGTTCTTCTGGACTGGACGTCATGATTGCCTACTCAATCGAGCAGCTCCTTAGGCACATTCCCGCCGTTGGCGGCGATTTGCGCCAGAACGGTCTTGTGCAGCCAAATATTCATCTTCGCCGAATCCCCCATGAGATCCGCCGGGCAGCCCAGCTCCGTAGCCAGCTCCTTGCGCGCCGCAAAGCTGCTATCGATCTCGAGCAGCTTCAGCAGGTCGACGATGGAAGTGCGCCAGTTCAGCTTCTGCGGGTTAGCTGCCGCGCGCTGCTCCAGCTGCGCGACGACATCGACGACCGCGACCGGCCTGGGCGGCGGCGGTGCTGCCTGACCAGCAGTCGGGCTTGCCGCCGAGGTGGGAGGCGGCGTAGCAGGGTTAACGTCCTTGCTGCCGATGCCCAATTTCTGAAGTATATTGCTGAAGAATCCCATGGCGATCTCCTCATCTTATTTTGCCTGATTGGAAGCATTAAGCATGGACAGTGAGCCCGTGTTTATTCATAACATCCTAGCAGCGAGGGCATCATCGCTTCGCCCGAGGTTATAATCGGTGTTACAGGCATCAAAATCCTCATTATCTATAAAACTGCTTGAGTCAGTTGATCACGAAGGCATGCGTACACCGCCCGTCACCCCTCGATTACGATTGATAATTTCCACTGCCAGTTCAGTCTGATCGGCAGCGTCCACTAAGAGCAGCACCTGCTCGCCGTCAAGTTCTGGGACGCCGGGAGTCTCTGCCGCGTTTGCCTTGTGTACTCTGTTATCGGCGCTAAACAGCTCCTGAGCCACGTTATCTTGCATAGCGACAGCAATCCGATCTTCGGGAAAGCCGGCACCTTTTAGCTCATTGATCGCTTGCATCGCCTGCGCCGATTCACCGAATAAACCTGTGACCCGGCTTTCGGCGCTCTCATTCATGCGTGTTTTTTCCTCCGCACCAACTGTTTTAGGATAATTTACAACATCTTTTAACTGCATTGGGCTCACCTCGCAAAATTAATTAATCGCGTCAGTACCGCTCGATCGATTTGCTCTATAACTTTATGAATAGAACAACCAAGCAACGAACGTACCAACCTTACATATCTGGTAGAGTGATGAAGTGTCTTGGATGTGACCCAAAGATAAGTCAATTTTCCCGAAGATGAAACGGAGCACGTGTGTCTGACGACTCTGACATATCTACAAGTGCTTATCGGTTGGCATCCGCATGCGAATTAAGATGAGGATTATAAGCAAATCGTCGATAAAGCATTGTTTACAGCAGAAAAGACCCAGAATCATCGGCCGGGAACGGCGCTAAGTAGCGGCTTGCGCAAAGGGATATAGGCCATGCGTATTCTGTGACCCTCAAACATGGAATAATAACCAGTTGGAAATGTTTGAATATGTGATTACCGAATTATGAACCATCTCTCGCTACTAGGCGGAATTATTTAACCGGCATGATCCGTAAGAATCAATATTGATGCGCTGGAACCCAAAGAGGCCTTTGAATCGGAGACCTCTTTGGGTTGATCGGTCTGTTTCGCGCTTACTACGCAGTCTACCTTAGTCATTCAGAAATTTTGTGCCCTTCACGAATCGTACCACGCCAAGCCCCAGTTTCTTGACCCCGGTTTTCGATGAATTCTTTGAAGTGCTCAAGATCGTTTCCGACTCGTCTGGAAACGAAGCCGACCGCATCACCGATGTTTTCTACAAATCCCTTGGGATCGTAGAATAATTCTAAGACCACCCGTGTCCGATCCGGCCCTAATCTCGCAAAATCTACCTGACCGGAAATGTGTTCTTCCGATTGGGACTGCCAGGCAATGCGATTATCGGGGATTTGCTCCGTGATCTTCGCAGTCCATTCTTTTTCTTTCCCACCAATATCAGCCCTCCAGTGAAGCCGCTGATCGTCCAGTTGTCGGACTTCCTTCACTCCTTCCATAAATCGGGGAAATTCTTCGAATTGCGTCCATTGATTGTAAACATCGCGGAGGGGTCGCTCGACTTCAATCGATTTTTTTATTCGCTCCATTTTGGAATCCTCCTATAGGGGTAGTTAATAAACCAGTATCGGTGCAAGTGCTATGCCCTCCCATCCGCGGTTTGATTAAAGTTCTTTGAAACAGGAGGCGCTCCACTAGTCAGAGAAAGTCATACTTTGCGTTAGCAATTTACCTTCATTTAGATCCGCCGAGCTCCGCCGGGCTCCGCAGCGGCGCGTTGGGATTCGATTTTGTCGCACATGACCACATTTTCTTTATGCAGAATTCACACTTGCCACAGGCAATAACGAAAGGTGTCACTACTTTATCACCGACCGTTAAGGTATTTATTTCGCTGCCCATTTCGACAACCTCGCCCATGTTTTTCGTGACCGAGAATGTCGCCTTTTT
This sequence comes from uncultured delta proteobacterium, assembly GCA_963760795.1. Taxonomy (GTDB): domain Bacteria; phylum Desulfobacterota; class Binatia; order UBA9968; family UBA9968; genus DP-20. The sequence continues at coordinate 217,366 of CAVXEP010000012.1, forward strand.
CCATTGTTGCCGTGTCATTACTGCAACAAATCTCAATTCTGAAACATTCAACACTCGTATCGTCCATTCTGCCGCGAAACATGGCACCTCACTTGCCAGAGTCAGTAATGGGTATTGTAATGATAGTAGGGGGTAAAGCATGTTTTCAGATGAAGTCGAGTTAAAAGATGTTGAAAAAATGGACCCAGAATATGGGGAACTCTTGGGACGAGTGCTGACTATCCAGGCCGATTGCGAGATTGGAGGTCCCCATCTCTATGTAAAGGATATGCTACCTTCCGCGCCTAGCAAGTTGGAACAATTAATCGTCGCACGAACAGCAGCGGAAGAGCTCGATCATTTTCGTAAGATCGCCCGCGTGGCCGGTGATATCGGAGTTGACGTGTCTTTCGTCCTCAGCTGGCCCAATCAGAAACGCTACTTGGATGCGTTTCGCGGGATAATCAAAACCTGGGAGGATTTTGCCGTGTTCGGATTTCTGATCGACCGTGTAGGTCGTTACCAGTTAGAGGAATTTTACGCTTGCACTTACAAGCCGCTGGAGCGCATGTTGCCACAGATCATCAAAGAGGAGCTGGGACACATCGGCTACGGCGAAAACAAGACGGCAGAGCTGGCCGCAATGGGAGAGGAAACTAGGCAGAATATACAGAAAGCAATCGATTTTTGGTACGTCAAGGCCCTCGACATGTTCGGTCGCTCGGATTCCACGCGTGATGCGCGCTACATTTATTGGGGCTTGAAGCGTCGGACCAACGCTCGGGCTAGGCAAGAATTCATCGAAGAAGTGAATCCTCTTATCGAGAAGATGGGCTTGAAGGTACCTGATCCTCTCAAAGGGCGGATATATCTCTAGTACCCGGTAGACGCCGGGAGCCGACGTTATCTTCTAAATTGCCCTGATCACTGCAATCGTGGTTGGGGTTCCACCGCGTAAACGTTAGCTGAGCAGGCAAAAAGTCAATTCTAGCGGAGGAACTGCTCGTTCGCTGAATTCAATCTATTCTCAATTGGCCTGCTCTCACCCCGGTTGTAAGCGCTATATGCGACCCGAAGGACCCGATAGCTAACTTCTAAGAAAATGAAATTGAGTTGATATTTTCTCTTTGCCTTTCGGTGTATCTGATTTACTGATCTTGTTTTCGCCCTGTTTCTCGGTTCCTGTTTGGATCTTTTTTGTTGCGGGCGTCTTTTTGCTTCGCGTGGCCATAGTTCAGAACCCTCCTAAACTTAACCGTTTTGAACGAGGTGTTCTAGGTGACATGATTCCTTGCTTCAAAAAAGACTATGACACTCAGTGATTCGCCCGCTACTGGGTGAGTTTTGTCTCCAGCGCTTCCAGGCGCCGTTCCGGATCGCTCGGTTATCTCCGAGCGTCTGGCGTCGGAGACTCCACAGAAATCACTAATCTTTTTCCGATCAAAAGAAGTATAAGTGTTCGGAGCTATGACCATACCCAGAGGCTGGCCTCCGATCGGTGCGTAAGCTTCCGATATGCCGATATCTCCAAGCATAGAGCGAATCACTGCTACGGCAGGAGCCAAGTGAGATCTCGACTTCTTACCTTTGTCCACAGCACTAAGTCGGAACCCAAACGATGTCTTAAAAACCCAGGGGAATGTCCATTGGCTGAAGCGGAAGAAGCCGGCCTGCGGTGCGGCAAAGAGTGGCTCAGCTAAAATTTAATACGAGGAATAGATCAGTGAATGAAGCGGCATTGAGGTAGATATCAAATCCCATGACGCTTATCTCGGGATCTATTCTTCCGCAGTGGCTTCAATAATTTCGTTTGCCGTCGCTTTTATCCATTCATCTTTACCGTTTTTAAATTTGACCGGTGTGAGTCCCGCTTTCGCTCCGGGTAATACCTTCTCGAAATTCTGGAAATTTATTTCTACAGGCTCGCCTTTGTCGTTTATGAATTTCATGTTTGTTTGTTGCCCTCTCGTTAGTTGAAGAGCTACCGGCGTGGGACGGTACGCCACATTCGACAATCTTTAGCCATGTAGTTTTCTTTATCGTTGGACATTTAATATTTTAGGGTATTAAGGCAGCGGCACCCTATTTCGTCATAGCTGATGTCACGCGCCATATGATATTGCCAACGTCATCTGTCACCAGCAGCGCCCCCCTCGATCTCCGGCAACTCCAACCGGACGGCCCAAGGCATCACCGTCCGCGGTGACAAAGCCCGTAAGGATATCTTCAGGTGGCCCGGCAGGGCTGCCGTCAGCGAAGGCCACAAAAATCACCTTAATAGCCACTGCGCGGTTGACGGTTCCAGGCCGATAAACGCACCGCTCATATGGGGCTGCCCTTGGTGTTGTACCTGAAGGCCAACTTTTGGCAGGGGCAACATTGACGTGTCGACCTAACCATTGGCGGGTCCATTTCACGACCTAAATATGTCCTGGGTAATTAACACGGATGAATGCCTAGCTGAATTCCTTGTTTAAAAGTAATCTATGCGTCGGCCCCTTTGCTCTCTGGCGCCTTCACCAGCCAGCGTTCGCGCATCATCTTGTCCTGAATTCGTAGTAACCCCTCGGTAAGCGCTTCCGGACGGGGCGGACAACCGGGAACGTAAACGTCGACCGGAATAATCTTGTCGACGCCTTTGCAGACCGAATAAGCGAGCTGGAACAGCCCACCGCAGTTCGAGCAACTGCCCATGGAGATGACATATTTAGGGTCGGGCATCTGGTCATAAAGCAGCTTGGTGCGTTTGGCCATCTTATAGGTGAGCGTGCCGGCAACGATCATCAGATCCGATTGCCTTGGCGTCGCCCGCGGCACGGCGCCGAAACGGTCGAGATCAGCGCGCGGCCCGCCGGTCTGCATGAGCTCGATTTAGTTGTGCAAATCGAATTTACCGAATGGACAGCCGACGATCACTTGCGCCACGCCGCGTTTGCCGGGATTAGCAAGGACAAGAAAGCGCAGGATGTGGTGCGCGAGTTGGAGTAGCCAATGTGGTTAAGACTAAGTCACGCGATGCATCCTTTTACCTCACAAGTGCTCAATCGGCACTATAGGCCAGGCAATCACTTCCTGATATCCACCAAAATGACATAGCGGTTTTATGTCAGGCAGATCAATTCCTAAAGCTACGGTCATGCTGTTTTTATGCAATTCGATCTCCGCGCGTTGAAGAGGCCACTGTGCGTGATGAATTTCTCCGAAGACGATCCGGTTTGATTTTAGCGCGCCGTAGAGAGCGTATCTTTCGGTGAGCCAATGGTCGAGCGTTCCCGGAGTGGAGTGATAAATTTCTGAAACAGGGCGTATTTACTTCGAACTCGGCGGATGAGCATTCGATGAGTCGCCTTGCGAGTTCAGCTCTGCTAGACGTTTACGGAAGTGTCTTAGATTTGAGAACAAAAAAGCTGCGTGTATGAAGCGAAATCAGGACGGTAGTTTGGAATTTTTAATTTTTAAAGTAGCCACGATTTTACCTACGCTGGTTCGAAATCGGCCAGATTTCAACTACTTAATCGGGGCTTGACAGTGGCAAAAGCGAGATTAAATTTTAAATGCAATCTCGATCCGAAAGGAGCTAAAAACATGCTTAACGAATTGATGAGATGGAACCCTACTGAAGAATTGTCTAACTGGCATCGTGATATCGATGATTTGTTCGGTCGATTTTTCGAACGACACGAAAACGCTGTGGCGGCGAATTGGGTCCCTCGGATAGAATCATTTCGCAAGGATAATGATTACGTTATACGAGTCGATCTGCCTGGCGTTAATCCCAACGACGTTCACGTTCAAGCTGAAGGAAATGTCTTGACTATTACCGGCGAGCGCAAAAGCGAGGATAAGGGGCCGAAATATCGGGAGACGTTTTATGGCAAATTCGAGCGGCAACTGGCTTTACCTCAAGGTGCAGAAGCAGACAAGATTGTCGCCCGATATGAGCATGGCGTACTTGAAATCCGGGTGCCGCTTCCGGCGCAGCTTGCTGGTCGGATGATTCCGATTCAGATCGATCATAAGGACAAGAAAAAACTAGAGGCTGCATAGTAACAAAGCTCTATTAACAGAAGCGGCTATTCTTCAAAGGGGTCTTCCATGAGGAAGACCCTTTTGTTTTGAGTCACCGGGATAAAGGAGAGCCAATGAGCGAAGACAGTTTCAACATAACAAGCCGCGACAACTTGCTGATTGATCAATACATGGACACGTTTCGACGCAGCGAATATCTCGGATCGGAGAAATCGCTACTCGTTGCGATCCTCGATGACGCGGTACAGGAATATCGAAAATACGATCGGGCACACGATGCGGATGGCAAAAGACGATTTCGTGAAGTGCAGGAATGGCTCATGCAAGAGGATGATGAGTGGATATTCTCCTTTCACAATGTCTGCGAGCTTCTTGGCCTCGACCCGGAGTACGTTCGCCGTGGACTCTCTGAAACTCAATCTAAATCGGGGCAGGAGAAGCCCGGACTACCTAAAAACGGGCGGCATGAACATTTGGCTTCCGCTGAGCAGAAGGTCGGAGATCATCCGACCGACGCTTGCGGTTGAATGCCTAGTCAAGACAACCGGCCAAGGAGCCTTTCGCAACCAAGCGGTTAGGCCAAGCGGGTTTGTGTCTGGCTTCTTTCAACGACGTTTTTTTCAAGGATTTCATGAACAATTTCGATGAGTGTAACAACCCACACTTCGGCGTCTGCCCAAATGCATTCGGATTAAACACAGAGTGGCAGACAGTCGCCGATGCGAAATTCAAGGACATCAAAGAACAAGCAGATTGCCGAGCTAAACGAACGGAAATCCGATGATTGATCGGTGGGTGGCCGAGATCGGCGGCGAGATCGCCATGGTAGGTGTTGCGCCGGTCATAACCAACACCATTTCCCCGCCGGCAAGCGTATCGACGCAGTGCCGGTCACACCGGACAAATTGCTTTGAAGCGTCACCCTGGCAACAGTTGCGACGTCGATCATCGTTCACGGGTTTTCGGTGTCACCCATGATGAAACACTATCTGGAGAAGACCAGTACAAGGACAACGAATCGACCGCGCCGGTGATCAATTTCTTTACGAGCGGGACATTTAACTTCTTTGAGCTCTCCGGGGGCACCCATCTTGCAGACAAGAAAAGCGGTGAGATACTAAGTAATCGGCATCGCGTATTGGTCCACCACGCACTAAGTTAGACCAAAAAAACACCGAGGCGATCCAAAAGGAGAAGACCATGGCGAAAAGCAAAGTACACGGCGAAATACCGTACCGAGTCCTCGGCAGCACCAAAGAACAAGTATCAGCCATCGGTCTTGGAGGCTGGCATCTGGGCCTCAAAAAGGTGGATGAACAGCTAAGCATCCGCATCGTTCGCGATGCGATTCAGCGCGGCATCAACTTCATGGACAACTGCTGGGACTACAATGACGGCGCCAGCGAGATCCGCATGGGCAAGGCGCTCCGTGACGGCTATAGGAGCAAAGTGTTCCTGATGACCAAGATCGACGGCCGTTCGAAAAAGGAAGCCGCGCGGCAAGTCGACGAATCGCTGCGTCGCCTGCAGACCGACTGCATCGACTTGATCCAGCACCACGAGATCCTGCGCTACGAGGATCCGCACCGCATCTTCGATGACGACGGCGCCCATGCGGCGCTCAGCGAGGCCCGCAAAGCGGGAAAGCTCCGCTACATCGGCTTCACGGGTCACAAGGACCCGCGCATTCACCTTTATATGCTTGAGGTGGCAAAGCAGCAGCGGTTCAAGTTCGATACGGTGCAGATGCCGCTCAACGTCATGGACGCCCACTACCGGAGCTTTGAAAAACTGGTGCTGCCCCAGCTCGTGAAGCAAAAAATCGGTGTGCTCGGCATGAAAAGCATGGCCAACGGACTCATTCTGGAGTCGAATACCGTGACCCCGATCGAGTGTCTTCACTATGCGCTGAACTTACCGACGTCGGTTGTCATCACCGGTGTCGACAGCATGGAGATTCTCGATCAAGCATTCGAGGCGGCGCGCACTTTTCGGCCGATGAGCAACGCCCAGGTGAAATCGGTGCTGGCAAAGACCGAGAATGCGGCCGCGCGCGGCGAATTCGAGTTGTTCAAAACAACGTCGATATTCGACGGGACTGCAACGCATCCGGCGTGGCTCGGCGATGAACCCGAGCGAGTGCAGCGGGTGATGCCGGAGTAGAATGCATTGAGAGGTCAGGCGAGGCGCGAGACCAACTAAACTTTTAGCCGGCTTTGATTATCTAATGAGCACAGCCTCAAGTACAATTAGGCAATGCGATTCACCAAAGCAGCTAAAGCGCAGGGAACGTAGAAGCTTGAGTTTCGGATTATTTGGACCGCAATATGGTAACGATCGCAGAATGCGAGAGAGCGACGAGAGCACAGTGCCGTAGCCACACTTGTTCATTGTTTCATTCGCTGGTTTATCGTCTGCAAAACTCCAGCGTCTATGGCGGAGAACTTCATCCATTGGGCCTCATTCTTCTTCACTCGTCCTCGCTTTCCTTGCGTCCACAAGACGACGCCGCTCCACGCAGACTATTTCGGCGGCTAGCTTGCAATCGATACCACCGGTGCCGAGGTGCGCTTGCGGAAATCGGCGATCGCTATGTCGAAACTTTCAAAGGCAGCGGGGCTTTGCAACGGCGAGCGCCTTTCTGGGCTACGTAGTCGATTTGATAACGGGTCTTCTCGATCGTTAGACCTTCGGTGCCCGGCTATAAATTAGTAAATTGATCGTGGTTCAATGAGCTTTCCCATTGGCTCCCGAACAGCGAAGCTACGCGGCCGCAGTGATGACGGCGGGTTGTTCGCTCAATTTTTTCGATGGGAGTTCAGCCTCGTACCGCCACGCTTCCCAATAGCTCGTGAAGCGGCGAGCAAAAGCCTTCGGCCTTTCAGCAAATATTCTGTTGCCAATTGTATTTGCCTCCGATCTCAGCTCGGCGCTTCTCCTGTCGATGAGGCCAAGGAGCACCTGGATGTTCCTTTTTTTGCCGTATTTCTTCGGAGATTGGAGCAGAGTCTTGTGCAGCACATCGAGGTTGTGGTCGTCGCCGAGCACGTCTGACAGTTCATCGGTCTCCTTTAAAAGTGAATTAATGACGGGCTTCCACAACTCAGCCAGCAATCTCATGTGAAAATCGTGATACTTGGCCTGCTTTCGCCATTCGTGAAAATTCTCCGCGGTCGGGTCGCGGTAGGCGGCAAACATTGACTTGCGCGCCTGCCGATATGTGGCGCTAAGCCCGCCTTCGATGCCGTCGAATTCTTTGGCGGTTTGCTTCCAATCCGCAATCCGCGTTGCCGCCTTATTCATGCGAGTGCGAAGCTTTTTGAGTTTTTGGTTCAAGTCGCCGCTCTTTTCGAAGATCCCTTTTCGTCGAAGGGTCAATGCCCGACGCATGGGTGCAAAGGTACGCCGCTCTATTTGATCGCTGAACTTATCAAGCAGGCTATCGTAGGTCTCAATGATCGCATCGGCGTCCCGGAGTTCGGCAAGTCCCTTGGCCGTATCGCGAAACCAAACGTTTTCGAACTGATAAATCTGTTCGAATTGAGGTCTTACGAGCCTGAGCACGCCTCGGATTTTTTTACAGTGTTTACGAACCTCATGGATGGCTTCCGTCCGCTTCAATCTCGGGCTGTCAATTTCCTTGATCGCTTGGCTAATTTCCTCGCTCACTATCCGCTTGATTCCCTCTTCTACGGATTCGTCTTCCTGGAAACAAAATGACATCGATCAAGCTCCTATTCGCTAGCGTATCTCTATACTAGCAATCGGAGCCGACCACACAATATTAAGGCCAGGGAAAACTAGTTATCTTTGTTCAAAACCATCCTGTACATAGCCGGCAAGGTTGATCGGCACGGCCTCCATGCGTCCGGGTATTACGTCTAAGACCCCCCTTGCAGGATTTCCCTAAAGGCGGGTACACGCCAGCCTTGCCGGTGACGGCTGGCCCGAGTGGCGTCGACGGTAAGAACCGGGCATGCGGCTCTCGCGCTTACAGCGTCGGAGATGCTGCGCGTAAAAAGTCTAGCGAGCAATGCCTTTTCGGAATGAGCCAAGACGACAAGATCGACTTCCTCCTGGAGCGCTGCCACCACGATTTCTCTCGCCACGTTGCCGAGACCGACTCTGGTTTTCCAGGTGACGCCGCTACTTTCGCTTTCGAAAGTTGCCCGAATAAAGTTTCTCAGTTTCAACTCAGCTTCCGCGATAATGTGCTTTATTCTGAACTTGGATGCTAATCGATCCCACTGATAAAACCCATCTGGTTCGACTGGATAATCAACAAAACTTGGGAATGCAGTTGCGTGAAACATTACCAGTTGAGCGCTGTTCTCTTTAGCTACCGACAACGCATAGGCAACACCGGTTTTTGATTTTTCTGTAAAGTCTACTGGGCATAGAACTCTTTGAATCATGGCAAACTCCTTCTTAGCATAGTGTTTTCAGAATGAGCGTAGCGGATTTTCTTGAGGATGAAAGCGATTTTGTTTCACGCCCGTCGAAATCAGATGAAATTCTTGTAAACCGAGGTGAGCAGTTACGTCTGCGTCGGAAAACAAACTCTATGGTCAGGAATTGAACTGTGCCTGACTAGCCACGGAAATCCTGAGGCTATCCTGGCATGAACGAAACATGCCCGATCAAGACAACGAGGAGTAGACACAAGTGTTTGCGGCGTGGCATACGGTTTGCGCAAATTTAAGCCACCGAAATGGGGAAATCTTAACTCAGGCGCTTGGAAGAACTACACAAATCCTATAGTCCGTAGGGAATACCGGGCGTATTGATCGCGATACTGACTGATGCAGCAGACAGATCCCATCACCGAGTGTAGAGAAGCCTTATCACTGTCAGGAAAAAAGCGACAGCGCTCTTCAATGGAGCGAATAGACTGTTACGATTTGATAAGGGAGGTCCATACCATGAAAGACCAAAATGAGAAAAAGCGGCGTGCGCCACGGAAGGGCTCATCAACCGAAGATACTTCTATAGGGGATGCACCAGATGAGCTCACGACGACGTATCTAGTAGAGTCAGAGGAAGGGCCGGAGAAAAAGACCGAGTTTCCCGACGAGTGGATTTCTATCGCAGCTTATTACATCTGGAAAGGTGACGGGGAGCCCGAAGGACGCGATGCTGAATATTGGGAGAGAGCCAGAGCTGACCTAATGAAGCTCCAGAGAGAGGGAACTCTTCCAACTGGTCCAACTGGACGGCAGGCGTTAGACGAAGAGCGTTGATTTAGTCCGCAGTTCGCTAACGTTCAACAGCGCGGAGGAGCTATTGTTTCTTTCTTGCTCTTTCGCTTTACATCCTGTCCGTGTGCTTTCTTGCAGGATTGGATGTCCTTGAATCTGCATTAGAATTAGCCCGAAAGACGGCACCTACGTAGCACAAATGAGCACCAGTCACAGCCTTCTGTTCCGTAGCGGCTTGTCGTGCTCAGGTGGATGTCGGGTGCATAGGTGTTGGAACGGAAAACCTCGAAAGCGCCGTATCAACTGATAAGAAGGCCGATAGCCGCCAACGAAACCGCGATAATGACAGAGCGTTTGGACTCCCACACCTGCCGCTGCCAACTTTTTCGTTCGAACCTTAGCCCTGTCATTCAACTTCATTGATCGGATAACCCCTGATTCGTCTTCAAACGGCAAACCCGAAATCGACTTATCGACGGCGATAACAATGTGCAGCCCGATGAAATGTCTGGCGAGTAAACGATCTCCTTGTTTGCTCATGTTTTCGGATTTTTCTGTCAGAAATGTGACAAGATGTTTTTGCTTTGTCTCTGACATGATTGTCTAATATTGTACATAAAATGAAAATGATGGCACACCTATTCGGCCGTAATTCCCCCGGGCGTCGTGTACAAGTGAAGATTCCTGGAGTGAATGGTCTGCTTCGATCACTAAAGGACGAAGCCTTGGTCGCGATGTTTGCTAAAGCCTGCATGCAAATTAAACAGACGGATGTAAGCTGGCCTCACGAACTTGTGGTTGAGGGTATTGTTGACGCATTCGCACGGTGTAACGGTTGCGTGCGCGAACTCGAACGTCGTAAAAAGCTTCACCTACTAGATGGGATTGAGAATGTGGCGGAGTGATAGGAATCTAAATGACAAGCAAAACCTCTGAAGAAGTCGAGCAAGTCAAAGAGATGATTAAGACGAGTCAAAAACTTCGCCGCGATTCGATGAGGCTCGCCAAGACACAACGGAAACTAGTCGATAAACTTGAACAGGCAATCAAGGCGTTGGACGCCCTAGAGCGACTGCGCATTGCTGCGCAAATCTACTCTGCGGTGAAATCTGCCCGCTCGTAGGGGTTGCAATCCACTGACGCAAAGCTGTTCCGGTGTGCGGACCATCGATCACGCGATAGCTAATCACGATGCGCCCGCGTTCCACTGCGGCGCCTACGCATGACACCTGATATGTACCGGGTTGCATGTCGCTCGATGGTTCCATCCCGCCAAGTCGCAATGGTTGGGCGGTCTGATGGGAAGGCTAACCAGCTTTTGATTAGACTTAGCTCCTGGTCTATGATAATTCTCGCGTTGCATCGTTCCGCTTCCTTTCTGTCGTCCTTTGCCAGACGACGGACCCTAGATGAAAAAGCTCGTGGTTCAACCCGCGGGCTTTTTTATTACCTGCTATCATCTACCTCTGATTTCATCCGCCTTCGATGGCGCGAACTTGATCGCCTTCATCACTTCGCCCTCGTCGAACCGCAAGGCGCGCGGACCAACGCGAAAAGCTCAAGGTCAAGTCGGCCATAGACTCATCATATACCCCAACCGCTGACGCGGCTCAGACCGAGGCTTGGGCGGCATCTTAGCAGGCGAGGTTTCTAGCCCAGGATCGTTCTAAAAGAGGACACTCGCCATGGTTCAGAATATGACTAGAGGTGAGGCTGAGTCCTTTACGCGCTTCTGCTCGCTGCTCTTCGACTTCGGTAAAGGATCTTATGCGTGGCAGATACCAACCAGCGGGTAAGTTGTAGTTGACGAACGGCTGCAACACCATTGCATTCACGGCTTTGTCGCCCCAGCCACCAACCGACTACTGATTATTCATCAGCGCGCCAAACACCCACGGTCCTCGACTTAAGCACCTAAATTGCAAAAAAGGGGAAGGTGTTAAACCCCTCCCCTTTTTCGGTAGCAACCATGTAAAGCTAAAATTCCTTACTTGGTTTTCCCTTCTTCTTTCTTCTCAGTAGGCGCATCCGGAGCTGGTGTCCCAGGCGCACCGGGAGCTCCAGGAGCCCCAGGAGCCCCAGGCGGTCCCTCTGGGCCTTTAGGTCCTGGTTCTGCTGGCGCCGCGGGTGGCGGTGGTGGCGGAGTCACTACCGTTGTTTCCTTCTTCTCGCACCCTGCCAACGCTAAAGTCACAGCAAACAGGGTAATACCGGACAACGAAAATAAATTCTTTCCCATCTTTGATTCACCCCCTTTCCCGTGAGTAATATCTTTAACAACAATACAATATTTTTTCCTGGTTTACATGCAATGCTTACTTATTTTTTGACTCGCATGGCTTAAGATTTCCGATATAAATCGTTTGATTGAACTGAATTCTCCATCGAACAAATCCTGTGAGATTTGCCTGAAGAGCGTTAGGCCGCTCCGGCTTTCCGCCCGAAAAGTTGGTGCATCGCCGACACGCTCGGTCCAGGAACTATGAACCTGCTGGCTAGCAGAAACTAAAGAGGGACAGCCGGTTCCCCGACCATCCCTCTCGCAACGTGCATGCTTAGAAGATTACTTTGTGGCAGGTTTCTTTTCCGTCACGTCGCCCTTTGTCTCCGTCGCTTTTTTGGATTCAGCCTTTACCGAGCTGGCGATCATCTTGCCATCCTTCTCGGTATAAGAAACCCTGACCATATCGCCCACTTTCAGCTTTTCCAGCGTCTCTTTGGCGCTCTTGGAATCGGCGGTCAGCTTGATCTCTTTGTCCTTTTCCCTAACTGCAAATGTGCCCGCCTTCGTATCCAGAAATGTCACTTCACCGGAGATCTGAGTGGTCTTCGCCTTCTCGGCCTTCATCTCCGTTTTCTTTTCCGTTGCCGGAGCGGCTGGAGTCGAGGGTGCTGGAGCAGCGGGATTCGCCTGCGCGAAGCCAAGAGCGCTGAAACCGAACGTGGTCAAAGCGACAAGTAAAATCTTGATCATGTTTTTCACGGTATCACCTCCTTCCTCTTTGTTAGATGTGTTTATTAGACGTGATTTTTTCAAGATTCCTTCAAGACTTCACATAAGATTAAAATATTGCGCTGCTACGCTCACTTGCAAGCTGGATGGTTGTCCGCTTTTTCCGTGTACCTGAAACAACAAGCCCCAAGAACTACCGTTTACGGCAGCACTCGGGACTTGGTTTTTATTGGGCTTTGTAGGCTGCCTCAGCGTGTAGTCATGACTAAGATTCGAATGGCATTCAAGAGGAGGTCGGGTTGTTACGCCCTCTTGAACAGCGGTATCACTTCGGCGCCGGCTTTCAGCCCGTCCAGATAATCCGCCCAAGCCTGCATCATCTTGCGCCGCTCCGGCAAGTGCTCAGCGAAGTTGTAAGCCGCGCTCACGGCGTTGCGCTCTGCATGCGCAAGCTGGCGCTCGATCGCTTGATGATTCCAGCCTTGTTCGTGCAGCAGCGTCGACGCCATGCTGCGAAATCCATGGCCGGTCATCTCTTCCTTCGGGTAACCCATGCGCCGCAGCGCAGCCAGTATCGCATTCTCACTCATGGGCCGCAGCCGTGACTGCGCGCCGGGGAAAACATATCGCGGCGCATCCGGCTTGGCGGGGATTTCACGATTCGTAAGCGGCTCCAACTCCTGCAAGATTTCGATGGCTTGGCGACATAGCGGCACAATGTGCTGCTCGCGCATCTTCATCCGCTCGGCGGGTATACGCCATTCAGCTTTAGCGAAATCGACTTCCGGCCACTGCGCCTTGCGCAATTCACCCGGCCGCACGAACACCAGCGGCGCGAGTCGTAGCGCGCACTTCGTCGCGAAGAATCCTTCATATCCATCGATCGCTCGCAGCAGTCCGCCGACACGCTTCGGCTCGATGATCGAGGCATGGTGCTTTTCCTTTGGCAAGGGCAAGGCGCCGCGCAGATCGCCCGTCGGATCGCGCTCGGCCCTGCCGGTCGCTACGGCGTAGCGAAACACTTGTCCGCAGTTCTGCTTGGCACGGTGAGTCGTCTCCAGTGCGCCCCGGCTCTCAACCCGGCGCAACATGGCCAACAACTCGGCCGCTTTGATCTCGGCAATCGCCCGCTTGCCGATCCATGGAAAGACATCCCGTTCGAGGCGCCGTAAAATGCGCTCGCTGTGGCTCGCGTCCCAGTGCGGCGAAAACTTACTATGCCACTCCCGAGCGATTGCCTCGAAACTCTCCGCCCCCGCCTGCGCCTGCTTCTCCGCCTTGCGCGCCTCACCAGGATCGATGCCGGCAGCAAGCTGCTGACGGGAAGCATCGCGCTTAGTCCGCGCCGCCTTCAAATTCACATCGGGATAGACTCCAAGCGAAATACGCTTCTCTTTTCCCGCGACGCGATATTTCCAACGCCACCACTTGCCACCGGCCGGACTAACCTCCAAATAGAGGCCGCCACCATCGAACATTTTTCTGGTTTTTGTTTGGGACTTTGCCGAACGGATAGCAGTGTCTGTCAGCGGCATTTGGGGGCAACTCACTTTCCAGGTCTAACAGTTGCCCCCAGAGTTGCCCCTAATACGGGGGCAGCTTTAGCTGGACGGCATCGGACCATGCCGGACAATATGCCAGCAAAAAAGCTTTAGATGCAATAGGTTAAAGGACTTATTAGGCTTGTGCTGGAAGTGGAATTGGTGGAGCTGATGGGAATCGAACCCACGACCTCTAAATTGCGAATCTAGCGCTCTCCCAACTGAGCTACAGCCCCACTAGTTTGTGATGGATTTCAAATACTCGAGCACTTTATCTCTAAGGTCGGGCCTTTTCAACGCGTAAGCCACCGTCGCTCGGACAAAACCGAATTTGTCGCCGATATCGTAACGGTCGCCGACAAACTCGCAGCCAAATATTTTCCGTTCCCGAACCAATTGCGATAGGCCATCAGTGAGCTGTATCTCGCCGCCCCGTCCTGGAGCTAGGTTTTTTAGAATCTGGAAGATCTCCGGCCGCAGCACATAGCGGCCAATGATCGCCATGCGCGACGGCGCGTCCTTTGCCAGCGGTTTTTCTACGGTCGCTTCGACCTGATAAAGCCGTTTTTTTATTTCCCGTCCTTGAATCACGCCGTATTGATGCACCTCCGATTGCGGCACCTCCATCAACGCGATCACCGATTCTGAGGTCTCCTCAAAAATATCGAGCAACTGGCGAATGCCCGGGACTTCGGACTCGATCAAGTCATCGGCGAGCATCACGGCGAAAGGCTCGTCGCCGACCAAATCGCGGGCGCACAGCACCGCGTGCCCAAGGCCCAATGGCTTTTTTTGCCGTACCGAAACCACTTCGGTCATCTCGGCGATTTTGCGCAAAGTTTGAGCCATCTCATGGTTGCCGCGCTCGATCAGCAACTGCTCCAATTCAGGCGCTTCGTCAAAATGATCTTCGATAGCGTCCTTGCCGCGGCCGGTGACAAAGATGATCTCTTCGATGCCGGCGTCCACCGCCTCTTGCACGACGTATTGGATCGACGGGATATCGACGATCGGCAGCAGCTCCTTGGGTACGGTTTTGGTTGCCGGTAAGAATCGCGTGCCCAGCCCAGCCACGGGAATAACCGCTTTGCGAAGTTTCATAAGATTGAAATTGCCGGTTAGAGGATCCGCTTGGCCTTTCTTTCTTCGACTTCCTGGTCGGACTTGCACTGGATGCACAGCGTCGTCACCGGACGGGCTTTGAGCCGGGCGATACCGATCTCTTCACCGCACTCTTCACAGATACCATAAGCGCCGGCTTCAAGACGCTCCAAGGCTTCTTGAATCTTGAAAATGAGCTTGCGCTCGCGGTCGCGCATGCGCAGCATCGAGTTGCGGTTGGATTCCATCGAAGCGCGGTCGGATGGATCAGGGAAATTTTCTTCCTCGTCCATGGTGCCGACGGTTTTGCCGGCCTCGGCGCGCAGCTCTTCGATGCGCTCGCTCAACATCCGGCGAAAATATGTAGTGGTCTTGGCGTCCAAAAAGCACCTGTAACGAATTCTCGGTATTATAAGCCACAAGAGGCAAACATCAACCCGAATTCGCGGCGCTTTATGCGAGCAGCGCATAAAAAGGAAGGAACGGCAACGTTTCAGTCGCCGAAACCTGCGGAACGGGGATGGGCAAGCACGTAAACCTCGGTCGTTTTCGGGAGCATCGAACGATTTAAAGTAAGCTGCGACTCCGCGACGCGTTTGACCGGGTAGTGCTCTTTGGCGAAGGCGGCAAATAGCTCGGCCTGGCGCGCGATATCGTAATGCATCGGAATCACAATTGGCGGCTTCACCTGGTCGATCACCTTGATGACGTCTTCGAAACCCAGATTGGTCATCGCATCGATGGGCACCATCATGATATCGACGCGCTGCAGCACTTTGACCTGCTCTTCGCTAAGCAGGTGGCCGATGTTGCCCAGATGAGCCAGGCATAAGCTGCCCATTTCGTAGACAAATATGGAATTCGCGATGGCGCCCCAATTGGCGCTGCGTTGGCTTGGGATGTTGACGATGGTGATATCTTTCACGCTGGTGCGAATCGGCTGCCAGGTCTGCTTGAAAGTGATGCCGCGCAGAATCACTGGATTGCCGGTCACCGCGCCAGTGTTGTTATGGGTGAAGTGATCGTTGCTGATGGTCACCGCGTCGGCTTGAATCCCCGGGGTGACATTGAAATTGGGATCGGCGACGACTTTAGTTTGGCTGCCGGAATGAATCAAGAAACTCGAATGGCCGTACCATTGGAGAAAATAAGAACCCAGAGCCAGGCTTTTGCCGTTATTGCCGCGCGCCTGAACCAGCTGGCGTCCATGATGAAAAAAGTGCACCAGCGACGGATTGCACACCGCCTCGACGATTTCACGCAGCGGCAATAGCAGAAAGCTCGTGAGGGCGCCGATAAAACTCCGTCGTTTCATTTCTCCTCCTCATGGCCAGCGCTATGGATTTGCTGCCGCACCGCTGGCGCTGGTACCATCGCGATGGAAAAACCTTATCGCCACAGCCGCCAGTTTACAAGAAATAAGAATGCTAGGAAGAACAGCTCTTGCAGATACCGTAGAAGGCCGAGTGGTGCGATGTCACGGTGAAGCCCCCTTCGCGAAGCATTGCCGGCAGGATCTCCCATTGGCTTTCGACCAGGACGTCGAAGATCCGATCGCAAACTTCGCAGATAAAATGCTGATGACGCGTGACCAGCGGATCGAAATGTTGCGCCCGCCCGAGCAGCAAAACTTGCAGCTTTTATAGCGTCACCAGCTTCTGCAAGTTGCGATACACGGTACCGAGACTGATATTCGGCAGTTTGTGCCGTACCCGGTCATAGACCTGTTCGGCAGCGGGATGGGACTGATCATGCTCGATGGCCTGCCAGACCATCGCCAATTGCCTGGTATTCCGCGCCAGCTTCTCGATCGACACCATAGCTATTCTGCCAAATCCTGGGATAACGACCGCTGCACCGCGGCGCTAAGAACTTTACTAACGCGGTCGTTGGCATGCTCAACGGCAATTTCCACTGGCGCACCGGCGAGAAAAGCTTGGCGCGCCGTCGCATCGAAGGGAAATCGCACATACTGGACGGCGCTAATCTTGTCCTCTTTGGCGCGGCCTTCTTCGAACCGCCCGGGAACTCTCTGATCGCCGACCTTGAATAGGAGCGCTTCGTCGATGCCGAGGAATTTTAACAGGTCGTCGCGTAGGTGAGTCTGGTCCTCGATCTCGATAAACAGCGTGGCGCTGAGTTCGCCGGCGTTGGGAATCAGTTCATTGTAGACGGCGATCTCCTCGCGAATCTTGTCGAGGTCGGTAACCCGTTCGGCGCGCAACATTTCTTGAATCTGAAAGATCACCGTGTCGCGGTTTTCAAAGACCAGCGAAATATTCTCGCCCACCGAAACCCGGCGGAGTTTTTTCTGCTCGATAATTTCGCGGCGGAACTCTTCGCGCACCTTTTCGTAGGCGATAAAACCCAAGATATCGTCGAGAACAATTTTTTTCATGATCAGCACAAAGAGCGGCAGCGACTGGCGTAAAAAATTCCGCGCCAGCCGCCGCCCTGATAGTTAGGTTAGCGAATCATCAGCTACCGAGAGTGTCGAGCCCCTTGGCGAAGCGGCCGGCGTGGGACTTTGCTGCCTTGGCCAGGGTCTCAAACCATTCGGCCAGTTCGGGCAGACCTTCGTCGCGCGCCGTCTTGGCAAACCCTGGATACATTTCGGTGTATTCGTAGGTCTCGCATTCCACCGCCGACTTTAAATTCTTCGACGTGGTGCCGATGGCCACGCCGGTGCAGGGATCGCCGACTTCCTTGAGAAAGTCGAGGTGCCCGAAGGCGTGACCGGTTTCGGCTTCCGACGTGTCGCGGAACAAACCGCTGACGTCCGGATAACCCTCGATATCCGCCACCCGTGCAAAATACAGGTAGCGCCGATTGGCCTGCGACTCGCCCGCGAAGGCGGCCTTTAGATTTTGATGAGACTTTGTGCCGGCTAATGCTTTTGCCATGATGCTTCCGCCTCCAAATAATAATCGTTACTAATATGAAACAGCGCGATTTGAGTCAAGAAACCGCAGACAATTATCTATCGGCCAGCGATAAGCAAGGGCCATTCAGCGAAGCGGGATAACCACCAAGGACTTGCGCCAGCGGCCCCGTCGGTATCCATGGATAGTCAGTCGGTTGTATTATCGTGTAGTAGAAGCCGGGCCATCGGGGTAAGCAAATGGCGCAGCAGCGATCTTGCCAATCGGTGAAATAATCGATACTCAGGCGTGACCGTTGCCGCGAGTGCGGTTGCCCTCTTGTCCTATCCGTCTTGACGAAAGCGATGCCAATTTCACTTTCCCGCGCCGGTACCGAGCCCGTCGACAGCCCAAGGCCGACCATCCACTGGACTGAAGCGGGTAAAAGTTGTGCGGCGCTCTGGCGCTCAGAGCGTGGCGCGCCACCACCCAAGCGGGTCATTGTGGTTGACGACACCACCACCGCTGATGCTGCCTATCGCCTGGCCTGTGAAGGCACGGCTTTGCTCTGGCGTGGAGATTTTCACAACGCCACACAGTTGCTCCAGGCGCTGGTGCGGCGCATCGACACCCCCCCTGCCCGCAAGCAAAGAAGCCGAAAAAGGGAATCGACTCAGACCATATCCCCTGCCGACGCCTTTCACCGCCATCGTCTGGCCCAGTCGCAGAGAGCGCGCCTGTTGGGCTTGCTGCTGCTGCCTTTTAACGCCGATTATAGTATTGCGCTGCGCCGCGCCCCCGATGCCCGACAAGCCTGCGCGGAGGCGTGGGAACTGGATCCAGCGGGTGCGGCTGCTGGCGCCTCAGTGGCGTCTTTGCGCGACCTACTGGGTATGATTAGCGCCCATGAGTGGCGCAAAAAAGGCGTGGAGATTCCCGAGCTCGGCGACGCGCCGAACAACCGCATCCATCCGCATTACGGCGTCTTCTCTCCTCTACGGGGAGAATACGTGAGCCTCGTCGCCACAGCGCCCTTG
Organism: uncultured delta proteobacterium; assembly: GCA_963760795.1. Taxonomy (GTDB): domain Bacteria; phylum Desulfobacterota; class Binatia; order UBA9968; family UBA9968; genus DP-20. The sequence continues at coordinate 236,065 of CAVXEP010000012.1, forward strand.
CCTGCGACCGGGCAGGCCAGGTTTGTCGCCTTTGACATCGGCACGGGTTCCGGTGTGCTTGCCGCGGTGCTAGCACGTCGCCACATCGAGCAGGTGGTGGCGACCGATCAGGACCCGCGCGCACTCGCCTGCGCGCGTGACAACCTCGCACGGCTGGGCGTGACGCGGCAAGTGCAGATAGTGCGGGCGGATCTTTTCCCCGAGGGCCGGGCGTCGTTGGTGGTGTGCAACCCGCCCTGGCTACCCGCGCGACCCGGCGCTCCCCTTGAGTCTGCGGTTTACGACGAGGACAGCCGCATGCTGCTTGGGTTCCTGAACGGCGTGGCGGCTCACCTCGTGCCGAGCGGTGAGGCCTGGCTCATCTTGTCTGACTTTGCCGAGCACTTGGGCTTACGCTCACGCGTCGATCTATTGGCTGCGTTCGCGACTGCCGGCTTGAAGGTCGTGGGCCGAATCGATGCCAAGCCACGCCATCCCAAGGCGTCCGATACCGGCGATCCGCTGCACTTCGCCCGGGCGGCAGAAGTGACCTCGCTCTGGCGTCTAGCCGCTAATCAACCGTGATACAATCCTAGTGCCCGTTTGTTCGCCAACTGAGAAACCAGCGTCAAACTCTCTGGTTCAACCGCCTCCACCCGTTACGGACGAGGGAGAATATCGCCCGTGCAAGGAAGGTCGCTTTTTTTGCCGCGCCACTTCTGCTACTTTTGTCCGATGGAAACTTCGGAAGCCAGCGCCACTATATCCATCGACGATTTTAGAAAGATCGAGCTCAAGGTCGCGACGATTACCGCCGCCGAGCCCCATCCCAATGCCGATAAATTGCTAGTGCTGCAGGTCGATCTCGGCACCGAACAGCGGCAAATCTGCGCCGGTATCAGAAACCACTATACGCCGGAACAACTGGTCGGCAGGCAAATCGTCGTCGTCGCCAACCTGGCCACCGCCAAACTGCGCGGCTTGGAAAGTCAGGGCATGCTGCTCGCCGCCTCCAGCGGCGACCAAGTGATCTTCATGACCCCGGAAAAACCGGCCCTCGCCGGTTCCACCGTCAAGTAATAAGTTCGCCCAGACAATCTTTGCATTAATGATCATAACCCTGCCAGGGCGGCCTACCCTCTGCGTCATCGACCATCGAGCCTTGCGTTGGAACTTCAAACAGATCCGCGCACGGGTCGGCGCACGGGTCAAAATCCTGTCCATGGTCAAAGCCAACGGATACGGCCATGGCGCGGTTGCTGTGGCAAAGACGTTGGCCGGCGCCGGCAGCGACGCCTTCGGCGTCGCCACGGTGGAAGAAGGCATCGAGCTCAGACGCGCGCGCATCAAGCAGCCGATCCTGGTGCTCGCTGGTGTTTATCTCGAACAGTTGGAGCAGTTTTTGAAAAACCGGCTAACCCCGGTCATCCATGAAGTCGCGACGTTGAAGACGTTGGACAAACGGCTGCAACGACTCAAGGCAACGCTGCCAGTGGAAATCGAAGTCGACACCGGCATGGGCCGCATCGGTTTCCCGACCGATGCAACCGACACTTGGCTGCCAGTGCTCGCCAAACTCGAAGCGGTTAAACTGCAAGGGGTATTCTCCCATTTCTCCGATGCCGAGAGCGCCAACCAACGATACACTCAGAAACAGCTCAAGAATTTCCGCCAAGTATTAGACCGATTGGCAGCTGCAAAGATCACGCATCGAACCAGCCACCTGGCCAAGAGTGCCGCTATAATCACCGAAGCCACATCGCACTTTTCCATGGTTCGCCCAGGTCTGATTCTCTACGGCATGTATCCGGCGGCCGCGCTAAAAAAGCAGATCGATCTCAAGCCGGTGCTGAGTTGGCAAACGCGCATCATTCAGTTGAAGCGCGTCCCGGCCGGCACCAGCGTCGGCTACGGCCGAACTTTTGTGACGCAGCGAAACAGCCTCATCGCCACGTTGCCGGTGGGCTACGCCGATGGTTATCGACGGCTTTTTTCCAACCGCGCGCAAGTGTTAGTGCGCGGCAAACGCGCGCCAGTGGTGGGCAGAGTGAGCATGGATTTGACTACCGTTGATGTTACCGATATTAGAAATGTCCAGCAGGGAGACGAGGTTGTTCTCCTCGGCGGTCAAGGCGGCGCGGAAATCGGCGCCGATGAGATCGCCGGTTGGGCCAACACGATCTCATACGAGATTTTCACTTCCATCGGCGCTCGCGTTCCGCGCATTCACAAAAACGTTTAGGAGGATCACCGGCAGTGGGCAAGATTGAAAGAGCCCTCATCAGCGTTTCCGACAAGCAAGGGATTGTCGAATTTTCCCGCGCCCTTGCAGCCATGGGCGTCGAACTGGTTTCCACCGGCGGCACCGCTGCGCTGCTGCGCGACAGCAATATTCCGGTTAAAGACGTCGCCGAGCTCACCGGCTTTCCGGAAATGATGGATGGCCGGGTCAAGACTCTCCATCCGAAAATTCACGGCGGCATCCTGGCGCTGCGCGACAACCCCGAACATGTCGCCAAGATGAAAGAACATGGCATCAAGCCCATCGATTTAGTGGTCGTGAATCTGTATCCCTTCGAAGCGACGGTTGCCCGCGGCGCCGGATTCGAAGAAGTGGTCGAGAACATCGACATCGGCGGGCCGAGCATGGTGCGCGCCGCGGCGAAAAATCATCAGCATGTCGGCGTGGTCGTCGATCCGGCGGATTACGATTCGATTCTCAGCGAAATGCGGGCCAATAACGGCGCGCTCGTGCCCGCGACGCATTTCCAGCTTTTCTGTAAGGCGTTCCAGCACACCGCGCACTACGATGGCGCGATCTCCAATTACTTTTCTTCCCTGGACCAAGAGATGAAGCCACAACGCTGGGGCCAGACGGTCAATATCCAAGTCAGCAAACTTCAGGACATGCGCTACGGCGAGAATCCTCATCAGAGCGCGGCATTCTACGGCACCAAGGGCGACGGCGGCCCGTCGATCTCGCGGGCCAAGCAGTTTCAAGGCAAAGAGTTGTCGTTCAACAACATCCTCGACGCCGACGCGGCCTTGAGCACGGTGTTGGAATTCTCCGATATCGCCACCGTCGCCATCAAGCACAACAATCCTTGCGGCGTCGCCCTGTCGAGTAAATCCCTCGCCGACTCCTTCCGCAAAGCCAAGGCGTGCGATCCGGTTTCGATCTTCGGCGGGGTCCTGGCGTTCAATCGCCCGGTGGACGAGGAAACCGCGCTGGAACTCAAGGATATTTTTCTCGAGATCGTCATCGCGCCGAGCTTCACGCCGGAAGCTAAAGCGGTGTTGTCGTCGCAAAAGCGGCTGCTCAATATCCGCTTGCTCGAACTCGACATGAGCCAGCCGCAGACCGGCGGCTACGATCTCCGGCGCGTGCGCGGCGGCATGCTGATCCAAGATTGGGATACCGGCAAGATCGACGTGCGCGCCTGTAAAGTCGTCACCGAACGCAAACCCACGGACGACGAATATCGCGCTCTCGATTTCGCCTGGCGGGTTTGCCGCCATGTAAAATCCAACACCATCGTGTTCGCGTCGCCCGACCAAGTGCTCGGCGTCGGCGCCGGCCAGATGAGCCGCATCGACTCGACCAAAATCGCCGTGCTGCGGGCGGCGACTCACGGTCTCGACCTGAAAGGCTCCGCGGTCGCTTCCGACGCTTTTTATCCGTTCCGCGACGGCCTCGATGCAGCCGCCAATGGCGGCGCCAAGTCGATCATCCAACCCGGCGGCTCGATCAAAGACGAAGAAGTCATCGCCGCCGCCAATGAACATGGCATCGCCATGATCTTCACGGGCATGAGGCATTTTAGACATTAGAGAATCGAGGATGGAGAATTGAGAATTGCGATCCTCTATCTTCGATTCTCCATCCTCAACGAATTATGAAAATCCTCGTCATCGGCAGCGGCGGCCGCGAGCACGCGCTGGTCTGGAAGATTCATCAAAGTCCGCGCGTGGACAAAATCTTCTGCGCGCCGGGCAGCGCGGCCATCGGCGAGTTAGCCGAATGCGTGGCGATCAACCCCGAGCAACTCGATCGTCTCGCCGACTTCGCCGAAAAAGAACATATCGATCTCACCGTCGTCGGCCCGGAGTTGCCGCTAACTCTCGGCATCGCCGATTTATTCGAATCCCGTCATCTGAGAATTTTCGGACCTAACCAAGCCGCCGCCCAACTCGAAGGCAGCAAAGCCTTCACCAAGGAAATGCTCCGCGCCAACGGAATTCCCACCGCAGCATTCGCCACTTGCACCGACGCCGCTGCAGCTAAGCAATATTTGGCGCGGCAACAATCACCGTATGTGATCAAAGCCGACGGTCTCGCCGCCGGCAAAGGCGTGCTGATCTGCGCGACCTTGGCGGAAGCCGAAGCCGCCATCGAGGAAATCCTCGTGCAAAGGGCGTTCGGCGCCGCCGGCGACAAAGTCGTCATCGAAGAGTATCTCGACGGTGAAGAAGCTTCGTTCATGGTCTTGACCGACGGCGAACATGTGCTGCCGCTGGCTTCGTCCCAGGACCATAAACGCGTCTTCGATAACGACCAGGGCCCCAACACCGGCGGTATGGGCGCCTACTCGCCCGCGCCGGTGGTGACGCCCGAGGTCCATGAGCGAGTGCTGCGCGAAATATTGACGCCGCTGCTTCAGGGGCTGCGGCAGAAAAACATCCGCTACCGCGGTCTGCTCTACGTCGGCTTGATGATTACCGAGGCCGGGCCGAAGGTTATAGAATTCAATGCCCGCTTCGGCGATCCCGAGTGCCAGCCGATCATGATGCGGCTCAAGAGCGACTTACTGCCGCTGCTCGAAGCCACCATCGACGGCAAACTCGATCGAGTCGAAGCTGAATGGTACGACGACCCCGCCATCTGCGTCGTCCTCACCGCCAACGGCTATCCCGGCGCCTATGACAAGGGCAAAGAAATTTCCGGCCTGGACAAACTAGCCAACTGGCGACAAGGCTTCGTCTTCCACGCCGGCACCGCCAAAGAAAACAACCGCTGGCTCACCACCGGCGGCCGGGTCCTGGGCGTCACCGCCCGCGGTAAATCGGTGGCCGAAGCGGTAAAAGAAGTCTATCGCGCGGTCGGCGAAATCTCTTGGGCCGGTATGCACTATCGCAAAGACATCGCCCGCCGGGCGTTGCCGAATAGCTAAACTTTATCTTTTCAATTGAACTCGCACCATCGCCATGACTTGACCAATGCGCTGGCCGCGCTCAAACGCGGCGAGGTAATTGTCTTTCCCACCGAGACGCTCTACGGTCTCGGCGCCGACGCACTGAATTTTTCCGCCGTCGAAAACATCTTTCAACTCAAGGGGCGCGATCCCGACAATCCATTTCCCGTGCTGGTCGCGGACCGGGTCATGCTCGATATCCTGGTCGCCGAAATAACTCCGCTGGCGGAAAAGTTAATGGCGCACTTCTGGCCGGGCCCGCTGACGCTGGTACTGCCTGCGCGCGACGATATGCCGCGCCCGCTGGTCAACCGCCAGGGCGGCATCGGCGTGCGCCTGTCGAGCCAGCCCATCGCCACGGAACTGGTGCGCTTACTCGGCCATCCGCTGACCGCCACCAGCGCCAATCCTTCCGGGCAACCAGGCGCGCACACCGTCCTGCAAGCCAAAAACTATTTCTCCGCTAAGATCACCATCTACGTTGACGGCGGCGAATTGACTTCGCCAACCGGCTCCACCGTCGCGGCGGTTGAAAAAAATAAGCTGAGGATCATTCGCGCCGGCGAGATCAGCCGGGCAGCTCTCGAAGTTGTCGTGGGCAAAGGAGTCATTGAAGCATGAAACTAGAAATTCGCAGAATGGCACCGCTAGCGATTGTCATCTGCCTGCTTGGCGGCTGCGACGCAAAGAAAGCTCCCGTCGAAACGGGCCGCGCAGCGGTGAAGGAAGTGGTCACCCAACCGTTCAACGCTTTGGACAGTGCCAAGGAGTCGCTCAAGCAGAGCGAGGACAAACAAAAGGCCGCCCTCGAAGAAGCCGACAAGGAAATCAAGTAGCAGGCGCCGATTTTTCAGCGCGCCAACAAATCAATCGCTGCTTCGTTATATTCAGCACGCGCTTTATGCTATCAAAATGAATCATGTTGGTTTTGTCCGAAAAACAAGTTCAGAGTTTGATCGACATCGACGAACTGATCGCTGCACTGGAACAAGCGCATATCCAATATTCCACCGGCAAGGCGGTCATGCCGGTGCGCTTGGTCGTGCCGCTGCCGCAGATCCAAGGACGGATCACCAGCATGCCGGGCTATCTGAACGAGGATAAAGCCCTCGGCATGAAAGTCGTGACCTACTTTCAAGACAATCCCAAGCAAGATCTGCCGGCGATCCTCGCCACCATCATGTTGTTCAGCAGCGACACCGGCAAAATGATCGCCGCCATGGATGGCGGCTACATCACTGCGATCAGAACCGCCTGCGCCTCGGCGCTGGCGACGCGAACATTAGCCAATCCCAGCACGCCGGTGCTGGGAATCCTAGGCGCCGGCGTGCAGGCGCGCGCCCATATTCAAGCCCTGACCCGGGTGCGGCAGTTGAGCCGTATCAAGCTCTACAGTCCGTCGGGAAAGAGCGCGCGCAGTATTAAACAAGACTTGGAAAAGTCCTGCGCCATCTCGATCGAGGTCGTCGATTCGGCGCAAGCCGCGGTACGCGACAGCGATCTCCTGGTGACGGTAACCACCGCCAAAGAGCCAATCGTCCAGGCCGAATGGCTCAAGCCTGGCGTCCACATCAACGCCGTCGGCTCGCACCGTCCCGATCAGCGCGAAATCGACGGCGCGACATTGAAACGCGCCAAGGTCGTGGTCGACTCCCACGACGCGGTCATGGCCGAGTGTGGCGATATCTTGCTCGCGCTCAAAGAACAGTCCATCGGCGCAGCCGATATCCATGGCGAGATCGGCGAAGTCCTCGCCGGCACCAAGGCGGGACGAAGCAGCCCGAGTGAAATCACACTCTACAAATCCGTCGGCATCGCCATTCAAGATGTCGCCACCGCGCAGATGGTTTATCATAAGGCGTTGGCACAAAACGTCGGCACAAATGTGGAAATTTAATTTGCGGCTGCACACAACGGACCGGCGGGTTTAACACCGGCCCCGACAGCGGAACTATTATGACCTGGGACCTCACGAGTTACTTTGCTGAATTTAACGGCGCCGAGATGGTTCAATTCAAAACCGCCATCCGTGCCGATGTCGCTGCGCTGCAGCAAACCGCCGCTGGTTTGCCGGCCCTCACTACTCAATCGGCCAATGGCTGGGAAGATATTCTCCTGCGCAACGAAGACCTGTCGCGCCGCATGTCGCACCTCGGTTCCTACATCGGTTGTTTGGCTTCTTCCGACGCGCGCAACGAGGGGTATCAGAAAGAAGAAGCCGAGCTCAGCCGCACCCGCGCCGAGCTCGCTAAAGTCAGAATCGAACTGCTGCGCGCCTGCAAGAGCGCCGATGACAAAGTCTTTGCGACCTTCTGCGCGCGTCCCGCATTGGCTGGGGCGCACAACTATCTAACCCGCCTGCGCGAAGAAGCGCGCCGCGCGATGACCTCGGAAAAAGAAATCCTCGCCACCGATTTGAACGTCGACGGCATCCAGGCTTGGGGCCGGCTCTATGATACGGTTTCTGCCAAACTAGAATTCGCCATGGTCTATCCCGATGGCAAGCGGGTGCGTTTGCCGATGTCGCAACGCCGCTCATTGATGGACGATCCCGACCGGCGCGTGCGTCAAGCCGCCTTCGAAGGCGGCAACGCGGCTTGGCAAAGCGTCGAAGACACCGCCGCCGCCGCCCTCAACGCCATCGCCGGCACAAGGTTGACATTGAATCGCCACCGCGGCGTCGCTCACTTTCTCGACATCGCGCTTTTTCAGGCCGCCATCGGGCGCAAAACCCTCGACGCCATGTTCGAGGCGCTGATGGCGAACCTGGAAATACCGCGGCGCATTCTCCGACTAAAAGCCAAATCGATGGCGCGCCAACAGGTCGCATGGTTCGATCTCGGCGCCCCCCTCGATCTGCCGAATCAAGGGAAACTGACTTGGGACAAAGCCCAAGCCACCGTCGCCCAGTCGTTTAGCCGCGCCTACCCGGCGCTGGGAAGATTCTTCAACGAGCAGGTCATCGGCAAGAACTGGGTCGATTGGGAGCCGCGCCAGGGCAAACGGCCCGGCGGTTTTTGCACCAGCTCCATGCTGAGCAAGGAATCGCGCATCTTCATGACCTACAACGAGTCCTTGGGCGATGTCCTGACCCTCGCCCATGAATCGGGCCACGCCTATCACGGCGCCATGATGCGCGACATCCGTCCCTACGCGCGCGGCTATCCGATGACGCTGGCGGAAACCGCGTCGACCTTCGGTGAAAATGTTTTGATGAACGGCATCCTCGACGACCCAACGGTCAGCGACAGTGACAAAGCGCGTATCCTCGACATCGAAGTCGGCCATGGCGCGGTCTACTTGTTGGACATTCCGGTGCGCTATGAGTTTGAAAAGTCTTTCTACGAAGAACGAGCAAACGGGCCGCTGACCGTGTCGCGACTGAAAGAGCTGATGGTGCAGACGCAACGACAAGTTTTGGGCGACGTGCTCGAAACCGGCGGCGAGGATCCCTACTTCTGGACATCGAAGCTTCATTTCTATATCACCGGCATCACCTTCTACAATTTCCCCTACACCTTCGGCTATCTGCTCAGCCGCGGCCTCTACGCCATGTTTAAAAACGACGGCGATGGTTTTCTACCTAAATACGAAGAATTCCTGCGCCGCGCCGGCAGCGACACGGCGGAGAATGTGGTGCGACAGACCGTCGGCAGAGATATCGAGAAAACTGAATTCTGGAGTGAAGCGATTCACAGCTTGGAAGAGCCACTCGGCCAACTGCAAGCGCTAATGCCGAAACTGACTATTCAAAACTAGCGGGCAAGAGTATTTCACCACCAAGAACCTAGAGCGGCACAGCAACCAAAAAGAAGTATGGCCGCAAAGAACGCAAAGGGCGCAAAGGTGACGGGCGATGCCCGTCATCCCGAGGGAGCACGAGGGATCGAAGATAGATTTCTCCCAAGGGTCGAAATGACAACGATTCCGAACTTTGCGACCTTGGCGTTCTTGGCGCGAGGAATACCCGACTCGGAAACGTTCGGGGCTAAGAAAATTTGCGCAAGCAACTATTTCTGATTCATCCCTTCCAACAGCGCCGTTCTGAGCAAATCGATGGCGCTGAGCGTCATGCGCGAGCGGTCGTAAGCGCCGCGGCCGGCGCTGGTGCTTTCACGCCTGAGAAAAGTTTTGCCATCGGTAAGTGAAACATAGGTCTGCCCGCGCGCAAGATTTTGAATCTTGCTGTCGGGATCGGCGATGGCGTGCAGCGCCAGGCCGAAATCGCAGCCGGACTGTTGGCGCGCCGCCCAAGCCATTTCATCGGTAAGCGCGGTTGGATCTTTTAAAGTCGCGTCCAGATTGATGCCGCTGCGCGCGTTTTTCAGTAATGAGCGCAGGGCATTTTCGTTATTGCAAATAAAGCCGGCGCCGAAGTTCTCATTGCCGGCGGTCTGCAGGCGCTCCGCCAACTGACCGCAGGTGAGATCCTCGCACACCGCCACGGTCTGGTTTTTTTCGCGCAGCAATTGGCCGGTGACAACCTCCATGGTTTCGTCGTCGGCGGCGAAAATGGCCGTGCCCAAAAGTTCCCGCACCTCGGCTTCCACCGGTGCGATCATCTTCATCGCCTCGGCGCGATTGGCCGCCTTGGCGGCGATGCGCACGTCGACTTGGCCGGGTAACGCCAGCACACCGACGGTTGGATTACTGGAGTTGGCGATCAAGTGGCCGACTTTATCGTCAACCGCGCTCTCGCCGATGCCGACGATCTTGAGCACGCGGTAGTGAATCACCTCGGCGAGATTGAATTTCTTTCTGAGATAGGGTTCGACTTCGTTTTCGAACAGCCATTTCATCTCCACCGGCACGCCGGGCAACGAGAAAACCACGGCGCGCGGATCTTCGACGACAAAGGACGGTGCCGTGCCGTTGGGATTTTTCACCGGGATCGCTCCCTCCGGCATATAGGATTGGCGCAGATTGTTGGGCGTCATCGGCCGGCCGCGCCGGCGAAAGTGGCCTTCGACCTGCTCCAGCATGCCGGCGTCTTGAACGAGTTTGCGCCCAGTAACTTCGGCGACGATGTCGCGAGTCAGATCGTCCTGGGTCGGCCCGATGCCGCCGCTAGTGATAACGATGTCGGCGCGCTCCACCGCCCGCGCGATCACTTCCTTCATCCGCTCAGGATTATCGCCGACCACCGATTTGAAATATAAATTGACCCCCAGCGCCGTCAGCCGCTGCGCCATCCAGGCCGAATTGGTATCGACGATCTGACCGAGCAGCAATTCCGAACCGATCGCGACTATTTCCGCGTTTGCCATGGCAAGCATTCTCCTTCAATCGAGTAAAATTTATACCCTAGGCGGCGTGGCCGACACAAGAACGCCCTCGCGCCTGTGCGCCCTCCAGTGATACGATGGCATGCGAAAGACGGTCGGATTCGGATGTTGCTCTCGCCAAGGCGCAAAGACGCCAAGGCCGGAAGGGATGTCATTTCGACCGAAGGGAGAAATCTCTCATAGATCCCTCGCGTTCACTCGGGATGACGGGCATCGGCCCGTCAACTTGCTGGCGCCTTTGCGAGAGATAATCCGACCCATGGTAAATTCACCGCGCGACAACACCCGATTGCAGTTCACTCTGGAAGCCGAGTCGCCCGATTCCCGCGCGCGCGCGGCAACTTTTCAGACGCTGCATGGCGCAGTCGAAACACCGATCTTCATGCCGGTGGGCACCCAGGCGACGGTCAAAGCGCAGAGCGTGGAAAGTTTGCAAGCAACCGGCGCGCGCTTGTTATTGGCGAATACCTATCATCTCCTGCTTCGGCCCGGCGCCGAAGTCTTCAAGAAATTCGGCGGCATTCACCGCTTCATGAATTGGCCGGGCCCGGTGCTGACGGACTCCGGCGGCTTTCAGATTTTCTCGCTGCCCCATTCGCGAGCCATGAATGAAGCCGGCGCAAACTTCCAAAGCTACGTCGATGGCAAGAGTTATTTGCTGTCGCCGGAGTCGAGCATTGAAATGCAGCAAGCCATCGGCAGCGATATCATGATGGTGCTCGATCAATGCATCCCCGCCACCGCAGCGTATCCTCAGGCGCAGACGGCCATGGAGTTGACCCACCGGTGGGCGCAACGTTCGCTGCAAGCGCGCGGCGATGCCCCGGCAGCACTCTTCGGTATCGTACAGGGCGGCGGCCATCCGCAGCTGAGAAAAATCAGCGCCGCATTCCTGTGCGAACTGCCCTTCGACGGCTTGGCCATCGGCGGTCTCGCGGTGGGCGAGACTCACGCTGAGCGTTACGATCTCACCGCACTGGTCACCGAGCAGCTGCCGGCCCAGCTGCCGCGTTATCTCATGGGCGTGGGCACGCCCAGCGATCTTCTCGAGGCCGTCCATCGCGGCGTCGACATGTTCGACTGCATTATCCCGACCCAACTGGCGCAACGCGGCGTCGCCTTTACCTCCCACGGCAAACTACAATTGCGCCGCGCCGTTCATAAACTCGCCGACGAGCCTGTCGACGCCCGTTGCGATTGCCAATGCTGCCGAGACTACTCGCGCGCCTACCTGCACCACCTGATCAAATCGGCTGAAGTGCTCGGTTGGCATCTCTTGGGCATGCACAACCTGGCGTTCTACCATCGCCTGATGAAGGAAATGCGCGAGCGAATTTTAGCCGGCAACTTTGCCGCGTACTACCGTCATAAGCGCGCCGAGTTGATGCGCGCCGATGAAGATAATCCGAATCGCCCGCCGAAGAAAAACAAAGTCGTCCAGCCGGCCCGCTTGGGCGACTATGAGCTGCACCGCTCGGTTCATGGTTTTTACAGCATTCGCCAAATCAGCTCCGGCGAAATCATGCACTCGGTGAGCGCGCCGAGCGAAGAAGCCAACCAGCTTTACATCGAGCAGTCGGCTCTCGCCGCGCGCTTAAGCACCGACAACACCGAAGAATTGGTCATCTGGGATGTCGGCCTGGGCGCCGCCAGCAATGCCATGGCGGCGATTCACTGCTTCGAGCGCTGCCACGGGGGAAATAACCGCGCCGGCCTGCGCCCCCTGCGTCTGCTCAGTTTTGAGCAGGATCTCGATGCGCTCAGCCTCGCCGCCAAACATGCCGGCTACTTCCCGCACCTGCACCACAGCGCGCCGTCGAAGATTCTCTCCCAAGGGAGCTGGCAACACGCGTCGGAAATGCTGCATTGGCAACTGCTGCTAGGAGACTTTCGCGACTCAATCGAAAGCGCAGCGATCCCCGACCTGATTTTTTACGATCCTTTCTCATTCAAAACCGACGCTGAACTATGGACCGGGGAAATCTTTGCGAGAATATTTGCCCGCTGCCTGGCCAAACCGGCCGAACTCTATACTTACTCCGCAGCCACCGCGGTGCGCGTGGCATTGCTGAGCGCAGGCTTCTTGGTTGCCCAAGGGGTCGGCACCGGACCGAAGAGCGAGACCACGATCGCATTCAACAAAGCCGAAAGCGCGGCCCAGCATCCGTTGGCGCCGCCACTGCTCGACCAAAAATGGCTAGCGCGCTGGCGCCGCAGCAGCGCTAAATTTCCCGCAACCATGGCACCGGCGGAGCAAGCACAATTTGCCGCCATGATCGAAGGCCATCGGCAATTTTTAGACCCAGCTTAATTTAGCTAAGCCCGAATCGTTTTCGCAAAGTGGATGTTTTTGACTAGCTGGATTGGACTGCGGTGGGGACTGCCAGACTCGCATCTCCCTGCGTGGCTTGAATAGGAGTACTCAGGCGTATCGTACACTGCGCTTAGTTCTCATTTAATCCTGCACTCGGCTTTATCCAGGTACACGAAACCGAAAAAAAACCAGTGCTCTCTTAGACCTAATCGTGTACACTGACAATTATTTTCTCCCTTTGTTATTTCAGAGCTGTTTCTTGATCAACTTTTTTACAAGAAAGGCTCGCGACGCTTCGCGAAACTGCAATGGCATCAATTTGTCTTGGAACTCCCTGCGGTCTCAATAATAGAGTAAGGTCGACGTGCAAGATTTCTGGATAACCGCGCAGCAGTTGACCGTTATGAAAGATAGTTTCCTAAAGGATTTCTATGAAGCGGCACACAACGCGAAACGCGCTGTGTTCCAACAGGCGGTTAATCAGTTAATCGAGGCGGGCGCGGATCAGCGTCGGATTGAATATCTCGTCATGCCAAATAGATCCGAGCGCATCCAATACGGTCGGATTTATTTCGAGTTGCACACCAGCTTCAATAACTACTTCATCCGATACGAGATGCGTCCAGGATTCGCGATCAAATCCAGTTTGTTGTCAGACCGTCAGTCCTAGCACATTCGCTTCTCCGAATTTTTGCCTAAGAAGTTTAGTTGTACATCTCGCCACTGATCCCAGACCCCTCATCCATAAATCCGTGATGTCATTTTGATATTGAGAAATAATTTGCGTGACGTCGTGGCAACAATACGGGGACGCCGGTTTTACGCCTGGGCGTTGATGGACAATCACGCGCACATTCTGCTGAGTAATGAGAGTCTGCGCAGAATAGAGGGATGTTGTCGAAGATGAAGATATTGAAAAGAGTTTTGTCCAGCCAGTCAACAACCTCTCTTTTGACATCCCCTTTGACAAAAAATAAGCGGAACCCGAGCGTGAAATAAAAAAGGCGCCCCGGGGTGACAGGGCGCCTGAGTCGGCGGTAGGTTGCAGTATCACGTAAGCTGTACTCGCACCTACTGCTCTGCCTAGGGAGGCAATGCCAAGAAGCAGAGTATCTCGATCGAGTCGCCAACTTCTGATTTCAGCATAGCGCTGGAAAAGTCGAAGTGAAGACCTTGTGAGAGAAAAGCCTTAAAGCGGTCCACTTGACGTCCGCACCTGTCACCCATCAGGATCAAGCCATGGGAACGATCCTGTAGGGGCGATTCATGAATCGCCCGTACGGAATCATCTACCGCCCTGGCCAGTTTACTTGCCCAAGAAAACTGTCGGTACCACGCCGCCCTCCAACGGTAGCCAATCATCGCCGGCTGCCCCTTGCACTTGTCCGTTCATGACTTCTTTGCCAGTATGGCCTCATGATCATCTTGCTTTCCAACGATGACGGCATCCAATCCGACGGACTCACCGCTCTGGAAACGAGCCTCGCTCACCTCGGCGAACTCTATACCGTGGCGCCGGATCGGGCGCAGAGTTCCACGAGCCACTCGTTGACCTTGCACCGGCCGCTGCGCGTCCAGGAGCTCGGGCCGCGGCGCATGTCGGTCAATGGCACGCCGGTGGATTGCGTCAAGTTGGCGCTCACCGGCCTTTTGCCGGTAAAGCCAGACCTGGTCGTCTCCGGCATTAACAAAGGTCCCAATCTCGGCGACGATATTATTTATTCAGGCACGGTATCCGCGGCCATCGAGGGTACGCTTTTGGGCATCCCTGCCGTCGCCGTATCTCTTGTCACCTTCGAAAATTTTGATTTTGGCGCCGCGGCGGAGTTCACCGCGAGGTTGATCGAGTGCATCCAAAAGCCCGGCATTCCGGCGGGCACCCTGCTCAACGTCAACGTGCCCAATTTACCGAGAGAACAACTCAAGGGCTGGAAATTCACCCGCATGGGCAAGCGCCATTACAGCGAAACCATCGTCGAACGGGTCGACCCGCGCGGCGGCAAGTATTATTGGATCGGCGGCGACGACTTGGGTTTCGCCAATGACGACGGCACCGATTGTGTCGCCGTGCACGAAGGCTACGTCTCGGTGACGCCGCTGCAATGCGATATGACCGACCACCGGCTGCTCAAGGACACGCCGGTGGCACAGTTTCCCTGGCCCTGAATTGAGTCGCGCCATGGCCGAACAAGACGAACCGGTGCGCATCGACAAATGGCTCTGGGCCGCGCGCTTTTTCAAGACCCGCGGGTTGGCGGCCGAAGCAGTGGACGGCGGCAAGGTCGAAATTAACGGCGAGCGCGCCAAACCGAGCCGCATGGTCCGCGCCGGCTATAGAATAACCGTACGCCGCGGTCCCTACGAATGGATCGTCATCGTGAAAAGTGTCGCGCGCCTGCGCGGTCCGGCGGCGCAGGCGCAACTGCTTTACGACGAGACCGAGGAGAGTTTGCGTCAACGCCAAACCGCCGCAGCGCAATTCAAACTCGAACGGCCGGCGGAATTCGCCGCGCCGGGGCGGCCGACCAAGCGAGACCGGCGGGCGATTTCACGCTTCACCAAACGCAGCTGGTAGCTTGGTCGCCGCGACAAATCTAACTTGAATTCGCCGATCTGCATGGTAGACAACTACAACGTTAATTTCCCAGGGGACATCATGAAACAAATGATCTGGTTAACGGCGGTCGCCATGCTGTTTGTCTCACTTGGCAGCGGGGAACTATTCAGCCAAACGGCGCCCTACTTCCAAGGCAAGACCATCCTGCTGATACAAGGCCGCGAACCCGGCGGCACCGGCGCCCTGCGCGCGCAGGCGGCGATCCCCTTTCTTAAGAAATACCTTCCCGGCGAGCCGATCATCGTCACCCAATTCATGCCGGGCGGCGGCGGCCGTAAGGCGTCGAACTTTGTCGCGCGCAACGCCAAGCCCGACGGGCTGACCTTGGGCAATGTCGGTTCCGGGCTGGTCGCCAACGCCGTGCTCGGCTCAACCGGTGTCGAATATGATATCGACAAATTGATTTATCTCGGCGCCGCCAACAGCACGGCGCAATATGTTTTCGGCTCGGTGGCGCGTCTGGGACTCGATAGCTTGGATAAACTCCGCGCCCATGCCGGTCTCCGCGTCGGCGCGCAAACCGTCGGCCACGACATCTATATAAACGGCCGGCTCTTCTCCTGGATACTAGGTCTCAAAGATCCGAAATTTATCACCGGCTATTCGGGACCCGAGCTCGACCTCGCCATGGACCGCGGCGAACTCGATGCCCGCGCCAACATCCCTGACACGATTCTGCAACGCAACGCCGAGCAGATCGAGAAACGTTACCTCAATTTTCATGCGATCATTCAGATCCCCAAGGACGATCGCCATCCCCACGGCCTGTTCAGCAAACTGCCTGAGTTGGAGAGCTTCGCCAAGAGCGAGCGCGAGCGGAAGATCATGACCATGTTCCGCACCTTCCGCCTGGTCGGCTCGCCCTATATTCTACCGCCAGGGACGCCGACTGAGGCGGTGGCGCACTGGCGCGAGGCGATGCGCAAGACTTTTCGCGATCCGGCGTTCTTGAAGGAATTCAAACGGCTCTCAGCCGACGACGCCACGCCGCTGTTGCCGGAAGCTCAGGAGAAAGCGATCAAGGACATTCCGCGCGACGCCGATGTCATCGCGCTATTCAACAAGATCGCCGGCAACGATCCGCTGCCGCCGCGCTAGGCGCGAGCTATCGCCGGCGTCAGCGAAATCTTAGCCTACGGCACGGCTGTCTACGTGGAAGCTTTCCGTGGATAAAAAAATGCCAAGCGCTGTTGGCTTGGCGTTGGTCATTCTTGGGAAACAAACCATCATCGGTAACGGTCACCTGGTTGCTCACTGTCACTGATTAATTTGGTTTAGCAAATTCTCTGAATCACCGCCTCGCGCACTTACCGCTCTAATCAACCTAGCGACATCCGCTGGCCCGATGGCATCGGCTGCACAGGCACGCGAATGCGTCGCGCGACCGCAAGACGTACACACCTTGAGGCCGGGAACGTCTTCTGCCTCGAAGCTCTGGCTTCACGGCTACACTGAACTGGACAAGAGCACGCGCACAAAGGGGGAGCAAAGATTTTGCAATGCGAGGAGCGGCCCCGCTATGACGGTGGGATCTCCTTTATGACCGTTACTGCTCCAGCCAAGTGCGCCAGAGGCCGCCCTTGGCATGGAAGTATTCTTGCTCCGGACCGCGCTCCCAATTCTTCACTTTGTCGCGCCAGACGAAGTTCCGGTCGTTCGCCCAGCCGATCACGTAGTAGGCCACCTCATCGTTGAATAACTTTTGCGCCACTGTTTTCCAGATCGCCAGACGCTTGGACCGGCTCGGCTCCTCCATATACTGGGTCACTAATTTGTCCGACTGAGGCGAGCAGTACCTGGCGACGTTGCCGATCCCTGGTTTGCCGTCGGCGCAGGCAATGTACTGCACATTGGCAACCAGCGGCTCGCCCATGCCACCGCCGCCGTACACCGAAACGTTCAGCTCTCCAGCGATAGTTTTCTGGATGAGCTCGGCTCCGGCGAGGTTCTGCACCGAGAATTTGATACCCGCCTCCGAAGCCTGGCGCACCACAGCCTCGGTCCACGGATCGTCCTGCCCTCTGGTGGATCCAATGGTAATAGGCTTGCCTGAGTAACCGGCTTCCTTGAGCAGGCGCTTGGCTTCCTCGATGTTGCGCTTCCATTTAAAGGCGATGGCGCTTTCCCAGTCGGTGCCTGCCGCTCCCCAGGTCTGCACCGGGACGCCGAAGCCAAACGTGGCCTCCGTCAGGATCGCCTCGCGGTCCAACGACAGAGCAATTGCCTTACGCACCCTAGGGTCCGAAGTCGGCGCGGACTGGGTATTGAGGACCAATTGTTTGATGCCCACCGTGCCGATGGGCATGAAGTGCAAGCCCTTGAGCGCGCCGCTTTTGATGCGCTGCACGAAGGTCGGACCCAAGCGCTCGATGACATCGATGTCCCCTGCCTGGATGGCGGCCGCCCTGGAGTTGGTTTCGGTGATGACGCGGAATCGAACGCCCTCCAGATAGGGGGCGCCGCCCCAATAATCATCGTTGCGGACAACGTTGATTTCCTGGCCGGGAATCCATGCCTTGAATTTGAAGGGGCCGGTGCCCGGAGGCGGCGCGCCGCCGACCATCTCTTGTTGCCCGCTTGCCATGGACTTGGCGGGCGCGATGTGCAGGGTGGAGGTATTGCTAAGAATCTCCGGAAACAAGCCGCGCGGGCCGGGCAAGGTGAACTTCACGGTGTATTTGTCCAGCGCCACAACCTCGCGAACGTTGGCGGACAACTGTCCCTGACCCGCTGCGCCGTTGGCGGGATTCATAATATGCTTGGCGGACCAGACGACATCCTCCGCGGTCAGTTCCTTGCCGTCGTGGAATTTCACCCCCTGACGAATCTTGAACGTCCACTGGCTGGAATTTGCGTTCGCGGTCCAACTTTGCGCGAGCCACGGGTGAATCTCGCCCTTCTGATCGTTCATCACCAGCGGTTCATACATGTTTTCTTTCACGAACTGGGGCACCGAGGTGTAATCAACAAACGGAATCGGCGTCCCAATATCCTTCACGATGCCGAACCTTAGCGTTCCGCCGCTGCGCGGTTGTCCAGGCGCCGGAGACTGAAACACCTTCTGTGCTGCAATCGCTGGGTGTGGAGTTAAAATCTTGCCGGCATCATAGCCAGCGATAAGGCCTAACAACAAAAGCGCCGCGCCAACAAATGACCAGCGCATAACACCCTTCCTGCTCCAGACTTTCATCGAGAAACCTCCCACGATTTTTTAACTGCCAATGGCCAGCCACCGACGCATACAGTAAAGCGCTCATCCTCGGTCAATCTGACCGATCAACCAACTAAGCCGATAGGGTCGTAGATGTTCACTCGCTCGAAGCGGTGGAACGTTAGCACCGCCGCAAGAGAAGTGTCAAGAAAAAGCATAACTAAGAATACCCATGATTAAGAAACAATAAAGGCATTGTTGAAATCCAACAACGCGCCGGATTTCGTTTGTTAAAATTTGGCCTCTCGTTGTACGATTCGCCGACCTCGCGCGGGTGGATTCACAACGCCATGATCGTTTCCCGGAACAGTCCTTTCCATGAGGGTTGGCGCGGGCGGTTATGCTTAACTGCGATCACCGCATGAGGGTTCCGGCAGGTTTTTGGTCAGGAGGATCCGGCGATGATCTTTAGGTATGGCGCCATGCGCCTTGTGCAATTGATTCCCATGGTCCTGGTTGTCACCATGGTGGTCTTTTTCGTCATGATGATCGTCCCTGGGGACCCGGTCATGGTGATGCTGGGCGCGGTGGATGGCGCGCAGATTTCACGGGAAGTCTATGACGCGATGCGCGCGCGGCTCGGATTGGACCAGCCGCTTATCGTTCAGTACCTCAACTGGCTCACGCACATGCTTCAAGGAGATTTGGGCAGCTCGATAACGCACCGAACTCCAGCCCTGGCGGTCATTTTGCAGCGCTTGGTGCCGACCATGTACCTGATGGTTGGCGGTCTCATCATGGCCGTAATCCTTGCCGTGCCCGCTGGCGTGCTCGCGGCCATTCATCACGATACCAAATGGGACCACTTGGCCACGGGCTTCGTCGTCTTCGGCATCTCGGTGCCGACCTTCTGGCTGGCCCTGGTCGCCATTTTGATTTTCGCGGTGTACCTGGGCTGGCTCCCATCCATCGGTTATACGCCGCCCCAGGAAAACTTCGTGGAATTCTTGAAACACCTTGTCTTGCCCATGACCGTGGTGGCCTTGAACATCGCCGCCACAGTCCTGCGCTTCCAGCGCCAAGACTTCCTTGAACAAATGCAGCAGGATTACGTTCGGACGGCCAGGGCAAAGGGATTGAGCGAGAAGCTGGTGATGTGGAAGCATGTGCTGCGCAACTCGCTGATGACAACGCTGACTGTGGTGGGCTTGCAGATGGCCTATTTGAGCGGACTGATCACCATCGTGGAAACTGTCTTCAACTATCCCGGCATCGGTTTTCTCCTGTTGAATTCCATAAACACCCGGGACTTCGTGGTCGTCCAAGGCGTGGTTCTGTTCATGGTCTTCCTTGTCATCGCCGTCAACCTGCTGGTCGACATTCTCTACACCGTGGTGGACCCCAGGGTCCAATTACACCAATGAAGGATGAATTTGTCATGGCGGCTCGATCCACCGATGATTCCCCAATCATCGGACGTTCAGCTTCGCGCGCATTAAGCATCACGCGCACCAGCATCGCATTCGCGCTCAGCGACCGGCGTGCTATGGTCGGCGGGATTTTGCTCATCCTCTACATTCTTATCGCCCTTCTGGGACCCGGTATTTCTCGCCACGATTTAAATGCGCCCAATCTTGCAGTGCGGATGCACCCGCCGAGTTCGACCCACTGGCTGGGGACGGACCGCATCGGCAGGGACGTCCTGACCCGTATCATTGCCGGGTCTCAGGTCAGCTTGCAGGTGGCGGCGGGAGCAGTCATCTTGGCACTTTTCCTGGGCGCGCCGCTGGGTGCTTTGGGCAGCTATTTCGGCGGGGCGCTCGATGCGCTGGTTCAACGCGTGATGGAGGGCATCATGGCCTTCCCCTCTCTGGTGCTGGCAATGGCTTTGGTGGCGTTGGCCGGACCCAGCGTCATCATGCTGTGGTGCGCTATCGCATTCAGCTCCGTTCCCCGCTACGCGCGCCTGGTCAGAAGCGGCGTGCTGACGCAGAAGGAGCGGGAATATGTCGACGCGGCTCGGGCCATGGGACAATCTCCCATGCGTATCCTACTTAGACAGATTCTGCCGAACATCATGGCACCCATCGCGGTACAATTTACGCTCGACCTGGCTCGGGCCATCAGTGTGGAAGCGGCCCTCAGCTATCTCGGCCTTGGACTGTCCGTGCCCTATATCAGCTGGGGCACGATGATCAGGGACGCCCAGGACTTTTTAGAGGTGGCGCCATGGCTGGCGATTTTCCCCGGACTGGCCTTGGCGGGGTTCATCCTGGCATTCACCCTGGTCGGCGACGCCTTGCGCGACCGCATGGACCCACGCATGCGCAGAAGCTTGAGCCGGCGGATGTTCTAGACATAACGATACATTTGGCAGCAACGTTCATTGGCAAGAATTTTCGACCAGGAGGGACCATGGGCATCGAAGCAATCGATCACTGGGTACTGGTAGTCAAGGATCTGGAAGCAACCTTCGCTTTCTACCGCAAGCTCGGTCTGGAGGCGGGTTGGCAGGAGCGTCCGGGTGGGCGGGGAACTCGACCGATCATCCGCATCAGCGAGACGCAGAAGCTAAACCTTTACGTCGTCGATCGCTATGAGATTGAGAGTCCGACCCACGCGCCGGGCTACGCCTTGGGATCGGCAGACTTCTGCTTAAAGTGGAAAGGCACCGTGCAGGAGGCCCAGGACTTTCTCAAACAGGCTGGAGTCCCGGTGCTCCACGATCCCGCCGCCCGTTCAGGCGCCCTCGGTCCAGGCACCAGTCTGTACGTGCGTGACCCCGATAACAATTTGATCGAGCTGATAACCTACGGCGACCCCAAGTACCAATAGTTCGGACAACTAAAATTATCCGTTGGCGCTAAGCGCCAGGCTTCGCAGTTTCAGGCTGCGGGCCAACGGTGATCGGACCTGGCCGATATAGCGGCTGGTTGATTTGCGACTTATCGACATCGAGTTTGTAAAGCCCGATGGCGTTGTCCATCAAGATCTTCTTGCGGTCATCCACCGATACCACGTCCTGGATTGAGTGAGTCCGGCACCACACCGACTTGGGCCAGGTGGTCGTGCCGTGGGGGTAATCGGTGGAGTACATGATCTTGTCGACGCCGATCTCATCGCGGCTTCTGATACCGTGGCGCTCATGCCAGAAAGTGCTCCACATGTTGGACCGAAACGCCTCACTGGGTTTCTTGGTGAGCGTGGTGTTTTTCGCTACCCTGCGCTCGTCAAACTCATGGTCCAGTTCTTCTAACAGATACGGCAGCCAACCCACGCCGCTCTCGACACTGATGGTCTTCAACTTGGGAAATTTTTCAAACACGCCCGAATAGAGAATGTTGGAGACGATCTCCATGTGGCTGACAAAGGTCATGGAAACCTGCAGAGCGGTCCTCGCGCCTCCCTGCAAGGATTCCCAGGCCGGCAAGGCCGGCAAGGCGGTGGAGTGCAAGCATAGGGGAACATCCAGGTCGCAGCACGCCTGGAAGACCGGGTACCAATAGGGATCGTTGAAATATTTCAGCCCGAGGACGTGCGGCGCGCCGTGCCAGGCCAAAGCTTTGTGGCCGCGCTTCACGGCGCGATGGATCTCGGCAACGCACAAGTTCACGTCCCACATCGGGGTCACGCACTGGGCGATGAACCTGGGCGAATAGTCTTGCCACTCTTCGATGAGCCAGTCGTTGTAAGCGCGAATACAGGCCAGACGGAACTCTTCACTGCCTTCTTTCTGAAAATTCTGATTGGTGATGCCGATGATGTTGGGGAACAGCACCGAAGCGTCCACTTCCTCTTGGTCAAGAATCTTCAGACGCTCGGCCGCGACGTAGGTGGAAGGGGGCACTTCGTCCCAGGTGCGCACCTTGGCTTTGACACCGGCGATGCGCGCCAGCCCGCCGAATCCTTGCGCGTTGCCGCCCAACGCCCAGGTTTGGCTGCCGTCTGGCAGCTCGACGATGTGCGGGATGTCATCGCCAAACTTGGCTTTGGACATCCGGTTGGTCCAAACATCGGGGGCTTCTTGGACGTGATCATCAGCGGAGACGACGCCATACTTCATCTTCAGGATTGCCATAGGAACTCCTTGCGCAATAGTTGCAGCCAATTTGTCAGGGAACCCCGTGTCAGTCGAAAGGGCCCCGTCGAACCCTGACGAGACGAGACTGCACTGTCATTGGCCGTCCCACTGCCAAAACCGGACATTGCTATTTCAACCAGTGCCAACCCAGGCCGGCAAACGAAGCCGAATCTACGCTCGCCGGTAAATTTCTGTCAATTGTCAGCGGAGAAATTAGCAACTTGAACACTGCAGCGGCGGACGCGTGAAAGCGCAGGTTCTAAGCCCGCTAGGAACTTCCAATGGTTCCGCCGTTGACCACCAGCGTTTGCCCGGTGATAAACCGCGCCATCTTTGAGGCGAGGAATAGAGCGGCCTGAGCAATATCCTCCGGCTCTCCCCTACTCCCCAACGGGTTAGAGCTGACTACCATTCGGCTTGCAGGAAGTTCATCTCGAGCTGCCGAGGTGGGACTTCCAGTGTTGATGCCACCCGGCGCTATGGCATTGATCCTGATCCCTAAAGGCCCGAGTTCAAAGGCCAGCACTCGTGTCAATTGAATAATCGCTGCCTTGGACGCGGCGTAGTGGACGCCTTGCCCGCGGCTGTAAAAAAGCCCGGCGTGAGACGCGATGTTGATGATGCAGCCGGTTCGCTTTGCCATCATCATGCGGGCAGCCCGCTGAGAGCACATGAAGGTTCCCTTCAGGTTGACCGCAAGCACGCTGTCCCATTCGGAATCGGCGATCTCCAGGAAAGGCCGTCTAAACCAGATGCCGGTGTTGTTGACCAAAATATCTACGCCGGCGAATTTTTCTTGCACGGTGCCGAACAACCGGTCCACGTCCGCAGGCGAGGCAACGTCAGTCTTGACCGCCAACGCCTTTCTGCCGATCTGCTCCATCCTCTCGGCGATCTTGCGGGCGCTATCTTCGTTGATGTCGGCGATGACAAGGTCAGCGCCGGCCCTGGCAAACGCTTCGGCGATAGCGGCGCCGATGCCGCGGCCGGCCCCGGTGACGATGGCCAGCTTACCGCTTAGATCGATGACTGCTTCTGACTT
The DNA here is from genome assembly GCA_963760795.1 of uncultured delta proteobacterium. GTDB lineage: Bacteria > Desulfobacterota > Binatia > UBA9968 > UBA9968 > DP-20. The sequence continues at coordinate 259,726 of CAVXEP010000012.1, forward strand.
TGACTGCACGGATATTTCCTTGGGCATCGCACACGGGTCTTGTCACCCACGAGCGAGTCTTAGCAAATTCATGATAAATCGCCAACTCGCGCGCAAGAGCTTTAGACGTACGGACCGCTATTATCGAACTTACAACAAATCAGTGAGAGATCAGGTTACGCCTACGGTAATTATTGATACCTAGCGTCACTCCAGTGAAGATTCTCCCGTTCAGAAGTTCAAGAGCCTGCCCTGAGTATGTCGAAAGGTCCAAGGGCGCGGGAAAAAAAAGAACCCGTTTCCCCTCATGCTCACTAATGGTTGCCTCTTGGATGATTTGTCCGTGTCCATCTTGATCGGCAAACAGTTCCGCGTGTTCGACAATTGCCGAACGATGCTTGCCCTTGAATCAAGGCAGGCTGTTCGCGTGCTCCATCAGGATGCGCTTCACTTCCTGAATCGTCTCCGGGTTGCCCTGCATCGAATGCGCCGAATGGACGATCTTCTCCGATGCGACGCCGTCGATGTGCGCGCTCGAATATTTTACCACTCCGTCTCCTCCATCTGCCGGCGGGCCACCGCCTTCCACGCCGACGATGGAATGGGCGATCACTCCATCGGCGATGGGGGTCGCCGATAAGGCCACGATGAAGCGATTGGTCGGGTTCATGTTATCGATGCTGGTTGGGATGCCGGTCATGGGGCCGACGTACAATCCCTTGCTCTTTAGCGTCACTAGGTCGACACTCATTTTGGTAAAACGGCCCGGCATAGTCACCAGCCAGGAGCCGATCCGTCCCAGCACGCCGAGAGCCTGATAACTGCCGCGATGCGGCGTCGCAATAAATATCACTCGGCGGACAAACGGAAGCGGCTTGAACAGTAGCGAATTGGCAAGCAGGTCACGCGTTTCAACGTCAATATCCAACTTCTCCGGCGGCACGGTGAAAGGCCACAGGTGCAGTGCCGCTATCGATCACCGTCATCTTGGTCAACAATCCCCCTTGACTATGGCCCGCGACGACGAGCTGTCGGAGGCCTGGATCCTTTCCCTCCGGATCCAGCTCTTTCACGACACTAAGCAAATTATCGCGCAGGAGCATCGCCGAATAAGCGATCGGATTACCGGTGTTGTACATGAATAGCCAGATCTCATAATTTTCCCAAAACCTGGGGTCATTCTCTAATTCGTTGATCAGCTCGGCCCAGCGCGCCGGGCTCGAGGCGGTGCCGTGCACGAGCACCACCGGGATACGGCCGACCTTATGCGGGTGAAGCATGAACAACCCTTGCCGCAAGTTTGCGCCACTGGGCGCGAAGTCGCCGGATCTGAATCCGGCAATTTCGAAGTCCCAAACCGGCGCGCCTTCCAGAGTGAAGGCCAGTGCGGAAGTGGTTTCGTATTCGATCGACACGTCCATGCCTGCGACCTTGAGCGTTCTGGCGGAATCCGGAGTGTAAAATTCCAGCTCGCCGCGCAGCTTTCCGGAAGCCAATGCCGCGCGCGGATCGTCAAGCCGCAGAAATGCCGTGACCGGAATCCTCAGCCGCAGCGGAATACGCATGGTCTGTTTGACGGCTGCTCCTTCAATCGGCTCGAGCGACGCGGCGAGAGGCGCGCCGATACCCGGCGTGCGGTAGCGATTACGCAGACCACGCACTTCGACGTCGGCCGCGGGAACGAAATCCTTCATGCGGAAGCCGCCCCATAGGAGATCGCGTTCATTGAACGAGACTGTAAGCTCGCCGAAGGGCAGCTTGAAGGTGCCGCCCATGGGGATGGCGTAGGCGCCTTCGGCTGACTTGGCCGCTTGGGTCAGCGAGTGATTGTAGAGATCCGCCGCCCAGCGCACTCGCGGGTCGGTTGCCCGGGGCGGCGTGCCGTGCTGGCCGGGAAGAAGAAATGCGTAAGCATAGATGGCGGACGCGAGATAATAGGATCGCTCGCCGCTCTTCTGGGCGTGCAGAAAAGAAAGCTCGGCCAGCGCAAAAATCCGATCCTCATCGCCTTTTGGCGCCAAACTCGCATGCAGATCGGCCAGCGCCTTTTGCGGATTGTCTGCGAATTCCTGGTAAAGATTAGAATTGATCAGCTCCCGCGACGAAAACGAGCTTGCCCGCTCGGACGATATCGCGTTTGCCGTGAGCGACTGATAGGCGACACGGCGATCCACATAGTTTACGCCGATCGGCGTCGCGCAGCCGGCTAAAAACCCTGCAAGCAAGTAAAGCGCGGTGAATCTAACGATTATTCCCTGGCTCAATTGTATGAAGTTCTCGAACCGACTCATGTCATCTCCCTTACCACGAAAAAGGTTTATTCTGCAGCCGCCAATTATCGACCCGAGCTTTTGTCTCGGAGAGCAGCGAATCATTGTTTCTCCACCTCCGGCGCGCGCCCGGTCAGCGTGTGACGCATCGATGGATAGAGCGTCAATTGTCGGATGTTGCCCTCGATCTCCTTGCCGAACGAGATGGCCGCATCCCGAATCACGACGCGGGGTCGGGGAAACCAAAAGAGATCGATCTTTTCGATCCGCGCCACGCCGTTGGTCCTATCAGCGACGAAAGCGCGAGCTTTTGCCTTGACGGCGTCGCCGTCGACGATCATTGGAATTAGCAGTATCAAGGCGAACGACGACAACAGAAAAAGTCCAGAGATGAGCGCAACCCATCTGACGACACGCGACTGGTTCATTTATTGTATGAATACAGTAGAAGGCACTAGATTCCGCCAAACCGGCTACTCGCCCGTTGGTCACTTACTTCTGCCGTGGCCCGGGCATCGGCAGTCCTTCGCGGATGCGCTGCGAAAACGCTGGGTCCTTTTCGGCGCCATGCGCGCGGGAGTTCACCAATGACAGCTTTTCGAGCTCGACGAAGGGACGCGAGGTGTCGATCCGGCCAAGATCGTAGAGATAATCCGGCACGTAGCCGCTCAGCAGGACTTTCCAAGACATGCGCGGCGCCCCCGGGTTCATGCGCGTGTGAAATAAAATACTCGTCGTGCAATTGGTCGTCAGCGTATTGTAATAACTCGGCCGCTCGCGCAAATCGTTTATCGACTTTATGTAGTCGAGAAAAATTCGCCGGACATTTTCAATCGGCGCGTTGGTGCGGTAGACATAAACGTCCTCCTGGGGTTGGCGATAGGTCGTGCGCACGCCGATCACGTCGCGCTCGTCGGCAACGACGTAGTAAAGCTCATACTGTCTGAAAAAACCCGCCAGGGTCGAATAACTCTCGCCCTTCTCTTTGCGGGTTTCGATGGACACCGCGAGATAATCTTTGCCCGCGAAACCGAAGCTCACCATGACATGAGCGATGGCCTTGCCGGCCCAGTAGACCGCGATGACGTCCGCGGAATCCAGCTTGCTGAGATCGTAGGTGCGGGTGTCCCAGCGCGGATCGAAGTCGGTTTCCGTGCGATAGTCAAAATTTCTGATGTTGTGAATCGTAATCAGATCGCCGTTGATCGTCGCATAAGGCAAATTGGCTACTTCCGGCTGCCAATCGCGATCGTTCGACGCGGGGATGCGGAAAAACAATCCGACGAGCAAGGCAAACACGATGACCGCGACAATCGCGGTTCGTCCGCGCTGCGGCAAGAACAGAAAGGCGAGAACGGTGAGCAGGACTAAGGTTACCGCGGCCGGTGCGCGCCAAGCCTTGGGCAATAACGGCGCGTAGTACAACGCGCCGGCACTCCATAGCAGCAAGCCCGCAAGCAAGATCCCGAGAATGATTTGACCGATTCGTCGTGCCATTACCGCTGCGCCGTGTTTCTGCTTGCCGGCCCCTTCGTCAGCGCGCCAGGGACCGCATCATGCCGCGCATGTCCTGCACGCGCATGAGATCCTGCTGGCGCTGGAGTGGTTTTTCATTGAACCCGTGGCGGTCCTGGATATTTGATAACACGGAGTTTGAATAGTTGCCTATTAGACCTTGGTCCAATAGGCAGGCTGCTGAAAAAGACCCCTATGCCGATTGCCCTGAGCATTGTCGAAGGGTGCGCTCAATCGCCTCGCTGCGACGTATTGAGAGCACGCCCTTAGCCTATCCTGAGAAGTCGAAGGAAGCGAATTCGAAGGATCGATTTTTCGCGCGCCTCGCCTCTGGATCTTTTTGAGCAGCCTGCTAGTCCATGACAGTTACTTACCGCGTAGCATTGCCTTGCCATGACTCGATAGGGGTCACCTGGGCGGCGGCGGATCGAACCAGCCGCCGTCGGGCGCAATCGACGCGCTCGCCTGGGCCGGCCCCCATGTGCCCGGCTCGTACTCGTAAACGGGAGCCGCATCGCCCAAGATTGGATCCACTATCCGCCATGCTTCTTCGACATAGTCCTGGCGCGCAAAGCGACCGGAATTACCCCGCATCGCGTCATACAACAGTTCCTCGTAAGCGCCCATCTCGGCGGGATCGGATTGCTGGCTGATCACGAGTTCGACCTGTTGGCCTTCGAGCGGCTCGCCGGCTTTCTTCACCAAAGCGCCGACCGCAATCATCAGATCGGGTGTCACGCGGAAACGAAAATAGTTGGCCGGAAGGGGAATCTCCGAGAAGACCGCCGGAGGCTGGCGCAGCTTGACGATGACCTCGGTTGCCGTCACGGCAAGGCTCTTGCCGGCGCGGATGTAGAACGGCACACCCTTCCAGCGCCACGAGTTGATCTCAAGCCGCAACGCCACAAAGGTTTCCGTCTGAGAGTCGGCCTTGACGCCTCGCTCGTCGCGATAACCGCGAAACTGACCGCGCACCACGTCTTGCGGCCGGAGCGGGCGAATTCCTTTGAGCACCTTGGCTTTTTCGTCCCGCAACATCTCGACATCCACGCCGGGCGGAGGTTCCATGGCAACGTTGGTCAGCACTTGCAGCAGATGGTTTTGCACGACGTCGCGGAGCACCCCCGTGCGATCGTAAAAATTGCCGCGACCGTCGACACCGAAGTTTTCCGCCATCGTGATCTGCACGCTTTCGACGCACTGGCGATTCCATAGAGGCTCGAGAAAGGAATTGGCGAAGCGGAAGAAGAGCAGATTTTGCACCGCGTTTTTGCCCAGATAGTGGTCGATACGAAAAACCTTTGCTTCCTCGAAGACCTCGTGCACCACCCGGTTCAGAGACTTCGCTGTCGCAAGATCTTGTCCGAAAGGTTTCTCGATGACGATGCGCGCGCCCTGGGCGCAACCCGATTCGCCGAGTTGATGAATTACCGTCTCGAACAGGATGGGCGGAATGGCCAGATAGTGCAGCGGCTGCTTCGCGTCGCCCAGTTTCCGGCGCAACTCCTGAAAAGTCGCCGCCTCGCTATAGTCGCCGTCTACGTAGTCCATGAGGCCGCTCAAGCGGCCAAATGCGTCCGGGTCAAAACCGCCGTACCGTTCGACGCTGTCCCGCGCGCGTGCTCGAAGTTGGTCGAGCGTCCAGCCGGCTTTGGCGACGCCGATAACCGGGATGTCGAGATTGCCGCGTTTGGCCAGCGCTTGCAGGGCGGGAAATATCTTCTTATGGGCGAGATCCCCGGTAGCGCCAAAGAAAACCAGCGCGTCGGAAGAGCCAGCGCTTGGGGCAATGCCTTCTTTCATAGTTTCGAATATCGTGTTCATGTCACTCAGCGCTTTCGCTACCACGCTTTTGTTTCATAAACCGCATGTCCTTCTTGCGAAAATTCGCATGTGTATGGGTGCTGTCAATTTTTGCTTTGTCCGAATTGTCTCGAATTTCGAGCTTCGAGTTTCTAGTCTTGTCTGTGCTTCTCAGTCATTGGCGGCCCCTTCGACTTCGCTGCTACGTGGATGTCAAGGCACTAACAGACGAATGCTCTTAATTCTCCTATGACTTTACTTCCTCACCCACCCAAGAGAGACTCACTGCTATGCGTGACACGGCACAAAGCCGTCACACCTGTCGGCGAGCGTTGCCACGATTGATCACGCGGTAGCAGATCTCTCCAACGGATTCTCTCCCTGCCTGCTCTACAGCTGGTCTTCAATCGGCAGCATGCCGATGAGGCCGATGGCGAACCGGTACATGAAACTTGTTTCCGGGTCTCTGTCGTACTGCACTTTTTCCGCGTTGTTTTCAGCGCTCCAGAGCAGATTCTCGTTGTTGTCGAGCGTGACGCGATAGGCGCTGCCGGGGGAGACCCCTTCATCCATCAACTCTCCCACCTGCCCGGCAATCTCCGGACTATCGATGATCACACCGATCTCGGTGTTGAGGGCCGTCGATCGAGGGTCGAGATTGAAACTCCCGATGAACACGGACTTGCGGTCGAACACAAGGGACTTGGCATGCAACGCAGCTTTCGATTGACCGGCCAAGGCCGACCAATCTCGTTTCATATTGCTATCCGGACGCAGCTCGTACAGCTCGACGCCGGCGTTGAGCAGTTTCTTGCGCGTATAGACATAGCCGGCCAGCGCCGGGAGCACGTCATGGGAGGCCGCGGAATTGGTCATCACACGCACCTTGACGCCTCGAGATGTGAGTTGTCGCACCCTCTCGATAGTCACGTCGCCCAATATGAAGTACGGCGACTCGATCAACAGTTCGCGCTCCACCTCACTGACCCGTTGGCGGAGTGCCAAAGCGATGATGTTGTCCGCATTGGCGTTGACCCTGGAGGGATGCTCGACGACAACTTTGCCGGGCGCCCAGATGAAATTGTCCCGGATCTTGACCAAGCGCGCGCGCAGATCGGCCAAATGTTCGTCGATCGGATAGGGATAGCCGGTGGCAGCGAGTTTTTCCGCTAGCCGTGTCCTAAATTTCGCCAATTCCCGTTCGGTGGCGTCCTCTTTCACGACCGCACCGACCGGTAGCGCCCACTCGCTGTTCCAGAACATATCGAAGCTCGTCGACAACTCGTTGACGATCGGACCGCTGTTCATAACATCGAGATCGCGAAAGTTGTAATCCGCCTTTACGCCAAAATAGGTATCTGCGATGTTGCGCCCGCCGACAATTGCCACGGCATTGTCCATGACGAACAGCTTGTTGTGCATCCGATGGTTGGCACGGCCAAACTCGGCCAAGAAGCTCATAACGCGCCAACGCCGGTTCCTGATCGGGTTGAAGAAACGAATCTCGATGTTGGGATGGGCGTCGAGCGCGGCAATGTTGGCGTCTCTGGTTTCCGACATATAATGGTCGTCGATCAACAAGCGCACACGGACGCCGCGGTCCGCGGCACGCAGCAGCCGGTCGGCTAAGATCAGCCCGGTGGTGTCGCTATCCCAGATGTAATATTGCCCGTCGAGCGTCTTTTCAGCTAAGTCGGCCATCCCCAACCGAGCCATAAACGCCGTACTACCGTCGCGAATAAGAGAGAAGCCGGATAGTCCCGGATGTTTGTCGGCCGCTTCCTGAAACAACGCGCCGACGGTAGTGGTTTGCGGAGATGCGAAGGTATTCGACGGGGTGCGCGGATAATTCCAGTTGATCGCGGGAGCGCACGCGCTCACGAGCAAGGCAAATACGAGCATCGCCAACATGCTTTTGTCCAACTGATATCTTGTCCTCATGTTTCACCTCGTCTAGTTTACTAAGGCACGGCGCACGAGATCGCAGAGCGATCTTTATCGCCTGCCCCTTCCGTTTAGTTTTATGATGGCGCCAGTTGGCGCCCGGAACATAAGTCCACCATTGGTAGCAGTCGTTGAGATTGACGTTGTTTGGGTTTTTGAAAAACCACCGACGCAGGCACGAGCATTTCCGGTTTGGCGGTGGGATAATCGTTGGGATTCGGCGTGCGTTCGGCGTGCGTGACGTGCTTGGCCGCTTCGACGAAGGGCAGACGGAGCGTTTGGCGCAGATTCTGATATCGTGCTCATGTCAGTCATCGCTTTCCTTGCCTCCATACAACTTTCACTAAGCTGTTCCGGGTCGCTCTTTCACAAAGGCTTGATCATTAACCGGCCGGGATCGTTATGACAGGTGCGCCTTGTCTATCACCCGAGTCGGTGAGCGTGAAGAGAAACATGATAAAAGAAAACAATCTCTTAGAGGCGAAGTCTTTGTCGTCGATCCAGTACCAGTCTTGACCATACGGCACGGCAGCAAAGGCGTCGTCGGGTTTTTGCGATGAGCTGAGAATCCGTATAAGTGCCGGCACGGGAGCACCGTTTACTATCTCCGGCGCAGGGGTGGGAAACGTGCGCTTTTGCTCCACCTTGGCGGCCGGTACATCAATGTAAGAAGAGAGATCGGTAATGATTTCAAGCACGGAACGGGTCAGCAGGGCGATCTCTTTGTCATTGGCGGGCACCGAGCCGTAGACCACGTCAAACTCTTCGGTCCGCGGATCGACACCGAGGAGTTTGCGTACTTCATCGCGGTCCGTCGCTATCGCTGGGTCTAACTTCTTACTAAATACGATTGCCGTCGCCGACTGGGCGCCGGTTTTTTTCACCCGCAGGCCGATTTGTCCGGATTGCTGAATGTTGCGCAGCTTCTCGACAAGCGGAAAAAACTCCGGATCGGCCTCGCGCGCCCGTGCACCATAGCCGTAGCGGCTATGAATGCCATTGATGGCATGCACGGTGAGCCGCAGCACCACATCGACCGGATAGCCGGCCTGGAGAAAATTTAGAATCGCCGCGGGCGGGATCGGCGTCATGAGACTGCGGGCGAACTTGTCCCCGCTAAGCGGCGAGTAAGTGACGGTCGGCCTTTCTCCAAAAGTCCCCGCGGCCGAAACACCGACGGATGAAGTAAAGGGAAGTTGCAAGAGATTTTGCCACCAGGAACCCGAAACTGCCGACGTGTGCCCTGGTAGCCGGTCTGGGTGATCACCGAAGTGACATCGAGAAAGACCGGCGCATCCGCGTAGCGCAGTTTGACCACATTGAGCAGCATCTGTGCCTTCCAGGAATCGGAGATTGCCGAAATGTAATCAAAGCGATCTCGCGCCACGGTACGGGGTCCGATACTGCTGCAACCGCTCAGTCCAGCCAAAATTAGAACTACAACTGGGAACATTTTCCACCGCATGTTTCTCTCCTCACGTCAGTTTTGCAACGACTGTCGCGTCCAGATGCGACCATCGAGCCAGTAGTGGCAGAAGAGACCGCCCGTTCCAAGCGGCGCCAGCCATGCAAGGTCAAACCAGCCGCCGGCGCAGGCTCCGACGAAACCGATAACAGGCCAAACAGCAAAAGTGGCCGCGTGTCTTAATTCGGTTTGAAAGCGGCGCCGCGTTTCAATTGACTGCACGCCGGACCTGTTTACCGCGGACTCCATGCCTGTCCGGCTTCTATCATAAAACCCGTCTGGGCGACTCATGGCGTACGTGAAATAGAGATATTGCACTTCGTGATGCACGGCGAGAACCAATAAAAATGAAACATTGGACGCGCCGAGCACGTAGCCGCTGCCGAAGGCGACGCCATGGGCGAGCACCACCCACCACTCGCCTGGATGGATGCCGATCTCAGTTTTGCCGGGCGTTAACGTCACTCTGTCGACGCGGCTCTCTCGCAGCGTCCAGACAAAATAGGCGATTACCCAGAGCAGCGCGCCCAGGCCTACGGTCCAAGCTATTTCTGCTCCGACGCTCAGGGCGACATAGGGTTGGCCTTCGTATTCTTCAGGCGCGAGATGCGTGTATGCGAGCACAGCCGCCAGCATGGGCAGATAGATGGCGCCGCGGAACAAAACTTCATGGGTCCGCGACACCGGCCCGCCCATGCCGCGCTGGTAAAAGCGCGCCACTCCCAGACTCTGGCGGCCGCGGTGCCAGACGGCAGCGTACATAGCGATCGATGTGAGTCAAGATCGTTTGCCCGCCCAGCGAAAGAGCGTAGGTCGTTAGCAGAATGATCAGAGGGATCAGAACGACATCAACTTGACGATGACGCCACAGCCGCCGCCGTAACACGGCATCGTAGGTTGCTCCCAGATGGAATTCCGATAAGACGAAGTCAATGGCATCGATTTCTCGGTCGCCGCGCAGAAATATCAGAAGCATCGCCGCCAGCAGCCCGATCGAAGCTCCGCCGCAGGCCAGCCAGAAATCCGCGCGGCGAGAAAAAAGCCAGAGGGACCGTTCGGATGTGGCTTTCATGGTCTTGCGTTGTTCCTCGCTCACTTCACCAAACGCTGGGGCGCGCGCTGTCACAGCTTTGGCTCTCTCTTCATCTCGGACCCTCACAAACAGTCTCACACCAGAGTTCGTCTGAGCGCTCGAAGCTGGCGGATAGAGCGGATCAGCGGCGCCTGCCGCCAGCGGTTCTGGGCATGTTCCAGACATGTTCCGGATAGAACCATGCCGCAGAGAAAGAAGGCGACGCTCGTGATCTTGACGGTGCCAGAAGCGTAGTGGGCTTTTCAATGCCCTTCGGCATCACCTTCGAGGCTGACAAATTGCGCCCATATCCAATCGCCCGTCTCGGTCAGGACGCGAAGACCGCTAACTCGCCGCGTTTCGGGAAGCTGCGCGCGCCGCCTGAAACTACCGCGCGCGCTGAAGCACCGTCTATTGGACTTTAGGGCAATACGAAAAGTGGCAGTGTCTGTAGTAATCGGAGCATAGGGCGTTTTCAATCATAAGCGGTTTTGTTTGCAGACGATGAATCCCTACACCGCGCAGTTTCGTATCGGACTGTTCCCATTCACAGCGTTCTCGGCTCTAGTGCGGCGACAAGTTCCTTTGAACCTGCTCCCCACTGAGAGATCGACTTGATCGCCTGTGTAAAGGGAACATTCAGAGGATGCACCCGTTCCCGGCTAAGAATATAGACGGCGGTTCCGCCACCAGATCGAACACTCGCAACGGGCTTCGTCAGGATGGTTTCGTTCCAGCTTCGCTAACCTGCTGCGCAGTGGAAGATTCGCGCGGCTCGCTGCTCCAGCTCGCCGTGTCCGCGCCCATCTTTTCGCCAAGATCCGCGAGATTGTTCATGGTCTCTTTATGGAAAGGTGTCGGCGCGGGTGGAATCCAGTCTTCGGGAATTGACACGATACGCACCTCCACATCGGCTTTCCGCTTGAGCCGTGAGATCTCGGCCATCGCGAAGAGATGCCGCACCGCGGTCGCCGTAGCCGCGCGCGTGGATGTCTCCAGGCTGCGTTGAACGACTGCCGGCCAGTTAGGCGCCACCGGTTTAGGCACCGGACGGAACTGGTTGTTGAAAATCACCCAGAAGCGAAACTTAGGAGCGCGGTGGTTCGGATAAGCTTCCTGCCATAGGGCCGGCAGGTTGTCCTCTTCCGCTATTCTACCGCCGTAGATGATGTTTCCGGTCACCCCACCGTCGACGTAGAGCTCTCCGTCGATCATGCGGAACGGAAACGCGCCGGGAATCCCCGCCGAGGCGAGGATAATGTTGTGAACGCGCTCAAGGTCTGCCGAATCGACAGCCCGCTGCGCTTCCGCCACCAGGTCGAACACCCGCGGCTGTCCTATGTCAAGCTGCGGTCGTGTTGACTAACAAAAGACGGCCGTCGGCGCCCGCTCTCGTGATCCGGCCAAGCATGTCCATGGTGATGTGCTGGCGTATCTCCCGCTCCAGTCCAGGTACCTCGGCGAACGAAATGTTGTCCGGCAAGAAATAAAGGTATCCGCGCTGCTTCACCCAGTCCTTCTTCGGGTTGCGATACATGTTTAGGATCTGCTCGATCGACTGTTCGTCGCCCAAAAATGCGAACGGAGCGATCAGCGTTCCCGTGCTTACGCCAGTCACGGCGTCGAATTCCGGCTTGGCCAGCGGATGAGACACTGGCACCTTCTGCCAACCTTTGAGAAATCCCGCGCCGAAGGCTCCCCAGTCGCCCCCACCTGAGATCACCAGGATGTCGACCGCCGGTGGTTCTTTCCGCCCGTCGGCGGCATAATGGTCGTACTTGGCCTTGATGCGTTTAACCAGGCGGCCAAGCAACTCGCGGGCTACTTCGGATTGCTCATCTGCCGTGGTGCGCCGTTTAAGGAGATCCGGCGCCGCAACTTGCGGGCGTTTTAGCCAGGCGCCATAGCCCCACAGTGGCCGTCCGCTGATTGCTCCCACCAATGAGAGCAAGCGCCGTGTGGCCACCGCTGCGCCAAGCACGACACCCGTGGCAAGGATTAAAGATGTTCTCACTCGCATAGGCTCCTCCGAGCAGGATAGATTAGCGCGCGCCGCAGAACCGTCTATACCAGATCTCACCGCCTGGAATTTTATCCCAGAACGCCTCGTCGACTTTCTTCCACGTCGGACTTTGCCGCACTCCCCGATAGCGGGCCAGCGCTCCGGCGAACAGTCGCAGAGTTTGTAGACGAAAGTAATACGGGCGTCAAGCACTCGCCTTCTTGTGCGGGCTTCGGATGGAACGCCTTGCAGTTCTATCTCGACGCCCCCGCTCTTGCGCGCTAACGTCGAATCTATCGCAGGTTGCGGAAAAACTCACGCACGCTTTACTTCTTGGTTATTTTGTATTCACGGCTGTCGAGAAAATTGAAAGTCTGAATAACCTGATTGGTCGGCTCATAACCGCGGTAAAGAAAATAGGTTTGAATGATGGAGCGCTTCCATTTGGCGTGTCGGTCGCCAACCACTGGGATTTTGCTCGCTAGAGATTCTTCGCCGAGCCACAGGTAGGTCCATCCTGCGAGAAGGCACCGATGATTGGCGCCAGCCAAAAGAGCCAGAGTTGGGAAAGCGCCCAACCTCCGACAAAGATCGCTGGACCCGTGCTTCTGGCCGGATTGACCGAGGTGTTGGTTACGGGAATGCTGATCAAATGAGGGTCAAAATGAACTACCTGTATTTCGCCGAGCTCATTGTTGTTCCCCTATTCCGTTCTCGCGCCATGCGCGGCAAACTTCCGTAAGAGAGCAAAACTCCAGAGCTTTTTCGACAGTACCTAATCCGCCGAGGATCGATCTAGTGGATCTAAGGTCCAATAGATACAGCGCCATTAAGGAGTCGAAGCGGACCCTTAAAGCTAATGCAGTCCGATGTTGAAGCAGAAAAGAAGATATTCAGCAGGCGGGAAACAAGTCTTACAGGCCATCCATGCGCGCATTGTTCGGGATCCCGTGATCGAGCACCCCGCGGCAACGGGCGAATCATGCAACTGTGCCGGTGGGCAAGCCTCATTGAGCCTGTTTTCCCGGTTCAGAGTTCAGTAGCTCTTTGAGTGCGCAGGCCCCGCGACTTATGGCAATGTGGTAATTGATGAACCCCTGCAATTTGCTGCAGCTATACCCTTTCATTCCAGGTCAACGGCATTTGTCAGGTCCTGCAGGACGGCGAATCGCTCCTTAGTTCGGAGCGATCCGCCCCTGCACCTCGCTACTTACTCGTACCCTTGTTGACCAGAACGCGGACGTCAACCCGGTTTTCCGCCTCTTTACCTGTTACCGTCGTCGCTCCGCCATAGCCCATAGGTATCGACATGCGACGTAGCGGAATGTTGTGCTTCGTCGCTAGGTACTGCAGGACTGCCTCAGAGCGGTCCAGGCTCAGGTCGAGAACCTTTGAAGCCTGGTCACATCGGAGTAGCCTTTAACTTCTACCAGATAATTCTTCGCGCCCGGCGCCTTCGAAGCGAGATCATCCAGTTGCGCTTTCCCCTTATCCGAGAGCGTAGCGCTGTTCTCGGCGAAAGGCACCGTCACAACCTTAACCAGCTCATATTGATCGATCGCATCAATTCGCTTGTTGGCGTCGACAACTTCCTTGCTCGTCTGGGCAAGTTTTTGTTCGGTCTCTGAGAGCTTCTTATTTATCGGAGCCGTTTGAGCGTACGCGGTTATCGCCTGCTTGAGGTCAGCTTCGGTGAACTCAATCTCCTCGGCCACCAGACGACCCCCAGCACCCTTGCCCTCGACCTCAAGGATTAGCCCGGGAATGAGCACGGTTGCATCCATTCGCTTGTCTCGTTTAAGTAGCCCCTTACGCTCAACCTTTATTTCGCTTTTGTCGGTTATCGCAACCAGCGTATCGGTGCGCGCTATGTCGCGTAACACAAATAGCTCACCATCACGATTGAGGATAACGCCTTTAATTTCGAGCTTCTCGCCTTCCTTGATCTCGCGCTTCTTGCCCGGCTGGAATTGACTGTGGCCGCTGTCCGGAAGCAACACTCCCATAGTCATAATCAGACTCAAGCTGATCGCGAAAACCGTAATTCTCATTGCATCTCGATTTTGCATACTTTGTCTCCTTATTTTTGGTTACAACCTGTTACACGTCTACACCAAGCGCATCGAGGCGGCCGGGTTTAGTCCTTTACATGTCATCACCTCCTCCAATCTTGCGTCGGCGCGGGAGCCCGTCATCAGCAGGAAATCCCATTACCGCCCGTCAAAGGCTTGCTCATTCGCTAGCTGCTTTGGAGTCCATAGCACGTCGAGCCGCCTTTTGGGGATCAGGAGTTTCCTGATTTTGCGCGTCGGAATCCCTTAGGTGCGATCTGAAGCCCCACGCATCGAACCGTGCTCCAGTCGGCGCCGTTTTATTTGGCGGGTTCACTTCGGCGATCTGTGTCATTGCCAATCAACAACTGGATGTCACTTCTCGATAGACTCTGTTTCGCAGATGTCTTAACGCCGTGGTGGGTCGCCCTCTATTGGAACTCTCGTTGCGGGCTCTTCTTCGCTGAGCCACAGGTAAGTCCATCCGGCAATGACGGCACCGATTATTGGTGCGACCCAGAAGAGCCAAAGTTGCGAGAGCGCCCAACCCCCAACGAAAACTGCTGGACCCGTGCTTCTGGCTGGATTGACCGAGGTATTGGTTACCGGGATGCTGACCAAATGAATTAGGGTTAAGGCGAGGCCAATAGCGATACCAGCAAACTCCTCAGGCGCGCGTCCGTGCGTAGCACCCAAGATAACGATAAGAAACATGTAGGTCATCACAATCTCGCACACGAATGAGGCAACGAGAGAGTAGCCACCTGGCGAATGAGCTTCATAGCCATTCGCAGCAAATCCGCTTTGAACGACATCAAATCCCGCTTTGCCGGTCGCGATAATATAGAGCACAAACGCGCCGGCGATCGCGCCAAGCACTTGCGCTACGATGTAAGGAATTAAATCCGAAGCGGGAAAGCGTTTACCGGCCCACAAACCGAAGGAAACCGCCGGATTAAGATGACAACCCGAGATGTGGCCGACAGCGTAGGCCATACTCAAAACGGTTAGACCGAACGCTAAAGAAACTCCGTAAAATCCGATCCCGAGATTAGGAAACGCCGCTGCCAATACCGCGCTTCCACACCCTCCTAAAACCAGCCATAAGGTTCCAATAAACTCTGCAACCAGCCGCTTCGATAACTTCATGACTGACTCCTTTCGAAAAATTTCTCACAGGTTGAGGTTCTGCCTTCGCGTTAGGCGCACGATCCATGGCCCGGCGTATCTTGAAGTTGCGCTCTCGCGCTCTCGCTCGCGGTGTTTGAAGCAGGGGTCAGAAAAAGCCCGATACACCAACCGCAAAAATGAAGTACCGGTAGTTCGCCGAGCTCATTGTTGTTCCCCTATTCCCTTCTCGCGCCATGCCCGGCAAACTTCCGTAATAGAGCAAAACTCCAGAGATTTTTTCGACAATAGCTAAATCCCCCGAGGATCGTCTATTGGACCTTAGTCCAATAGATACAGCACCGTTAAGGAGTCGAAGATCGCACCCTTAAAGCTAATGTAGTCCGATGTTGAAGCAGAAAAGAAGATATTCAGCAGGCAGGAAACCAGCCTTACAGGCTATCCGTGCTCGCAGCGCGCTCGGGGTTCGTGATCGAGCGCCATGAGGCTAGGGCCGGAATCATGCAATTGAGCCCTACATGCAGCATGGTCCGGACAATCATCTCAGGCCTTGAGGGTACCGGCTCAAGACGACAGATCACGGCAGCTTTTGCAGCCTTAAGACGTGGTAACGCCAGGGAGCGAGATCGACATAGAGACCGCGCGCTTGCAGATCGTTACCGTCGCGATCGTAGTGCGTCATTTTCCAAGCACGATCCTGCAAACGCCATCGGCTGTTGGCAAATCGGCGAACGGCAGTCGGACACAGCACTGGCTCTGGTTCGGCGCATAGTTGACCGTCACCAGCAGCCGCTCGCCGCCAGCAGCCCTGCCAGGCGAAAGCGACAAAACAATCCCACGTCCAGTTGCCGTCCCAGGCGGGAACGCATTCGAGCAGCTGCCAGTGACCGTTGCGTACGACGTCGTGGCGCAGCACGGCAAGCAACCGGTCATAGAATTTCTTCACCCGCTCATCGACCGGCTCTTCCGGCCCTCGCACCAGATGCGGTGAAATCCGCTTCTTCCGAGCCTCGAATTGTCCCTGATGAAAGAATCGTAGCCCAGGCGACAGGAAAGTAATTACCGCCGCAGCTTCATGAACTGCCGGTGAGAAAGTCGCGGCCGCGCGCGGCTCGTCGTGGTTTTCCAGAAAGCGCGCGAGCTTGTTCTGGTAATCCAACCCCGCGTGAAAATGCTCGCGCACCGGCCGCGCATGACCCTCGCGCAGGCGGTCGTATAGCCGTTTGTCGTAAGCGTAATCGAACCCCTGTTGCAGCAGCGTCCATTCCCGATCCCAGTAGACCTCGGCCATGAACTGGAAGTTCGGATGCTTGCGCCGCGCGGACTCGGTTGCCTTGGGCCAGAACAGCTCAGCCCGGATGCCCCAGGTGCTTTCGAATACGTCGGGCAAGAGCAGCATGGCCATGTCGCAGCGCACGCCGTCGCATTGCCCGGCGATTCTCTCCAGCTCGCCGATCATCGCCTGCTGCAAATCCGGGTTGCCGTAGTTGAGCTGCAGCGTGTCGGGCCAGCCGTCAAAGTACGGGTCGCGCCCGTAGGCGAGCACCAGCGGGCCGTTTTTCGTTTGCACCCGGCAATAGTTCTGCGGCGCGCGAGCCAAATCACTCTCGCTGCCATGGACAAAGTAGTCCGGATGCTCGTCGACCCAGGGGTGATCCGGCGCCATATGGTTGGGGACAAAGTCGAGCATCAGTTTCAATCCGCGTTTTTTCAGCCGCTGTTGCAAACGGGCGAGCGCCGCATCCCCGCCGAGATCGCGATGCACGGTGTAGCTTTGGATGGCAAACCCGGAGCCGGCGATGTCTGCTTCTTTGAGATCCGGCAACGTTTCGTGAAATTCCTTGCGCCATCCGGCGTTGCTGCGTGACACCTGCTGCGCCGCCGGTCCGGTCTGCCAGACGCTCAGGAACCAGACCCAGTCAAAACCCAGCTGCGGCAAGTCGATCCAGCTCGGCGTCCGGAATATCGTCCAGAGTCGCTGCCCGACCAAGCTATGAGACATCGCTGTCAGCCAGACTCGGCTGTTGATTTGGTAAAGTGAAGGAGAGCGACGATCGGACATATTTACGCCTTACTTTCCATTTGTCGTTTTCCCGCCCACTTGCTCCCTCACGAGCCGGTCGGACACTTGCCCGAGTTCGATTTCCAGGTCCTTGGCGTCGATACGCCCGAACACGTCGAGAAGACGAGCAACCAAGCCCGTCCACCCCGTCTGATGGCTGGCGCCGAGCCCGGCGCCGTTGTCACCGTGGAAATATTCGTAGAAGAGGATCAGATCGCGCCAGTGCGGATCGTCCTGGAACTTGGCGGTTCCTCCGTAAACCGGCCGCCGTCCGTTGGCGTCGCGCAGGAACGTACTCGCCAGCCGGCGGGAGAGTTCTTGGGCCACTTCGAACAAGGTCATGTACTGTCCCGAACCGGTCGGACACTGCACCTTGAATTCATCGCCATAGAAGCTGTACAGGTTCAAGAGCGCCCGCACCAGCAGCCCATTGACGGGCATCCACACCGGACCGCGCCAGTTGGAGTTGCCGCCGAACATTCCGGTATTCGATTCGCCGGGCAGATATTGGACCTTGTACTCTTCACTACCGACGTGAAACATGAACGGATGCTCCAGGTGATAGCGCGACAAAGAACGTATGCCGTGGGGCCCGAAAAATTCGTTCTCGTCAAGCATGTAGGCGAGCACGCGCTCGAGCTTCTGCTTGTTGAGGATCGACAAGAGACGCCGTCCTTTATAGCCGACGAAACCCTCGTCGGTCGGGGCTATATGGGACACGATATCGGGATGGCGTTTGCGGAACAGGGTGATCATCTCCATTAGCTTCGGGTAACGCGCCGCTGCATCGCCATCGAACACCGTGCGACGCACACAGCGGCAGCAGCCCCACCAGGGAGCGCACCTTCAAACGCATCGCCTGGCCGTCGGGGAGCCGCAGCAGGTCGTAAAAGAAGCCGTCCTGTTCATCCCACATCTCGTCGTGATGCTCGCCGATGCGGTCCATGGCGTAAGAGATCCAACAAAAATGCTCGACGAACTTGTAGGCGATCTCTTCGTACATCGGGTCGTATTCGGTCAGAATGAGGGCGATCTCCAGCATGTTCTGGCAGTAAAACGCCATCCAGGCGGTGCCGTCGGCCTGCTCCAATGAACCGCCGGTGGGCAGCTGGGCACTGCGGTCGAATACGCCAATGTTGTCCAGACCGAGAAATCCGCCGGCGAAAACGTTGCGTCCCTGCGGGTCCTTGCGGTTGACCCACCAGCTGAAGTTCAGCATCAATCCCTGAAACGACCGTTCGAGAAAACGAAGATCCGATCTGCCGAGCGTGCGCTCGACTTTGTAGAGGTAGAGAGTGGCCCAGGCGTGCACCGGCGGATTGACATCGCTGAAGTTCCACTCGTAGGCGGGAATCTGCCCATTGGGGTGGGCATAGAGGCCGCGCAGCATCAGCAAAAGCTGCTCCTTGGCGAAGTCAAAATCCACCAGCGACAGGGAGATCGTGTGGAAGGCGAGGTCCCAGGCCGCATACCATGGGTACTCCCACTTGTCCGGCATCGAGATCACATCGGCGTTGAGCATGTGAAACCATTCCGTATTCCGCCCACCGTTGCGGCCGGATTCCATGAGCGGATGATTCTTGTGCTCCTGCAGCCATTGATCCACATCGAAGTAATAGTACTGCTTGCTCCAGAGCATGCCCGCCAGCGCCTGGCGATGCACCCGCCGTTCATCTTCACTCAGCGCTCGCGGCGTGATCCGTTCATAGAACTCATCGGCATCGGCGCTCCGGCTTTTGAAGATCTTGTCGAAACCGCCGAAGGCATCTCTTACCTTGGCGGCCGACAGACGCAGGCGAACGGTTTTACTGCCGCCGGCGGGAACTTCGAGCGTATAGTGGGCTGCGGCCTTGGTGCCGGTCTTGGCGGGGTTCACCGCCTCGGCTTGTCCAGAAATAACGTAGGCGTGGAACGCATCTTTGACGTAAGGCGACCCGTTGGGCTGGTTCCACAGACGCTGCGCATTGCTTTCATTCTCGGTGAAGAGCAACTCCGGGGCGCCATCGCAATGGAGCCAATACTCGCCAAGCTCATGGTGTGACGCTTGAATGGCCCCCGGACCCGCCTCGCGTAACGACGGCTTCGGCTGATCCGCCTCCCAAGACCAGGTGTTGCGAAACCACAGTGTCGGCAGGACGCGCAACCGGGCCGCTTCCGGCCCGCGATTGTGCACGGTGATCCGGATGAGGACATCTTCCGGCCCTTCTTTGGCGTATTCGACAAACACGTCAAAGTAACGGTCTTGGTTAAATATGCCGGTGTCGAGCAACTCGTACTCGAACTCTTCCCGCGATCTGCTCCGGTTGGTTTCGATCAGGTCCGCGGTAGGGATACTCGCGCTGCGGGTACTTGTAGAGGTACTTCATGTAGGAGTGCGTCGGCGTGCTGTCGAGGTAGAAATAGTATTCCTTGACGTCCTCGCCATGGTTCGCCTCGCTGTTGGTGAGGCCGAACAACCGCTCTTTCAGGATCGGGTCGCGCTCGTTCCACAACGCCAGGGCAAAGCACAGCCGTTGCTTGTCGTCGCAGATTCCCCCCATCCCGTCCTCACCCCACTTGTAGGCCCGTGAGCGCGATTGGTCGTGGGTGAAGTAATTCCACGCGTCGCCGTTCTCGCTATAGTCCTCGCGCACCGTGCCCCATTGCCGCTCGCTCAAATAGGGCCCCCACTTTTTCCACGGGATGCCCGCCTCGCGCGCCTCGTTCAAGCGTTTTTGTTCGGTGACGTCGGTGATTTCTTGCTTGGCCACGGTTCTCCTCCTATTGGTATTCTTCGCCTACTTCCCTTTCTCGATCTCCCAGCGCGTCAGTCTTGAACAGTAGGTCACAGAGGAAACGGAGTTACCTTGTTATTAATCTCCGTTCTGTCCGTTGGCTGCTGTTCAAATTCGTTATCACGTCGATCTTACCTCGTCACTAGACCCTCGACACTCATTCGCCTCAGCGGCCCACGGAGTTGCCAAGAACGAACGCAGCTCGGCCGCGTCGTCCTTGATCAGCTCGCCGCTCACCGGCTGGTCGCGCCGTGGAGAGTACCGGTGAACTTGAACGAAGGCTATTGGACCTGGTCCAATAGGCCCGGCCCGGCCAGCTCTGCCCCGCCGAATATTCGACGATACCGTCTGGGAAAGCTATTGGACTCAAGGGCAATACGGGAATGATAGGGTCATGATACTTTGATGGACCCGGAGCGTACCAACTTGCAACGTCAGCGCTCCGCGTCTGCGCTCAATGCGGGTCTTTGCCCGAGTGGCTATTCTGCCACGCTTCAAATTGCACCTTGATCAACTGCTGCAGGATCGCCATCAGGGCCGCGCCTGTCATGCCGAACATCAGTACCCCATTCGCAGCCTCGAGGGGACCCATCAGCTTCCATCGCGCGCTCATCACCACGTCACCGTAACCCAACGAGGTGAAGTTCACCGCCGAATGGTAGACCGCCTCATACAGCTCGCTGAATTCCCCCAGGCAGATGAACAAAACTCCCCAGATCATGATCTGGATAAAGTTGCCCAGCATCATGGCGATCATCCCGATCAGGAGCGGGCGGATTTGCGCGATCAGTCCGCTACCGGATGGCATTC
Organism: uncultured delta proteobacterium; assembly: GCA_963760795.1. Classification (GTDB taxonomy): domain Bacteria; phylum Desulfobacterota; class Binatia; order UBA9968; family UBA9968; genus DP-20. Next base: position 280,601 of record CAVXEP010000012.1, read on the forward strand.
GGCCTGATTGGCGCATGTAGAACCGGACGCTCCAGAAAGTGAAGGCTGCCTGCAACGTCAGGCATACCAGCATGATCGGCAGCCCAATCATCAGGATCATCAGCATTGTGCGACTCCTTTGTTCAGGTGCGCCTGAAGACCAGCGCTCTGGATCTTGAGGCACGCCAGCGTTCAAGCGCCCACACCGTTGCCCACGCGTAGAGCGCCACCCCGACAAACAGGGTGACGCGGACGATGGAAGCGGCGTAGACGTCCTTGCCGTTGTCGGAATCCTCGATGGCGGGCCCCAGCAGGATCAGCATCGTCACCAGAGCGTTAGCCCAGAACGAGGGTGCAAAAGCAGTCGGCCTAACTCCAAATAGTTTTGCGCCAGCCCATAGCGCTGCAGCCACCATCCATAATATCAGCATCCATAAGTTCGGCCGCAGGGTAAGGCCGAACCAGACCAGTGCCGCCATCCATGCTCCCATCAGGGTGGACCCCACCAACTCGCGTCCGGCCGACTGCGCGTTGGTGGCTCCGGCCTGCTGGCCCAGTGTCACCGTTTTCATGATGGCTGCCAGATAGAAGGCCGGGTTGGTCAGCGCCAGGACGAAGACGGGCATGACGACCAGCGTGGCCTGCATAGCAGCCCAGCTTGCCGTTTCCGGACTGACGGCGGCGGGCGGCGCTGCGACTTGAGCTGGCGCGGGAGCATCCGGAAAAAAAGCGTGGGAAACGCCACTGACCAGAACTCCGGTGCCGAGCCCGACACCAACGGCCACGGCCAGACCGGTGGCCAAAGCCTGCTCGGCGACGCCGGCCACCGGAATAAACGTAATGGCAATCACCAGAAAGATCGTCAACGGATTTGCACTGCGCGCGCCAGCGAAGAACACTGCGTAGAGGAATGCGCCGGTCAGCAGGATGCCGGTGACAGCGTAGTTTTCCAGGATTGGAACCATCAGCACGCCCACCACCAACAATGCAGCGATGACCATGGCCATCACCGCGCCCTTCAGGAACGGGATCGGCGGCCCTGGCTTGCAGAGCAACAACACAGTCAACACGCAGACCACGAATGGCATCGGCAGCGCCAGTCCGTAGGCGATCAGCGCGGACAGGCCCAGGCCTACGCCCAACCGCAGTATTGCTTTGTCAGCCCGGTCCATCTGCGGCAATCAATAGAGATACGAAAAGTAGCTCATCAATCTGATGAAGACCCCGGCAAGCCAGTTCATCACGGGGTGGTCTCCCGTGTAGATCAGCACGTCGGCCTGGCCGCCCATTCGCACCCCACGCAGTCGCTCCCGTTCGGACGGGTCGAACTCCACGGCCACCGGGAAGCGCTGTGCCTGCCGCAGCCAGTCGCGGCTGTTCTCGACCGCAGGCAGGGTGCCGGGTTGAGGTTGCTTTCCGGGACCGACGCCGGTACCTACGCTGCGTACGCGCCCCTTCAACACTTCGCCCGGCATCACGTCGAGCACGATCGCCACCTTATCGCCGGGTTTGACGTTGCCGAGGTTGTTCTCGGTCATGTCCGCGCTGATCCAGAGATCGTGCATGGCGATCAGAGTCATCGCCGGCGCGCCGGCCTGCGCAAATTGCCCGACGTCGGTGCGCAGGTCGGTGACCGAACCGCGGGCGGGCGCGACCACTTGAGTACGTTTGAGATCCAGCTCGGCCTTCTCGATCGCCGCGCGTGCACTCAACAGTTGCGCGTTCTTTTCACCGCTTTCGCCCGCTGTTTCCTGGGCCTGCGCAGATCCGCCTCGGCTTTCTTCTCCTGACTTTGGGCCGTGATCCGGCTGGCCTGTGCACTCTGGACGCGGCGGACAGAGAGCGCGCCTGGATCTTCGGCATGGATCTCTTCCAGTCGCGTCGCATCCTGCCGTGCGTAGACATGATTTGCCACAGCCGCCTGCAGTGACGCCCTGGCCGCTTCCACCGCCGCCGTCGAGGCATTGACCGAAAGACGCACCGACTCGTAGTCTGAACGGCTGCGTTCAAGCGCGATCCGGTACTGGCTCGGATCGATATCGAACAGGCGCTGCCCGGGCTGCACCTCATCGTTGTTCTTGACGTACACCTTCAGTACTGTGCCCGATACCTCGGCCGCCACCGGCACGACGAAGGCCTGAATCCTGGCCTGCGAGGTGTACGGGGTTAGCCGATCCGAAACGAAATACCAGGCCAGGCTCGCGACGATCAGTATCAGCACGATGATCGCGCCCAGCCGGCTTCCCTTGCCAGGCGCGGACGGCGGCGATTTCTCTCCTATCGGAGCCGGGGACTCGTCCGGCTTGGACGGCGGCGACGTTGTCTCTCCAATCGGGGCTGGGGTCTCGTCCGGCTTCGTGGATTCTTGACTCATGGTCTTGCCGTTCCGGGACGGCTTTGTGGAGCATCAGCGCCGGGCGCCGGTAGCGGGTCGTCCAGTATGCCTTTCCATTTACTGCGTTGGCCCATGGTTTCCCGCGTCGCATCGTCCAGCACGGGCCGGTGCGGCCCTGCTCCCAGCCGCCACCCATCGCCTTGTAAAGGGCAATCAGGTTCTGTGTCAGGTTGCCACGGTTGTTGACCAGAAGGTCCTGTTGGCTGAACAGCGTTCGCTGAGAGTCGAGCACGCGCTCGAAGTCGGTCAGCCCTTCCCGGTACTGGAGGGTGGCAATGTCCAGCGAGCGCTGCGCGGCCTTTACGGCGTCTGCGAGCAGCGCGATCTGCTCTCCGGTTTTGGCGAAGCCAACCGCCGCGTCGTCGACCTCGCGGGCCGCCCGCAACACCGAGTCCTGATACTGTTCATAGAACTGCTGGAATCGGGCGTCCTGGACCAGTACGGCGTTGGTGAGTCGGCCATAGTCGAACACGTTCCAGACCAGGCTCGGGCCGAAGCTCCCACTCAGCACCGACGGCGCCCCACTCAAAGTCGTGGCTGACAGGCTAACAAATCCCAACAGCGATATCGATGGATAGAGGTCCGCCACGCTCACGCCGATCAGGGCGGACTGAGCGGCCAACTGCATTTCTGCCGCCCTGATGTCCGGGCGGCGGCTCAGCAAATCAGCCGGCATGTCTACGATGACGTCCAGTTCAGCCTGCGGGATCACGTCTTTGCCCGCGGCCATTTCAGGTAATGGGCCCGGAGCTCTGGCGAGCAATGTGCTCAGTGCATTTTCTGTCTGGCGTTGCGCGCCCTCCAGCTGAGGTATGGTGGCCAGCGTGCCAAGATACAAGGCCTTCGCCTGTTGCACATCCAATTCGGACTCGGTGCCACCCTTGAATAGCCGCTCGGTAATCTCCAAGCTGCGCTTTTGTAGGGCTGCATTTTCGCGAGCGATCACCAGCCTCGCTTCCACGGTACGGATCAAACAGTAGAAGCTGGCCACTTGGGCGGCCATCAGCACCTGCAGGTCATCGTACTGGGCGATGCTGGCAAAATAGCCGGCATCCGCGGCCTCGATGCTGCGCCTGAACTTGCCCCAAAAATCGAGCTCCCAGCCCATCTGCAGCCCGGCGTTGAAAAACACCGCGCTGATGTCACTAGCGCCTGCCCTTTTCTCTCCCGCCCAGAGCACCTCGCCGGTGGCCTGCTGAAACTGCGGGTAGCGCGTGCTGCCGGCAATCCCGAGTTGGGCGCGCGCTTCCATGATGCGCAGACCGGCGGTGCGCACGTTTGGATTCACGCGTTGCGCCTCGGCAACGAGCTGCTCGAGGACGGGATCATTGAAGGTGCGCCACCACTCCGGTATTTGCCCGCTGCGTGGACTTCGCGGCGCAATGCGCAGCGACTCGAGTGAACCGCCGGTCCAACCGGCCAGCCAGGAGGGCACTTGCGGTCGCGTGAAGTCAGGCCCCACCGTCGTGCAGGCGCTGAGCAACACGGCCACGGCCCCCGCCAGCCCCACCGCCCGCATTCGCAACCTATTGACAGACCTGCCCCACATATCAACTCAGCTCGCAGCCTGAGATTTGTGCTCCGCCGCCGCCTTGTCAGGATTGTTAGCGACCCACCGCATGAAGATCTGATAACCCAGGGTCAGCAGGGTTGCGCCGACGAACATCCCCACGACGCCGTGGGTTGCCAAGCCGCCCAACGCGCCCAGCAGAATTACGACCATCGGCGCATCGACACCTCGACCCAGCAGCAGCGGTTTCAGCACGTTGTCGAGCATGCCGGCAACTACCAGCAGCACGGTGTAAATAACGGCCGCCACGGTGCCGTAGTCGCCGCTCATCCAGATATAGACGATGACCGGCACAGTGACCAGCAGCGCCGGCACCTGCGCGATTCCCAGCACCAGCACGATCAATGCGAGTACGCCTGCAAATGGAACGCCGGCGATCATCAATAACAAGCCGACGACGATGGCCTGGATGAACGCCACGCCGAGGACACCTAATGCCACCGCGCGAATGGTCGCCGTGGACAGCTTTGCAAATTCTTCGCCCTGCCCTGTGCCGACGATGCGATCGAAAATGGACGCGGTGCTTCTGGCGCCCGCCTGGCCGAAGGCCATGATGATTCCGGCAATGATGAAGGAGACCAGAAACAGCAGCAGCGCGCCGCCGATGCCGGCAACAATCCCCAGCGCGTGTTTAGCCAGGTCACCGAGCTTCGGCTGCAGGCTCTGAACGACTGCCGGCAAATCCGCATGAGCCCGCGACCAAAGACCATGGACCCTCTTGCCGACGATCGGCCACTCGGCAACCCCCGGCGACGGTGCGGGAATCTGCAGGGTGTTGTCGCGCACGCTGCCGATGAAATCATGAACTGAATCGCCGAGCGAGGCCAACAGCACAGCAGTAGGCACTCCGATCAGCACGATGCCACCCAGCACCAGCAGGGTGGCCGCAAGCCCCTGTTTCTCTCCCATTCTGTGCGCCAGCTTTTGATGCGCCGGATAAAGCGTCACTGCCAGAATCAGCGCCCACACCATCAGAGCAAGAAACGGCGAAAAGATCTGGTAGCATAACACCGCCATAGCGAAGACCAACCCGGCCCGGATGAGGACATCTAGCAGTCTTCCGGATAGACGCTTCTCGAGCTCCAGATCAGGCGTGGAGGGTGCATTCATGGGATCAGCTCCTTCTTCTGCGTTAGTCGTTACCCAACTAATGCGGGTGCAAGACCCGCTATTAGCCGTGAGCTAAAATCTAATCACTTTTCTTCTCCGGCAGAGGTGGGTTGTTTTTCGGCGACAATTGTTCGGATTTACCGCCGCGCAACTGGCGCAGAAACTCTTCTTTCGATTTAAACGTCCGGCCAACGAACGCCCCCTGGTGACAGTGATAACTGACTTTGTCCGGACCGTGATGACATCCATAGCCATCGACGATTCCGGAGTGCGCGGCCGCTGCGCTACTAAACCAAAACAAGATCCCAAGCGCCAGCGGAAACTGCCGAGGCAAGTCATAAAGTTTTGTCATAGAGAATGTATTTCTGCTTCACAAATTTCATCTATCGGCCCTGGAAGCCTGGGGTTAAAATCAATTCCGATCCTGAGACCTGAACACTGAAACCGTCTTTGTACCATTCATCGATCGCGGATGACGGTTCTCCCCTTTCCACTCGCCCCTTGACGGCGCTCGGGACCAACACTCAATCAGCCGCGTTTTCTATTCATGACCACACCGCCGCTAAGACTGATGCTCGCTTAATCGACCCAATGCAGCAGGTTGCGGATCACCGACCAGCGGGGTTGCTTATCTGTGGCGAATTGTCCCAGGACCCAATAGTTATAAAGTTTTTTAAAGGTGCCGTCGCTCTTTTTAAGTTCCACCAAGGCGTTGACGTAATCGACCAGCTCCCGGTCACCGCGCGCCATCGCATAACTCACCGGTAGCGCGATCGGCGGTTGCGTCATCACAACCGCGTATTCCGGATAGAGCAGGCTCCAGGCCGATCCCGCCTCGGCGCTATAAACAAAGCCGTCGAAAGTTTTTTCCTTGGGTTGAAAAAACTCTTCGGCGGAATTCACGATCACCAACTCTGCTTTGGGCAGATGCTCGCGCACGAATGAGATAAAATAGGGGACATTCAAAATGGCCAGCTTCGGCGCCTGGAGTTTTTGCCGGGCTTCACGGCTGCTGAATTCAGAGCGACGATAGTCTTGGACTACCAATGCCATGGTGGCTTCCATGTAGGGCGTCGAGAGACTCGCGGCCTCGGCGCGTTCCGGAGTCACCACCATTCCCGACATGACGATGTCAAAGTAACCTTCGCTGAGCTGCTGAAACATCTTGCCGCGATCGACGGCCACGAACTCGAGGCCGACACCGAGAGAACGCGCCAGAATATGCGCCATTTCAACATCCAGGCCGACAAGTTCTCCCTTGCCGTTAAAGAAACTAGCGGGACGATTATCCTCGAGATAGCCGACTCGGATCACACCCCGGGCACGGATTTTTTTCAGCCCCGATTGCGACGAATCCATCGGCAATGGCGGCGGCGCTGATTTGTCGAGCTTGGCAGGGCCGGTGGCGAATAACGGCTGCATTTGGCCGATGATCTTATCCCTGTCGTAGGCGTTCTGAACCGCAAATGAAAAATAGGCGCGCGCGCCAATTACCGCGCCCGCGAGCAAGCCCACCGTAAGCGCTGTCACGGGAACCAAGCGCTTCCACTGAAAACGCAGAGTCCCGGCCATGGCATAGCCGCCGAGCACCGCAAGGGTAAATAGGTGCATCGCCGAGGCCAAAGTGCCGAATTGCGCAACGAAAATCCCCGAGGCGAGGTAAAGTTGCATCATGTCCGCGGGTAGGTGAAGCAGATCCAGCAAAAACGGCATGGCGGCAACCGGCTTGCCGAAAAAGCTTAACAGACCGGACACTGTTAAATTGACATACCCCGCAAGGCTGATGGCGGTCTTGGTGAACCAAGCGGCAAACAGGATGAAAAGCAGCTGGAACAGCCTGCCGACGTTAGGGAAATTGAAGGAAATCGGCACGATCACGTCTACGCTATGCTCAGATTCGGCGCTGACGCTCGCGCCTGCTCCCTTTCGCAGCAGTTCCTTGGCATGGTCAGTCAGCATCGGTATGACGATCAGCAAATTGTCGGTGGCGAACGCCATTAACAGCGCGTCTTTTGTGGCCCGGACGATTTCCCGGTAACCGAGCGGCGTCAGCACCATGATGAGCGCAGGGAGCACGCCAAAGGTCATCAACAGGGCGGCCAAAATATCGGCGATGATATAGACCTGCAAGCGGCTCAATTGCTCGATATCCATGGTGCCGGCGGTGCTCGCGGCAATCGCGAAAATACCGAGCGGGGTGAGTCTGGAGACAAATTTCGTGACCCGCTTGAGTGCTTCTTCCATGACATCAAAGGCGGCAATCAGTGGCGCCTTGCTCTCGATCCCCATCAGGGCAAGGCCCACCGCGATGCTGAAAAGCACCACCGCCGGCACGATGTTGTTAGCCATCGAATAGAAAGGGTTGCTGGGGATGAACTCAAGGAAATTGAATCGCTGCGGCGGCTCGATCAGCGTCGAGCTAAAGAACGAGGCGGATTGCCAATTGGGAAAACTGAGCGGAAAGATATACAAGACTGCGAAGGTCAACGCCCAGATCAGCACCAGCAGACTGCCGACGCGCAACGAAAGCCGGACAGCCTCTGCGTATTTCAATTTACCGAGGCCCGACATCAGAGTAATCATGATGTAGGGGAGCACGGCCATCTGCAGCAACTGGACGTAGGCTGCGCCAACGGCCTTGAGCGGAGCCGTGATCTCGCCGAGGAAAATACCCGTCGCAATGCCCAGACCTAAGCCGAGAAATATTTTTGCCGATAAACTCATGAGCAGCCTCAATTAATCTTCAGTGCGGTTGACGTGACGCACCAGGCAACAGTCTTTACCTTAAAGCGACAATTAAAAAAACCTATAATTATAGTAGCAACACGATTCTGACAGGGGTTAACGACAAGGTAATTATGACAGGGTGGAAGGATGACCACTCTGACAATGAAAGACGAGAAACGACTAGAAGTAATACAACGGGTGGATCGCAAGGAACTGACCGTGGGACAAGCCGCACTGGTGATGGGACTCAGCGAACGGCAATGTTACCGGGTCAAAGCCCGGGTCATTAAGGCTGGAGCCAAGGGCGTGGTTCACGGCCACCGAGGGCGGCCGTGTAAACGCAGGCTCAAAGACAGTACCGTATGGCGCGTCTTAGAATTAGCCCGAGGGAAATACCAAGGCTTCAACGACCACCCTCTGACCGAGAAGCTCAATGAACAAGAACAGATCTCAGTCGCCACCAACAAGGTGACAGGTGGATTGTTTACCCAGACCGAAAGCTCGTGGTGAAAAAAAATGAAAAAAAAAAAATTGATTGCTCGTGAGGTGTTGAGGCTTCACAGACCGGAAGATCGCGGCTTGCCGCTCTAACAAGCGCCATCACACCATTGGCTTATATCGATATATGACAATAGCATTGTTGTTGGTTATGGCACTTGTCGATAAGAAATATGCAGCTGAGCATCCCAGCGCAAGAAAGTTTTGATTGAATTGGTAGGTTAATGGATTGTGTTGGGAGTTAGAATTAATGAAGTGATTGTTATGGTGATTGTTGTGTTTATAGTTGTAAGAGACAGATATTGAGAGTAAAAGTGTGGCAGGTGAGAAATTGAGCTCTGCTCGTTAGTCCTAGTGGGAAATATGGACTGCAATAGCGCATGGGATGGACACTGAGTGTTATCGCCCCGCAAAAACCGGCGCACATCGTCGCGGAATCGGATTCCACTCCTGACAAGTGTCGACACGAAGCTTCACACTTGATAAGACCCGCGGCATCCCACGCCTCCGCGATCAGCTTGGTGCCTGCCAACAAGGGATCCGATTCGATATCCCAGAGGACCGGCGGATTCGGCATCGGAAGACCTGCTCTCGTCGCGCGACAGGATAGATGCGAGATCGAAGCGAAAACCGTCGACGTGCATCTGCGTCACCAATAGCGCAGGCTATCCTGAATCAACCGGCGCACATGGGCTGGTTGGCGTTGAGCGTGTTGCCGCAGCCGGTGTAATCGGCATAACGCGATTTGTCCTTTTCAAGGATGTAGTAGAAGTTGTTGGCGAAACCGCGATAGCTCAAGGTAGGTCATCACGCTGCCTTCGGTGGTGTGATTGAAGACCACATCGAGAATGACTTCGATTCCGGCGCTGTGCAGCGCCTTCACCATGTCGCGAAATTCATCGAGCACGTCGAGCGGTTCCTTGCGCGAACTGTAGGCATGATGCGGCGCGAAAAATGAAACGGCTGGTAACCAGTAGTTGACGCGGCCACCTGGTGCATCCTGAGGATCGAACTGAAAAACCGGCAAAAGCTCGACGGCGGTGACGCCAAATCTTTGAGGTAGGGAATTTTTTCGATCAATCCGGCATAGAACCGCTATTCACCGATGCTATGCCTGAGCTGGGATGACGCGTGAAGCCGCGCACATGAAGCTCGTAGATCACCGTCTCGGCGAAGGGTCGCTTCAGCGGCAAGTCGCCTTCACAGTCGTAGCGAGCGGGATCGGCGACGACGCTTTTCATCGCTACCGCGGCATTGTCGCCGGGCCGGCTCGCGGCTTCGCGGTTATAGCGTTCGGGGAACGCCACGGCCAAACCATAAGGGTCGAGGAGAACTTTCTCGCCATCGAAGCGAAAACCTCGTTCCGGCGCGAACGGCCATGGGCTCGGTAGCCATAAACCTGGCCTGGTTTAAGGTTGGGAACAAAGACATGCCAGTAGTGATAGGTGCGGTGCCGGTGAGCATCGAGAGGTATGACCGTTGCCGTCTGCGCGGAGTTTTCGTCGTCGAATAACAACAGCTCGATCAACGCGGCGTTTTTCGAAAAAACGCTGAAGTTGACGCCACCGGGATAGTCACTGGCGCCGAGAGGAGAGCTCGCGGCTTGCGATTCTGAAAACACTGGCGTTCACTTGATCCTGTTGTTAACGGGCTATACGTTCCAGATATCGCGGCAATATTCCCGGATCGAGCGATCCGAAGAAAAGCGGCCAACCGAGCGCTGTTGAGGATCGACATGCGCGTCAGTTTTTCTGATCGCGGTACGCCTCACTCACTCGCTGTTGGCAGTCCACATAGGCCTGATAGTCGGCCAAGAGCATGTAGTCATCGCGGTTGAGCAGCGATTCCACGAGCGGGCGAAAAAGCTCGCAATCGCCGTTGGAGAAAAATCCCGAATCGATAAGGTCGATGGCCTCGCGCAGATCTGGGTTTGCTTCATAAGTGCTGCGCGGGTCGTAACCGTTCGCTTTTACGCTTTCCAACCTCCTCAGCCGTCAAGCCGAACAAAAAGAAATTTTCATGGCCCACAGCGTCGCGGATCTCAATGTTGGCTCCGTCCAACGTGCCGATCGTCAGCGCACCGTTCATGGCGAATTTCATGTTGCCTGTGCCTGAGGCCTCTTTGCCTGCCGTGGAGATCTGTTCTGAAAGATCGGCGGCGGGGTAGACGCGCTGGCCGTTTTTGACGTTGAAGTCCGGCATGAAAACAACCTTGAGAACCTCAGAGACTTCTGGATCCTGATTGACGACCGCGGCGACGGAGTTGATCAGCTTGATGATCAGTTTAGCCATGCGGTATCCGGGAGCAGCTTTGCCGCCGAAGATCACAGTGCGCGGCGTTACTGCGGTCTCCGGAAACGCGCTTGAGCTGGTTATAAAGAGTGATGATGTAGAGCACGTTCAGGTGCTGCCGCTTGTATTCGTGCAGCCGCTTCACCTGAATGTCGAAGAGCGACTGCGGATCCACAGTGATGTCGGCGCGCTTATTGATGAAGGCGGCCAAGGCCGTTTGTTGTCGGATTTGGTCGCTTGCCACTCGCGTTGAAAACCCGGATCGTCGACCACTGCTCGATGCGCTTCAAGCTCATCTTCGAGATCCGAAATCCATCGATCGCCGATTTTGTCGGTGATCAGCGCGCTCAGTTTTGGATTGCTGAGCGCTATCCAACGCCGCGGTGTCACGCCATTGGTGACGTTAAGGAATTTTTCCGGCGCCACGGCGTAGAAATCGCGGAGCACGGTTTGTTTGAGAAGCTCCGAATGGAGCGCCGCGACGCCGTTGATCGCGTGACTGCCTACGCTCGCAAGATGAGCCATGCGCACATATTTTTCCCCGGCTTCATCGATCAGTGACAAGCGCCGAGAAGCTGATCATCGTCGGGATAGCGGGATCGCAATTCGTCGAGGAACCGGCGGTTGATCTCGTAAATGATTTCGAGGTGACGCGGCAGAAGCTTGCCGAAAAGCGCCAGCGGCCATTTCTCAAGGGCCTCCGCAAGCAGCGTGTGATTGGTGTAGCCGCAAGTCCGCTGGGTAATTCTCCCAGGCCTGATCCCAATCCATCAAATGCTCGTCGACGAGAAGCCGCATTAATTCCGCAACGGCAATCGACGCATGGGTGTCGTTCTATTGCGCGGCCCAATAGGAATCGAACGCGTCGAGCTTTTTGCCCCGTATCAGATGCAAGCGGATCATGTCCTGCAGCGAGCAGGAGACGAAGAAATACTGCTGCGCCAGGCGCAGTCGCTTGCCAGCCTCAGGCTCGTCATTCGGATAGAGCACTTTCGAGATAGTTTCCGATATGATCTTCTCATCGACCGCGCCGTAGTAATCGCCAACGTTAAACGCTTCGAAATCGAACGATTCTGCGGCTTCCGCATTCCATAGTCGAAGGAGGTTTGTGGTAGGCACTCGGTAACCGGGCACAGGAGTGTCGTAGGCGACGCCTTTGACGACTTTTTCGGGAATCCAGCGGATGCGATAGCGGCCCTGCTCGTCGCAATAGCGTTCGGTGCGCCGCGAACTTATATCGAACGCTATTCGAGCGAACGATCTCGCAGGGGTTGCCGAAGCGCAGCCATTTGTCCGTGAGTTCCACTTGCCAGCCGTCGCGAATCGCCTGATCAAAAATTCCAAATTCGTAACGTATGCCGTAGCCAATCGCGGGCACGTTGAGCGTCGCGAGCGAATCCATGTAGCAAGCTGCCAAGCGGCCGAGTCCGCCGTTGCCCAGGCCCGGCTCTTCTTCCTGTTCCAGAAGATCAGCCAAGTTTTGTCCCACTTGGGCGACCGCCTTCTCTGTCGCCTGCCAGATACCGAGGTTGATCAGGCTGTTGCCCAGATGGGGTTACGTCAAAAATTCAGCTGAGAGATAAGCTACGGCCTTGATCGGTTTTTGCGCCTCGACGATTGCTTCCAGCGTCTCGCTATGGCGATCCAGAATTCGGTATGCTGACGACTCAACCCAATAGACCGACCTGACACAATCGCGTTGCTGTTAACAGTCATATTGACGTTGCTACGACACAACCGACGCAGCTGGCATCAGTCGAACTTCGCAACCGCATTTATCGGATCGATTTGGTAATCGACCCAACCATCGCGGATGCTCGGCATCCTGCCGATATGGCTGCGGACTTCGTCTTCAGATTCGCACTCCATAAGCATGTAAAAGCCCGGCACCGTGCCAACTTTAAATGCATGTTCGACGACGACACGTTTCCGAATCAACTCCCAAGATTCGTCAGCCGGTCCACCTTTGATCAAGGCTATGAATCCGTCACGGCTTTTGTCAGGACGTAAACCGCAGTTGACCATATATTTCATTTTGTCTCCTTTACCTCTGTATCAGTCGCAAGCTCGGCGAACGGGGCAAAAAACCAGCGACAGAAAAACGGCTAGATCGTTCGCCCCCGCGGGATAAAAATAAAGCTTGAATTCAAGCTAGAGGTGATTTTAGCATTGCGCCATGGGAAACCAAGCCACGCGCGGCCAGCCAAAAAAGTTTCATCCAAACGTAACATTTCGCCGCGTGGAATAAATTTCCCCAACCATTCAGGCGTAGTGGTAGAGGCCGCCAAGCAAGAAAAAAGAATGGCATTCAACAGAAGCACAGAGCTCGCAGCCCTGAACCCTGTCATTCCATGTTAGACATAGGGTCCACAACAATGCCCTGGTTTTCGGCTTTCGCGCTCTAACCCTCGCTCATCGTCCCATCCGCCGGTCGTAGGCGCGTGAGATATCGCTGGCCAATTTCGCATCCCCGCCCTGAGGGCCGCGCGCTGAGATTTCCACGCGGACTCTTCCGTCCGCCTGGGTCATGACCATGATCGCCACTTCGCGGCTATCGTTGGCGCCGGTGATAACTCCCCGCGCGCGATCTTCAGACAGGATGCGGATGCCGACATCTTGCGCCGCGCCTAGGGCAGCGTTCCACGACCGGTCAAAGCTGCTGGCTGCAGGGGCGTAAGCAGGAACCGGCTCGTAGACCACACAGCCCGTGACGATAATCGGCGCCGCTGCAACGGTTAGTGCAAAACGCGCCATCCCTATGATTATGAAAACTTTTTCTTTCACTATGTTGTTCTCCTTTGGTCGTCCGTATCGAAGCGAGACTGCAAAGAAACGTTGTATGACCCGTCCTATTTGCGCATTCAGCCACATGCGCGCTTCATTCAGACGTCAGGCCGGAAAAAATTCGCTGGCCATGGGACGAATCCCTTGACGGTAAAAGCCTTGATTCAGACCGTCATTCTCTGGCTCTGATCTCCCGAATTATTGTCATTTCGCTCTGGCGAAGTTTGTCCTTCGACCTGCCGTTAAGGATTGAGCAATGAGATCCATCACCGCCACCGCAATGTCTGACGCGCGCGCCGCACGACCGCGAAACGCGAGTATATCCCTTCATTGCCATCGCTCGGGCTGATGCTCACCAGATCGTAAAGCCCGCCGAAGCGGCTATCGCCGCCAGCGAGAGCGCGCAAGCGATTGCCGGCCATGACTTGGTAGCCGTCCAAATGGGTCCAATGCGGCCATTTTCCGAAACCCCGCTCGCGGCCAAAGCGCGCATATAGATCATAGGGAATGCAAACCAGGCGAAACTCGACCGGGTCCAGACCGAGGTCGTTCTGGAGGATTTCGCTTCCGCGACGCATGAGCGTGGACTCGATCTCGATACGAGAGTGGCCAACTCGTTTAGCAAACCCCAATGCCGCCAAAAGCTTTGACGGCGCGTCGGCCGATTCATCTTCGGCGAAGTCTTCCAGCAGCACGGTTTCCGCAGTCGGCGGCGGCAGGTAGCGCGCTCCTCCTGAATTGACAAAGATCTGCTGAATGAACTGTCCCGCGAGCACCCGACTCTCTTCGGTGTCGAGTTCAGCGGGAATTCCCAGCTCAGCCAGGGCGCGCGAGCGCAGCACCCCCTCACGTTCCATATCCGGATTGGACGGCACCGGCTGGTCGACATGGGTGTAAATGGCTTCCCGAACCTTGGCCAATTCGGCCAATGGCGCCGTGCGCGCTTGCACCAGTCCGAGATCGCGAGCCCGCTCGATCACTTGAGGTGGAAACGGCACGGAAAGATCGATGGGACATTGGTAGCGGCTGAGCTCCACCGGGGCGCTCCCCGGGGCGGCCGCGGCGCCGCTCTCTTTCCAGTCCTGCAGCTCTTTCGCCAGCCGTTGCAGCGCGGCGGCGTCGCCGCGTTCCGCGGCTTCCATGGCCAGCTGCTCCACTTGAGCCCGATCGCGCTGCGAACCCTTTTGCGAAGTGGCTGCGCTTTTCAGTTCCAGCGCGGCAAAATAGCCGCGCCGCTTGTCATAGAATGCGCTGCTAGCGCTGTCCAGTTTCGCCAGCGATGCAAAGGCGTTAGTCAACTGAGTGCGAAGTTCCGCTTGCCCTGCCAGGGCCTCCGCTCCAAGGTGTTTACCGGGTGAGAAGGGTTCAAAAACAACCGCATCCGCGTCGTAGACATCCTTTCCCATGACGGCCAGGTTGCGCATCTTCGCCAGCCCATTGGCGCTGGCTTTCGATCCGCGCCGACAGCTCGGCCGCTTGCGTCCACTCGCGGTGCAACACCGCCGTGCGGCTGCGGCGCACGAGGTCGTCGATCTCCTCACCGGTAGATCCAATGGCGCGATAGGCGATTTCATCCAGGGTGGAACTCAAAAGTTCGCGCGCCCGGCGCAGATGGATATCGCGATAGACCGTATCCAACTTAGCGACTTCCACCAACAAACCAACAATCTTGATATTGTTTGCATCCTTTGCCATTAACGTTTCCTCCTATCAAATTTACCAAAAAATTAGATCGATTAGCCCCGAACCAACATCCAGGATATGTCAACCGGTGGCCGTCTCCTCGCTAGCCTGAAACTCTGATGCCATGGAATTCAAAAACGAGAGTCTACTGACATAAAGCCCGATCGCCGGCAATGCGCTCAGCCCATGGGCAAAAATGCTGAGCAGCACGGTCGCCATGACCGCCAACCGGATTGTCGATTCACCCGGCAGGTTCGCTTGTCCCTCCAGATAAACCAAACCGAGAACGATGGACGCCAGCCCCCTAGGACCGAACCAGCCCATGAACAGCACAGTCCACCGACTCAGACCGGTGCCGGCGAGCGCCAGAGCCACCGGCACCATCCGCACCACTGTCAAGCTGAGGACCGCATACAGTACCAGGCTTGGGCTGAAATTTGTCCAGACCCGCCCGACGAACAAGCCGAATAAAAAGAAAACAAAGAAATTTAGCAACTGTCCCCAATCCTCGGCGAATTCCGTGGCCCGCTTGCCGGCGGGTGCAAAGCCCACCTGGACGGCCAGCCCGCCAACGTACGCCGCGATGAACATGCTCGCCTCGACGGCCTCGGACACCACCACGCAGAGCAGCGGAAGAGTGACCAGCCCGAGTGTCTGCCGCTCCGCCGCCATCCAGTTCCTGCGCTGAGCCAGACCCAGCAGCCAGCCGCCGCCCAGCCCGATGCCGAGGCCGACAAACGTACCGTAGGCGAGTTGCTCTTTGAAGAATCTCGTCAGCACCACGCCGGTGCCTTCGGTGGTACCCACGGCCAAGGCGATAAAGAACATCAGAAAAGGCACCGAGAGCCCATCGTTGACGCCGGCTTCGACGCTAAGAGACTGACGAATCCGCAGCGGCACCCGCGAGCTGTTGACGATCACCTGCCCAAGGCCGGCGTCGGTCGGCGCCAGGATCGCGGCGAGGATTCCCGCCTCCCAGACAGACAACCCATCAATGACCACCAAGGCGAAAACCGTTCCGAGTAGGATGGTAAGCAACATACCGGCACTCAGGAGGCGGACCGGCAGATTGTAGTTGCCCTTGAGCACTTGCAGGTTGATATGGGCGGCGTCGGTGAAGAGCAGCATGACCAGGCCAAGCTCGGCAATGTGTAGCAACACCGTCCGCTCAAGCTCCAAGGTGGTCAGTTGCGGCGGCAGTAGGCAGATCAGCAGCCCAGCCGCGGTGAAAAGAATCGGCGCCGTAACGAGGGTTCGCTCCAACCGGCGGGAGATCAGACTAAACAAAAGCACGATCAGGATGAAACCAGCGGTGATCATATTAGTTCGACTGTCTGAGCAATCCGGCTCGCGTGGTCCATCTGCGCGCGGTTTCCCTGGGGCCGATCAACACGCAATTGACACTGATCCCGATGCGCACGCTCAGTGGTTATCTGCAGAGCCCGTTAGATCTCGCCAAGTAATCATAAGCGTCGCTCTCACGATAATCTGCGCGCGGAACGCTTCTGATCAGGACGTGCCGCCCGCCTTCGCCTGCAGCGCCTGGTAGCGTGCGATCGCCTCGCGGTCGTCGAACAGCATGCGCTCGCGCCCCAGTAGTTCATCATACCCCGAGGTTCGCACAACCTCGATCACGCCGGGGTTCAGACCCACTAGCCAACTCACGATGCCAAGTTCGATAGCGCGCTTCTCGCTTTCTATCAACATGCGCAGCGCCGAATATTCAAGATCGGGCACCCGGCTCATGTCAAACACCACCACGCGTGGCTTGTACTGTGCGATCAGTGCCAAGATCTGATCCGCGACATATTGCGCATTGACGAAGAACAGGCGCCCCTCAGGCCGCACGATCAGCAAGCCCTCGACTGTTTCATCGTCGGGGTTTTCGGACGACAGTGGTCGAAGCACGTCAGTACCACGCTTGCGGCCGATGACGGACACGCGCGGATATGCGGTCTGGCTCGCCAGCCCGATCAGCGACACGATAATGGCCACCACGATGCCCTTGAGCGTGCCGAACACCAGCACACCGGCACAGGCGATCAGCGCCCAGCGAAACTCCATCGTGCGCACCTTGCGGATGGCAAGGAATTCCACTGGCTGGATCAGCCCGACCGAGTAGACGATGACCACCGCTGCCATCGTGGCGTTTGGCAGTAATCCCAACAAGGGTGCCAGCAGCAGCATGGTCGCCGCCGCGGCAGCCGCTGTCACCAGCGACGCCTTTTGCGACCGGGCTCCCGCGCCGCGCACGAGCGCAGTCTGCGAGGCGCCGCCGCCGCCCGGCATGGCACCGAACAGCGCGCCGCCGAGATTGGCAGCCCCGGTGGCGACCAGTTCGCGGTTGGCATTGATGGGGGGATCTCCCGGGACGGTAAAGGCGCGACCCACCGCGATCGTTTCGGTGAAGCTCATCAGCGCCATCCCGAGCGCCCCCGGCACCAACTGCTCGATCAGCGCCAGATCCGGCAGCGTGAGCGATGGGAATCCTTGCGGAATCAGGCCGATCGTCGAGACTCCCAACGCCTGCAGGCCGAACAACCACGACGCGGCGATGCCGCCGCCAACCGCGACCAGTGACGCCGGGGAATGCGGCAGGAAACGCTCCATGCTGATCAGCACCAGGAACGTCGCGGCGGCAACCGCGAGCGTCAGCAGCGCGGTTTCTGGAATGTGCTGCGCGACGCTGACGACGTCGAAGAAGAAACCGCGCTTGGCGATGTGGATTCCCAGAAGTTTCGGCACCTGGTCCAGCACGATCACCAAACCGATCCCCGCTTTGAAACCTGTCAGCACCGGCGCGGAAATGAAGTTGGCGACAAACCCCAGACGCATCAGCCTCGCCAGCAACAGCATCGCGCCGACCAGGGCGGTGAGCGTGGCGGTCGCCGTGACGAGCTTCGCCGGGTCGCCGTCCGGCACGGTCAGACCGAGCTGCGTGCCGGCCAGGATCGCCAGTGTGGTAGTGGAGCTGACGCTCAACACCCGCGACGAGCCGAGCAGCGCGTAGATCACCATCGGGATGAACGCGGTATACAGGCCGACCGCAACCGGCAAACCGGCAACCGTCGCGTAGGCCATGGCCTTCGGCAGAACCACCGCCGCGGCCGTCAGGCCGGCGATCACGTCGAAGCGCAATGCGGTGGTGCCGGACTGGCTTGCCTTTGCGTCTGTCGGATGCTGATTCATGCTGCCTATTCTCGGTTGCTGTGCAAGTTCATCCGGGGTCGATAATTCCTTGCCGCCTACAACGTCCGTTTTGCCGCCGCCAGCTCTTTCAACTTTGCTGCGCTGACTTTCGGATATTTCAGATCGAGCCCGGCCAGCGCATCGATGACCGCTGCGGCAACGATCACCCGCGTGAACCATTTATTGTCGGCCGGCACGACGTACCACGGCGCCGCTTTCGTCGCAGTATTGCGGATCATATCTTCATAGGCGCTCATGTAATCATCCCAGTGTTGGCGCTCCTTGGCGTCGTTGGCCGAGAACTTCCAGTTTTTCTCCGGTTGCTCGATGCGCTCGAGAAAACGCTTCTTCTGTTCCTTGTTGGAGACATGCAGGAAGAACTTGCGAACGGCGACGCCGTTGCGCGTCAGGTAGCGCTCGAAGCTGCGGATATCCTGAAAGCGGTCCTTCCAGATATCCTTTGTGATCAGGTCCGGCGGCAGCTTCTGCTTCTCTAAAAGCGGCCGATGCACCCGCACCACCAGGGTCTCCTCATAGTAACTGCGGTTGAAGATACCGATGCGGCCGCGCTCGGGCATACACTTGATACATCGCCAAAGGTAATCGTGGTCGAGGTCTTCGCTGGTCGGCGCCTTGAAGGAGAAAACCTGGCAGCCCTGCGGGTTGACGCCGGACATGACATGCTTGATCGCGCCGTCTTTTCCGGCGGCGTCCATCGCTTGAAAGATCAGCAGCACGGCCCAGTTGTCCTGGGCATAAAGCATGTCCTGAAGCTCGGTCAACACATCGATGCCGATGGCCAGCGCTTCCTTGGCGCTCGGTTTGTCCTCGGAGGTCAGATCGAGGGTGTCGCCGGGGTCGATGTCCTTGAGGCGAAATTTTTCGTCGGTCACACGGAACGGCTTGGCGAACTTGCGCGCCTTCTTGATCAATTTATTCATGTCTTTGTTGTTCACAGAGTTACCTCGTTCTTTCTTACCCCTGACCCCTTACCACTTACCCCTTACGTGAGGGGTGAGGCGTGAGGGGTTAGGGGTTGGTTGCTCTCACTTTCCTTCTGATAATTCCCCGCATGGTCGTTCGCGAGGCGAAATATCTTCTCGACTTCTTTCGCCTGCAAGCTGTGGCCCTTTTCCACATCCGCCAAAAGTATTCGCACCGCTGGCATCTCATTCAGTAAAACCTCCGCCCGCGCCAGCGCTTCGGCAACCGCTCGGTGGAACACTTGACGGTCGTGCCAGACGCCAATGACATCCTGCAAAGCTGCCAGCGAATTGAGCTGGGCCTTCAGCGGCCTGGCGCCGACCTCAAAAAGCAGTTCGGTGCGGTATCGCAAAACCTTAGTAGCGATGCGCAAGGCGTGCAAGTCAACCACCGCGCAGGTTTCCTGTGCGCGCGCCAAGGCGGATTGCCAAGCGATCCACGCTGCTTGCACGCTGGCGCCGAGCCGCTGCATCAGAATGTCCGGACTTTCATCGCTGGCTTGTCGCAAAACTCTTTCGGCTCGGTCGGCGTAATCGCCAAGATCCTCGCGCAGCAGCCTTTTTCCCGCCCGGGCGACCTCCTTAGCGCGTTTCCGCAGCAGGTAGTCGCGGACAATCGTCCAGGCTTGCCGCTTGGCCTCGCTGCGCGTGCGCCGGTGCTGGCGCGCGACGATCTCGAGCAGGACATCGCAGTTGCGCCATTCACCGAGGACGCGCCGAATCCGCCGAGGCGTCCGGCGCAAGCGTCGCACCTTGGCCGGACGCGGCTTGGGAAACAAGGCATCGATCGCCTGTTGTAAACGCCGGCTCCAAACGCGCGTATCATGGATAATCTTCGGATTCCCATCCGCGCGCACTTGCGGCGCTAACGCGACAAATTTTTTCAACCGTTTTCGCACAAGACGCGATAACGATCGACGAGCGTCCAAAGCAACCGGCGTTTCGGCAAGCGCTTCCGGTGCTTGAGTGTTGGCCTCGGCCGATTCAAGCGGTGGTTCATTCTCCTGTTCCACGATTTTTTCTCAGACCGCGATGATCCCCAATAGCCGATCGATTCAATGCGCCATAAAACGTAATTGTTTGGGCGTCAAAGCCGATTGGAGAACCGCTCGTTCTTTTGGCGGAACACCGTCCACTTCGAGACCGCATAGCCCGCCCTTTTTTAGCCGAATCCCCGTCCCCGCCGTTGCCGCGCATGGCTCGTCCGCTTCGGCACCTACGTAGACTAGTCGGATGTTGTCCCGCGCGCATACAGGCTCACCAACCGCGCAACCATCACCGCCAGGAAGAGTTGCCCTCCGACCCCTTCGACGATTGCCAGACCGCGCGCCACATCGCTGCGCGGCACGATGTCGCCGTAGCCGAGAGTGGCGATTGTGACGAAGCTAAAGTAGATCGCGCTCATGCGTGAGAAATCGCCGGTAACCGCGAAGGTGCCCGGCCAAATCTGTTGGAGAACCCAATAGAAGTTTCCGAAAAAGATCCCGGCGAGCAGGTAGGCGCTGAGGGCCGCGTACAGATGCTCGGCATCAACCACCGTGGCACGCATGGCGAAGCGCAAAGCAGCAGCCGCCGCAACCAGCCCAATCAGCGTCCACATCCCGAGTGTCATCGCCGAGAGTGCCGGATGATCAAACCACTCTGTCGCCGGACGTGCCAGCCACAACACGGTTATAATGATCAGTAGAATGCGGCGATCTCTCCCCGCGCCGACAGGCATCACCGCGGCAAGCAGGTTGGCCGCGAGAAAAAACTCAATCAGAGATCCCTGCAACTCGAAAGCCGTGACAACCGGAGCGGCCACTATCGTAAGCAGCAGCGTGTAGAAAAGAAACCCATAGCGTCGGCGCAAGTAAGCGCGCCCCAGCTCGCGCAAGCCGCCCGTTGCGACAACACCGGTATCGTTCATCACGGCTTCTCCGGCATGAAGTAAAATAAGAATGCCATGATGACGTAGACCGTGATCAGCTGCACGCCCTTATACCAGTTCGATCGCCCGTCCCCCGAAACCATCGCGCCGATCAATACGGCGAGCAACAGAGCGCCAATCTCGGCCCTGCCGAAGGCAAGCTCAAGCGGCTGGGGACCCACCGCATAACTCAGGAGCACCAGAGCAGGGGCAATAAATAGCGCGATTTGGATACAACTGCCGAGGGCGATGCCCACGGTGAGATCCAGCTTGTTTTTCCGCGCCATGGCGATCGCCGAGCCACTCTCGGCGGCGCCGCCGACGATAGCCAGAAAGACGATGCCAATGAAGGTCTGCGTCATACCGAGTGCTTTGCCGGTCCCCTCGGCGGCGCCGACCAGGATCTCACTCATCCACGCCGCCAATACCGAGGCGACAATCAGGCTGCCGACCGCCCTTGGCATTCCCCAATGCTCGCCCTCGCCATGGTGTTCTTCCTGACCGCCTGCGGCTGCAAAGAATTCGGGATGAGTCTTGAGCATGAACAGGAGGTACAGCCCATAGGCGATCAAGAGGACGAACGCCATGCCCAGGTTGAGAAGTTGCTCTTGGCGCATCGTCGCCTCCGACGAAAAGAAGCGGCTGAATGAACTCGGCACCACCAGGCTGATGACGGCGATGAGCATCATCGAGCTGTAGAGCCGAGTGGCGCCGGGGTTGTATTCCTGATTGTGGTAACGCAGTCCGCCGAGAAGGAAGGCGACTCCCTGAGCCAGCAGAAGATTCGCCAGGATCGCGCCGGCGATCGAAGCCCGCACCATGTCGAACAGCCCGGCTTTCAGGGCAACCGTCGCGATGATCAGCTCAGGGGCGTTGCCGAAGGTCGCGTTGAGCAGTCCGCCGACGGCGTCACCCGTCCGTGAAGCGATGTGCTCCGTCGCCTCGACGATGAGATGGGCAATGGGAATGATCGCCACACAGGCAGTGAAAAAAATCCATGTGTGCGCCTGCGGCCAAAAGTGCTCAAGCGCGACGGCGATCGGAATAAAGATAAGCAGCCAGTTGATTGTCACCACAAGTTCCTATGAATTTCGTCGATTAATTTAGATCAGTGAGTGCGTCGATTACCATAGGCTTCTGCAATTCGTTTATGGCTTTCATAAAAATAGCGCGCACAGCGCCGTTATGACCAGGATGCCGGAAAGGTTCAGCCAGACGCCGGCCTTCATCATCTGTGAAATGCGCACCAGCCCGGTTCCGAACACGATTGCGTTCGGCGGCGTGCCCACCGAAAGTTGGCAGGAAATTTTCGCATGGCGAGCAAGCCATGGAGCACGAACAGGAACGAAACCAGGGCGACGACCGCAGCTACGATGCCGGAATAGGCTTTGCCGAGGATAAACTGTCCCTCGAACATCTTGGTCACCCACCACATGCATCGTTGCTGATCAGGATCGTCGACACGAAAGCCATGTGGCCCCACATGAAAAGACCGAGGAACAATCCGCTCGCGCTCTGGACAAAATCCAGCCGCGCCGGCCAGTGACTCTTTCGCGCATTAAGGCCCAGACCGGTTCCGGCAATAACGTCGACTTGATGGTCCATGGTATTAACCTCCCGAGAAAACGAGATCCTATGTCTCCCTCACCGAAACATCGCGCGCGTCGTCGTACGGACGAGAAACACCACCGACTACGTCCGCCGCTGCGAAAACTCTGAACAGTGCTTGCGAGGTCTGACAATCACAGTTATAAAACGATCTCTCCCGTAGCGGGCACGGCCAGCACCGGACACGGAGCGTCACGGACCACAAGTTCCGTCACCCTTCCACGCATGGCATCGACGATGCCATTCGTGCCTTCAGTCGCCATAACGATCAGATCAGCGCTTTGGGCGCTGTTTAAGATCCTTGCCACCACGTCGCCCTCGCGGCGCAGCTCCTTCCAGACCCAGGCTTTGCCCTCCGGGCGATCGACGCGCGGAAACTCGTTGCCATTGACGTGAAGAAGGACGATTTCTACGCATTCATCGCCCAATGCTTCGGCGGCGCGGGTCGCCCGGATCACAGCTTCGCGCGAGTCCGGCATGTAGTCGATAGGCAAGAGAATCCGTCGCAAGTGAATGTCTCCGTCAAGCGAGACGATGCCGCGGCAACCGCGGGGCACGAAGAGCGTCATCGCATTCGTCCGACGGGCGACTGCTTGGGCCACGGACGGTTTAAGCCAGAGCGGCAAGCCGCGCCGCCCGCCTGTGGCGAGGACCACTAGGTCCGGTTTTTGTTTCTCGATTTGACGCATGCTCGTCTTTATCGGGTCTCCTTGCGCGCTTACCTTAATGATACGCACACCGAGCTTTTTGAAAACCATGGACGAGGGCAGCCTCCCGCTTTCGATCACCTGCCAACGTGCGAGCGTCTTGCGGACCGCGGGGAACTGGGACCAATCTTCCGATTTGCCGCGGCGCGCATGCATAATGATCAATTGGGTCTTCCTCAGTAGAGCGATGGCGAGGGCGTGGGCAAACGCCAATTCGCTCGCCTCGGAAAAATCCGAGGGATGAAAAATCGACTTAACAAAAGGGATCGTCTGTGCTTGCGTGCTCATGGTCTCGCGCCCCGTGCAGTGCATTTAGCCGCGCCGGTAAAATTTTTGTACTGACGATGGCAGGTAAGGTGATTGGGTTTCGCCAAGTTACTCAAGGGAGCTCCTGGAAACTAGGTCACGTCGAGTCTTCTCGATCACCAGATATTTCGACCTTCCCTCCATCGCGTCACTCCTACCTAAATCACTCTAGACTTCACCTCATCTCCCACGCTGTAGGTGATCCCGTCGCCTTTGCGCTACAGAGCAACATTTCAGCGGCTCTACGATGACTTGTAACGAAGAGCGAAAAGCGCCGCTATTGGACCTTAGTCCAACCTGGTACCGGCAAGCAATCCGAGCTCGTGTGTTGGTAGGATCGACACAAGCAACGAGAGCTCCAAACCGGCATCGGTGAAGCCTTCAGTCAGCACAATGCCTATTTATTACCGAGATTCTGAATCAGCTTATTGCGAGCACCAAGGGCAGGCAAATCGCCGTCGAGACGGGCGAAGAAAATGATTCCAAAGACTGTGCACAATCGGCAGTAATGGGTCGACGCCAGAGCGCTTAGCGCTAATCCGCTAAGAAACAATGAGCTAGTGAACTGTAACGCTTGATGCGCGTAAACCGTTCATGGTTCGACGTCTCACCACGAAAGGCACTCCTTTGCCGTTCGCCTGAGCTACGTCGAAGGGCTCCGAAGATTTGAACGCTAAGTTGATGTTACAGTCCACTGGTCATGGAGATCGCCGCGCGACGATCCACATAAGATACGCCCCGCAACGCGGCTCGTGCGTGGATCGTTGGGCTTCGAATCTTAAAGTACGGTGGAGTGCAAATCACCGACCGCCGCTGTGCGCAGTGTTGCAAGACGTGAAGGGCGTCAATAGGTATGCGTCGCCAAGGGTCAGCGTTCTTCGCGCCACCCTCGACTTCACGAGCACCAGCCCGATCCGACCGTATTAGTCCGCTTATAGCATTGAAATCGTGCAGGGATGCATGCGGAAGGGACACTTTATGCGCTCATTATGAGCTCAATGAGCTCGCTCACAACTCCACCGCACTATCCCGCTTGCATCAATATTTGGATAGAGTGGCCAGTAAGTTCCGCGTGCCCGCAGGCGGCTGTACTCTGCCGCTAAGAATCTCTCCCGCTGTAACCGGCTTGCCGTAATAGCCGGCGTTGAAGTCATCTTTCGTACCCATGCTGGTGCCCTCGAGGGAAACGCCGGCAAATAGTCCCTGGCTCTGGCTGTAACTGTACATCGCTGCCTGCAAAGCTACGCCGCCCTCGGCCGTGCGTCCTAGAGGACCCGCCGCTATGCTGAGGTTCCCACCAAGCGTGACGTTGGCCTGTTTGGCAAATGCGTCAACAGCAGCCGGAGTGTTGAGGATAATAACGAATTCGGTGATCTCGACCCCAGCTTGAAAACCGACGCCAAGTCCCCCCGTACCGATCGAGGAGGGGGCGCTCCAACCTTTTTCCGTCCGCGCAACGACAACTCCAGTACCGCCCCTGGCACTACCAATAAACCCGGCCTTTGTGACGGTAAGAATCGCCACACCTCTGGCTGCGCGTAGGACGGCGGGCGGAATTCCTTTCTCCGGGATCGCCTCAAACCGTTGAATGATGGCCGCTGCTTGATCAACATCTGCCTGCATCGCATCGCGCGGAGAAACCGTAGCGCAGGCGCTGAACAATGCTGCGGCGATCACACAAATAATTGCCTTCATGACAAACTCCTTTTATCTGACATTGCATCGATTCGTTGGATTCTGTGGCTGAAACTGCGCTTTCTGCCTACTCGGCGCGGCAGTTGGAAATTTACTCGGACTATTAGTCAGCTCATACCATTGCAATCGTGAGAAGTCTATTGAAATCATGGGAGAGTTTTTGGACAGCTTCACATCTCTTTTAGCATCCCGGAAATTTTCTCTGCCCCGGACCGGTCGAATATTGAAGAGGCAAAAGATAATAGCAGAACAGCCCTAGCAACGGACCACCGAATAGGCCGATGGGTTTTATCATCGCGACAGTCATTCAGCGCCCACAGGCAACGCAACGAAGTTGGCGACTAGCCCCGGCATCATGAAACAAGTGGGGTTCACCACGTACCCATTGTAGTAGGCATCCGGGAACCTCGCGGTCTGCTAGGAAGTCATGCTCCATCCGGAATGGGTTCGATCGTCTCCACTCTCACTCTGCGAGGCGCGCGCCGAGGCACCGGCGGCGGTCAGCGCAGCATTACCCAGGGCACGATGATCACCATATAAACGCCGAGGTAAATGAGCCCGAAGATCGCGCCGAGACGCCACCAGTCAGCCGACGGTATGAAGCCGCTGCCGTAATACACCGGGCTCGGCCCTGTACCATAGGGCGTAATGATTCCCATGATGCCGAGTTGGAGACATAGCAATAGCGCCATCTTCTCGACCGGCATACCTGGAATCGACGCGCCCACCGCCAGCAGCACCGGCAACACGGCGGTCACATGCGCGGTCACGCTGGCGAACAGGTAATGGACAAAATGATTGACGAGCGCAAGCACGATGATCGCCATCACCGGAGTCATTCCGCCCAGTTGGGCTCCGACAGTTTCGGCGAACCACTTGATAAATCCAACCCGCGCCAGACCGTCGGCGAGCGCCACCAGCGTGGCAAACCACGCAAGCGTGTTCCAGGCGTCCTTGTACGAGGTCATGTCGCTCCACTTGATGACGCCCGTGATCAGCAGCAGGCCGATGACGACCAGCGCGACCGTGGTCGCATTCATCAAGTCGGCGCCAAAGACCCACAGCAGCAGTGCGGTCAGTACGAATACCAGCAGCAGGATTTCATTCCTTGTCAGGCCGCCCATCTTGGCCAGTTCACCCGCCGCCCATTTCGGTATTTCTTCTCCGGCCTTGATCTCGGGAGGATAGAGCCAGTACGCGAGCAGCGGCACCAGCGCGAGCAGGATGAGCCCGGCGGGAATGAATGCGAAAAACCAGGTGATCCACTCAAACTCAATATTGACGGTCTTCTTGACTATTTCGATCGCCAGTACGTTTGGCGCGAGACCGGTCATGAACATCGAGCTGGTCACGCAAGTGGCGGCAATGGCGACCCACATGAGATAGGAGCCGATCTTGCGCGCTGACGGGTCATTCGGCTTCGAGTCATACAACGGCGGCAAGTTGCTGATGACCGGGTAGATCGTGCCGCCGCTACGCGCGGTATTGGACGGCGTAAACGGGGCGAGGGCCAAGTCGGCGACCAAGACTGCGTAGCCCAGCGTTAAGGTTTTCCTGCCCATGGCCTGCACCAGAATCAGCGCGATACGCTTGCCGAGTCCGGTCTTGTCATAGCCGAGAGCAAACATGAACGCGCCGAAGATCAGCCACACCGTCGTGTTGGAGAAGCCGGAGAGCCCCCATGCGAGCGATGCATTGGCCGGATTGAAGCCAGGCTTAGCGAGCTGCTCCGGGCTGTAGAACGCGTATTCGGAGAGCAGAATGACGATGGTTACACCGATCAACCCGATGGCGCCGCCGGGCAGTGGCTCAAGAATCAGGCCGACTATGACGCCGACAAAAATCGCGAAGTAATACCATGCATACTGCGGCAGCCCCGGCGGGGCGGGGATGAGAGCGATAACGATCGCGACCGCAACGGGCGCAAAATGTTTCCAGGTGAGATTCATGTTGCCTCCTGATCGAATCGCAGTCTATTTCCATCCCGCCGTGACCATTTTACGCCGCAGAAACGCGATCTGCGTCGCCAACGGCAGATTTTTCGGGCAAACGTCGTGGCAGGCGAGCAGCGACATGCAGCCGAACACGCCGTCGTCATCGCCGATCAATTCGTAATAGTCCGCATCGTCACGGCGGTCGCGCGGATCGATCCGAAAGCGGGCGATCTTGTTGAGCCCCACCGCGCCGACAAAATCTTCCCGCATGCGCGCCGTGCCGCAACCCGCAACGCAGCAGCCGCACTCGATGCAGCGGTCGAGCTCGTAGATCTTTTCCGCCAGCTCCGGCTCCATCCTTTCTTCGAGACGGCGCAGATCCGGCTCCTGCTCCTTCATGTGCAGCCAGCTCTCCAGTCGCTCGCTCATGCCGCGCATCCAGTTGCCCGTGTCCACCGACAAGTCCGCGATCAGTTCGAACACCGGCAGCGGCGCCAGCGAGATCTCAGCGCCGAGGTTTTTCGTCAGCGTGCGGCAGGCGAGGGTCGGGCTGCCGTTGATCAGCATGCCGCAACTGCCGCAGATGCCGGCGCGGCAGACAAAGTCGAACTGCAGGGACGGATCTTGCTTCTCGCGGATCTCGCTCAAGGCGATGAACAGCGTCATATTTTCAGCTTCTTCGAGCTCGTAAGTCTGCATGCGCGGCACGCTGCCGGACTCCTGCGGGTTGAAGCGTAGAATGCTGATCTTCAGCGCGCGCCGCGCGGCTTCATTTTTCATCTCCGTCCTCCGATATGGTTTGCAAATTCCCTTGCTTCGAGACTGAACGTCACTCACATTCCCGGAGTGATCATCTCTTCGGGCTTGATCCACTTGTCCATGTCCTCAGCCTTGACCAGGCCCAGCGCCAGCGCGGCTTCCTTGAGAGTAGTGCCCTCGGCGTGGGCCTTCTTGGCGATCTTGGCGGCGTTGTCGTAGCCAATGTGCGGATTGAGCGCGGTGACCAGCATCAGGCTTTTATTCATCAGCTCGTCGATGCGCGCAGTGTTAGGCCGGAGGCCCGCGATGCAATGGTGCGTGAAGCCCTCGACCCCCTTGGCCAAAAGCTTGGCCGAGTGAATGAAATTGTGGATGATCAACGGCTTAAAAACGTTAAGCTCGAAGTTGCCGCTGGCGCCGCCGACATTGACAGCCACGTCGTTGCCCAAGACCTGGGCGCAGATCATGGTGAGAGCCTCGCTCTGGGTCGGATTGACCTTGCCGGGCATGATGGAGCTGCCGGGCTCGTTCTCCGGAATGCTGATTTCGCCCAGGCCGGCGCGGGGACCCGAGGCCAGCCAACGCACGTCGTTAGCGATCTTCATCAGGGAACAGGCCAGGGTCTTGAGTGCTCCATGAGCAAAAACCAATGCGTCATGGCCGGCCAAGGCTTCAAATTTGTTAGGGGCGCTGACGAAGGGCTGCCCGGTGAGCGCGGCGATCTTGGCTGCGCCCTTGGCGGCGAACTCGGGATGCGTGTTGAGGCCGGTGCCCACCGCCGTGCCGCCCAGCGCCAGCTCGTAAAGGTGGGGCAGGGTCATGGCGATGCGCTGTATTCCGTGGTCCACCATCTGCGCCCAGCCCGAAATCTCTTGACCGAGGCTCAGCGGCACCGCGTCCATCAGGTGGGTGCGGCCGATCTTGATCACCTTGTCGTAGGCGCTCGCCTTGTCGTCGAGGTTCTTCTTCAAATCCTTCAACGCCTCGACCAGGCCGGCCAAAACCTCCACGGCGGCAATATGCATGGCGGTGGGAAAGGTGTCGTTGGAGCTTTGCGCTTTGTTGACGTCGTCGTTGGGGTGGATCGGTTTCTTGCTCCCCATCACGCCGCTGGAAATTTCGATTGCCCGGTTGCTGATGACCTCGTTGACATTCATATTGGTCTGGGTGCCCGAGCCGGTCTGCCAAATGACCAGCGGAAAATGGTCGTCAAGCCTTCCCGAGATAACTTCGTCGGCGACCTGCGTGATTAGGTCGCCCTTTTCATTGTCCAGAAGTTTCAGCTCGACATTGGCCATGGCTGCGGCCTTTTTCAGGATGCCGAAGGCCTTGATAAGCTCTCGCGGCATCGTGTCCCGCCCCGCCCCGGCCTGGAAATACTTCAGCGAACGCTCAGTCTGAGCCCCCCAATAACGGTCCGCCGCGACCGCAATTTCACCCATGGTATCTTTTTCGATGCGAGTGTCAGCCATTGCCATGCTCCTTTCTTCTGCCGCTCCTTCCGGAGCGGTTCAAAGTTCAAGGTTCAAAGTTCAACGTCAGACCCGGAACTAAAGCTAGAGTCTTTCGTCAATCCGTTCATTCCTGCCGCGGAGAGGTTTGGGCAACAGATGTTCGTAGGACATCAGCTGCTCTTGCACCGCGAAACGGTCGGCGCCGTCGCGGCGCTGCTGAAGCGCTTCGATCTCGGCGAGACGCTTGGCCGTGTCGGGATGGTCGATGTGATCCTTGGCGCCGTAGCCGCGCCAGCCGGGCGGCAGCTCCATCTTCATGATGTCGAGTTGTTCGTAGGCGAGGGACGGCAGGGTGTCGGTCTCTGATTTCCAAGTGGCTAGAGTGCGATTCAGCCATTGGGCGTCGTTGCGGCGCGGAAAGTCCTCGCGGAAGTGAGCGCCGCGGCTTTCGGTTCGCTGGAGCGCGCCATAGGCGACACACAGTGCCATCTTGAGCATCTTCTGCACCCGATAGGCCGTCACCAGTTCGGGATTAGCGCCGCGCGCCTTGTAGCGCAGGCCGATGTTGCGACTGCGCAACGAAAGCTGCTGCAGTTCGTGCACCGCCTCCTCCAACACTGGGCCTCTGCGAAAGATGCCGACTTTATTAGTCATGATCGTCTGCATCTGGGCCATGACCGCAGCGGCGTTTTCCGTGCCGCGGCCGTCGACCAAGGCATCGATTTTTGCTTGCTCGCGCTGCAGCGTTTCCTGAATGAGACCGGTAGGAATACTCGCGCCCGGGTCGGACCGCTCGCAAAAATCAGCGATGAACTCGCCGACGATCATGCCGGCCGCCACCGTCTCGGCCACCGAGTTGCCGCCCAAGCGGTTAAAGCCGTGCATGTCCCAGCAGGCCGCTTCGCCGGCCGAAAACAATCCCTTCAAGGTCGGGCTTTCGCCGGTGTGGTTGGTGCGCACGCCGCCCATGGTGTAGTGCTGCGCCGGCCTGACCGGCACCCACTCCTTCACCGGATCGACGCCGAGAAAATAGTGGCAGATTTCATAAACCTCGCGCAGGTTGTGTTTGATGTGGTGTTCGCCCAAGAGCGTGATGTCCAGCCAGAGATGATCGCCGAAGGGTGTTTTGACGCCCTTGCCTTTGGCGATGTGCTCTTCCATGCGGCGCGAGACCACGTCGCGCGAGGCAAGCTCTCTTTTCTCCGGCTCGTAATCCGGCATGAAGCGATGGCCGTCGACATCTTTCAATAACCCGCCGTCGCCGCGGGCGCCCTCGGTAAGCAGAATTCCGGGAGGAAAGGCCGGCGTCGGGTGAAACTGCACCGCCTCCATGTTGCCCAGGGCAGCAACGCCGGTCTCCAGCGCGATGGCGGTCGGAATACCTTCGGAGATCACCGCATTCGTCGTCACACGATAGAGCCGCCCTGCTCCGCCGCCGGTAATCGCGGTGGCCTTGGCGACGTAAGCAGCCAGCTCCCCGGTAACAAGATTTCGCACCACGGCGCCGTAACAGCGACTGCCGTCGTGGATCAACGCGATTGCCTCGGCCCTTTCATGCACCGGTATTTTCTGGGCAATCGCCTGATCGCTCATCGTATTGAGCATGGCGTGGCCGGTGCCGTCCGAAACAAAACAGGTGCGCCACTTGTTGGTGCCGCCGAAGGCGCGCTGAGCGATCAGGCCATGGGCTTCGTCGCGCTCGGTGATGGTGACTTTTTGGCCGTTGATGATGACGTCGCGATCGCCCTTGGTCACCCGGCTCCAGGGCAGGCCCCAGGCCGCCAGCTCGCGCACCGCTTTGGGCGCGGTATTGACGAACATCCGCACGACTTCCTGATCGGCGCCCCAGTCGCTACCGCGGACGGTGTCTTCGAAGTGAATGTCTTCGTTGTCGCCTTGACCCTTGATCACATTGGCAAGACTGGCCTGCATGCCGCCCTGCGCCGCGGCTGAATGCGAACGCTTGGGCGGCACCAATGAAAGAATAATCACGTCGTGGCCGCGCCGTTTGGCGCCGATGCCGATGCGCAGTCCCGCCAGCCCGCCGCCGATGACCAAAACGTCTGTGTAAATTATTTTCATGGCTTACTTCTTCCTTTTGAAATGTTCGTCAGAAGTACTTCAAGAAATTCTCTCCTGCCAAGCAACCCTAGCGTTGCTGCGCCGGCGCGCCGTAGGACGGCACATAGCGCTCGCCAAGCCGATCGCGGCGCTCGTGGCCGAGCTTCATGTACGCCGCCAGGGTCAGCAGTCCGAGCGTCAAGAAAAATATCGTGATTGCCCACTTGAGCCGTTTGAGTATTGTGCGCGTCCGATTCGGATCTTCGCCTTCGAACCAGCCCCACTTTACCGCCAAC
Organism: uncultured delta proteobacterium; assembly: GCA_963760795.1. Taxonomy (GTDB): domain Bacteria; phylum Desulfobacterota; class Binatia; order UBA9968; family UBA9968; genus DP-20. The sequence continues at coordinate 312,540 of CAVXEP010000012.1, forward strand.
CGGTAAAGTCCGACGCCGCCGTGCAGTTCGACGGCAAACAACAGGATCAGATACAGCGGCCACCAGCGGCCGCTCCACACGCGCTCCGCCGATTCGTAAGGGCCGATGTCGCCGGGATGCATGAGCATCTGGTATAGATGAACCGAAGCCAGAAAGAACAGCGCAAAGCCGGTCCACGCCTGCACCCACCACAGCGTGGTGTCCTCATGGCGCAGCATTTGCCGGTGGCTGGCGAAACTTTTGTATTCTTGAAAGTTCGCAGGAAATTTTCGCATGGCGAGCAAGCCATGGAGCACGAACATAAACGAAACCAAGACGACGACTGCAGCCACGATGCCGGGATAGCTTTTGCCCAGGATAAACTGTCCCTCGAACATCTTGGTCACCCACCACATGGCATCGTTGCTGATCAGGATCGTCGACACGAAAGCCATGTGACCCCACATAAAAAGCCCGAGGAACAAACCGCTGGCACTCTGGATAAGATCCAAGCGCGCCGGCCAGTGACTTTTTCGCGTTTTCTGGTCCAGACCGGTTCCGGCAATGACATCGACTTGATGGTTCATGGTATTGCTCCTCGTCTAACAATTACACGCTGATTACTTTCAACGAGGTCGTCACTGGCGAGAAGCCCGACTGGGTATTCGGGCGCCAGCTGTGCATGCACTGCGAACACCCAGCTTGCGCGTCGGCTTGTCGATCTGCGCCGTGATGCCGGCGGGCGAAAGATCGCCTTGACCTTGTGCTACCGCATAACACAGTTGAATCTTGGTCCAACATGAAAACACTGAACCTTAACCCAAAGTTCATACGATTGGCTCAACCTGCTGACGGTTCGATAACCGGTCACGGTTTAGCCGTTTGCGCACGCGCTCCGCTTTTACCTTCACGCAGCGCGTTCTGACCTTTCCTGGAGAAATCAATCGACTCGCCGAGGATGCGCGCGGCCTCTTGCGGCGCGTGGAAGCCGCTTGAATTTTCCGCCTCGACAAAATCCAAGATAGAACTGCGCCTTGCGCTGGAAGTCTTGCCCCTTCGCCAGCTCAACATCCGTCTTGCCCGCCGCCTTGGCCGTTTTAAGATCACTGATCAGATCCATCAGCGCATCCATCGCCACATTGCGCAGCTTAAACGTGCGCTGCTGAATGGTCTCGACCCGCGCCTTAAGCTCTTCTTCGGGCCACTTGTGGCAGGTCTGGCAAGCGCGATTGATGTTGAGCATCGGGCTGCGCACGTGGTGGTCGCTGATCTTGAGCGCGCCTTCGCGCTTGTAGGGCATGTGGCAGTCGGCACAGGTCACGCCCGAGCGCGCGTGGATGCCTTGATTCCACATCTCGAACTCCGGGTGCTGCGCCTTGAGCACCGACGCGCCGGTGTCGGCGTGGGTCCAGTCTTTGAACTGCGCTTCGTCGTAGTAAGCCTGGATCTCTTCGACCTTGAGCCCCTTGGCCCACGGATAGACGAGCCGCTTCTCCGGTCCCTTGAAGTAATATTCGACGTGGCACTGGCCGCAGACGTAGGCACGCATCTCCTGGCGCGTCGCCTGCTTGTTGACGTCGTAGTTTTGCATGCCTTGCGTGGCCTTGAACGCGCGGATGCCTTCGATAAAACCGGGGCGCGTGACCCGCAGTTGCATGGTGCTCGAATCGTGACAGTCGATGCAGGCCACCGGATGCGACACCAGCTTGCGCGCCTCGAAGTAAGGCATCTGATTCATCTTCTCGAAGCCTTTGATGAGGTCGCCGTTCCCCGCCTTTCTATAGGGCACATAGAGCGATGCGTGGCATTGAAGGCAGGTGCCGGGCTGTTTGGCGACCTGTTGGCGCTCGGTGAAGATCTGGTCGTCGAGCATGTAAGCGTGGCCGCGCTCCTCGCGAAAATCCTTGGCAAACGCGTAGCCGGCCCACATCACCTTCAAACGCGGGTCTTCTTCGATCTTCGATTGTGAGACGATCGAGCGCGGATCGGCCTTGGTCGGCGTGCGCGGCTCGGCTTCGCTGCCGCCGAAGCGGGTGCGCACCTGATCCACCGTGCGTCGATAGTCGTCGTATTGCAGCGGAAAGTTCTTGCCCCACACGGCCGGATCTTCGGTATCGTCGGTCAGCTCGACCACCCGATAGAAACGGATTACGCGCCTCTTGTTTGCGCTCGAAGATATTCATCAGTAAGCCGACACCAACGATGGTCGCGAGCACAGCCGCGGCCACGATGATCAAGAAACGGCGGCGGCGCCGGCGAACAAATGCATCGTTATCGATGGTCTCAGCCATAGATCCTCCTCAAACGATTCTGCCCGTGATTCTTTTCATCACTAACGGTTTACTGAAAAACCCGGATTGCAGGCTGCTCAAAAAGATCTCAGAGGCGAGGCGCGCGAAAAATCGACGAGCGGAGGCGTACATCGGCGGTACGTTGACACGAGGCGATTGAGCGCAACGAAGCATATGAGTCTTTTTCAGCGGCCTGCTAAAGATGTCCCACCGAGTCGTGGCAGCGCAGGCAAGCGAGTTGCCCGCCGGCCGGCGCCGGATGTGCCGGCTCGATGGCGCCGACAATCTCCCCGTGGCAGTTGCGACAGGCTTGCTCGGCGATCTCCCGGCTGTGCGGTTTGATTTGAATATTGTCTTCGTAGCCGCCGGTGGTGAAAAAGAACGAATGCCAGAAGCCGTTGGACGCCTTCGTCGCATACTTGCCGATGAAGTTCGCCGGCGTGTGGCAGCTGTTGCAGGTGGCAACGGCGCGGTGCGATGATTTGAGCCAGCCGTCGTACTGTTCGCTCATGACGTGGCAGTTGGCGCAGGCCGCCGGGTCATCGGTCAAATAGGACCAGCCCCGGGCATACGCGAAGGTGTAAGCGCCGATACCGACAGCGATGCCGATAATCACCCCGAGCAGGATTCCTTGGATGGTGCGAGGTTTCATCTTGTTGCCGGCCTCGGCCTGTGGAGTATTCGCCGCTAGGGATATCACTCGCGTTACGCCGTTGATATCAGGGATTCCCTGATTTCAATTGCTAAATCCTGCGACGGCAAGCGCCGCGGCGAAGAACATCACCGGAGCGGGGAGGCGTCCAACGTTGCTCCACCGCGACCGCGATGGGCACTTGCCTGCGGGTTCGGGTTTCATGATCGCAATTCTGTCAGCAGTTGACCTTTCTTAAAGAAATCGACTGCCTGAACAATCTCCGCTCCTTGCAAATGTCAGTTATCGCCGGTGCTAGGTATCTTCAGATTGTCCCGCATACCACGTGACTGCCCGGCTCCGCCAATCAAAACGGATCGCCAGGAGGCGCAAGAGAAACGTTAGTCCAATTGCCAAGAAAGCCGCCCTTTCCACTTCCATGTGTGCCGCGGTCGCGAGAACAACAAAACAGATACAACCGACAAGCGCGGTCAAGGCATAGAACTGGCCAGGCTTGAAAAGGAGAGGCACTTCGCGCGTCAGCACATCGCGCAGCAAGCCGCCGCCAACTGCGTTTATGGTCCCCACCAAAATAGCCGCGAGAACCGATAGGCCTGCATTCAAAGATTTCTGCGCCCCGACAACGGCGTAGATACCTAGACCGAGAGCATCCACCAAAGACAACACGGTTGCGTACGTCCAAGTCAGCCGCCGTTCGAGACCGCTCAGTTGAAACGCCACTCGCGAGTTTCGCTGGGCGTCTGTCTCGTAGGGGACTTCGGCTCGCACAGCCGGCGCCGGAACGCCGCTCAGAATGCGCCGGACCGGCGGCACAAAGCGGCCGATGACAATCGTTCCTAAAACCGCCGCCATGATCACTGGCATATAGTAAAGCTCAGTCAGGACCGTCGGTGGACCCGCCTGAATGAAGATACCGTCACGGATTAGCCCGCCGCCCACGGCCGTTGTAAATGCCAGGGCAAAGACACCGATGATATCGTAGCCACTGCGCATACCCGCCAGGGCACCGGTAATGGCGAACAAGGATGTCGCCACCAAGTCGAAGGCCAGCGGAAGTTGGAACTCGGCTGGCAGCATCACATCTCCATGACCGGGCGGCTGCGTTCAGGACATGAGCCAGACAATAATGGTGCCCCAGGTGGTGAGCAGGATGTGGCCGAATGCCACCGAACCGGAATAACCGAGGACGGCTACGGGGCTACCGGACTTTTCTTGCACAGCGGCGAGCGCCGCCGTCATCGTTTGCGCCCCCGCCAAACCGCCAGCAGCAGAGGATCGAGCTTCAGTACATAGCGGCCCGTACTAGATTCTGGTGAGTTTCGAACGCCCGCCTCCATTGGCCGGACCGCGGTTATTTTTACTTGCGCGGCTTCGCCTTCTGCAGCTCGGCCCGGTAGGAGATACCGTCCTTCCCCTTGCCCTCGGCTTTCAGCATGGATTGCTCCTTGGTCTTGTCGGTAAAAAGCTGGATCGTTAGGTTGCCCTTTTCTCCTTGAGCAACCGCTTTGCCGTCTTTGACGGTCAAATTGCCCTTGCCGCTGAACACGCCGACGGTCCGATAACTGACAAATTCGTAATCTCCGTTATCTTGGATGCTGACGTTCACCCAATCATCATTTGTCGCTTTCGGCGTTCGAATCATGAGTCCTTCCCATTTTCCGGCGATACTCTTAATATCGGCAATCTGCGTGGGCGACCACTGGGTCTTTTCCGCCGAAAACGCAACACAAACGAGCGCTGCTTGGACTGCGACGACAAACCCGCTGACTCGGACAAAACCCATAATTCGTCTCATAAAATCTCCCCTATGACTTGAATCTAATATTCCCCGCAGCTTGCTGCGGGCACAAAATTGCTGGGGTTTCCAAAGGGGGTTGAACATCCCCTTTGGTCGCGAGCGGGGTCATACCCCGATCGCGAAATGCCCGTTGATTGACTTGAACTTCAATCACGGCTGCCACCCGCCGCCGAGAGCGCGGTAGAGTTGCACCACGGCGTTGATTTGATCGCCGCGAGCGCGCGCGAGCAACAGTTCCTGGTCGAAGAGCTGCTGGTCGGCGATCAAAATCTCCAGGTAGTTCGCCAGCCCAGTGTCATAGCGCAGGCGCGACAGGCGCGCGGCATTTGCCAGAGCCTGAACGCTGATTTCCAACTCGAAGCGCACATCTTTGAGCTTTTCAATATTTACCAGCGAGTCGGCTACTTCGCGGAAACCGTTCTGCGCCGCCTTCTCGTATTGAGCCAGCGCCTGGTCAAAGCGCGCCTTGGTGCCTTCATAGTTCCAGAATATGCGCCAGCCCTGGAAGATCGGCTGGAATAGACCGCCAGAAACCGACCAAATCGCCGTGCGCCTGTCAACGATGTTAGAGAGTTCGTGGCTGTTGCTGCCGAGCGCGGCGCTGAGCGAGAAGTTGGGAAAGAACAGCGCCTTTGCCGCGCCGATGTTGGCATTGGCGGCCACCAGCAATTGCTCCGCGCTTTGCACGTCGGGACGCCGTTCGAGCAACGCCGATGGCAAACCGGTGGGAATCGCCGGTGGCTGGTACTGGTCGGTTAAAACCGTCCCCCGCGGAATCGCGCCGGGATTACGCCCTTGCAGAAAGCTGATGAGATTTTCTTGAACGGCAATCCGGCGTTCCAGATCGGGAATAACCGACGCGGTGCGCGAGCGATTGGCGATCGCCTGGTCCAGCTCAAGCTGATTGGAAACGCCGCCGTCAAGCCGTCTCTGGTAGTATGCCACTGTCTCGTCATTGACTCTCAAGGTCCGCCGGCTGATCTCTAGCTCCAGGTCAAGCTCGCGCAACGAGAAATAAGACTGGGCGATATCGGCGATCAAGATGATCATTACACCACGCCGGTCCATTTCGCTGGCGAAGTAAACAGCGTTAGCCGCTTCCGCTTCACGCCGAACCCTGCCGAACACATCCATCTCCCACACCATACCGAAACCGGCGGCCCAATTTTGGTACGTGCGGCTGGCGCCGAATGACTGCGGTGGCTCGCTCAGCCGCGAGACCTGCTGCACGCTGCCGCCGCCGTTAAAACTGACTTGAGGATAAAGAAAGGAACGCGCGACTCCGATTTGGCTCCGCGCCTCCTCCACACGGGCGGCAGCGGTGCGCAAATCGTAGTTGTTGCGCAAAGCCTCACGGGTCAGTTCCTGGAGCACCGGATCCTTGAAGACTTCCCACCAGGCAACATCCGCAAGCGACTCCGGCGTTGGTGTTCCCTGCAGCCCCCGGTAGTTATCCGGGGTTGAGACTGGCGGACGACTATAGTCGGGGCCAACGGCGCATCCGGTGAAAAAGAGACAAACAACGACCGCGCTGAGAACAACTCGCCTCATCTTAATGTGCCCCTTCATGAGTTGGCACCGCCGGAAGCGCATCCGCGGCTGATTTCTTTTTTCTCCCCAAGCCCTCGACGAAGGAGAAGTTGCCGGGTATCAGAAACACTCCCAGAAACGTAGCAACCAACATTCCCCAGAAGACCGCGGTACCCATGACGTTCTGCGCGCCGGCGCCGGCGCCGCTCGCGAGCATCAGGGGTACGACACCCAGGATGAAGGCAAACGCGGTCATGAGAATCGGCCGGAAGCGCAGCCGTGCGGATTCCAGGGCGGCTTCCTGAACCGGCATGCCTTCATCGTGTTTCGCTTTGGCGAACTCGACGATCAGAATCGCGTTTTTAGCGGCAAGACCGATCAGCATGATATTGCCTACCTGGACGTAGACATTATTGTCGTAGCCCATCAGCCAGACGCCGAAGAACGAGCCCAAAACAACCAGTGGCGAGCCCAGCAAGACCGCCCACGGCAGGCGCCAGCTTTCATACATGGCGGCCAGCAGGAGAAACACGAAAACGATTGCGAGACCTAAGGTCGGTCCCGCCGGCGGCGCAACTTTTTCCTGATAGGAAAGACTTGAATAGGCAAAGCCCATCTCCTTTGGCATCGTCTGCTTAAAGACCTCCTCCAGTGCAGCCAGGGACTGGCCGGAGGTATAACCGCGGCCCGACACGCCGTTAATCTCGACCGAGCGAAACAGGTTGAAACGCAGCGTGATCTCGGTGCCGCCTTCAGAGGTAATGTTAATTAGGGTGGAAAGCGGGATCATCGTATTGGTGGTGCGGCTGCGCACATAAATATCACCGATATCTTTGGGCTTGCGGCGATAGTCGGCCTCGGACTGCACGTAGACACGGAACAGACGGCCGAAACGGTTAAAGTCGTTTACATAGCTGCCGCCCATGCTGGCCGATAGCGCTTGAAATGCTTCGTTGATCGGCACCCCGAGCTTGCGCGCCTTCTCGCGGTCGAGATCCACCTTCACTTGAGGATAGCGGGGATCGAAGGAAGTGAAGAGATTGGCCAGCTCGGGCCGTTTTCGCGCTGCCTCGAGAAACTGCCGGGTATTATCGCCGAGCTGCTGCACGGTAAGCGCGCCACTGCGGTCCTGCAGCAAAAAATTAAACCCGGCCGACGCGCCAAAGCCGGAGATCGTCGGAATGTTGAAGGGAAAGATGATCGCCTCAGAAATGTTCGCCACCTGCCTCTGCAAATTAGCCATCATGCCGCGCACATGGAGCGCGTCGGAAGAGCGCTCGTCCCATGGCTTCATACGGACGAAAATCGTCCCGAAATTGGGTTGATAGGTGCTCGTGACCACGCCGTAGCCGCCAATGGTCGTGAAAGAGTCAACGCCTTCGGTTTTGCTCAAGATCTGCTCGACCTGGGATAGCACCCTACCCGTGCGTTCGAGAGACGCCGCGGGCGGCAAGGTGACGTTGACCCCGAAGAGTCCTTGGTCTTCTTCTGGGATGAACCCCGCCGGCAGCGCGCTGCCGAAAAGGCCGGCGCCGACGGCCACCGCGGCGACGATGACAATGGTAAGTATCGACCGTCGCACCAGCAATTGTACGACGCCCATGTATGAGTTCGTGGTGCGATCGAATACGCGGTTGAACCAGCCGAAGAATTTTCCCAGCGGCCCCCTGGCCGGGCCGTGGTGCGCCTTGAGCAGCATGGCGCAGAGCGCCGGCGCAAGCGACAACGCGGCGAAAGCCGAGAGCAACACCGAAATCGCGATGGTCAAGGCGAATTGCTTGTACATCTGTCCGGTGAGACCGCCGACGAAAGCGACCGGCACGAAGACCGCCGAGAGAATAAGCGCGATGCCGACAACCGGAGCTGAGACTTCCTTCATCGCTTGGATGGTCGCTTCCTTCGGGTTCAACCCATGCTCGATGTGGTGCATCACGGCTTCGACCACGACGATGGCGTCGTCGACGACAATGCCGATGGCGAGCACCAGGCCGAACATCGAGAGAGTGTTCACCGAGAAGCCGAGCATCGGGAAAAAAATGAACGTGCCGATCAGCGACACGGGCACGGTCAGTAGCGGAATGATCGTCGCGCGCAGGTTTTGCAGAAAGATAAAAACCACCAGTGTCACCAAGATGATCGCCTCGATGAAGGTATGTACGATGCCTTCGATGGAGGCATTGACCGCCGGTGTGGTGTCATAGACGATCTTGTAGTCCATGTCCGGCGGAAACAGCGCTTTACCCTGGCGCAGGGTCTCGTAGATCGCTTCGGACGCCTTGAGTTGATTTGCCCCTGGCAACAGATAGACGGCCATCGTGCCGGATGGCTTGCCGTCGAGCCGTCCGAAGGAGTCGTAGTTCTGCGAGCCTAACTCGGCACGTCCGACGTCCTTGACGCGGATCTGCGCGCCGGTGGCAGTCTCGCGGATGATGATGTTTTCGAATTCGTCGGCATTCACCAATCGCCCGGGGGCGCTCACCGTGTAAGTAAATTCCTGGTCTTTCGGTGACGGCGCGGCGCCGACGCGCCCGGCCGGGGCTTGCAAGTTCTGCTCTTTGATTGCGTTGATCACATCGGCAGGTGTGAGCGCGAGTTTCGCCAATTTGTCGGGGCGCAGCCAAATGCGCATGCCATAATCCGCGCCGCCGAAAAGATCGACCTGGGCAATGCCGGGTATGCGCAGCAGCTGATCGCGCAGGTTGATGCCGGAATAGTTAATCAAAAAGTTCGCATCGTAGCTCCCTTTGGGCGAGTAGATAGAGATGAGCATCAGAATGCTCGGGCTCTGCTTTTTGACCGTGACACCCTGCTGGACCACCTCCTGCGGCAGTCGCGCCTGAGCCGACGAGACCCGGTTTTGCGTCAGCACGTTGGCCGTGTCCTGGTCGACGCCGACTTCGAAGTTGACATCGAGCTGCATGCGGCCGTCGCTGGTGTTCGACGACTTCATGTAAATCATCCTGTCGACGCCGTTGACTTCCTGCTCGATCGGCGTCGCCACCGATTGTTCCACCGCCACCGCGGAAGCGCCCGGGTAGGTCGCCGTGACTCGAATCGAAGGCGGCGCCAGGAATGGGTACTGCTCGATGGAGAGACCGGTGAGGCTGAACAGTCCCATCAAAACTAGCAGGATCGAAATGACGATAGCGACGATGGGCCGGCGGATGAAAAAGTTTGCCATGGCCTATTTTCCCCCCGCTCCCTTGGCCTTGCTCTCGGCCGGCGGCGCACTTGCGGGAGGCGCACTTGCCGGCGGCGAAGGTGCTTCTTCGAGCTTCACCGTCTTGGCGCTGACCTGCACCCCCGGCTTCACTTTTTGCAGCCCTTCCACGATGACCTTTTCGCCCGGCTTCACTCCCGAATCGATGACCCAGAGATTGCCGACCCGTTCGCCGGCTTTGACCATGCGCTGCTCCACAGTATTGTCCGGCTTTACGACCATGACGTTGTAGAGCCCTTGAATCTCCTGCACCGCGAGTTGAGGCACAAGCAGGGCGTCTTCCTTGAGATCGGTTACGAACCGGGCTTTCCCATACTGGCCCGGGCGTAAAATGAGCTGGGGATTGGGAAAGCTGAACTGCCCGGTCAGGGTGCCGGTGGCAGCGTCCACGGCCCGCTCAATCGCATCGAGACGACCTTTGTGGGCAAAAACGGTTCCGTCCGCAAGGATCAGCTCGACGCCGAATTTTTTCTCGAGGGACTTATCTTTACCACCGGCGCTCGCCCGCGCGAGTCTTAGATATTCCGCCTCGGCGATCGCGCAGCGGAACAGGATCGGGTTGACCTGCGAGATGGTGTTGAGCAGGGTATTTTCACCGCGCCCGACCAAGGCGCCGACTTTCTTCTGCGTCGTCCCGATAAGCCCGTCAACCGGCGAGGTAACTGTCGTGTAAAGGAGTTCGAGTTTGGCTTTCGCAACCACCGCATCGTAAGCTGTAACCTGAAAGCGAGCGGCATCTTGCGCGGACAACGCATTGTCCAATTCCTGTTGACTAACGGCCTTCTGCGCGGCCAGCGGTTTATATCGGGCGACATCGTTATTGGTTTTATCCAGTCGCGACTGAGCCGTCGACAGGTTGGCCTGGGCTTGAGCCAATGCCGCCTCAAGCTGCTGCGGGTCAATCTTGTAGAGCAGTTGTCCTTTCTTAACGAATGAACCCTCGGTGAAGTTAACGGAAGCAAGGTAACCTTCCACGCGCGCGCGGATCTCTACGTCCTCCGAACCCAGCGTGGCGCCGACAAGCTCGATGTAAATCGGCACGTCTTTTTGCACGACTGCGGCTACCTGAACCTCTGGCGGAGGAGGCGGCGGGGGCGGCTCTTTTTTTGAGCAGGCAACGGTAGCCGCTAGAACAAGGCAAGTGATAAGAGTCGCCAGCAGCCCCGCAGATCGCTCTCGACTCAACCCAGCATCAAGACAAATCACGATATCCCCCCAAACTTTCTATGCGCTGATTGCTCAATTGTTTCCTGACATTCGTCAGCGGATTTCGGTCGCGCAAAAGTGCCGCTATCAGCTTCACTAAGCATACGTGAGCGACCAACCTGGTCAACCGTAAATCTTAATTATCAAAACGTCGCGATCCCGTACATTGGACCTTAGTCCAATGATGGCGCGTACGTGAACTAGCGTTTAGGTGGTCGGGAAAGTTCTATTCCATCAATCCATCCTGTGCAACATCTCGCGCCGGTAATCGTGGCGCTACCGATCGGTGCGGTCGCGTCAATGATGGCAATGCCATTCTGCCTCCGATAAAATTTTTACAGCAGCGGGAAATCGTAGTTAAGAATAAATCGATAATCGTGCTGGCTGTCTTTGGGGCCTTGATACTGATGCACCCGGGAGTAACGGAATCGCCACGAGAATCCTTTGAGAAAACTCCACTTGGGACGCCATTGGAAATCGGCGTTAAATTCGTTTTGATCTGCGACGCCGGCTTTTGTCAATGGATCGACTCTGCCCCAGCCATGAACGAAAAGTGCGTAGGCGGACACCCCTTCCAGACCAAGACGAGAGAAGTCGTAAGATAACTTGGTGACGACTGCTTGTTCTTCCGCCCGATTGAAATCCTGTACCTGGCTGCTGGTGTAACCCGGATAGCCGCTCCAGGGGTTTTGCATGTCATCGCTACGTAATGTGTTCGTGTAACCGAGCGTGAAAACCGCGCTTTTATAACTCACGTCGCTCTTCACGCCGACCTGATTGGTGATAAACGAACGGCCATTAAGTTCCTTCCTCACACTGCGCTGGTCCGCCACCTGAAAAGCCATCAACGCGCCGAGCTCCTTGGTGATGGGCAAGCTGTACTTGGTCTCGGTGTAGAAAATATTGATGATGTCGTTCGAATAGTAGTTGACGGCGCCAAGGGAAAATTTCCCGTAGGTAAATGTGCCGCCAGCCACCGCGACGCCGCGCTTCACGTCGGCGCCGGCGTCCTTCGACATCCAGACGAAGTCATCCGAGTTGCGCTCTTTGATCTTGGTGATGTAGCCGCCGCCGTAGCGGAATCCCGGCGCGCCGTCCTTGCCGCCAAAATTTCCCTGCAGTGTGTAACCCTCAAACGTGTTGGGGCTCATCCGAGCGTCGTTCTTGCCGATAAACGGCGTGTCGTATTCGTAGCGGTAGAGATTGACGACATGATCTTCAAAGAGCTTCACCCGCGCGTAGAGCTGGCCCAGCACGCTGAATATCCATGCTGGCCCGGCTTGAGCAATAGCGTGCCGTCCTTCTCCTGCGGGCCATAGAGATTTTCTGACCAATAGAAGAGTTGTGCCGACCATCACCCGGTCGAGCAGCCAGCCGGATTTGTACGCCAGCGCGCCGCCCATCGCCCAAGCCGCGCTGACGCTGTTGTCGAAATTGTCGCGGCTGAAGTAAAAGCTGCGCAGATTGAGGTCGAGCTCGGTATCGCGAAAAAACGCCGGGGTGTCCTTTAATTCCTCCTTGAGCCAGGGAAAAAATCCTGGTCGGCGAATTCGTTCCCTGAAGGAGCGCTCGATGGGCGTAATAATTTCATCGACTGAAGTCGGCGTCGGCTCTTCTTGCGAGATCACGTCCTGGGCCCAGCTCCGTGCAGCCGAGCCGAACAGCAGGAACAGTATCAGCGCTATCGTTAACATCACAAACATCGCGCGCGGCGCTAGCCGGCGCCCAATCGGGGAAACCATCAATGGACCTTTTTGCTCATTCATGACTCACCTCCAACAAATTGGATTACTCGACCTCTAATAACCACGATCTTCCCAGACCAAGGGCGGACTCTGCCAATCGAATCGGATCGCGAAAACACGCAAAAAAAATGTCGTGGCAATCGCCATCAGCGCGGCGGCTTGAACCTCCATGCGCACCCAGTAGACCAGTGAGACAAACAGCGCCGAGCCGACTACCGCCGCCAGGGCGTAAAACTGGCCAGGCTTGAATAACAGTGGAACTTCCCGGGTGAGCACATCCCGCAACAACCCGCCGCCGACCGCATTGACGGCGCCGACGAGAATCGCCGAACCGATCGGCAGTCCCCGATCCAGTGATTTCTGCGCGCCGACGACCGCGTAAATGCCCAGGCCGAGGGCATCCACCAGAGATAAGGTTAAACCGTATGTCTTTGCCAGGTGCTGCTCTAGATTGATTCGTTCGAAAATACTTTTTTGACCGGACCCGGCTTGCGGACCGCTCGACCGCGGCGGCAATTTGTCTGTCGATGAGCCCATTTCACTTTGAGGCATTGGCACGACGCTAAGGATGCGCCGGACCGCGGGTACGAAGCGGCCGATCAATATTGTCAAAAAAACCGCCAACGTGACCAGAGGCAAATAATAAACTTCGGTGATCGCCACCGGCGGGCCCGAGGAGATAAAAACTCCATCCCGAACCAGGCCGCCGCCTAAGGCTGTGGCAAACGCCAGGGCAAAAACTCCGATGATATCGTAACGGCGCCGCATGCCGGCTAATGCACCGGTAATCGCAAACAAGAATGTTGCCGTCAAATCGAAGGCCACCGGAAGATGAAATTCGCCGCTTAAAGTTATAGCGCGCATGGCCTCAGTTCCCCGCCGACATCAATGCGACGATGACCGGTCCCCAGGCCGTCAGCACAATGTTGCCGACGGCGTAAGGCACTGTGTAGCCCAAGGCGGGCAGCTTGCTCTGCGCCTCGTCCTGGATCGCGCGCAGCGCGGCGGTCATCGTGCCGGCCCCGGAGCAGGCGCCCAAGAGAATAACCGGATTCATCTTCAAGACGTAGCGGCCAAAGAGAATGGCCACGATGTGCGGCAGCAAGGCTGCCACGAAACCTACGAAGACGAGGCTGATGCCGGACTTCTGCAGGCCGGAAATAAAGCTCGGCCCCGCCGTCAAGCCGACCACGCCGATAAACACGCTCAAGCCAACCATGTCGAAAACCCACATCGCCGCCTCGGGAATGCGACCGAACGCCGGAAACACAGAGCGCAGCCAACCGAACACCAGTCCCATGATGAGAGCGCCGCCGCTGGCGGTGAGCGTGATTGGCAGTCCGGCGACATTCACAGTCAGGAGGCCGACCAGCCCGCCGAGCACGATGCCGGTGCCGACGAAAACCATGTCGGTCGCCGTGGTTGGCCAATCAGCGTAGCCGATTACGCCCACGGCTCGATCGACATCGCCTTTGGCGCCCAACAGGCCCAGTAAGTCACCGCGTTCAACCTGCATCGTCGGAGTAACGGGCATCTCCTGTCCGGCGCGCATGAGCTTACGCACAAAGACGCCGCGAAACTGCGTCCGCCAGGGCTCCGACTCGGCGAGTTCCCTAAGAGTTTTACCGACGAGCGCCTTATTCGTCAGCACCACGTCCAAAATTTCCACGGGAAAATCGAGTAGCTCTTTGTCATCGACTTCGGGGCCGATGACCGTTCCGCGCCCGACCAGAACCTCTTCTCTGGCGGTTACCACGATTACGTCGTCGAGATGAACGACCGTGTCAGGACCAGCCTCGATGATCGCGCCGCCGCGACGGATGCGCTGAACAAAAACCCGAACATCCTTGGGCATGGCTTCAAGCGTGGCGACAGTCTGGTTGACGAGCTTTTCGTTGGCCACGCGGTAGGCGCGCACGCCGAAGGCGCGGGAGGCCGAGATAATTCCGGGCTGCGCCTCCACTCCGCCCGACACCTGCGCCTGCATTTTCTTGGCCTCGTCCTTGAGATTTATTCCCATCAACTTCGGCCCAATGTTCGGCAGGAACCAAACAACCGCAGTGGTTCCGACAAGATAAGTGACCGCATAAGCAACTGGAATATTGTTCAGCAGTCGGGCTTTCTCTTCCGCCGAAATCGCCAGGCGATTGATCGCGTCGCCCGCCGTGCCGATCACAGTGGACTCGGTAAAAGCCCCAGCCAGCAGGCCGGCTGCCGTGCCGATGTCGTAGCCAAGAAACTTCGCCGCGATGAACGCGGTAACGAGACAAGTGGTGCAGAGAACCAAGGTGAGCGCCAATTGCGACAGCGCATCTTTCTTGAGGCCGCGAAAAAATTGCGGACCGACTTTATAGCCGGTGGTAAATAGAAATAAATCGAAAAAGACCGTCTTTACGAGTGCCGGAACTTTGATGTCGAGCTGTCCGATGATAACGCCGGCGAACAGAGTGCCGACAACAGTTCCCAGGCTGAAGCCGCCGATCTTAATTTTACCGATAGAAAAGCCGATGGCGAGCGCGAGGAAGATCGCCAGCTCCGGATTTTGCTGCAGGGCTTTGACGAAGTAGTCCATCATTGCTATCTCCTGGTCGTCATGGCCGCGTCATCTTCGCATCCATTTCCTCAACGGTTTTATGCCAACGTTCTGTCGATCTACCTGGCACTCTCGCGCCCGCGATGGCGCTACTCAAGCTAGCGTTTCGCCTTGGGCGCCTTCCTGGCCCCGGCCGGCGCGACGCTCTTGCCCGTGGCTGCCTCATAGGCGAGGCGGTAGCCGCGCGCAATCGCGCGCACCGCCCGGCCGATGTCGTCGTAAACATGATCATCCAGGTTCGCGAACGATATGCGCACCGACCAGTCCGGCGCGGCAAAGCCGCTGCCGTTGAGCAGCACGATGCCGTGGTCCTCGGCCAGCCGGAACACGATGTCGAGCGGATGGACGTTGGCCTTCATCCACTTGACGGCATCTTCGCCCAGGTTCTTGCGGGCAAAGAACTCGAAGTCGATCAGGCCATAATAGTAGTCGAAGAGCGGGTTCTCGCCGACTTCGATGCCCAGCCCCTCGATGGTCGCCCTAACCCGGTTCTTGACGATGCCGATGCAGGCTTTCTGGTAGTCTTTTTTTTCGTCCATCAACTCGCTCAGCGAAAACAGCGTCATCATGACCTGCTGCGGTAGCGACAGTCCCGCCGTGTGATTGAGCGCGACGTCGCGGCTGTCGGCGACGATGCGGTCGATGAACGCGATCTTGCGGGGCTCGAGCGACAGTCCGCCGTAGCGCTTGTCCAGCAGCTTCTTGATCGGCTCGGGATGCTTCGCGATCATTTCGTCGAAGATGTTGTCCTCGTGCACCGCGATCGTGCCCAGGCGCCAGCCGGTGCAGCCGAAGTACTTGCTATAGGAGTAGACGCCGATGGTGTTCCTGGGGAACTCGCCCATCAGCGAGCGGAAGCCGGGCACGAAGGTGCCGTAGACGTCGTCCGTCAGCAGGATCAGATCCGGCCGCTTCTTGAGCACGTCGCCGATCTTCTTGATTGTCTCGGGCGAGAGCGCCACGGCGTACGGGTTGCCCGGGTTGACGATAAAGAACGCCTTGACCTTCGGGTCGAGAAGCTTTTTGAGCTCTTCATCCGTGTATTGGAACCGGTTCTCCTGCGGCGCGGCGACCTCGACGAAATGGAGGTCGTAGTCCTCCAGATGCGCCATCTCGATATACGGGGTGAAGATCGGCACGCCGAGCGCGATCGTGTCGCCGGGGTTGATAATCCGGTTGCTCTTCAGCGACTTGAAAATGTAGCACATGGCGGCGGTGCCGCCCTCGACCGCGTAGAGCTTGAACGTGCCTTTCGGGTGAGGGTTTCCGCACATCGCCCACTGCAGGTACTCGTGGACGATCTGCTCGTTGTGCACCAGCATGCGGTCCGGCACCGGATAGTGGTCGCCGATGATGGAGTCCACCAGCTCGTGCACGAACTTGTCCGGGTCGAAGGCGAACTTCTTCACGGCCCACGGCACCATCGCCTGTAGAAAGGGCGCACCCGGCATGTCGTCGTGCTTGGTCAGCCAGGCTTCAAGCCGCGCGGCGATGCCCGCTGCCTTGGGCATGCCGCCCACGCCCGGCGGCAGGTCGAGCACGCGCTTGCTCTCCGTGACCGCGAACTGCCCGAGCAGGAAGAACGCCTCGCGCGGCTCGGTGGCGACCCAGTTTGGGTTGCCGCGACCGGCGTTCAGGTACGAGCTGGATGATTCCAGCGCGGCCTTCGTCGCCACCTTGGCGAGGAAGTCCTTGATCTCGAACGGGCCCAGCTTCTCGTATTGGGTAAAGTCGGTGGTCATTGGTTTCTCCTCCTGTTATTTTTCATGTTAGAGAAATGTCCCCGTCACGACAGCAGCATGATGATGACCATGCCCCAGATCGTCAGGAGCGTGTTGCCTACGGCGTAGGTAACGGTGTAGCCGAGCGCGGGCACCTGGCTCTTGGCTATATCGCAGACCAGTCCCAGCGATGCCGTCGTCGTGCGCGCCCCGGAAACGATGCCGAGCGTGAGCGCGTCGTGGAAGCGGAACAGGTACTTGGCGGTGAACATGCCGAGGAGCAGCGGCACCGTGGTGGCGACCACGCCCCACAGGAACAGGCCGATGCCCTGCGTCTTCAGGCCGTTGACGAAGCCCGGGCCGGCGGAGATGCCGACGATGGCGATGAAGATGTTCAAGCCCACCGAGTTCATGAACCAGACGGTCGGCGTCGGGATGCGCCCGAAAGACGGGCGCACCGAGCGCAGCCAGCCGCCGATGATCCCGGCGACGAGCGCGCCGCCGGCGGTCGACAGCGTCAGCGGCACCCCGGCCACCGTGAAGACCAGCGCGCCGATCAGCGCGCCGATGACGACGAAGGCGCCGACGAACGCCATGTCGGTGACGTCGGTCGGACGATCCGCGACGCCGAGCATCTTGGTGGCGGCGGCGACGTCCTGCGTGCGGCCGACGAGGGTGAGCAGGTCGCCGCGGTTGATCTCGGTGTTCGGCAGGACGGGAATATCGGTGGCGGTCGCGCCGCGCGTGATCTTGCGCAGGAAAACGCCGCGCGCGTCGGGGCGCCCGGCCAACTCGGTCAGCGTCTTGCCGTCGACATCCTTGTTCGTCACCAGAACGTCGACGCCTTCCACCGGCACGGCGAGCAGCTCGCGGTCCTCGACTTCGACCGCTGCCTGCAGCACCGTCACCAGCACTTCGCGTTCGCCCGCGACCGCGACCACGTCGCCCTCTTTCAGGACGGCGTCCGCGGTCGCTTCGATGATCTGGCCATCGCGGCGGATGCGCAGGATGAACAGGCGCGCATTGGGCACCATCGCCTCCGCCTCGGCGACCCTGAGGCCGGCCGCCTTGCCGCCGGTCTGCACCTTGTACGCGCGCACCGCCCAGCGGTGCCAGGCCGTGCCGGGCCCGCCGATCTCCTTCTTGCCGCCGCCCTGCTTCTCCTCGTAATCCCTGCAGGCGGCGACGAGATCGATGCGCAGCAGCGCGGGGCCGAAAATGGCGATGACGATCGCCGAGCCCATGGTGCCGAACATATAGCTCACCGCGTACGCGACCGGTAGGCCGTCGATTAGCGCCTTGGCTTGGTCGGCGGCCAGGCCCGCTCGATTGATCGCGTCCGTCGCCAGCCCCATCGACGCGGAGATGGTCTGCGAACCCGCGTAGAGGCCCGCCGAATAGCCGAGATCGTAGCCGGCCACTTTCGCGACCACGACGGCGGTAATCAGGCAGAACACGCATTGGACCACCGAGAAGAGCGCCTGCGGCACGCCGTCCTTGGCGATGCCGCGCACGAACTGCGGCCCGACGCCGTAGCCGACGGCGAACAGGAACATGAGGAACGAAAACGCCTTGAGCGGTTGGTTGATCGTGATGCCGATCTGCCCAATCACCACGCCGGCGATCAGGGTGGAGGTCACCGATCCCAGGCCGATGCCCTTGTAGGTGAACTTGCCGAAGTAGTAGCCGAGAGCGAGCGCGAGAAAGATCGCGATCTCCGGGTTGGTACGCAACGTTGTCGCAAACCATTCAAACATATTGTCCTCCGTTCAGCTTAGCCCATCGCCTTTGTGGTTTGACCGTCGTCGCAGTTTAACTGTCATTAAGTTTACCTTTCCGCTTGGCCAGCACCGAAGGTTTGAGCAGCTTCAATCCATGGGCAGCGTGATAGCCGTGAATCTCTTTCACGTCGAGTTTGCGCATGAAGGTGATGGTATCTGCGGTGATGACCTGGCCCGGCACCATGATCGGGAAACCGGGCGGATACGGAATCACAAAGTTTGCCGACACCAGCTCTGGGCCTTTCTTGAGCCGGTCGTCAATCTCCTTGCTCGCCAGCCTGATGAATTCGCAATTGGCGTCGTCGTAGGCCATGTAAAACGGTTGCCGCATATGGCCCTCGTTGCTTACGCTCTTGGGTTTTTCGCGGAAAGCATCATGGAAGCGACTGAAGTTGGGCAGGTCGGGTACGTCGGTCATCAGCGATTTCACCCGCGCGGCAAATTCCGCCTGCTCTTCGCGCCCCCCCTGGGCGAAGCGCTGCTCGATCTCGCGCGATAGATCGGCGAGCACTTTGATGAGCAGCGCGCCATCGCTGCGCGTGTTGTTAATGTTGGTCTGGACCAGGATGCTGTTACGCGAAGTCTTATTGATCTGAATATCGAAGCGTTCCGCCAGCAGGTTCTTGAACTGGGTGCCGTCGAAGCCCGCCGTGCCGCAGACCAGCGTCAACCGGGTTGGGTCGAGGGCGAACTCGTCGTTGTTCCAAGCCTCGACGACGTCCCGCCAGGTGGAATTGGGCGGTCCATAATCTTTGATTCCGGAGGCGCGGTACTCGGCCGGGACCATATCGGCCGCAGTGGCGATATGAAAGTACTTGGAGATGAGCGGATGGTTGTTCACCTCCCGGCGAATTTTGAACGCCAGCTCGGTGGCTTTCATGGTGAGCTCGTAGCCTTCCAACTCCATTTGCCGCCGGGCGATGTCCAGCGATGCGATAATCTGCTGGTTCGGCGACGTCGAGGTGTGCGTGAAGAAGGCTTCTTCGAACGGCCCTTCGACCTGATGGAAGTCCTCGTCCCATATCAGAATGATCGAGCCCTGACGCAGTGCCGACATCGATTTGTGCACCGAGTTGGTCTGGTAGACCCGGATGCGCACTTTATCGGGGTCCGGCAGCAGCTGCATGTCGAGCAGCTTCGGGCTTTTTGGGTCGAGCTTGCCGGCTTTTGCGACAAACGCCTTGTACTCTTCACGATAGGCAGGGTCGCGGTAGCGCTCCGTCAGCGCCGCCGCCGCGCCCATGGCCGTGCGCGAGCGGTGAAACGCGTTGAAGCGGGCGAAACCAAACCATGCTTCGTCCCACAGGAAGATCAAGTCCGGTTTAATGGCGAGGCATTCCTCCATGACGCGCCGCGGATTGTACATATGGCCGTCAAAGGTGCAGTTGGTCATATCGACCGCCCTGACGCGATCGAGCGTGCCTTCGGCTTTGCAATCGAGCAGTGCTTTCTTGATCGTGCGCAGCGGCACGGCGCCGTACATCGAGTACTGTGTAAGCGGATAAGCCTCGACGTAATAAGGCTGCACCCCCGCCAGCACGAAACCATAGTGGTGCGATTTGTGGCAGTTGCGGTCGACAATCACGATATCGCCCGGTTTGCAGATCGCCTGCACGACAATTTTGTTGGATGTCGACGTGCCGTTGGTGCCGAAGTAGGCGCGCTTGGCGCCGAACGCCCGTGCCGCGTACTCATGGGCTTTCTTGATGTTGCCGGTGGGTTCGAGCAGGCTGTCGAGTCCGCCGCTGGTCGCCGACGACTCGGCGAGAAACAGATTCATGCCGTAGAATTGGCCCATGTCGCGGATCCAGTTGGAGCGGAAGATCGACTTGCCGCGCGCCACCGGCAGCGCGTGAAACGTGCCGATCGGGCGTTGCGCATAGCGCTTGAGATTGGAGAAAAACGGCGTGTCGTAGCGATCATTGACGCCGTCGAGGATCGAGAGGTGGACCTCCGTAATCTCTTCAACGCTGTGAAAGATGCGCCGGATCGGCGCCACCGTGTCGCTGCCGGCAATTTTCTCAGCGCCTCGATCCGTGAGCAGATAAATGTCCAACTCGGGGCGAAACTTCTTAATTAACCGGGCGAGGGTCGTCGCCAGCGCCCCAGACGCAATGGCAGCCGGATCGACATTCGAATTGCGCATCAGAAAGTCGCGCATCACCGTTAGCTCATGGTGCGAGCGGAATTGGAAGCCGTCGTAAATGACGACCGCCTGGACATTGTGGTTGAAAATCGTCCCGATGACGCCGTCTTCGAAGCTGCCGACCTGGACGATCTCATAATGAAAAATATCTTCCGGGCGCCGCAGCCGCTTCAGATCGTTGCGCGCCCGTTCCCAGGTGCTCGGGTCGTTGGGCGTGACCACCAGCACTTCGAAGTACGGTTTGCGGCTATCGCCGGTCTGGCCGTCGGGCGGCAAGACATCGAGAGGGCGGGACTCGCTTTCCTGCAAAGGGTCCCAAGCACCGCTATCGTGGCGGTAACCGCCGGTCAGCAGCGAATTGGAAATTTTTTGCACGAGCCGTGCGAACACGCCCGCATTAGCCTCACCCAGCGATTCCCGAACAGTCGCCATCAGGCGCGACCCTGGGTAAGCCCAATAGCTCTCCAGCGGGCTGATTTCCGCCAAAAGTTCGGCGGCCTGGGCGTGCAATTGGTCTACGGCTTGGCCCTGCGCAATCGCCGCCTCCAAGGCTCGCCCCACCGAGTTCATCTCCGACCAGCGATCGATTCTCGCTTCGGCCGCCGAAAAAAAATCTTTAAGATCCATCGTCCTTCTCCCTTTTATTCAAATTGAGAACGCCGGTCGCGCTCTCCCACTTTGCTTACTGCCAAATCGATCATGCTTCGATGAGCGCCGGATGAAATCCCAGCAGCGTGTGACCGATTTCTTCCTCTCCTTCGAATAGTCACAACCAGGATTTTCCAGCGAACCGAAAAATCCATCCTGTCGCCAAACCGCATGGCATTCGCATGTTGCCAACACACCGCGAAGTTGTATTAGCAATTTCTAAAAGCCCCGATATTAAACTTTGGTAAGTCTGCTTTCTAAGAACTTACCCATGTTCGCGCTTCGGTCTGGCGCGACGGAGTGAAGAATTCGATAGCCGTGGCGCGAAATCCCTTGGCGGTAAAAGCGAGCGCGTCGTCTTGCCATTTTTCATCGCCGACGATAGCCATTTTCTCGATGTTTCGACCCTGATCCATCATGAAGCTCACGTCTCCCCAGTCTGCGCGCCGCTCCCAGCCTTCGAATGCTTCGAGAATAACCAGGGCGTGGACCTTCCCCTCCCGCTCGATGGCTTCCTTGGCAATCTCGATGATCCGATCATAATCGGCTTTATTGAACATTCGCCGTACTTTTAGCTGCAGGAGTTTTCCCGCCGTATCGATTATTTCCACCGGCATAGCCCTATCTCCACGCAACTGTCTTTCTTACGTTCGGGGTTTGAATTGAGAAAACGCTAACGCGAGTAACTTAATTTGAATGGTTTCTGATATGCATCGGGAATACCCTGGTTTCCCGCTTCGAAATCCCTTAGGGGTAAAGCGCGGCTCCAGCCGAGATATCCATCACCTCGCGTGCAAGTGTGAACTTGCGCCCTGTAACCATCGACACCAGTGACTCTCCTGTGCGTAACTTCCGAAGTGGACACAGATCGGGCACATCAATGATTATTTATTGGCTCAAAAATTCATCGCGCTTGCCTGGTCCTGCATGCTGCCTAGCGCGAGGTCGGAAAGGCGCCGGTCCGGGTAACCACCGCCGACGTCGCAGTGCGCCCCCATGAACCGGCAAACCGAGGCGACAGCGCTGTGTATAGCTCATGTCAGGTTCTCAACCAGTGTCGAGGATCGGGTGAAAGCAAGACCATTCTCGCCCGGCCGTTTTTCACGGGAGGCAGCAGAGCGAACGGAGCTCTTAAAAAAAGTCTCGGTTAACTCCGCCGGCTCCTGCCAAATTGAAGTCCTCGCCGCTCCAGCCTCGACACTCGTTGCGCGTCGCTAATGCTTCACCTCCACCCAAGTCTTGTCTGGGTTATATTCCTTCATCGCCGCGGCAACAGCCGCGGTCATTTTGCCCAAGTCTTTTTGAAAGACCTTGCCGTCATGATTGACGATGAAACTCATGACGCCGGAGTTTCCATACGTCGCGGGGTATGCGACCAAGGCAAAGCCGCCGATCATTTTTCCTTTGACGAAGTAGCTGTACGCTCCGCCGGATGCGTCTTTTCCTTGCGCCGTCAGAATTCTGTAGTAATAGCCGTGATAGGGAACCGGCTTATCGCTCGCTTTATAGCCCTGGCTCCTTGCCTCGGCGACAAACCGCCCTAGTGGGCTTTGCGCCTCGCCTGCCTTGGCTTCCCAGTAAAGACCGTTTTTTTTGCCCGGGTCGCTGTGAAATTTCTGCGCGTATTCCAGCAGCGCATTGCGGTCCCGGTCTTTGGTCGCGTATTCGCGCTGGGCATCGACGTAGGCCAACGACACCTGGATGGCGTCCAGCTCATTCTGTCCAATGCGCCGGTTGAGGATTTCTTCTCTGCCCTTGTCGGCGTCGAACACCCAACCCTCGGCTTTCTTGACCAGCGGAATTGGATACGGCCATTCGCTTTTACCGACCTTGACGATGCGGTTTTCGCCTTCGCTGACGATGCTGACCTTTTCGTCATAGAGTGCCAAAAACCGCTCACGCCTTTGCTTGTCCGCCGCCGCGTCGCCGGAAAACAACACTTCTTTGGCGTGGGCGCCGTAGATCGCCAAAAGCTCCTTTTCGTCGTTGTTCTTAGCAGCAGCAATGGCGGCTTTCACCGCCTCTTCGGGGGTCGCGAAACTCTTCTGCTTTGCCGGTGTCGCGGCCAACGAGAGCTGGCATAGGGTGAGTGCCAAAATAATCATCGCCCCGAACGCGGACCATTGCCGGCGTGGGTATTTGTTCTGATTTGCGCCGAGATCGTGAAGCATCGCTTCTTCCTCCATGAAATGAGATACGCGGGTCGAGGGTCAGGTGTCGAGGGAATTTTCACTCGACACTCGTCGCTCGCTACTTTTCTTACCGGCGGCGTCCGCCGCCACCACCGCCGCCGCCTCTTGAGCCGCCGCCACCACCACCTCTTGAACCGCCACCGCCGCTAGACCGGCTCGCGCTGCCGCGTTGACTAGCGCTACTGGCGGCACCTCCACCACGCTCCATGCCTTGATAGGCGCCGCCCCGGTTGCTGCCACCGCCGCGGTCGCCGCCGCCACCGAGTTGACTCGCGCCACCGCGGTCGCCGCCGCCACCGAGTTGACTCGCGCCACCGCGATCCGCTGTGGCTGGACGATTGCCGCCGCCCAATTCGCCCGCGCCGCCACGATCGCCAAGGCCGCCTTGGTCGGCTCGGCCGCGAAACTGCTCGCGCGACTTGATCGCATCGTTAGTGCCGGCTTTGTTAAACTTTTGCGCCGTCCCTTGATCGCGATAAGAAACACCCTTGCGGTGCTCGGCGTTATGCTGCCACCTGCCCTGGTCGCCCGCCGGCCGAGTTTGCCCTTTATTGCGATCGATGTTGTTGTTGATGTTGGTGTTTCGGCTATTATTTATGTTGACGTCTCCGCCGCCCCAATTGCTATTGCCCCAGGCATAACCCCATGCTGCGCCCATGGCCATACCCGCGCCAAACCATAACATCGACGAAGCTACGTAACCTGGTGGATAGTAGGCATAAGGGGGATAGGCGGGGTAGGGCCACCCGCCGTACACCACTGTGGGATTATATGTCGGTACGTAAATCACCTCTGGATTCGCGGGTTCGATCTTGATGATTTTCTCCTCGACGATGACCTTCTGCTCGTTGGTCGTCTTGAGATTGCCAGCCGCCTGCGCCTTGGCGCGCATGCTTTGGATCGTATCGAGAACCTTTTTTTGATCCGCCAAAAAGGCATCGCCCAACTTTTGCGTCCAGTCGAGCTTCTCGCTCATCATGGTGAGCACCTGGGGAAAGTTCACCAGGGATTTCACGCTTGGGTCCCAGTTCTGTTTCTCGAGAGCCGCAGTCAGCGCGTCCCCCTTCAGACTCGCATTTTGCTTGGCAAACCGCTCCGCTTGAACGATTTCCAACGGATAAGTCGAAGCCATCAAGATTTGCGCTATGAGATCGTCGGGGTGCAGCGCGATGGGCGCCACTACCTGCTCCAGTTCTTCCTGTTTGAAAACCGCGGTGCCCTCGGGCTGCTGCGCGATCAATGACGGAGGCGCCGCCAGTAGCACCACCAGGAGCCAGCTCAACCGACGCATTAATCCTCGTCTTGTTTTCATGATTTTCCTTCCCGGTTTCCCGAAACACATCTCTGCTGAGCGCTCGTCACGATGCCGCGAGCAAATCGATCCCGGCCGCGTCGATCTCCTGCATCTTGATTCGGACATTTTTAGTTTTCACTGTGGCATTTTGAACACAAGTAACGTTGCGCACTCGCTCTCTGCTACAACGCCGTGTTGCAGCGACGTTATCCGTGTTTGCCTTGCCATGCAGCTTCTTTTTATCAGCGCCAAGCAGCATCTGTCCAGTGCCAAACCCTTCCGCCACGACCGCGATCACAATAGATTGCATCGACTCCTGTTCTGGTGGTCCACGGCGCGTTCGCGACCCGTGGGCAACAGCAGCGCCGCCGGCAAACTTAGCCTCATCAGCGCAAAGGTCGTCCGGCACTACAACTCCCATGCGGTCACTACCCCTTAGTAAAGGATGCGGAAGTGCTTATTTGATTGCGCGCGGCCGAGCGGGATTTTTACCTCTCATCGTTGCCGTTGTCATGCTTGACCGTTGCGGCAGCCACCTCACTCCCGGCTACGGCTGCGGGCGCCGTGGCGTCGATCCAAGCATTCAATAAGGTGTAGGCCACCGCGAGCACTACCGGACCGACGAACAACCCGATCACGCCGAAGGCGAACAGCCCGCCGATCACGCCAGAGAAGATAAGCAAAAGCGGCAGATCGGCGCCGCGCCGAATCAATATGGGGCGCAAAACATTATCCATTGTGCCGACAACCGCGGTCCAGACCAAAAGCACCGTGCCCAAGGCGGCATGGCCAGCCCAGTATAGCCAGATCACTGCGGGAACCATCACCGGCATCGGTCCGATCTGCGCGATCCCCAAAAACAGCATGACCGCGGTCAGGATCACCGCGTAAGGGATGCCGACCAGCGCCAGGCCGATGCCCGCAAGGACCGACTGGACCACAGCCGTTACCACGACGCCGAGAGCCACGCCGCGAATCGCTTGGGCGGCGAGACGAAGCGCGTTCTCGCCCCGCGCGCCGCCAAGGCGGGCGGCGAATCGGCGCGCATAGTCGGCGGCTGTCTCGCCGTTGACATATAGAATGGCAGCGATGAGCAGTGTTAGCGCGAAATGGAAAAGCATCAGTCCCAGTCCGCCGACCTGGCTGACGAACCAGCCGACGACATTGTCGACATACGGCAGTCCGTGGACAGCCAACCCCTCGGCGCCGCCGGCGGCAAGCCTGCGCCATTCCGATGCGATCTTCGCGCCGACCACGGGCAGACGCTCGACCCAATCAGGCGGGGGCGCAAGGGCGAAGGAAACCAGAGACTTTGATCCAGCGGCAATATCCAGTGAGTGATCGACGACGGTGACGACTGCGACGGTGATCGGCGCGATCAGAATCGCCATCGCGGCGACGATCATGACCACCACCGCGAGGGACCGCTTGCCGCCTAGCCATGACTGCGCGCCAAGCAACAGCGGCCAGGTCGCCACGACGATCATAATCGCCCAGATCAGCGCCAACAGAAATGGCTTGAGAATCCAAAAGCTGGCGCCGATGAGCAGGCCGATAAACAGCAACAGCAGAGTGTTGTGAGTCAGATCTCGCGATGCATTGTTCATTCGCTCCCTCCGGCCGGTCGATCTAGTTTTTGATCGAACCCGCTACCGGGTTCTTAATCCGATATCAGGCCGTGCGTGCCGTTTTACTGTTAAGATCTTTTACTGGCTGGTGCCGATATCGACAAACGAAGCTAAGTAGGAGCTAACCCCATCTTGATTCCTTAGCACCACACCGCCCACGCCCCCCGCCAGTGCAATCCCTGCTTCAGCCGCCACGTAGGTTCCCGCTCACTTCGCGCTGTCCGTCAAATTGTATACGTCCCCAGTAGCGCTCGCTTTGCTGATGCCGAAATCTACCACGTCAAACCGTCGATGGAGAACGCGCCTCGCCAAGCGCTTGCCAACCGCCCCACTCTCGTGCCGCGATAGTCGGTCGCTCTCTTTGGGCTGAGCTAGTTCTAGCGAATAGTTAATAAGCTGCATATTGGACTTTGGTCCAATATAGAAAAGCTCACTTGGATAATGGGGCCTCGCCTTGCTCTCTCAACAAAACAGCAAGCGCTACAACGATTAGGATAGTCTCGTGACGCAGGTTGCTGAAAGAAACTTCATCTCACAGGAGCTAACAGAGGCAACAGAGTTTTTCATCGAAACCAATTCTATTCTCAAATCGCGCCTCGGAAATTCCAACAGCAGTGTTTTAACCCAGCGTCTCATTTTTTCGTCACTTAAGCTTTGCGAAAACTTTGGTGTCATGATTTATCCGATGATTTGGCGACGGGTGCGGCGAGATCCATGCTCGCATCGGGCGCCTGATCGCGCACCAGCCGCACCTCACGTTGGGGAAAGGGAAAGGATAATCCAGCGGCGATCACCGCGTCGTACACGGCCGTCGCCAAATCGCTTCTGATGGGTGTTGGCGGACGGGATTGATCCGTCCACACCCGCAACTCGAAATTGATCGAGCTGTCACCGTAACTCAAGAAAACTGCCTCCGGCGCCGGATGCTTGAGGACCTGCGGATGCGCCGCCGCCACGCCTACGAGTAGATCGACCACCTTCTTGGGGTTGGCGCCGTAGTTCACTCCTACCGGAAGATCGACGCGCCGCAGCTTGTCACTCAGCGTCCAGTTGGTCACTTTCTCGGTGACCATCTGCGAATTGGGCACGATAATGTCGGCCCCCTGCAGCGTGTGCAAGACGCTCGCGCGTATACCGATGCGGCGAACTACGCCCTGAAGAGTGCCGACCTCGACTGTATCGCCGACATGGATCGGCCGTTCGAATAGCAAAATAAGACCGGAGACAAAATTATTGACGACACTCTGCAGCCCAAAACCGATGCCGACGCTGAAGGCGCCGGCCAGAAGGCTTACCTTGGAAAAATCCACCCCGAGCACACCTAGTGCCGCGACGAATCCGAGGGCGAGAATAATGTAATTGAGCAAGCTGGAAGTGGCGTAGGACATACCCGGGGCGAGATCGATTCTCGGGTAGACATCTTCCTGTAAAACGAAGCGCAGAAAGCGTGACAACAAGTACGCCAGCCAAACGGTCAGAACAAATTCTAGGACATTGCCGATGGAGATGGAAAGCGAGCGGCGCTCTAGCTTGGTTGCAAGCAGGGCCTCCGCCAAAGACCACGCGGGATCGAGAAGACCGAGATAGCTCAGGTAGCGGATCAACCAGCCCCCGACCATCATCCAAATGAGCAGCCGATAAATCCGTCTTTCCAGAAGTTCTCGATGGTGCGCAACCATCTGTAGCGAAGACAACGGCCACACACGCAACGCCAGGGCGAGCAAGCCGGCGCAAACTTGAAGAGACGCAAAGAATATCAATGCCAGGACGCCCCCAACAAAAATACCCGGGGTCAATAGCCGCGCCAGGCGCGTATAGCCTGCCACCGCCGCCAATAGCCCGACAAGGAGAACGATGTTGAGAAGAAATCGAGCTAACTTCAGGTCGATCAGACCGGAAGAGTCCGCTCTCGCAGCAATGATCTCCCGATAGTGGCGGCGCATCGAGTACAGCACGATGATCGCGGCGAGGGTTTCGGCGACCAGAATCGCCTGACCGATCACTTGTATGCCCGCAAAGGTCTGGCGTAGGGCATCGACGGCAAACAGAAAACAGCACATGTAGAGCGCGAACGCGACCGCGGCACTGATCATTGGCCGCGCCAGGCGGAGCATCGGCGCCAGCGCTACGACTGTCAGCAATTGTCGCACGACGGTGGGCAACTGAAAAAATAAAGGCGCGGTCACAAAAACCAGAGTCGTGGCCAACGCCGCTGCGTAGGGGCGCTCGAAGACCAAGATCGCCGACGATGCACCCACGCCGGACTTTTCCCACACCGCGATCGTGCGCCGCGCCGCCGAGAACACCAAGGCTAAGAAAAGGAAGATAGCGGGATGGAGAGCCCCGCCCTGACGCGGATCGCGGATGTATTCGGCAACATCTGTCCAATATGCGCCGGCAATCTTGCCGACATGCTCGGGCAGCGCGGCGACCGCATCGGACCATAAATCGATCGTCCAGATCGGCGGCGCGTCGCGCGAGAGGATACCGGCGACGGCTTTCTGCTGAAAATCGGCAATTCGCTGCAGCGCTGTCCCACATCTCGTCGTTTCCGCCGCCACCCGGCTTTGCAGATCTAAGATGTTGGCACGCTGCGCCTGCAAAGGCACCTGGGCATCGACAATAACTGTGAGCGTTGCATCCATCTGCTGCAGAATCGGACCGGGGGCCTTTGCCGCTTGCGCCGACGCGCGACTACTACTCCAAAGTTTTTCCAATTCAGCGAGTCGATTCAACGAATCCTGTAGCTTGGTGGCTTCCAGCGTCAGCGCGTTCAGCCATCCGGTCACCTGCAATTGCGTGGCCTGCCATAGCTGTTGCTCGTTCTGCAATGTCTCGAGGGTAGGCTCCGCTTCCAGGGCCTTTGTCGTGGCGGCGAATTGCGCGTCCAACTTCTCGCTCAATTCAGGAAGCGTCTTGGCGATGTTTTCGATTTGCGCGCTGGGCTTTGCGCCCGCTGTCAGATTACCGATTAGGTTGGATACTGCGGTGGCCCATGTGGCAATATCGGCGAGCGGGATCGTAGCCGGCGCTGCCGCTGCCGCGGGCGTCGGTGGGGCCGGTGGTTGTGCTGTCTCCGTTTTCTTTTGTTCCGCCGCCTCGACTAAAATTGCCGGCAGCGAACAGGCAACGAGCCCGGCGATAAGTGAAGCGCAGAGCAACGATCGCACCGATCCGCGAGATCTTTTGACGAATGTGAGATCTTCCTGGTTCATGGCGAGGTGGATTGCGGCGGCGGCTTCTCGAACGCGGCCACGGCATCCGGGAGCTGACTGAAGAGTTTACTAACGTCGACCTTTTGACTTGTCACGGTGGCCAGCGTTTCACGCAAGGGCAGGTGCGCTTTCGCCACAACGACCTCGATACCGCGGGCGCGCAGCTGCGCCACATACTCGCGCACCTGCTCAGCGGCGGTGATGTCGATGCTCGGAATAGCGCGGGCGTCGAGTATCACCTGCCGTACCGGATGCTGCTCCTGCGCGATAAAATGCTCGAGGCGCTCGATGAAGAAGCGCACGTTCGCAAAGATTAGCGGGCCATAGAAACGATACACCACCAGCCCGGGAATCGTATCCGCCGCATCGTCATCACCGACATCGTGCATCGTGGCCGAGCCCTGCTGGCGCCCGAGCAGCGCGTCCTGCGGACGGACGATCTCCGCCAGCACGCCGAGCAGCGAAAGTACGACGCCGAAGAGGATACCCGGGAGCACGCCCAGCGCGAGAACGCCAAAGGTGGTCGACGCCGCGACGATCATGCTGAAACCGTGCAATCGCCACAGATGCTGATACACTCGCGGATCGACCAGCGTCACGCCGGTAAAAACGAGGATGGCCGCGATGGCCACGGATGGAATCGTCGCGATCCACGGCGCGAGCAGGAAGACGAACGCCGCCACCAGCGCTGCGCCGAGGAAGCTGACCATCTGCGTGCGCCCGCCGGTGCCGTCGTTGAGCAGCGAGCGGGTCTGACTGGAGCCGACTGCAAAGCTGCACACCAAGCCCGCGGCGGCATTGGCCGCGCCAAACGCGATCAATTCGCGGTCGGGATTGATCTGGTAGCCATGCTTGGTTGCAACGGAACGTCCGAGCACCACGCCTTCGGAAAATACCAGCAGGGCAATGCCGATGGCCGCGGTGAACAGCGGGGTCGCATCCGTGATGTGCAAGTGGGGCCGCACCGCGTCGGGCAGGTGCAGGTCCACCGTGCCGATCACCGGCACGCCGAGCGCGGAAAAATCCAC
Organism: uncultured delta proteobacterium; assembly: GCA_963760795.1. GTDB lineage: Bacteria > Desulfobacterota > Binatia > UBA9968 > UBA9968 > DP-20. The sequence continues at coordinate 343,207 of CAVXEP010000012.1, forward strand.
GAGCCGTCCTGCGATCATTGCCAGCACGAAAACAGCGACCGCCCCAGGTACTTTCGGAACTTTCCATCGGCACAGCGCCAGCACTGCGATGCACGCGAGACCGACGAGCAGCGTTCGCGCGTGCGTTTCGTCGAGCCGCGTTGCCCATTCCCACAGGCGCAACAGCGTGTTGTCCTCCTCCAGTCGAATGCCGGAGAATTTTCCGATTTGGCTGCCGACGATGACGACCGCAGCGCCGTTCATGAAACCGAGCATCGCCGGACTGGAGAGGAAATCCGCTGCGATGCCGAGCCGCAATCGCGCCATGAGGAACAGCACGCCGGCTGTGAGAAATGCTAGCACCGCCGCTAGCGTAGCGGCTTTGCCCGCGTCCGCCGCTGCGAGCGGGCCGATGGCCGCGCCGACGAGCAGCGCAATCGCCGCGTCTGGACCCACGATGAGGTGACGCGAACTCGTGAACAGCGCGAACACCACCATTCCCGCCACCGCCGCATAGAAGCCCGCGGCCGGCGCACATTTCGCGAGTTCCGCATACGCGAAGGCCGACGGAATCGTCACCAGGGCGACGACGAGTGCCGCGAGCGCATCGTGCCGAAAATGCGCACGCTCGTAAGCCCAGAGCAGTGCCGCGCCCGGCAGCCACCTACCAAGTCGTTCGCCTGCCGTCATGACGTGATGTTTTCATTAAACTGGGCTCAATTCTAGTAAATCGTACACATGCTTATTGCAGGGCTGTCTTTGCCTGAGCGGTATAACTATTAGTGAGCCGCCGTTAGCTGCCACAAAAGCGGATCGGCTTAGTCCGGCGACGGCTTACACAATAAAGTCCAAATCGATTGCAATATTCATTAGCTATCTCACCTTAACAAGGTAAAGTTTCCCGCCAACCCCTGCCGAGCCCGGCGGGTTATCTCGCTGTCGATTCGGCGAATCCTGCCGGCGCTTTCGGGCTGAAGTTGATGCCGATCGCGGCCTAAGCTTTGCGCGTTCTTTGAGCTTTAGATTGATCCAGATATCGACAAATTTTGCGAAGTCGGGGTCCGGTGCGAGGGGATAAGCGAGCGGCACTTTGATGGGGCGAGGCATAGGCACGACCACCGCAAGTTCGGGGTGTAGCAATGTCCACGCAGAGCCCTGCTCAGCCGTCAGCACCAGCGCGTCGAGCTTTTTGCCTTCGGGTCCGAACATAGCCGCTATGGAATTTAGCGGCACGACTTCAGCAGCAGGAAGTTCGGTTTTAACTTTGTCGAGGTAGTACGGCACATTGGGCACGCCTATACGCAGCCGGCCTAGCTGGCGCACGCTTCCCCAATTGGCAAACTGATCGCGCCGGTAATCGGCAACGACGAAAGCGAGAGTCTCAAAGCATGGCGAGCACAGGCCAAAAAATCGAAATTAAAATATTCCGCGGGAGCTGCCTGATAGGCCGCTACCAAAAGCATGCTAAAGCGAACTACTTGTCACCCACCCGTCGACCTTCGGTCACTTTGCGAGTTTCGGCGACCTTGTGCCAGCTGTCCCAGTCCACCAGCAGCATGGCATCGGCTCCAGAAACCAGGTTAAGCTGTGTACCCTTGAAGATAAAAACTTTTCCGGGAACCTCCGTGACTCTCTTAAAGCTCTTGCCGCCTTCGACCTCGCTGGCAATATAGTACCGACTGTCGTTTACGTTCGGGTCCGCGACAAAAGGAACTTCAGCACCGCCCTCTCTAAAGTTCACTTTAATCCAATTCGGGCCTGCTGCCGTGACCACACCAGGAGTCAACATCGGTACTACGAACGACTGCGTTGCCGTGGGGTCTTTAACTTGGGCGACAACCTGCGTCGAGACATAGAATTGCACCTTTTTGAGATCGTCTTCGCTCAGGCTGAGAGCCTGCCGATGGGTGTAATTTTGAAAAGGAAGTGTCGTCGGGCCCGACGCGCAGCCGACAAGAAAAAAGAAGAGAGACACTGCCAGGCAGCCTTGAAGGTTTTGCCAGTGGTTCGAGCATGTCCGAGAATCCACGAACACAGATGCCAGTTGCGGGGTCGATCGCATGCCGCGTTTTTTTTGGACTTCCATTGATACAACTCCTTTGTGCCGACATTGAAACGCTTCCTCGGTCTGCGAGGCCAGTGGACATTGCCTGCCATCACCAACATTTTATTCGGGTAACCCGTTGAGCAGATACATGGACAGAATCGCCGCGCTGGGTTTGCCGAAGGCGCCAAACCACCGGTCGTAAATTGGCACAATGTTGCCCGAGCGGTAGATCTCAGCCAATGTCCGGTTTACCGCCAGCCTGAACGCCGCGTCGTTGCGCCGCACCATGAATCCGTAAGGCTCATACGAAAACAGGATGCCCGGCAGCGCAAAACGCGACGGATCTTTCGAGGTAACCGCTAGTCCGACTAAGATACCGCGATCCGAGGCGAATGCATCCGCTGAACCCTTTTCGATCGCCGCGACCCCTTCCACGTGATTTTTCACGGGAACGATTTTGACCGCAACGAATTCCTCCTTGAGATATTTATCCAACGCGGTCTGCGTCGTGGTCCCTGGAATGACGGCGATACGTTTATCGGCGAGATCGGCCACCGCGCCAAGCTTCAAGCTGGACGAAGTCAACAGGCCGCCGCCGTCGACGAACGTCATTAAACTGAAATCGACTTTTTCCTGGCGCGAAAGACTGGCGGTGCTCGTGCCGCACTCGATATCCACCTTGCCCGATGCCACCATTTCAAGTCGATTCGCGGTCGTGACCGGAACCCAATTGAGTTTCAGACTGACCCCGAGTTGCTTTTGGATGGCACTGGCGATCTGCGTGCAGAGATCGATGGAATAACCCACCGGCCGCCGATCCGGTCCTGGAAAGGAAAATGGCGGCGCCGACTCAAGGTAACCTAAGGTAAATGTTTCGGCCGTTTTGATCTTCTTGAGCGTCCCGTCCAATTCCTGACCGGGCGCCGCACCGACCATCATCATGGCCGACACAATTAGAGTCGCGCCGATTATCTTGATATTCGTCATCTGCTTCTCCTTAAACTAAAAGTGAAATTGAGACATTGAAACGTCCCGCCATAACTTTAAACGCAAAATCAAATATGAAACAACTCAAGATCTCGAATCCGGCCCGGAAACTGGTTCCCTGGCCCTGGTAAACAGAATTGAAATCAATATAGGCCGAAGTCGGAGGCCGCGTATATTAGACTTTGGTCCAATGTGGAAAAATAAATTAAATCTCTGCTGCTGTCCGGGATCAAATCAAAACATCAGCTCCCTTAGTTCTTTGCTCTCTGCGCCGGGCATTTTCACTCGACACTCGACACCCGACACTCCTGCGCGCCTACTGCCCCGATCGATCAAGCGCGCTTATTGCGGCAGCGATGTCCTGGCTCAAGCGCGCGAGCGCGCGGCTGTGGGCGGCGGCGAGCGCATCGTAGCTTTTCACTGGCACGGTTTCGCGCGCGGTGGTGCGTCCTGGTTCGGTCTTGCCGTCCTTGGTCCGGCGCACGGTCCAGACCGCGTCGACAATTGCTGCCTCGCCCGGCGCCGACTGAAAGCTTTGCACCTCGATGGCGACGCGATAATCGGTGTCCGCGCTCAACGACTGCGCCGCCAAGGTCACGCGCGGCGTGCCCAGCATCAGCACGAGATTATCGGCGATCACGCGGGCGATATTATTTTGCAGCGGCGCCGCCCAGCGGTTGAACTCTTCCAGTCGCACTTGATTCGGGCCGATGTCGACAACGATCTGCGGCCGATCGACCACGGCGGGCACGGACACCGGACCCACCGCTACCGATAGTTTGGCTGGCGTCGCAGCAGGCCCGTTCGTAGCGCTTAGGGTATAAAAGCGCGACGGCGGCGTGGACCCGCAGCCGGTCGCGAGAGCGGCGAGGGCGCAGACAGAAGCAAGAGCGGTGCGGTGGCGCATTGGATTCTTACCTTTCAAATGTTTCAAGTGAACGACTTCACCAGGGATCCTTATCTAGCCGGTTGCTGAAAAACCTAGATTGCAGACTGCTCAAAAAGATCTCAGAGGCGAGGCGCGCGAAATTTCGACGTGCGCAGGCGTACGCCTGTACGTTGGAGCGAGGCGATTGAGCGCAACGAAGCATATGAGTCTTTTTCAGCAGCCTGTTAGGGCTTCTCCTCGCTCTTGCCCCGCAGCAGCGCTTCGGGATGTTGCTCTAGATAGTCGGTCAATATGCGCAACGATCGGGCGGCGCGGGCCATCTCCTGCAGGGCGTCGCGCAAATCCTGCTGAGCCGGCGCATTAGGACCTACGAGTGTGGCATCCGCGTTTTTGAGTACGCCGTCGGCGCCGGAAAGTGTGCGGCGCAATTCCTCGATGGTAGTTCTCAAACCGGGGGTGACTTCTGCGTCAATACGGTTCACTGCCTTGTCGGCCGATTTCAGCGTTTGATCGAGAGAGGCGAGCGCTTTGGTGAGATCGGTGCCAATCGCTTCGTAAGGCAAATTGTCGAGCTTGGCGAGAATGCCGGTCACCTTTTGCTCGAGATCCGTGATTGCTCCCGGCATCACCGGGAGCTCCACAGGGTCCCGGCTCCAGTCAATTTTCGCTTTGGGCGCGTTCGGAAAGAAATCGAAGGCGACAAACAGCTGGCCGGTGAGCAGGTTGCCGCTGCGCAGCTGGGCGCGCAGCCCGCGCTGCTCGACCAAGCGCCGCATGATCGCCTGGCGCTCCAGTGCGTTGCCCTGGAGCATTTTGCCGATGTCCGCTTTATTTGGGCCCAAGCGCGCGACCAGACGCTCGGGATAAGACACCACCTCGACCCGCGCTCGAGTGTTCATCGTCGCCGGGTCTATGGCGAGGCCGACATCGGTAACCTCGCCCGCCGGCAACCCGAGCAGGGTGACGGGCGCGCCCACGGACAACCCGCGCAGCGATTCGCTGAAATGGAGCACATAGCGCGTTGAGATGGACTCCGGCTGCTTCATTGCGGTGGTTTGGTCGGCGTAGAGCGTGAAGACCGTGTTCGCGGCGGCGGGCTCCGTGTTGGCAGCAAATGATGGCGTATTGAACGCGAGACCGCCGGCGAGCACCGCGATGAGAGATTGCGTGCGCACTTCCACTCCGCCCGCGCCGATTGACGCATCGATGCCGCTCGCGTTCCAGAAGCGGGTGCCGGGATTGACGTATTTGTCGTAGGGCGCGTTGACGAAAATCTTGATCTCGATTTCCTTGCCGTCGGCTGCGAGGCCATAGGCGACGACCTGCCCCGCCAGCAGCCGGTGGTAATAAATCGGCGAGCCGATTCCTAGCGAGCCGAGGCTATTGGCCTTGAGAACGAACTGCCGGCCCGCTTGACCGCCGGTGATGATCGGCGGCACATCGAGCCCGGTGTATTGGCGTTGCGCCTTGTCGGACTTGCCGAGCTCGAAACCGATGTAGTTGCCCGAGAGCAGGGTGCCTAGGCCTGATACTCCGCTCAGCGTGACCCGCGGCTCGACGACCCAAAACTTGGCATCCTCGACCATCAGCCCCGCCGCGCTTTTATCGATCTTCGCCGTCACTTCTACCTTCGTGTGGTCGGCGGAGAGCTTCACCGCCGTCACCTGGCCGATGTTTACGTCCTTATACTTGATGAAAGTCTTGCCGGCCTCTAACCCCTCTGCGGTTTTGAAGACGATGTTGATGGTCGGGCCCTCGCTCATGATGCGCTGGATGGCAATACCAGCAGCCACCACTGCGGCGAGGATCGGGATGATCCAGACGATCGAAATCCGCGTGCCTCGCTTGCGCACGACGGTGGCCTGCGGCAAGTCGTCGCGATCGATGCTCTCAGCCATGCAGCCCCTCCCTGTTTCCAAGCGAATCCCAAATCAAGCGCGGGTCGAAGGACTCCGCCGCAATCATCGTCAACACCACCACCGCCGCAAAAAACAGCACCCCGGCACCGGGCTCGACAAACATCAGCGGCTGGAGCTGTACAAGAGCAACGGTAAAAGTGACGACGAACACATCGAGCATCGACCAGCGGCCGATGAACTCGACCATTCGGTACAGCCGGGTGCGCTCACGGCTGCCGAGCTGCGAGCCGCGCTGCACCGTAATCAACAGATAGGCGAGCGCCACCAGCTTGCCGAACGGGATTATTATGCTGGCGATCAACACGATCAGCGCCAGCGGCCACGATCCCGAAGTGTAAAGAAACACCACACCTCCCATGATATTTTCGGCATCGACGGAACCGAGCTTTGTCGAGCTCATTACCGGCAGGACGTTGGCTGGAATAAAACAGATTGCCGCGGCGATGAGCAGCGCCCAGGTGTATTGAATGGAATGGTGGTGGCGCCACTCGAGGTTGTCGCCACAGCGCGGACAGTAGCCCGGCTCGGCCGGATCGGCCGGCCGCAACAGCAAGCCGCAGGTTTCGCAGGAAACCAGTCCCGCCTGGGCTGCAGTGAGTGGGGTGGTGCTCATAATTTTCCGTGCGTAATCGTTTTCGCAGCTTGCGCAACGCCTCGAGGGCGCGATCAGTCGCGGCCCGACAAATCAATGTCATTTCCGCCTCGTGCGTTTTGCCGTGAATTCTCCGGTTCCGATTCTCCTTCCGACAACGATTTGAACGGCTTGAACGGTTTGAACGACTGGAACTCTATTTTGGTTGCGCCGCCGCCGCGCTATGCTCCCCCAACGCCGGTCGCGTCGGTGCGCGCCGGCATTTCGCCTTCGGCCCATTCAACCCGTTGCCAGACCTCGCTCGGATGGAAGGTGACCATGATCGCGGCAAACAGAAAGATCAGCGCCCCGACCGCATAGATGCCGATGCCGGGCTCCACCGTCGCCACCTCGGCAATTTTGATCAGCGCGACCAGGATACCGAGCATCATCACCTCGCTCATCGACCAAGGCTGCATGGACTCCGCCCAGCGCAGCAACTCTCCGACCCAGTGCGGCGCCGGCGGCCGCCGCACAGCGATTAATACCGTCAGCATGAACAGGATGTAGCTTGCCGGAGCGATCACCGCGCAGAAAGCAACGACCATGGCGGTCACATCCTGCCCTTGGAGCCACATCTCGTAGGCGCCGCCGATGATCGTCGTGCTCGCCTGGCGCCCGACGGCCGAGAGCCCCATCAGCGGTGACGTATTGGCGACGATTAATACGATGGCAGCCGTGAGCGTAAGCGCCAGCGTGCGGTCGATCGAATCGGTTGGCGCCGAGGCGAGAGTGTGACCACAGCGCGGGCATCGCGCCTTACCGCCGGGCGGCAGTGGCGGCAACCGCTGTAGCAGATCGCAATCGGGGCAGGCGACGGTTTCCATAAACGGTTAGCGTGAGCGTTGAATAAAAGTAAAAGGTTGAAGAAACGTTACCAGGGCTTTCTACCTCAAACCTGAGCGTTAAAATCCCGAGAAGACATGACTCCCCTTCCAATTAGCAAATAGCCGGAAGCCTGTATGTTAGACCTTGGTCCAATACCAAAGAGACGCAAAACTTCTGGGAGAAAAACCGAAATTAGAATAAACCAATTCGACCAACCCCCAACACAGCTGACTCACCCTCCTAGCCCGTAAGAAGCCCCGCGGACCGAAAAGAGACGAGGGTCGAGGGTCGGCTGTCGAGGAGAAGTCACGCGCGACTTTTTCACAGGAGGCAACGGCGGAAACGAGCTTCCCCCAAAAATATTTCATCTCTGTCATCTCCGCTACCTCTGGTAAAAAAGTTTTAATAGCGAAATCCGGAAACCGCTGGGCTTCCCAGCCCCGACCACAGAAAACCAATAACAGCGCGCGGTCAGCGGTCCGTGAACGTAATCAGCGCCGCCGGGCCGCTGCCGATGACTTGTTCGGGCGGGATGCCATATCCCGCTCGGAACAGATGCGCATAAAATAACGCCGCCGCCAGAGGCGATGAAGGTCTTGAAGCCGTTGGCGCACATGCGGCACGAGCTCCTTCGCGCCTTTCGCACTGTCGCGCTTCGCGAAATCCACGATGGACTGCTTGGCCTTGGCGTCGTTCCAGGAGATCAGCGGATCGCTCTGGGCATGCCCCTCGGCGCACCAGCAAGAATAAATGCAGCGGCCACCATTCTGTTAAATCGGTCTCTGCAAACAGCAGGCAACAGAGGCAACAAAGGTTTTTTACCATCTCCGTTATCTCCGTTGCCTCCGGTAAAAAATCAGTAAGGGATCGACACTTCTCCCTCGGCACATTTAGAAAACCATCTGCATCCGCAGACCGAGGATGGTTGCCGGGCCGATGCTCTTTTTACTGATGATCGCGGGCAGCGGGCTAAGGGCGAATTTGTTCTTCTGCGCGCCTCTGACAACCTGGATATCCGGCGTCACCATGAGCCACGGCGTTAGGCGATATTGTAGAACGCTTCAAACCCATACTCGTCGCGCAACAGCTTGGTGCTCTGAAACAAACCCTGAAGTTTCGGATTGTTGACATCGATGTAGTAAAAACCCAAGCCGTAGCGATCATTGTGGCGGTTGGGAATCACGCCCTTGCCACCGATGCCAATGCTGTAAAAGAAATGCATGAAGTTGGGATTGCCGTCCGAAGCGCCGAAACGTCCGAACACCCCGATACCCTCACCGGAACCTTTTTTCGGCTCGTAGAGATACTGGTCGAAGTTGTAGTAGACGTTCCATGAGCCCTTCTTGCCTTCGAGTCCGCCGTTTTCAAAGATGAAGCGCGCGTTCTGATCGATGGAAGTGAATTTCTTGTTGGAAAAACTCGCGCCGAAAAGCTGATGGCCGGTGCGGCCGAAAAAACCCGTCGTTACGCGCCCCTCACCGGCGACTGTTAAATTATTCCCATCCAAGTCATCGAAGCCGCTGGTGCTGGCCTTGCCGGTGGACGACATGACGAACAAACTTACGATAGCCTGCTTGGGGTCTTTGGTCGGCAGTACGATCACGCCGGTGCCCAACGTCGAGTAGGGTACCGTTGGATCCGTTAGCGGATTAAAGTTCAACGCCATATTCATGAACTGCGTGTCGCCTTTGCCATGGGCAAATTCATTCATGTCGCCGGCGGTAGCACTGACGGTGGCGTACTTGCCGATCGTCAAGCCGACGTAATGCGACAGAAACTGGGTAAAGTTCACTGCCGGCAGGTTGAAGTTATCGCCGGCGGGCGTTGGATAGAGCTGGTTGCTATTGACGAACATGAGCGCGCCGGTTCTGCCGTTGAGCGATTTTCGCAGCGTATCGGCGGGAATAAAATTGCCTTCGGCTTCCACGTTCAAAAAACCGCCCGGCCACAGACCGAGTTTCTGAGTGTCCACATTGAGAATGATGTCGCCGCGCCCGCCGCTGTACTGCCAGCCGGTTTGTTTGCCGCCATGAACGATCCCCAGGGCGGCTTGGGTGACGTTCATGTCTAGGGTGACGCCCTTGGCCGCCAGATCGTTGCGCAATCCGCCCCAGTCGCCGCTGAGCGTGGAGCGCGTCCAGATATCGCCCGAGTAGGGAGTTGCCGGCGGCGCTTCCGCCGCTCCAAGCTGCCGATTGACAAAACTACCGAGCAGCAACAGCGCTGCCGCAATCATTACAAGTCTTTTCAATGCGTTTGGTCCTTTGCAGATGTTGCCACCACAATTCGGGTCGCTTCGGAAACAGAAACTGAATCTGCCCAAAACCCCAAATCAAACTGCTCGGCTTCGACGGTGAGAAAGTGGGATTGATGTCGCCCTATCCCGCGGCGCTCTCGACGCCTGGAAATAACGACGGCTGATTGATGATCGGCATGATCACCCGCGTGATCAGGTTTCAGTCGTCAGCGATCTTGATCGGGATCACCGGCTGAACGTTGAGGAGGTAAATCATCTTGTCTCTGGAGCCAGCGCCGAAGTTGAAATTGCTCTGCAGCGGCACGCTGATCAAATCCGCTACCGGATTTTGCGTTTTCTTGGCCAGCTCCGATCGCCTGCGCTTGTGAGAACAATGAAGCGGCCACCGCCACGATGGCGGCTAGAAATTGGATTTTTTTCATCATACATCAAGCAGCCAGCTCCGTTTGCTCCCGTCAAATTTCCCGTCACTCAACACTTGTTTACAGGAGGCAACAGAGGGAGTTTTCCCAAAAGAACTTTCCCCCTGTTAACTCAGTTACCTTCTGTTGAAAATCCCTCTCTATTATCTCTGTTGACTCCGGTTGAAATGAATTTCCCGCCGCTCGCCGCTTTTCGTCCATGACTCAATGAACCATGCGCGCCTTGCGCACCTGCTCCGGTCGTATCCATCCCTGCTTGGCAAAAAACTCCGACAGATAGCGCGCTACTAGATCGCCGCTTCCTGCGGCCATGCGGGCGACCTCCGATTTATATGTTTTAACGCCTGCCACCGTAGCGTTGGCAGCCACCATCCCAGCGGTGACCCCTCCCGCCGCGGCCGCACCGACAACCATAGTGGTCGCCGCGCCCGGCAAATTGCCGCTGTAGGATTGGGTGGTGAAATCGAGCAATTTACGCGCTTCTTGCCCCTGGTAGACTTGAACCTGGCTATCGACCGTGGACGCTCCATTGCCGAAGCCGACAACCAAACGATGCAGCGGATTGCCCTCATTGACGGTCAGGAATTGACCGTCGATCACCAGGTCGCTGCCCGTGGCCTTGGTCTCGCGGCCGACTCGCTCGACGACGAATCCCAGCGGCCTTAAGCCGTCGACAACTTCCTCCGCCAAAGCGTCTTTCACCTCCTTGGCGAGCAATCGTTCCCGCTCGGACGCATCTTTTATGTTTGGCTGTTGGCGCATGATGCCCTGGTACTCTTTGACTTCGCTCTCACTCACGGCGAAGTCCAGGACAAGTATGCGGCTGGGCCGCGGCAAATTGGTATCAGGAACCAGGGCAGCGCGGCGAATGCCCGTCTGGCCGCAAGCGGCAACCCAACAGCAGAGCAGTGCGCCGGCAAACACGCGAATCCGGTTCGGCATCAGGTAATTCCTCCGCTTTCGGAAACTTGGCTTTTTGACGAAGAATTATGGCAGCACATGCAACAACCCGGCAAAGTCCGGGCGACCAGTCATCGCCGCGGCCGCACTGGCGCTAACGCGTCTGGGCACTCGGAGCTGTGGCGGTCGTACCCACGCCAACCGATTCCCGGTAAACCATAATCTCCACCCGGCGGTTTTTCGCCCGCCCGGCGTCGCTATTGTTATCGGCCACCGGCACGCGCTCGCCGTAACCGACCGCCATCACGCGGGTCGGTTCGATATTTCTTTCCGCGACCAGATAGGCCGCGATGTTTTCCGCGCGCCGCTTGGACAGCTCGTAGTTGTAGCTTGCCGAGCCTTGGGTATCGGTATGGCCGGCGACGACAAACACCAGGTTGCCGCCGTCATCGGACTGCCCCTTCACGTCGCTCAGAAAGCTGTCGATATCTTTCTTCGCCTGGCCGCTGAACTGAATCGAATTGGACGCGAAATGCGGACGCCGCGCGTTGGGCGACCCGCCGGCACGAAGCCACGGGGTTGCGGAGCATAACCCGCGACACCCGGCACTTTGCCTTACTTCATCAGCGGCACGCCCTGGGCGAGCTCGTACCTCACTATGGCGCGAATCTTGTTTTCGATTTGCAGGTAACGCGCGACTTTGATGGTCGGCAGCGCTTTGCTGAGCTTGGGCGCGAAAGTGCTTTTGATGTTAACCTCTGCTTGCTCGATCGCGTTGGCCTCATCGATTAGCTTTTTCGCCTTGTCGTCGGTCAGCGACTTTTTGTGCATGTCATCGGCGTAGCTCTCAAGCAGTTTGATGAGGCGACGATTGATCTTCTGCAATTCCTTTTGATAGTCGTCGTAGATCGGCCAGAAGTTTTTCGCCTCCGACTCGGTCAACTCCATATTTTCCGCCACCACCAACTTCTTATCGGCTTTGATCTTATCACGCAGGATTTGCATGTTGTCGGCCGGCTTGTCCTGCGCCGCCAAACCAAGCGACGGAAGCCCTACCAGCATGATCGCTACTGCAACACCTATTATTTTCTTCGCTAAGTCTTTTCTCATCGTTTATCTCCTTGGGGCATCATCTAACGCTTTGAACTACTCGAACGTTTTGAACGGCTTGAACGAGTCCTTTACGGCTGTCCCGCCTATGCTTATGGGTTGATTTTGGTAATCTTCGTTCCCTGGATACCCATTCCGCCCATCAGTCCCTTCTGGTCGAAGATGAATGCATACACACCTTTTTGCATTGTTGTCGTCGACATAGTCTTGCCGAAGCCATCGTCCAACACGACCAGGCTCGGCCCGACCCCCACTTCATACCCTTCGGTTTTGTCGAGATACTGGAGGGAGGCATCGTCCATGAAAAACAGCACGTAGCCAAACGCCTGGACCCCGGCCTGGAATCCATAGGAGCCCGCCAGCGACCGGTAATAGGCGGTGGTCTTGCCGCCTTTGCGCAAAGCGCCGTCGCCGTATTGCCCCCCAACAATGAATCCGCCCTTGACAATGCTCGGGAAAACCAGCACCGCCACCGCCTTGTCGCCTAACGCTTTTGCGCCCGGTACTTTTTTATAAAGAGACGCCAGCGCCGCCCTCGCGTCGCGATCGATTTCGGCCGCGCTCGCGGCCGGCGCCGCGGCCGGACTCAAGAGATGGAAGGTAAACAGCGTCAATGTCAGCCCGACGATCATGATTCCTATCTTAGAATTTCGTTTATTTGCTCTCATTCTGTGCTCCTGTCATCAATATTGAGGTGTTACCACTGGATACTCGTCCCTCGACATTTTTTTTACTTAGCCAACGGCACGGTGACCGCAATATCGTACCTGAGCAGCATGCGGTACTCATTCTCGATCTGCAGATAGCGCGCCGCCTTCTTTGCCGGCAGTGCTTTAGTCACCTTGGGGATAAAGGCGCTGCGCTGCTTAACCTCGTCCTGTTCGAGGGCGATCCACTCGTCGAGCAGCTTCTTGGCTTTCTCGTCAGTGAGCGACTTGCCGCGATAGTCCGCGGCATAGCTTTTCAAGAGCGCGCCCAGACGCTCGTGGATTGTCTGCAAATCCTTTTGGTAATCTTCGTATACCGGCCAGAAACTTTTCGCTTCCGACTCGGTCAGTTCCATATACTTCGACACGATCAGCTTCTTGTCCGCCTTAAGTTTCTCGTGGACGATTTCCAGATTGTTAGCGGGCTTATCCTGGGACCGCGCATTTGTCGGCGCACTCCCGAGCGCGGCCACGAATAAAACCGCCAAGCATTTTGTCCGGGTATTTCTATTCATCTCGACCTATCCTCCTTCTCGTTGTTTTTTACACATTAGAATTCGCCTTGAGGGCGTTGCGTCCCGGCGACGACAGCAAGTACCACAGCATTACCACCGGGACGATCGACCAGACCAGCGCTCGCGCCGGCGATTCGCCTTGGATCACGACGCTCACGATAAGGAATAGCGTCACCGCAGCGACTACGATGCCGAGCCATCTCGCCCAGCTCCGGCCCAGCAATGCTCCGCAGGCGAAGACAACGTAGAGCATCGTGATCGCGGCCACAAGGCCGCCGCGGAAAAATGCCAGGACACCAACCAGAGGGAGAATCAGTAAACCCTGTCCCATGAGATCGCTGCCAGCATCGAACCAGCGAAGCGCGCGCAGACCGCCTAACGCGCTTTGCACTAGCGCCAACACGGCGACGACCGTCAAGCCGATGGTTCGCCTAGGTAATGCAGATTCCATTGGCCCCGCTACTGCTTCACTTCCACCCAGCTTTTATCCGGGTCGTAGTCTTTCATCGCCTCGGCGGCTGAGCCGGTGTTAGCACCCAAATCCTTTTGAAAAACCTTGCCTTGGTGATTGACGATGAACGTCATCACGCCGGAATTGCGGTATTCGGCGGGATAGGCGACCAGCGCGAAACCGCCAATCATGTTGCCCTTAACTAGATAGCTATAGGCGCCGCCCGGCGCGTTCTTGCCCTGGCCTGTAAGAATTCGATAATAATAGCCGTGGTAGGGCGCGGGCTTGTCGGGTTTGTTTTGCCCGTACCCTTGCTTCACGGCGCGCGCGGCAAAGGGTCCGAGGGGACTACTCTCTTCGCCGGCTTTAGCTTCCCAATACAAACCATTTTTCTTGCCCGGGTCGCTGCGGAACTTCTGAGCGTATTCTACCAGTCCGTCGCCGTCGCGATCCTTCTTGGCGTACTCGCGCTGGGCGTCGACATAGGCGAGCGAGACTTGAGCAGCGTCCAGCTCGTTCTGCCCGATGCGGCGATTGAGGACTTCTTCTCTGCCTTTGGCGGTATCGAACACCCACCCTTCGCTCTTTTTGACCACGGGAATCGGAAACGGCCAATCGTTGTTGCCGATCACGAGAATCATATTCTCGCCTTCGGCGACCAGCCGGTTTTTCTGATCATAGGCGGCAAGAAATTTCGCCCGCCGCTCTTTGTCGCCGACCGGGTCCCCTGAAGAGAGCAAATCTTTCGCCTGCGTCCCAAAGATCGCCAGAAGATCCTTGTCATTATTGCTGCGGGCTGCGGCGACCACTGTCTTGACCGCTTCGTCAGCGCTGGCAAAACTCTTTTGCGCCGCTGCCGCATGACTCTTGATCGCGCAGCCGAGAAGCGCCAGGAATACCATGGCGACCAGTAGAATTGCTTGTCCAGGTGATTTTTCGTTGTGTCTATTTCGCAGTTTCATTAAAGCCTCCATCGGATCGGTTGCGGGATCGAGTTTGCTCTGGCTATCTGCGCCGTCCGCCGCCACCCCCGCCACCCCCGCCTCTGGCTCCGCCGCCACCGCCCCGGCTGGCGCTGCCCCGCTGGCTGGCGCTATGCGCCGAACTGCCACCGCGATCGACGCCTTCAAAGGCACCGCCGCCACTTCCACCCCCGCCACCGCCGCCGCGATCCGCTGCACCCGCCCGTTCACCACCGCCTGACTGACTCGCTCCCCCCGCCTGCTGTGCTCGCTTGCTGTCTGATTTTGTTGCTGCTGCGCCTTGCTGTCCGGTGTTTTGTTGCTGCGCTTGCTGCGCCCGTTGTTGCGCTTGCTGCTGTTCATTTGGGGTCAAGGCACTGCCTGTGTGACCACGGTAGGCCTGCCGCGCTTGCACCTGTTGAGAGGGCGTCGCTTGGTTATAGCGCTGCTGGACGGTTTGGTTGCTGTAGTTCTGCCGGTTGATGTTGTTGTTGATGTTGGTGTTCCGACTATTGTTGATATTCACATCGCCGCCGTTGTAGTTGGTATTGCCCCAAGCGTAACCCCAGGCGGCGCCTAAGGCGACTCCGGATGCAAAGGCGAATGCAGTCGTGGCCACATATCCTGGAGGATAATAGTAATAGGGCGGATAGGCAGGATACGCCCAGGCGCCATACACCACCGTGGGATTGTAGGTCGGCACATGGATCACCTGGGGATCGGCAGGCTCGATCTTGATGATCTTTTCTTCGACGATGACGGTCTGCTCTTTGGTCGTCTTGAGATTGCCGGCCGCTTGCGCCTTGGCGCGCAGACGCTGGATGGTATCCAAGACCGGCTTTTGTTGCGCGATAAAAGCGTCTCCAAGTTTCTGCGTCCAATCCAGTTTATCGTTCATCATGGTCAGCACCTGGGGAAAATTGACCAGCGATTTCACGCTCGCATCCCAACTTTGTGATTCGAGCTGTTTGGTCAACGCCTCGCCTTTGAGACTTGCGTTCTGTTTGGCGAATCGCTCGGCCTGGACCACTTCGAGCGGAAACGTCGAAGCCATCAATATTTGCGCGATCAATGAATCGGGATAAAGCGCGATCGGCGCTAGTATCTGATCCAATTCTTCCTGCTTGAAAGTCGGCGGCGCCGCCGGTTGTTGCGTCGATGCTGCCGGTGGTGCCGCCGGCTGCTGCGTCATGACCGTCGGCGGTGCCGCCAGGAGCACAATCATCGCCCAGGCCAACGGCCGCACAAAGAATTGTTTTGTGAACATGGTCGCTCCTTATTATTCTTTCACTTTCGCTACTCAGTTATCGAACGTCAGGAACGGACTCCAGGCGCCAAGACCTATGAAAACTCGCTCCCGGTCACTTGCCTTTTCGCCTGTCACTCGAACACTCGACTCTCAGTGTAGCTTCACCCGTTTGCGTGCCTGCAAATTGCGCTCACTTCAATTTTAAACTGATCCCCAACGGGCCCGCGGCGAGCTGCGTGCCGGACTCTTGCGACGACAGCGCGATGACCACGCCCTGCCAATGCGCTACTTCGGCGGCATTGCAATAATTGACTTGACGCTTTTATTTAATTCCTCTGGTTAAAGTTACTTGAGCACAAATTATTTCGATTGTCATGCGAATTCTTAAACGCCGTGCAGAGCCGAGGCTGATGAACGCAGGTTTTTCGTCGCAAATCGTCGCCGACAACTTCCCCTTCGCTCAAGCAAACCATGATGGCGCTGCAAAACATTTCCTTCGCGTCTATGATAATTTTCGCCCGAGAATTAATTACCCGGGTACTCAAAAGAAAATATCATCTGCAAAATTGGACCTTGGTCCCATCATCGGCCGGGCATAGAGAACGACTATGTCTCTTCCGAGCCTGTCTTGAGAGCCGCGCGCAGTGTTTTGGCGAACAGTTCGTCATCGAACGGCTTGCGCAAAAAGGCCACGGCGCCCAACGCCAGCGCCCGCTCGCGCACGCCGACCTCGTCATGAGCGGTGATAAAGATGATCGGCAAAACATTTCCAGCTTGCGCGAGCCACGCCTGCACCTCCAAGCCGGTCATCCCCGGCATTTGCACATCGAGGATCGCACAATCGGCTCGAAACGACGGAACGGTTTCTATAAGTTTTGTAAACTCTGCGCCCGAATTGAACGTTTCGGCGTTCATATCCAGCGAACGGACCAACCGCTGGACGGCGCGACAGACGGATACATCGTCGTCCACGATCGCGATAAGAGGTTTGCGTTTGTCCATGAACCGTCGCTATCCAAAAACCATCACGAACGGTTTGACTTCCGGGATGGGTCTCTGTGCGGCGAATCTATCGGAGCAAAAACAAACTGTATATTGGACCTTAGTCCAACAGCAGGCTTGGGCAGGTGTACGACTTGGCGGTGCTCACGCGTGGCGAGCCGGCGATGGGAAATCAATCGATCGTAGCAACAACCCGGCATTTCGCGATCGGGGTATGGACCCCGCTCGCGACCAAAGGGGATGTTCAACCCCCTTCGGAAACCCCAGCCATTTTGTTCCGCAGCAAGCTGCGGAGAATATTAGATTAAATCGGCTGAGACTATTTAGGCGGGAGCCCGAGCTTTTCCGCGAAGCGCACCAGATCCGCAACCGACGCGGCGCCCATCTTGGCCATGACCCTGGCACGGTGCACTTTAACGGTTTTTTCCACGGTGCCGAGCTCGTGGGCAATTTGCTTATTGAGCGATCCGGTCACCACCAGGGCCATCACTTCTCGCTCGCGTCGAGTCAGACTATCGAAGCACGCTTGCAGCTGTTTTATTTCCGCCCAATCCTTGCTCTCGAGTGCCGCGCGCGCCAGCGCTTGATCGATGGCGCCGAGCAGCACTTTACTGTGCACCGGCTTGGGCAGAAAATCGACGGCGCCGGCTTTCATGGCCCGGACGCTCATGGGAATATCGCCGTGCCCGGTGATGAAGATGATCGGGATCGGCATATTCGCCGCGCGCATGGCATTCTGAAGCTCCAGGCCGTTGAGGCCCGGCATGCGCACGTCGAGCACCAGGCAGGCGACGCCGGCGGTTTCCGGCGTGGACTCGATAAACTCATGCGCCGATGCGAAGGTCTTGATTTCGTAGCCCGCAGCGCGAATGAGCCGCGCCAGCGCTTTGCGCACCGAATTATCGTCATCGACCAAAAAGACCGTCATGCCGGACTCGCGGGAATATTCGCAGCATCGGAAAATACCGGCAAAACCAGGTGAAATGTTGCGCCGCGATCTGGGTTGTTCTCCGCCCACAAGTGTCCGCCGTGGGCTTCAACAATCGACCGGCTAATTGACAGTCCCATTCCCATCCCTTCATTCTTGGTGGTAAAGAATGGCTCAAAGATTCTGCCAAGCTTATCATGCGTCAACCCTATGCCGCCGTCGCGCACGGATACCTCCACAAGGCCCGCGTCGTCACAGTGAACGCGCACGGATACGCGCCGCTCGTCGGTTCGACATTCTTTCATTGCGTCAAAAGCGTTGAGCAGTAGATTGAGCAGGACCTGTTGCAACTGTATCCGGTCACCACGGACGGATGGGACTTCGTCGCCGGGTTGGTAATCCACCTGGACGTTTCGCAAATCCGCGTCGCTGTGCACTAACGATAGGACATCGCGGATCACCGCCGGCAGATCCAAGCGCGCCAACGCGAGTTGTTCCTTCCTTACAAGCGCGCGGATTTTGCGAATGATTTCGGCAGCGCGATTGTTATCGTCGACGATGTCTTTGAGAATTTCGCGCACCTCGTCGAGGTTAAAAGCTGGGTTCATGAGAAATCTTTGCGCGGCCTGGGCGTTACTCAAGATAGCCGTGAGCGGCTGGTTCAACTCGTGCGCCAAAGAAGCTGTCAATTCACCCATCAGAGAAACGCGCGTGACGTGCGCCAAGTCCTCGCGCTGTCGCTGCAGTTCGGTTTCCATCAGCTTGCGCCTGGTAATGTCCGTCGACGCGCCCAAGACCTGATCCGCGACGCCATTTTTCCCGCCTATGGGCCGTTTTACGGTCTGCAACCAGCGAACCTTTCCCCGGGAATCAGTGATGCGCTCTTCCGGAATGAAGCGCTCTTGCAAGGTGTCGAGCACCTCCAGATCCATCCGATGGAAGAATTCGATCTCATCGGCCTGGGAATTGAAATCCGCGTGGGTTTTCCCGATCAAGGCCTCCACCGTCGTGCCGTAGGATTCGGCGACCGCTTGATTGACCAGCGTGAACCGTCCTTCGCGGTCTTTGGCAAAGATAAAGTTCGGAACAATGTCGATGACTTGGCGCAGAAAAGCACGCTCCTTCTCCAACGCCTCCTCGGATTGCCTACGCGCGCTGATATCGACGATCACCGTGAGCACGAAAAGACCGTCCTGGGTATGAATCGGATTCAAGCCGATCTCCACGAGAAATTCACCGCCGTCTTTACGCCTGGCAAATAAGTCCCGCCCCGCGCCCATGGCTCTCGTCTGCAGCGCCGCAACGAATGCAGCCCGATGAGGCGGGTGGCCGGCACTAAACCCCTCGGGCACAAGCATCTCCACCGATTGCCCTATCAGTTCATCGCGAGAGTAGCCAAACAGCTTTTCCGTCTGCTGATTGACGAGCACGATCCGACCGTGCTCGTTGACCATGACGTTGGCGTTCGGCGATGCCTCGACGGCCAGTCGGAATCTTTCCTCGCCGCGTTTGATCTCGCTGATATCGATGGCCGTGCCGATGTAGCCGAGAAAGGTGTCATCGGCTTCGAAACGCGGCACGCCATGATCGCGCACCCAGCAGTACTCTTCGTCATTTCTCCGCAAGCGGTATTCCATCGTAAACTCTTGCCGCGCGTTGAAAGCGTTAACGTAAGTTTCAAGACAGCGGTCGAAGTCTTCGCGGTGCACGCCTTTCGCCCAGCCGTTGCCGAGTTCCTCCACTAAGGTACGGCCGGTAAAGTCGAGCCAGCCTCGATTGAAAAAAGTGCGAAGCTTGTCAAGTCCCGACATCCAGATCATGACGGGAGCCGTGTTCGCCATCGTGCGGAACCGTTCTTCGCTCTCGCGGATGGCCTGCTCGTGCCGTTTGCGCTCGGTAACGTCAATCATCAGGCCGCGAAGCTGTAATGGCTCGCCAGCCTTATGGTGACAACTGACGATGTCGTGTACCCAGACGACCTCCCCCGACAGTCTGATCATGCGATACTCGAAATCGAAGTCTTCAGCGATCTGGCTCATCGTCAAACGGGTGTCGATCGCCCGTTGCCGATCATCCGGGTGGATATGCGAGATCCAAAAATCTTTGCCGTACCATTGTTCGAGCGGATAACCGAGCAGCTTGACCGCCTGTGGAGTGACATAGGTAAACGTCCAACTCTCCATATCGGCTTGCCAAAGAACGGCCGCCGTGGTTTCCACCAAGCGACGAAACTTCTCTTCGCTCTCGCGCAGCTCCTCTTCCATCTTCTTGCGCTCGGTGATGTCCAACACGGCACCCATCCGGCGCCCACCACGGCCGGTGGGTAGGTTAACAGTCCCGGCTTTCGCCAATACCCAGCGCTCCCTGCCATCTGCAAGTTGAGCGCGAAACTCGCCTTCAAACAACGCGTTGGATTCCTGCGCGCGCTGCACATCGGCTATGACGCGGGCTCTGTCATGCGGATGAATACGGCCAACTAAGTCGCCCGCTGGGACGGTGTCATTCGGGCCAATTCCTAACTGAGCGCGCAGCACCGAGTTGACCCAGACATCGTCGCCGCCTAGATCGCGCGACCACAAGCCCAACCGGCCCGCGCTGGCTGCCATCTCCATCAATTCCTGGTTTTCCCGAAGCTCGTTTTCAGCCCGGCGCCGTCTGATTCGATTCAAGACCAAGCCGGTAATCAAACCGGCCTGCAGCAAGAACAGCGCTAGCGCTCCGATGATGTACCAGCGATATTGCTCCCACATCGATGGCGGACGGAAACGAATGATGCTGTTGGGCGGCAACCGGCTTTCGTTGATGCCCCAACGTTGCAATGCTCGCCAATCGAATATCGGCACGCCTGCCGTGCGCAGTTCCAGTGACAATGACGCCGGCGCGAGCGCCGTCGAGAATCTGCTTTGCCATTGCCCCGGCTTGCTGTCCCAACGCCGTGAGGTGCACCATGGACCCACCCACGGCGCCGGTGCCTAACATCGCGTCGGTCATGACATAAACCGGGACATTGGCCGATTTTGCGATCGACTGCGCGGCCTGCACGGAATTAAACGGCCGGCCAGCCGCGTCACGGAACATTCGGGTGAACAAAATCGCCGTTTGCGGCGGCAACGATCTAACGGCATTTGTGATTTCGCTCATCGGACGGTTAGTCCAAAAGTCGAATTCAATGCGACCGGTCAGGGAGCGTGCCGCCTGCCGCGCGCGGCCGATGACATGAGTATCCACTTCCGCGGTTCCGCCGATCACAACAATGCGCCGCGTTTCCGGCTGCAAACCAAGCATCAACTCGATGGTGCCTTGCGGATCGGAGCGCTGCGCTACACCCGTGAGGTGGCCGCCGAGACTGCCGACTGGCACTGCCTCTTCGGTCAAACCGGCAACGACGACGGGAACCCCGGGAAACAGTTGCTCGAGCAACTTCGCCGTAATGGCCAGGTTACCGACGTAAATTAGAATGATGACATCGGGAGAATTGTCGGCATATTTCCCCCTTAGGTAGTCGCGGAAAAGCCGGCGAAAACTTTCGTCGGTGAAGCGGACGATATCGAGGTGTTCGGAGTAAAATTCGATCTGGCCTGCGCTAACTTGCCGCAGTGTTTCGAAGGCGGCTTGCTCGACGACTGAGAAGCCCGGCGCCGAGAACCGGTTTCCCGTAGAAATCATCAACACGCGTCTGGACCGCTCGGTATCGGCGCCGTTGGCGCTAACGACCGAAGCGAGGACAACGATGCACAACGCAACGCACCACGCAAAACGTGACAGCGCTTGTTTCAGAACATGACTTCGACGGGTTGGGTTCACGGTCTCCATGACTTTACGAACACACCCCGCGGGAATCAAGCGCTCAGGCCAATGGCCAAACCGGTTTTAGCAGAAGCCAAGGTTGGTTTCTTCCGCCAACCATTCGATCGCCCGGCGTGACTCGCAGAAAGCCGCGACGTCAACTCCCAATTGCGACACCGGCAACGTTAGTTGGCGCAATCCATGGTATTGCTCTGGATGCGGCGTTGTCACCATGGCGAGTTTCAACTTGCCAACGGCAGTCCACGGAAAGCTGCTTAGCTCAGCCTTCAATTCGACAAGATCCTCGAGTCCGAGGTCGCAGGTAATCTCCTGGAGATCGAGCAATACCTTGCAATCGCTGAGCGGGCTTAGTGAGTTCGCCAATCACCTGCATGAGCCGCAGGAATGCTTGCCGATCCATAAGTCCGCGGCCGACGATGTCTAGATAATTTCCATTATTTTGCCGGCAAAAAACATCGACCTGATAATTCATGCATAGCTTTTTAAATCCTAGAGGGCTGATTGTCTTGACTTTCCATGACACTCGATTGACAGCTGGGTCTCGATCAGGCAAAGCAAAGATCGTGGCTAAACTTCATGCGCCCCGACCGTTAATTTCCAGCAGCGTAACCACCGGCCTGCTCGATGCCATCGCCGCCGCGGGCGCCGATCCCGATCAGGTTCGCCAATCGATAGCGCTCGACTTCACCGCCTTGTCCGATGCCGAGGGGTTTATTGCTTGTGTGGATTTTGCTCGTTTACTGGAAGAAGTCGCGCAAGTGACCGGCGACGGATGCTTCGGGCTCCATTTCGGCGCGCGCAGCAACCCCAAAAACATCGGTCCGCTCGTTTATGCGGTTCTCAACTCACCGACCATTGCGGCCGCCTGCGAAACCGCGGCGCGTTATCTCCATGTGCACAATCAAGCTTTAAAATTGTCTTTACATATCGATGATAACCTCGCGCATTTTTCTTACTCTTATTCCCACATCGGTTTGGAACAGCCGCGCCAGTTTAGTGAATTTACCATGGCGAACATGCTGAACACTTTTAGAATGATGGCGGGCAGTCAATGGGCGCCGAGGGAAATTCAATTTGCCCACGATGCGCCGGTGTCGAACACGGAGCATCTTCGAGTTTTCGGGGCTCCGGTTATTTTTCGCTGCGCCAGCAATGCGCTGGTCATGGAACGCGAATTTCTCGATCGAACGGTTCCGTCTGCGGATCATCGCTTATACGGAATAATGACCCACTATCTCGGCGAGGTGCTTAACAGAATGCCGACTGAGAACGGCGTCATTGCCGAGATCCGGAAGGCGATCGGCGAATCACTGAAAAACGGCACGCCAAAACTCGCTCTCGTGGCAAAATTAATTGCGCTGAGCCCGCGCACGTTACAGCGACGACTGGAAAAATACGGCCTCGACTTTAAAAAGCTAGTAGACGATACGCGCCATCAGTTCGCGCTGGAATATTTAGGCGACCGTGAAAACACACTGACACAAATTGCTTTCCTGTTGGGCTATTCGGAAGTGAGCGCGTTTAACCGGGCGTTTAAACGTTGGACCGGCTTCACACCATCGGACTCCCGCCGTAAGCAAACAAGCTGAACGGAACCATCCTCAGTCAAGCAGTAACCGAGCAAACGCAGGTTAGCGAATCCAGCGCGCCTTTCGAGATCAAGGACGCAGCAGCCACTAGAGGTGCTTTAAGTTGCTGCGATTTGAGCACTTGTTCGTGGCCAAGATTTGGTCCACGCCTTGAACACTTTGGACGACTTGCATGGAGCGCCTATGCAAAGCGCCGCGCAGCGAAATTAACGGGCGGCGCGAGTTCGACCGTACCTCGATCCCGGATTCCGCCTGATTGAGAAAGCTCCGAAGAAAGTCGAGTTGTCAAAGTCTCACCCTAACGATTTCCCTGACGCGGAAGCGCGCTTTGGTCAGGCGGTTTCGAACCCGTATCTTTGGATCGGGTCGCGGTACGTTCCAATATTGAAAATGCTGGGAGCTCCCGCCTGGTGGTCGATACGTCCTATCCTGAACTCATGGCCGAGCAATGGAATGTTGAGCGACGAACTAATAAGCAGCCGTTTGGACAGTCAGAGCAGGTACTCTCGCCTCGGTCTCACTACATAAAGTCGTTCTAGAAAGGTTTCAATACTTTTACCGATCTTAACCCTCTGACTACAACAACGTGACGGATATTCAGCAAACCATCATCGCATAGACAAAATCGCACACTGAGGACCTGACGAAGCCGGGTAAGACCCTAATAATTCCTTTTGATGCCATAATTTTCGCATTATAATCAATATGTTACTTCCTCCCAGCGGCGCATTGGCACCCTCAACCAAATACCTCGGGGTGGCACAGTTGCTGCTTCTTCCCTCCCGGGTGAGCACCAGCAAGAAAATTCTTGTAGTCGAAGACAATGAGGATTGTCGAGAACTACAAGCCTGCGTCATCAGGCGCCTAGGATATCTGGTGATTGAGGCCGACAATGGAGCCGCAGCCATCGCTGAAGCACTCGCTGGGCACCCCGATCTCATCCTAATGGACCTCAATATGCCGAAAATGAATGGTGAGGAGGCAACCGAACAGCTAAAAAATCAGCCATCTACGAGAGATATACCAGTTATTATCTGTACGGCTTACGGTCCCGGTCCGAGAGTAGACCGAGCCCGCGATGCCGGCGCCGTAGAGATTTTGCACAAGCCGTTCAAATTCTCCGAGCTGGAAATTCTGCTACGAAAGCATGTGCCAGACGACCCGAAGAACGAGGCAGAGGGCGGGCATCCGAGTTCGGCAGCGAACTGCACTGAAACGTCGCAATTTCCTTTTCAAGTGCGGTAATTGCAGCTGTCAACCAATAACGTCGCTTGATTGGACTCGGCATCGCTGTTTCAGGTCTAGTCACAATTGATTTGCCTTCAAGAGATCCGCCCATCCGCGAAGAATTCGCGTCGCAAAGAAAAGTTGCTAGGTCATTCGCAATCACGCTCGCAGGAGATGATCAACTCGCGGCAAAGTGTAAAGGGACTGTTTTTTATTTACGCCTTTTTGAACAGCGGTATCACTTCCTCACCGGCTTTCAGTACATCCAAATAATCCGCCCAAGCAGGCTTCAGAATCGAGTAACATAGGTCGAATTAAAAGATTACCGCACAACGCGGAATGAATAAAATTCCCGTGAGTGAGTCTAAGGGGATTGTATGAAGGTAGCGCTGAAACCAGAGACGTTTGTCGATTTTCCGACTGAAGCCGTCGAGACATCGATCCCTGAGCGGTTTGAGCAAATGGCCCGACTGTACCCCGATCGAATCGCGATAAGAACCAGGGATCGTGTGGTAACCTACGAGGCTCTTAACCACTCGGCGAATCGCATCGGTCGGGCAATCCTAGAGCAGATCGGCCCGGGCAGCGAACCCATAGCACTGTTATTTGGCAACGGCATCGACTTAATTGCCGCACTGCTTGGCGTCCTAAAAGCAGGAAAATTTTTTGTCGCGATTGATCCATCTTTTCCATCACCTCGCATAAATTTCATTGTCAATGACACTGAAACCCGACTCCTAGTCACTAACAGTGAAAACTCCGAGTTGTCGAAACGGTTCGGCGCTCCCGATGTTGCCCGGATGAACATCGATGAACTCAAGAATCGACACGGAGATAATAACCTCGGAGCGGTAATCCGCCCCGATGATATCGCAACGATTGTCTACACCTCGGGATCAACCGGAGAGCCAAAAGGCGTCACCAAGCCTCATGGTTATTGTTGGGAGCGGGCCAAATTTAACATCAAATTCCTTTCTGTGGGTGCCACTGATCGGCTGAGCCTGTTGCATTCTATCAGTTTTGGCAGCGGCGAAATAAATCTATATGCCTCGTTGTTAAGTGGCGCATCGCTTCAGCCCTTCGACGTTAAATCCGAAGGTGTCTATCGGTTGGCACAATGGCTTAGAGCCGAGAGCATTACGATTATTCATTGTTCTCCGAGTGTGCTGCGCGAACTTGTTGAATTTATTCCCGAGTGCAATACGATGCCGAGTTTGCGACTGATTCACTTATCCGGGTCGCCGATAACTCGCTCCGATCTTGACCTATATAACAGACATTTTTCTCGACTCACTTCTCTGGCATTCCATATGGGTGCGACCGAAGCTGGATGCATCGCTTGCGCGGTCGTAAACCATGATTTTTCTTTTCCGCCAAAAGGCACTCCAGCTGGTTTCCCCCCCGACAACAAAAAAGTTTTTTTGCTGGACGAGGACGGCCGCGAAGTCAGTCCCGGTGGTGTCGGTGAGATTGCTGTAAAGAGCAAACATCTCGCACAAGCTTACTGGAAAAATCCGGAACTAACCCGGGCAAAGTTTTTACCCGATCCGAATGGTGGCCAAGAGCGCACGTATCTGACCGGCGATTTGGGTCAGATTTTACCTGATGGACTTCTTGTCCATTTGGGTCGTAAGGATTTGATGGTCAAAATTCGTGGGTATCGTGTGGAGGTAGCAGAGATCGAGAGGAGATTGACACAGCACCCCGCAGTTAAGGATGCCGGGGTTACCGCATGGGAGCGCGACAACGGCGATAAGTACTTGGCAGCTTATATCGTCTCGCGTGGTCCGAATCACGCAACGATCGATCAGCTTCGGATGTTTCTCAGAGATATGCTACCAGGCTACATGGTCCCATCGACGTTTATGTTTTTGGACTCGCTACCGGTCACCAACGGCAAGCTCGATCGCAAGGCGTTACCTGAACCGAATGACAAGCGACCGGAGCTGAGTACAGCCTATGCTTTGCCGACAGATGAGATTGAAAAAACTCTGGTGTCGATTTGGGAGAAAGTCCTTGATGTGCGTCCCGTAGGCATCCACGACAACTTCTTCGACCTCGGCGGTCACTCCCTTACCGCGACACAGGTGATCTCCCAAGTCATCAAGCAATTCCAATTAGAGCTGCCGCTTCAATCTTTATTTCAGTCGCCCACGGTCGCTAAGATGGCGGCGGTCATCACGCAGAACCAAGCCAAGCGAGCAAGCGACGCAGAGCTACCGCAGATGCTGCGCGAGGTGGAGGCGATGACGGAGGAAGAAGCGCAGCGGCGCCTGGACGAAATTAGTTCGCCAATTGCCAAGCAGTAGTTTGCTGTTCATAGTCTTTGCTCGTGAACGATCTTCCGAAAGAATCGCAGAGAGAGCGCCACAGAAAATGCTCTAGAATCTCGATTCCGATGATGATTCCAACCTTGTTCGTGCAGCAGCCTCGATGCCATGCTGCGAAATCCAAGGCGGTCATATCCTCTCTCGGATAGCCCATGCGGCGGTAGGTGGTATGACGGCGAGGATATCCGCTGCGTCGGTCTGTTGGATGCGCTTGGCCAGGTAAGGCCCAAAGGCCGACGGTAATTTCCACCGTCAAACGTTCGAGGGCGCACCGCGGCAGTGCCGGCGAGCTGCGATCAAGTCTGCTCTCGCTTCTCCCTCATGTGGGTCAAGCAACGAAGAAACAGATACACTTCGGTCGGGTTCTTGAGAAATCGAGCGGCTACGGTCTTTCGTGGCGTTTCCTCGACTAGAATAGCCATGCCTTTTTCCGCAATGGCTGCAAACGCCGCTTCATCGGTGCGGTCGTCACCAATATAGATCGGCAATGCGGTTGAAGCATAATGCGCGAGGATTTGCGTTATAGCATCTGCTTTCGTCATGCCTGTCGGTTTCGCTTCAATGACGTCTTTGCCGGCCAAAAGCTCTAGTTTGACGCCTTGCTGCTGATATTCATGGACCGCACGGACAAACTCCTGGCGCGCCGCCAATGCTGTGTCGCCGTCGGCCCGCCGGAAGTGCAGGGCCAGAGCAATGCCCTTGTCTTCCACGATGATTCCATCAGCGTCCGCCAGAGCCCGGCGCAACTCTTCGTGCAAGCAACGTAGTGTGTCGACAATCACCCGGTTCGGCCATGACCGATTGAACGTGCCGTCGGGCGCCGCCCACTCCAAGCCGTGGCATCCGACATAATAAATCTGCTCTAAACCGATGAGCCGCCTCAGCTTGTCAATGGGACGGCCACTGACGATTCCAACCGAGCATCCGGGCAAAGAATGAAAATCTTGCAGCCAACGTCTTCGCGGCTCGCTAAACAAGACATCGGCTGGAGTTGGCGCGATTTCGGCCAGGGTGCCGTCAAAGCCAAGAAACACAAATATTTCAGGCGCCTCGATAACTATCTGCCAAAAATCTTGATCATGAAAGTTTAATCGTTGGGGAATCCCACCAGGTTGAAGCGATTGATTTATGCTATCGGTCGTCATGCAGATGCCCTCTCGACCGCTGATTTTGACCCCCCGTCTAGCGTCTGGGTCCCTGGGCCGTGATCACAAACCTGTCGCGGCGATTTTTTTGCCGGCAATCTTCGGACTGCGATTGGCAGGCCGGAATCTCCTCGCCGTAGCTTATTGTGGCGATTCGATCCGCCGAAATACCGAGGCTCGTTAAATAGTCTTTGGCCGCTTGCGCTCGCTTGGCACCGAGAGCCAGAGTAAAGTATTGCCGTGATGCAATTAGAAAATGCCCTTCAATAAACCACCGACCGCGCGGAAGGGAAGGGATAGAACGTCGCCTACCACATCAACCGTGCTGCTCAATGCGCCGCCAGATTCCCCCCGAGTTTCTGTAGTCGTCGTTTCGGTGCGGTTCTCTACGGCCGTTTCTGTAGGATACTGTCGAGTTTCGCTGGTAACCGTCCTGGTTTGAGTTGAACACCCAACGCCCAGAAACAGAACTAGAAGACTACTCACGAGCAAATTACTTTTTCGCATGACAACCTCCTGCCGGGAGCGAAATTTAAAACTCACAACGCGGCTCCCTGCCTACACTATGAATGAGCAAGGCCTGTACCAGACCCAGAAAAAGTAATGCCTTTGATCTTGCTGGACTTTATGACAAAATGTTAGTGGCAGGCGAGTCGGTGGAAGGATTTCCCCTGATTACCTGAAAGGGATTCCCCGACAAATAGTGAATCTACTTTTCGAAATTCCCGCCCAGGCGATACTTTGCAGTGAAATTGACAAACGCCGATCGCGTCTGCTCACACTAAGATCGGCGATCAGGTATTCCGCGTCGAGCGAGAACCGGTCAGAATCTAGTCCGCCTTTTTAAACGCTTGGAGATTGATGCCGTGTTTCTTCAGTAGGTCATAGAAATCCGCCCGGTATTTCCCGGCAATCTCCGCGGCTTTTGCTGCACTGCCACTGCTGTGCTGGAGCAAGCGGACAAGGTATGCTTTTTCAAAGTCCGCCCGCGCTTCTTTGAGAGATTTGAGCGGGCCATCCACCGGTAGCAAGTCATATCGGAGAGCGGACTCCTGCGCTCCGATAGCCGTCTGGGCTCTGGTTTCGAATAAAAGCTCTTCGGTGACCACCTCCCCCTCGGCCATCGTGACGGCGTACTCCAACGTGTTTTCGAGCTCGCGAACATTGCCCGGCCAATCATGCAGCATCAGCTTCTTCATGGCTTGAGGTGTGAGACTTTTCACATCCTTTTTTGATTGCCGCGCGATTTTCTCCAGCAGATGGCTTACCAGGTGTGGGATATCTTCTTTCCGTTCCCGCAAAGGCGGGAGACGAACCGGAATAACATGAATCCGGTAGAACAGATCCTCGCGAAATAGCCCCTTTCGTACTTCTTCTTCAAGATCCTTCTTGGTGGCGACAATAACCCTGACATCCACTTGAATCGGCTTTTCGCTGCCAATGGGATAAAATTGCCGCTCCTCCAACGCGCGCAGGAGTTTAGGTTGGATCGACATCGGCATATCGCCAATTTCATCTAATAAAATAGTGCCTTGATGAGCCTGCGCAAAATATCCCTTGGTGCTGCGCACCGCGCCGGTGAACGATCCCTTTTCGTGACCGAACAGCTCGCTCTCCAGCAATGCTTCAGGGACGGCGGCGCAATTGATCGCCACGAAGGGCTTATTTTTCCTCTCGCTGGCAAGATGAATAGCCTTGGCGATCACCTCCTTGCCTGTGCCACTTTCGCCTTGAATATGGACCGTAGATTCGGTCTGGGCGATTCGCGAAACCCCCGCCAGCACCTTCTGCATGACGTCGCTCTTGGCTACGATATTGGTAAAATCGTATTTTTCCTTGAGCAGTTCCTTAAGCCGCACGTTCTCAGAGACAAGCCGGCGATTTTCCAGCGCTCGGCCGATCTGCAATTGCAGCTCCGTGGGATCGATGGGCTTGGTGAGATAGCCGTAGGCGCCTCTCTTGATGGCCTCTACGGCGCCTTCGATGCTTCCATAGCCAGTGAGAATAATCACCGGCAGGGCGGGATTGATCGCATGCAATTCCTCCATAATTGACATGCCGTCTTGGCCGGCAAGCTTCAAGTCAACAATGGAGAGATCAATGCTATCACCGTTGAGTGCTTCTTTGGCCTCCTCGCCTTTGACGGCCGTTACCACCTCGTATTTGGCTGCTTCGAGCCTGGTGCGAACTAATTCGAGGAGATTGCGGTCGTCGTCGACGACGAGAATCCTTCCGGTGGACATAACAAACCCTCTGGCAAATCTTCTATCGCTGCAGTCAATGATCTCAATGCCATTTAGTCTCAGCTGATCTCGTCAAGTTGTCCCGAGCGGCATCTCGCTGTATCGACGGGCCAGCGGTTTCTTACGCATATTCAAGACGTGTCACACCCATGCGATTCCAATCAGGTCAGTCCCAAGAATGCTGGAGTAGATCGCCTTCTCCTTTTCCGCAGTGGCCTGGAATCGGTCTATTCAACAAACTTCCCGCCAGCGGTGTAGGTTTATGTGACGTCCCACTTATTTACCGGCAAAGGGGATGCCAACTCGGCAGAATGAATAACCACCCTTAATTTAAAGGAGTGCCGCTATGATTTACCATTCACCGAGTTTCGATATGAAGGGATTTTCCTCCATCGGAGGAATTTTACTGACAATCGATGCGGCGAAGATGCAAGCGGGGAAATCGCGAAGAGACGGCTCAAGCTGGATACTTTCCCGCCTAGCGGCGCGTCCTCGTCCAATAGGGGACCGAAAAGAATGTTAACTTCGAGCACCGCGCAATGCGCCGCACCTAACGTTATTTGAATGAGTTTCACCAGCGGGAGGGTGTAAGATTAAGACGGTTCTTGTTCAGTTGCTTTTTTTTCCGTGGACTGCTGATTCAACGGCAAATGAATGGTAAAGGTAGTGCCCTGTCCAGGCTGGCTTTCCACCTCAATCCGCCCGCCGTGAGATTTTACAATCCTCTCGCATATCGGCAGACCCAATCCCATGCCACGCCACTTCCTAGCGGTGAAAAAAGGCTGAAAGATCTTGGGCAGAGTGTCCGCGTCAATGCCAAACCCGGTATCCGCCACCGCGACGGTCATCTGACCGGACGAATTTTGCTTTGCTCTCAGGGTTAACTTCCCACCTGCTGGCATGGCATCCATCGCATTGAGCGACAAATTCACCAGCACCTGCTGCAACTGCTGCGGGTCGGCATAGATTCGCGGCAGTTCCGGCGCGATTTCCTGGACGGCTTGGACGTCTTGCTTGTACAGCCGGGTCGAGATCATTTCCAACGTTTTGCTAATCGTCTCTTGGACATCGATCAATATGAAATCCGTGCTTTTGGGCCGGCCGAATTCCAAAAGGTCCCGGACCATTTTTTCACAGCGCTTGGTCTCTTCAGAGATGATCTGTATGGGACGATAGCTCGGATCGGCGGGGTCCATGTCGGCTAAAAGACCTTGAGCAAAACCAAGGATAATTCCCAGCGGGTTATTGAACTCATGGGCCATCGAAGCCGATAGCTCGCCGACCGAGACAAGGCGGCCCGAGGCGATCAGTTGCTCCTCCAGTTCTTGGGCTTGTTTACGCAGCTTCTGCTCGCTTTCCCGCAGCGCTTCCTCCGTCCGTTTGCGATTCGTGATATCGATAATCGACACGAGGACGAAAGTTACGTCATTGATTTGGATTGGGTTAAGGCCGATCTCGACAGACACTTCTGATCCGTCCTTGCGCATGCCAAACAGATCACGGCCCGCTCCCATAGGGCGAGACTTCGGAGAGAGAAAAAACCCGGCCCGGAAGTCAGCGTGTTTGCCGCGAAAGCGCGCCGGCACGAGCGCGTCAATCGACTGCTGGAGCAACTCCTCTCGTGGGTACCCGAAAAGGCTCTCGGCGTGGGCATTGGTTAAGACGATTCGCCCATCCTTGCCGACCATAATCATCGCGTTTGGAGAAGCCTCAACCGCCAGGCGAAAGCGCGCCTCGCTTTGCTCTAGCGCTTGCTGCTTTATCCGCTCATTCATGTGGAATAGGTCCACGAACGCAGCGACCTTGGCTTTCACCACTTCCGGAACCACCGGCTTGAAAAGGTAATCGACCGCCCCGCTGGCCGCCCCTCGATGCACATCTGAATCCAAGGTATCCACCGCGGAGAGAAAAATGATCGGCAGATGGCGCAATCGCTCGCGTTGTCGTATCAGCGCGGCGATCTCAAATCCGTCCATCTCCGGCATGCGCACGTCGAGCAGGATCACGGCGAATTCCCGCCGCATGAGTTCGCGCAGCGCGTCCGCGCCCGAGCGCGCCTTTACGACATTGCGCCCCGGCCCGGCGAGCAGGGCCTCCATGGCGAGCAGGCTCCTGTCGTCGTCGTCAACGACCAGAATGTTCGCCGTGGATTGAATCATAACGTCCTCCCCGTCGCGAGCTTTGCTTGCCAAATAACCAGATGCGCAGCAGTCCGATCAGCTCCTCGCCGTTAACCGGTTTGGCGATATAATCGGACGCACCGGCTTCCAGACACTTCTCTCGGTCGCCTTTCATCGCCTTTGCGGTAAGCG
Source organism: uncultured delta proteobacterium (assembly GCA_963760795.1). Taxonomy (GTDB): domain Bacteria; phylum Desulfobacterota; class Binatia; order UBA9968; family UBA9968; genus DP-20. The sequence goes on from CAVXEP010000012.1 coordinate 375,643, forward strand.
CGAGAATGGGCAGTAGCTTGTGTCTGGGGTTTTGCCGGATGCGGCGCGTGGTTTCGTAGCCGTCCATTTCCGGCATCATGATGTCCAACAGCACCGCGTCGATCTCCTCGTCTTCATCGAGTAGCGAAATCGCCTCACGACCGGTCTCGGAGTTTGCCACCCGCAGCCCGTGCTGCTCGAGCAGACTGGTCAAAGCGAAGATGTTGCGCACGTCGTCGTCGACAACGAGTACCTTCCTGCCATTCAGCGCATCGTCGGTCCGGTGCAAGCGTTCGAGCATTTGCTGCTTGGCCGGCGGCAGTTCGGCGGCGACGGTGTGGAGGAAAAGCGTGGTCTCGTCGAGCAACCGCTCGGGAGATTCGACGCCCTTGAGGACCACGCTCTCAGCCAACCGGATCAGCTTAAGCTCATCCGCCGCGCTCAGTTCCTTGCCGGTAAATACGACGATTGGGAGCTCGCGCAGCTCGGGCTTTTGCCGGATGCGTTCCAATAACTCGAAACCGGAGACATCCGGCAACCGAAGATCAAGGACAACGCAATCGAACTTCTGTGCGTCTAGGGCGGCCCACGTCTCGCCACCGCTTGCCGCCGCGACAATCTCAACACCGTTATGACTTAACAGCTCGATGATGCTCTTGCGTTCGATCTCATTGTCTTCGACTATTAATAATCTTCTCTGCCGCTCTTGTGCATAACGGATCACCCGCTCCAGAGCGTTTTTGAGCTCGTTCGAAGTCGCGGGCTTGATCAAATAAGAAAACGCACCACGTCCAAGCCCTTGGAGTCGTTCTTCTTCCACGCTGACGACTTGAACCGGTATATGACGAGTAGCGGGATCTTGCTTCAAGTGATTCAATACCGTCCACCCCAGCATGTCAGGCAAAAAGATATCAAGCACGATCGCCTGGGGCTTGAACTCGTGGGTAAGGGAGCGGACGTGAGCGCCCCGGGCCGTCACGACTCCTTTGAAGCCGCGATCGCGCACCAGCCCCAACAAAACGCCGGCGAAATGGGGGTCATCCTCGACGATTAGAACCACGGGATCGCCCGACTGCACGGAGTCTCGGTCGTCGGCGACCTCTTCCGCTTTGGTTGCTTGCTGGACGATCAGCGGCGCCGGACTGACCGCTGTGCGTCTCGCGTCGACTGTCGTAAGTCCGTAGCTTTGCGGTAAGTACAGCGTGAAGGTGCTGCCACGCCCGGGCGCGCTAATGAGGCGTATCTCTCCGCCGAGCAGCATCGCCAATTCGCGGCTGATCGCAAGGCCGAGTCCGGTCCCACCGTAACGCCGGCTAGTGCTCGCATCAGCCTGGTGAAAAGCTTCGAAGATGATCTTCTGTTTGTCCTGCGCAATGCCGATGCCGGTGTCTGTGACCTCAAAGGCGATCACCTTGTCAGCGTTTGCCAGCGGCTGATGATCGAGACTGAAGCCGCTGGCAGCGACTTTCATAGTAAACCTGACGCTCCCCTGGGAGGTGAACTTAAATGCGTTGGACAGTAAGTTCTTCAAAACCTGCTGCAAGCGCTTCAGATCCGTGGTTAGCGCGCGTGGCAGTTCGCCGTCCATATCTATATGAAACGCCAGGTGGCGTGCCTCGGCGACGTGGCGGAAGCTTCGTTCCACGGCTTCGCGCAGCTTGGCGAACGATACTTCTTCCGGCTCGACCGTGACCGTGCCCGATTCGATCTTGGAGAGATCGAGGATGTCAGTGATCAGGTTCAGAAGTTCGGTGCCGGCGTCGTGAATATTCTTGGAAAACTCGACCTGCTTGGGATCCAGGTTGCGAGCGGGATTGTCGGCCAACTGCTGCGCCAGGATCAAGATACTGTTGAGCGGCGTGCGCAGCTCATGGGACATATTGGCGAGAAATTCAGATTTGTATTTGGATGTGAGCGCCAGCTCGGCGGCCTTTTCCTCCAGGGCGCCGCGCGCCTGTTCGATTTCTTGGTTTTTACGCTCAACCTCGGCGTTTTGCTCAGCCAGTTGTTTGGCCTTGTTGCCAAGTTCCTGATTGGTTTGCTGCAATTCTGTCTGTTGCGACTGTAACTCTCTGGCAAGTTCCTGCGACTGTTGGAGCAAACCTTCGGTGCGCATGGTCGCCTCGATGGTGTTGAGCACGATGCCGATGCTTTCAGTGAGTTGAGCGAGAAAGGCTTGGTGCGTCGAGGTAAACTCTTTGACCGAAGCCAGCTCGATAACGGCTTTGGTCTCGCCCTCAAAGAGCACCGGGAACACGATCAAGTTACGCGCCCAGGTGTCGCCCAGGGCTGAGCCGATCCGGATGTAATCTTCAGGCACATCGTCGAGCAGGATGCGCCGTTTTTCCAGCGCGCATTGGCCGACCAGACCAGCACCCACAGCGAGACGGTCCGGCACACTCCGGCTACCAAGCCCGGCATAGCTTGAGAGAACGTGAAGGCAGGAGGCACCATCGTTGGTATTCATCTGATAGATGGCGCCGTACTGGGCATTCACCAGCGGCGCCATCTCCGAGAGCAGCATCTGTCCAACCGCGGTAAGATCGCGCTGGCCCTGGAGCATGCTAGTGAACCTGGCGAGGTTGGTCTTGAGCCAATCCTGCTCTCTATTCTCGTCCGTGGTGACACGCAGGTTTTGAATCATCGCATTAATGTTGTCTTTAAGCTCTGCTACCTCGCCACGCACGTCCACTTGAACCGCACGGGTGAGATCGCCCTTGGTGACCGCGGTGGCAACATCCGCGATGGCGCGCACCTGGGTGGTCAAGTTTGCCGCCAGCAGGTTGACGTTGTCGGTCAAATCTTTCCAGATGCCCGCCGCGCCCGGGACGTTGGCTTGCCCGCCCAGACGGCCCTCCACGCCAACTTCTCTGGCCACCGTGGTTACTTGCTCGGCGAAGATCGCCAGAGTGTTCGTCATGTTGTTGATGGTTTCCGCCAGTGCCGCGACCTCGCCCTTGGCCTCGACCGTGAGCTTTTCCCGCAGGCTGCCGTTGGCAACCGCGGTGACAACCTTGACGATGCCACGCACCTGCGCGGTTAGATTGGCCGCCATATCGTTGACGTTGTCCGTCAGATCCTTCCACGTGCCAGCGACGCCGGGGACCTGCGCCTGACCGCCGAGTTTTCCTTCGGTGCCAACCTCGCGCGCCACCCGGGTGACTTCCGCGGCGAAACTTCTCAGCTGGTCAACCATTGTATTGATGGCATCTTTGAGCTGGAGAATCTCGCCTTTGACGTCCACGGCGATCTTCTTCGATAAGTCGCCATTGGCCACCGCAATCGTCACCTCGGCGATATTACGCACCTGAGCGGTTAAATTACCCGCCATGAAATTCACGCTGTCGGTCAGATCCTTCCAAGTGCCGGCCACCCCCGGCACCACCGCTTGGCCGCCGAGCTTGCCATCGGTGCCGACCTCGCGCGCCACCCGAGTGACTTCTGCGGCGAAGCCGTTGAGCTGATCGACCATCGTGTTGATGGCTTCCTTGAATTGTGAAATTTCACCGCGCACATCGACGGTGATCTTTTTCGAAAGATCGCCGTTGGCCACGGCGATGGTTACGTCGGCGATGTTTCTAACTTGCGCCGTTAAATTGCCGGCCATTAAGTTGACGTTGTCGGTCAAATCCTTCCATGTGCCGGCTACCCCCGGCACCACCGCTTGGCCACCGAGCTTGCCCTCAGTGCCAACCTCGCGCGCCACCCGCGTGACTTCCGCGGCGAAGCCGTTGAGCTGATCGACCATCGTGTTAATGGCTTCCTTGAGCTGGAGAATTTCGCCTTTGACATCGACGGTGATTTTCTTGGAAAGGTCGCCGTTGGCGACGGCGATCGTGACATCGGCGATGTTTCTCACCTGGCCGGTCAAATTGCCGGCCATCGCGTTGACGCTGTCGGTTAAATCCTTCCATGTGCCGGCAACGCCGGGGACTTGCGCTTGGCCGCCGAGCTTGCCATCAGTGCCAACCTCGCGCGCCACCCGGGTGACTTCTGCGGCGAAGCCGTTGAGCTGGTCGACCATCGTGTTGATGGCTTCCTTGAGGAGTAGTATTTCCCCACGCACGTCGACGGTAATCTTCTTTGATAAATCGCCGTTGGCGACAGCGATCGTGACATCAGCGATGTTTCTCACTTGGCCGGTCAAGTTACCGGCCATGATGTTGACGCTTTCCGTCAGATCCTTCCACACACCGCTGACATCGCGGACCTGCGCCTGACCGCCAAGCTTTCCTTCGGTACCAACCTCGCGCGCCACCCGGGTGACTTCCGCGGCGAAACTTCTCAGCTGGTCAACCATTGTATTGATGGTATCTTTGAGCTGGAGAATCTCGCCTTTGACGTCCACGGCGATCTTCTTCGATAAGTCGCCATTGGCCACCGCAATCGTCACCTCCGCGATATTACGCACCTGAGCGGTTAAATTACCCGCCATGAAATTCACGCTGTCGGTCAGATCCTTCCAAGTGCCGGCCACCCCAGGCACTACCGCTTGGCCGCCGAGCTTGCCGTCGGTCCCGACCTCGCGCGCCACCCGGGTGACTTCTGCGGCGAAACTTCTCAGCTGGTCAACCATTGTATTGATGGTATCTTTGAGCTGGAGAATCTCGCCTTTGACGTCCACGGCGATCTTCTTCGATAAGTCGCCATTGGCCACCGCAATCGTCACCTCCGCGATATTACGCACCTGAGCGGTTAAATTACCCGCCATGAAATTCACGCTGTCGGTCAGATCCTTCCAAGTGCCGGCCACCCCCGGCACCACCGCTTGGCCGCCGAGCTTGCCGTCGGTGCCGACCTCGCGCGCCACCCGGGTGACTTCTGCGGCGAAGTTGTCGAGCTGGTCGACCATGGCGTTGACCATCTTGGCGACGTGCAAAAACTCGCCGCGCAACGGTTGACCCTCGGCCTCCAGAGCCATGGTTTGGTTAAGATCGCCTTTGACCACCGAGCCGATGACGCGCGCCATCTCCGTGGTCGGTCGGACCAGACTATCGATTAGCTCGTTAATTGCATTGACCTGAATCTTCCACGCGCCTGCGGCCGCGGGAAGGGCCGCCCGTTGGGAAATCTTCCCCTCTTTGCCGACAACCCGGTTGACGCGCTCGAATTGCTTGGTGCTCTCGGCCATCATATCGATGATGTCATTGACGGTATCGGCGATCTTCCCGTCGATACCGGTCCACCCATAGGAGAGGCGAGTCGAGAAATCGCCTTTTTTGACCGACATAAGCACGCTGAGTAGCTGTTTGCTATCCAGCTTGTCACCATAGGCCGCAGGCGATTTCTTGGTTGGCATTAACTTCCTCCTGCGGGTCTCTCAGCGGTCCCCGATTGTTCGCGCTAATTGACGTCGATTCAGTCGCGCCGTGGCGGTCGAAAAGATCAACCTGGGCACAAGCCGAAACAACCGTGTGTGATCTGTGTCCTCGGTGCGCCAATAGGACGCGAGTTCAGAGCACGCCAACAAAATTTTCGCGTTCTTCACCTTTTCTGCGCTTGGTTGGTAAAAAACAAGCAGAAATCATTCCATTTCTGGCTCGTTGGGAAGGTGTGGATTTCAAATGGATTTTGTTTGATGACGATGGGCTCAATACTTGAATGATAGGTGTTTTTCCTTCTTTGAAGGTGATTTTCCTACAAAAACAGTTTCAGAGATGCGAGCCTCATTGGCTTTTCGTTTTTGCAATGAAGAATCCCGCCGCAAGTATTGGAGTATCAAATCGACCGATTAAACAATGCAGCAGGTTACGGGGAATTACCCGACAGAGATTAAAACCTCCGCGCACGATTCCCCGTCATGCAGTTCGTTTAGGTCCTTCGCGATGAATAGACATGCCAACCCTGATTTCGCCCGGAGAATCTGTCGAGGCAGCCTCGAAGCTATGACATTGTCTGGCGCGGGAATTCAGTCGTTGAAGAAACCGTGGAGTTAAGTTGCGCCTTTTCCGTTTCTAGTTCGTGGACCCGCTGTTCCAGATCGGCTACCCTATGTTTGGTTTTTTTCATCGCGCGATCTTTTCCATAGATGGTCAGCGTCGAAGAAACCGACCTGGCAAAATAGAGAATTCCTGCCATGAAGAGTCCAACCAACACCGACCCGACGATAACCAGGTACAAGGGGACATCATTCCAGACATATTCATTGAGCCGGATCGTAACCGGGCTAATGTTTTGCATTCCAAAGTAAGCGATCGCGATCCCGGAAATCACCGCAACAAGTAATACCAACATATGTTTATCCTCCTCTGTCTTGCGCCAACCGAACTCTCAGCTTGAATCACCAGAGTACTCCATCGATATTCATCCTGCGCTCCGTTCGGCGAGAGTCTTTCAGAGTTCGTGAATGGTATTCAGCAGCTCCTGCAGATCTACGGGTTTGGTTAAGTAAGCAAAGGCGCCTTTGCCGAACGCTTGGCTTCGGGTTTCACTGGTCGGATAGGCTGTCATCATGATGACGGTCATTTCCGGCCGGCGCTGCTTTATTTCACCCAGAAGCGATAGTCCACTCACCGGACCCATTCTGATATCAAGCAACGCCAAGTCGGGAGAGGTTTTTTCGACAAGCTGCAACGCTTCGTCGCCGTTCAGGGCCGTTTGCACCTCGTACCCCCTCTTGGACAAAAACCAATCCAAAAGATTCACGAAGTTTTGCTCATCATCAACAACCAACACAGATTTGACCATCGTTTTTTCCGTACTTACGGCGGTCCATAAGTTTTCCATAACCCCACCCATCCTAGAAGCGCAAATCGCCTCCTCTTCTCAGCGCTACGCTCCTTTTACTGAAGCAGACTTAAGCAGAAAGCATTCCAACCTTCGAGTTTCTTAAACGTTATTGAATTTAAGGGGTTTTCTCACCACTTATCGTTAAAGCGAATTTATTAAGAAGTCGTTTCCCCTATTGTGAAAGAATTTTCCAGACAACGTGATGCGTTAAATAAGCTTTCCTGGGCAGGTATTTGATTCTCCCTAAACGCACGGCGAGGTTTGCTGATGCGTCAGCTGAAACAGATACCGCATGGAACTTCCCTTTCAGTCGAAAGACGCGCAAGAAATCCGCTGCGAATGCGGAATCGATCGCAACAGTTGCCAAGCACGGCTTGCAAGAGTCGGTTAGCCGATCATTTCATTGTCGTATCCCTGGATAGCGCTGAAATCGCGAGGACAGCGGAAAATCCCGCTCCTGTCGGTATGAAAAACTCTTTCACGATTTCGCCCCACCCACACCGTTAATTACAAAAATGCTTTAAGTTCAGGCTCATCCAGCCATGCGGCTGTTGGCATCTCGCTTGCTCACCTGACCGGGCGAAGATGAACAATCGGTTTAAACTTTGTTATTAGCTGAGGAGACGCACAAATGAAGTCCTATTCCACGCACAAACGCTGGCTGTTTTTAGTTGGAGTCATCTATCTGTTCATCGCTCTACCGCTAAGCGCCGGAGTGCCGAGCGATCAGACGCGGGCCACCATCGAAAAGGTTCTGTCGATTCTCAAAGACCCAGCCGCTAAATCAGAGCGACGCGAACGATTGCGACAAGTCATCTACCCAAGTTTCGACTTTGCCGAAATGGCCAAACGTTCTCTCGGAACCCACTGGCAACGGCGCAACCCGGCTGAACAGCAGGAATTCGTCAAGCTCTTCACGGATCTTGTCGAATCATCCTATGTCGACGCGATCGAGTCCTATAATGGTGAAAAAGTTGTGGTCTCAAATGAGAAGCAGGACAAAGAATTCGCGGAAGTAAATACCAAGATCGTGACAAAAAAAGGCGAAGAATTTGCCATCGATTATAAACTTCACCAGATCAGCGGCAGCTGGAAAATTTACGACGCCGTGATTGAAAATGTCAGCCTGGTCAACAACTACCGTTCCCAATTCAACCGCGTTATCGCTAAGTCTTCCTACGAAGATCTCTTGAGTAAAATGAAAGATAAGCAGTTCGAAACACCGGGGAAAAAGGTAAAAACATAAATCCGCGCATTGATTCTGTAAACCGAATAAGGAGGTTGTCTTATAAAAAAGTTTGCACCCAAATACTTGGTTGTTGGATCAGTGATCGCTTCCTTGGCCGGATTAACCGTAAGGGTAACCGGCGCGCAGGAAAGACCGGCACTGCAACAACCCAGAGAGCAAACCGAAATCGGTGACAAAGAACTTAAAGCCTTTGCCAAGAGCTCCATAAGATTCGCGCTGAGTACGAACCGGCGCTAAACACGGCTCGCGATCCGCAAGAGCAGGGAAAGATCGAGCAGGATGCTCTAGAAAAGTTTGACAAGGCCGTGCAGAAACAGGGCCTCACGCTGGAAAGCTATTTCCGGATGTATCAAAGCGTCAACGCGAACGAACAGATTCGCGCGAAGGTCCTCAAGTTAATCGATGAAGAACGAAACAGAGCTTAACCGTTGTAACCGCCGCAATAACCCGACGTCCGAGATGTACCCACCTTAACGTCCGACCTGGCAACACTAGCCTCGAGGATAAAGCAGATGCTTAATGAAGGCATTGAATTAGTGGCTCACGCAATCAGTAGACCGTCACGGGAAGTAAATGCCGGCTCGTCGTTTCAGGCCGACACGCTTGCTCCGCAGCAATATCAGCAGACCAAGCGCCGAAACGCTTGTCGGGAACCGGAACAGGAGCTTATGTTAGCGGTCCTGAAGGAAGCAATTTACTGTATCCAGGGATATGTTTCGGCGCGCGACAAAGTGAGAACGCGCCAGTATCTCGAAGCCAAAAACTGGATCATGGAAGAGGATAGCGATTGGCCATTTGCCTTTGCCAACATCTGTGAGGTCTTCGGTCTCTCGCCCCAATATATTCGTGCCGGCTTGCTGCGGCGAGAGGAAATGAATTTGGCAAAAGTTTCCAAAGGTAAGATCTATCAATTCCCAGCTAGCCAAGCGAGACAAAAAGCGAGTCATTCAAAGTCAAAACTCACGCCGCTCCACACTGAGAATTGGGCACCTCCCAAAGGGAAGGAGCTGTAGCTTTTTTTGGCTTTGTCATAGCAGCGGTTTGTGCGTCAATTCGCGGAAGGATCCGGCACCCACGTCGTTGACCTTCCGGGCTAACGGCGAACCATTAAACGCATCGATTTCAACGACAAAAGTATCAGTCGCCGCGAAGGAAAAGGCAGTGTCGAAGTGTTAGCCCGTTAGCACTAATTCTAAAATATTTTGCCGCGGGAGCGCGGGGCCGCACGCGCCTCCGCCGCGCAGAGTCAATAGAGAATGCAAATTGGTCTGAATTCGCTCCGCTGAGGAAGATCGCTTCCCCAGAACCATCAACTCTCTCGCTCCGCCCATCGATGCTCGTTAGAAAAATTTCTCGTGGACGAAGGGGAAACCTCCTTCTAGGAAGAGTTTTTCCACTCGTCAGTCATGACGAAAACCCTTTAGAATCAACTTCGTACTAGCTGGCATGCCCTTTGCGCTCATTGCTAATTAGCAATGTTATAGGCCATAGGCGATTAAGGAGGACTGTAGGGATTTTCCATGGGGGAATTGATTGAGTGAGCGGATAGGAGCGCCACATGAAAGCGCTGAAAGTCTTACTCGTAGAAGATGACCAAAATTTATCCTTTATCCTAAAGGAAAGGCTCAAGTCCGAAGGATATGAAACCAGAATAGCCAAGGACGCGGCCGAAGGATATTCCATTTATCTGTGGTTCAGGCCAGACCTGGTGATTTCGGATATCCAGTTGCCGGGAGAAAACGGCGTGGAACTCCTGAGTCGAATAAGGAAAGTCAGTAATCCCAACATTAGAACGATCTACATGAGCGCGGATCTGGGTTGGTTGGAGGCGGAGATGAAACAGGAGAAGGGCAGACCGGAGGTACACGTGCTCGCGAAACCCTTTTCCACGGGCGAACTGATGGAATTGGTTTCTGCGCATTAGCAGGGCCGCCGGAATAGAGATAGCGTAGAGAGCGGTGTTACAAAAAGGAAGGAGTTCATATGAATCACAACAACACAGGTATCAAGAATATTGGATTGCTACTTATTGTCATGACTTTAATCGGCGCGGGCTGTGCAGGGGGATCGTTGACGACCAGAGAGAAAGGGGCAGGGATCGGCGCGGTCGGCGGCGCTGCGACAGGAGGTCTGATTGGCGCAGCCGTCGGCCACCCCGGTGCTGGTGCCGCCATTGGTGGTGCGCTCGGCCTCGGAGCCGGTGCGCTGGTCGGTGACCAGCTCCAAGGGCAGGAGAACCAAAACTACAGACAACAGGATCAGATCCAACGCAATCAGGACGAGATCGATCGGCAGCGTCGGGAGACCGAGCGCTTAAGACGCGAGCGCGGAGAGTATTGATGACATTGGTTCGAACAAGGGAGAAAAAGATGCTGTGCCGAGTTTTAGTTCTTGCATTTGCCCTGACGGTTGGAATGACGAGATCGGAGCTGGCCTATGCGGATGTTGTCGCCGTCGGGGAGGTTAACCAGAGGATCGTCACATTAAACAATGTGACGATGGACAATGGCGTCATCTCAGGCGAGATCGTAAATCATTCGAGCCAGGAAGTTCGCGAGGTGGAGTTGCTCATTCGCCACATGTGGCAGTGGAAGGATGAGTTCCGGCCGGGAAATAGCGATCCGGGAATGGCGTCGTATCGTACGGTCAAAAATACAATACGGCCTGGTGAATCCGCGCGCTTCACCTTCAACGACATGTCAACACTAGCTGTTCGCACCGATGGCCAATTTCAAACGATGGTGTCGGTAACCGGATTTACTGAGATCGTCAGAAACCGCTAGGCAGGATACTCGCGATGAATCGGCTGACCGGCAATGTTTGGTTAGTTAAGAGCTGTACAAAGCAGGTTGGACATCTTCGCGTGCTTGCCGCCCGTGAGGCTCAGGTTGAAAAGACCAAGCAGATTACCGAAGCAGATATTACGCCGTCAGTGGCTATGCTGGAGCCCCTGCGCGCGCGCAGCAAAGATAAACTCCACGTAACTCGGCCCTGTCGACAAAATCGAGGTGCGTTTATGGAATATCTGAAATTCGGACCAACTGACATCGAGTCGACAAAAGATATCCGCCCAGGGTGGAGGCGCGAACTACACGAACTATGGGAACGGATGGTCGTGATGGGCCGGGTTGAGCCTCGGCATGTGGATCATGCTTAACGCCGCTCAGCTAATTGCTGAGCAAATCTTCCGACTCGTGGCGCCCAGCGGATAAGCAGAAATTTCTGGTTTAATTTGGCGGAAACAAGCGGGAAGTAATTACTCGCCACGAAGATCACCAAGGGTAGCGACTCCCGCGTAGAAATTCCCAACGGAGAAACACTAGTGGAAAATTGATGTTCTCCATGAACCTTCATCTCAATTACCCGTCTTTTCTTAACCCATGTGGGAATGGAAATCACGGGATTCGTCGTGCAAAGCCGCGATACTGAGCCTACTTTGGGAGGTCTTATCGTGGCGCTGACCGAAGAGTCTGTTCGGCGCGCCAAGGAAAAACACGAGTCTTGAAAAAGGAATTTATATGAAAATGCTAATGATCGTACCAATGATTGCCGTGGCTTTGAGCACAGGTTTCATGGGCTGTGAGCCCAGAAACGATGATGCAAAGGTTGAGCCGAAAGCCGGGGACAGCAACTCGGATCTGGCGAAAAATATCAAGGTGATTCTTGACACTGACGATCAACTTCGTGCCGCCAATCTTAGCGTCAATGCCGATTCCAACAAAAAAGAAGCAACGCTGTCTGGAACGGTAGAGTCCGAAGCTTTGCGCAGTAGAGCCGTCGATCTCGCCAAGGGCGCGCAACCGGACCTTAAGGTGAACGACATGATCGAGGTAAAATCGCGTGAGGCGACGCGCGAGGATTTTACCGGAGGTATAGCCCGACAGGAGCCGGACAAAGCAAAGCAAGTAGTCGAGAACGTCGGCAGGACGATTGAGGACACCTGGCTGCAGGGGAAGATCCTAACCAAGTTGGTTGGCAACGCAAAAACGCCAGCGCGTAACATCGGCGTAGAGGTCGTTGAGGGGGTCGTTACATTGCGAGGTACTGTCGAATCATCTGACGTAAAGGCCGAGGCGCAGCGACTGGCACAGGCAACTGAGGGAGTTAAGCGAGTGGATAACCGCCTGGAGGTAAACACGTAACGACCGTCCGAGGGATGGAACGTACACAGAAGGCGCGATCTTTGTCGTCGCCGGGCATACCGATAACATGGGAACCGTGGGTGACCATTGGTAGTTTTTCAGGAGGAGTAACGACAGATTTTCGAAAGGATCGCGCTCTGGAGCCTCGGACGTCGAACCGCCGCGTTGGTTCCAGAAAACTGCGAAATCGTGCTGCGGACTCTAGCGATCCGGCGCGGGACAAGATTGGCGCCCTCGTTACTGTCTAGGGCGAGATTCCCTCGCGTGGCATATTACGGGAGGAATCGAATTGTCGAGGCGACTCTATGTCGAAACAGCGGGATTGCGGTCCAATATTGACGGGTCGCAAATCGAAGTATTTTATCGTAGTTTGATTCGATGATTGCCACGGCTTACCAGAGTTTTGTCGTATCGAGCACATAAGCCTGGCCTGAACCTTGAACGACGGCATCGTGTAAATGCTTCGTGCCGCCTGGTCCATCACCCGCTTGGCGATCCCACAGGCAGATAAATCTCACTTTCCCGGTTCCATAGGCGCGCGCTTGATCGAGCATCCATAGGTTGACCGCGGCAAACGGATCTTCGCCGGGGGGCGTAGGTCCCCGCTCTTGCGGCATTATATGCCAACCCCGGACGCGCTCTTTGACCCAAAAAAACTTCTCCCGCCAATGTTCGCCGGCGAAATTGACGGACTCTTTGAGGAATTCCTCTTCCACGAATGGCAAGTAGATCTCGACGCGCAATCCGCGTTGCCAACAAGCTTCGGCAAACAGTAGATCGCCGCCGCAAGCGCCGCTGGAAATCGCCACATCATCGGCGCCTGCGCCTAATTCATCGAGCAGTTTCTCGATCGCGGCAGTCGCAAGCGGTTCTTTGTCGGGCGGAAAGCGCGCTGGCGAGCGATCGGCGGCATCAATCATATGACCACTGAAAAGAAACACTTGACGGGGTGCGCTAATTATCTCTTGGTCAGTGGCAACAGTTGGGATTTGTTCTGCAACCTGGTTCATTTGCTTAACCTTCTCGCAATGACCGGTGTATGGCCAAGGTCCTTCTTTATAAGCGCCTCAGGGGAGGCGACGAACTTCCCCGCCTCCCCTGAGGATGACAGCCTATTCAGTGCTTTCCAATCGCTATTTGGACTTGCTAAGAGCCGGCACCCGCCGTCGCTCCAGACTTGCTGATGGAGTTAGCGACCAAAATCCCGCCCTGATCCCGATACGAAACATTCACCTTGTCCCCGACTTTGATCGACTCAAGCGCCTTTTTAGTCCCACTCGCCTGAACGTTGAGGCTAAGGTCCTGCTCGGCGGTCTTGACCGCCAGTTTGCCGGTTTTGGCATCGATAGATGTCACTTCACCTATCGCACGTTTTTCACTGGCCTTGTTTTCCACGCCCGCATCCGGCTTAGTCGGTTGCGCCGGCATGTTTTGTCCGAAGCTCAAGCCCGTTACCGCCAGCATTCCAACACCGATCAAACCTGAAGTTATAACTTTTTTGTGCATAATATTTCTCCTTGTCGTTTTGTTATTTTATATATGCTGTCCAAAGTCCGCCGTTCTGCTGGACTTGATCGCGTTCTTCTCGCACCATTCCTCTGTCCAACGCTGCACTTCGTCTTTTTGGTCACCGTAGCGCTTTTGAGCTACGCCGAGGAACTTGTCGTAATCACCCTCGGCTTCCAGAAGATCGTTGTCAGTAAAGTGTCCCCACTTCTTCTTCACAGCTCCCTTGAATTGGCGCCAGCTCCCTTTGAATTGATCTTTATTCATAGTTCAAAACCTCCTTGTTAATTGGAACGACTTTTCTCCTACTTCCTCCTCGACACCACCAATAATTTGGTTCACCGCAATGTTTGTAGAGTTCCCTCTCAAACAAGCGGCTGAGCCTTTGCCGGATTTCTAACAATCGATATTTAAGTGAGAGTAAATGCATATGCGATGCCAATCCCGAGCTCACGAGAACAAGCGCGACAATTCAACTACTTAATGATTAACGCGAATAGGGCAGATGTTGCATTGGTAAGACATTCGCCTGCAAATGAAGATTTATAGCTAGCGAATATCGGACAGCGGCGGCAAACAGGAATATTGTTTATTGAAACCATGAATAGGATTGCGATTGGGCAAATTAAACCACTACCCCGGTCTAACTTCAGAAGAGATTTTTGAGTGAATGTGGGACCCCTACGAGGGCGGATATTTCGCCAGACGCAATGGATGCATCATGAGGCGCTCGGAGAACATAATTTCCCCGAGTATTGTTTGTCAGCAACCTACACAGGCGGCCGTCGTCCCATGACCATGCCGACAAGGAACAAAACCATAAAGACTACGAACAAGATCCATGCAATCTGCGTTGCCGCGCCAGCGAGATGGCGACGATATAGTTCAATAGCCGCGGAATCTTCAGGATCAATATTCCCGCGATGAGCGCCACCAAAGGCTGTAGTGCGATGTGCATTTGCATAATTTGTTGCCAAAGACTCTTAGAGTAGTTCGGTTTGGTTAGGTCGATTGGCGCCCTACATGTTCGGCACCGGTGTCTCATCCAACAATTCAACTTGAACTTTGGCAACTCCGTTGTTTATCAGTCCAATGGCTTCGGCCGCCGCCTGCGATAAGTCGATCAACCGTCCTGCGACATAGGGACCGCGGTCATTAATCAGAACCTCTATCGATTTCCCATTAGCCAAATGAGTAACTCTCGCCCTGCGCCCTAAAGGTATTGTCTTATGCGCCGCGGTGAACTTCGTTTGATCGAAAACCTCGCCGCTGGCGGTTTTTTTTCCGTGGAACCCCGGTCCGTACCATGACGCCGATCCGGTATAAACAGATGCCGGCGCTTCGGAGCTCGGTGTTCTGCGACTATCTGACTTCATAGGATTAGGTTGGCTTACTAAACTTGAATTGGAAATCTCTGAACCTGAAATTGAGCAACCTTGGGTCATCGACAGAGCCAACAACACCGTGACAATTCCAAGCAATCCGCCACAACTCGGTATCTGTGGTCTAGTCATTAACATGACTTCACCATTCCTCGGAGTCATTTTACCAACCTCAAAAAACGCTAAATTAAATAGAGAGACGGTCAACCGCCAATACTGCCTTTTTTACCCATCGATAACTCGGCCTTTTGTACATTTCAGCGTTTTCTTGGCTTGCCGAATTAAGCGACTTGTTGAACTCTTCGCCTCTCTGGTTAGTTTTTTTGCGTGGCCAAGCTTATCTAACCTCCTCAGCTTTGTTATCCGCGCAATATGCGGCGCGCAATCTGTCGCCGCGATGTTTATAACGTTTGAGCAACAGGGGTGCCAACGCATCGTAAAATGCACATTGTCCTTTGATAACCGGGTTTTCGCTTGTTTATATCGACACGGAAATCTCCGCGATCACATAGAGCTTTTCCTGCAATTTGCCGGCAAATTGTCCGAGTTACTCATACCAAACTTTTGTCGGTGTAACTGTTCAAGAGTTTCTGCGCCGGAAGCGCAAAAACCATTGCCCGGCGAAAAACGTGAGTGACAGTCACTATCGCAAGGAAATCTCGGTTCTCGGTTATAACCAAAGTCACAACCAAGAGAGGGGTATCGGTCGATGTCAGTGGTTTTCCTTCAGCGGTTAGCAAAAAACTCTGACAAACCAGCTCATCTAAGAATGTCGTGGCCGCTAAGTCACCTAAAGAATAGCGATATTGGACACGAAGATATCTGGCATATCTTTTGTACGTTAATAAACCCAAGACTCATTTCACGGGGGCGAAAATAAACGCAAAATGAAAAGAGGAGGAGAAATGAAACATGTATTTTGGCTGACACCAATCGTATTGACTTCGGCATTGGTTTTACCGGCCTGCGACAAGGGACAAAATGATCGCGCACCAACTTCGGAAAGCACTCCCGGTGTTGCAGCTACGAAACCGTCCGATGCCGACTTAGAAAAGGCAGTTCGGGCGAAGTTGGAAAGCGATGACGCAATCAAACAGGCAAATTTGTCGGTGAGCGCCGATGTCGGAGCTAATAAGGCCACCCTCTCAGGAATGGTAGTCTCTCAGGATCTCAGGACCAAGGCGATCACTCTCGCCCAAAGCGCCCAACCCGGTTTGACCATCGAAGACAAGATCGATGTTAAGCCGGCCGGATAAACTTTTCAGCGCACCGCGCTTTAGATACTGGCCGTCGCCGCGAACGAAAAGAGCAACGGGAATGCGCTAATGCCGTTGAGCCTGTCCATGAAATATCCTCTGCCGCAACGCAGGCGGCGCCACTTAGTGGACCGGCTATTCATCTTGCTCTGACGCCGGAACAAAACGGCAGGACGAAAGGAATTGAAGAGGAGATCGCCAGACATGAGCAACGCAAGAACATGGTTTCCCATACTTGATCATCGGGGCTACACTGGGCGCCCCATGCGGGGAAAGAGACGCGCGCCGAACTTCGCCGCGGCGCGGATGAGGGGTTGAATATTTTAACCAAAGAAGCAGAGAAAGTCCGCGCCGGCGCCGGCCGTTGGTTCGCCAGAGTAGAAGAACATTTTGGCGGAGATAAAACGCGACGCGGTGGTGGCCTTCACGAACCGGAAGGTCGACAAGAATGAACCACGAATCAGCCGCGGCGCAATGCCACGCGGGAATCCGGCTTTCAAGCGTGCGTTTGGACGGTACCCATGTTACAGGCGATCAACTTTCTTATCTTGATAATTTGGTTTGCAGGCTCCGTTACCGGAAACACAATCGGAGGATTGCTTCACCTACTCCTACTGCTGGCGTTGATCGTTCTATACATCCAGTATCTCGAAAAACATAAATCGTCATGAAATGTGGCAGGGGATGAAAATGAAACCAATTATGCTCGCCGGTATCGGCTTGATTCTACTTGGCATTGTCGGTCTTTCCTATAATCAAATCACCTATACCAGCAAAGAAAAGATCCTCGATATCGGTCCGATCCAAGCTACCGCCGAAAAGGAAAAATCGATTCCACTGCCGCCTTTGTTAGGTGGACTGGTTTTAGTCTTCGGCATCGGCCTAGTCGCGGTGGGTTACAAGAAATAGGCAGGACAGGGCCAATCCAAAATCCCATTAAGGTTAAAGGATCAGGTTATGTACAAAGCCAAACAATTCAATCTAAGCGGCTTGAAAGGAATATCCGATCAGACACTGGAGATGCATTTCAAGCTTTACGAAGGTTACGTCAAAGAGACCAACCGCCTTCAAGAAAAGATCTCCCAAATCCTCAAGGATGGCAATGTCGATCAAGAGGAAATGCCCGCCTATTCGGAACTCAAACGGCGCCTGGGTTTTGAATACAACGGTATGGTGCTGCACGAGTACTATTTCGGTAATTTGAAGAAAGGCGGCTCCGGAGAAGCGGAATCACAATCTTCGTTTGTCAAAGCCGCGACTATCAGTTTCGGTAGCCGTGACATTTGGCAAGCGGACTTTACCAGCATCGGCAAGATGCGCGGCGTCGGATGGGCGATTTGTTATCAAGATCCGACCACGGGTGAGTTGTCGAATCATTGGATCTCACTGCACGAGATTGGCAACGTCGCCGGCTACAATCCCGTGCTCGTGATGGATGTTTGGGAACACGCTTTTCTTCTCGATTATAAACCAATCGACCGGGCGAAATATATCGAAGCGTTTTTCGAAAATATCGATTGGACTGCAGTTGGCCAACGACTGCTAAGACCGGCTATTCGAAAATCTCGCGCAGCCTAACCGCCGTTCTTGGAGCCAAGTCGGGAATTCTAGGAGCAAGTCGTCATCTGCCCTGGCAGCGACGCTCCAATCAGGGATAAGGCGGATCACGCTTGAGTGCTACCGACGGCGGTTTTTAGTCCATACTTGATTGCTCCGACACGATCGAAACTATTGAAGGTCTCAAGAACTTGTTCAATACCGTGAGCCAGGGGAAAATGGCTAACCCGAAAGGGGAACTACTCCCTGGCGCGGTGCGAGTCGGCGGCTCGACAGTAGTTACCGAGCTTGCGCGTCACCAACACTCGAGCAGCCACTATCTGGCCGCCAGAGATTCACAGCCGGCCACGATGGTAACCCGCATGCGAAGTGTCAAATGGTTAGTAACCGACGGTCCTTTCGCGGAGACGCACGAACTGTTGGGAGGCTAATTCCCGGTCGGGAAGAAGTACATCGACGCGGCCATCGGTATCGCGGCGCGGATTCCCATAGCGCGCAATAGACTGTCGAAGTTCGTCCGGTCACGACACAAGCATCATTGACTCTGTGACGAGCTGTCCCGTGAATCGCTAGCCGCGCCACTTCCAGGCGGCAGTTGCGGTGGGTGCAGCTTGAGCGGTGCTGGAGGAAGCAGCGCAACCCTCGTCACGGCGTATTCTAGAGTATTCGCCAATTCGCGCACATTGCCCGGCCAGTCATGCTGCATTAGTTTCTGCATCGCTTCAGGCGATGCCCGCTTCACGGCCGATATACATTTAGTTTACTGCGAGATTCATCGAACCATCCCCCCAGGCCTTCGACTGGTTTCACACCGAAAGCCTTTTTATAAAATTCAGCTAAATTTTTTAGGTCGGCGCTGGCGATTGCGATATGTTTAGTTCATTATCCGGCGAATGACATCTATATTTGGTGATCACCCCCACTGCTGGGCAAGATTATACTACAGCGAGCAGTGAGAATGACGTGATCGTCCTGGTTCTTCCCTGCCAAATTGCACGCGATCCACGGATCGTTTGGAGTTGATGACTTTTCCGCGACCGTGCCGGAGTAAATGATCAGATCGCCTTCGAAAGTCGGATAAGACTGGCGCACCGCCAGTTTGCGCAAAACTCCGCGTGAACCGATCCAATCCGTAATGGTGCGAACGAGCAAAGCCTCGCGATACCCGCCGCTGGCAATAAACGTTTTGAAACCGTTCCGTTCCCGGACGAAATCTCGATCCCAGTGAAGCCGATACCAGTTTTCCTGAAATCCGGCCCACTCCACCGTGTCGACGATGGTCAAAGGGCCAAAGACGCGCTTCGGAATAGGCTGTCCCACGTCGACGTCTTCGAAGCAATGCTGTTCAATCATGGCAATGGCATGGCCGTTTCAAAGAACGCCGCTCTCCATCAGGGCCTGTTGCTCCAAATCTGAATAACCGAGTCGCGACAGGATCTCCGCGGTGTGCTCCCCTAGCGACGGCGCCTGTTTCAATGGGAGCGCGCGGGTAGTTGAGATCGCGCCTCCGGGAAGTGTGATGGAGCCGAGCGCCGGGTCGTTAAATGTCGTCAAAAATCCTCGCTCCAGTAATTGAGGATCCTGCAGCAACTCTGCCGGAGTGACGACCGGGGAGGCGGCTATATTGCGAATTTGGGCCCCGGTGACGAGATGTTCTTTGAGCAACTGCTTCGACCATGCCTCCAACCGGTTGAGAATGAAGTCCCGCTTTCGATCGCGCCCGATATCCTCGTCCAGGGAGGGATCGTTAGTAAGCGCGGGATCGCCCACCCACTCCTTAATTTTGCTCCACGCCTGGGGATTGGGAGGAACGCTCACCATCCAGTAGCCGTCCGCGCATTCCAGTGCGCCTGAAACCGAGGTGATTTGGCCCCTTAAACCTCGGCGGCGCGTTACCACTCCTGAGGAAGTGTAGGCGACCACGGCTTGCTCCATCAACGACTCCAACGTCTGCTGGGCCGAGACACGAACCACTTCCCCCCGTCCCGTCAACTGCTGAATGTAGATGGCGGCCGCAGCGGCGATGGCTACCTGGACCCCGGTGATCGCGTACGTGACATGGCCGCCTGCCAGGACCGGCCTCTGCGACGGCTGGCCGGTAATCGACATCAGTCCAGACCGCGCGTAGGCGCAGATCTCCGTCAGCTCATCTTCAAGCAGCGTCAGCACAAGCCGTGAATTTCTCCGCCGGAGAATTTCTTCTTCCACCGGCAACGGAGCGTTCGCAATCAAAGCGTCGGCTGTCTCGATCAATTTAAGAAAGACCGCACGACCGTCCGGCAATGTTAGGTCCAGCGTCAAGCTCTTTTTCCCCATGTTCAGAAACATGTGATAGGGCCCGTGATCGAGATCTAAATGATCACCAACGTGCGGACCGAGTCGCCTGAGCGCATCCCCTGCGCGCGGCTCGACCCTGATCACCTCGTGGCCTGCTTCAGCAAGAAGGCGTGCGCCGTATGAGGCGGAATGATTGGTAATATCAACGATGAGGGACATTCTGGCTCTCGCTATGAGTATCTTGACCGGAGGGCTTGCGCTTTTGCAGCTTCACACTGATCTGACGGACCCTGAGGACCAGGTCACCGTCATCTCTTTGAAGCTCCATCTCTCGCGTCACAAAAATCCCCACTCCATTGCGGATCTTGCGCGAGACAATGTCGACAATCCTGTGGGTAACAGCAAGCTGATCGCCGAGGTAGACCGGTTTGAGCCATTCGAACTCCGCCTGCGCGTTGCGCGATTCGGTATAGCCTTCGGGAAGGGGTAACGCTTGCCAAAGGCTGTCCGATTGTGTCCCCGTGGAACCTTCATTTCTTCGATACAGCTCGGCAATCATCGCGGGAGGGATGACTCGGCTCCGATACCCGGCGGAGCGCGCAAAATCGTCATCCAGCCACAGTGAGTTTCTGTCACCCGTCGCATTGATGTACCGGCGCAGGTCCGATGCCGAGATCCTCTCCGGCAGAGGGATGGGGCCAATGGTCCGGCCACACCAGGCCATAAGCTCGTCGGTCACCACATCGTTCGCTTCATTTTCCATGGGAAGCACTTACTGGAGGGCGCCCTGGCTTGCCAATGCGGTGATTTCTTCATCCGAGATCCCGATCCACTGGCGCAGAATGTCGCGATTGTGCTCGCCTAGCAGCGGCGCTGGCTCGAAGCTCGCCAAAGGATGCTGGCCGAAGGCAAAAGGAACTCCGGCGAAAAGCCTCCCGGCTCCGGAAGGATAATTCATCGCCCGAAACACACTCGGGTTGCTGGAGGATTCTAAAACTTCATCAATGTGCCGCACGCGCTCTGCCGGAACGCCGGCAGCATGTAACAGTTTTTCCACCTCGCTACTTTGCAATCG
This sequence comes from uncultured delta proteobacterium, assembly GCA_963760795.1. GTDB lineage: Bacteria > Desulfobacterota > Binatia > UBA9968 > UBA9968 > DP-20. The sequence goes on from CAVXEP010000012.1 coordinate 396,795, forward strand.
GCTCGTCCATTGCTCCAAACCAGCATCGATTTGGTCGTGAAACTGGCTTCGTCCGAGAAGGGTGCATAGCTTGGGATCCGTTGCCCATGATGGATTGCCCAAAGCTCCGACCAACGCCTGCCACTGCTGGTCATCTTCAACCTTAATAACGCACCACTTGTCTTCGCCGGCGCAGCGGTAGCAGCCCTGTGGAGCGGCGGCGGTTGATCGATTGCCCGTTCGCAATGAACTTTCGTGGTTTAGCGAGGCCGCGCAAAGTAACGACCCAATGCTCGCCACGCTGCACTCAAACTGGCTGAGGTCGAGGTAGGCGCCCGAACCTGAGTGACTCCGGTCCGTAAGCGCCTGCAGAATTCCAAAGCAGGCGTGTAATCCGCCGACGAAATCATTCCAGGAATTTGAGATGGCCAGCGGAGGGTCTCCCTCGTTCCCGGTCGCCATCATCAAGCCGGAATAAGCCTGGAGGTTCAAGTTCATACTTCTCCAGTCGCGACGCGGGCCTTTGTGTCCGTACCCAGACATGCTCACGTAGACGAGTCGCGGATTCTTGACTTTCAGTCGATCATGTCCCAGGCCTAACCTATCCATCACTCCTGCGCTGAAGTTTTCTACCAGCACGTCCGCCGTTTCGGCGATCCTCTCGGCGAGCGCTTTTCCCAAATCGGTTTTGAGGTTTATCGTAAGCGAGCGTTTGTTGCGATTGATGTTGTGATAGGCAGGCGGCCTTTCATCGGAGTGATTAACGTTGGGATTAGACCTTGTTCCGCCGGCGAAATCTTTGCGCAGGCCCGTTTCGATTTTGACAACGTCCGCGCCGAGGTCCGCCAGAATCCGCGTGCAAAACGGAGCTGCCACAATGTGACCGAAGTCGAGCACCCGAATACCGCTCAATGGCGGATTGTTTGCAGAACCTTCCATCAATTTCCCATAATTTTTTTCACCCGCTCTATGATGTCAGCGGGCTGGTTCATCACTTCCTGCGCCAGATTCTGTAGTTCCTCGCTGGAGACAAACTCAACATCCATCTTCACCCGCTGGGCTTCCGCTAAAAGCTCCACATCCTTGAGGGCCGCCGCGTAACCGTCACGCAATAATTTAACTCGATCCGGAGGAGTTCCCGGCGCCAGAACAATCGGTTGCCCGAAATCGCTACCCGACAGGACCACGCGAACAACACGCCGGCTGGCATCGGATGTTTTGTACCGGTCCATGATTTCATAAATGGTCGGGGCGTCGGCTGCCCTGGGGTCGCGCTTTTGGCCGGTTTGCAGGATATGAAGATCGAAGCCATTCTTATGCCAGCTATTGAAGGGCTCGCGGCCAAAGTGCGCGGGGAAAATCATTCCGCGACAGACCACTTCACCTTTCTCGACAGCCAAATCGATCTCGCTTCCCCCGGCGTACCCTAGCACTGTCTGGATTTTTACGCCGACGGCCTCCTGCAGGACCTTGGCTAGAATGTAGTCCGAGCTGACTACGCCCGATCCGCCGCATTTAGCGGGCTCCTTCGCCTTCAAGAGATCATCGACGTTCTTGTAAGGCGCGTCAGCCCTCATGTACAGGATCAAAGGATTTTTGACCGGCGAGCCGATCCAGTGGAATTTTCGGATATCGTACTGAACTTCTTTTTGCCCCGACAATTGAGCAGAATAAATACCGGCGTGGGGCGCGCCCAGCGTCAGTCCGTCCGGTTTCGCAACGCCGTAAACATAATTCGCCGCTACTATCGAGCCGGCACCCGGCATGTTCTGAACAACGAACGTGGGATTCCCGGGGACATGCTTCCCCATATAGCGCGCGACCAGGCGCGGCCAGAGATCATAAAAGCCGCCCGCGCTCAAGCCGACGACGAAGCGCACCGTCTTTCCCTTATAATAAGGCTCCGGTTGAGCATTCGGTGTCGCTGCCGGAAGAAGGTCCGGTAAAAGCAACCGGAAAAGCAATACTACGGCCGCGATATTGAGCTGTTTTTCCATAGGTGAGCCTTAATATTAGATTCGCCCTTACTCCTAACGCCCTTGGTAGAGTCGATCCATAAAGCCGCTTTCGTCCAGTTTTTGGCACAGACTCATGTCGAGAACATCATCTGCTCCTAGCTGCGCGGCCTTTGGGTTCATCCCGAACTGTGCCATGAGTCTAAGCACCAAAGCTGCTCCCTTGGGGGTAGGACATGGTTTACGGGGCAGCGCTTTCAGGAGACTCACATACGCCTCCTCTACCAATTCGGGCTTGTTCAACTTCAGATACCTGGCGAGCGTTCCTTCCACAGTTTTTCTGTTCGATGGGGTGTGAATGAATGCTACTGCTTCGATGAGCGCCTTTGTCATATTCTCAACGAGTTGGGGTTGGGATTGCTTCAACTTGCGGGACATAACCAAACCGGTGCTCTGAAATGGTAAATTTTCTTTGGCGGCGTCGAAAAGAATGGTGAAGCGTTCGTTGGCGACGACCTGAGCAAGCTCGGGTGGAAGACTGGTAGCTTCGACGCTCCCTGCGCGTAGTGCCGCCATGCGAGCGGGAACACTGCCGATCTGGAGGAGAGTAATATTGTCCCGCTTGGGATTGAGCCCGGCGTGGTCCAGCACCATGTATGTCATCAAAACGGGGACGCCGGAAGGCGTCCCAATCGCCACTCTTTTGCCCTTGAGTTCTTCGACACTTTTGATCGAGGGTCGAGCGACGAATAAATAGTCCAAGGTGTTCAAGAACCCCAATACCATCGTCAGGTCTCCGCCAGCGGCAACCGCGTTGGCGACATTGTTGATGGCAAGCAAACCAAAAGGCACCTGGCCGGCTAGCATCGCCTGCGTCGCGGTCCCCGCTATGATAAAGACCAGATCTGTGTCCAAACCATATTTACTAAAAAAGCCCTGATCCTTGGCGATCCAAATAGGGGTCACGGCGTTGCTGATCACGCCATAAGCAAGGCGCTGTTTAACCGGTGACTGCGCACCCCAAACCGATGAGCATGGGCTCGCCAAATAGAGGCAACCCACCAAGACGAAAATTGCCGAGGACCTTAATGACGCCTTCGAAGCTTTAATTTTCATTTTCCGCCGGTTTTAAATTTTTGTTGGCAGCCAAAGACTCGCAGTCGCTCGATGCCGATTAAATTACAACCAATCGGTCCCATGGATATAGCACCGATCGATCCCCAGCAGATCAGGGTTTCCTTAACCTGAATTTATAAAGAGTCGTGTCGTCCGTCACATCCTCGAAGAATGCTTCTACGGGCATGTCGCAGCGAAGCTCTTCCACGGCGCAACCTTCGACATTGCTGATGAGACGGGGACCCTCGTCCAATTGCACCAGCGCCACTGCATAGGGGATCTGGGGTTCAAAACCTTTTTGATAGACACGGTGATAAACTCCGAATGAGTGGATCTTGCCCATGCCGCGCGAGGGTGTCCATTGCCACTCCAGGCTCAAGCATCCCGGGCAGGTCACGCTGGCCGGAAACCAATACCAACCGCAACGAAGACAGTGGGGCAGGAGCAATTGATGTTTCCTGCATCCGTCCCAAAAGGGCTTGGACTCAACTGCAGGCCTAGGCAACGGTTTTTTGTACTCGCTCATGATGCCTCCCTCCCCAGGATGACCGCGGACTGGCAGACAGTATTACCGCCGTGCCCTGTCACCAGGGCGATCTTTGCATCCTTTACCTGGCGGTCGGGTCCATGCTCATGACGGATTTGCCGAACGCCTTCGCAGAGCTGAAGCATGCCTTGCACATGGCCTTCGGACAGTTGACCGCCGGACGTATTGGTAGGTAAAGCGCCGTCGAACTCCAAAGCACCCGAAGCTGCGAAGGGCCCGCCTTCACCCTTTTTACAAAAGCCGTAGTCTTCGAGCTGCAAAAGCACCATGTGGGTGAAGCAGTCATACATCTGTGCCGTATCGACGTCTGCGGGGCCGACTCCGGCCATACGATACGCGGTCTCTCCTGCCTCTTTCGCGCCGGTCGTGATCATATTGTCGCCCGCGAACCAGCCCGTTAGCCGATTGCCGAAACCGAAACCCAGGACATATGCGGGTGGCTTTTTTAAGTCTCGGGCGCGTTCCGCCGAGGTCACGACGACCGCTCCAGCCGCATCGACGTAGACGCTGCAGTCATACAACCCGAGCGGATCGACAATCAGTTTTGCCTTCATGTACTGCTCGATCGTGAGCGGGTCACGGAGAAACGCGTTGGGGTTTTTTTGCGCGTGGTTGCGGAAAGCGATCGCGATCGCGCCGAGCTGTTCTTTTTTGGTGCCGAACAGTTGCATGTGACGCCGGGCGGCAATGGCGTAGTGTGCCGGTTGACCGAACAGACCGAATTCGGGTCCGAATTCTTTCAGGGCCTGGGCATCACTATTGGCGGCCACCAGCGCCCTAGCCTCGGCGCTGCGATGTGTGCGCGACCACGCATCTCTGGAGTATCCAACCACGACGGTATTGCACAAGCCGGCATCAATCGCCATGCAGGCCATTGCCACGCCGAGGACTTGACTCGCTCCACCGTTGTCCGTGGAGGTACTAAAGGATGTGTTGATCCCCAGGGCCTGGCCGACTTGTTGATGATGCGTATACGCGTCGTCGGGCCCGTGCGAAATGAGACCATCCACGTCTGCTCTGGTCAAGCCGGCATCTTCAATCGCATTCTTCGCCGCAATGGCAAAAAGACCGATATCGCCGTGCTCGGGAACCTTCCCCAGCGGGCTCTGCCCAACCCCCACGATTGCGTACTTACCTTTAAGATTTTGGCTCATATTTTCTCTCCTGAGTGACGGGTCAATCGCACGACTGTTATGAACTATTAATGAGTGAGATCGTGGCTCAGAAAAACCATTCGCCGGCTGTTACTCACTCAAGCGCACCATCCCGCTTGTATGCGGCAATCGTCGTTGCGCTGTAGCCGACAACGTCTCGCAGCACCGCCTCCGTATCCCGGCCAAGCTCGGGGAACTCCCACCTGCGGCCCAGCTTCGCATTGGCAAATTGCAGCGGAAAATTCGGCAGCACCACATGTCCTAATCTTGGATTCTCCACAGCGACGATGAATCCACGCGCTCTTAGGTGCGGATCATTGGTTAAATCCTCGCCGGTTTGGACGACGCCCGCAGGAACACCTGCCCTTTGTAACTGATCTCGGATCGCGAAGACATCCTTATCCCTGGTCCATCGCGAAATGATGGAGTCGAGCGCAACGCGGCTTTTGAGTCTGTCAGCGCTGGTCCTGAAACGCGCATCCTCGTCAATACCATCGCCCAAGACTTTCGCCAAGGCCGACCATTGTTGATCGGTCTCCGCAGCGATAACGCACCAGTGATCGTCCCCGGCGCAAGCGTAGCAACCATGCGGCGCCGACGCCAGCGAAGCATTGCCGATGGGCTCAGGATCATGACCGCTCGCCACTGCCTCCATCAAATTCGCGCCAATCATGAACGCCGTCGCTTCCGACTGTGCCAGGTCGATGAACGCGCCCTTGTTCCGGAGCTCGCGATTGAGCACACCGGAAATAATCAGGATGGCCGACAGAACGCCGGAAACATAATCAGGCAACACCGTCTGCGAGCCAACCGGCGGGTTGGTATTGCCCGGGTGATTCCATAGGTGCGTGAGCCCGGTGAACGACGCGATATTCACGCCCAGGGTCGAAAAATGACGCTTCGGGCCGCTCGTGCCGAGGCCTGGCATGCGCAGGTTGACGATATCCGGCTTGGCAGCGCAGAGCTGATCGTAGCCCAGGCCAACGCGACCGACCACATCAACGCTGAAATTGTCGAGCACGGCATCCACTTTCGCGACCAGGTCGTGCAGAATCTTCTGACCGTGCGGATGTTTAAGATTGACCGTGAAAGAACGCTTGTTGCGATTGAATTCGAGGAAGCGTGCCGACAGGTTTGGATCTCCGCTGACGCCGAAAAATCGAAACGGGTCCATACCGCCCTTGCTCGATTCGACTTTGATGACCTCCGCGCCGAGTTCGGCCAGGATCGTAGTACCATACGGCCCGGCGAGCACGTGATCGAAGCTGACGATGCGCATGCCGTCCAGCGGACCATCGCCGGCCGTCGCGCTGACATTCTTTTTCGCCGGCGGTATTCTCCTATCACCGCCATCGCGCCAGCTATCGAGCACCGGCACGCTACCTGGCGCGGCACGGACACCGTCAATGACGAATGGCATTGCCGGCTGTTTTGTCCGGCCGAATCCCACATGATCGACCCAAGCCATAAAGCCCCGGGCCTGCACATGGTCATCGCGGACAAACCCTCCGGGTGTGTTCACAGGCACACAGGGAATTCCCTGCGACTGCAGCGACTCGGTGATTTCAGCCACGGTATATTTAACTACGAAGGCCTCGACGGCGGGATTGAGCTCCTCCACATGCGAACGGCGATAGACATAACTCAGCCATTCCGGCGCGTCGAATACCGGAGGATGATCTTTCCACAAATCCAAGAACAATTTCCAATGCTGCCGCGTGATGTAAATATAAACAAAGCCATCGCGGCAAGGAAAGATTTTTGCCGGAGCCACCGAGGCATGTTGGCTGCCGGCGCGTTTGAGGATCTCCTTGTCGTTGGCCCAGAGACGGATGACATGCTCCTGGGTCGCCAGGCATTCTTGCATCGACGCGTCGACGTGATCGCCCTGTCCGGTGCGCTCGCGCCGGTAGAGCGCCGCCAGCACTCCCGCCGTGGCGAATAAACTGGCGAAGTAATACGCCTGGGTTTCCGGCGGCTTGCAGGGCGGCAAGCTGGGATCACCGGAAATATAGAGAAAGCCGCTCTCCGCCAGCGCGACCAGATCGTTGCACGCGAACTGGCTCTTCGGGCCGGTCTGGCCGAAGCCGGTGATCGAAGCCAGGACAACACCCGGGTTAATCTCAGCGAGGTCTTTGTAGCCGAGCCCTTTGGCCGCCAAATCGTCCGGTTGAAAACTTTCCAGCACCACGTCCGCCGATTGCACCATATTGCGAAAGGTCGCACGGTCCGCTGCCATCTCCAGGTCAAGAACCTTACTGGCTTTGCCGGCGTTGAGATGGGCAAAGGTCGTGCTGAGCAGTTGGCCATCCGAAAACCTGACGAAAGGCGCCAACTCCCTGACCGAATCTCCCCCTGGCGGCTCGATTTTGATTACCTCCATCCCCAAACCGACAAGCACACGGCCGCACAGCTGCCCGCTCAAGCCTGTGAGATCGAGCGCTCGATAGCCCTTGAGAAATGCTCCGGGCGATTCCATATTGCTTTCTGCTCCCGCGTGTAGGCCGCTTAGCTACCGAGGTTTTTAGGATTGTCTAGCTTCTTCCACCAACCGTTGCACGATCGCTTTCAATCAACTCCATAGAACCGGAACTTAACCCGGCTGCACTGTTTTCCGGCCTGCTAGCGCCCCTTCCACGCCGGAGGACGTTTCTCGGCGAATGCACGGGAGCCTTCCTTTTGGTCCTCCGTTGTCGAAAGGGCCAAAGCCAATTCGCTCTCAAGCCGCAAACCTTGGTCAATGGGGAGTTCCACACCTTTCGTGATAGCTTTCTTGATGGCAATCACCGAAAGTGGCGCGCCGAGGCAAATTTTCGCGGCAATTTCTTCTGCGGCGCCGAGCATCCGTTCAACAGGAACCACCCGGTTCACGAGACAAAGATGATAAGCCTCCGCGGCATCGACAAGCTCACCGGTAAGACACAACTCAAGCGCTTTCGCGGTTCCGATCAGACGCGGCAACCGTTGAGTCCCCCGGAGCCGCCGAGTCTCCCCCGGCGGACTTCCATCATGCCAAGCTTCGCATCCTCTGCCGCGACGCGTATGTCACAAGCCAGCGCCACTTCCAGACCGCCGCCAACAGCGTAACCTCGTATGGCCGCGATCGTCGGCTTGTCCATTGCCGAGATGGCTTGATGATGCAAATGGATCCCAGGCCGGTCGCGTGCATGGAGCTGCGCGAAAAAACTCGGTTCTCCGCCCTGAGGCGGCCGCTCCTTCAGATCGAAGCCGGTGCTAAAAGCCCGCTCGCCCGCGCCCGTGAAAATACCCACCCGGACTTCAGGATCACGTCTCAGCTGGTCACAGACATCGATAATTTCCCGTCGCATTTGCTGATTGATCGCGTTCATAACCTCAGGACGATTCAATGTGACGTAACCAACATGATTCTTGATTTCGTAGATAATGGCTTGGTAATTCACGATAAATGCTCCTTCTTCATCTGCGCCGTTATTTCAGACAGGCTAAACTACTCTTCGACTGCTATGAAACGGCAAGGCGAAGCTCCGCCCCTTTTGATCAAGAGAGGCAACACGATCATCTTCACACGATTTTTTGCGATCTGGTCGCAATCAATCAAACACTTGCAACCAGCCATCGCCTTTTTGATTAGCGCGCCGTAGCTGCTCGGCTGTGGGCTGCCGTGCTTATGCGCGCCAAGATCTATGACTCTTTCTCGAGCTTCGGCCGATGGCCAGGGCTTCGGATGCGGGAGCAACGGGGTCTCACCGCGGAACCAGTTGTTGCCCTGAACGCTGGGCGGATTCACCAGACCGCAATCGGTCATGAACAACCCACTACCCATCTCGTCCATCTTTTTTGCCAATAGCGCGGCCGCATCGAAGTGAATGCTGGGAGTTCTTTTGTAGTAGTCGATGCCAAGCTCGTAGGCTCGCGCGCGCGTGCCCCAGCCGGTCCGGAGCAGCACCTCGTCGCCTTTCTTATAGTCGGCTTTATTGATAGCCGTCTCCATCTCGTCGGGCGTGATCTCATGCCCTTCCGGAGCGCTAATATCGAGAAGTACGGTATCCCTGAGAATTAGTTTTTCGAGTGGTATTTCATCGAGCAACCATGAAAATTTAGGGTCGGGCTGGAGCGGGGTTGCATCAAAGGGGTTGCGCTGGTGCGGGACCATGAACGGACTGCCGGTCTCGCCGTCGAGCTTCATGCGGGTCATGCGCAGGCCGTGCTTGTCGTAGTACATATATTCGTGCAACCGCACGGGAGAATTCGTAAAAGGCAAAATCTCGCCGTATCCCGCGCCTTCCCAGATCGGCATCGTCAAATCGATAAGTTTCATCGCGTCAGTCCTCCAAAGCTACGACTCTGCACGTTGAAGCCACGCCGCGCACAACTTTCAACGGTGACACAATTATTTTGATTTTGTCTTTCTTGATCTGGCCACAGTGAACCAACTTCCGCACAGTCATGATGCCCGCGCGGGCGAGTACCATCTCTGCGGCAAAATCTTTCTTGGCTTTCTCGCCGTCGTAAAGGTGCAAGTACATGCGCGCCTCGGGGGACTCCGCCGCGGGAGTCGGCAGCATGGAACACCACTCGGGGATTAGATGTTTGTCCGGCCAGCCGACCAGCGCCGTATCGACCAACAACAAATCGCTCTGGTTCTGATTCATTCGTTTCGCCAAATATTGTGCTGCTTCCAGAGATAAATGCGGGCTGCCGAGGAGATAGGATTCTCCATAAGGCTTGTCGCCCCACCCTGTCGCGATCAGAATCGCTTCTCCCTTCGCAGGTTGAGCTGCATCGAAGCCATGTTTGACATCTGCATCGTTTATCTCTTCACCCTCCGACTTGGCTATATTGATCACAGTGGTAGGCCGCAAAACCAATTTATCGAGCGCCACTTCATCGAGCCGCGCGGTCTTGCGAAACGCTTCGAACACCGCAGGCAAGGTCAGACACGTGCCCGAGTCGCTACCGATAACCATCCCCTTTTCTTGATGATTCTTGGGTCCGAGAAAAAACTTTACTGATGTCGGCAAGACATCGTCGGGCATCCATTGATGATTCAATGGCATTGTCAATTCATGGAATTTCATAATCCTCCCATGCTAGTTTTCGAGATTTTCGATCCTCCCGCTTGCCCCCTCCACGCCGAAACCTTGGCGCGGCAAATGATTTACCCATGCGAGTCCCGGTGACCAAAGCAGCACCCAACCAAATGCTTTCAACATCGTCGGCACCGCGAGCGATACCAACATCGTTGAGTAGATCGTGGAGCGAAAAGGAATAGCGGTATTTACCAAGAACTTTAGCGTTCTAAAGAGTAATTGATCATGATCCGCTCGGCGCCATAGTATTCTTGCAAGAACTCACCCTGGTTCGCATAGCGCCGCTTGGGCAAGAGGCGGGCTTGAAACGACACGGGCAATGGATCGATATTGAACGGATAAGGTGAAACCGTGGCACGGCTTTCATCTTTTATGATGAAAGTCAGAATTGCATCGGCCTTGCCGGGTTGGGTCGGCGTTGGAACATTGCTCATGGTGTTGCTCGGGCCGTTCTTGCGCTGGGTGCTATTGAACGGATAACGATTACAAACGAACTGCCCCATCTGATCGTAGACTTCCATCAATTTGAAGTTGGTCCAGATTTGTTCCTCCGACAAGTAGTCGTGATACTCGGGCGAGCTTTTCAGTTGCTGCATGAGACCGTTGCGATAGCTCTCTTGCTCGCGGAGAAATTCTTGGACTTCCGGATAGACTTTGTAGTCCGGCATGTAAGGCAGCAAGCCGCGCCCTTGAGTGAGCAAGCCGTCGGAATGCAGCGACACGATGTAGCCGGCATAGGGATCCTGCTCGGCGAGCCGCTCGATGCCGTGGCGGTAAAAGTCGAGCCAGACTTTGCTGCCGAGATGTTTGATGCTGCCGATATAATCTGGCGGCACTCCTTCGCTATTTAATTGTGGCTTGATCTCCCAGTCCCACCAGCCGGTATCATGTTCCTGCGCCGCCAGAACCATGGCAGCGTAGGGCGAAGGCCGGGCGAATTTGTCGTTGCCCCAGTGGGCGGCAAACCAGCCGGTGACTTTGGAGTGATCGACTTGGAGAATCAATAACAAGTCGGTTGTCATCGTAAGGACATACCATCATAGAGCGATCTCCTTTCGCCTGGATCGTATCGTTGAGCGTTCAGGGTTCAAAGGTTCAATGTCAGACTCCGCAGTCTTACCTTGGACTTTTGAACCCTTGAACAAATGGCGCTAAGCCATAAGTTTCCCTATTGTCGCAGCGAAAATATCCTCGAGCTCAGATGTCGACCAACCGGTATTGTTTAGCGCCGCGATGGTTTCTTTTTCCGTGTTCGGCACATGGGGCACATCGGTGCCGAACACCAGCGTATGGACACCCCAGGTTGCGCGCGCGCAGTGCAACGCCGGCACATGGGCGCAGGCGGTGTCAAAGTAGCAACGGCGCAGATAATAGCTCGGCGGATGGGGACAGCTTGAAAACCGCTGATAGCCGCGGTCGATCCGATCCAGAATCATCGGCAGGCCGCCGCCCAAGTGCGACCAGACGATTTTCACATCGGGGCACTCGGCGAGGACCCCGGCCAGGGCGAGCTTGGTCGCCGCCATGGCAGTTTCGTTCGGATAACCGACCGAAAGAAAAGTTCCCGGATCATTCTGGGGCGCGTCGCAGGGACAAGTCGGGTGGACAAGAACCAGCAATTTTCGCCGGTTCATCTCCTGCCAAAAATGACGCACCGCCGGCGCCTGCAGTTGATGGTCGCCGATATTCGTCGCTATGCCGACACCGGCGGCACCGAGACCGAGAGCGCGATCGAGCTCACGTACCATCTCGGAGCGGTCGGTTGTCGGCAAGACGGCAACAAATCGAAATCGCGTTTGATGTTGGCGGCAGACGGCGGCCAGCCCATCGTTGATCACGCGCGCCGCGCCCGCTTCACGTGCGCCCGCCCAACCGATATTCAGTGCGCCGACCGAGAGCACCGCGGTATCGATGCCGGCCTCATCCATAGACGCTAGGCGCTTTTGCAGGTCATCTTGTTCCGTCGGCATGGACATGACATGGGTGCCGCGGTAGATCAGCGATTGTCCGCGCGGATTGTCGATGAGTTTGAAGTCGGCGCGATCCTTCAGCACTTCGGTGAAGCAGCCGGCGGGGTAAACATGGGAATGAACGTCGATGATTTTGCTCGGCGCCATGGATTATCCTTCACTGCTAGATGTTTTTTGCAGTGTTTCTTCAAAGCGATTACGTTGCCGCACCAACGCCTACCCCTCTGCCAGCTTTCCGTATCAGTTCCAGTATGTAATCCGGCCGCAAGGGCAACTTCGTTACTTCAACACCCAACGCGTTCGACACCGCGTTGGCTAGAGCCGCTCCGGCAGCGGTGATGCCGCCTTCGCCGGCGCCTTTGACGCCCAGGGGGTTGTGCGGCGATGGAAAGTCTTCCGTCGAAATGAACTGCGCCTTGGGCATTTCCATGGCCGTCGGCAGCAAATAATCCATGAAGCTGGTCGACAGCGGTTGGCCGTCTTCGCCGTAGACGAATTCTTCCAAGATCGCTCCGCCGATGCCTTGGGCCAAGCCGCCGGCCATCTGGCCTTCGATGATCATTGGATTGATTTTGCGACCGACATCTTCGGTGACTAAATAATCGAGAATTTTGATCTTGCCGGTCTCTTTATCGACTTCGACTGCGGCGACATGGACACCGTAGGGAAATGGGCGTTTGTCGGTGGCAAAAAAGTCTTCTTCCGAAATGCCCGGTGTGATGCCGCTCTTGAGAGCCGGACCCGGGAGCGCGAGACGCGCGAGATCGGTGAAGGTCAACGACCGCTCGGGCGCTCCGCGCGCGACCACTCGGCCGTCGCGTAAAATCAAATCCGCCGCGTCGATTTCCAGATTGGCCGAGGCCAGGCGCAGGAGTTTGTCTTTTACTTTGCGCGCAGCGCCAACCGCGGCGCTGCCGGCCATCACCGTAGATCGGCTGGCATTGCTGCCGTTGCCGTAGGGAACTTTGGCCGTGTCGCCATGAACCACGCTTACGTCGTCGATGGAACATTCCAGCTCATCGGCGACGATCTGGCTCAGCGCGGTTGCAATGCCCTGGCCCACCGAGTTGCATCCGGAATACAGCACGACCTTGCCGGCGTTATCGATCTCGATGCGGGCGTATTCCCAGGGGCCGATGCCGCTGGTTTCGACGAAGCAGCCGATGCCGACGCCGATGGCGCGGCCTTCCATCTTTGCCGCAGCAATTTTCTTTTTCCACTCGTCGTAGCCGATTTTTTCCAGCGCTCGATTCATCTGGCTGATAAAATCGCCGGTATCATAGACCATATAATGAAAAGGATGTTTGCCCAGGTCATAGGGCATTTCTTCATGCCGTATCAAATTGCGCCGGCGCACGTCCGCCGGATCTAGCTGCAAACGATGAGCGATCATGTCGACCAGCCGCTCGCGCACGAAATTCGCTTCGTAACGCCCCGGGCTGCGGTAGGTGCCCACCGGAGTTTTGTTGGTGAGCACGCAGAATACGTTGGCGCGGTAGTTCTTGATCCGCAACGGACCGCGCAGCATGGCGGAGGCCGAGATTGCCGGCACACCGCCGTGGGTGCGAGTGTAGCCGCCCATGTCGAAGAGAACCTCGGCATCCATCGCCAGGATCGTGCCGTCGCTTTTAACGCCGATTTTAACGCGGTGGTTTTGCTGGCGCGATTGATTCATCGCCTTGAGATTTTCCGAGCGATCTTCAATCCAACAGATCGGTTTGCGAAAATGCCTCGCCGCGAACGGGATCAAGAAGTCCTCCGGATAAAACTCACCGCGCGCGCCGAAGCCGCCGCCCACTTCAGGCTCGATGAAGTGGATGCAGCTCTGCGGCAGGCCGATCAGATCCGAGAGTATGCGCCAATTGGTGTGGGTCATCTTGGTCGGTCCCCACATGGTTAGAAACCCGCGGCCTTCGTCCCACTCGGCGACCAGGCCGCGATTCTCCAGTGGCACGGCGGAGTGGCGCTGCGTCGAAAAGTTTTCTTCGAAGATTAGATCGCATGCCGCGAATGCGGCGTCGACTTCACCCACGTTGACTTGAAAGTTGGCGGCAATGTTATTCGGTGTCGCGTCGTGAAGTTGCGGCGCGCCGGGTTGCATGCTCGCGCGCGCGTCGGTGACCGCGCCCAACGGATGGTATTCGACATCGATCAATTCGAGCGCGTCTTCCGCCAGGTATCGGCTCTCCGCCACCACCACGGCGACCGGGTCACCGACGTAACGGACTTTTGTCGTTGCTATGGGTGTCTGCTGCGAACGCTCCAGTCCGGGAATAACACCGGTGCGCATCGGGATGGTCTTCACTCCCGGCATGTCGGCGGCAGTGAGCACGCCGATGACGCCCGGTAATTTGAGCGCCGCGCCAGCTTCGATCTTCAGCAGGTGCGCGTGGGCGTGGGTGCTGCGCAGAATTGCCGCGTGCACCATGCCGGGACGGTGGATGTCGCCTACGTATTTGCCGATACCGCGCAGAAGCCGCAAATCTTCTTTGCGTCTAATTCTCGAACCGATGTACGCCATAAATACTAATTTCGGGTTTGGAGTCGAGAGTTTTGGGTTTTCTGTTGCTAAATCATCCTGCGCCAGGGCTTTTTCCACGGTCACTCTCGGGCATCTATTCAGGACTGCGGGCTATTCTTTAACTTGGCTGTCGCCAATATCGCCGTCACGATGTTTTGATATCCGGTGCAACGGCAAAGATTTCCGCTGATCCATTCGCGCACTTCTTCCTCGCTCGGGTTCGGTATCTCTTTTAACAGTGCTTCGGCGGTAAGTAAGATTCCCGGCGTGCAGAAGCCGCATTGCAAACCATGCAGTTCCCAGAATTTTTCTTGTAGGGGATGGAGTTCGTCGGCGTTGGGCGCGAGCCCTTCAATAGTCTTTATTGCCGCCCCATTGGACTGCACCGCGAACAGCAAACAAGAGCGCACCGGTTCGCCATTAAACAAGATCGTGCACGCGCCGCACACGCCATGCTCGCAGCCGACATGGGTGCCGGTGAGACCGAGATCGTCGCGCAAGAAATCCGTCAGGAGTTTGCGCGGCTCCACATCGCCGCGGTATTCGCGGCCATTGATCGTCAAGCGCACTGGCTGGCTGCTCATCGCGCTGTTCCTTTCACCAATGTTGCTGATCGTTGGGCCGCTTGGGCGAGGGCTCGCCGCGCCAACGCGGCGCAAGCACTGCGACGGTATTCCGCGCTGGCGTGAATGTCCGAATCCTGTTCGAGCGTTTCGGTGGCGCGCCGAGCGGCGGTCTGGAAAAGCGCCTCGGACGGTTTCTCGCCGAGCAGCGATGCTTCGACACTTCGGGCTCGAATCGGCGTTGTTCCTGTGAGTGTTAGCCGACCATGAGCAATTTTCCCGTTGGCGTCCAAAGCGATGACCGATGCGGCACCCGCCAGGGCGAAGTCGCCATGACGCCGGCTAACCTCTTGATAAGACCAACCGCAATGAACTGGTAGGGCGGGAATTTGAATCTCGGTCAACAGTTCCCCCGGCTCCAGCGCGGTGGTCATGAAAGAAACAAAAAAATCTTCGGCAGCGATGGTCCGTTGACCGGTCGGGTTACGCAGGATCATTGACGCACCCAGGGTGACCATGACGACCGGCAATTCCGCCGAGGGGAAGGCATGAGCCAGGCTGCCGCCGACGGTGCCGCGGTTGCGTATCTGAATATGGCCGATGAAAGCCGTGGCCTCGCGCAAAAGCGGCCAGTCCTGGGCGACTATATCTGATTTCTCGAGCTGTCGTTGCCGCGTGGTCGCGCCAATATGCAGCGCACGATTGGCTACTGTCAAATAATTGAGACCGCTAACCCCATTGAGATCGATCACATGCGCCGGCCGGAGCAGGCGAAAATTCATCAGCGGCACCAAGCTCTGGCCGCCCGCCAATGGCCGGGCTTGATCGCCGAAGCGCGCCATGAGATCGAGCGCTTCGGCGATGGTTGTCGGATTGTGATATTCGAAATTTGCCGGTTTCATTAGTATGTTTTCGATTTCTAATCGGTTGCGTAAAAACGCCGCATTACTTGCTCGTATCAATCCGCGCTTTCAACTGTCAAGGCAATCGCGCGGGATTTTACGCTACGACGCCCCGGTTTCGCTTGACCACCGGGCGGTGGGAACGATTCATTGGTCACAACGGCCCCCGGGCGGCCGTTTCTCCGCCAGCTAAGCGGAGGCGAGCGTATGGGTTACCGTGATCCGCGCGGCGCGGTAGAACTCGCCGAGAAACTCTTCGCCGTCGTTATAGGCTCGGTTCGGCACCAGCCGCGCGGTGAAGGAAACTGGCAGCGGGTCGATGTCGAACGGATAGGGCCGCAGGATCGCCTTGTTCGCGGCAACCGTATCGACGTTTATTTTTACCGCCGGCTGGCCATGTTTGGTCGGAATATCGACGTCATTCAAGCTATCGCTCGGGCCGAGCTTGCGCGCCTTGCTGTTCAACGGATAGCGATTGCAGACGTACTGAGCCAGCTGGTCGAAGACCTCCATATATTCATAGTTGGTCCAGATCTTCTCGTCGGAACAATGCTGTTTAAACTGCTCGGATTGGCGCAACTCCGCGAGCAGCTTTAAGCGCAGAGCTTCTTGATGATCGACGTAGGCTTTCACGCGCGGATCACCGGTGCGGTCCGGCGGGTAGGCGTATTTGCCGTAACCCGCGTTCATCAACGCCACGCCGTGCATCGCCATCAACATGGCCGCATACGGATCGCGCCGCATTACACTGTCCACCGAGTTTTTGTAAAAATCGAGGCGCAATTGGCCCAAATATTTTAAACTGCCGTCGTGATAATCCAACGGATACCCCTTCTCGTTCAGCGTCGACGGGCACATCTCCCACTCCCACCAGCCGATGTCATGTTCACCCGCAGCTAAGACCACCGAAGAGTAAGGCTTGGGTCGATCAAAGTCCTCATTCCCCCAGTGTGCGGCAAAGTAACCTGCTACCCGCGAATGATCGATTTGCAGAGCTAAGATCAAACTGGAGTTATCATAGGGGTACGCCATCATAAGAACTGCTCCTCACAAGATTGAGATCTCAAGGTTAAGACAGTATTCCGTAAATACTCCGATACCAACCATTCATTGTGCGCGGCTATTTTGCCCCGAGTTCGCGGGCCACCTCATCGAGCATTTTAAAATTAATCACGCGTGATAACGGCACCGTGCCTTTAATCGCTCCGAGCTGCCGCGATATTTCCAAGTCTTTTTCCAAAACCTCAGCCGAAGTCCTGCCGTCGGGTGGATAGGCAAGGATTATTTGATCATAGGAGTCCGCCGCCGTCTCCCTGTCGACGTTAAACCAATCGACGATGAGTTTGACAACCTCGCTTTTTTTCTCTTTCTGGCGGAGAAAGCCGATGCCTTTCAAAGTCCCCCTTAGCACCCGCTTAAGGGTGTCTCCGCGCTTCTGAATAAACTCATCCGACGCACCCAGACCACCGAGAGGCATGCGCAAAACATCGCCGTAATAGGCGACTACCTTCAGACCGGCTTTTTTTGAGACGACCTGCCACGGAACCGGTACGACGGTCGCATCGATTTGCCCGACATGGACCGATTCGATACTGCTCTTATGATCACCGGATACGATCATCGTAACGTCCTTATCCGGATCGAGCCGATAATGAGCGAGTAATTCCTTGGTCATCAAGTGAGCCGAGCCTCCGAGCGAATTCAAACCGATGGTCTTTCCTTTCAGTGCGTTGATCGACGTTACGGCTTCTCTGGCGACCAAGTAATACACCGGGCGATCGGCAATCACAGCCACGCTTTTGATCGGAAGCCCTCTGGCTGCGCCCCTGATTATAGATCCTTGAACCGTGACAAACTCAACTTGATTATTTACCAACGCAATAATGCTAATATTCGGCGCCATCCTAATCAGCTCAACCCGCAATCCTTCCTGTGCAAAAAAACCATTTCGAAGCGCGGCGACAATCGGCAGTGTTGTATAGCTCGTCGAGGGATAGCCGATCTTGATCGGTTCCTGCGCCGCTACGGAATCGACATAGAACAAGAATAATAAAAGGATTGCGCACAGATGTTTCATCCGTCACTCGCCTTTCCGCCCGTATAGCGTTGGGTCGGCGGCGAGAAAATGTTTTTACCCAGTCTTTCCTCGACGTAGCGCATAAAGCGAAATTTGTTTTCCATTCCAGAGATTGTCTTTGGCGCACCGGCGACTCGCCCGGGTTTTACCTTGACGACGAAGAAGCGCAAAGCGTCATGACTCAGGGCTGCCTTGAGCTCCGTAACAAAATCTTCGACGCTTGTCTGCACCGTAACCCCTTGGACTCCGGCTCCCCGCGCGAGTTCCTCGAGCTTGGTTCCCTTGCTGGCCAAGGTAGGCACATTTCCTCCGGCCTCGTAGACGCCGTTATCAAAGACGATGACAAAAAGGTTTTTCGGTTTTTGGTCCGCCAGCACCGGCAGAATTCCTAGGTTGAGAAGCAGACTGCCGTCGCCGTCTAAAGCGATCACCGTCCGCTCTGGAATCGCCAACGCGACCCCTAATGCCACCTGACAAACCAATCCAACGCCAGGGGCGTAAATATTCGCTTCTCGATCGGCGGCGGTATACAACTCGTCCTGGATGCCGCCGCTGTTGCAGACAATAATTTCGTCTTTAAGTTCCCGGACGAGAGCCGCGATATATTCGTGACGTAAATTCATACACCCCCCACGCTGCCGAATCCCAAGAGTATTGCGGTCGGCAGGAGCGAAGCAGCACTGCTCCGGTCGGCTTTTCTTATAGCTCCGGGGATCTGATCCGCCGAACGCACAACTTCGTAGCTGATACCGAGCCCCCGTAACACCGGCTCGGTAACCCGTCCCACGGATGATCCCCACCAATTGCCATCGCCAAAATCTCCCCGGTACGACACAAGCATAAGGGTCGGGATGCCGAATGTTAGATGGAATCTCGTAAGCGCATAAGTGGAAACGAGCAGGCCGGTATTCTCCATTAGCATGGCGGCTTTTGTCCCTCCCAGCCAAGCCCCACCACAGATGGCCACTCCGTCGCCTTCGTTAGTGACAGAGACGTGCATCAGATCCGGATCCTGGGCAGCAAGCTGTCCGGTTCCGCCAAGCCAACTGTCCGGAAGCGATACCACTAGCCGAACTCCGATGCCTTTGAGTGCATCGACGATTTGATTACTGACGTCTGATTTCATTGAACTCCTCTCACAGCGACGGCACGCCCGGCGCGCTGACCACTACTAAGATGGCTGCGACGAAACCTATAAGTAAACGTCGGCCACACAGAGATTTCACTTGAGCCCCTCTTTTTGCAGGCGATCGGAGAACTGGGTGGTGATGAAAGCGTCGAGATTCATGCTTTTGACCTCAGGGTCGGTCTGCGCAAGAAAGTCTCGCACGACTCTTATGCCAGCTACCGGGGGCGAAGGAATGTCTTTGAGTACGTTCACGTTCATACGACGCGTTTCTTCCAGGGCTTCGCTATCATTGAGCCTCATGAAACGAGCGATAGCGCCCAACGCTTGTTCCTTGTCGGTTTTGTAAATGCGTATCGCCTTGGCGACTGCGCGCAGCACTCCATAGATCTCTTTGGGATTTCTCTCGACAGTCGACTGCATTACGACGAAAGCTCCTGACGATGACGGGAAGCCAAGTTCGCCGAGATCGGCTAGCTCGCGCAAACCGGCCTTCCTTGCAATCAGTGTCAGTGGTGGAACGACAAAGGTCGATTGCACCTGGTTGTTCCGCAGGGCGGCGAAGCGCGCCGTCTGGGAGCCGATTTGCAGCAACGTGACATCTTTTTGAGCCTGCAATCCGAACATTTCGAGCACTTTCCTAGCGCGGAAGTCGCTATAGTCACCGAGCCGATCGATAGCTAAACGCGTTCCTTTTAAATCCGCGGGGGTTTTGATATTCGCTGCAGAGACAAAGGAGGCTACTTCTTTGTCAGTAATCCCACCAACGAATCTGAGATCGGCGCCGTGCGCTGCCGCACGGATTGGACTTGCCGCGGCGACAAGGGCCATCTTGATGTCGCCCGAGATAAGCGCCTGCGAGACTTGCGGCCCTCCTATGTAGACAAACATCGGACGAATGCCTTCCTGCTCGAGCAATTTATGCTGCTCAATCAAGCTTATAAAGGCATAAGTACCCCCTCGCGACACATAACCAATTGGAAACTCTGCCTGCCCATCCGCCTGACCAATCCGGCCGGCAATGACGAGACCCGGTAGGATCAGAATCAAACTCAGTTTACGAAAAATCATTTTTATCGGCTCCTATGAGGCGTTGAGAGAGTCACCCAAGGCTAGCTATCTCTGAGAATAAAATTTGGCCGTGGCTCGGTTGCAAGCCGCCTGGGGAATTGTCATTTTTCGTGATCGAAATCGATCCGCGAAAATAGCTGGCGTGTGGATGACCAACTCGGCTGGTGCCTCAGGTTAGAATAGCACGGCAAATTGCCGACGCTGGCAATCTTACGAATGCGAAAAAAAGAGATCCTACCCCAAACCAAAGTTTCATAGCACCTGCCTTTCCGAAGGTATCTAGACGACGTTAGTTCGGCAGAGACGACGCAGATCTAAATCGGTAGACCGCTGACTTTGGAAAAATCCTGCTCGGGAATTAACAATTATTCGGATGTTCTGTCAATCAACCGTAGGATATTTTTCGGAGGTAATTTAGAACTAGACTTGGTCCCGTAAGGTTTTTTTTAGACTGATCAATTTGCTACACACAAAGAATTCCGGCTATGTTTATGCACACTAGGAGAGCGTACTTTGGCGGGATAGAAAAGCAACCTTGCCGTCAGAGCTTCCGCATTAAAGCGCATTGCCATGGACAACTTATCTTTGAGTCTTTCCTGCGGTGACTATGATCGCACTCGTCCGTTGATCGACGGCAGGGTAGCCACTCCCGGCCTCGACCTAACGGTAATACCGCTGCCATCGGGGGAGCGGCACAAACGGTTCGTCAAAAATTTGGAATTCGATGTCTGCGAGCTTCAGATCGCGCAGTACCTAGGTTTGAAAAGCCGTGGAGCGCCGATCACCGCGATACCGGTGTTTCCGCATCGCCGATTTAATCATAGCTGCGTCATGGTGCGCATGGATTCCGATATCACCCATCCCGGAGATCTGCGCGGACGCCGGGTCGGCGTTCATGGCCATTTCAATCCGATCGCGCTCTGGGTTCGCGGCTTACTGGAACATGAGTTCAACTTGCCGCCGAGCGAGATCCAGTGGGTTGCGGATGGGTCCGAGGACATTCCAGGTTGGTCGCCGCCTCCCTGGCTGAAGATCGAGCGCGCCCCGGCCGGGAAAAAGATGCAGGATTTACTGAAGGCGGGAGAGATCGATGCGCAGATCCTATCCGATAGCGGCTCCGACGCCGCCACCATCAACCAACTCGTGCGCCGGCTTTGGCCCAATTATCGCGAAGCGGAGGCCGACTATTATCGCCGCACCGGCATTTTTCCGATTCGCCATCTTGTTGTTGTTAAAGACGAGGTGCTCCAGCGCGATCCCGCCGCAGCGACACATCTTGTCAGCGCCTTCGAAGCTGCCAAGCAGCAGGCTTATATTTATTGGGCGGACCACCGCCGCTCATCTTTGGCGTGGTTCGGCGCCGAACAAGAAGAAGAACGGGCGCTGCTGGGCGCCGATCCATGGCCCTATTCCATCGATAAAAATCGTCCGGCGTTAGAGACCGTGTTGGATTACGCATTCGAACAAGGGCTAACCGATCGCCGCCTGGAAATTAATGAAATTTTTGCCGCGCTCGAATGAATCGGCAACGGTCACGTCAGCAGAACTAGAGTTTCGCTGGATTCCACACCGCGAAGGAAGCCGGCGGCTATGAGCCGGATCGGCCGAATTCTTTATTGATGGCGCGCACCATGTTGAAGTCGTAAACGCTCTCCGGACTGACTTCCCGCTCGACTTTGAGCGCGCGCCGTTGCAACGTCAGCATGTTGTTTTGCAGCACCGCTGGAATGGTTCCGTCCACTGACATGCCCTTGAGCGAGGAGCGATAGACCACGCTGGCCTCGCTCTCGTTTAACTTCATTGATTTCATCAGCCGGCTGACCACCTCTTTTTCATTGGTCTTGAACCACCAGAATCCGCGCAAAGTGCCGCGCAGAAAGCGCTGGACGAACTCCGGCCGCTGCGCCAGCGTTTTTTCGGCGACGGCAACGCCGGCGGTGACGAACTCGAGATGATCGCCGTAGAAAAGCAGTTCATTGTAGCCGTTCTTCTTGGCGATCAGGCTGTCCAACTGGTTGAGCACAGCGGCATCGACGGCGCCGCTCATCAAGGCGCCGATGCGCGCGGGGGTGGGCTCGATGGCGCGCAGGACGACGTCGCGCTGCGGATCGATGCCGTATTTGACCAGGAGCTCCCGGGTCATCTGATCGATCGCCGCGCCAAAGCTCGACACCGCGATTTGTTTGCCTTTTTTCAGCTCCTGCAGACTGGTGATCGATTTCGCGGAATACAACCAGTTGAGCGGGCGGGTATCGAAGACCATGATAATCTTGAGCGGCAGACCGCGCAGGATCGCGCCGGCGCTTTGACCCAAGATTTGCGTGAAGTCGAAAGTGCCGGCGACCAACCCCTGAATGCCTGGAAGCATGCCGGCCTGCACCGGCAACACTTCTAACCCTTCTTCGGTGTAAAACCCTTTGTCGATGGTATAGCGATACAACAAACTGTTCGGGCTGATCCCCGCGGCGATATGCAAGTGCGCTTTGTCCAGCGCCTGCGCAATGCCGGCGAAGCAAAGCAGCACCGCCAAGGCCATCGACCGTTGCAGTTGTTTTGAGAATGGTGTGCAAGTTGATCACTCCTGGCTAAAAGCCGTATTTTCGTTCCGCCGCCCGGGCGATTTCCAGCGCCGCTTTCAATTCCGGCCGGCTGCTCACCGCTTGATAGGCTTCGCGCGCCGCTTCGTCACGGAGAATTTCCTTGACCGGGCGGACCTTCGGCAGTTTGCCGGCGCGGACCATCTCGTCGGTGATGCGCTTGACCGAGTCGGCGGCCACCGCGCCGTCCACCGGGATCGCCCAGCTATCGACGCGGTCGGGCGCGGTGACGATCGCCACATGCAACTCTTCCTCGTTGTGGGTAGTGGTTTTGCGCAGGCGCGCTTCGAGATCCTTCAGATACTCGAAATGGCTGACGTCGCGCATAAACCAGAAGCTGCGGGTGATCGCGCGCAGATAGGCGCGCAACTCTTCGCCCCGCTGTTCAATAGTCTGGCGCGTCGCCACGGTGATCTTTCCCGGGCGGCGCGGGAAAACCTCATTGGGATCGAGAATCATTTTAAAGCCGTCTTTTTCGAGCTGATCGGAGAACGGCGACTGCGAGGTGATCGCATCGACTTTGCCGTGGCGCAGCATGTCGGCATGGGCGGGGTTATTCCGATAGCCGAATACCTTATCGTAGACCCATTCGACATCTTTTTCCGGATCGATGCCCGCCGCTTGCAGCGCATCGTAAACGAAAACTGTGGTGAGTCCCTCTTTTTCCCGCGTGCCAATGCGGCCGCCGCGCATATCTTTGATCGCTTTCGAACCGTACCATTTGAGCAGGGGCGTATAGCGCCAGCCGCCGACGATGTAAACGTCTTCGCCCTGGCAGCACTGATAGATCGCCGCCTCGATGTCCACCGCCGTCGCGATATCCACCCCGCGCATTTTCATCGCCATGGCGAGGCCATCGCGTTCGAGTGGGCCGGGAATTACTCCGCCGGAATCGTAGACGTACGCCGATAGCCCCTCTTCTTCGAAGAACTTCTGCTCCTTGGCGACGGCGATCGCTACCTGGTGGCCGACGTGATAGTTGCTGTTGGCAATCATTAAAGGTTGATCGAGAGCACTCATGGATTCTCCTTATCGGGTGAAAATAATCGCAGTCATCTTACCGCCCCTCTTGCTCGACAGTCTGCAAGAAACTGCGATCGACGAACTCCGCGAGCTTCAAGTTGCGCAGCACCTGAGCGCCGTCCGGCAGATCGATGAGTAACCGATGCGAATCCGTGCTGGGGAAGCGGTAGCCGCGACGATTTCGTTGGCATCAAGAATATCGACACAGAAACAGAACGAGCGCAAGGACGAAGTGAGATAAACCACTGCGTGCTCGCCGACTGAAACGGTCACCGAGCCTCACGCGCGTCCGGGTTTTTTTCATTGGACCCCGGATAACACCCGACCCGTATCAAGTCAACGCTGCGAGACACGCCGCACAGTTTTTCAGACTCCGTGCCCGAGCGAAACTTGAGATCGATTGGCTCGATGGAGTTGCATAGGGTGTACCCATGAAAGCGAATCCGTGAGAGCAACGCTTATTTGGTCTTGGTTTTCACCAGCCGTCCCCGCTGACTCCATTTTGCAATTAACCGCGCGGCAAGATCGGCGCCGCGAACAACAATGTGAATCGCGACAATTGAAAGATTTTACTGATCGTTATGTCAGACCCCAACCCCAACTATCAAGTACAGCCCTGAGCCTCCTGACGCTTCGTCATCCGCAGCGCCATGTCACTTCTTTGTGTCGTCCCTGACAACGCGCTAAGGTTGCCGCATCTCGCGCCGCCGGCGCAGAGCATTTGCCGCAGGAGATTTCATGGCAACCACAAGGGGCGCATCACTGGGAAATATTTCACTTGCGGGCGCAATTGCCGGTTTGATCGCGACGGAAATTGCCCTGCGCCACGGTGTCGTGGCGGGCGCGAGTTGGCAAGTCATTCTAAAAGCGTTCGAGGCGGCGACCATCGGCGGTTTCGCGGATTGGTTCGCCGTGAGCGCGTTGTTTCATGAAGTTCCCCTGCCGTTGATTCGCCGGCACACCAATATCATCGTCAAAAACCGCCGGCGAATCGTCGAAGGCATAGCCGACATCGTGCAGAACCGCTGGCTGGCGCCGCAGATCATTCGGGAGCATTTGGCTCTCTTCTCAGCCTCCCAATATGTTTTGCATTACCTCGGGCAAGAAGAAATTTCGAAAAGGTCCTCGCAATCATCCGCGGCATCATCGGGCAAGTCGGGCGCGGACTGGAAGCGTCTGAATTTGCCGGGTTTATCGAACGCGTGGTCAGAGACCAGCTGCGCGACATTCAATTCGCCAAACCGTTGGGCGGATGGTTCGGGCAATATCTACGACGAGGCGATCACCACCGCGTCTGGACCGCTCTACTCACCGCCGTGGAAAATGGCGCGCAAAGATCCGACTTGCAGCGACTCTTCCAAAGGATGATCGGCCGCGCACTGGACGAATACCAGGCGGCAGGTTTCTTGAAACAGCTCGGCATCCAAATGGCTCGACGCTTGAACCTCGTGAACGAAGAGCAGCTGGCTGCGATTCTCATAAGCAAAATAACCGAGGCCGCGCGCGAAGCCCGATCCGATCCGGGCCATCCACTGCGAACTTGGGTCGACGGCATTGTCATCGAATTCGCCGACAAGCTTGCTGGGGGCGACCAGGATGCGTTGGCGATTGTCGAGAGCGTGCGAATCGCGCTTATCGAAGCGGCGGGCTCCGGCGAAATACTCCAGCGCGCGTTGCGGCGACTCGGCGCAACCATGGAGGAAGGGTTTAAAAACGTCGATTCGGATCTCAATCGACTTCTGCGTCACGAGCTGCACAGGCGTCTCGAGCTTTTCCGAGTGAATATCCCGGCGCAAGAACAACTCGATGACTGGGTGAAAAACCTTGCGCTGGAGTTGGTCGAGCAGCGTCACGACATGATCGGGCAGATGGTCCGCGCCAGCCTGGAAAAACTATCGGATCTTGATTTGGTCAGGCAGATCGAAACCAAGGTCGGTCAGGATCTTCAATATATTCGATTGAATGGCGCGATCGTCGGCGGATTCGCAGGTGCCGTGCTGGCGATCATAAGAATGCTGACATGAATCTGCCTTTGCGAAGCATACCTTTCACGATGAATGGCTTTGGCGCCAATCTTATCCGATCATGGCTCTGCATATTGAACGCTTGCCGTGGAAATAACCTGGTCGCGAAAATAGCGGCTTAACTCGTTGGGGGTGCGCAAGTCCACCTTGCGCCCACCGAGCATGGCTGACAGTTCCCGTTCCATTCGAGCCAGGTCGATCAAGCTCGTCGCCGCACCGGTCTGGAACTCGACCAGAAGATCGATGTCGCTATCCGGGCGAAAATCCTCTCTCAACGCCGAGCCGAATAACGAAAGCTTCCGAATCCGATTGTTCTTGCAGAACTCGGCGACCTGAACCGTCGGAAACTCAATTTTTTTCGTCTCGCTCATATGCGACACGTCCTCCCCGCTCTGGTGGTTATGGCGATCGCCTCAATCTCTTTATACCATCATTTCGTTCACTTGCCGAACATCAGCAAATCCGATCGATAGCCGCGCCGAACTGGGGTAGCGCAGCAGTCCCATAAATGTTTGCGTTCGTGCACGGGTCCATTCGCCGCGCTGCTGTTTGTCACTGATTCAATAGTTTGCGCTGGTCCAACCCGGTAAGCCGGCCCATAGCAGGTTGCTGAAAAAAGCCTCTTGCAGGCTGCTCAAAAGATCCATAGGCAAGGCGCGCGAAATATCGATCCTTCGACTCGGCTCAGGACAGGATCGACGCGAGGCGATTGAGTGCACCCTTCGACGATGCTCAGGGCAGTCGGCATACGGGTCTTTTTCAGCAGCCTGCGCATGTTAGTGTCTAGACCATGCGCATGAGGTTACCTGGAACGTCGACCGCAAGTTCGAATTGGCGCTATTGGCTCTGGTTCGTGCTGATGGCAGTGCTGTCGGCGTGCTCGGTTACCTCATGGCAGTCTCATTACGGCCGCAACCATCCGCTAACCGGCCGCATCTGGGACGTGGCGTCTGGCAAATTCATCGATCACCACAGCCTCATGAAGCGTTTGGCTCGCGCCGAGTTCGTGCTCCTGGGCGAGATGCACGACAATCCAGACCACCACAGGTTGCAGGCCGAGGTGCTGCGTGGCTTGATCGCCGCCGGCCGCCGGCCCGCCGTAGGTTTCGAGATGTTCAGCCTCGACGACGCCGGCGCCATCGCCAACCAGCTGGCGCGCGCGCCAAGCGATGCCGCAGGCCTGGGTCCGGCGGTGAATTGGCAAAAGAGCGGTTGGCCTGACTGGGCGATGTATCAGCCCATCGCCGAGGCAGCGCTTGCGGCAAAGCTGGCGATTGTCGCAACCAACCTGCCGCTCGCCACCGCGCGGCAAATGAGCCGTAACGGCTTGGCTCTCGAGCCATCCGTGCGACACGACTTGGGTCTGGATCGGCCGCTCTCCGACGCGATGTTGGCGACAATGGCCGCCGACATCCGCAATGCGCACTGCGGCTATGGCTCCGCGGAAAGCGTCCAAACCATGGTGCAGGTCCAGCGCGCCAGAGACGCGCAGATGGCGCAGAGTTTGATTGCCGCAGCCAGCGCCGACGGCGCAGTACTGGTGGCCGGAGCGGGTCATGTCCGCAGCGATTACGGGATTCCTGTCTATCTCACGGCAAAGGCGCCGGGCCGGCAGGTTGTCAGCATCGCTTTCGTCGAAGTCGACGAGCCGGAGCCCGAGCCGCATAAATATCTCTTGGCAAACGCTGCGGGACGGGCACCCTTTGACTATCTCTGGTTTACCCCGCGCGTTGACGATGAGGATAGCTGTGAAAAGTTCAAAGTTCAGTTCGAGAAATTTAAAAGAACTCCGTGACCAGCCTCGTTGACTGTAACACTGGTAGCCTCGCTTGTTCATGTTTAGCCAGCGGGAAAAAACAGCGCTAAGCCCAAAACCCACGCTTGTTATGCAATCTCGAATTTGTTGAATCAACAGCTTGCGCTGGTCGCACTCGGGCAGCCGGCGCCGGCCATAGGTCGCGTTGCAAGACCCTATCCCTATCTTGCTGAACATGGCGCGTTGCATGCGCCGCCATGACGCGACTCCGCCGACAATTAGATCGGCGAAATTGCGACAAGTAGACGCGAGAAACGGAGCATTTTGTATGGCCGTTTCAAGGGATTCTAAGTTGCAACAGGATTGGAATGAGCCGCCATCATTCGAAACCAGTTATCTCTGTAGAGATAACCTACCATAAAAACCAACGTGATTTCAGTGAGATAAGCTCTTTGAATATGTTTAATCAGATCGCATATTCTAAATATTATCTGTTATTTTAGATTAAAATTGACTTTTTCAATCTAGTTATTAGTATATTGATATGGCCCGCAGACGTTTAAACATAGTCGATGAAATGGCGTTGACTCGCCTGCCGCCACCAGCGGCTAAGACACACGAGCCTGCACATGGAGACTGGATCAGAATTCTGCGTGAGTCGCTGCGCATGACCCAGGCCGAATTGGCAGGCCGCGCCAAGATAACTCAATCGCATCTGGCCGGGATTGAAAGCGGCAAGACCGATCCGCAGGTCAGCACCCTGAAGCGTATCTTTGATGCGATGTCTTGCGATTTGGTTCTTGAGCCCAGACCCAGAAAGCCGATCAAAGAAGTGCTGCGCGGACGAGCGCGCAGTGTGGCTTTGAAACGCTTAAAACAATCCATGGGCACGATGGCCCTCGAACATCAGGCGCCGGAAGCGGACGTATTCAAGCAGCTCTTGGAAAAACATACCGATGAGATATTGACCGATCGGCGCGAAAAGCTGTGGCGACAGCCGACAGATGAATGACAAAACTAATATCCCCGGCGCCACTCCGGGAGACGACGCGTCGGGTCTAATTCAAAGGCAACTGACCGATCGCGCCTCCCGCAATGCCGCCGAGTTAGATGCGATTTCACGCGCATACAACAAGCACATTTATCGAGCCCGGCGAAAAAGAGCCGGCGCCATATGGTTGACCGATCAGTTTATCCGCGCGGTCCATTACGACATGTTCGGTGAGATCTGGGAGTGGGCCGGAAAATATCGCACCGGTCCCGTCAACATCGGTGTCGACTTTCACCTTATCCCAGAACAGATAAAGTTGTTGTGCGGCGATTTCAGCTTCTGGAACTCCGCCAAGAGTTCGATGCCGCCGCTTGAAATCGCTGCTCGGTTACAGAACCGGTTCACCCGAATTCATCCGTTTACCAATGGCAACGGCAGACACGCGCGACTCATCACCGACATTTACTTTCACTCGGTCAGACTTCCTCTGCCCAAATGGCCGCAGATTCAGCTCTTGTCGGAAGGCGATCAAATTCGCTCGCGATATATCGGCGCGATGAGGACCGCGGATCAGGAAGATTATCGTGAGTTGATCGCATTCATGAAAGCGCTCGTTGAATAGCAAAACTGTCGCATCGCGAGACCCGAATCTCCTGCTGTAGTGTCACCCAGGACGATCGCAGAAATAAAGGGCGAAGCGGCGGGCGGAGACTTCTACGGCTAACATTTCAGATGGAGATGCAATAATGGCGCAAGCAAAGAGTCAGATAAAAAAGCGCGTGCTCAGCACCAGGGCCCGGTGCAGCGGAGTGCGATTGCGAATGATTGTCGTCTAGCGTCAGTGCCTCTGGGTCACGTGTACTTTTCGGCGCCGATGCCGCACGTCTTGCTCTCTTCGATCTTGGCAACCCTCTCAACATTGGAGAACACAATAACTGGGTCAAGCCAGGAGACATTGCCCAAACTTCAATTTGTTTAGAATGCGGGGCCTGGGCCCGGAGCCGGGTCCAAAAGTTTTAGGTCGCGCGGACTTTCAATTGCAGGCCCTCTTTTTTCTGCAAGTAGGAGACGATCTCGAAAAAATTGCGCGCCTGCGGATTGCCTTTGGGACCGAGCATACGCAGGAGACTCTTCGGCGATTTCTTCGTGAGACTTGCCAGCTTGTCGAAACCCACCGTGGCATTGATATAATCACGCAGAACGGTCTTGCCTAGGTTGACGTCTCCCGATAGTAGAGCATTGACAGCCTCTTCGAGTAAGGCTTCGCGGAACGCAGCGTCCCGGCGCGCCCGCGTCTGAATGGTTTCTTTAAAATTTCTAGTCAGCGGCATTATAAGAACCGATATTCTCCCGTTTCTACTCCGAGATAACCCGAACCGGCGTATCCTCAGGCGCGATCGCCGGCAGGCCGCGATAATCCACCGGCAGGGGTTGCTCGCCCAGCATGTGGGCAACCAGCACTTCGCGCACGCTTTCCAAGTCCAGCCCGGCTGCCTGCGCTGGTCCGGCGACTTCGGCCAGCACGCGATCGACGTCTTGCATCATTTTCCACTGCTTGAAGAGATCGGTCTTCTCGATCCCCATGGCCTCGCCGACCAGTTCAAGAAAGTTGACGATCTTGAACGGCGAAGTGGTTTCGTGGGCGCAAAGTTCACGATGGCAGGCATGGTAGATGCCGACAAGGTAGTCGACGCCGGCGGCTGCCGCGGCGTCAAGCTCGCGGGCATGCAGTTCGCGTTTGTAGGCCGGAACCGGCGCCAGCGAGTTGCACATGTAGCCGACCCGCGGTTGTTCAAGGTCGACCAGCTCCAACCCGGGAATCGCGGTGAGTATTTTGATGGCGCCTTCGGTCACGCCGGCCACGCCCGGATGCTCGTGCAGCGCGACCCGCTTCTTGATCGGATGGACGAAGTGGGGGCGAAGCCGCTCGATGCGCGCGGCGATGTAGGGCACGACATGCTCAAGATTGAAGCTCGCGTCGGTGCTCGGCATGACGATCTCGCTCAGTTGGATGTTGCACGTCGGGCACCACGTGAGCACCTTAGGGGCGCCCGTGCCGGCGAATCCGGCCACCGTATTGCCGCCGATCCGCCCGGAGGTCTTGGTGTCGCCCGTGCGGTACTGAATGACACCGCAACAAAAGGCCGGTCCGGCAAAAACTTTGTAGCGCGTGCCGAGACGAGCCAAGACCTCGAGGCACAACAGCGCGATGTGCGGCGTCTTGAGAACGTTACAACCGAGATACATGACTATGTCCGGCGCCGGTTCGGCATCGGCTACTGTCGCTCGGGTGAAGCCGGCCAGCAGATCAGCGGGGAGTTGCAGGCGCGAGAGCACCTTCACCGCGGTGGACATTTTCTTAAACCCGGCTCGACCCGTGGCGCGCCGCTCGTTGGTTTGGCGTCGCTCGTTGAGCCTGAGGCGGGTCGCCGCCAACATGAAACGCGGGTTAATGCCGTCGTCGCATGCGGATATACATCGACCGGAGCCGGTGCAGGCATTTGCCCAACGGGCGCCGCGGCTTGCCGGATCACCGCCGCCGCGCAGGATATCAAGCACATCGCCGACGATCTTGGCGGGCTCGCTGGTATCTATCCCGGCTGGCGCCGCGGTCGGGCAGACCTCGACGCATTTTGCACAGCGGGTGCAGCGGTCAAGGATGTCGCCTACCCTTGCGTCGATGGTCGCGATGAATGCGTCAGCGTGATCGGTCATCACTTCCCCCTTTTGCCAAGCGGGCGAACTAGCGGCTGTCGGCAGGTAGCTTTTTATCATAGCGCCACCCTCGATCAAAA
Source organism: uncultured delta proteobacterium (assembly GCA_963760795.1). Lineage (GTDB taxonomy): Bacteria > Desulfobacterota > Binatia > UBA9968 > UBA9968 > DP-20. Next base: position 428,034 of record CAVXEP010000012.1, read on the forward strand.
CTAATTATAGTAGCCTGAAACTCCGGTAGAAGATTATTGCAGTGCCTGGATGAATCGGCACGACGGCCGAGAACCGGTCGCCGATACCTGCCTTCTAATCAGTGACGCTGAACGCATTGCACCAAACATTGTGATGATAGTTGTGCCAGACCCCCAGCCACAGTTACCAATTTAAGACAGCGTCGCAAGGCTCATTCAATGCGCTTGAAAGAAGGCGTCTTCTTCATGGACATAACCGCTAACCCGCGCATCGTTCAATGAGCGGACACGTAGATAGTCTCCCGTTTTGCTTTCCACCATCACCTGCGTGCCGCGCCGGAGGGTCGTGATCACGTTGGCATTCGCTGCGGGTCTATCGCGGACGAAGGAATTGTCGACGACCTCAAACTTCCCCAAATAGGGCGGCGCTGTTTTGGCGGTGATTTCTCCACCGTCAGGTTGAACAGGTTCATGATTTGTAGAAGTGAGTTGAGGCGTGGCGGACTGCACTTTCGAGCCTTCAATCGTCACCTCTGGGTCAGAAGTATGACCTGGGCCTTGCCGAGCGATGGCTCCCGACTTAGTGATTTCTCGACCGTCAGGTTGAGCTGGTACATGATTTGTTGAAGAGAGTTGAGGCGTGGCGGGTGGCACTTTCGAGCCTTCAACCCGCACCTCTGGGTCAGAAGTATGACCTGGGCCTTGCTGAGCGATGGCTCCCCACTTAACGGTTAGATCGGACAAATAGTTTTTACTCCGCTGCCAATAGGCCATCGTCCCGGCCCCGGCCAGTAAAATGATCCCCAGGACTATTGCCATGGCCGATGTCATGGCCGATTTTGTTGGGCCTCGCTTGAAATAAATCGCTCCGAATTGCCCGCGTTGGCATTCCTCCGCCTGAACTTCATGTCGGTTCGTCGCTGCTCGAAAATTTGCTCGCACCGTTGCCGTCCAGGTTCTAAGCCGGTGGTTAAAGTTCACGTCCCAGAGACGCAGCGCCGAAGCTTTTAGTTTAGGGAGGTCTCTAGAAATGTCCTCGGTGATAACTTTCATCCGACTTGGCGGCAATGATCGGCAGCGCGCCTGCCTCGCTTTGTCTCGCTCCGCCTCCGCCCGAACGGCTTCCTGCCAAGTGATGTGAACTGGTTTCTTCGCTTGCCCTTCCATTTCGAACCTCCGTCTATTGCCTTGGTCGAAAGCCATGAGCAGCCCAGCGGTTTATGACATTCGCTTCAAGATGCCAGCAACAAGAGAAGTGGGTACACTATTATCGACCTACGCTTGAATCAAGAGAGCAACAGGGATGCCGAAAGAGTGTCAAATAACGATACGATTTCTTTAACTTTTTAGCTTTTTCCTTTGGCATCCTTCGCATAATTGCGAGAAATAAAATCAGTTTTTGCATCCATGCCAATTCGTACCGGCTGGGCCTGTCTTCAAACGCTAATTAGAACCATTCTTCTGCATGGCCTTGGCGCCCAGCAGCCCGACGGCCGCACCAAAACCAATTTTCGCCATATCCAATAGACCATCTATCAGTTTTGCGAGAGCAGCAGGCGGTTGCCCGTCAGTATACAAATGAAGACCTACACAAATGATTACAAAAAACAGCGATCCTACCGCGGCAGTAAGGAACACAAGCTTGAACTGAGGATCAATACGCAAAGGTGGCGGCAGTGCGCTCGAAGGGTTCGGCGAGCCCTGTGTCTCCGCCAAAACGCGCTGTCCTTGTCGCGAATCCGGACAAATGAAGGACCCCAACTCAGGCACTAAAATGGAGGGCCTCGTAGGATTCTTGACGCATTCCGACGCAATATTAGCCATCTCGTTAATCATTACTTCCCTCCTATTCAACGTTCACTGCAAAGAATCCGCTCATTGCGTCAACACCACGAAATCCCAGTCCTTGAAATCTATTCTCTGGTGCTGAAGTCAGACTACGAATTCCCTTTAACGCCGTGAGCAGTCTCGAAGTGACCCGTCTCTTGTTACAATTTACGTTGGATTCGGCCGGCCGAAAAAATGTCAACTTCAACGCGCAACATAATAGCCATACTTAATCTTCGGTAAACAATTACCAGCGAAATGGATCCAGACGCGGTCCGACATGGTGCCACTCATCGCCGCCGTGATGTGCCTCATGCGCTAAGTGACCGCAGTACCAGACGACAACATCTTGGCCATCGGTGTTCTCACCGTTGAGATAAGCAGGCAGATCATCATTGCTCGCCGATCCTTGGTTGCCCTGCCGGTCTTCGCTTCCTCGATAACGCATCACCCAAAGATCATGGCTCGAGAATCCGTCACCCACGCCGTCGTTGGGATCTGGGACTAGGAAATATCCATTACCTGCCGAGCGATCCATAACCGCCCAATGTCGATTCGTCGGCGGGTTTTTAACTCGCCTAATTTCTGAGAGTTTTTTGTGCCAGCCCGGACCATATCCGACATTCGGTGTAGTCGTGTTGAATTCATACACTGCGTCGCTCGCTGCGTCGTTTATGTCAAAATCGAATCGCCAATAGGCATGATGGCGATGATTCTGGTTGCATTGCAGACCTGCGCTGAACAGGCGAGGCAGCACTGTGCCCGATAATGTGAAACTCCATCGTTGACGCAAGCGATAAGACCCAATTCTATGATATGACTCTAAAGCGAGGACCGGCAGAAATCCGCTTAAGTAAGTGTAAATGGAAACTTTTTTTCCATTAGACTGAACATCTGCATTACCAAAATGGAGAGGGTCTTTATACGGGCCGCAGGCGCTGCCACCAGCAGGAGCGTCATATTGAACGCGCAATGATGGCAGGCTTGCTTTGTAAAATACTTGTCTGCCTCTATATCGGACACCGTGAATCGCTATCCCCTCGGGTTGTGAAGAATCCCCGAGAACATAAGAAAGCTGCCAGACCGGGGAACCTGCACTTGGCCAAGTAACAAATCCGCTTTCGCTCATCGCTCTTCTCCTTCCCCTGGTACGAATCCGGATCGGGTAACCTTTCCTTTATCAAGGTCTACGATCGCCACCAGTTGGGCGAGGCGCTCCTCTGGCTTAAAAAAACGCACATCCATTAAACGTCGACTATATTCGGGATTTGTCGGGTCGTCGTTTGTGATCGCGATGACCCCCGAGATTAGATCGTCGCTCCAGTCCCTTCGCTTGTGTAACAACCGGCGTGCGAGAGCAACAGCCTTTCGAATCTCTTCTTCCGTTGCGGCGGGTTGATACCGATAGTCTTCGACACCTACAACCCGACCACCCTTGTCGAGAATCGCTTCGACAGCTATTTGGTTTGAATAGCTGTAGAACATTGCACGAGTCACCGTAGATTTTCGCTTTACATCCTCGGAGGTACGAACGCCAATTGACACAAACTTTTCACCTAGAAGTTTCTTGACAGTTGGAACCCGCGCAGCCAGCTTTTGTAAGTCTTGAATGCGCGCTGGGGTAAGGGCTGGCTTGAGGTCTCTAGCGGTAAAATCCTCCCGTTTGGAGATTTCTGGCGGAATTCCCACGTCGCCGCGTTCTCGAAGCGGTGGAATTGTCACAGCTGGGAATTCGTAGATTGGAGATTGATCGCTTTGAGGCGTAGGAAGCTTTTTTTCAGCGTCTCGGCGACTGCCCGGTTTCTTGATAGCCATCGTTTACCTCTCCTTGAATTTGTGAACATGTATTGAAGTCGCCTGATCGTCTCCGTATCGAAGATCGTTACTGCATCCTTCACTCGTACTGAGAGCAACCAGAATGCCAAACCGGGATGAACGGAAGTGGCGCGGTTAACTGTAAGGTTAACCGGGATTACCCAAATTAAGCGTGGATCCACGATCGTGCAGATCGAGTGAGCGTAAACGTTGTTGACTGCTTCAGTTGTCAGCAGTGTTAACTAAGAGTGGCAAACGAGGGAGAAGAAAGGTTTGCAGCGACGTGAGCGGTGTTTTCGTTCTGGTCTACCTAGCGCTGCAGCGTTGAATGGCAGATGGGGTAAAATCGTTTAGGATTTGGTTGAAACGCCGTTGAGTTACACCGCGTCATCTCAAATCAGTGGGTGGCAGTGTCCAGTATCGCCTATAGGTCGACACGAAATCCTCGAAAAAACGCCGGACATCAGGGGACAAGCATCCGAGTATCTCGGAATTCTTGAAGCAAGTTGGAGGCGGCATAGCAGGTCCGAGCTGGCACGGTCCAAAGCCGTAGATGATGTCCAACGTCCTGCGGATGGGAGTTCGACGGTAAGTGCCGCGATGAATACCCCAAGCGTGAAAGACGCAAGCATCACCCGGTTCGAGAGCGATTCGATCTGAGCCGAGGATCAGACCATTCGGAACAGAACCTTTCCGAATCTGGTATTCGTCAGTCGTATCCCACCGAGCGTGCGACCCAGGTACGAATTCCAATCTGTCGTCGCTGACAAAAGCCACGCGAAAATGGATTGCGGTCGTGGTCAACGCAAACTGCCTCTCTGCTTCCGCGTCCGGTATGCAGAATTGGCTATCGCGATGCCAGTTACCGTCCCAGTCTCCCCTTGTCTGCTCGTGGAAGTACTGAGTATTGTGAAAAAGAAGCGGTCGTTCGTCTGGATGCGAAAGACCGCTGATTAAATTTCGCACTCGTACTGAACCCACGAACTCAAGCAACCGGTTAAGCGCTTGCCGGTCGCCTGTGAAATATCTCGGCTCTGTGAGATAGGCAATGTTCGCGTTTGAGTGGCCGAGATCATTGGATTCGGCTCTGATCTGATCGAGTACGATATCGCACGACCGACGGAGTTCGCGAGTCTCATCGGGCTTCGCAAACCCCCGAATCACGAAGTATCCGCGCTTCGCCCAGCTCGCCATATACTCTTCGGCCAAAAAGTTCATAAGGTAACTCTTTGTCGACCCAACCCATCTGGCTGTAAAAAGCAGGCAACCGGCTTAATGTATTGCACACCTAATTACCGCGATATTTATCACTAACACAGAAGCTGAGAAAAGCACTATTTACGATAAGGGAAACTGAATTTGTCGAGGGAAGCAAGGCGAAATTCGCCGTAGGATTGAAAGGCGTTTCGGTTCGACCTCACGCGTGATCGGTTTGTAGGAGAATTCGAGCCAATCCTACGATTGACCAGCGCCGCGCGATTGATTGATTACCTTGTCGCCTGTCGGGAAAGAAATCGTGAAGTTAGTTATCACGAACGCTGCTGGCATAAATGCGACCCTCATCGTGCGGGCGTCGGTGACCGGAGCGTCAACCGTTTTCGAGCAGATAACTGCGCCGATCGATTTTTACGGTACCGTTGGTAAAGCTGATCGAAATATTGATATCTCCTTCCCCTCGGAGCCACGGCATTACCTTCATGGTTCGAAGACCCGCTTTGGTATTGGGCTCTTGGAACGCGATCGCTTCGGCTTCCGCCCGAGTCTCAGCGCGCAAGATGAACATGCCGTAACCAAGATCACAGGATGTTTCATTATCCTTGTCGTTCTTGAGCAGCCCCGCGCCAAACAGCCGCCCCTCGCTTTCGAGTTTCGCCATGTACTCCTTGTGCGGCCGGCGGACTTGCTCACGGGATGGCGCGTTCGGCGGCGGGGATTCAACGAGCGTCATGAAACAAAGGTAGCACTGCTCGTGCTTTAACGGATGCATCGGGTCTTGCTTCAGTTCTGCCATGGTCTTTCCTCCTCGAAACGAATTCGGCTTTGAACGATTTGAACGGAGCGAATCTAAGTCAATCCGTGCGTCCTGAGTAGGTCCGGAAGGACCGTATCGAAGGGCTTAAACGTTTTGAACGTATTCGATCTTACTGCCGACTCAGGCCTCATGCCCAGTCTAATCATTCGGGTAAGCAAGCGGTGACGGTTATTTCCACAAGCAGCTCGGGGAAGTTCAATATCGCCACCACCGTGGTGCTGGCTGGTTTGTTGGTTTAGGCGATCGGTGGAAGTACGTCTTGAAACAGTATGCCAAGCAATTGGCCACCTTCTGGCCGACTCCAATCCTGAGCGAGTTCGGCCATGAGCGTGTTTGTTGCGGTAAGCACTACTCCCTCGCGTTCCATGCGCCGCCGCGACATATCTTCGGAAAGTTCGTATGGCGATCCTGAAGCGTCCATAACTGCCTGTACTTGGTAGCCCTCGCGACAGGCACTAATTGTCGGATACACCAAACACACATCGGTGGTCACACCGGCCATGATGAGATTCCTGCGACCTGTCGCTTCGACGGCCTTTTTGAAGTGCGGATCACTCCAAGCGTTAACGATTCCGGCTCGCTGAACCCTGGCAGCAAACGCCTCAGGAAGAATTTGTTCGAGTTCCGGAAGCAATGGACCCTGAACATTCTGCTCTTGCGAACTCGTAATGACGACAGGGATGTTCAAAATCTTGGCTGTTTTGGCAAGCGCCAGCGTGTTTCGTTTGACCATATCAAGCGGGATGTTCTTGATGAGCTTCATCGTCCCGACTTGATGGTCGATGAGCAACAAGGCACTGTCCGCGGACGAAAACGTGCCGATCATTTGCGTTTCTCCTTTAGGTTTGCGCCTAACTATTAAGTGAGCCGCCGTAGACGGCGGAAATTACCGGTCGGCTTATCTCAGGCAACGGCTCCGACATCAAAAGAAAAATCGGTTGGAATATCCAACGGATACTCCAACTTGTCAACTATGAATGATCGGCGGATTATTTCGTCTACTTGACCACAGTCAAAATCTTTTATCGCCGTAGGATTGAACTGTAAGACGCTTCGGTTCGATCTCACGCGTGATCGGTTTGTAGGAGAATTAAATCCGATCCGACGATTGACCAGCGCCGCGCGGTTGCTTGATTACCTTATCCGCCGGTCGAGAAAGAAAGCGTGAAAGAAAGGGGCTATCCTTTAGTTTGATCGTTATGTCAGGTAGACCCCAAGCCCGTTATGGCTCTGCGCTATTTAAGGATCTCTTTGAGTTTTACAACCAAGCTCCGATCAAGTTTAAAGACCCCAGCAATGGTTTTTTCCAGCGCTTCGCCCGACAGTGGGTTGATGTCAAGCCTAGCTTTCTTGGCATCCGCCAGGAATTCGGGATCTCCCATGGTGTCCATGAAGGCCTTGCGCAAAAGCAGCACCCGTTCCCTAGGCACACCTGGGGGTAAAACGTAAGGACGAGCCGTCAGCCCGTAGTTGTGGATGCCCACCTGAATCAAATGCCGCGCTTCCTCGGTCTTGGCAAATTCGACAATCAAAGGAACATCAGGAAGATCAGGATGCCGTTTCGCGACCGCTTGCAGGACAATCTTAAGAGCACCGGATTCCAATTCTTTGGTCCACGTCGATTTGAATGATTCCCAGGAACTCGAAAGTCCGTGAATCTCTCCACTATTGAAAGCCAGGCGAATTTCAGCAGTCCCTTTGTAGCCAGTGACCAATTGGATTGGCAAGCCGATAGTAGCCTTTGCCACCTTGGGAATATCGTCGGCGGCGGAGCCCGGCCCAATCCCACCAAATTTAACGGTTGTTTTTGACGCGATCCACTGCTCCGCGCTGGCGATACCGGCGGCCGCCGAGATGCCTATCACCGTGTTATCCTGTGCCGGGACACCGAGGTATTCGAACCTGCGCGCATCAAATTGAATCCCCGGTTTTTCCAGGAGTTGCTGCAAAAACAGGCCGCCAATGAAATGTCCAATGGTGAGACCGTCTGGCTTCGCTACGTTATAAAGATGGTTTGCCGCAATGAGGCTGCCGGCGCCGGTCATGTTCTCGACCATGATGCTCGGGTTGCCAGGGATGTACTTCCCCATATAGCGAGCCATAGTACGTGTGTAAGTGTCGAAGCCTCCTCCCGCGCCCTGTCCGACAATAACGCGAATAGTTTTGCCCCCATAAAAAGGCGCAGCAGATTCCGCCGCCCGCACCGTCACTGCCAGGCTGAACAGTGCAACCAGAGCCCATGAGCCACGCCTAACGTTCATAATTTACTCCGCTATCCAAACAGGTGGACTACGAACCCACTTGATGCATGGTTTTTGTGCCATCTATATCTGGCTCGGTTTTTTGTCAAGCAACGAGTCACCCTTGACAGGTTTAAGGTCGCAAAGTAGAAAGAAAAAGAATCTGTTCGATCGAACGGAGCGCAATCGTTGAGCTGCACAAGAGACGCGCGGGATATTTGCCTGAAGCTTTAGTTTGTCCAGGAGGATAAGAAATGCCAGTTGCAACGTTACCGACCGGCGTTGATATTTACTATGAATCACACGGCAAGGGCGAACCGCTGGTCTTCATACCAGCCACCGGACTCTCGTGTGAAGTCTGGAAGGCCTTCCAGGTTCCGGAACTCTCGAAGTCGCTCGATGTCATCATCCATGATCCGAGAGGTTGTGGCCGCTCCACCCGCGTTCAGGCTGTCTGCGCGATTGACCAGATGGCTTGCGACGTCGCCGCGCTACTCGACCACCTGGGAATAGCGTCCGCTCACGTCTTGGGCCATTCCATGGGAGGACGCATTGCGCTGGCGATGGCATTGAATTTTCCACGGAAAGTCAAAAGCCTCATCCTTGCCGCAAGCGGCTCAGGCCCTGCCGCAAGGACTGGGGCGGATTGTATTCCCGGCCTGCAGCTTTTCCTTGTCGAGGATCTGATTGAAATGGGATTTGAGGGATTTATCCGGCACGATATCTGTGATACCGAGACCTACTTTACTACCGATTTTCGCCAGCGCCATCCGGATCGCGTCCGGGCTTTTTATGAATCGGCTTGGCCCACTCACTCCAAGCTGACGGAATACCTTCAGCTTTGCATCGCGCGGCATAACTACGAAGCGACCCACCGGCTGCGCGAGGTGAAGGTGCCGACGCTGGTCGTCTGCGGCGATGCCGATGTCGGTGGCAGCAACCACGTGCCACAGTCCGAAGTTCTCGCCAGCCGTATTCCGGGAGCCGAATTTAAGATTCTTAAAGGCCAGTCGCACGGCTTCTTCTGGCAAGTGCCAGAGGAAACCAACGCTTGGCTACGGGCTTGGGTCGAGAACCACCGGAGAGAGGGGTAGAAAGATTCTCAATGAGTCGGGGCGGCGGTCTAACAAAGAGCCAAGAGCGGACCTGCGCCCTTATTCCCCGAAAACTAAAATTGAGAATGAACTAGCGAGTTGCTTCACCGCTTAACTTCGCGAATGACGGGAAGATTCAAGTCCACGTCCCAGGACAATCTCAATTTCTCGCGACCTTTCTCTGAATCGGAATAACTTCCCTTGCTATTCAAAACCAGCCGCTTCCCGTCGAATCTATAGTCAGAGAAGTATTTTTGCAGCTCTTCGGATTTCCATGCGACGGTTCTGGCCACCGTCGTACCTTGAACTACATAACTCAGATTCGCCTGCCGGATCTTATTGTCCTTACCGAGATAGAGGACGAAAGCGGCATAGCTGTTTTTTTTCAATTCCTTTGCGTCATTCTCCAGCATGTCAGCTTTAACTTTCTCCGTGATTGGCTGGGGAAAGAACTGGATTTCGAGCCCGTCGGAATTTCCCGGGACTAAGCCGTGCGCGAGCATGACATAGGCGCTTTGAGTCACGATTTTGCTGGTGCCGGGCGTCAGAGGTTTGGAATCACTAACAATCAGTTCAAAAGCTGCCCTAGTCTGAAAATCCTGCAAGGTAAAAGGCCCATACGAACTCGCGTGCAGTGGACTCAAAACAACTAAGATCACAGCGATCACGGTCCACCCCGGTATGGAAATAAGCTTCATTAATATCCCACCAACTTGGCTGCCTCTCTTGTCAATCCGCGGCCGCCCACAACGACACAAAGTACCTCCGGCATTGCACTGCTCTTAGAGCATCGATTTCAACACGAAAAAGCTGCTCCTAACCTCTTACACCGCGCCCATTCCGCACTCTCTTTTGCCAAATCAATGCCTTGCGTTGGTCCGACCTGGGGTTTGGGCTCTCAGCTTACGCTGGTCCGACCGCAAGATTTTTCTAACCGAGCCTCTTGGGAGTGCTTCATCCAGATCAGCGAAACCCGACTGCTGCCACTGGCAAAAAGCCGATTGACTGATTGTTGCAACGGAAGTATATCAAGCCAATCCGGTGATTGCCTCGCGTCAACTGACTCCGTTCTGCGCGATATCGTTTACAAAGGAGAAACATTATGAAGCTCGGCCAGACGGTTCTCCAGTTCATCCTAACCGGCGCTTTGTGCTCTCTCGTGGGACTTGCTGTACCGGTCACCAGCCACTCACAGGATATCATCGAGGGCGCAAAAAAGGAGGGCAAGTTTCTTTTGTACACCTCGTTGACCCTCCAGGAAATCGATGAGGTTGCCGCGCCATTTACAAAAAAGTATCCGTTTCTAAAAATCGAGTCGTATCGCGGCAACGCCCTGCAACTGCTTCAGAAAATTACCACCGAAGCACGCGCCGGCCGGCCACAAGCCGATGTCGCTCAATTCAACAGCTTTGAAGCGTGGCAACTGCAGAAGCTCGGGCTATTACAAAGTTACAAGTCGCCTGAAGCAAAAAAGTTTCCCGACAACTTCAAGGACCCGGACGGATACTGGACCACCCTTTACATGAATTATCTCGTGTTGGGTTACAACCCGACCAGCGTAACCGCAGCCGACGTGCCAAAGAAGTGGGACGATCTTTTACATCCCCGATGGAAAGGCAATAAATTCGCGCTCGACCGCGATAATGCCGTCTGGTACGGCGGCCTGGCGCTTTATTGGGGCAAGGAAAAAGCCGGGAAGTTCATGAAAGCTTTGGCTGGCCAACAACCGACCATGCGCAAGGGGCATACCTTGATTGCCAATCTGATGTCGAGCGGCGAGTTTCCGCTCGGATTAGTCTACGCCCACCGCGTTGAAGAAATGAAATCGAAAGGAATGAACACCATCGAGTGGGTTCCGCTCGAACCGATCGTCGCGACGCCGATTGTCATCGGCATAGCGAAAAACGCGCCGAGTCCCAACGCCGCCAAGTTGTTCGTCGACTTTTTTCTGTCGAAAGAAGGTCAGGTCATCTCCCAGAAACAGCAATTCAGGGTGCCGGCAAACCCGGATATGCCTCCCGTTTCGGCCAAACTCGATCCCAAGAATCTAAAGATTGCTCTGATCAATAGGCAGCTCGCGGATAGCTACCAGGAGTACGACAAGGAATACCAGGAGCTTTTTAAATAGCTCGAGGCAAATGTTCGAACCCGCGGTCAACTTGTGCTGGCAGGCGGGCGGCGATGGCGGGTCGCCTGCTCGTAGCCGTACGCGAGCCTGATCATTTGACCGTCGCTGTAAGGGCGCCCGAGAAAGCTGATTCCGGCTGGCAGCCCGTCGCGCGTGAATCCCGCGGGCACGACAATCGTCGGCACAAAGATCAAAAACGTGTTTAGGTGCGGCGCGCCGCGATGGTTCACGTGCGGCGGGTTGACACCATCCCGGATCAAGGTCGGCTGATGTTCGACGGATTTATGAACGATGGCGTCGAGCTGGTTGTCCGCCATGACCTTCAAGACGTTGGTCATTAGCTCATCGCAGGCGATGAGGTAGGCATAGTATTTTGCCGCATCCGAAGCCGTCTGCAGCCGATTCTTTGCCCCGGGAAACACTTTGGCAAACGCCGGCGCAGCCATCGCCTCGGCACGGGACTTAAACGGCGGATGGCTATTCCGACCGTAGTAGATACTGAACGCTTCTTCTCCTGCTGTGGGATTTTCCGCGCGCTTGGCTAACAATGCATTGAGCTTAGGAATCACGATTGGGTCGACCAGTTGGGCCCCGCCGGCTTTTAGCTCGCCGACCGCGCGGTCGAAGACCGCACCGACTTGCTTGAAATCGTCCGAATCAGGTTCAGAATTGTATCCCATCGGCTCGCGCAATATGCCGATGCGCGCGCCTCTCAGACCGTCCTTGTCGAGAAAAGTAGTAAAGCTCTCGGGAATGTGACCAACGCCCCTAGCCGTTAGCGGGTCTTCGGCATCGTAGCCAGCGATGGCGTCCAGCAGTAACGTCAGGTCTTTAACCGTGCGGGCCATGGGTCCGAGAGTGCCGGCTTTCTGCGGCCAACCGGAATAGCTGCCGCTGCGGCTGACAACGCCGGCGGTGGTGCGCATTCCAACTATCGAGTTCCACGTTGACGGGCGGCGTATCGAGGCCAAACCTTCCTGGCCGACACCCAGAGCGGCGAGATTGGCCGACACGCTTGCCGCAGACCCGCCCGAGGAGCCGCCGACGGTGCGCTCTAAAGCATAGGGATTTTTTGTCGATCCAAACAGCGAACCATGGGTATCACCGCCACCCAGCTCACCCAGGGTCGCCTTTCCCAAGATGACTGCTCCCGCGTGGCGCATTCGTTCGACGATGAAAGCGTCTTTGTCCGGGTAGAAGTTTTTGAACAACACCGATCCCAAGGTGGTCGCCATCCCCCGAGCATCGATCTGGTCCTTGAGGATCACCGGGATGCCATGCAGCGGCCCGATCGGACCGGAGTTCCTGTAGGCGTTGTCCAGACGATCCGCTTCGGCGAGCGCTGTCGAGCTGACGGCGATGATCGAGTTAATAGCCGGGCCGGCTTTGTCCAAGGCCTCGATGCGGTCGATATAGGTTTGGACCAGCTGGCGGCAGGTTAACTGGCCGGATTTATACGCGCTGTGAATGCTGTCGATAGTTGCTTCGAGAATCTGAAATGGCGCCGTTGCTTGCCCCATCCTTGGCCTCCCTAATTTCCCGAGAAATTAATCTTGTCGAAACCATATGGCAGGCCAAAAAAGATGTCTACTACTTTGCCGCCAATTACATTTGCGCCTCTACCCAAAGCGTTTTGTCTTGTCTCATGCCTGACCCCATACCTGCATAGCGCCAGTTTAAGACGGCCAATACCATCGATAGGCTAGCCAGAGCAAATCGAGCTTGCGATTTTTGATGTCACGCGTCTCGTATTGTCAATGATCGCATATGCATGGCGGTCACGACCCTGGGATCCTAATCAACTCTCGATTCTGAAAGACCCCATCAGGCGGTTTTTCTTTTTTTCAGTTTTGGCGTTTTTCGCATAATTCAAAGTTTGTAGCGGCTCCCATTCGAGGGCTAACCCTCTTCCCTCTCATTGGCAACCACGGACAGAAATAGGCGATAAAGCGAAGCGGTATTTCAGCGCTTCAAGGTCTGTGAGGACACTGAGACAACAGTAGTTCTCGGCAAAACTCGGACAGTACCCCGATCCTAGCACTCGATTGATGGAGAATTCAGTTCAATCCTACGTTGCTGATGAGCTAAAAAGAAAACGGCGACCCGATGTGGAGCGCCGGTACGATCTTAGATAGAATTTCTTTGAATCTGCGCTCGCTTTTATGCGCAAACCCCGCCTGAGCGCAATCCCCACCTAACAGTCGCGCGCTTGACGGTTCGCCGGTTTGGCGATATAGCTCCGGCGACAAAGAGTATCAACACTCCCATACATACCAGGACGATGAGCGAATCCGTAGACTACGATGTCGCCCTGGGCCCACAGCGCGAAGCACGCAAAGGCGTAAATGGCGCAAACTAATTCTGCAATGAAAAATCTAAAAATATTTGTAAGCTACTCACACGACGATGGCCGGATCGCAACCGCGCTGTCAAATCTCCTGCAACTGGCGTTCGGGCCGGCATTGACGGAAGTCTTTCTTGATAAAACATCTATCTCTTTTGGCGCCAACATAAAGGCGACAGTCACCGATGCCTTGAGAAACGCCGATGTGCTTATAGCGGTAAGTGCCGGCGCCCAGCCTGCAAGCGCCCTAAGCTGGCCTGGTTTCGAAATCGGCATGTTCTCCGGATACTGGGACAATGAGCACTACAAGCAAGGGCCCCACAAGGATAGAGAGAAACGCGGCGTCATGGGCCAGGTTGTTGTACTGAGTAATGAAAAAATCCCGTTAGGTCCAGAGGAAGGGCAGAGGCCTGTTAATCTGGGAATATCGGAAGATAGGCTATCTGGGGGAGAAAGCGAGGAAGAGTTAAAAAAATCCCGCACTGCTGCCGTTGTCGAAAACAGCGAGCTTCTGGAGTTTCTCCAGGATATCGAAGAACTAGTGAAGGATGAACCGGATTACGTTCAGTTCCAAAACGATCGGGACAAAACTCTTCCTGAACTCGTCCGCAATTTTAAGTTTCAGGTATTTGATGTTTTAAGAAACCGCGTTAGGAGTAGATCAAAGCCCACCAAGCAGCTGATAGTGCGGACCAAAGGGAGAGGCTCCTCGTTGACAGACGAAACAAAGATCATTTCGGTTGCTGGGGCTAGTGAAATCTTCGGGAAAAGTGAGGGCGATCCCAGGCTTTTCAAGAAAACAGACGACGGCTTTCCCGGTAGCGAGCGTTACGAGGCAGCCTGGGGTCAATTTAAAACATCTGTCAAGGATCATCGGTATGGGGCCTATTGGTGCGGGGTCATCGAACAGGCTGTCATTGGGTCGACAGCGATCGGTGCCGAATTGGACTCGAATTTGGTGCTCATTTCTAATAGAGAGCAGCGATATCGAATTATTGCAGCAACCGTTACCACCTACTTCAACAACGATTCGGAGGTTAGCCTTTATCTGATCGAGGCCCTTCAGAGACGTCAGGGCGGCGATGCTGAGACCTCCAACCTGCTCAATTGTATCACCATTATATTGAGGTTCAGGTTCGCGTTTCTGGAAGGAACGAGCCCCTTTTACTGGCGAAACTTTGGTTCGTCGGCCGTTGTTGGCCCGAGGGATCTGTTGATGGAACTCGACTATCTGAAGGGCGAAGCCACAAATGCGAACCTAGAAAAGCCAGGCGCCTGGGAAGATTTTATGAGTAACGAACAGCTGACAGAAATGATGAGAGTTTGGAACGAAGTAGACATAGAATTGCGGAAAGCCTGTTGTGCCGCAATCGCGCAACGAAATGGCGTGCCGGCTACGGCAGAACTGACTGAAAAGATTGTTATACAGCTAAAGAAGATGTTTGATGAAGTAAAGCCATTCAACACCTTTCTTGGTATTGCGATTACTCAGCAATTATTAACCATATTTCAACAGGACACCACCAAACCAGTTCACACCTAAACTCGTCGCAGAACAGCCGTCTTCGGACAATGACGGTCGCGGGTTGTATGTCGCGACTTTCAAGAACACTCGCGATGTCTTCGAGACGAAAGCCCGCGCGATTCGGCAACGAATTTCTTAGCTGCAAAGGAAGTTTTTTCAATTCGAATGGTCATCGAACAACTGCACCCGATAGAAGCGTCGCGCGGGAACGAATCCTGGACCAATGTTTGTAGTCTTTCTCTCGCGTGGAGATTTCTATGTGAATCGCCAGCTCTATCGCGGCAGACGATTATAGGATGATGCTCACCGCTCCGTGCTCCCTCAGCGCTTCCATGTCGAGAACGGCCTTCCTGTGGTGGATCTTCAACTCTCCGTCCACCTGTTTCAGTCTATGCTCGTACCAACCCACATAGGGGCTCGATTCCGCCATGCGGAAACGGTAGACGAGGAACGAGGAAGTCACGACGATGCCACCATCCTCTACTTTGATGCGCAGATTGGAAATGAAATGCCGGGTGCGCGACGAAGGATATTCCCGGTGACCGTGGCGGCTCTTCAGTCTTTCGACGCGGGCGCGCAGCCGCACCATGTCGTCGTCGATAAAAACTAAATCCTTCTGGGGATCGCCATCCGGCAGATCCGTGGTCGGGACGAAATATCTGCCATCGGCGGTGAAAAGCGCCAACCACTCATCCAGCCGCCAGGCGTCCAGAAGAGCTGCCTCGCGGTAAAGAAACTCCTCCACCGTCTCGCGCAAAGTGGGTGCGCTGCCCTGATTTCCGGTGAAGCTTGCTTCCGGCATGATTGCTCCCGTAGTTAGCGGGCGAGCGCCGCCCTCTCCCTGATCACCGGATCGTTTGTTTCAACCGTCCCCAGGCCCGACATGTGGCCGAACCACTGGCGCCAGAACGCGCGGAGCTGAAGCTCGTCCTCGGCGATCGCTTCCCGGTGCATGCCTCTGGATAGTTCGGACCATTCGACGCCCTCGGCTTTATAGCCCGCTTGACAGGATTCGATCGCTTCGACGTCGTCGGGTGTCGCGAATCCCCCCGGCCCATGGAAAGTAAGAAAATTGTCGAGCCGCCGCGCGAGGAGTTCGGGCTTCTCTTCCTTGGGGGCGAGCTGCCAGGCGGTCACGTCCATTAGGTCCGGAGCCAAAGGCCAGAATATTCTTACGGTGATGTCGATGGAATCGATGATGAGGAGATTAGGATAAACCAGGAGGTTGCGGCTGATATCGGCCATATGCCGAGCCCTTTGCTCGCCGAACTTCCGCACCAGTCCGGCGCGGATTGCAGCGATTTCGTCTTTGTTCTCTTCGCCGAAGAGCGGGCTCCAGCGAGCGATGGGCCGGCCCCTGATGCCGTCGTGTTCCTCCACTGCATGACCGTTGCCGAGCACCAGCGCTGGCCGGCTGAATGCGGTCTGCACGCCGCTGGTGTTGATGCCCAGGCTGTTTACATATTCGAAGTAGGTCTTGTGCGTCGGCCTGACGTGGTATCCGTCCAGGCTGTTCTCGACCAGCAGCTTCCAGTTGGCCTTGATCGAGTAGCGGTTGGAGCCCGGGACGATCCGCATGCCTTTTTCGGCCTGATCGACGATCAGGTCCAGATACTCCCGCGCGCCCGCGAGATAAGTCACGAGCTCTTCGACATCCGAATTGAAGCTGACAAAGACAAAACCGCGGTAGCTTTCCACGCGCGGCGGCGGCTTGAGACCCATCGCAGTTCGGTCGAAACTGGCCGGGTAGCCGGCCTCGTCCGGCACGCCGACGAGGTCGCCGTGATTGTTGAAGCTCCAGGCATGATAGAAGCACTGCAAAACGTCGGCATGCCCCCGGTCGTGCCGGCAAATCAGCGCGCCTCGGTGCGTGCATGTGTTCAGAAAAACCCGCAGCTTGCCATCGCTGCCGCGGATGAAGAAAAGCGGTCGCCCCGCTACGTTGCGGCGCCGGTAGTCGCCCGGGTTTTCGACTTCGGATTCGTGGCACAAATACAGCCAGCATTTGTTGAAGATTCGCTCCTGCTCCATCCGAAGAACTTCGAGCGACGTCATGGCGGAGCGATGGACTCGAAATACGCCTTCGTCCGGATTGTCTAGGATCAGATTTTTAGGGTCGAACATCGCGCGTCCCTCGTAGATTTCCTCGAGTCACGAACACTGGGCTGAAACAGAGTCTTATCCTATTCTACGGCACAGCGTCGTGGCAAGGACGGTTTGGTTCGCTTCACGCCTTAACGCCTTTGCGGGAGACATTCCGGTGTCCGCGGGTGCCGTTCATCCACTCCTCACTCCACGTCCGCTGCGAACAACTCGTCAGGACTGACGATACGGGGCGAGAGACCCTGTTCGTAGACATACCGGCCAATAGCCTCCAGCGCCGGCCGGTTAGGCTCCAACCCGTACGCCCAGAAATCCTTCCCCATGACCCGCCAGGTCTCTTCGATGTGATGGATCAACCAGGGGAGCGAAAGGCGCAGCGCGTCCGTGTCGTAGAGTCCGTCGATTGCCAGATCGCGAGCTTCGCAGAAAGCCCGATAAATGCTCCGCGCCGCCCATGGGTGCTCGCGATAAATATCCTGGCGGAGCACCACCGTATGCATGATCGGGAAGATGCCGGTGCGGCGATAATAGTCCTGCTCGACCTCATAGTAGTTCGGAAAGAGGCGCGCTATGCGAGGCGAGCCCTTGTCAAAGATGGACGGGATAAAGATCGCCAGCAACGCGTCGAGTTCGCCGCTCTCCAGCATGCCCTCCAGTGTCCGGTCCGCCGGCAGAAACTCGACCTTGACTTTGTCCGGCAGCTGCAACGGAATCAGCGGTCGCTGGGTCGGCGTTGTCAATCCGCCGATGAACCAGTGAATATCCTCCATTGCCACATCGTACTCGTGATGCAGCATCCCATTCATGAAAACGGCGGCGGTCGAACCGAGCTGCGTAGTTCCCACCCGTTTGCCCCGAAGGTCCTGAGGTATTCTGATACCCGCACCGGTCCGTATGTAAATGCACGAGTGGCGGAAGATCTTGGATAACGCGACAGGCACCGCAACGAAAGGGCAAGTGCCGCGGCCCTTCAAGCTCGCGTAGGAAGCGAGCGATAGCTCGGAAACCTCGAACTCTTTGTGCTCCAGCATTCGCGGAAAGGTCTCGCGCGGACGCAAGACCTT
>CAVXEP010000013.1:0-308918 GCA_963760795.1 uncultured delta proteobacterium
CGTCTCGATAACTCATCACGACTCCTTCAATTTAGTCAGACATAGGAGTTTGCCCCAACCTTTGCAAGCATCAAACGGACTTGCTACATCCATCACTCAGGTAATTCACAATGATGAGAATTCCCTACTTAATCTTTCTTGGCTCATTGCTCTTCTCTAGTGTATCCACCACAGCCCAGGAGAAGGTCATCGTCGGCCACTCGGCGCGCGCCGCGCTGTCCATCGGACCGTTACTCTACGGCATCGAGCGCGGCTTTTACCGCGACGAGGGCATCGATCTGGTCTACGTTTCGCTGCGCGCCGATCTCGGCATCAAGGCGATGCTCTCCGGCGACATCGATTACAGCTATAGCACCGGCACGATCATTCGCGGTGCGATCCTCGGCGTGCCGGTGCGCAATCTGACTTTCGATTTCTCGCGGGTACTGCACGGGCTCATGTCGCGCCCCGACATTCCCAATGCCGCGGCACTTCGCGGCAAACGCGTCGGCGTCAGCTCCTTTGGCGCCACCGGCGATCTCGCCGCCAGGGTCGGCCTGCGCTCACTTGGTCTCGATCCGGAAAAAGATGTGACGATCATCACTCTCGGTACCGACACCCTGCGCCACGCCGCACTCTTAGCGGGCACTGTGCCGGCAACCCATATGCCGGTGCCACTCAACATCCAGCTCAAGAAAGAGGGCTAACATGAATTAGTCCACGCTGGGAAAATTCTCCAGCGCCCGCTCACCGGCCTGGCGAATAGTTTAGACAAAATTCACAAAAATCCCGGCCAAGTCCAGCGCATGGTGCGCGCCTTCTTGCGCTCCACCCGCGCCCTGAAAGCGGAACGCGTCGGTTTTATCTCATTCGCCCAGAAAAAATATGGCTACTCCAAGGATGTCATGGAAGAAGCTTACAAATATCTTGTCGACGCCTTGGCCCAAGACGGCTTCGTCGAAGATAGCTCCTTGCAGGCCGCCATCGACGAAGCCAAGACTCTAGCGAAGATCACGAAATCGATACCCCAGTCCGACATTGTCGACTACAGCTTTTTGCGTGCGGCGGTTAAGAAACCGTAACCGAAGAGCTATTTTTTGTCTGCGATTGTTTGAGAGACAGTTTTCACCTGTGTGGAACAATTTCGATAAAACTCGACAAAAAATACAGCGTGAAAGCGAAGCCAAGAACCGTCAGCAGTTTGAACCCTACCGGCACTGGGCCGCCGTGAAATCCATTGCGCGCGAGCAAAAAAACCACGACCGGAAGGAAATCCAACGAAAACCGATAGCCCAATTGGAGCTGACCGTTGGAACGCCAGGAAAGTACCGCCACAAGCACAACCATGCAATTCAGCAGAGCAATAAAAGAGCAGCGGTTCAGCTTCAGCGACCCGAGATAGCAAAGCCAAGGCGAGAGCAGGAAGACGCTCATGCCGATGGCTTGGGTGATGACGAACGGGAATTTGTCTGACAACGCCGGCGGTCCGAATAGAAATAGGCGCAAGTGCGGCAGCACGTTGGCAAGCGACGTTGACGGGAAATCCCCCGGTCCCGGCAGCTGTAATCCATATCCGGTTTCTAAAACTGAATCGAATCGAGCAAAGTTGTATAACCCCAGTAACGCGGTGGGCATGACAAAACCCAGCGTTAGCGACAGCAAAGCTTTTTTTCTAGCCTGGGGCTCGGTCATCAACGCCGCGGCGGCGAACAAACTTATATTTAATCCAGCGGACAGACGGGTGGCCACCGTCAAACCCAAGAGAAGTCCGATGACCAGCCAACGCTGGCGGCCAAGCCACTCATGCAGGGCAAGGAAAAGCAGATGGATCGCCACCACCTGGGCAAACGGCCAACTCATCGAGATCGCGGCGACGCTGGGATACGATGACGCACCGCAGAACGCCAGCGCCAGCCAAGCCGATTCGAGTTTACTTCGGCCACACTTTGCCGCTAACCGAAAAATTAGCCAGCTGGTCCAAAGCGACAGCGGCAGCGACGCGTAGGCCTGGTAAAATTCGACGCCAATCCAACGGCACACCAGCACAAAAGGCATCAGCAGCACCGCCGGGAACGGCCCCAGCGGCCAATAGTATCGACCGCGGTAGAGCGCGGTATCGTGTAAATGTTCGGGCAGCTCGACAAGCAGATGGAGATTTCCGCTGAGAAACGATTCGGCCAGCCGGACGTATTGTTGCTCATGACGAACCAGCAACAAGCTGCCGAACATCACCACTAAGCCCAGCAGCGCTACGCAACCGACCAAGAGCACGCGCTCCGCCGGCTGGAACCGATGGAGTTGTGACCCATGATCGTCTACGGACATTTTCCGAAGTCTCTACAAATTAGCGTGAGCAAGGTACCCAGCGGTTCGTTAACGGAGAGCTTCCGCGCCAAGGGAAAAGTCGAAAACCTTTTCCACCGCCACCGGCTCTTTAATGCGCAGCGCTTCTCTGGCGGTGTCGAGAATCTCGCGCGCCGCATCGTTGTTTAAAATCCCGGTGAGTGAGATGATCTCGCGATCCTCGTCATACATGCGCCGCGCCATTTTGGCATCGCTAACCGCCAGTTTCTTTTGAATGTAGGGAATCATAGTTTCGGGATTGTCCTGATAAAATTTTAGCGCGCGATTCCAGCCGCGTAGGAATCGAATGATGTTGCCGCGTTTCTGTTTGATCGCTGTATCGGTGGCTACCACGCCGGTTTGTAAATAGCGAATATGATCGCGGCCGCGCGCCATGGTGCGAAAACCGCGGTCCACGGCTAAATAAGTTGTCGGCGGCGTCACCAATCCAGCGGCAACTCGGCCGCTCAAGAGCGACTGCAAGCGCGCCGGCGAATCCATGCTTAGTAATGTCACGTCTTTCTGGGCGTCGAGGCCTTTGGCTTGCAAGATCCGCCGTGCGATCACCGCGGCGGTCCCTTCCAAAGAGCCGACGGCGATCGCTTTGCCCTTCAAGTCGCCCGACGTCACGATGGACGGGTGGACGACCAGGTCATGCACCGGCCGGTCGTGGGTGACATTGACAATCTTGATCGGCAAACCGCGCAGCGCCGCCGCCAGACCGCTGCCGGCATGGCAAGTGACATCGATCTCGCCGGACATCAAACTGCTCAAGCCAATCACGCCGCGCACCACCAAAACTTGCAGGTCCAATCCCTCCTGGCTAAAGAAGCCGCGCTCTTGGCCGTAGTAAAGATGCGCGTAACTGAGCGTCGGACCGGGAATGCTGATGTAGAAACGCTCCGCCGCCACTGCGCGTTGGCTTACGCTAAGTGCCAGCGCAATTAAAAGCCCAACAGTCCCATAGCGAACTTGCTGCATACAACCTCCGCGAACTTGGTTGGTTATGGAATCAAATCATTTCGGTGCCAACGCGCCATAGGGTCCGGTGGCGTAGACAATCCGCCCGCCGACCATCGTCAGCAGCGATGCCAACGAACGAATCTGCTCCTCCGGCACGGTTAAGTAATCGGCGTTGAGTACCGCCAGGTCGGCGAACTTGCCGACTTCGATAGAGCCTTTGCGTCCTTCGTCCGAGGTCATCCAAGCGCTGCCCATGGTGTACATGCGTAAAGCTTCGGCGCGAGTGACATTTTGACTGGCATCGCGAATCGCCGAGCCCGCCACCGTCTTACCGGTGACCAACCACCACAACGATAGCATCGGCGAATAACTCGCCGAGCGAAACCCGTCGGTGCCGGCGCCGACTTGCATCCCGCTGTCGAGCATCGTCCGCAACGGCGGCGCACGCCGTGCTTTCGCTTCGCCCCATAGCTCGATATTGCGTTCGGCGGTGAGCGCCAGGCGGTCCTGGACGGCAATGCCGCCGCCGAGATTTTTAATTCGCGCCAGGGTTTCCGCGGTCGCATCCTCGAGATGGGCAAAAACCATGCGCTGGCGCGACAGCGGGGTCGCCGCATGCACCTGCTCGATCACGTCTAACAATTGGCGCGCGGTCTGGTCTTGGGTCGTGTGCAGATGAAAGCTCTGGCCGGTCTCAGCAAGATAGCCCAAGATACGGCGAAACTTGTCTTTGGCTTCGACGGAAATCTGCACCCCTTGCGGATTCGACAGCACGTCGCCGTCGCCGCTACCGTGCACCAGTGTTTCGGCGAATCCGGAAAAGCGAAACAGCTCATTGTGGCTGAGTCCCTTAATTTCCTCAGCGGCCAACTTCAATTGCTCCAACTCGTCGCCGGGCTCGGTGGGCGCGATGTAGTAGTTGACCCGCAAACTGAGATCGCCAGTGCGCGCCATGTCGGCGAGCAGACGCCGATGGGCAAAATTTACTCCGCCGGTGTGCAGGTCGCCCACCGAAGTCACTGCCAATCGATTCAATTCACGAAAACAGTTGCGCAGACTCTGCCGCGTTTCAGCGAGAGAAAGGCGGGGGACTTTGTTGTAGGCAAACTCCCACGCCGCCACGCCCTGCAACCAGCCGGTGAGAACTCCGGTATTGGGATTGCGTTCGAACTTGCCGCCAGCCGGATCGCCCGTCTTACTCGTAATGCCGAGCGCGGCCAACGCTGCGCTATTGAGCAGCGCGCCTTGCCGCAAGTATTGGATGTATATCGGATGATTCGGCGCCAGAGTATCGAGCTCGGCCCGCGTCGGGAACCGCCTCTCGGCAAACTGCGTCGGCACCCAACCGCCGCCGACCACGATCCAACGACCCGGCGCTAGGCTCTTCGTCGCCGTGGCGATTTGCCGCAGGCCATCGGCGAGGGTGAGATTGAACTCCCAGTGGAGCTCCGCGTCCCAGTTCAACCCCGCCACCGTCGCGTGAATATGCGAATCGATCAACCCTGGGATTACCGTGCGCCCGAGCAAATCAATGACGCGCGTGCCGGGGCCGATGTAGTCACGGATCTCGCCATCGCTGCCGACAGCGACGAAGCGGCCATCCCTGATCGCCACCGCTTGTTTGATCGAGAAGGCGCCATCGACGGTAATGATCTTGCCACCGCGCAAGACGATATCGGCGGCAGTCTTGACCGCCAACGAGCGCGCGTAGTTGGCCTCGTTCCCGGAGCAGCCGATGGCAACGAATAACAACGCGACGAGTTTCAGTTTCAAAGCTGATTTCACGATCGTTCCGAGTCGGATTGCGATTCTACTCTCCGACCCGCGCATTTGCGAGCCACGAATGCGACAATTGCCGATCTCGCTGGACGAAACCGGTGCGGTATTGCAGTTGCGCTGCGCCGATGTTTGTCGCTATAGTCGAGAAAAATTTCGCCGCGAATTTTAAACGCTTCCGTGAGGTGAACGATGCAACCAGTTCAGCTGTTCTGCTGGCATTTTATGGCCTATCCCTATCTCGACAAGGACTTCGACAAGTCCGGACATAGCGGTTGGGTGACCACGCCCAACAAACTCTGGGACAACAACCAAGCTCGCGGCCTCTATCAGGAGTATATCGATCAGCTCGCGCTCGCCGACGAGTTGGGCTTCGACGGCATGGTGTTGAACGAACATCATCAAAACATCTACGGGTTGATGCCGTCGCCCAATATTATCGCCTCGGCGCTCACCCAGCGCTCCTCGCGCGGCAAAATCGTCATCCTGGGAAATCTCTTGCCGCTGCATTTGAATCCCATGCGCGTCGCCGAGGAATACGCCATGCTCGACCAGATGAGCAACGGCAGGTTAATCGCCGGTTTCGCCCCCGGTGGCGGCCCTGAGACGTTCAACTACGACATACCGTCGGCCAACACCAGGGAAAAATTCTGGGAAGCCGCGGACTTAATCGTGCGCTCCTGGACCGACGACGGACCGTTCGCCCACGAGGGGCGCTACTATCCGCTGCGCTATGTCAATCTCTGGCCCAAGCCGCTGCAAAAACCCTATCCGCCGGTGTGGATTCCCGGCTCGCGCAGTCCGTCGACCATGATCGAAGTCGCCAAGCGCGGTTACTGCTACTTTCTCTCGTCGCGCAGCCATGGCGGCGAGACCCACCGCGCTCAGCAAGAGTTCGCCAAGGTCTTGGAAGATCATGGCGACAAGTACCATCCATTCAGATTCGGTATCTTAATGTCGGTCTACGTCGCCGACACCGACCAGCAGGCGCGCGAGGAATGCGAAGAGGGCGTCTGGTATTTTTTGAAGAACTGTTTGAAGGGCCACCTGCGCAAGGAAGGCCGCCAGCTCACCTACGGTCCCGGCGTGCCCTACATCCCCGCCGCCGCCTGGCGCGAGTATATGAAAGGCTACAAACCCGGCCGCAAGCTCCTGGGCGACGTGGAAAACTGGGAAGAGCTCGAAGCTTCGCAATCGATCATCGTCGGCAGTCCGGAGACCGTGACCAACCGTATCCGCGCATTGATTGAACGAGCCAAGGTCGGCAATCTGTTGATTCAGTTCCAGTTCGGCAACATGCCGGACCATCTGGCGCGCAAAAACATGACACTGTTCGCCGAGAAAGTCGCACCGATCCTGCGCCACGACTCAGCCAAACAGTTCACTAGAGAATTTCCCGGTATCAACATCGAGCAATCGGCACAGGCGGTGCAGTAATGAGCGGTCGCATCTTGGAAGTTAACGGCAGAAAAGTTTGGCTTTTAGAAAACGGCAGCGGCGCGCCGCTCTTGTACTTGCATGGCTTCGCCGACGTGCACGCGGTCAAAGAGAGTTGGCTGCCGTTCCACGAACAGCTGGCGCAAAGCGCCCGCGTCATCTCGCCGGCCCATCCCGGCTGCGCCCAGAGCGATGAGAACAAAGACATCGACGTTATCGAAGACGTGGTCTTTCACTATCTCGAAGTCCTCGACGCCTTGAAGCTCGACAAGTTCGACCTCGTCGGCCACTGCCTCGGCGGCTGGATCGCCGCCGAACTCGCCGCGCGCCATCCGGAAAAAATCAGAAAACTGGTTTTGATCGGCGCCTCCGGCATGTTCGTCGAAGGCGCGCTCATCAGCGACATCTTCATGAATGCCCAACCCGAGTTCGGCGAAAGCTACGCCACTCTGCGCGAGATGCTTTTCGCCAGTTCGACGCAACCCAACGCCCTCGACATGTTCCCCGACGGCAAAGGCGAGATCGAAGACGAAGTGCGCCGCTATCAAATGTTACGTTTAAGCTCGCGCATCGGCTTCAAGCCGCCGTACTTTTACAATCGCCCGCTAAGAAACCGCTTGCACCGCGTCACCTCGCCGGCGCTAGTCATATGGGGCGAAAAAGACGGCTTCGTGCCGCGTTCCCACGGCGAGACCTACGCGAAGTTGATTCCGAATAGCGGTCAATTGAAAGTGATCGCAGGAGCTGGACACAGCGCGCATGTGGAGAAGCCGGAGGAGACAGCGAAGTTGGTGATGGATTTTCTCGCGACGTAGACAGTCGGAAGTTCTCGCTTACGAGTATTTTGACCAGGTGAAATTTAATTCCCCACAATCCCGTCCCGGGGCGTAAACAAGTTAACTTTTGAAGCCGCAAGCAGTCAGGGATCGATTGCAGCACCAAACAGCGAAAGGGTCCATACCTATGGCTTCAGCAATGCCGGCGAATAAATTAATCATCCGAATATTTGTTGCGACCTTTGCGTTCTTTGCGGCCAATCCTCTTCACGCGGCCGCGGCGACGACGACGACGATCCGTGTCGGTTACCCGCAACTGAACGGCGGCCAGACGCCGCTGTGGAACATCGCCGACAGCAAACTCGATCAGAAGTACAACCTCGACATCAAGCCGGTTTACATCCCCGGCGGTGTACGCCTGACCCAATCGATGCTGTCCGGCGCGGTCGATATTGCCATGACCGGCGGCGCGGCGGTCAACGCCATGCTGAGCGGCGCCGAGTTCGTCTACGTCGGCATGCCGGTGGCCACCTATGCGTTTTCTTTATACGCCCGCCCGGAGATCAAAGAGGTCACCGACCTGCGCGGCAAAGTGCTTGGCGTGATCACCAAAGGCGCGTCTTCCGACCATGCCGCCACCGCCCTGCTGAGACAATACAAGATGACCCAGCAGGATATGAAGGTGCTCTACTTCTCGCGCCAGGAAGATGCCCTGGCGGCGTTGAATCAGGGCATCGTGCAAGCGGCGGTGCATTCGGCGCCAACGACGTTGATGGCGCGCCGCTTGGGCTTCAAGGAATTGGTCAACATCGGCGCGCTGAAATTGCCCTATCCGTTTATGGGACTAGCGGTGCGCCGCTCGGCGATCCAGCAAAGTCCCGATGTCGTGCGGGGATTTTTGAAAGCCATGGTGGCCGGCTTAAGATTGTCGATCGAGCAGCCCGACATTTCCAAGCGCGCCATCGGCAAATATCTGGCCTCAAAAGATCAAGAAATCATCGACGAGGCCTACCGCAGCTTCGCCCAGTTGTTCCCGCGGGTTCCTTACGTCACCGACGACGCCATCCGCGCCGCGCTGTCGGTGACCGATCATCCCAAAGCCGCTTCCGCCAATCCCAAGGATTTCTATGACAACCGCTTTCTCCAAGAACTGGAAAGTTCCGGTTTTATCAAGGAAGTCTACGCCGGAAAATAACGCTTGGATAGAATTGCCGGTGGGAGTTTACCAGAATAGTTTAGCCACGCCATCGCCGCTTTGACGCGGGAGCGCATGCGAAGTCATCGAAGATGGCGAAAAGCCGCGGGCTATAAAGACTGACGCTGCCGATTGTTCTGTTCAGTCACCGCTGGCGCGGTGCCAATACGCGCGAGGACTGCGCGCAAACTCGAACGCATGCGTTCCATCGACCGGGCCAAATCTCCCAACTCGTCGACGCGTTTGGTGCCTACGCTAGCGGAAAAATCGCCCCGGCCGATGCGTTCCGACTGCTCTACCAACTCAAGCAGGGACCGATGCGAGTCGCGCAACAAAACGATGAAGACCCAGGCCACACCGGCTACGACCAATAACCCCAGCAGTAATACCGGCCCCACGAACGGCCAAGTCGCCGCCGCGACCGAGTCGTGCCAGACCCCTATGTGCACGACAAAGCGATGGTTAACGCCGCTGCGCTGAGCGTGATCATAGACAATTTCGTTGCGGTAGCGCACCCGCTGTTCAGCGGTCATCAATCGCGGCGCCAGCGACGGCCGGCGAGTTAAGTGATCAGGCATGTCTGTCGGCGCATGGGCGATCAACTCGCCTGCGTCGTCCTCAATATAAGCGTAGGCTATGGTGGGACGAGCAATGACTTTAGCCAATTCCTTGCGCAGCTCCCGGTACTGCGCGCCGTCGACATGCCAAACCGTCGTGGTATTGACCGCCATCGCGACGATGCCGGCCCGCGCCTTTGTGCTGCGCTCCGCCGCGCCGTAGAGGTAGCTATAGGTTATCGAGCTCGCCGAGATGGCGACAAAAAGGCCGATCGCAATAAACGCAACGATCAGCTTACTGCGCAGACAGTTGTAACGAAAGGATTGCAGAGACCAAGAGAGTTCTGGCGGCGGTCCCGGCTCGTCCGCTAAGATCGGCGCCTCGACGGCCGGGATCACCCAGACCGGCAACTCGGCGCTTAGCGTCGCCTGGAGCATCGCCCGTCTGGCGCCGGCGATAAACAGCCACACCACTACACACGCCGCGCCCAGCACCACCATGGGCAGCGCTAAATGCTCGTGAAAAAATATGCCAACCTCGTCTGGCGGGGTAAAGATCACGCCGAGGATCGTCATGACTTTGCCCAGTACCTCGATCACACTCCACCCCTTTTCGCGGAGCAGATGATGCTGCAGCAGCAACAAGCAAATTAGCGCAATGACAAGCGTCGGTCCAACAAGCCTACGTTTCATGTTCGATCTTTGTCCAAATAACTCGGCATTAACCTTGCCACCTAATTGGGAAACCATCAGCAGCCTTTACCCGGCATACTGATCATGTTCACCGAGTATAATATAGCCCTAACCAGCAAACGCAAAACAAGTGCCAACGCAAGCGGCGCATAGGCAGCTGCCGCGAACGCGCGTTGGACGGATGAGATTGGACAGTAACCGGAACGAGAATCTGGCGATTATCACTTTTGCATCGCCGCCAGCGCCTGTTCCACCAACTTACGCCGCAGTTTCTTCTCGTCCTCTGCCGATACCTTGGCATCGCCGACCACATGGACGATGCCATTGCCGAGGACCAGCCGGTTGGCACCAACCATTTTTGCCACCGGCAGTGCCGCGGTAATTTGCACCGTGGGGATTCCAGCTTTTTCCAACTCCGTGGTGATCGCAGCGCCGCTGCGAGTGCTGGTCCCTCACGTCGAGGTGAGGATAATCGCATCGATACCCAACTCTTTTGCCTTGGCCGCCATCTCCCGCCCCATGCGCCGGGTGTTCGACAATGGATTGGACAGCCCCGAAGTGGAAATAAATTCTTCGTGCAACTGACCGATCACGCCCTCCCGCTCGAGGTCGCGCATGACGTCCAGCGGCACCAGCCGGTCCGGGTCCTGGCGGACAAACTGCGGATCGTAGCCGCCGTGGGAAATCTCATAATCGGCGCCATTCAAATCCTGGCAGTCCTTGATGCTGTAGCTGCCCCAGCGCGTCGCCGCCGAACCCTGGATCTTATCCGGGTTGCCCTTCGGCACCAGCCCACCGTCGGTGACCAGCATCACCTTCGCCTTGGTTAAATCGGCGATCGCCGGCGGCAGCGGCACCGGCGCGAATTGAGTCGGACTCATCTCGCTATCGAACGCTTCGCCCTTGACCTTTTTAAGCACCATATCGACTAGCCGCTGGCCGGCGGAGCGCTCGACAAACTGATCGCGAATCAAGCCGCGAGCGATATAACCTTCGACCCTAGGGCTGCCGATACTCTCACCGCGCAGGAGCTTTTGCGCCAAGGCTGCCATGCGCGCCAGCACATCGCGCATCTTCGCGCCATTATCCCCTGAGTCGACGATATACATGAACTCGCGGTAGAGATCGGCGCCGGGATTTTCCGCCGCCATGGCGGTGACGACGGGAATGTTCAATTTATTTTGCACCGCCGCGCACAGAGCCCCCGCCGCCATGCCGTAGCGCCCCGCTAAGAAGCATGGCCCAGCGATGAACAGTTCGGCATTCGCCGCGCGAACTTTCTCCAACACCTTGGCGGTTAGCGCTTCCTGATTTTCCACCGCGTAGTTATCGCCGCAGACGAGTGTCGTCACAATATGACACTCGCCGCCTAAAAGCTGCTCAAGTAGCTTGCCCGGTCCCACCGCACCATCGCGAATTTCCAGCGCGATTCCGGCAAGTTCTTCACCGCCGAGTCCGCCGAAAAATTGATTTAAATAATGTACGATTCGCATTGGATTGCTCCTTGTAAGATCTGCCGCAGGGCGCAGCATGCTGCGCCCTGATCTTTTGTGTAATTTGCGTTCTTTGCGGCCAAACTCTTTATCATCTCAGTAAACGGTGGAGCGCAACCGTGACGCCCCCTGCTGATTTGCGACGCCGATCACGTTGAGCGAATCGATTTCCAACGGGCCGGCGAGCAGTCTCCGCCAGACCGCTATTGGCCGCGATCACGCGCTCGACTTGCGGCAGCTTCCAATGGGTGTCATTGCCGCCGATGCAGACGATGGCGTCGACCTCGGGGAAGTTGAAGAGTAGGGCTGACTCAACCTTATGATCCCGCGCCGCATCGGTGACTTGTACCGCGGTCTTCACGCCCATGATTTCTAACAATCGCGCGGTCTCCGACAAATCCGTATGCGGCACGCCGCCGCCGAACTTGGTCAGCACCGCCGCGTCGGCGCGCAGTGCCCACTTGGCAAGATTGGCGGCAAAGCGGGTGTTGCGCTCGCGGTCGAAATTATTCGCCGAGGCGATGGTCGCCACCGTGCCGGCGAAATTTATCTCGCCAGTCCGATGACGCCGGTAGAGTTCGAGAATCACCGGATGATTTTGATAGAAATAGGTTTCCGCGCCGCCGATCGACGCGTGGTACGACGGCACCAACGCCCCGTCGAGCCACTCGTTGGGATGGAGCAACGTCGGTAACATGCCGTCAGTGTCGGCGCCGTAAAGAATATGCTCATCGGCTTCCGGTTTGCGCTGGCGCGAAAAAATTTGGCCAATGTAAGCGAGCCGGGGTAAGCCGGCGCGCGTCTCGGAGTCCGCGTTATCAAATACTTCAGTCCGGGCTGGTGCAGCGGAGAAAGCCGCCTGTGCTAGGCGCACGGCGATTTTCAAATGAGCTAAACGATAAGCACGCTGCCGTGCGGCCGCAGGAGTGTTCGGCCGAGTATGCGGCACGACGATCAAGTGTTGCAGCGTGCCATAAGGCGAGCCCGCCGCCGGCGCGCCGCTCATTTCGAGGACGTAGCCTGTGGCGCCGCGCGAATCGCCCGAAGAGTCTTCGCGCAACATGGTCACCGCTGCACCCGCCAGCGCATGACTCGTACCGCTGCCGGCAGTATGCGGCGCGCCGAGAATCCCCGGCCAGTCCGGGCTGCCGCCCGGCGCTTTGGCGCGCGGCTCGACGATATCGAACACCGGCCCGGCACGCAGGCTGTCGTTGGGCGCGGCGACGGCGAAGTCGACCGCGTCGATTAGCGGATCTTCGAGGACGATGGCGCGCAATTCGTCTTGGCTGACGGTCAGCGCCGTGCCGTCCAAACTCAGGCGCTCGCCGAAACCAATCGAATTAACCGGGTGATAAGCCAGTGTCAGTTGCATAGACTCTTTCCCAGCAGACTTAGTACCGGAGCAAGGATTTTATCAATTCACGAACCCGGCTGCCAGCCTTTGGCCTGCAGCGCCGCGTTGGCTTTGCGCACGAATGAGAAATCGAACACCTTTTCCATCGGCGGGATTTCTTTCAATCCGGCAGTCTTAGCGACAAAGGCCGCCATTTTCTTTTGCGCCTCTTCAGATGAAGTACCATCGGCGGTCATGGTCGGCCTCGACGAATCGTAAACTTTGGCGGCGATGCCATCGTCGATCTTTAGACTCTTGGACAACACCTTGATCGCGCCGCCGCGATTGTCGCGCGAGTAAAGAAATCCCATCATCGACGCGCGCACGAAGCGCTCCACCAGCGGCGCATCGGCGCGCAGCATCTCATCCCGAGCGACGATGCCGCCTCCCGGCAGCAGTAGACCCTGCTCGCGAAACACCACCAGCTCGCGGAAGCCGGCGTCTTTGGCAGTAAAGGTAAACGGCGCGATGATCATCGCGCCATCCACGGCGCCGCTGATCAAACTGTTCACCCGCGTATCCGCTGCGCCCATGCTGAGAATCGTCACGTCGCGGTTGGCGTCCAAGCCGTTGGCTATCAAAACCTCGCGCAAGATCAGGTCGTCGATCACGCCGGGTCCGGACACCGCCAGCTTTTTACCGCGCAGCAATTTCAAATTTTGCAGCTCGTTCTTGGCAAACAGCACATGCTGCGGCTTGTCAAAGTGTACCATCAGAACCTTTAAAGCACCGGTGCGCAGCGCCGTGTTAAGCCCCACCAGCGGCACGGTGGAGAACTCCACGCTGCCGCTCAGCACGGCGAGATTGGCCGTCGGCGCGCGCATGGCGATCAATTCGACGTCCAAGCCTTCGCCGGCGTAATAGCCGTTTAACTTCGCGGTGAGAAACGATAGGCCGGCGATGGTGTACCCCGGCATCGCGACGCGAACTTTGCGGCTTTGCGCGCTTAGGTCGACGGAACCCAACGAAATGATAGTAACGACGCCGATCAATATCCGAAGAATCATGCTGGCAACTCCTACCGTTGCTTTGCGCCTCGACTGCACGAGATGTAGTTGGGCAGAGAGCGCTTGTCAATTGACCACCGGGAAAGAATTGATTACTTCAATCAAGACCGCAACGGAGACAAACATGCTTAGCTTAACCCGGATGGTCATACTCTGTATCGTGCTGCTTTGCGCCGCCGGCACACCCGCCCAAGAGCGCTTTTCGTTTTTCCAAGCGAGCACTCCCGAGAGCGTCGAGCGCATGCTCAAGCTCGCCAACCTGCGCGACGACGACATAATCGTCGACCTCGGCTCGGGCGACGGCCTCATTGTCCTCACCGCGGCCAAGATGAACGCAAAACTGCGCGGCTGGGGCGTCGATATCGACCAGAAGCTGATCGCCGAATCCAACGGCGTCGCCAAAGCCCAGGGAGTCGCCGACCGCGTACAATTTTTCCATCAGAATGCCTTCGACGCCGACCTGCGCGAAGCCACGGTGATCACCCTGTGGTTATTCCCAGAACTCCTGCGCCTGCTCAGGCCAATCATTTTCGAACGAGCGCGTCCAGGCACACGTGTCCTAACCAGCACCTGGGACTTCGGCACTTGGCCCGCCGACAAGATCGACGCCGGCAATCCATCGATCCAACTCTGGACCGTGCCCGCCCGAGTCGCCGGCAACTGGAGCTGGGAATTCCCCCTAGCCAACCAGCGGGTTGCCTACGCCGCGGTGCTGGACCAGCTATTTCAAGCCGCCGAAGGCGTCGTCCGCGCCGGCCCCAACCGTGAAGTGCTCACAGATGTGAAGTTGGCCGGCGAGAACATCTCCTTCAATCTCGCCATGACTCTCGAGGGGTTGGGCCTCACCCGCCACGAGTTCACTGGCAAGGTCCGCGGCGAGCAAATCGACGGAACCGCTCAAGTGATCTTACCGGAAGGAAATCGGCTCGAACTACCCTGGCGTGCGTCGCGCACATCGGACTCAAACTACTTTGCGCCAACCGGCGTTAACATACCGTGATACGGTAATTCAAAGATATACATTGGACCCAATCGCTCTGAACGCTCTTCGTATCGAGGTCACGCAACGACGAACCGTTCGTGTGATGCTCTATTACCGCGACTCTTTTTGCACCGAGTGAACGCAAGCACCTAGCCCGCAGAATTTCCTTGCCGGACCGGCGAAAGTTTTCTAAGTGAATTCGATAGCGACTTTCATCCGGTTTGCATCGCCCGCATGGCGGGTTAGATAGACCGTAGAGCTTTTGGGCCCACCGACAAAATCGAACACGGCAATTCATCGATCCTCGGTCGCTTAATCCGCAGAATGGCACACCCTGTCGCATTCATTCCTATGCACCGTCATTGCTTGACATCCGCCCTAGGTCGGCATTACGCTCAGAGATCGGAGGAGAAACCATGGCGAAAAAAGGTTTCAAAGTTTTCGACAGCGACATGCATATCATGGAGCCGCCCGATCTTTGGGAGCGCTACATCGATCCCAAGTTTCGCGATCAGGCGCCGCGCGGCAGAACGTCGGATAATGTGCGCGATCTCGGCACGATTTTTCCTAACGTGCCCAAGGACACCCGGCGCACCGGCGGCACGCCGCACCGCGGCAGCAATTTTAACAAGAACCAGGAAATCTATCGCAGCCACGCCGAGCGCGGCTGGACCGGTCAGGTGCAGTTGGAAGCGATGGACACCGAAGGCATCGATACCGCGGTGCTGTTCCCGACCCGTGGCTTGGGCATCCTGACCTTTCCCGACCAAGATCCGCGCTTCGCCGACGCCATGGCGCGCGCCTACAACGACTGGCTGCATGACTTCTGCTCCGCCGATCCCGAACGTTTACTCGGCGCCGGCATGATCTCGGTTTACGACCTCGACGACGCTTTGCGCGAAACCCGCCGGGTCAAAGAAGAGTATGGTTTCCGTTCGGTGTTTCTGCGCTCGAACATCATCAACGGCAAAAACTGGTACGACCCGCACTACGAGCCGCTGTGGGATTTGCTCGAAGAGCTGAACCTGCCGCTGGGCTTTCACGAGGCCTCGGCGTCACGTTCGCGCCAGGCCGCGGAACACTTCGAGCCCAACTTCGGCCTGCGCCGGGTCTACGCCCAGCCGTTCGAGCAGATGATGGGCATGGGCGCTTTCTTGGGCGGCGGCATTTTGGAACGCCACCCGAAGATGCGCGTGGCCTTTCTCGAAGCCAACTGCTCCTGGCTGCCTTGGCTGCTTTGGCGCCTGGACGAGGGCTACGAGCGCGAAGGCGATGTCTTCATGCCGGATCTGAAGATGAAGCCCAGCGAGTATTTCAAGCGCCAGTGCTGGATCTCCATCGAACCGGATGAAGCGCCGGCGCGTTATACGATCGAGGAATTCGGCTGCGATCAGTTGGTATTTTCCACCGACTATCCCCATGGCGACTCGAAGTACCCCCATGCCGTCGAAAGCTTTCTTGAGCTGACACTTTCCGACGACAACAAGCGCAAGATCCTGTGGGACAACTGCGCGCGCTTTTACGGCGCCGGAGAATATCGAAAGCCGGAGCAATACCGCGGCAACCCATCAACAACAAATCCAACCCTAACCCAGGAGGAAACATGGAAACTCAAACCGCAGACAAACACAGAGAGACAGACGAGCAGCGAAAACGCCAGGGACCGTTTCATCAGAAAGACCCGCGAGCTATTCGCCAAGGAAGTCCGATCTCGACAAACGCTGGAACGGCCTGCGGCCGGTCTTGGCCGAGCTCTTGGCCGATCCCGACATGATCGCCGCCTCGAAAAAATGGCCCGACTGCGTGCCCGCCAACGGCCGCGCCGAGAATCTGCTGTTCTACGAGGACCCCGATTACGGCTTCGCCATCAACGGCCTGACCAAAGGCCAAGCGCGCCAAGGCGTGGCGGCACGGATTCACGATCACGCCCATATCTACACGCTCTATGGCGTCATCGATGGCCGGGAGAAAGTCGTGCGCTACGACCGGATCGACGATCGCTCGAAACCGAACTTCGCGCAGATCAAAGAATCGGCCAACGTGCTCTGCGGCCCCGGCGACATCGATCTGGTGAAGCCCTACGAAATCCACACCGAACTCACCGTCGGCGAGCGCACGGTGGCGGTCATCATCCGCAGCCAAAAAGGCGGTGACTTCAACCAGGGCCGGTACAATACCGAAACCAACGAATACTTCGAAAGCTTGGGCCCAGGCAGACGCCCTGCGAGATGATGCCGAAGTAGGAAGACTATCAAAGAGAAGCTGAAAGAATCGTTCACCACGAAGCATACGAAGAGCACGAAGTTACGGAGTTTGATTTTTACAAACCTTCGTGGCCTTCGTGATCTTCGTGGTGGAATCGACTCTTCGTAGTAACCGGCAACGTTACATTCCAGGGGCCGACGGGTTGAGAAAGGGAGTCGCTTATGTCACGAGCCGAACGAGTCGAAGCATCGGCACCGGCCTTTGAAGCGCTGCTGCATTACCTCACCGACACCACCGAGACGCCCGAAAGTTACGGCGGCGTCAGCCAATCGGAGGCGGATCAAAAGCGCAAGGGCAAATACGCCGAGCATTCGATGCCGATTTACAACGGCCGCACCATCGCCGATCGGCTGTCACTGGAGCGTGAAGGGTTTGTCCTGGTCGATCATGACACCCAGGTAAAGAATTTCTACGACGAGGCGGAGGTGCGCTCGGTCTACTACAAAGAAACCGAGGAGCTGGTAAAGCGAATATCCGGCGCCAAACGGGTGTTGGTATTCGATCACACGCTGCGCTCTGCCGACATGGCGACCCGGGAGGAAAAACAGATCAGCGGCCCGGTGCGTAACGCGCATAACGACTACACCGAATGGTCCGGACCGCAGCGTGTGCGCGACCTGTTGCCGGATGAAGCCGAAGACCTACTCAAACATCGCTTCGCGGTGGTGCAAACCTGGCGGCCGATTAATAAACCGGTTACGCGAGAGCCGCTGGCGATAGCCGACGCCCGCACCATCGGTACCAAGGAGTTAATAGCGAGCGCGCGCATCTACCCCGACCGCCGCGGCGAGGTTTACCACTCCTCATTCAATCCGCAGCACCGCTGGTATTACTTCCCGAACATGCAGCGCAATGAGGCGATGGTGTTTAAGACCTTCGATTCGATGAAAGACGGCCGCGCCCGCTGGACGGCCCACTGCGCCTTTGACGACCCGACCAGCCCACCGGATGCGCCGCCACGCGAGAGCATTGAAATGCGCACCTTAGCTTTCTTCTAAAAATTTAACTCGCTCACAAACAAAAAAGGGCCTGCGTTATTTAGCGCAGGCCCTTTTTGTTTTTGCTATTCGCTCCAGCGAAATTTTCGAGCTTCGATCCGCTATTTTCGCGGTTTTTTTCTCGGCCGTTTCCGGCAGGTCATACAGTCGATTTTAGCAGCCATATTGCCCTCCCCCTAGTTGGCGCAGGTACGCTTATCACCGGTTAGTTAGACGTCAAAGGGAGGGGGCGCGGGATTCACCCCACCAATGGGAGGTTTCCCGTTGAATT
Organism: uncultured delta proteobacterium; assembly: GCA_963760795.1. GTDB lineage: Bacteria > Desulfobacterota > Binatia > UBA9968 > UBA9968 > DP-20. The sequence goes on from CAVXEP010000013.1 coordinate 18,129, forward strand.
TCGCCGGGTTGAAAATATTTTTCCAGCCCAACGGGCCGGTTTAGCTAGCCAATCCTCAAGGTAATACTCCGAAATCTTGGCAAACGCCTGTTAACTAAGGGGAAGCTGCACTATTTATTGACACGGGAGAGTATCCCGCAAGCTACTTTCGGCTAATCTCGCGCAGCAACTTGAGCCACTTTTCTGATCGCTCCTCATACTCCGCCGTGGTTAGCCCCTTGTGGGATACCATTTTTCATAGCTGACTTTGCGCGTCGCGCTGGTGTAAAAAATTTGTCGACGTACATCTTCTGCCCCTCCGGGCTGAGCAGAAAATCGATGAACAACAGCGCCGCGTGTGGATGCGGCGCATTAACCGGCACAACTTCGTCGGCAGCCAGCCCACCGGTGCGCCGCGGCTGGCCGCCGAGGGATCAATTCTGCCAACGCGCTGTGATACCGGTAGCCTGGACGCTTGTGTTCCAGCCGTAACATCCTGTAGATTTAGTGGGACCGAACTAACCAGGAGGACATCCATGGAAAAAATTGACAAGATTACCAAAGTCGACGTCGTCAATGAGGCTCAGTGGGGCAAGCCCACGGGCCGTAACTACGCACGTCCGACCCAAACCGACCGGCTCCACATCGCGCTCAACAGTTACGAGCCCGGCATCAATGACGAGCTGCACTGCCATCCGGGCTCCGATCACACCTTTTTCGTGGTCCAGGGCGAGTGCACCATGAGGGGATTGCATGACGGCGAAGAGTTTCATCTCAAACAACACCAAGCCGTCCACGTCCCTCCGGGCTTTTTCTACCAGCTCAACAACACCGGCACCGAACGGCTGATCCTCTACCAGGTAAGCACCGAGCCATTGAAAAAACCTAAGATCGGCAAAGTGATCTACGGTGTTCATACCGGGCTGAAAGAACATCTATACAATCCGGTCAAATTGGAGAACAAACCAGCGGAGCAGCAGTAATGACGTTTGCCGAAGTACTCGATTGGTGCAAAAAACAAAAGGCCAACGTGCGCGGCCTCGGCCGTGGCATGGAGATCCCAATCTCTTATAAAGACCAACAACTCCCCGCCAACCTCCCCCCTATGAGCAAAGTCATGCACTGGGACCTGGAGATCGGCAACTGGAGCCACTACACCAGCGGCTCGGATATGGAGCTGATGGTCGCCGGCAAAATGACCGTCGACGAGTTTAAGGGTACTTTGCGCGGCGGGGGATGAAACGGTTGCGCGAAACCAATTTCGCTACTCACCTACCTAAAACAACGCCGCCCTGGAAAATCATCCAGGGCGGCGTTGTTATTCAGATACCGTTGCAACTTCTAGACGATGGCGTTCGGATTCGCCACCTCGGGAGAACTCCAGACTAGATTGCGCTCCAAGAAGTCGGCCACCAACGGCCATGACAAATCAGCGGTGCGGGGATTGTAACCGGGCGCGCCTGGATCGACAAAACCATGTCCGCCGAAGGGGAAGAAGTGCCACTCGAGCGACTGGCCATTTTCTTTGAACGCCTGGTACATCTGCTCTTGCACCGGCAGCACCGTCGTCACATCGTCGACACCGTATAAATTGATCGACGGACAACGAAACTTCTGCACGGCTTTGGACGGATGCACCGGCCGGAGCGGCGAATCGGGTTCGGCGCGCACGGTCGGATAATAACCGACAAAGGCGCGCACTTCTTCTGGCACCGCCGCGACGAAGTGAATCGCGATGCGCCCGCCCATGCAGTAGCCGCACACGGCCACGCGATCTTTGTTGACGTTGGGCTGTTTGAGCAAGAAACGCCAGCCCTCGATGAGCACGCGGGTGAACTCGGGGTCGGGAGTCTTGGCCTGGATCTGCGCGCCGGTGACGATATGGGTCTCTTCGGGAAAACCCAACTGCTCGAAGACAGTTGCGGCGAACGTCGTGTAGCCCAGCTTGGCGAACTTGCGCGTCTCGGTCTTGATGTACTCGCCCATACCCCCTTTGGGATGGATCAGGTATAACGCCGGACCTGGTTGGCTGCGTTCCGGCGCTGCCAAATATCCGGCAACGCCATGTTGCTTGGTGGTAAATAGTTTCTCAACTATGCGCATGATGGTTTCCTCGCGGTAATAGATTTATCCAGGTTACTAGCATGATCTCCGTCCGCGGCGCAAAGGCTGCGGCAAGAGAAATCCGCTTAAGATGGTAGATAGCCTTTTTCGGCCAGATAAGCGCGCAGGGCATTGCGCCAATGCGGCATGGTGATGGCGAATTCTTGCTGCAACCTGGCGCTCGCCAGTGCCGAGTTTTTCGCCCGGCGCGCCGGTGTCGGAAACTGCGACGAGGCCACCGCGTCGAGCGGTGCCGTCAATTGGCAAAGTTCCAAGGCCGTCTTGGCGAACTCGAACCAGGTACAAGAGCCGCTGTTAGCCGCGTGAATAATTCCTCTGGCATCGCCAGCGATCAGTTGAGCGATCGCCTGCGCCGCATCGCGAGTGTAAGTCGGCGAGATTTGAATATCGTCGATGACTTTCAGCGGCTCGCCTTTGCGCGCTCTGGCGAGGATCGTCTCAATAAAATTACCGCCCTTACCGCGCGCGCCGGTCTTGCCGAATAGGCTGGCGACTCTGACAACCGACCAGTCCGGCACCGCCTGCTCGACTAAATACTCCCCCGCAAGTTTTGACGTGCCATATACGTTGATCGGCGCCGGCACATCGGACTCGATGTAGGGCGTATCTTTGCCGCCGTCGAAAACATAATCGGTGCTGATGTAAATGCATTTCGCGCCGCTCTCAGCGGCAACCCGCGCAACGTTAAGCGCACCGATGGCGTTGACGGCAAAGGCTTCGCGCGCCAGCGATTCACAGTCATCGACTCGGACAAAAGCAGCACAGTTAATGATCGTTTGAGCCTTGAGCGGCAACAAAACCTGGCGCACCGAAGCCAATTCCGAGCATTCAATCCGACTATGGTCGAGTGCGATCACCTCGAAACGATCGGCAGCCCGCAGAATCTCGACTAGGTCATGGCCCAGTTGGCCGCTACTGCCGATAACAACGACGCGATCCATCAGGAGGTCTTGCCCCAATTCTGGGCGTAAACCGATTCGTAGTAGTTGCGATATTCACCCGAAGTCACCCGCGCCACCCAGTCGGCGTGGGACAAATACCAATCGACAGTCCGTTGTAAGCCGACGGGAAACTCCACGCGCGCTGTCCAGCCCAGCTCATTCCGTACTTTGGCAGTATCGAGGGCGTAGCGCCGATCGTGGCCGGGACGGTCGGTGACGTAGCGGATGCGCGCGGTGAGTTGGCCTAGGTCAACGCCCTTGTGCGCCGCGAGGGCACCGCAGATCGCTTCGACCACGGCGAGATTACTGCGCTCTTCGCTGGTGCCGATATTATAAATCGAACCTATCTGGCCTTTCTCCAGGACCGCCAACAAAGCCCGGCAGTTATCCTCGACATGAATCCAATCGCGGATCTGCAAGCCGTCGCCATAGACCGGGAAGTCGGAATCGCCGAGACCGTTGCGCAAGAGCAATGGGATGAGCTTTTCTGGAAACTGATACGGTCCGTAATTGTTCGAGCTGCGCGTGATCAGAATCGGCAATCCATAGGTACGGCGATAGGAGAAACAGAGCAGATCGGCGGCGGCTTTGCTCGCCGAATAGGGACTGCTTGGGGCCAAGGAAGAATCTTCGTTCGACGGCGCCTTGGCTTCCTTATCGCCATAAACTTCGTCGGTGGAAATGTGCAGGAAACGCTCCACCGCCACCCGCCGCGCAGCTTCGAGCAAAGACTGCACGCCGCCGATATTGGTTTGGAGAAACGGCGACGAGTCGAGGATACTGCGATCTACATGGGACTCGGCGGCGAAGTTGACCACCGCCCAGGGCTGCTCTTCAACAAGCATGCGCTCGACCAGTTCGCGGTCGCAAATATCGCCCTGGACGAAACGCATGCGTTCCCGGCTAATATCGGCGACATTTTCCAAATTGCCGGCGTAGGTCAGCTTGTCGAAATTGACAATGCGGTAATCCGTAGAGGTCGACAGCAGGCGAACGAAGTTACTGCCGATAAAACCGCAGCCGCCGGTGACAAAGATAGTTTTCATCATTTCTGCCGAAACGCGCAGCGATCAGCCACCGTGAAAGACAAAGCCAGCGTCGGCGTCGCGCAGCCGCGGCCACTGGCGATCGCGCGGCGAAAGTTGCGGCGCCGCAACCGGCCAGGCGATTTGCAAATCCGGATCGTCCCAGGCGATACCGGACTCAAGTGCCGGTGCGTATTCATCGCTGGTCATATACAAGATATCCGCTTCGGCGCTGACGACGCAAAAACCATGGGCGAAACCCGCCGGCGCGTAGAGCATTTTTTTATTTTCCGCGCTCAACTCCATGCTGACCCATTTGCCGCAGTTCGGCGACCCCTGGCGCAGGTCCACCGCGACGTCGAAGATCGTGCCGGTGATGGCGCGCACGAGCTTGCCTTGAGCCTTCGGCTGCTTTTGAAAGTGCAGACCGCGCAAGATGCCGCGCGCCGAGCGCGACTGATTGGCCTGCACGAATATTTCGCGAATACCCTGGGCGGCGAATTCCGAATGCTTGTAGGTTTCCATGAAAAACCCGCGCTCGTCGGGAAACACCCGCGGCTCGATGATAATGACGTCGGCAATGCTGGTGGGCGTAAAAGTAAACGGCATCAGAGCAACACTTCGGAGTCGTCGCCGATCATCAAGCGGTAGGCCTGGCGGCTCTTTTGCTCGCGCACCACGGCGGAGTTTTTGCCGAGCAAGCTATCTTCAAGACGGTCGACAAACTCCACTCGCGCGCTTTCCAACAACAGGCAATGTTCGAGCACGGATGAGATGATGCGGCAGCCATTGCCGATGGAAGTAAACGGTCCGACGAAAGAGTTCTCAACCAGCACGTGATCGCCGATCACCACCGGTCCGCGCACGGTGCTATTGACGACGCGGCTGCCTTTGCCCAACCGCACTCGCCCGGTCACCTGGCTCAGGCCATCGATCTCGCCATCGATCTTGCGCTGCACCCACTCGTCGAGCACGACGGTATTGGCGGTCAACAAATCGTCTTTCTTGCCGGTGTCAAGCCACCAGGCATCGATGCGATGGCTCAAAACTTGGCCGCCCTGGCTGAGCAACAGCTGGATCGCGTCGGTGATCTCCAATTCGCCGCGCCAGGAGGGCGCGATCTTGTCGATGGCATCGTGAATTTTTGCTGTGAAAAAATAAATGCCAACTAGCGCGAGATTGGATTTCGGTTGCTTCGGTTTTTCCACCAGACTGAGCACGCGCTGTTGGCCATCGACTTCGGCGATACCAAAGCTTGACGGGTTGTCGACTTCCTTCAGCAAGATCGAAGCAACCGCAGCGGACTTTTCAAACTCTTCGCGAAAGCTTTCAATTCCCGATCCGATGAGATTATCGCCCAGATACATAACAAAGGCGTCGTCGCCCAGGTAGGGCCGCGCCACTTTCACCGCGTGAGCGAGGCCGAGGGGCTCGGTCTGCTCGATAAACGAGACGCTCATACCCCAGGCGCCGCCGTCGCCCACAGCGTCGCGAATCGCCTGGCCGGTCTCGGGTGAGATCACGATGCCGACGTCATTGACCGCGGCTTTTTGCAGGTTATCGAGGACATGGAACAAAATCGGCCGATTAGCCACCGGCACGAGCTGTTTGGCCGCGGTGTGGGTAAGCGGACGCAGCCGGGTGCCGCGGCCGCCGCTCAAGACCAGCCCTTTGAGCTTATTCGCGGCCATGGGCTTGATTCAATGCTTGGTGAAGAAGCGTCGCTGCAAATCTCATGTGGCGCAGATTACCTTCATTGAAGCTAATTTTCCATCGATAAAGACCATGAACTTCAGCCTTTGCGTTGGCTTTCCTCGCGCCGACCCGTTCGATTTCTTCATTGACCTCGGCGCCAAGTCCCTCCGCCTTGGTCAAAATCTGCGTCCGATTTCCGTTCGCCACTGTCATGAGCGCGGGTGGTTTTTGATATCCGAAGGGATTTGCCAATCGGGCTCACAATAGTTCTCCGCCGATCGACTGGTCAAAATATTTTCGCTCCAATCGTGCAAAATTTTGCAGCGCGCGCAACAACTCACTTTGCCGGCGCCGGACTCTTTGAAGCAATTCACGCTGGGAACTAATACGTCGATCGAAATAGAAAGCGCCACTGCTTTTCATCCCCGCTGACGAAGTCAATTGACGCTTCGGAAATCTGCGCGCCCCATATCGCTATCCACGGTCGATTAAATTGCTCTTATTTACGACGCATGGACGTTATTGGCCAGGTTTCGACGTTAACCGCCATCGCGATGGCATCAAGCTAAAAATAAGCTCACCTTTTCGAGCAGTTATGATCAGTCCGCCAAGTGCCCCAGATGGTATGACATTTGCTGAAACTCTAGTGTCCCTGTCCTGTTAGTATCGGCGGAGGAAATCTTGCAATGCGTGCCAATGATAACGTTGTATCGCTAGTTCGCAGCCAACCCGAGGTTGAGCCCGAAAAAAGTTATAGCGACATGCCAAATTTATCCTTCGACGAGGCCTCCGGCTTGGCCGAAATTGAGACTCAGGCCAATCAACTGCTCGACTATATCGGCAAGCTTAGCAACCTCGCGGACCGCGCCTGTGTCACCGCGATCCGGCAAACCGAAACCGCGCAACGCAGCGAAGAAACCCGCCAGACCGAAGTCGCGACGTTACGCAACCAGCTGGAGCAAAGTACCTCGGCGCTTCAGGAGCGCAATCTCGCTTTCACCATGCTCGATAACAGCTCGCGCGAGCAGTTGGCGTCAACGGAGCAGCGCCTGCGCGCAGCCGAGCGCCAACTCGAAGAACGCGAAACCGAGATCGCATCGTTGAACCGCCAGATCAACGAACTGGCCAACCGCCCCAACACCCCCGGATACACGACCGAGCAACTCGAACAGGAAGTCGCCGAGAAAACCGCAGCGCTCAACCAGGAATGCACCGCGCTCAAAAGCCAACTGAGCCAGCGCGACGAACTGGTTAAGTCAAAAACCAACATGTTTAGAAAAGCCGAAGCGGATTTTCGCGCAAATATCATTGAGCTCGAACAGCGGCTCAAAGATGCCGAGGGAACAGTGCAGCGCCAAGAAACCCAGCTCAAAGATAAAGAGGTCGTCCTTCAAGCGACGGCGGCGAAAGAAGTGGAAATTGGCAAGCTGATCAAACGGCTCTCTCTGGAATGCGAAAACCTGAGCAATGAGTTGCAGGAAAAGACCCGGCTGATGGGCCAACTGGACGGCAAAAAGCCGCAAACCCAACCCGACAAGAACGTCTGGCGCCGCATGATCGGCCGGCTCCAGGACGATCCGCTTTAGAAAATTCCCCCGACGCAGAGTTCTAGCCAATTTACCACGAACGGTAGGTTTCGATGGTAAACTCAACTCCTTCTCCGTTCGTCCTGAGCGAGTCGAAGCGCTCTGGGTGCAGTGCACGCAGCCGCTAACGGTCGAACATCCCCTCACGGTCCAAACGCTCGACAAACGACGAATCCACCAGAGACGCTAAGTTAACGCTCTTGGCCTTAGGATTGGACTCGGCGATTATTTCCAGCAGAATCTTCATCGCGCCGATATCGGCATAAGGTTTTTTCAACATCATTTCACGATAGGTTTCGTAGCCTTCCTCGATCATGGCGCGGTTTTTCTCCAGCGGCAGGCGCAGATACTTCGCCAAGATCTTCATACTGTCGTCTTTGTTGCTCTTGTTGCGGTAGAACTGCATGCCCTCGGCCAGGCCGGCGACAAAGCGCGCCACCATGCGGCCATCGTCGCGCAGGGTTTTCTCCGACACCGCGACGATGTTACGTAAATAGGGCACATCCAGCGGCGCCAGATCGACGAGCAAGCGATATCCTTCCTTCGCCGCCAGCGTCGTATAGGGCGGATCGAGGATCGCCGCCGGCACGCGATTGCCGAGCAAGGCTTCGAAGCGCGCGCTCTTGCCGCCGATGTTGAGCGGCACGACCTGCTCCTTGGTCAGACCGAGCTCGCGCAAACAGAGCAGCAGGCCGGTGTAGGGCAATCCGGAAAAGCCGGTGATCGCCACCGACTTGCCTTTGAGATCGGCCGCCGAGCGGATCGACGGATGCACCGTCAAGGCAAGATTCAACCCGCGTGCCGTGCCCATCACCATCTTCACCGGAAAGCCGCCGAGAGCGCTATGCACGACCTTATCCGGCGACGTCAGGTCGAATTGAATATCGCCCGACACCAAGGCATTGATGTCGTTGCTGCGGCTGAACGTCACCATGCGGGTATCGAGCTCACGCCGCTTGAAGAACCCTTTCTCCTCGGCGATGTATGCCGGCAAATACATCGCCCCGCGCACTCCCTCGCCGATGATGATCGACTTGGTCTGCGCATTTGCCAGCACCGGCATTAACAGCACCCAGAAATAAATCAGCCGGGTCGCGAACTGCCGATTCTGACCGATTATTCCATCACGCCAATACTCCATTACTCCACTCCTCGCTCGCGCACCGCCACCGTCTGCATTCGCGTCGCGGTGCGCCCCGGAATATACGCCGACTTGGCGCCCGCGCCGCCGGCGACCACGAGCCAAATATCCTCGGGTCGGTCGATCACGCCAACCTCGCGCAACCTACCCGGTGTGAACCACAGGGGCCGCCGTTTGGCGAGCAGCTCTAAGTTTTCATCGGCGATCTTGTCGTAGGGCACACGAGCTTGAGCGAACAACGCTTCGCGCAGTTTCGCCTTGGAATAACCATCCCGCGCCAGGATCGCCGCATGCTCGGGGCAAATCACCCAGAGCACTTCGGTCGAGGTCACGCCACTGGCCAAACCGCCGGTCATCGTCAGCGCGAAAGTCTTGAGCAGACCGGTTGCCGACTGGCTCGCCATGTCGACCGCGCTATAAATACCGCTGGCGCCGAACATATGAACCGTATCGCAATCGCGCGCCAAGCCGCGTTCGACATGAAAGGGCTCCCAAGGATTCTCTTCTTCGTTTTCAGCGAAACAAAAAGTGTATTTGGCCGGCTGCCCCATGGTCGATTTATCGAAACCGCCGGGTCGAGCACCGCCGATATTGGTCAAGACGAATCGAATCGCCCGGCCGATGGTCGCGTTGGCGCGCCAGCCCTGGCCGAGCACGTTGGCACCGTAATTAATCGCCAAAGTATTGCGGCAGGGGCCGTTGACGATGGCCAGCGGCGCGATATTGCCCGTGGTCGTTTGCAAGCCATCGAGGTTGTAGCCCGGCCGCGTCATGCCGCGCAGCGCCGCGAGCACCAGCGGGAAATAGTCCGGCAAGCAGCCGGCCATCACCGCATTGGCGGCGATCTTTTCGACCGTGGCAACGCCGTTCAGCGGCGGAATGACGCCCAATACGCGCATCTGCCGTCTTGCCGCCGGCGGCGAACATTGTCTGCACCGCCGCTAACGTCGGCGGCAATACCGGCAAACCGTCGGTCCAGCCGCGCTCGAAAAAGTAACCGAACATCTCGGCGGGATCGCTGGGAGCGTATAAGCTGGAAGCCGTGTTGCCTTCGCTGGCATGCGCGGATAATGCGAGATCGCGCGCATTCGCACCATTGCCGCTCACTAGTTTACCGGCAATGGCATCGACCACCGACTCGGCCACTGAGCGTAGAGCTTCAAGCGAAATTGTCCCGACCGGATGGGGCACTTTAACCAGCGGCAGATTCGCCATACCACGCGACCGAGTTTCCGCTTGCGCCAACGTCCAAAACTCGCTGCTCACCACCGTCGCCGTGGCGACTCCCGCGCTTTCCAGTTGCACCGAGTCGTGGACACTCCACGACGTGCACGAGCCTCAATCGGCGAAGGCGTTGATAACGACATCGCAGCGGCTGGCCAGCGCCGCCAAACCATCCGACTCCATGCGGGTCATCTTGCGCTTGGTCACCAGTTCGATATCGGGATGACGCGCCTGGAGAAATTCGCCGATGAATTGCAAAAACTTGTCGGCGTTGGGCTTGTTGTTATCGAGCAAGCCAACGCGCCGGCCGGCGAGGTTTTCGTAGCGGCGCGGCGCTAATTTGCTCGCTTGCTGGCGTGGGACGCCGATCGGATTGACGATTTCAATGACATTTTCCATCATCAGTCACCTTTCTCTGCCGCGCCGCATCGATCACTCAGGCCGCGCAATCAAACGATACTCAACATCCGCTCGATTGGCAGCCGCGCCCGCGCCGCCAGCTCGGCATCTACCGTGATTTCGTGGACGCCGTCGCGCAGTGAGTTGCGCAATTTGCGCAACGTATTCTGTTTCATGAACGCACATACGGCTTCGGCGCTCGCCGGTATAATGGTTTTCCCCGGCACCGCCTTGGACAGCGGATAGATATTACCGACTTCGGTGGCCATGATCACGACCTGCTGAGGCGTGTCGCGGACAAACTGCACCATGCCTTGGGTCGAGCGGAACTGCATCATGTCCGCCGGAGTTTTGCCCTCGGCCATCTGGCGCATGCAGGCGCTGGTGCAGCCGCACTCGGGATGCACGACCACGGCGGCGTCGGGGTAGAGTTTGCGCTGCTGCTCGACATGGTAGGGCCGAATGCGGTCGTGGACATGACATGCGCCCATCATCAGCCACAGACGGTCGACGGACTGCTTTTGCTGCTCCAACAGTTTCGCCGCGTAGAATCCAAGATAAACATCGGGAAGAAAAAGAATCGGCTGGTCGGCTGTGGAATGTTCCAACACATGGAGAATGACTTTCGCGGCGTTGGCCGACGCGCAGCAGTAATCGCTCTCCGCTTTCACGTCTAAATAGGTGTTGACGTAACTGATGACGATACCGTCCGGGTGTTCGCGCCGCCACTGGCGAATCTTGTTCACGTCGGCGTGCGCGGCCAGAGAACAGAGCGCGCCTAAATCCGGCGCCAGCACCCGCTGGCCGGGCTTTTTCAGGATCGCCAGGATTTCATTCATGAACAACACCGACGCTTCGACCAAAACCTCGGCCTCGGAGTCCGCGCCCTTTTGCGCGAGGTAAAGAGAATCTCCCACCGCATCGGCGACATCCTGAATATCGCGCGGCGCGTAGTTGTGCGCCAGGATGTAGGCGTTTTTTGATTTCTTGAGTTCGGCGATCTCCGCCAACAGCGCGCGATGCTCTTCCGCCGGCACATTATCGGGCTCGGCTTCTTTTGGCACCGGCGGTATTTCAATCGGCAAAGAGAGATCGACCTGATCGATCATCTCAATCGCCTGTTTAGCAGGGAAAATATCGCCGGACATCGATCATGTCCATTGTACTTATCCTCGGTTTCTAAGGAGGCTAACTCGCACCGTGAAATCAAGCTGATGGTTCAGTTTGGCAAGATCGTTCACGGAGCTTATCCTGAGTGTAGCCGAAGGGTTCGGGATGACAACCACTCGAAGTATGGTCATTTCGAGCGCAGCGAGAAATTTTTCCCACTCCAAGCAGCCGAGCCACAATCGAACTGAACCATTACCGAATTTAACCACGATATAGATGATCAACAGCGCGCCTATGGCTAACGCCGACCGAAGAAGTTTCCCCTTCGAGCCGTCGGTGGAATTCCTCAACCGCTCCAACTCGTCCTCGGTAGAGCCGTCGACCTGAATTGGAGTTGCCTCATGAAATACCCGCCAGTGAGACCCGACATCAGCTCGGGCGGAAGCTCGATTCAAGCTCAAACTTTCGCGCAACGGGTTTCTATGGCGTCCCGACTAGCCCAACGGCTTCAAGCCGTAAAACCTCTCGGCATTGCGGTGCAGCACCGCATGCTTGTCATCGTCGGTGAGATGCTCATTCTCGATGATCTCTTCGATTTCATGCTTGCAATATTCGTTATTGACCTCATGGGGAAAGTCGCTGGAGAACATGAAGGGCTTGTTGCCCACCGCTTCGACCAACTGATGCAGCCCTTTTTCAGTGCCCTCGCAGCCGACGAAGATGCGTCCCGCCTCGACATGGCGGCGAATATAGTCGCTGACCTTTTCGCCGGGCTTGAGCTGGAGGTACTCGCTGCGCGGATCGTATTGGATATGGGTCTCCCAGCCGCGGTCAAATCTTTCTAAACAGGTTTGCAGCCACGCCACCCCGGCCTCCATGAAGCCGATGCGCAGATTGGGATACTTGTCGAAGATGCCGTTGAAGATGATGCCGGCGAAGGCCACCATTTGGCCCACCGCATGGCCCAAGCCGTTGATCGGCGCGTAGGGCGTCAGCCAATCCATGCCGAGTCCCTCATGGGCGCCGCCATGAACGCCGATGCAGCAGCCAAGTTCGTTGGCAGCGGCGTAGAACGGCCAATATTCTTTGTCGCCAAGGTGCCCTTTGAAGCCGGTGGACGGCAGCATGACGCCACAGAATTTGAGCTCGGTCACGGCGCGGCGCATTTCTTTGATCGCTTCCTCCGGCTCCTGCAGCGGCACCAGGGCCAAGCCTTGAAAGCGCGGGCTCTTTTTCAAATAGGTATCGGCGAACCAGTTGTTCCACGCCCGCGCGACATCGACGGCAAATTCGCGGGTGATCACTTTGCCGAAGGCCAAGCCGCCGGTGCTGTAAAGCACGGCGCGCTCGATGCCGACATCTTCCATGAACTCCAGCCAGCCGTCTTCGCGCACCGGCTTGAACGCGCCGGGGACCAATTGATAGAGCGTCGCCGAATGCAGATGATCCAGCGGCGGAAAAATCCGCCCCTTGAAGCGGCCACTCTTGATGTACGGCTCCGGCATATACTGCAAGAGCGCGTCCCAGTCTTCCATCACATGACCGTCGCCATCGACCACGGGGATTCCATTGCGTGCCATAACTATTCCTCCAATGAAAAGTTAATTTCCTCCTGTCTAACCCAAAACCGCTGCCGCAAGCAACGTCTATCGCGGCAGCTCAAATCGTCGCTTGACAGAAAAAAGTTCACGGACTACCGTCCGCCAAAAGAACCAGCTATTCCAATAAATGTTTTTCCGACCCAACACTTCCACGCTCCCTTACGCCGATTTCGTGCTCGTGCTCGTGACTTGCTTGCTCAGCGCGGCAACTTCATCGGCCCAACCGCTCCTTAAAGTCCCTTTTCCCTATTCGCCGATAAATACCAGCGCGCTGCCGTTCATGATCGCCAAGGATGCCAAGATTTTTGAAAAGCACGGCGTCGACGTCGATTTGATTTTCATGGGCGCCTCGGCGCTGATCATTCAGTCGATGCTTTCCGGCGCAGCGAATATCGCCGGCTTCGGCGGCCCGGCAATTGTTACCAACGTATTGCGCGGTGGCGACGTGATTTCGGTCGCTGCCACCGTGCCGCTGGCGCAACCAATGATCACCCGCGCCAGCATCGAGAAGCCGGAAGATCTCAAGGGCAAAAAGATCGGCATCAGCCGGCTGGGCGGGATTCCGCACTTTTCCCTGCAAATGATTCTCGACCGCTACGCCATCAAAGATGTCACCATGCTCCAGTTGGGCACTCAGTCAGAAGCCGAGATCGGCCTGCGCCGCGGCATTGTCGATGGCGCCATGGTGTCGCCGCCGCAGTCCTTTTTGCTCATCCGCGACGGCTTTCGCGAATTGGTCAGCGCCCAGGACTACAGCAAATTCACCAGCCGGCTGATTTCCGGCGGCATCGCCGCGCGCCGTTCCTGGGCCGTGAAGAATCGCGACACCGTGACGCGCATGATCAAGGCGGTGCTCGAAGGCATCAAAGTAATGACCGTACAAGAAAGCCTCGCCAAGAAAACCCTCGCCAAATACACCCGGCAAAGCCAGCCGGAAATCCTCGACCGGCTTTACAAATTCGCTCAGGACACCTTCGGCCGCGATCCGGCCATGCCGCGCGACGCCATGGTCAATATGGCGAGACTCATGGGTGAATTCGGCCTGGTCGACCGCACATTAGCCGCCAATACGCCACCGGAAGCCTATTACGACAATACCTACGTCGACGAACTGAAGCAGTCCGGGTTTATCAAAGAGCTGTGGAAATAGACCAACGGCTCGCTTCGATCCAATTGTCGTTAAGAAAAACAGTCAACAGTCCCGTTATGATGTACTGGCTGCTTATTTTCCTGATCGCCCCCCCTGGTTGATTGCCACACTGCCGCGAGCGAATCCGTCGCCTTGTACTCGGCCAGTTTCGATCCGTCGACCCGCTCGCAACTGCGCATGCTCCGTTGTGCTCTTGGCGCCGCCGATTTGCCGCAGGAGTGTCGAGAACTCGGCAGCTAAATCTCCCGCCTGGTCATTTTGGTCAATGCCGCGCCGAAAATCGAAGCGCGCGCTTCGGCCAAGGAGCGGGTCCTTATGCTCACCCGAGCCTTGCAGGCAAACCGCCCTCGCGTGGAGATTTCCGCCCAATCACCGACAGCGATCGAACAGCAACGCCATGCGCGGCCCCATCGATGCCACGGTGGCGAAACTGGTGGCGTTTCTCTATCCGAAGCTGGTGAATCCAAGCTGATCGGCGGCGCAGAACCAACCGCGGTCTATAACTTTTCTTGACAGACGCGCCGCCGCGGCTTAGGTTTCGCCGTGACAGTTACGTCACCCCGGGAGGAACCATGACCAAGTCCAAAGTTATCGACGCCGACGGCCATATCTACGAGAATCACGAGGAGATCGAAGAGTATTTCGAGGGCAAATACCGCGGCATGCGCCGGGCGCGCGCGTATCCGCTGTTCCCGTCCCTCGACGGCTGGCCGCGCGGTCTCGGCGCCGGGCGCCCGGATAAAGTAACCGAGACCAAACCGGAAGACGTTATCAAGTTCGTCGACAACATGGGGCTGGAAAGCACCGTGCTCTATCCCACCGCGGCGCTGGCCATCGGCTTAGTCCAAGAGCCGGCCTGGGCCTGCGCGGTTTCACGGGCCTATAACAATTGGTTCCACGACCGCTACATCAAAAAAGACTCGCGCTTGAAAGGCGTCGCCGTGCTGCCGATCCAAGATCCCGCGAAAGCGGCCGAAGAGCTGCGCTACGCCGTGGAGAAGCTCGACATGGTCGGCGCCTTTCTACCGTCGGCCATGGTGATGAGCAAAGCCTTCGGCCATGCCGACTTTGCGCCGATCTTTCGCGAAGCCGAGCAGTTCGGCGTGCCCTTGGGCGTCCATGGCGCGCCGAGCCGCGGCTTCGGTTTCGACTTTTTCGAAGACCAGGGCCAAGTCCACGCCCTCGAACATCCGTTCCCGCTGATGATTCAGTTCACCAGCATCATTTGCGACGGCGTGTTGGAAAGATTTCCCAAGCTTAAAATCGCCTTCCTCGAAGCCGGCTGCGGCTGGCTGCCCTACATGATGGATCGTTTGGATTACGAATACGAAACCCGCGGCGCCCGCTCGTTTCCCAACATGAAAAAGAAACCCAGCGACTACGTCAAAGACTGTCCGGTGTACGTCAGCTGCGAACCGGAAGAACATTCCCTCGCCTATGTGTCGCCAAGTCATCGGCGCCGACCGCATCATGTTTCCCTCCGACTATCCGCACGAACGAGTCTACGGCGAGTTCTTGAAGGACATCCCAGAATTGCTCAAGCGCCCGGAGTTATCCGATGACGCCAAGCAAAAAATCCTCTACGACAACGCCAAGGAGTTTTACCGGATCTGATCCCTGACCTAGTAGGGGCCTTCCCTCTCCCACGAATGGGAACAGGTTGCCCATACGAGGACGAGGGTGAGGCAAAAACTCCCATGCACAAAAAATTCACTAGACTAGCTCTATGCTCTCTGCTCCTCGCTCAGAGCGTTTCCAGCTCAGGCCCAGCAGCCGAAGAAAGTCCTGCGGATAGGGTATCTAGCGCCGTTCGATCCAGCTCGTGAGTCCGCCCGTGCCGAGGGAATTCGTCTGGCTCTGCGCGAGCGTGGCTACATAGATGGACAGAACATCGCCATCGAGTACCGATATGCGGAGGGGAAGATCGATCGGGCCCCTGAGCTTGCGAACGAGCTTGTACGTCTCAAGGTTGATCTCATCGTGGTACCAGGAGGAGACCCATGGATTCGTGCGGCCAAGAATGCGACCAAGACGATTCCCATCGTTATAGCGGGCGGCGGGTCCGACCCTGTCGAGGCAGGCCTTGTTGAAAGCCTTGCCCGTCCCGGCGGCAACGTTACCGGCATTACAAACCTTTCCCGAGTACTAGGCGGGAAGCGGCTGGAGTTGCTCAAAGAGGCGGTTCCAAAAGTTGTCCGTGTCGCGGTACTCTACGATCCAGCCTTACCCGGCTCTGAACTCGATGTGAAAGAGGTTCTCCCAGTCGCGGCGCACGCGCTGAGGTTGACTCTTCAGCCATGGGAGGTCCGAGGTGCGGACGGTCTCGAGAAGGTATTCGCCGCACTGAACAAGCAGCGCCCGGATGGACTCTACGTGCCCCCGTCGGGCCCGCTAATGTTTGCTAACCCAAATCGGATCGCGGACTTTGCGTTAAAAAGGCGCTTACCGTCGATGTACATCACCAGAAGCTTTGTAGATGCCGGCGGGCTCATGTCCTACGCGGCGGACCAACGCGGAGAGCTACCGGCGCGTCGCATACTACGTGGACAGAATCCTGAAGGGAACCAAGCCCGCCGATCTGCCGGTGGAGCAGCCGACGAAGTTCGAGTTCGTGATCAACCTTCAGACCGGCAAGCAGATCGGCGTGGCGATTGCGCCGGAGGTGTTGGCGCGGGCGAGTAGGATAATCAAATGACAGCGGCCACCAACGCGAGAGGGCATGCCGAGTGCGGACGGTAGGTCGAGCATAAAAAAGGCGCCCCGATTGAGGCGCCTGAGTTGGCGGTACGTTGCGGTATCACCCCTAGCTGTAATCCACCCCTGCTGTGCTATGGGGAGGCAAAGCCAAATAGCAGAGCTAACTCTTACACGAGTCGCCAACTACTGACTTAAGCATAGCGCTGGAAAAGTGGAAGTGAAGACCTTTCAAAAAAAATAATCAAATTTCCTAACCCGTCAAAATGCCCGGGTATCCGACTAGAGGTTTCAACCTATGGGATGTTGCGGCAATCGTCCCTAAGCCGGCTTCGGGACTCCCTGCGCCGTGGGTCCTTGGTGGCGTGCTTCCTTCCTATGTGAGCGCCGGTGGGATTCTTATTACCGTCGGTAAGGCGATCTCGGGTTTTGCCGTCGTTCTCGTTGCTCAATTTCCTCCCGCTCGCGCATAAGTTCAGGATAGCAAGCGTCAACGATCAGCCTAGCGAGTTCCAGACCGACCAACTCGGCTACCTCACGGTTCTCCAACTCGAAGTTGTGTACATTCAGTGTCGTTAGCTCTAACACTGAATTGTCGCGGCGCTGGTATAGGACGCAAGCGCCAGGCGTCGAGTTATTGCCGCCGGGATAGCCGGGAGTGGCATGCCCGGAAATCCAAAGGTCTTTGTATTGTTCCATCATGGTGATGAGTGCGGCTTATTTGATCGGTTTTACATAGGCCAACACAATGGCTTTCGCGATGGCGGTTCGGATTCGCTCTGTCTTTATCTCATCGTCTGGATTATCACCTAGGTCTGGCAACGAGACCGGAATTGAAACTCTACGCCCTCGAAGGATTACCATGTCCGGAAGACCGTTAGGATCAGGTTCTACATGCCAATCCTCGGCGAGGCCCATTAGTGCCAAAACACGGGTTATCTCTGCGCCTTGGTCAACGCTCATCACATTGTCCGCTAGAAATCGATTTAAATCATTCTGAGGGACTGAAGGTCAACTATGATTTTTACGAGAGTACGGATGGGCGCTTAAGTGGTTAGAACTCCGGCCTCTCTAAGCCCTTGGCGTATTCTTTTTATCGAGGTTGGACACTGTGCTGTGGCAATTTCCAGTAACCGTAAGGCGTCATTTTCACTACATCGAATTGCACTCATCGGCCAGGGGATAGAGAGACGTGCAGCTTCTGATTGAAGTAGTAATCGCCCAAGTCGAGAGTCGTGGTCAACGTGATTAAGAAAGAGCTTGACCTCGGTTGGGAACAGCTCAATGAAAATTTCCATCATTTGCACTCAATTGCGACGTTTCTTGACGAGTTTCTTCTTTCCACGGCGCTTATAAACTTCGAGTTGTTTAGCCCCCATTTTTGCTAAGACAGAAGTAAAAGCCTTCGTGATCGGCGCCAGTTGAACTGCGTAGTCTGGTTTGTTGTTCGCCGAGATTCACTACGTCGCGCATAGAATGGTGTTCCTTCCGCGCCGTTTTCGGCGAAAACAAACAGGGTACCAATGATCGCTAAGACAGAGAAGAAACGCTGCATCGTAGCCACGTTTCACGGAGCGTTCTTCTACCGCACGTCCCAGAGATAAAGCAAGGCGCCGATCGCCATTGCAATTCTCAAATGCGTTAGCCTATAAATTAGCTCCATGCCCTATTGATTCTATCAAGCCCGCGTGTGCCTATTCGCATGCAAATTCACGAACAAGAAAGGTGTGACGATATGGTCAAACCAAATAGTACGTGTCCGAAGTGCGGCAAAGGTGTGATGAAGTTGATACCCAACACTACACCGCTTGATCCTTCGGTCTGGAAGGACTGTCTTCGAGCGCGATGCACTGAGTGCGGACATGTGGACGACATTGCGCTCAATCCGTAAGTGCTAGTGTCTCCCGATGGATTCCTGGACAATCGTTGCGCTTAGTCTTGGCGTGATCCTGCCACTCTTTATCGTCGTCTGTATAATGTTCTTCCTGTAGAGCGGCACCTAGTCCTACGCCCTTTGGCCGATAGTACAGCGGCGCCCGTGAGTGCTATTGCTTAGCCGTGGAATTCCGGAAAATCCTCGTCCTTATCTTCGGCGTGATCGGATAATTTAGCAGGCCCATGACAACGGCATACAGGGGTTATACAATCAACGTCACGGCGACGAGGCAGGTGGATGGGCTCTGGAGTGCGAAGATTTTGATTTGGCCGATAACTGAAACCACTAAAGGCTTGCGCCAACATAGCGAAATAAAAGGCTACTCTAGTCAGGTAAAAGCGGAGCATGCAGGTCTGCAATTGGGTCGTAAGCGACTCAATCTATACGCCCAAAATAAACTTCGTTAGTTTCAACCTCACCCGAGCCCAACGACCCGGCGCCAGAGAAAGCACCAGAGGCGTCCAATACTGAACAGTAATCTATACCCGGCATGATGGATTGTCTCTAGGACCACCGAGGGAGGTCCTGATGACTATCGCACAAATCGAACTGATCACCGTGAAAACCCGCGAGGTAATTGATGCTGCCAACCATACGATGGAGTATACAGCAACGATAATCGAGCAATCGAAAAGATTGATGCGCAGCATGAAATGAAAAAACACCCTCCTACGCCCGCGGGTGAAACGCCGGGGTCAGTTGATTCGAACAGATAGGTTCTACGTGGCCAGCGCATTTTCTCTAATCGTGGCGCGCGCCCGCGTCGACTGGAAAGCGGAATGAAGCAAAGCGGCCGACAGTGAAAAGCGACTATGACATTTATTGCACCGGGTCAAATCGTAACAGCCAAAAGCCGAAGGGGATTTAAGGCGAGTAAGGGCCTCAGTTGCCGTGCAGCATTTCAAACTCGGTGAAATCTTCCTGGCCAATATAGCGGATTACCGTCAACTGGATCTTCCTTTCTTTTGCGAAGTCTACAGCTTCTCCGCGAGTAAAGAATCTGGCAATGTCTGATCTTAATTTAGTAACGCTTCCCTTCTTGTCGATATAGCGCTTTTCTAGGCTTTTAAACTGTTGCGGACTCGCAAAGATCACCCACATGGTCGTGCGCTTCGGCTTCCGCTTCATAAGAAACGCCTCCGCTGAAGCCCATTCTATTAACACCTTGTCAGTCATTTACTTGGTTTCTACCCCCGGGGCGATGGTGCCATAGGAAAGAAATCCCGCACCCGGCCGTGGATTTCTGTTCAATATTAGACAATTTCGCGATCACCACTTCCGCGCCGTCCAAGGGTTTGACTATCTGTGAGCCGGTGATAAGTAGCGGGTCCGATGAAGACGGTATACAAGGGCCATACGATCGAAGTGACGATGAAGCAGAAAAATGGGCTCTGGGCGGCAGACGTTTGGACCTGGACGCCAGATCAATTTGGGAGCCACTTAAACAACTGGTGGGGAGCAGAAGGCCATAGTAGCGCGCATGACGCGGAGGTTGCGGGCCTGGTTTGGGCTAAGGCGCACATCGATATACTCTCTCAAATACGATAGTCGCAATTAATCGTGTTTCTGTTCGCAATTCGCAACAGCTCAACGGCGGGTAAGTGAAACGCAGCGATCAGTTGACGTTGAGCAGATAGTTCCTCGTTGCATGAAGCCAAGTATCTATCGCATTTAGGAGTGTCTGATTGTCGATCTGATTGTCGATCTCTTTGTCGAGCCCTTTCTCTTTCAACGAGACCCGGAGTTCAGTGAATGCTAATCAAGTTTTTCGCTCACAATGTTCTCGAACTCGTCTTCCTTATCGCGTATGGCTTCTGCCTCCGCCACCAGTTATCGATTTCTATCAAGCCGAACTGCACTACTTTGCTGACTCGAACAGCAAGCGCAGGGTGTGCCCCTGTGGTTGCAGCCGGTCTGTCTTTGACCGGAGGAAGTGGGCGATACCAGGAATGTCAAAAGAAAGCACGCGCGGCGAGTCACGGACCAGCGTTTTGCCTGCGTCCATGTAGTTGATTTTGTTAACGCTAAACCGGGACAAAAAAGAGGAATGGCTATATAGTCCCGTATGCCGGGTTGATGCCCTGAAATCAGGGACATCATTTGAAGGAAGGAAACAGCAATGAGCCAGGGAAAGCGGCAAACACAAGCTTACGACGAGAGAAAAGAACCACCCTCACCGAAGAGACCTCCAATAAAAGAGCCGACGAAACCCAAGAAGCCCATCGGCGATCCGACATCAAAGAAACCACCAAAGCGGGTTTCGTCTCCCATGGCGCGATAGTTTCATGTATTGAAACCGCCCCCGCGGAGGCGATGATAGTGAAAAACGGCTCGCTAGAATACCCTCAGGATCAACGCTACGACGAGCAAATTATCAATGACTACATTGGGGTATCGCATCATATGGCTCACTCTGAATCACTACGTGTCATAGGGCAGTTGCTCGAGGCTGCGAACATCCGTAACTTCGTGCTGGAAACGGACGGTCCGAATTATATCGTCACCTGTGATCCCCTGACTCAAAATGGTGAATGGGTTCCCCATGAATTCAGTCCTAGTGAGTTTACCGCGCAGACCACTCACCGACCAGTAGTTACCGGTCCAGTACGGGTCAGGCTGCCGGATATTTTTCGGCTTGAGACGCAGGCGAAGCAGCGAAGACGACAAGATTCTTTTCAAAGTGAGGCATACTCTACTGTGTCTCAATTATTGCGTAGTCTTGGCGCTCTTCTTGAGCGAATGAACGTAAGGGTTTTTCAGATTCGCTGGGGGTCTAATTCGGTCGCGGTCGATTGTCGCCGTCTCGATGGCCGATATGATTCCGTAACGTATTCCCTTGAAAAACTACAGCGATTAAGCGCATCTTCACTATCGCGACGCTCGAAGCGCAAGTTTCCCAACCACGCGCCGTCATCAGAAGCGCTAGGTGGCGTCAAGTTTTTAGGATGTTCTAGTGGCACCCTGCCTATCCTGGCTCTCTAACCACGTCTCGCGCTTTCTTGTCCTTGCGAATCCCGACAAACGCGGCATGGCGCAAGTGATCGTCCGGTGTCCATTCGGTAAATTCGATTTGTACGACTAACTCAGGTTTGAGCCAGACGCAGTTTTTCATTTCTTCGGCAGTAAGCGCCCATTGGGTGCGTCTCTTTTTCTCCGGCAGATTCGCGAACGGGCAGACATCGGTTTCCAGCGGTTTCATGCGGGCCATGACTTCGCGCCGTACATGGGGCACAAAGCCGGCGCGAACTTTCCCGGCATAGAGCAGCTTGTCGCCCTCATAGTACCCTACGATTATGGCATCGAAGGGATTGCCGGGAGTGTAGCCGCCAACGACGAACTCCTGGCCTTTGTTAACCTTATATTTGACCCAGGCTCCGCTGCGCTTTCCAGGCTCATAAAGCGAATCTTGCCGCTTGGCGATGATACCTTCAAGTCCAAGTTCCGTGATCGCCCGGATCATGTCATTGGCGGAAGCGGTCACGGTTTGCGACAGGTCAATCACTGATGGTTTCTTACGGACGGGTCGCAATAGGTCGGTGAGTGCGTCACGGCGTTTCAACAGCGGCTCATGGAGCATGCTTCGGCCACGAAGGATCAGAAGGTCAAAGACGTAGAAGCGGATCGCGGACGCTTCGGAGCGGTGACGCTGGAGCGTATTGAACGAGACTTGTCCCTTGGAATCCATCGCGACGATCTCGCCGTCGACGAGTGTGCCGGTCGGCAGAAGTTCACATGCTTTGGCAATTGCGGGGAACTGAGAGTGAGAGCATTCGCTCTGCGCGACCATAGGCTCACGCCGCTGGCATCCTTCCCTGCCAAACATCGATAGCCGTCTAATTTGATTTCGTAGAGCCAGTCCGGCCCTTCGGGCAGGTTACGGACGCCGAGCGCATACATCGGTTCGATAAAGCTGATTTTGTCTGGCAGTGATTTCGCCACGCATCATGTTAACGAGTGGAGAAGCGCGTTGCTAGAAGGCAATCGAGGCCCATTTGCGTGAAGCGGGCGCCGTATGACATGCGCCGCCTTCGGCGCGCCTCTTTCGATGGTGCCGGCACTGTGTGACAAAGCGCCGGATACCCCACGGAGAAAGTGACGGACCTGGTTCATTATCTGCCGTAAATAATACTTTTCGCCAGTGCCACATGCGTGATAGCTTCCAGCACGAGGTGCGCAATGAGGATAGTTTCTCTCAGATCAATCCTGGTCGTTACCATGCTGCTTGCTCCCTGCCTCCCAGCCGAGGCGCAGCAGCCGGCGGGAATTCCCCGGATAGGAATTATGTTGCCGACCACCGCATCCTTTTATTTGCCCCGGGTCGAAGCATTTCGCCAACGGCTGCGCGAGCTTGAGTACGTCGAAGGGAAAAACATTGTCATTGAGTACCGATATGCAGAAGGGAAACTCGAACGGCTGCCTGATCTGGCAGCCGAGCTAGTCCGTCTCAAAGGTGGAACAAGGGGAAACCTGACCCTCACAGACATGGAGGCTGCCGCTAAGGCGTTGGGATTCAAACTTCAATCGCTTCCAGTGCGAGGCCTTGACGATTTCGAGAGCGCATTTGCGCGAGCGAAAACCGAGGGTGCCCAGGCGCTCGTTACGACCGTAAGTCCACTTATCAATACTCAGCAACGCCAAGTGTTGGACTTCGCAGCAAAGAACGGTTTGCCCGCGATGTACACAGCGAGTGAGTTTGTCGAGGCCGGCGGCTTGATGAGCTACGCGCCAAGCTCTACGGACTTATACCGGCGCGCCGCTGACTTTGTCGACAAGATCTTGAAAGGCACCAAGCCCGCCGATATTCCCGTCGAGCAGCCGACGAAGTTCGAGTTTGTAATCAATCTTGAAGACCGCCAAGCAGATCGGCCTGACGATTCCGCCGGAGGTGCTGGCGCGGGCGACGTAGGATTATCAAATGACAGCGGCCACCAGTCCGCGATCAGTTGTCAGCAAAAACCTCGGAGATAAAAATCCATGATGAAATCCATAGTCATCTGGTTACTGGCAACTGCCATTGTGATTTCTGCTCCCACCGCCAACGCGCAACAGGCTGGGAAAATCCTCCGCATCGGTTTCCTGGATCCAAGCACCGCTTCTGGCAGGTCGGTCCTCATGGAGGCGTTCCGGCAGGAGTTGCAGAAGCTTGGTTGGATCGAGGGGAAAAATATCACCATCGAATACCGATTTACAGACCACAAGACTGAGCGCCTACCTGAGCTTGCGGCAGACCTTGTCCGTCTCAAGGTTGATGTCATCATCGTTACATCGCCGGCGGCGGCGTTGGCGGCCAAGAGCGCCACTACTACCATCCCTATCGTGGTGACGAACTCTGCGGACCCCGTCGGCGAAGGTCTGGTTGCCAGCCTGGCGCGGCCGGGAGGCAATGTCACCGGTTTCTCGAATTTAGCAACCGAGCTAAATACCAAAAGGCTAGAGGTACTCAAGGACGCGGTCCCCAAGCTCGCCCGAGTTGGTACTTATGCGGCGGTCGACAAATAGCGTAGCAGTAGACCTCCAAATGAAAGAGCTTAGGCCTGCGGCTCTGGCACTGAAGCTAAAATTGGAGGAGATCGAAACTCAACCCGACGCCAAGGGTTTAGAGAGCGCCTTTAATACCGCGAAGCAGAAACAGGTGGACGCGATTATGACCACCTCCAGTCCCTCCTTTTTCGCCGAAAGAAAGCGGATCGTCGAGCTTGCCGGCAAATACCGGTTGCCGGCTATTTACTCCCAGAAGGAGTTTGTCGATGAAGGCGGTCTCATGTCCTACGGGGCGGACTACGATGACCTCTATCGGCGCGCGGCTGTTTACGTCGACAAGATTTTGAAAGGCGCCAAACCGGCTGACCTGCCGGTGCAGCAGGCGACCAAGTTTGAGTTTGTCATCAACTTGAAGGCGGCGAAACAGATCGGACTGACACTTTCACCGGAGTTTCTCTCGCGGGCGAATCGGGTGATCAAATGAATCAAGATCCTTCACATTCGTTCAGGACAAGTTTTGGATTTTCGTCTGCGGAACCGCTTTTCGAATTTGGATTGGGGACTAGGACATGACTTGCCTGCCCTCGGCGCAATTTAACTGTTCGGACGGGCAACCACGGGGGGTTGCCCCTACATCGATAAATGATAAGAGGTGCAGATCATTATGAAGCAATCCTTATTCATCTCGCTACTACTGCTTTTCACCAACGTTGCCTTCGCCCAGGACGCCAAGCTCATCGAAGCGGCCAAGAAAGACGGCAAGCTGATCGTCTACGGCACCATGCAATCGGATATATTCGAACTGCTGCAAAAATCCTTTCAAAGAAAGACCGGCATCGCCATCGACTACTGGCGCACCTCGGCGACCAAGGTGATGGAGCGCGCGCTCAGCGAAGCGCGCGCCGGCAAGGCGCTGTTCGATCTGGTCATGTCCACCGAAGACACCCAGCGGATTATGCTCAAGGAAGGCATCCTGACGAAATACGAATCGCCGATGATCAAAGACTTTCCCAAAGACGCGATCGACCCGCAATTGGGACCGCGGGCGCGCAACCATATCGTCGGCGTCATGTATAACAAGAATGAGATAAAACCCGCCGACGCGCCGAAGACTTTAGAAGATCTAGTCAAGCCGCAATACCGCGGCAAGCTGGTCATGGCCGATCCGACCTTGCACACGACGACGGCGCAATGGCTCGCCAACTTGCATAAGCTCATGGGCAAAGACCGGGCCGACAAATTTATCCGCGATCTCGCCGCGATGAAGCCGATCCTAGTGGAATCCTTCGCCCCCTCCGCCGACCGCGTCACCACCGGCGAGACTCCCATCGGCATCACCTACGTCTATTACGTATTTTTGAACGGCCAGAAAGGCGCGCCAGTGGACTACGTGCGCGGCGACTACCGGCTCCTGGGCGACGCCAGCTACATGTCGATCTTCCACAAAGCGCCCCATCCGAGCGCCGCCAAAGCTTTCATCGACTTTTTCCTCGATGACGAGAGCATGAACATCATGGCCAAGGCCGGCGAGTTCGTAAACCGCAAAGGCGTCTACCCGCCGGTGCCCGACGCGGATAAGATCAAGTTCGTCGAGATGGACGATCTCGGCGAGATCTTCTACGCCGAGAAACGCAAAGAGTTCCAGAAGCTATTTCGCTAATTATGATGATCCGACCCAGCACCCGATTACTCCAACACTCTAATTTCGTGTTCGTCTTCGTGCTCGTGCTCGTGACTTTGATTGCGAGTGGCGGTGAATTGCGCGCGCAAGCCCTGATCAAGGTCCCCTTCCCCTACTCGCCGATCAACTCAAGCAGTTTACCTTGGATGATCGCCAAGGATGCCAAGCTGTTTGAGAAGCATGGGCTCGATGTCGACTTGGTCTACTTCGGCGCTTCGTCGCTGATTCTCCAGACGATGCTGTCAGGCTCGGCCAACTATGCCGGCTTTGCCGGACCGGCGATCATCTCCAACGTGCTCAAAGGCGGCGACGTGATTACCATAGGCGCTCTCACGCCGATGAGCATTTCGCTGCTCACCCGGGCGTCCATCGAAAAGGGCGAAGACCTGCGCGGCAAGAAGATCGGCATCAGCCGCCTCGGCGCGGTGCCGCACTTAGCGATTCAGTTGATCCTGGATAAATTCGCGATCAAAGACGCGACCATTCTACAAATGGGCGGCCAGCCCGAAGCAGCGGCCGCGCTACGAAGGGGCATCGTCGACGGCGCCATGGTTTCGGCGCCACTATCGTTTCAGCTGGTCAAAGAGGGGTTTCGCGAGTTGATCGGCACACCGGAGTACCAGAGGTTAGGAATCAATTTTACTTCGCAGGGCATCGCCGCGCGCCGGTCCTTTGCCGCGAAGAACCGCGACGTGACGGTGCGCTTGATCAAAGGCACCATGGAAGGCGTCAAAACCATGTGGGCGAACGAGAGCCTGGCCAAGAAAGTACTCGCCAAGTACGCGCGCCAAAGCGATGCCGAATTGCTCGACCGCACCTACAAAGACGCGCTCGCAACCGTTGCCCGCGATCCGACCTCATCGAAAGATTCCGTTGTTTCGACAGTGCGGCTGATGGCCGACCTCGGCCTCGCCGACCGCGCTGCGGTCAACAGCACGCCAGTAGAAGCGTTCTACGACAACAGCTACATCGATGAGATCAAACAATCGGGCTTTCTAAAGGAGCTGTGGCGATGACCCAACGGCGCTTTGTCGGATCTGTCCTATCCATTCTATGTTTCTACACGCTGCTACAATCGAGCGCAGAGGCTTTCGCCGCCGACGCCCCGGCGCAGAACCAAGATCAGGATCGCCACCGCGGCGCCGTCGTTGAGCTACTTTCCGATCTACGCCGCGGTGCAAAAAGGCTTCTTCGCCCGGCGCGGCTTCGACGTCGAGATGATCCAGATGGCCCCTAGCTTAACCGCGGCGGCGCTGCTCAATCGCTCGGTGGATTACACGATCATCCCCAGCACCATCGCCACCGCCGCCGCCCGCGGCGCGCCGGCGAAAGTCATCATGTTTGCCTCGGTGAAACTGCAACACACCCTGGTCGTGCGCGCCGATGTCAATGCAATCACCGATTTAGCCGGCAAGAAAATCGCCGGCAGCGGCTTCGGCAACCTGGTCGCCTATGAAATCCAGTTTCTCATCGAGCGCTACAAGCTCGGTCCCAAGACCACCATCATCAACGCGCCGTCCTCCATCGACCGCTTGATCGCCGTGCAGAAAGGCCTTGCCGAAGCCGCGATCATCGCCGCTCCGGCCGATATCAAAGGCGAAGAGATGGGGCTCAAGCGCTTGGTGCAGATGGGCACGCTGCTGCAAATTCCCCAGGCCGGCCTCGCCGCCACCGACGAGAAAATCAAAACCAACCGCGGCGAAGTCATCGAAGTTCTCAAAGCCGCCATCGACGGTTTGGAATACACGGCGAATCAGCGGGAAGACGCCACGGCATTAATCGGCAAATGGATGGCGCTCACGCCAACCCAAGCAGTCAAAGCGTACGATAGCGTCAAAGACACCTACTCCCGCGACGGCGTGCCGACGCCCGAGCAAAGTAAAGCCTACATCGCCATGCTCGCCGCCACCGCCGGCCTGAGCGCCGATCTGCCGGCGGCGACGATCTTCGATTTTTCGCTGTCCGCCGCCGCTGCCAAAGAACTCGCGGCAAAAAAGTGAGAGTAAGGAGTTAGGCGTGAAGGGTTAGGAGATCTCTGACCCCACTGACTTCTGACTCCTTACTCCTAACTATTTACGATTTACCCCTCCCACTGTTCAGGAATTCTCCGGTGGAATGTTATGATGTTGAGATTCGCATCAATTCCACGGAGACTTTCTTGTCCAAAGCATTCGGTCTCGACTTCGGCACCACCAATAGCGCCTTGGCCCTCGCCCACGCCGACCACACCGTGGAGCTCGCCCGTTTTGGCGCCGGCTCGACCTTTCGGTCGATTCTTTACTTTGAGCAAGACGAGGCTTCGAAGAGCGGCTCGCTGCGCGTGGTCGCCGGGCCTGACGCGATCCAAGGCTATTTGAATGCGCGCATGCCGGGACGGTTGATTCAATCGACCAAGTCCTATCTCGCCAGCCGGTTATTCAGCCAGACACAGATATTCAATCAAACTTTCTCACTGGAAGAATTGATCGGCACCCTGCTGCGTTATCTGCGCAAGTCCGCCGAATCTCAGTTCGGCGATCTCGGCACCAAGCTGGTGGTCGGCCGCCCGGTTCACTTCAGCGGCACGAAAGATTCAAAGGACGACGCCTTCGCGGTTGCGCGCTTGCGCAAAGCCTTTGCCAACGCCGGCTTCGACGAGGTCCACTTCTTGCCCGAGCCGGTCGCCGCCGCCTACAAGTACCGCCAGCGGCTCGACCACGACGAACTCGTGCTGATCGCCGACTTCGGCGGCGGCACCAGCGATTTTTCCCTGGTCAAATTGCAACCGGCGCAAACTTCGACAGCTGAATTGGCCGATCAAGTGATCGGCAATCGATGGCGTCGGCATCGCCGGCGATACTTTTGACAGTAAACTTGTGCGCCATCTGGTGGCGCCGATGCTGGGCTTGGGCAGCCAATACAAGACTGAATTCGGCAAAGTCCTACCCGTGCCCAACTGGCTCTACGAGCATTTGGAACGCTGGCACTACCTGTCGTTTCTCAAGACCCGGAAAAACATCGAACTGCTCAAGCAGATTCGCTTCCAAGCCCTGGCGCCGGAAAAGCTCGACGCGCTGATCGAGCTGGTCGACCAGGATCTCGGCTACCGCCTGCACCAAGCGATCGAGGCGGTCAAGTGCGGTTTATCGGAACAGACGAGCAGCCAATTTCATTTCAAAGAAGCGGCCATCGATATCGAGAAATCCGTCGCACGCGGCGATTTCGAGCAGTGGATCGGCGCCGAAGTGAGCGCGATCGCAGCCTGTGTCGACAGACTGCTCGCCAATTGCAACATCGCTGCCCATGAAATCGATGCGGTATTCATGACCGGCGGCTCGTCGTTCGTACCGGCGATCCGAAGAATCTTTGACAGCAAATTCCCCAAGGCGCCGATCCGCGCCGGCCAGGAGTTCACCTCGGTGGCCGAGGGTTTGGCGCTGCATGCGCTGGAACAGCTAAATTGAATGCTGGCGCCGGCGCGTTGACACTGCGAATCGCTATCGGCTACTGTCGGTGCAAATGCAAATCACACTTGGAGGCATGATGGCGCAGTGGAAAACAGTTGCCTTGACGCTCTGGCTGGCGATCGGCTGCTTGGGCGCGCCGCTGCACGCCCAGAGCGCGCCGGACAAGATCACCCTCGGCACGATCACGCTTTCGCTCAACAATTTGCCGATTTACGTCGCCCAGGAAAAGGGCTTTTTCGTCAAAGAGAATATTTTTCTTGAAGCCGTGGTGTTGAACGCCAGCACGCTGGCGATCCCCGTGTTGATCGCCGGCTCGACCCAGGTGTCGGCATCCTCGGCCATGACCACCATCCGGGCGGTTGAGAAAGGCGCGGCGCTCAAGATCGTCGGCGGCCTGACCAACGCGCCGGTTTACGATCTCTACGCCAGTCCCAAGCACAAAACTTTCAAAGATCTCAAAGGCAGCACCATCGGCGTGTCGGGCTTGATCACCAGCGACACGGTGATCATGAAAGAAATGCTCAAGGCCAACGGCCTGGAGTATCCGCGCGATTACGCCTTACGCGTCATGGGCAGCATGCCCGACCGCTTCCTGGCGATGCAGACCGGCAATATCGCCGCGGCGATTCTCAGCCCGCCCTACAGCTTCGGCGCCGACGAAGCCGGCTTGATCAACCTCGGCGCCACCGCCAAGTACACGCCAAATTTCGTTCAGACTGTCTTCAACGTCCGCGCCGACTTCGCCCAAGACAAGAAAGCGTTGTTGGTTCGTTTCCTGCGCGCGATCCTGCGCGCCGACCAATGGATCCACAACCAGAAGGAAGACACCGTGCGCATCATCGTCAAGCGGCTTAAGTATAGCGAGAAACATTCCGAAGCGAGTTGGCGCTACTACATCAACACCAACGCCATCCCCAAAGACGGCGAAATCAATCCCAAGGGCATGGACAAGGTCATGCAGTTGCTGGTCGAAGACGGCACCCTGGCCCAACCACCGCCCAAGACCGACAAGTATGTCGACATGAGCTATCTCGCCGAAGCGCGCCGGACGTTACAATAAAGTTCTGCGTGACCCGCGTTGGCGATCTACCGATACCGATCACCAGATTCCCAGATTCAATGATTAATCCGTCACTCGCGCTTCGCGTCACCGTTTGCGCCCTGCTTGCGCTCCAGTTTGTCCTGCCGCCGCAGACTCACGCACAGGCAGCGTCAAAAGCCATCGTCATGGCCTGGGACGGCACCGTGCCGTCATTCGTGAAAGAACTAATCCGCGAAGGTAAATTGCCCAACCTAGCCAAGCTCATCGCCGGCGGCAGCTTTGCCGACGATGTCATGGCCGGATATCCATCGAAGACCGCGCCGGGCTTTGCCTCGCTCATGACCGGTGCGCCACCGCGGGTCACCGGCATCAGCGGCAACCGCGTACCGCGCGCGCCACGTGAACAGTTTACGATCCTCGACAGTCTCGCCGGCTTCGCCGGCGCGCCGCTGCGCGCCGAGCCGATCTGGGCCACCGCCCAACGTGGCGGCAAGAAGTCGGTGGTTTCGCATATCCCGTCCTTCGCCGAGGAGCGGGCCGAGGACGTCGTACGATTCTCCGGCTACGACAATCTGATCGCCGGACGCGACGGCATCGTCACCCGGCGCGCGGTTAAAAGCGAAAGCGGCGCGCCTTGGCAAGATCCGCCGGCGAGCGACGCGACGCCCATCGAGTTTGAATTTACCGTCGGTGAATCCCAGCTGATCGGTCTGCTGATCGACGATCCCGCCGATCCGCAAGTCGGCTACGACACCGCCGTGATCGCCGCCAGCCGCAATAGCCGCGAGATCAAAACCAGACTAAAGCCGGCGCCGCCAAGCCCCGGCAGCGAACTTTTCTGGTCCAGCCCCATCGCGGTCAAAGGCACGGGCAGTGTTGACGCGAGAGTTTATTTGCGTCTGTTCGATCTCAAGCCGGACGGCAGCGACTTTTTTCTCTACTACACCCGGCCGAGCCGCGATCTTGAGTTTAAAAAAGACACCGAGACCGGCGCCACCGTGCGCACCTTCATCGGCAACGGCGCCAGCATTCTCTATCAAAACGGCGCCCTCGGCCGGACGCTAGCCAACGACGGCAGCGGCGGCGCCGAGGCGCGCTATTTGGAGACCATCATGTTCGCGCAGCACCAGTTGATGGAAACCAACCGCTGGGCGATTGAGAATTTACCCTGGGATCTGTTTCTCGCCTACACGCCGTTCCCCGACGAGGCCGAGCATGCCTGGCGCGGCCATCTCGACACAACACTGCCGACCTATCGTCCGGAGATCGCCGGCAAGCTCCGGCCTTTTCTCGAACGGGTGTACCGCTCCAGCGACGAGCATCTTGGCCTGTTGTTATCCAAGCGGCCTGACGACGCCCTATTTGCGATCATCTCCGACCATGGCATGCAAGGCAGCTACAAACGCGTCGCGCTCAATCTTTGGCTGCAACAAAACGGCTTTCTCGCGCTCGACGGACAGAACCGCGTCGACCTCACAAAAACCCAAGTACTCTACCCGGCGGTGAACAGCGGCTACTTGCTGATCAATTCAAACGACCGCAAGGGCGGCA
This sequence comes from uncultured delta proteobacterium, assembly GCA_963760795.1. Taxonomy (GTDB): domain Bacteria; phylum Desulfobacterota; class Binatia; order UBA9968; family UBA9968; genus DP-20. Next base: position 49,935 of record CAVXEP010000013.1, read on the forward strand.
TCGTCCGCAGCGACGAACGCAATGAGCTAATCCGCAAGTTGCGCGAATCGCTCAACTCGCTGCGTGATGGTGATCGTCAAGTGATCGTGTCAATCATCGATGCGGAAATCGACGGAGAAACAAAAGGCATCGGCGGCGAGGTCGGCGGCGATCTTTACATCGAACTTGCCGCTGGCTATGACTTCGACCCGCGCCTGAGCGGCGGTCAACTGATCGCCGACGCCGAGCCCTACGGCACTCATGGCGCCAATCCCGACCAACCTTCCATGCGCACGCTCATGGTGCTTAACGGTCCCGGCATTCGCGCCGGACAGAAACTTACCAACGTGCGGATTATCGATTTCGCTCCCACCCTCGCCTGGCTGCTCGGCTTGTCCCAGCCCAAAGACGCAACCGGCAAAGTGCTTTACGAAGCTTTTGTCGACAGCCCGCGTTGACATCGGCGTCGTCGTCCCATAATTTCCGTCATAGTAAATTTGTCCTTGGGAGACATTTTCCATGGCATTCAATGCCTCTTGGGAACCGCCGGCGGTAGTTTCCTTCGACGAAGTTCTCAAACTCAACGACGAAGTCACGACCAAAGCCGGTGCGCCCATCGACATCAGCGAAGATATTTTTCGCATTCATGAACTGGCCATGGACTGGGACATCGGCGTGGTTCGCTACGCGCCGAGAGACCAGCGCCGCATCCCCACCGGACCCGACGGCAAGAAGGTCGGCATCTTCCTCCTCCACGGCGGCGTTTCCGACTTCAAATCGGTGCAGCGGATCGCCAAACTTTTACCGGAAAAGTTCGGCATCCCGGTGGCGACCATGACGTTTCCCGGCCGGTTTTACTTCCTTGACGCCAACCGCGATTGGCCCGGCGACGTCGAAAACTCCGATGGCGCGGCGCGCACACCGCTGTGGACCAAGGAAACCAAGATCACCAAAGATCAGTACACGACGGTCCAAGACACGTCGAAGCGTGAAGACTACGGCACGCTGGTTTCTCTGTCGGCAAAAGAAGGCACGGAGTTTTACCACCGCATGGCCGCCTGGCCGGTGGCCTTCGAGCAAGCGGTCATAGATTCCGCACGCCGGCAATTTCCCGCGGGCGAATACTCCATTTACATCCACGGCCACTCCACCGGCGGCCCCTTCGCGATGATGGCCTCCCAGCGCGTCCCCAATATCGCCGGCCTGCTCGGCTGGGGCAGTTCGCCCTTCGGCTGGATGTATCCGATAGTCAGCGGCGACGACTGGAGTTTTCCGTTCAACCAATTGCGCCTGCGCACTTGGCGCGACACCGCGCGATACATGTACGAAGGCATGAAGAACCAAGACATCGGCCTGCCGATGCTGATCGAGCTTACATTTGAACGCTGGGAGAGCGCCAAGAAGCGGCCCAACTTCAAAGCCGAAGACTTTATTCACAAGAATTCGACCCAGGCCCTCGAAGCCGCCGCCCGCGCCGCCGCAACTCGGCTCAAACTATCGCACCAGGAAACCGCCGCCTTGGTCCAGCGTTATCTCGGCTACACCAGGGAGTTGTCGGGCCCCGGCGTCAAACCGGTGCCGAACTTTCTGTCGATCCACGGCATCAACGATGCCACCGTCACGCTCAAACGCTGCGAACGTTCGCTGCCGCTGTTCGCCAATTTGAATCCCGCACCCAAAGTCCGCCCCGTCTCCCTCGGCGCCGGCATTCACTCGTGGGGCTGGACAGACGATAAGCTGCCGCAAGGCATCGTGCCCCCGGTGGCAAAGCTCTGGCACGACGCGATCATGAATGGATTCTTTCTCTAAAGTAGACGATCAGGAGATTCCAAGCGAGGAACGAAGTGCTTAACGAAGGACACGAGAGTTCGGAATAATCCCATCACTCCGAATCCTTCGTGCACTTCGTGCTCTCCGATTGGATCAAGAATTTGTCACACTGTTTTGAACGGCTTGAACGATTAATGTTTGACGAATTCATTAGGTTGAAGCCATGCCAGACTCCAATCACCTAATTCTCACCGCCGTCGGCCCGGATCGGGTCGGTCTAGTGGAAAAGATCGCCGCGTTCATCGCCCGCCATGATTGCAACATCGAGGACAGTAAGATGGCGGTGTTCTGCGGCGAGTTCGCCGTCATCGTCTTGATCACCGGCGACGGCAACAAACTGGCCAAGATCGGCCGCGATTATCGCGAGATCGAAAGCGAAACCGGCTTGACCATCTCGATCAAGACGCCGGCGCTGCGCAGCACCGCCGAATCGTTTCTGCCCTACAAACTCACCGCCTCGTGCATGGACCATCCGGGGATCGTTTATCAAATTAGTAACGTGCTGAGCGGCATGGGCGTGAATATAGAATCGATGGAAACCAAAACCTACGCCGCGCCGATCAGCGGCACGCCGATCTTCCAACTCGAAGCCGAGCTGGCCGTACCGACGCGAACCAACATCGCCGAGCTACGCGAGCGTTTCGGCGAGATCCAGCGGCAGGAGAATATCGATATCGATCTAGCAGCGGCGAAAAATTAACGCCGCGGTTCCACTGGTTCCAAACGTTCCAGGGTTCCAAACGTTTCGGAAGGGCGTCGGACCGTCGAGCGGGTTGGAACGATTGGAACCGCTGGAACCGTTGGAACTATCCGGCGTATGGAACCGCCTCAAGCGCTCTTTGCTTTCTCCCCAGCCACAAACTATTGACCAGCCAAAGAATTGAAATCGGCACAGCGACGATGGATACCCCGGTCATCGCCAAACCGAGCGCGCCCAAGCCGGCATAGGACCATGCGCCCACCTGATCGCCCAAGCGATACACCACCGTATCGATAAAACTCTTGGCCTTGTACTTATCCTCCCGCGGCACGACGGTGAACAGCACTTCGCGGGTCGGCCGGGCGAAGGCGAAATTACCGGCGCGGCGAATCACCTGAAAGGCCACCAGCGCAGCGATGGTCGGCGCCCAGGCCAGGGTGCCGAAACCGAAGACGCTGAGCAACGGCAGCAACGCCAAGGTAAGCGCTACACCGATACGTTTGATCGTTCTGCCTGTGACAAACAGTTGCGCGCCGAGGGTGAGAATATTCACCCAAAGATCGACGCGCGCAAAAAATGCTGTGCGCGCGCCGCGGTCGGCGAAATATTTCCTGGCGATCTCGGCTTGCTGGAAATAAAGAAACGTCGAGGTAATCGCGAACAGCAAAAGAAAAATACTGACGTTGATCAGATAGGGCGACTTGAGCGCGTGGGACAAGCCGCTCAGGATCGGACCGCCGATGAGCGACTCGTCGTTGCGACCTGCAGGCCGTTCGCTCAACGCCGACGACAAACGTGACAAACGTCCGACACAGAAGACCGCGACTTCCAGCAAAATCGCGGAGCCAAGCAGAAGATAGGTCGCCGGAACTTGCTTGGCGAGAGCCGCGGTCAAGCTCGAACCGAAGATACCGCCGAGGGTCGCGCCGGCGGCGATGAAGCCGAACAGCCGCTTGCTCTGCTCGGTGTCGAACACGTCGACCATCAGCGCCCAAAACACCGACACCACGAACAGATTGAAAATCGATGTCCAGATGAAAAACAGCCGGCCGATCCAGATGCTCTGTTCCCCGGAAGCCATCTGAAAAAGCGCGACAAAACATAAAAGATTGACGGCAAAAAAACGATAGGTGATGCCGATGAATTTGACCCGCGGCAGCTTTGCCACCAGCGCAGCGAAGGGCGGATTGACCGCGATCATGCCGACCAGCGTGCCGGTGAAAAGCCACTGGAGATTCTCCACCCCGCCGGCCACGCCCATCTCGTCGCGGATCGGCCGGAGAATATAGTAGGAGATAAAAAGTGAAATGATATACAGCCACGACCAGCCAAGCGCGCGCAACTCGGCCGGCCGGACATCGATCGCTCGCGATAGAAGTCGATGCACAGCGCCATTACCCGTCGATGCGACCGAATCCGTCACTCCTCACACCTCACCACTCGCTCGTAACTTCCCCTAAACGCTATCGATGAACTGCTCCATGCGCTTGCGCATGGCCGCATCCGGCAGCCGGCCGCGCGCCGCGCCGAGATTGTCGACGACATACTCGGCCCGCGCCATGCCGGGCACGGCGCAAGTGATGGCGGGATGCGAGACGATATATTTCAAAAAGAACTGCGCCCAAGTCGCGCAGTCGAACTCGGCGGCCCACTCCGGCAACTTCTTCCCCTGCACGGCGTTGAACAGCCGGCCGCGGCCGAACGGCAGATTGATCATCACGCCCATGCCGCGGTCCGGTGCCAGCGGAATAATCCGCTCGCCGGCGTCGCGGTTGTCCAGCGCGTAATCGACTTGAATGAAGTCGAGGGTTTCTTTCTTCATCACCTGCTCGAATTCGCCGTATTGGTTATCGAACGACGTGGTGATGCCGACATAGCGAATCCGCCCCGCCGCTTTCATCTCGCGCAGGGTTTTCAACTGCACGTCGGTGTCGCGCAAGTTATGCACGGCGAGCAGGTCGATCCGGTTGGTGCGCAGTTTTTTGAAAGACTCGTCGATTTGTTTGATGCCCTCTGCGCGGCCGACGTTGCGCAGGCTCACCTTGGTGGCGAGAAACAGCGAGTCGCGGACTTTCAGACCATCGACCAATTCGCCGACGACCGCCTCCGCGGTGCCATAGGATGGCGAGCTATCGATGACCTTCCCTCCCAGCGCTTGGAACTGGCGGATGGTTTCGCGCAGCGGCGCTTTCTCGCTATCGTTTTTAACTTCTTCATAACGGCGCGCCGTGCCGATACCGATGATGGGGATCGCCTCACCCGACGATGGGATTTTTTTCTGAATCAGCGGTTGGCTCTGCGCCGCGACATACTCAGGACGCAGCAGCAACGACGCTCCCAGTCCCAATCCAGCTTTGATGACATTCCGACGACTCTGGTCCATAAATGCTCCTTGTCGCTCGACAGCATCATCTAGCACCAGTCGCGCAACCCCACAAGACAATGGCGCGCCGTGTGTCTTCAGGTTTTCCCCTTGTGCTCGCCGGCCGCCGGCATTAGCATGCGCACATTGCACTCGCATGAGAGGAGATCGCCTGAATGAAAGCCGATCTGAAGCTCATTGGCGTCCTGGCGGTTCTGGCAGGGTTAATCGGAACTCGACCGGCCATAGGTCAGACTCTCGATAAAGTCCGCTTGGGCAACAGCGGGACCGGCATCAACGTTTACCTGCTGGATATCGGCAAGCGCTTAGGCATCTTCCGTAAGCACGGCATCGACCTCGAAGCGATCTATGTGAGCAGCGGCTCGCTGCTCAACCAAGCGCTGCTGGCCGGCACCTTCGACATGGTCATGTCGCAGGGCTCGGAAGCGATGATGATGAAACTGCGCGGCGCCGATCTGCGCATCAACGCCGTGGTCGCCAACCGTTTCAATCACGTCTATCTCAGCGGTCCCTCGATCACTTCGATCAAACAACTCAAAGGCAAACGGGTCGCCGTCAGCCGCTTCGGTTCGGGCTCCCACTTCCAGACCAACCTCGCGCTCAAGGACGGCGGACTCGATACGGAAAAGGATGTGACAGTTTTGCAAATCGGCAATTCCGCGGCGCGCATGGCAGCGATCTTAAGCGGCACCGTCGACGGCACGATCATGGCCGCCGACTTCGTACCCAGGGCGAAGAAAGCCGGCTTTAATATTCTCACCGATCTCGCTGAGACCAAGATCGAATATCCATTTCTTTCCGTGCATATGCTCGGTAGCTATACCGACCGCAATCTACGCGTCGTCAAAGCCCTGATCAAGGGGATGTCGGAATCCATCCGCGCGCTGCAGAGCGATCCGGCAATAGCCAAAACGGCGATCCGCGCCGCCCTGCGCACCGATGACCAGGAAACCATCGACTACGCGCTGGCGCGCGCCGTTCAAGTGCTCGACCGCCGCCCCTTCCCTACTCCCGGCGGCATTCAAACCGTGCTTGACGAGCTCGGCAAAGAGGCTAAAGCCAAAGCGTGGAAGTTCGACGACTTCGTCGATCTGCGCGCGCTGCGGGAACTGGAGAAAGAAGGATTTTTCAAATAGCTCTACGGGAAGAACCGCGTGCAACAGCACCAGCGGCGCGTCGCCTTCAGGCCCCCTGCCGCGGCTCCGAAGCAACGGGGGCGTCAATTGAGGTTGCGCTTGCTGAAGTCTGTTCCACACTTTCTCGGTGGTGATGATGTAGCCGTCGCCGTCAGCGATCTGCGCCACGGTGGAATCCACGGGCCGTTCGGCAACCTCAACTGCCCCGCCGCGATAGAACACCACGGCATCGCCATTAAAGCCACCGTACAAAACCAACTTGTCCGCTGGTTGCACCAGACGGTTCACTTCGACCATGAAGTCACGATAGCTCTTGGTCTCGGCGATCTTCACTTCCACCAAGCCTCGGCTCAAAAACGCGAAAATAATCGATAGCGCCACCAACGAGCCGCCGGCCGCGATCATGCGGCCGCGCCACAGGTAATAGCCGAACAGCGACCAGAGACGCGGCCCAGGCCAGCGCGACGGCATCGAACTTCCAGCCCCAACCGGCGATCTGATTGACGATGACGAGAAAGTTAGCACGGTCTTTGGGCTTGAGCAATTTTCTCGATGGGCTCGAACAACCAGGCCGGATCATGAGTCCATAAATCGCCCAGCGCGATAATTAGCAGGATCAAGGCCGTGATCGCAGCAACGCCGGAAATCAGCCGGAGAAACCAAGTTCGAACAACATCAAACTTCGCCTGGCGATGAACCCACACGGCCAAGAGCAGCGCCAAGGCCGGATAGATCGGCAACAGATAAACCGCCCGTTTGCCCGACGACAGCGAGAAAAACAGCAGCATGACGCCGAACCAAGTTTGGAAAAACAGCACATCATCATTGTCGTCGCCACGAGTTCTTGCGCCAGTCCCAAAACATAAACGGATAGAACAATCCCCAAGGCGCCGCGAGACTGAAGAGATAAGACAAATAGTAATAAACTGGATGGCTGTGGCCGGAGCCGCCAACAAAGCGTCGCAGATTTTCCGACAGCAGTTGGCGATCGACAAATCCCTCGCCGCCCCGGCTAATCGCCATGCCATACCAGCCGACGACCAGAAGTAATGCGATCAGCACGCCGGGATGAAAGGCGAATTTGAAAAACATTTTCCAATTGCGTTTGATGGCGAGGAAGACCGCGATCACCAGCCCCGGCAAAACAATCCCCAACGGCCCTTTGGAAAGAGTCGCCAAACCCACCAGCAGGTACATCGCATAGGGCCACAGCGGATGGCGCAAGAAACCGCGGTAAATGGCGTAGAACAGGATCAAACTCAGCGTGACGAAGAAACACAAGGTCATATCGACGCGGGCATTGACCGCCTGGGTTTGATAGATCATCGTCGTCGCCAGGATCGCGCCGCCCAACAAGCCGACCTGCGCACCGAACAGGTTGGCGCCGAGTAGATAGAGAAAAACCACGCCGAGAGTCGCGTACAGCGCAGACGGGAAACGGATCGTCGCTTCGTCGAGCACACCGGTAATCTGATAGGTCAGCGCCGCCGACCAATGAAACATCGGCGGTTTGGACGGTATCGCGGTGGCGCGCTTGAGCGGAAACAGCCACTCGCCGCGCTGGACAATATCCTGCACGGCCAAAGCCTCGCGCGGCTCGCCTTTGTCGAACATCGGCGTGCTGCCGAGGTAAGGAAAGTACAGGACGCCGCAGAGCGCCAGCAGGAGAACTATATGAAAGAAGGAATAGGATCGATCCGACGCCGGTACTGCCATCACCTCAGTTAGATAACCTTTTCACCGGAGTTGTTAAAGAGAAGCGTGACGGGAAAAGGAAGGGTCGGCATCCCGGCAAATTCGTCGGCATTGTCCTCGATTGAAAGGATTTCTTTCACCCCGAAGGACACGAAGAGCACCAAGTGTCAGGGATTTGTTTATCCGAACCGTTCGTGTCTTCGTGCGCTTCGTGGTGACAATTACGAAAGCATATTGCCGCAGGTTAGCGCCTGAGAATAGGAACGCTTATTTTTTCGTCAGCGCATCCGGATTCAACACATGGCTCGGCTTGCCGGCGGCGAAGCTGACGAGGTCGTCAACGACCGTGGCGTAATACTCTTCATAACTTTCACGGGTGACATAACCCAAATGCGGCGTGCAGGTGACGTTGGCCATTTTGACCAATGGCTCGTCCGCGCCAACCGGCTCTTTATCGTAAACGTCGACGGCGGCGAAGCCCGGCCGGCCGGCCTTCAACGCCTCGACCAACGCGCCCTTGGCGATCAACCCGGAACGGCTCGCGTTGACGAGCAACGCGCTCGGCTTCATGCGGGCTAAATCATTACTGGTAATGATGCCGCGGGTGTCCTTGTTGAGCGGCAGATGAAAGCTCACGATATCCACTTCGGCGAAGAACTCCTCGCGGCTCTTGGCGACTTCGAACCCAGCGGCTTTCGCTCGGCCTGTCGAACCTTCGCGCCCCCAGCAAACCACCCGCGCGCCGAAGGCTTTGCCCACCCCGGCAACGATACTGCCGATCTTGCCGTAGGCGTAAATGCCGATGGTCTTGCCACTGACGCCGATACCCAACGTCGACTGCCAGCCGCCGTTCTTCAAGCTGGTCACTTCACGCGGCAAACTGCGCAGCGACGACAGAATCAATCCCCAAGTAAGCTCCGCCGTCGCGTTGGGATTGCCCGAGCCGCCGGCCGACACGACGATCCCCTTCTCGGTGCACGCTTCGAGATCGACATGGGTCGCCGCCCGGCCGGTTTGACCGATCAGCTTGAGCTTGGGTAATTTCTCGACCAACTCACGCGGAAAATAGGAACGCTGCTGGGTCAGCACCACGGCATCGGCGTCTTTCAATTTCGTCGCCAAACTCGCCACATCGTTGGCGGTGTCCGTGAATACCACCACGTCATGACCGGCCAGCTTGGGAAAACATTTCAAAGTTTTAAAAGCATTCTGATAATCATCGATCACAGCAATTTTCATTTTACTCTCCCTTTTTTGCGCCCTTTGCGTTCTTTGCGGCCAATTTTCTTTCTCCCAGCATTTCTTACATGTCACCCAGTCCATACAACCGACGCGGGTTTTCCGAAAGGATCTGCCGAGTTGTCGCTTCGGATAAATCCTCGCGGCCGATGAACTTATCGAGATCGCCGGAGAATTGATCCCAAGGTTTCTCATGGGGAAAATCCGACGGCCAGATCAACTGCGTGCTGCCCATGAGCGACGCCACCGAGCTCAGCGTCGACTCGCCGACTTCACAGGAATAATAGAGGTTACCGCCGCGCATGATCTCCTTGGGCGAGCGCGCCGGTTTATGCGGCCAGCGATTGGTGCGGTGCTCGAAACTCTCTTCGAGGCGGTCCATCAGATAGGGCACCCAGCCGCAGCCCGATTCGAGAAACACCACGCGCAGTTTGGGAAAGCGTTCGAACACGCCGTGAATCATCATGCTGGTCAACTGCTGCATCTGCGCGAACGGATGGCTCAGCGGGTAGACGCCGGCGAAACTGGTGAAAGTGATCCAAACCCAGCTCCGCCGCCGAACCGGCATGGACGCCGAGCGGCACGTTCAAGCGCTCGGCCGCGGCGAAGATTGGATCGAACTGCGGCAGTCCGTAGCCGCGCATGGGATTCATCACCGCCGCCAGCATGCCGCCGACCATGCCCAAGTCGCGCACGCAGCGTTCTAGTTCTTTGGCGGCTTCTTGCGGCTCTTGAATCGCCAACAGCGCCACGCCTTTGAAACGCGGATTGACGCGGAGAAAATACTGGTGCAGCCAATCGTTGTACGCCCGCGCCATGATCACCGCCCAATCGGCATCGTGGATCAGGCCGATGCTCAATCCGGCGCTGGTATAAAGCACGGTGGTCGAAATGCCGCAGTGATCGAGAAACTTGATCCAGCGCTCGGCATCCGGGTGCTCGCGCTGGCGCGGCGACAGCGCGCCGCGCATCCAACCATCGCGCGGAAACAACACGTACTCGCGCTTGCCGTCTTCCTTCTGAAACGCCCCCGGCAAAAACTCCCGCAGTTGCTTAATGTCTTCGATGACATGGCCGTCGGCATCGATGACTGGAAATTCTCTCTTCACGGTGGTGTCTCCTTATGAATGAATGCACAAGTCGTGTTCACCACGAAGGACACGAAGAGCACGAAGTTCGGATAACTTTCCGAACTTCGTGCTCTTCGTGATCCTTCGTGGTGAAAGAACTTTTCCGAACTTTGCGCCCTTTGCGTTCTTTGCGGCTAACTTCCCTTCTTCAACTCCGCGACGTAATCGCGCAGGCCGGCTTCCAACTTGTACTCGGGACTGTAGCCCAACTCTGTCTGCGCTCTGCGTGATATCCATGCGCGGCCGCGCCGGCGTCAGTTTGCCGCGCTGCATATTAACGCCGGGGAAAATCGCTTTGAGCGCGGACTCGACATCTTCCACCGTCGTCAACCGGCCGCTGCCCAAGTTGAAAACATTATGCGGCAGCGGCGAAGTATGCACGGCCAAAGCAATGCCGTTTGCCAGGTCCTTGGCATAAATGAAATCGACGGTCTCGTAAACATTGAGCGTCACCGGCTTGCCGGCCATGGCATCCCACACCGCTTGCTGCACCGCCACCCCCGGGCCGCCGGCGACCGAATAGTAACCGTAGACGCCGGCGAAGCGCAGCAGCGCCAACTCGATTTTATGCTTTGCCGAATAGGTGCGCAGCACATGTTCGCAACCGATCTTCGACGCGTTGTAAACCCGCTCGCGGCAATCGATCGGCGAGTCCTCGCGCAGCAACTCTTTGGGATCTTCGCCGGCATAGACCGCCTGGGTGCTGGCATGGACGAGCCTGCGCACGCCGGCCAAGCGCACCGCCTCCGCGACGTTGATCGCGGCGACTAGATTTACTTGAAAGCCCGTATAGACGTTGTTGATATTGGCCTCGCCCACGGACGCGGCCAGGTGAATCACGCACTCCGGCCGCACGGTCTGAAACGCATCCACCAGCGCCGCCAGATCGCGGATGTCGCCGCGCAGCACCGGCAGATCCTTGCCGGTCACCTGGCGGATATAATCCGGCCGCGGCGCGAAATCGAAAAACGTCACCTCATCGCCGCGGTCGATTAATTCCTTCGCAGTGTGGGTGCCGATCAGGCCGGCGCCGGTTATGAGTACGCGCATCGCTAACCTCCAATTTAAATAATGCCCGTTCAAGGTTCAAAAGTTCAAGAGTTCAAGGTTCGGACTCCGGATTCTTCACCTTGAACTCTTTACTCCTTGAACCCTTGAACGTTCAGTTATCCAGCCAACCTTTAAGCTTATAAAACCGCCGCGGGATTATCGAAAAGTATCTGCTTCGGCAGCGCCTCCGGCAAATCTTTGCGGTTCACCAGCGTATCGATGTCACCGCTGAACTCATCCCAGGGGCGTTCGTGGGGGAAATCGGACGCCCACAGTAATTGCCCCGCGCCGACTATTTCAGCCACCGTCGCCAAGAGTGCGCTCTTCCCGTTCGCAGGCGTAGTACAGATTGCCGCCGCTCATGATTTCGCTCGGCGATTGCTTGGTCGGGTGCGGCCAGCGCTTGCGCCGGTGCTCCCAGCTCTCGTCCAAGCGGTCGGCCATATACGGCACCCAGCCGCAGCCCGACTCGAGATAGGCGACGCGCAGCTTGGGGAAGCGCTCGAACACGCCGTAGATCATCATGCTGGTGATTTGCTGCATCTGCGCGAACGGATGACTGAGCGGATAGACACCGGCAAAGGACTGCATATGATCCAAGCCCCAGCTCCACCGCCGGCCCGCTATGCACGGCCAGCGGCACATCGAGCTTCTCAGCCATTTGGTAAATCGGATCGAACTCCGGCAATCCCAGTCCCTTCATCGGACTCATCACCCCCGGCAACATGCCGGCGACCATGCCGAGATCGCGCACCGCGCGTTCCAACTCTCTTGCCGCTTCTTGCGGATCCTGCGGCGCCAACAGCGCCACGCCTTGAAAGCGCGGGCTCACGCTCAAGAAATCATGATGCAGCCAGTCGTTATACGCCCGCGCCAAACCGACGGCCCAATCGCCATCGCGCTGCAGGCCGATGTTCAAGCCTTCGTTGGGATAAAGAACTGTGAGCGCGATCTCCGTCGCATCGAGAAAGCGCAGCCATAACTCGACGCTCGGATGCTCGCGTTTCGTCGGCGACAATGCACCGCGCGCCCAACCATCCCAGGAAAACAATGGATACTCGCGCTTCCCCGGCACGGCGCGAAACTCGGGCGGGAGAAATTCCCTCAGCTCGTGATCCTTTTCCAGAATGTGACCGTCGGCATCGATGACCGGGAAAGATCGTTTCATGGCTTCTTCTCCGAAAAGATTCTACTTCGCAAGAAATACAAAATGGCGCTCCACTGCTCTTCTACTACCGCGCAGTTGATTTCGTCAACATGAGCGCGCGGAAACTGCGCTGATGAATTCTTGAGAACTCATGTCAGCCCTAACGGGAAAAGAGTGGTCTTCGTTAGTCGGCGGAATCTGCCAGGATGAAAAAGTTGACAAGTCATCCTTTTAACAATACAAACTGGACATTGTTATCGAAATCTAGCTTGGCTAATTGGAAGACTCGAGTACTCACTCGTTATGGCTTCAGAACGATCTGGACGAAGAATCTTGAGCACCAGACGCGTAGGATCACTCGTGGTCGACCGAGCATTCGGACGACAAGAATACTGATCTCACGCTCAGCCGCACACATCCAGCGTTGTTGTGCTTATCTCGAGACGCTCGATTGCTAACAACACCACCATACGACGGCAATCTAGGGCGTGCTGCCTGTGCGCGCTTTACGCTGCTCTTGACCACCGCAGCGGGCACGGACGGTCTCGGCTCATGGCAGCGTTCGTTATGCGCTCAACGACACCTGATGGACATTCGCCTCAGTCGATACTGTAATATTGTCGCACTCCGCGAGACCACGTGCATGAGCACAGTTACATGGCCGCGTGGTACTTCTCGGACAGAACAAGTACGGCATCAGACTCCGACTGCGATTCTTGCGATACGTCACCAACGAAACGTCTAACTATGCGCTGAACCCGTCATCGCGCGCCGGTTACAACCACGCTCCCCGTCGCGAGCAAGCTCGCCGAGCTTGGGTCTCCGAAGAATGAGCAGAAGCAAGATTACATAGAGGAGGAACTCACAATGGCACAATCAATTTCCATACATCCAGCGGTGGATCAGGGCGTGAAACCCGCGGCGGCGAACTTCGCCGGCGGCACTTTACTCTGTCGCTGCGCCGACAAGAAAGTGGCGGTCTCGATCAAAGGCCAATGCGCCCACAACCACGTCTGCGGCTGCACCAAATGTTGGAAGCCGGCCGGCGCGCTGTTCTCCCAGGTCGCCGTCGTCAGCCGCGATAATCTCACCGTGACGGCCAATGGCGACAAGCTAAAAGTCGTCGACGCCAACGCCGCGATCAAACGCCACGCATGCAGCGGCTGCGGCGTGCACATGTACGGCCGCATCGATAACACGAAGCATCCGTTCTACGGCTTCGACTTCTTCCACACGGAATTGTCGTCAGAGTCCGGTTGGGCGCCGCCGGAATTCGCCGCTTTTGTCTCATCGATCATCGAGTCCGGCGCCGATCCCGCCAACATGGGCGCCGTGAGAGCAAGACTGAAAGAATTGAAGCTGGAACCGTACGATTGCTTGTCACCGGCACTGATGGACGCCATCGCTACCCATGCGGCAAAAGCATCGGGGGTGCTCAGTCGTTAACGCTAGCAACAACGGTTCTTCAGGTTTTGGCTGGATGATGTATTACGTTCAGCTTGTTTTGTGCACCACGAAGGGTTCGGATGACCAAAACTCCGAACTTCGTGCACTTCGTGTTCTTCGTGGTGAAAAGTCTTCACTATGGACCCGGACGAGCATTCTTCAGAGTTCGACGAATGTGAGGATGCCGCCATGGAAAAGCAATCTTATTGCCTCGCCATCGCACTCTGGGTCGCGACGCTCCTGCTTACAGCGGTTCTAAAAGCCGAAGCGCAAACGAAACCAGACACGAGCATCAAAACGCTCACGCTAGGGGCGGTTTTCCAAGACCCGCGCGCGCCGGTGGAGGAGCACTTTCGCCCTTTGGCGGCTTACGCAGCGCGCAAACTCTCGCCTTCGGGGGAAACTAAGGGAACGGTGGTCGTTGCGTCCAGCGCCGCGCAAATGATCAAATTGCTTGACGAGAAGCGTGTCGATTTCTACATGGAAAGTCCCCATCCCACCTATGTGATCAACCGCCTGGGCGCCGCCGCGCTGCTGCTCAGACGGTGGAAAGGCGGGATCGCTGAATATCGCAGCCTCATCTTCACCGGCAAAGAAAGCGGCATCGCCCGGCTCGACGAGCTGCGCGGCAAAATCATCGCGTTCGAAGACGCTGGGTCGACCTCCGGTTATTTTCTTCCCAAGCTTTTTCTCCTCAAGAAAGGATTTTCGGTAGTGGAAAAACCGAGTCTTGGAGCCAAAGTCGCCGCCGGCGAGATCGGTTATACTTTCGCCGGTACTGAAAAAAACGTCGTCAATCTCGTGCTGCAAAAGAAGGTGGCGGCGGGAGCCTTTAGTAACGACGATTATGCGAGCTTGGACGAAAATAACAAAGCGGCGATCTCGATCCTCGGTGAAAGCGAATCGATGCCGCGCCATCTCGTATCGGTGCGCAAGGATTTATCGGAGCCGGTCAAAAAGCGCCTCAAAGAAATTCTGCTTAACATGCATCACGACGACGAAGGGCAGAAAGTCCTGCGACTAATCGATAACACGACAAAATTCGACTCCCTGCCGGGCGGCGAGGAATCAGTCAGGCGAAAGCTGGTGGAACTGTTTCGCCCCCGGGGCAAGAAATGATCGGTCCGCAACTTGAATCGTGCAAGGGCTTCATAGGCTAAGCTTTAGAATATGCCAACACGAAAAGCTCGGACCTCACCACCAAACGGAGTCTGTCGAGGTCAGCCAATTCCGGCCGCACCCGTGGCACGGCTTACCCGCCGGCGCGGAACCGCCGGAACTCCTCAACGCCTATATCGAGATCACGCCCTTCGACCTGATGAAATATGAGGTCGATAAGGTTTCCGGTTATCTCCGAGTCGACCGGCCGCAACGCACCTCGGCGCAACCACCGACGCTCTACGGCTTCATTCCCCGAACCTACTGCAACGAGAAAGTGCGCCGGCTCGCCCCCGGATCGACACGCGGCGACGGCGATCCGCTGGATGTGTGCGTGCTCAGCGAGCGGACCATCGCGCGCAACGAGATCATCGTGCGCTGCCGGGTCATCGGCGGTTTGCAGATGATCGACCACGGCGAGGCCGACGATAAGATCATCGCCGTCTTGGACAACGACTACGTCTGGGGCCACGCCCGCAATATCGACGACGTCCCGGCGGTTTTCACTGAGCGACTCCAGCACTATTTCCTGACCTACAAGCTCGTGCCGGGAGAAAGAGCCAAAGTGCGCATCGCCCAAACCTACGGCCGCAGTCACGCGCTTCGAGTGGTGCGCGCGGCGATGGCTGATTACCAAGCCAACTTCGTTCGATAAAACGCCCACCGTTTCCTTGCATTGACATCGGAAGACTTGCTTAGCTAAGCTTGATTCAGAAATTATTCATGGGAGGCAGATTATGAAAGCCATCCGCATCCACGAATTCGGCCAGTCGGAAGATGTTCTTAAATACGAAGACGTATCCGTCCCGGAACCCAAGGGCGGTGAGGTATTGATCAAGGTCGAAGCCGCGTCACTCAATCGCGCCGACCTGGGATTGCGCAAGGGAACCTATCGAATAGCCGCCGATGCGCTGCCGGTGACTCCAGGGCGGGAGTTTGCCGGAACGGTCGCCAAGCTCGGCGCCGGCGTCAGCGAATTCGCCGTGGGCCAGCGTGTCGTCGGTTATCCGAGTCTCGGCGGCTATGCCGAGTACGCCGTCGCAAAAGTCGCCGAAGTGCGGCCGGTGCCTGACGGCGTTACCGCCGCGCAGGCCGCGGCGCTGCCGACCGCTTCGCTCACTGCATGGTTCGGTCTGAAGACTGACGGCGCTTTGAAATCCGGCGATTGGCTGCTCATCCAAGGCGGCAGCAGCGGCGTCGGCGTCGCGGCGATCCAGATCGCCAAGCATCTCGGCGCCCAAGTCATCGCCACCTCGGGCAGTGAAGTAAAATGCCGCAGACTGCGCCAGCTCGGCGCCGACGTAACCGTCGATGTGTCGGAAAATGACTTTCTAAGCGAAGTCATGCGGGTCACCGACAACCGCGGTGTCGATGTCGTCCTCGAAATGATCGGCGGCGATGTCTATCAGAAAAGCCTGCAAGCGCTGGCGCCCGGTGGAAGGCTGGTTTCCATCGGCGGCGCCTTCGGCGCGGTTCCCGATCCGCCGCCGGCCCTGACCGAAGGCAGAAAAGCGACACGCTTTTCGATCACCAACTATTTGAAGACGAAACCGGAAGATTTCAAAGAGCTCGACATCATTCTAAAACTTGTGCAGGAAAAGAAATTCGACGCCGGCATCGGCAAAACGTTTCCGTTGGCCGAAACCCGCGCCGCCCAGCGCTACCTCGAAGGGCGCGACCACTTCGGCAAAGTCATGCTATCAATGTAGAAACGATTGGAGTGATGGAGTATTGGAGTGATGGGAATTTCACACCCTTTACTCCAGCACTCCAACCCTCCAAGGAAGAAGTTCCCACGCGTCGACCATTTAGTTTTGAAAGTGAAGGATCTTGAGCGCTCGCGCAAGTTCTTCACCGAAGTCTTGGGCTTTCCCCAGGTCGGCGAGAACGACGGCATGCTGTCTTAGCACCGGCGCACTGTCCGAACTCCGCCAGGCAGTTCTGACTGGCCGCTTCCCCCGTGGTCTGCTAAAGTGGCCCAGTGAGCGTTTCACCTGAAAAAGCCAAGAGCGCACACGTGCAGCCACAGAATCCCGGCTTAGACCTAGCCGCGCTGGACGATGACACGTTGTTGCAGATGCGCATCTGCGATTTGAAGCTCAAAATCGCCGGCAGCGAGCTCGAATCGCGCATCGACAAATTCTACGCCGAGCTCACTGCCAGGGACATCGCGGTAAAACCGCTCTGCTACTTGGGCGACGAGTGGTTTTGCCCGGACGGCTCGGCGACCATCGCGATCCCCTTCTACCTCGCCCATCCGCGCTTGAAGCGGCTCGAAGCCAAGATGATGCTGGAAGTGGAAGGCGATACCGAGGCCTGGTGTCTGCGTCTGCTGCGCCACGAGATGGGCCATGTGGTCAACCACGCTTACTTGCTCAAGAAAGACAAACGCTGGCAGAAGCTGTTCGGTCCGCCGTCGTTGGAATACTCCGAAAGTTTTCGTGCCCGTCCCTACAGCAAGCGCTTCGTGCGCCATCTCGAAGGTTACTACGCCCAGAGCCACCCGGAGGAAGACTTCGCCGAAACCTTTGCCATATGGCTCACGCCCGACCTCGATTGGCGCCAGCAGTATCGCGATTGGAAGGCATTGGATAAATTGGAATATGTCGACAAGCTTATGCAAGAGCTCGCCGGCAAACCGCCATTGGTGTTTTCTAAATCGAAAATCAGCGATGCCGCGCGCCTGCGTTCTCGGCTTGATGTCCACTACCGCCGCCGGCGCCGCACCTACGCCCAGGAATTCCCCGACTTTTTCGACGGCGACTTGCGCAAACTATTTGTCGATTCCGAGGCGGCGCCGGATAGCGAGCGCGCCGCAACGTTCCTGCGCCGGTCGAACAAGTTGATTCTTAACGCCGTCTCCGCCTGGACCGGCGAGCCCAAGTTTACCATCAGCCGACTGCTGCGCGGCCTCACCGAACGCTGCAGCGAGCTCGATCTGCGCTTGAAGTCGCAATCGGCTCCCGTGGAAATCACCGCCTATCTGGCGACTCTAGCGTCTCATTACCGGCTCACGGGAAAGTTTAAGGACACCTAAGTCATGGCGCAAGCCAAGAAACGTTACAAAGTTCTCGTCCTGTTCGGCAGCGCTGGCACACCGCCGGCCAACCAAGATTTCACTAAGGAATTAAAGACCGAGGATTTCGCCGCCGAAGCCCATGTCATCGAGGCGCTGAAAACCGTCGGCCATGAAGTGCGCACTCTGGGTGTTTGGGACGAAGCCTCGCTGATCATCGACGAGATCAAAGCCAACCCGCCGGATGTCGTGTTCAATCTCACCGAGCATTTCAACGAGATCTCCGCCTACGACCGCAACGTCGCCGGGCTACTGGAAATGATGGCCGTGCCCTATACCGGCTCGAGTCCGACCGGACTTACACTGTGCAAAAACAAAGGCATGGCGAAGGAGCTGCTCGCCTATCACAAAATTCGCGTGCCCAATTTTGCCATTTACTCGCCGGGCGCGACGATCAAGCGGCCGAGCCGCCTCAAGTTTCCGCTGTTTATCAAACCCGCCGAAGAGGAAGCGTCCTACGGTATCTCGCTCGATTCTTTCGTTGAGGACGACGATTCATTCGACGAACGCATTCGATTCATTCACGAGCGCATGAACCAACCGGCCTTGGCCGAGGAATATATCGAGGGGCGGGAGATCTATGTCAGTCTGCTCGGCAACGACCGGCTTCGAGTTTTTCCATTCCGTGAGGTGATTTTCAACGCGATGCCCGAAGGCCAACCGAAATTCTCCACCTTCAAAGCCAAGTGGGACGACGCCTACCGCAAGCGCTGGGGCATTCAGAACGTCTTCGCCGAACCCTTCCCCAACGGCATCGACCAACGTATTGGCAACATCTGCAAAGCCGTCTATCGCGCCCTGCGCATCCGCGGTTATGGCCGTATCGACCTGCGGGTGACGCCGGCGGGGGAAATCGTTGTCCTCGAAGCCAACCCCAATCCCAACCTCGACCGCGACGATGAGTTCGCCCAGTCGGCGATGAAAGCGGGGATCAGCTTTCCGCATGTAGTGCAGAGAATTCTCAAGCTGGCGCTAACCGCGCCTCACTAACACCGAAATATGGAATTTCTCATCTTTGCTTTTATGGGTAGTCTCGCAGCGTACGCACTCTATTTGACGTTTCGTGGCCACAGTAGTCCAATCACCGACCCTACGCTCGGACTCTTGAATATTGGCGGAGATACCTTTACGCAGCTTATGGAAGAAGACCGTGCATCCCTCGATCCGCTGTTTCCGAGAGTGGAGGTTGGCAGCGGATTGCAGATCCCGAAATGCGACGTGCTGTTCGTCTACACCGACATCGCCTCGGATGGCCAGATCGGTCTTGGCAAGGGTTTAACGATTCGGCACTTAGCCGGACGTGCAGCCGCTTCGATCATCGTGCTCGCTGCTCCGAATTCATGGGAACATATTGCTCAAGCGGTGAAACAAGATGGCCCCAAACGCGCCAACCTCGTATGTACCAGAGACCGCAAGGGCTCGGTTTTTTCGTCGTTCTTTCGAAAACTCTTCGAACTGATGCGGGCAGGGAAATCCATGCCCATGGCATGGAACTCGCTCGCCCCGCAAGTACCCAGTCAAGTCGATCCTCACACCGACGTGCCCGAGACGGTCGCCATCCTAGAAGCGGGGCAAGTAAAGTTTACTTGGACCAACCCGAAATAACGATTGCTTCGGAATCTGCGCTTTCAGTTCAACCACTCGTCGACTTTTCCCGCCATCACTTCATCGAGGATTTCCTTGCAATCGGCAATCGCCTTATCGACTATGGGCGGCTCCTTGACATGGGGAATTCCTTGTTTTACCGCGCCATAAAGCGCCTGCACAATTGCCTTTAAGTGTTCATCCATCTCATCCAAATTCGCTGCGGCCTGTGGCATGGTTTCTCCATTCGCTAGATGTAACGGCGCCCTTTGTTGGGGTCAGGAATCTGCAAACCCATTTGCCTGAGAATCGGTCCGACCTCATTGATATAATCTTCGCGCGCCTGCTGATTGGTGCGGCGCTTCAAACCCCAGTGGCGATAGCGCTCGGACTTCTTAGAATCTGCCCGGCCGAACATATCGAGGGCGCGCACATACCAATAATCCACCGCCTTTTGCGCCTTAGCCTTGCCCTCGTCACCCGACACGATCAGCTCTAAGGTTTTGTTGTAACCGTACTCAATATGTCCACGCTCTTCGGTGACGATGTCGGGTAGAATGCGCTGCAGCGGCAAATAGCTGCAATCGTAGAACTCTTCCAACTGATAGCGCCCGACGCGATCGACGAGAAAGCCGAACACAGAGTTATCTTCCCAGGTGGTAATCGAACCGCGAAAGGCGTCGACGAAACGTTTTTCATTGGGCTGGCTCAAAACAAAAGATACATCGACGCCAATATCGCCAGCGACGCGCGCGACTTTACGATAATGATCGATCTCTTCCGCCGCCGTGCGCGCGACGATCAATTGATCGAGCTTGGTCGGCGCCGCCGGCAACATCTTCTCGACATACAAATGCGGCCCGCCAATCTCGCAGTCCGCTTGGATGGTCAACACGTGGCCCAAGAGCTCCTTGTACTCCGGCGCCATTTTGTCGAAGTCTTTCAGTTCGATCTTGTCGGTGAACATTTTCCCCTCCCGCGAATTTCAAAATCCCATTCCAGACTCATCAGAATGTTGAAAGAAGATTCAGCAAGAGAAGTGCCAGTGCAGAAGCTGGTTTTTCAGGGGAAAGATCACCCAAATTGCCAATCCTTTTCTCAATACTCGGAGAAGTGAGCTTGCGCTTTCCCACAAATCAGAAATTCTGCTCGGGTTGGCAGGACGGATGCGGGAGCAAATAATCATGGCGGCGGCCATTCAGGCCGAAAAAAAAGGGCGGCCGTTGCTCACGGCCGCCCCTTTTCAACTTCAGTCGAAATTCGACTTATCCTTCGATAAGCTTCTTATACTTGTTGTAGATCTTCGCGCGCAGCTCGGGGGACGACTCGGCCACCGGCGGGAAGTCTTTGAGCCACTCGAAGGGACGGCAGGCATCGATCACGGCGCGGGAATTGAAGCCCTTCTTCGACGGATGGATGCGCGGATCGAGGGGGCCGCTCCAGCAGCGGCGCAGAATCTCGATGGACTCCACCGGATCGGATCGGCTGGACAAGGCCCAGAGCACGTCGAAGGTGTTGGTCGGATCGATATCCTCGTCGACGACGATGACGTAGCGGCCGAGATAAGCGCCGGCATGAACTTGCGAAGCGACCAACATGGCTTGACGGGCATGACCGGGATAGCGCTGTTTGATCGAAATGATGTTCAACAAGCGGCCGCCGCCAGCCTCGTGACACCACACGCCGCGCACATCGGGCACGCCGGCTTTTTCCACCTGTTCCCAGATCAACGACGCCTTCACCATGCACTTGGCGATGGAATAATCTGACGGCGGACGACCGGGCCGGGCGCAGCACAGGATCGGGTCGTTGCGATAATAAATATTTTCAACTCGAATGACCGGCTCCGGGCGGCTGGAGCTGGCATAGTAACCGGTCCATTCGCCGAACGGACCTTCGGTCTTGCGGTCGGTGGGGTCCATCCAACCTTCGATGACGATTTCCGCGTTGGCGGCAAAGGGCAATCCGGTGGAACGGCCTTCAATGACTTCGATGGGCGCGCCTTTGAGGCCGCCGGCATAATCGAACTCGCCAACGCCGTAATCGATTTCGTTACCGGAGACCATGAACAACACCGGATCTTGGCCGACGGAGACAACGACCGGGCAGGGCTTGCCGCGCTCGAAATATTTGTTGCGCTGAATGCTGCCATGCTTGCCGGGCGAGATGTACAAGCCCATGCTGTTTTTGTCATGGACCATGCCTCGGTATGCGCCGAAATTGACCCAACCTTCATCGGGGTCGCGGGTCGTGACCAAACATGCGGTGCCGATGAAACGGCCGCCGTCGAGCTCATGCATGAACGGCACGGGGAACTTGAGCAAGTCGACCTTGTCGCCGGAATCGACATTTTCTAGAATCGGTCCCTTGGTGACGACCTTATGTTTGATCGGTTCGAGATTGACTAACTTCTGGCGGAAGGCGCGCACCAAATCCAAATTGGACAAGCTCATGTCCAAACCCAAGTTGAGCGCCATTCTCTTGAACGATGCATTCTGGGCAAACAGGGTGCGGAAACCCTTCGGGTAGCCGGGAACGTTATCGAAAAGCACTGCCGGCGTGGGACCGTCCTTGGACTCGTGAGCAAAGATCTCGGCGAGAGTGCCCATTTCGAGATTCCAGTCGACGCCGTCGACTTTTTTCAGCTCGCCCATGCTGTCGACGATTTCCAACCAATCGCGCAGATCGTTGTACTTTGGCGTCTTCCCTGCCTTCATATCGTCTTCGGCTAATTTTCTAGCCTCTAGTGCTGTCATTTAATTAACTCTCCTTTCAAATTCCGCTTTTGCGGGGCATTCTAGTCCCCCAACATCGAATCATCAACACCCTCCCTATCATCAGCCGGCAGACCGTTGCAGCTGGCCGGATCGAGATGGAGGTAAACAGTATCGCCAACGCTCACGGCGTTAAACGGATGGGTATGCACCGCCACTAAATCATCGCCGACAGCGACCTTGCACTGATAAGAATCGCCCATGAAGATCGCCTCTCTGATGATGCCATCAACGATGTTCTCCAATCCCTGCGGCTTATCCTTATACAGCGGGATATTTTCCGGGCGGATCGAGATCACCGCGGCTTGGTCCTTCTTCAGTCCGGGCGCGGGAATGAAACTTAAAATACCCTTCTTGGTCTGCATCTTGCCCGGCCGGGAGTCGCCGTCGACTTCCAGCACCTTGCCATTGATCAGGTTGGTCAAGCCCAGAAACGTCGCGGTAAAGCGCCGTTTGGGCCGGGTATAGAGCTGGTGCGGCGCCCCCACTTCGATCAGCACGCCGCCATGCATGACGGCGATCTGGTCCGAGATCGCCAGCGCTTCGGCTTGATCGTGGGTGACGAAAATCGTCGTGATGTTGGTGCGGCGTTGCAGCGCTTTGATCTCGGAACGCATCTGCACACGCAGCTTGGCGTCCAGGTTACTTAAGGGCTCGTCCAGCAGCATGACCTTGGGCTCATTGATCAGTGCGCGGGCAAAGGCGACACGCTGTTGCTGACCGCCGGAGAGCTTCGGCGCGGGGCGGTCTTCCAAGCCGTCCAGGCCGACGATCTTCAAAACTTCACCCACCCGCTTTTTGATCTCATCCTTAGACTTACGTTGAATGGTCAACGGATAAGCGACATTTTCTGCCACGGTCATATGCGGCCAGATGGCGTATGACTGGAACACCATGCCGATGGGCCGCTTGTTGGTCGGCACGTAGACGCGCTCGCCGGAGGCGTACACGGTCTGGCCGCCGATGCTGATCTTACCGCCGTCCGGCCGCTCTAGACCTGCGACACAGCGCAAGGTCGTGGTCTTGCCGCAGCCGCTGGGGCCCAAGAAGGTGTAGAGCGATCCTTCCGGTACGTTGAGCGACACGCCTTTGAGGACATGCACCCGTTCTTTATCTTCGCCGAAGTACTTCTCCAGCGATTCGATCTGCACCATGTCTCTTGCTTCAGCCATATGATTATTCTCCCTTGGTTCCCGTAGCCGTAGGTGCCGGGAACTGTCAGTGCATTAAGTCGGCAAATTATTCGGCGATACCCACCTTAGCGCCCAATTTCCGCGCCACCATGGCCATGGAAACCAGCAGTAAGACCATCAACACACCCAGCGCGCAGACGTAGGTATACTGGCCGCCTTCCCATAAATCGAACGCCATGATCGACAACACCGTGCTGTTGTAGGAATAGAGCAAGATCGAGGTCGACAGCTCGCGCAGGGCGATGATGCTGATGTAAATCCAGCCGGCGGTAAAGCCCGGCATCAGCAGCGGCAAAATGATTTTCCAAAAGGTTTGAAACCAAGTGCCACCGGCGGTAAAGGACGCCTCCTCGAGTTCCTTATTGATCTGGATCATCGAGGCGGATGCGGCGCGAATGCCATAAGGAATATACTTGGTCATGTAGGCCAGGAGCAAAACCCAAATCGTGCCATAGATTGGGATCGGTAAGGTAAGATAGACCCAGATCAGACTAACGCCAAGCACGATTCCGGGCATGGCGATTGGGATAAACGTCATGGTGTCGAGAAACGCCCGGCCCGGCAACTTAGTCTTGACGGTAATCCACGCGATCACCGAGGTGAGCAACATCACCAACGTGGCGGTTCCGACGGAGAGATAAAAGCTATTTTTAAACGCCGTCGCCGCCAACGGATAATTGAGAATATAGTGATAATTGCCCCAGGTCATTTTCCCCGCCAGTTCCCAGGACGGCACGCCGTAATAGGGAATAAACGACGACCAGAGCAGGACAAAGATCGGCAGGATCACCGCCAGAAAGAAAACCAGAAACGAGATGCCGAGGGTGAGCCACTTCCAATGGCCGAGATCGATCACCCGCGGCCGGTAGCCTTTGCCGGTTACCGTCGCATAGCGCTCTTCCCTGCGGGTGATCTTGCCATAGATCAATACCCCGATGGTGCTGATCGCCAACAAGGTCACCGCGTAGGCGCCGGCCAGGCCGAAATCCGAGGGAAACTGGTGGATCGCGAGAAAAATCTTGGTGGTAAAAACCGAAATCTTCGCCGGCACGCCGATCAAGGCCGGCACTTCGAAGGCCTCGATGCCGCGAATGAAGTTGATCAAGAGCACGCTCACCATCGCCGGCCGCATGAGCGGCAGTGTCACCGTGCGAAAGGTTTGAAAGGTGCTCGATCCGGCGGTCAACGCCGCCTCCTCCAGCGACGTGTCCATATTGCGGAACGCGGCCGACATCAAGAGAAAAACCAACGGGTAGAGATGAATCGACTCGGCCCAGATCATGCCCCACATCGAATAGACGTTGAACGGCGCCGCTTCCAGGCCCAACGCCTCCTTGACGACGATGTTGATCAGGCCGATCTTCGGACTCAAGAGCAGAATCCACGAAATCGTGCTCAAGATCCCAGGGATGATAAAAGGGATCAACGACATGACCATGAAGAGTTTTTTGAGTGGCGTGTTGGTGCGCTCGCTCACCCAAGCGAGAAAGGTACCGATCAAGAAGGTCAGCGTGCAGGTGCCCAGTGCGTAATAAACCGAGTTGAGCAGCAGTAGATAGAACTCTTTGTCGACATAAGCCTTGACGTAATTGGCGATGGTGAAATGAGCGCCAGGCTCGCCGATGGGAGCGCTTCTGATGCTGCCGTAGAGCAGCATCAGAAGCGGAATCCCGGCAAGATATAAGACGAAAAGAGTGCAGCCTACGAGGATGAGAGACTGGGAATTAAAACGATTCCCCATATGGAAGCCGATCTAGAACTCGAGACCATTAGTCATTAATTATTGATGTTTGTAACGACCTGATCGGCGAGCATGGTCTTTTTGACTTCTTCTTCGATCAAAGTCCACAGCTCGTCTTCATACTTGAGGAACTGCGGATCGCGCTTGATCGACAAATCGCGCGGCCGCGGTAGGTTGACGGGAATCATTTTCTTGACCCGCCCAGGGCGCGAGCCGAAAACGATCACCCGATCCGCCAGAAAGATCGCCTCACTGATCTGATGGGTAATGAAGAGCACGGTCTTGCCGGACTCTTTCCAAATGCGCAAGAGCTCGGCCTGCATGATTTCGCGGGTCTGCGCGTCCAGGGCGGCGAAGGGCTCGTCCATGATGAGGATCTTCGGGTCGACTGTGAGCGCCCGCGCGAGATTGCAGCGTTGCTGCATACCGCCGGACAATTCATGGGGATAGTGTTCCTCAAATCCCTGCAACCCGACCAGCTTGATAAAACCCATGGCGCGCTCGATCCCCTCCGCGTTATCCAGGCCCTGGCACTCAAGGCCGAAAATGACGTTCTTCAACACCGTACGCCACGGCATCAAGCAAGAGTCTTGGAACACCATGCCGCGGTCGATGCCGGGGCCAGTCACCGTTTTGCCATCGATCGAAATATGCCCCGCCGTCGGTTTGAGCAGACCATCGCACAGATTGATGAAGGTGGTTTTACCGCAACCGCTGGGTCCGACGATGGTAACGAATTCGCCTTCGTTCACTTCGAGGTTGATCTGGTCCAAGGCCAAGAGCCTGCCACCAGTTCTCGGCTGATAATACTCATGCCGTAATCCGACTGCCTGTAGTTTTGTCTGTGCCACAATGCCTCCTAAAATATATTGACGTTTTGCCGCAGTTTTACTGGTTGTAAGTCAACCGCAAGCGGGTGGGCCCCTTGGGTCGCATGACTCATTATCATTTTCCACCGTTAATTCAAGCAAAAAGTTCGCTTCGTTGACAACCCAAACCGGATCGGATAATTTTCGCACCGTTGCATAAACTATTTTATGCAAAATCGCGCCGATGACATTCCCGCTCAAAAAATCTAAAACCAAAACGACGCTCGCTGTCGAAAACCTCTCAGCCCGCGTTTACCACCAAGTCAAACAGTTAATCCTGTGCAACGAAATCATGCCGGGACAAAAATTGCATCATCAACAGCTCAGTGAACGTCTCGGCGT
Source organism: uncultured delta proteobacterium (assembly GCA_963760795.1). Taxonomy (GTDB): domain Bacteria; phylum Desulfobacterota; class Binatia; order UBA9968; family UBA9968; genus DP-20. The sequence continues at coordinate 76,407 of CAVXEP010000013.1, forward strand.
CAGTCGCACTCCGGTGCGCGAAGCATTGACCCGACTCGGGCAGGAAGGATACGTGTCCTTTCTGCCGAATCGGGGTTTTACCTGCAAAGAAATTAGATTACAAGAGGCCGAAGAACTCTACGAGCTGCGCGAATCTCTCGAGGCTTTCGCCGTCGAAAAAGCCGTCGAGAAACTGACCGACCAAGCCCTCGCGGAGTTGCGCCAGCGGTTGGATATCTACGGCGACGACGTGCAAAACCGTTTCACCCGGGAACGGCTGGTATACGACCAGGACGTCCATCTCCATATTGCCCAAATCGCCGGCAACGAGACCCTGAAAAATACCTTGAGCTATGTTTTCGAGCGCATCGTGCTCAAACGCCGCACCGACGGCATTTATGACCCGGCGCGCGGACTCATGGCCCATCAAGAACATACCGAGCTATTCGCAGCGATGGCCCGGCGCGACGCCCGCGCCGCCGTCGCCATCATGCGCAAGCATATCCAAGCCGGCAAAAAAAATGTCATTGCCGACCTGCGGCAGCGCCAAGCGATCCGCGAGCTGCGACCCGCGGAATTGATCTAGGACCGGAAAACCAACAGAAGAAAGGGAGAATTATGGCAGCAGATCTAGTTATCAAAGGCGGTTGGGTGGTGACACCCGACGCAACATTTAAAGGCGGCGTGGCGATCAGCAACCAAGTGATCGTCGCCATCGGCGACGATGCTTCACTGCCCGAAGGCAAGGAGGTCATCGACGTCAAAGGCAAACATATCTTGCCGGGCTTATTCGACGGCCACGTCCATTTCCGCGAACCGGGCATGACTCACAAAGAGGATTTCAACACCGGCTCCACCGCGGCGGTCTGCGGCGGCATCACTACCGTCGTCGATATGCCGAACACCGTGCCGCCTACGGCCGACGCCGAGCAGGTCAAAGTTAAGAAGGAACTGGGCGAAGCCAAATCCCTGGTCGACTTTGGCATCACCGGCGTCGTCGTCCAGACCAACACCAAAGACATTCTACCCATGGCCGCCGCCGGCGTCATCGGTTACAAGATCTTCTTTGGCGAGACCATCGGTAATCTGCCCTTCCCCGATGACGGCATGTGCGTCGAAGCGTTCGATTACATCGCCCAGTCTAAGCTACCCTTGGGCATCCACGCCGAGAACCGTCAAATCATGGCTTACAACACCAATAAGCTGAAGACCGAAGGCAAGAACGAAGCGCGCTACTGGGAAGCCTCCCGGCCGGATATCTGCGAAGCGGAATCCGTGCATCACGCGATCTTCTTCGCCGAGACCTTTGGCACCAAGCTGCATGTATTTCACATGAGCTCGAAGCAAGCCGCTTACATGGTGCGCGACGCCAAGGCGCGCGGCATGAGAATCACCGCGGAGACGGGCCCGCATTACTTGCTGCGCGAGCCCAACGACATGGATAAAGTCGGTTCGTTGTTGAAGATGAATCCGCCGGTCCGGACTAAAGATCACGCCGAGGTGCTCTGGCAGGGACTGCGCGAAGGCTTCGTCGACACGCTGGCAACCGACCACTCGCCGCATACTTTGGATGAAAAGGGCTCGGACATCTACGGCAAGCTCACCAAGCCGGCGATCTGGGACTGCATCTCGGGCTTCTGCGGCGTCGAGACCGGTGTGCCGCTGATCTTGACCGAAGTAAACAAAGGCCGCTTGACCTTGAACCAATACGTCAAAGTGGCCTCTGAGAACCCCGCCAAAGTTTGGCAGGTCTATCCTAAGAAAGGCGCCATCCGCTTGGGCTCCGACGGCGACATCACCGTCGTCGACATGGATAAAGAAGGCACCATCGACGTCAACAAGCTGCACAGCAAGAACAAGCCCTCGCCTTGGCATGGCTGGAAAGTCAAAGGCATGCCGGTGCTCACGGTCGTGCGCGGTCACGTGCAAATGCGAGACGGCGAGCCCTGCGGCAAAGCGATCGGCAAAGCACTCAAGCCGATCATCTAAAGACGGGGAAAAAATGGAGTGATGGAGATGAGTGGAATGTTGGAGTGATGGGTTCGGGCTCTCCGACCCAATACCCCATTACTCCAACACTCCATCACTCCCGATCCGCACTGGCGCATTGCACGAAGCCTATGCCCCCTGAAATTATAGTTAGTTCCAGCCAGGAAGAGTAGTTTCATGAAACGCACCGAAGCATTCGATTTCTACCAGCCGGCGACGCTCCAAGAAGCGAGCCGGCTGCTCAAGGCACAATGGCCCCGGTGGACGCTTTCTCGCCGGCGGCACCGACCTGGTCATCGCCATGAAAGAGAAAGGGCTGGTGCCTAAGTACATCGTCGACTTAAAGCGCGTGCCCGGCCTCGCCGGCATCCGCGAAAATGGCGACGGCAGTATCACCCTGGGCGCGTTGACGACCCTGTATGCCATCGAGACCTCGGCACTGATCAAGAAGAAATTTCCGTTTCTAGCGCAAAGCGCTGCGGAAGTCGGCTCGATCCAGATTCGCAACCGCGCCACCATCGGCGGCAATATGGCCAACGCCTCGCCGTCTGCCGATACTTCGCCGGCGCTCATGGCGCTCGGCGCCACCGCGACCATCGCCAATGGCGCAGGCGCAAGAACAGTTGCCGTAGAAGATTTTTTCACAGGTCCGGGCCAGAGTGTGATGAACGCCGATGACGTCCTCAGTGAAATTACCATTCCAAAAACCGCCGCCAATCTGGTCGGCGAGTATATAAAATTTTCCCCGCGGGAAATGATGGACCTGGCTTACGTCGGCGTCGCCGTGGCGTACAATCTCGGCGCCCAAAATGCCAATGACAAAATATGCTCGGGCGTGCGCATCGTCTTGGGCGCCGTGGCACCGACACCGATCCGCGCCAAACGCGCCGAAGCGGCGCTCGAAGGCCAAGTTCTCAGCGAAGCCCTGGCGGAGAAAGCCGGCCAGATCGCCGCCGAAGAGGCCAAACCGATTAGCGACGTGCGCTCATCGGCCGACTATCGCCGCGCCATGGTTGGCACCATGACCAAACGCGCCCTGCTCAACGCCGCCACCGGCCCAGCGCAATCCTGGTACGACCGGCGCGATCGAAGATATTAGCATCATGGAGTGATGGAGTAATGGAATGTTGGAGTGATGGGTTTTCTGATTCCGAGCCCAACACTCCAATACTCCACCCCTCCAACACTCCAGTTGTAAATTGGAGTTACCGATGAACACAAAAATCCAATTCACCCTCAACGGTAAGCCGGTCAGCCGCGAGGTCCAGACCCATCGACTCCTGCTTGACCTGCTGCGCGACGAGATCGGCGCCACCGGCACCAAGGAAGGCTGCGGCACCGGCGACTGCGGCGCCTGCACGGTGATGATGAACGGCAAGCCGGTGAACTCCTGTCTGATTCTTTCCGGCGAATTGGACGGCGCCGATATCATCACCATCGAAGGCTTGAAAATCGGCCCCGAGCTTCATCCGGTGCAACAGGCATTCGTTCAAGATGGCGGCGCCCAATGCGGCTACTGCACGCCGGGCATGTTGATGATGTCCAAAGCTTTACTCGACGACAATCCCAATCCGACCGAGGAAGAAATTCGCTACGCCCTCTCCGGCAACCTCTGCCGCTGCACCGGTTACGCGAAGATCGTCCAGGCGGTACAAGATGCCGCCGTCATGCTGCGCGCGAAAAACCCGTAAGTCGCAGCATAGCTTTGACCTTGAACCCTTGAACTAATTTTGGAGCGAACCATGGCAGAACTCACAGTTGTCGGCAAACCGGTCACGCGCGTCGATGCCAATGAAAAAGTTACCGGACAAATAGTCTATGGATACGATCTCGCCCTGCCGAACATGCTTTACGGCAAGACGCTGTTTAGCCCCAAGGCCCACGCGAAAATCATCAGCATCCATACCGACAAAGCCAAAGCGCTGCCCGGCGTCGTTGCCGTCGTCACTGGCGCAGATGCGCCTTGGACCCACGGCGAGGCCGTCAAAGACAAGCCGTTCTTGGCGCAGGGCAAAGTGCGCTATATCGGCGAGCCGGTGGCGGCGGTGGCCGCCGAGGACGAAGATATCGCCCAAGCGGCGGTGAAGCTCATCGAAGTCGAATATGAAGATCTGCCGGTTTACACCGATCCCGAAGCGGCCTGTAAACCGGGTTGCATGGAGATCCACGAAGAATACGACAGCTATCGCAAGGCCAACTTTATGGTTCGCGGCAGCGCGCCCAATGTCGCCGAGCATTTCAAACTGCGCACCGGCGATGTCGCCAAAGGTTTTGCCGAATCGGACCTGGTGCTCGAAGAAAAATATTTCGTGCCGATGATCCAGCATGCCGCCATGGAGCCCCATTCGGCGCATGCGCAGTGGGATAAGCAGTCCGGTCGTCTGACCATTTGGGTCGCCAACGATGCGCCGTTCCGCGCCCTGCACGAGATCTCCGAAGCTCTCGACATGGCCAAGGAAAAAATCCGCTTCATCAATCCGGCCCAAGGCGGCGGTTTCGGCTCCAAGGGCGGTCTCAAATGCGAACCCATCGCGGTGGCGTTGGCATTCCATACCAACGGCCGGCCGGTGCGGGTGAAGTTCAACCGCGAGGAGACTTTTATCTCGACGCTGACACGTCACGAAGCAGTGGTCTATTCCAAGACCGGCGTAAAGAAAGACGGCACCATGATGGCTCGCGAAATGACGATCTACTGGGGCGCCGGCGCCTACGCCGAGAAAAGCCCGACGGTGTGCATCCGCGGCAGCTTGCCCGCGCCGGGACCCTATAGAATTCCCCATGTCAAAGTCGACGGCTACGCGGTTTATACCAATAAGCCGGTGGCCGGCTCCTATCGCGGTTACGGCATCCCCCAGGGCGCCTGGGCCGGCGAACAGCAGATGGACGAGCTGGCGAAAAAACTCGGCATGGACCCAATCGACATTCGCATGAAGAATATCTTCGTCGAAGGCGATACCTCGTACTGGGGTGAGAAACTCCACGCCGTCGGCTTGAAAGAAACCCTGGTCAAAGCCACCGAGGCGATCGATTACGGCAAGCCGTCGACCGTCAATAAGCCTGGCCTGAAAATCGGCAAGGGCTTCGCCTGCATTCAAAAACCGACCCGCTCGCCGACCACTTCCAACGCCGGCGTCACCGTCAATGCCCAAGGCGAAGTCACCGTGTTCGCCGGAACGGTGGAAATTGGCCAAGGGTGTAATACGATCTTGTCGCAAGTGGCCGCCGAAGAGTTAAAAGTCCCCATGGATAAAGTGCTCATGCACCAGCTCGACACCGACGTCATCCCCTACGACGCCTCGACGACCTCGAGCCGGAGCACCTATCATATGGGCAACGCCGTGCGCAGCGCCTCGATTCACGCCCGCGAACAGATCATGGAAGCGGCGGCGCCAATGCTCGAAGTCGGCGTCCAAGAGCTCGTCCTCGGTGACGGTAAAGTTTTCGCCAAAGACCAACCGCAACAATCACTGTCCATCGGCGAAGTCGTCAAGCGCAAGCTCGGCATCAACGGCATCGTCCGCGGCGACGCGTCGTACACCTATGAAATCGGCAAAGACCTGGATTTGGAGACTGGCCACAGCGATCATGCGTCGGCATTTTATATGTATGCCACCCAGGCCGCCGAAGTCAGCGTCGACGAAGAGAGCGGCCGCGTCCGGGTGCTCAGAATGTCGGCCGCCCATGATGTCGGCAAGGCGATCAATCCGCTCAACTGCGTCGCGCAAATCGAAGGCGGCGTGGTCATGGGCATCGGCTCGGCGATCCATGAAGAGATGATCATCGACGCCACCGGCAAAGTGCGCAATCCGTCGTTCCTCGATTACCATCTGGTCACCTCCCTCGATTGTCCGGAGATGATTCCGATCATTGTCGAATGCCACGAGCCCGAAGGTCCCTACGGCGCCAAAGGTTTGGGCGAACCGGGTCTGGCGCCGACCCCCGCCGCCATCGGCAATGCCGTCGCCGACGCCACCGGCGTGCGCATCTACGATCTGCCGCTCAAGCCGGAAAACGTTTTCTGGGCGCTGCAGAAGAATAAAAAAAGCGCCGCATAACCCTTTTATCTCGAATTTCCCACGACTTTCGTTTAACATTTGCGCACCGGCTGAGAGGACAAATCTCAGCCGGTGAATTTCTCTATTTCGGAGGACCCTGTAATGCGGATGTTATCGCGCCGATTGCTCCCGGCCTTCCTATGGGCTGTGGCAATCTCCTATGGAATACCTGCCACGGCGGCGGAAACTGGGCCGCGGCCGAGCCAACCCTTAGCCGGCATGCCCGCCGTGGTCGATCCCAACAATCTCTACAGCGAGACCCGCTCGGACAAGATGAGCCCAGCCGTGGCCAAGCATTTGAGCAGGGTCTACGTGCCCAACCGCACGTCCAACGACGTATGGGTAATCGATCCCGAATCGCTGAAAGTCATCGACAAATTCAAAGTCGGCATCAACCCGCAGCACGTCGTGCCGTCATGGGACTTGAAAACCCTCTGGGTCAACAACAACGCCGAAGGGCGCCACGACGGCAGCGTCACGCCCATCGACCCGCTCACCGGCAAGCCCGGCAAAAATATTCCGGTGGACGATCCTTACAACATGTACTTCACCCCGGACGGCAGCGCCGCCATCGTCGTCGCTGAAGCGCGCAAGCGACTGGATTTCCGCGATCCGCAGACAATGGCGATGAAGTATTCCATCGACACGCCGCAATGCGCCGGCATCAACCACGCCGACTTTTCCGCCGACGGACGCTACGCGATTTTCACCTGTGAGTTCGCCCAGAGCTTGGCGAAAATCGATCTGGTCGAGAAGAAAGTCGTCGGCTATTTGAAACTATCCAAGGGCGGCATGCCGCAAGACGCGCGCATCTCGCCGGACGGCAAAGTATTTTACATCGCCGACATGAAAGCCGAAGGCGTGTTCATCATCGATGGTGAGAAGTTTAGCGAAATCGGCCATATCAAGACCGGCCTCGGCACCCATGGCCTCTACCCCAGCCGCGACGGGAAAAAACTCTATGTCGCCAATCGCGGCGTGGCAAAAGTCTACGGCCCGCCCAAAGGCAAAGGCAGCGTCAGCGTCGTCGACTTCGCCACGAGAAAAGTCGAAGCGACCTGGACAATCCCCGGCGGCGGCAGTCCCGACATGGGCAACGTCAGCATCGACGGCAAGCAGCTCTGGCTCTCGGGCCGCTATGACAACGAAGTCTACGTCTTCGACACCGCCAATGGCAGCGTCAAAAAAATCCCTGTAAAAACCGAACCCCACGGTCTCACCGTCTGGCCGCAGCCGGGAAGATACTCGCTCGGCCATACTGGGAACATGCGCTAAGGTGATTTCCGTTTTAATTGTTTGCTTCTTCGAAGCTGCGTCAAGCAACTTGTGATCGACCGCCACGATCGAATGCCCGAGGCGCACGGGACAAGCGCCGAATAGTAAAGTCGCGCCTTCGCCGCCTTCCGTAGCGATTTCCCGCCCACATCTTGCGCCAGCCGTATCAACTCCGGTAAAACACCTCCATTGCGATCAATCGAATAGTTTGATCGGTTCGGATTAGTTAAGTCACTAAGGAGCTCGAATGACAAAATTATCCTTTCTTTTAATGGCACTATTCGCGGCGGTAATTCCCCAGCGAGCCGCTGCCGCCGCAGCGGATGAAACCTTCTACCGCGGCAAGACCATCCGGGTGATCGTTGGTTTCGCCGCCGGCGGCGGCTTCGATCAATACGCGCGCACCATCGCGCGCCATATGCCGAAGCATATTGCCGGCAACCCGACGATGATCGTCGACAACATGGGCGGCGCCGGCAGCCGGCTCGCTGCCAATTATCTCTACAAGGCCAGCGCGCCGGACGGCTTGACCATCGGCAACTTCATCGGCTCGCTGCTGTTGCAACAGATCCTCGGCGACCAGGGCGTGGAATTCGACGGCAAGCGCTTCGAATGGCTCGGCGCACCGGTCCAGGACGAAACGGTTTGCGCGCTGACCAAGGCGAGCGGCGTCACCAGCCTCGACCAATGGTTCGCGGCCAAGAAACCGGTGAAACTCGGCGGCGAAGCGCCCGGCGCCAACGACTCCGACGTGCCGCGCATGCTGCAAGCGACTTTGAAGCTGCCGCTGCAATTGATCGAGGGCTACAAAGGTACTTCATTCATTCGCATCGCCGCCGAATCTGGCGAAGTCGACGGCGGCTGCTGGACCTGGGCGTCGATCCGTTCGACTTGGAAAAAGGGCCTCGACTCGGGGCAAGTGATTCCGATCATTCAGGTCAACGCCAAGAAAGCTCAGGACATCCCCAACGTCCCCAACGCCTACGACCACGCCAAGACCGCCGAGGCCAAAGCGCTGCTTGAGGCCGGCGTCCACGCGCCGTCGGCGATCCTGCGCGCCTACGCGCTGCCGCCGGGAACGCCGAAAGACCGATTAACGACTTTGCGCGATGCCTTCAACGCGACCATGAAAGACAAGGAATTTATCGCCGAGATCGTCAAAGGCAACCTAGAGCTGGATCCACTCACCGGCGCCGAGGTCGAAACCCTCGCGCGCAAGCTCTACCAGGTCGATCAAAGCTTGGTCGGCAAGTTACGCGAGATCTTAGTGCCGAAGAAATAGCCGGCCCTAGCGCCAGCGCAGCACCTTTTGAACATTGGAAAACTCGTCGGTCCAGAGATCACCGCCGAGACGTCCATCGAGCCGCTGCCAGCGCGGACCGGAAGCGAGAGTGTCCGCCGCTCGACGGTCGCGTGACAACAGCATCCAGCGCGATGGACTCTTCCCCTCGGCGATCTCTTCAGGGGTCAGTTCGAAGTCGTCCTGAATCAGCGCCGTTAGTTCCAACTCCTTGGCCAGCCGGTCAAGCACTGGCGCCAGATCCATGTGGCGGTTCGAAATATGGATCAGCAGTATGCCGTCGCCAGATAGCTTCCGCAGATAGAGCTCAAACGCCTGGCGAGTCAATAGATGCGTGGGAATTACATCCGAACTAAATGCATCTAAAACAAAAATGTCAAAATAATAACTAGGCGCGCTCACCAACGACAAGCGCGCGTCGCCGATGATCACATCGATCTTCGGCGAACAATCGCGCAGATAGGTGAACAAACGCGGGTCGCGCGCGATCTTTTCCACCATCGGGTCAATTTCGTAAAAAGTGAACTCTTGCGCCGCGGCGCCGTGGCACGCCAACGCGCCGGTGCCAAGGCCAACGATGGCGACTTTACTCGCGGCGCCGCCGCGCGCGGCCGCGAGCAGCACCTGGCCGGCCGGCCCGGTGCGATGATAGTACGACAGGGGAATTAGATGCTTCGCGGGCTCGGAGTTCTGCGCGCCATGAATCGTCGTGCCATGAAACAGCAGACGGCGTTTAACGGCAAGGTCATCAGTCACCCGATAGGCCCCGAAGAAACTACGGTCGTGGAATATCTCGTGACCATAGGGCGGTGGAAACCTCGCAGCGATCAAGAAGAGCGCGATCAAACCCAACCCAAAGCGCACCGGCCGGGCGGCGAAAGTCAGGCAAAGCATGCCGCTGATGCCAAAAATTATCAAGTGAAGATTGGCGCGCGATAAAGATGGCATAGCCTTGCCAAGTTCGAGGAGCAGCATCATAGCCGCACACAGCAGCACTGGGAGGAGCCAGTCCATTTTTTTGCCCGCCGCCGTATTTTCGGCACCACTGACCACTGGACGGGCAAAAGCAGCCGCAACCATCATCAAAGGATATTCCAGGACGCTGCTGAAAACTTGCGGTGCCAACAACGCGTTGAACAATCCGCCCAGCACACCGCCTAGCGATATCCAGAGATAAAATCCGGTGAGCTGGCTAGCCGGTGGCCGGTCTTGGGCCAAGCGGCCATGACATATGACTGCGGTGATGAAGAACGCGAGCAGGTGTAAAGGCAAAACGATGTACACCGGACTCGTGGCACTCACGGCGACGATAATCGCCGCCGCGAGCAGGAGAAACGCTTGACGGCGAACGAGAAACGGCCCAGTCGCCCATTGCGCGCCACCGAAGGCGACGATGAAAGACAATAAATAAGCCGCCAATGGAATCACCCAGAAAAGCGGCGCCGAAACCACATCCGTGGTGACGTACAGGGTTACGCCACTGAGTAAACTCGACGGCACGAAAGACCAGAGAAGCCAGCTAAACCGTCGGCTCAGCGCGATCGTGAATTCGTGATCGTGGGAGCCATCGCCGCCCACGCCGGCTGCTACAGCACCGGGGTCTGGGTGAGCGACTGCGCGAGAAGATGAATATAGAAAACTCAGCATACAGAGCACGACAAGCAGCGCCAATCCGAAATAAGCGGAGAACCAATAATAATTTTGCTGATTGAGCGTCAGATTGGGTTCGATCAAAGCCGGATAGGCGAGCAAACCGGCCAAACTCCCGGCGTTGCTCGCCGCGTATAAAAAATAGGGATCGCGCGACGCGCTGTGACGACTTTGAGCAAACCACTGTTGCAGCAGCGGCGTGCCCGCGGCAATCACAAACAACGGAAAGCCGATCGACACCGTTAACGCGCCGAGCACGAGCTGCGTCGGATGCTCAGCCGGCGCCGAAAACCATTGCATCGGCAAAGTGACCGGCAGCAGCAGGATCGCCGCGAAAACCAGCCCCAAATGTAAAAACGCCTGGCGCTTGACACCAATCCACGCGCCGAGGTAATGCGCATACGCGTAGCCAATCAGCAGGGCGCCTTGATAAAAAGCCAGACTGGCGTTCCAAACCGCCGGACTGCCGCCGAGAAAAGGCAAAATCATCTTGGCGACTAACGGTTCAATAATGAACATCAAGGCCGCGTTGACGAACAAGGTTAGCGAATAAAGTAGGATCAAACTCTAGTCCGATATTGGTATTGAGTCGTGAGTTGCCGGGTCGGAAGCCGTATACGCCAGTTGCATGCCAAGCTATTTAACTACGGTTGATCAGTACGACCGGCCAGTCAAATTAGCGGATCGAACTATCCAGTTAATTGACATCTTGGCGCACTCTTCGATAGAATCAAATACCCACACGTCGCATCGAACACTCACGTTTCACGCGAGGGAACATGGCCGAAGCACTCACTGTCGAGAACCTAAAAACAATCGCCGAACAGCGGGGATTGAAACTTGCCGACGAAGAACTGCAAAAACTCCTGCCCGGCGTCATGCGCGCGCGCCAGCAAGCAGCCGAGCTGAGAGAATTGCTCACGCTGCCGGATGAACCGGCGGGCGTATTCAATGCCGGCAGAGAGCAACTGAAGTAGCCACGCCATGGAGCAAAGCGAACTCTGTTATCTGACCATCGCCGAAGCCGCCGCTGGCCTCAGGCGCAAGCAATTTTCCGCTGTCGAACTTGCTGACGCATGTCTCGACCGTATCGAAGCGCATGACGCCAAGCTGCATAGTTTCATCACGCTCACGGCGGATCTAGCCTTGGCACAAGCCCGGCAAGCGGAAAAAGAATTGCGCAGCGGCGTCGATCGCGGTCCGCTCCACGGCATTCCCATCGCGCTCAAAGATCTCTACGCGACCAAAGGCATTCGCACGACATGCCATTCAGCGGTGTTGGAGCACTGGATACCCGATCAAGATGCGACAACCGTCACCAGACTCCAGGATGCCGGCACAGTCTTACTGGGCAAGCTCGGCATGCACGAGTTCGCCTTCGGCGGCCCGTCGCTGGACGCGCCCTTCCCGGCCGTGAGAAATCCCTGGAACACGGCGCATATTCCCGGGGGTTCGAGCAGCGGTTCCGGCGCCGCGCTGGCCGCCGGCTTTTGCTTCGGCGCCATGGGCTCCGACACCGGCGGATCGATTCGCACTCCTTCATCACACTGTGGCGTCGTCGGCATCAAACCGACCTACGGCCGTTGCAGCCGTTACGGCGTCATCCCGCTGAGCTGGTCCCTCGATCATACCGGCCCGATGGCGCGCAGCGTCGAAGACTGCGCCATCATGCTGCAAGTCCTGGCCGGCTACGACGCCAAGGACAATGCTTCGGCGAATGTGCCGGTGGCGAATTTTCAAGCGGGCGTGAAGGACGGAGTCAAGGACCTGCGCATCGGCGCGCCGCGCAAAAACTGGTTCGATGAAAATCTCGGCATCGACCGGCAAACCGAAGCGGCCTACAATCAAGCGCTCAAAGTCCTCGAAAGCCTCGGCGCGACGATCGTCGACATCGACGGCAAGTCTTTCTCACTGGCGCGCAAGGCCAACCAGACCATTTTAACCTGCGAAGCCTACACCTATCATGAAAAGACTTATCAACAGACGCCGCTGAAGTTCGGCAGCTCGGTGCGCCGAAGAATGCTCGAAGGCGCGTTCCTGAGCGCCGCCGATTACCTCACCGCCCAGCGCGCCCGCGCCGTGCTCAACGAACAGATCCGCGCCAACTTCGCCAAGGTCGACGTCTTCGCCGTCCCCGGCGCCGCGAGGCCGCCGGAAGCGTTTGATAGCATGGACCCCAACGAGCAGAACCTGCGGCCGAGTTTCACCAATCCATTTAACCTAACGGGTTTGCCGGCGATCTCCGTGCCCTGCGGTTTCACTGAAGGGAATTTACCGGCAGGCTTGCAAATCGTCGCGCCAGCGTTTGAGGAAGCGACTTGTTTCCGGGTTGCCTACGCTTATGAACAGGCGACACAGTGGCATAATCAAAGGCCGGTGCTTTAGTCGCATGCAGCCCAACAGGAGGGCGGACATTCGGATCCGCCTGGCGGGTTGGAAACCCCGCCCTCCTTTCCTGGAATAAATCAGGAACGTTTGAATAAGTAATTACCGTGTCGTACTGATGCGGCTTTTTGGCATATCGTTCACGCGCTCTTCCCGAATACTCGGAAATACATTTCCGCCAGCGCCGGCTCCATACTGCGCGCGGCGGCAAGTTCTCTTTGCATCGATGGCTCCAGGCGGGAGCGGGCGTCTTCGGCACGCTTGAGCACTTCCATTTCATCGATTTGAGTTAGTCGCCCGCCTTCAACGACTATTTCACCGTTGACTAAAACCGTATCGACGTTGCTGCCGTTCTCGCAGAAGACAACCTGATTGACGACATCGTTCATCGGCCGGTAAGCCGGCGTGTCGCGGCGCAGCAGAACGATGTCGGCGAGCTTTCCCGGTGCAATCACCCCGGCATCCAAACCGAAGGCGCGGGCGCCGTTACGCGTCGCCATGGCCAAGGCTTGCGCGGGCGTGACCCAGTGATTGAAATCGCTGCCGGCATGGTTGTGCATCAGTGAAACCAATCGCGCCGCGTCGAACATGTTCTGGTTGTCGTTGGAGGCCGCGCCATCGGTGCCTAACCCAACATTCACGCCGGCCGCGAGAAACTCCTTTACCTTCGCCAGGCCGCTGCCAATGCGCAGGTTGCTCGCCGGATTGTGCACCGGCGTGGCGCCGCGTTTGGCGAACAGCTCGACATCGGCGTCTTCGATCCAGATCGAATGGGCACAGGAGAGATTGGCGCCGACGATGCCGAGAGAATCGAGATGCTGCAAAAGCGAATGGCCGTAGATGCTATTACCTTGCACCTGCTGTGCTTTGGTTTCCGCGAGATGGATGTGCAACGGCAGATTTCGCCTGCGCGCGATTTCGCCGCAACCTTGAAGTAACTCGTCGGTGCAGCGCTGCACCGCAGACGGGCCAGGACATGCAGTCGTAAGCTTTTCCGGCGCATGAAATGTCGCGATAAACTCTTCGCACTCGTCGAGCCAAGCTTGCGTAGATTTCGCCTCGCTGGCGCTCATGCGTTTGAGTTCGTCGTTCAAGCTCGCGTCGGTTTGACCGAGCGGGATGGTATCTTCGTAGTTCTTGTCGGTCACCGTCAGCGCCGCGACGTGGCGCAGGCCGAGATCGCGCATCGCCTGGATCGCCGCCCCCGCGCCCATGAAGCGGCAGGCCGCGCTGCCGGCGAAGTGATCGAGCACCATGGTCGCGCCGTTCTTGAGCATCTCCATGCCGCCCAAGAGAGCGCTGGCATAAAAGTCATCTTCGCGCATGTCGCGCAGCGACGCCCGGTAATAGGCGCGCCAAATCTCCAGCGGCTTGCTCGGCATCATGCCACGCACCAGATTCGCCGCCGAGTGGCAGTGCGCATTCACCATGCCGGGCAGCGCAATCATGCGGCCGGCGTCGATAACTTTGTCGAAGGGCCCGTCCGGCGTCCACTCGCCCGGACCGGCAAAAACGATGCAGTTGCCGTCTATAACGATGCTGGACTTTATCGACAACCTCGTTCTGCTCGTTCATGGTGACAAGCAGAGGATTGCGAATCAAAGTTTTCATAAGGCCCTCAAGAAAAAAGGGACAGACAACTTTTCATAAACGCTGAAAAGTAGCTGTCCCATCGTTCGAACGTTGAACTTTTGAACCTTGAACCCTTGAACGGCGCGCAACGCGCGCCTATACGAAACCCATCTTACGGCCCCAATTCTCCGGGTCCTTCAAGAAATCGATGATCTGTGAATTCTGTTCCGCGGTGAAGTAGTGCTTGCTCGTGCCGGTGTCCAGGACATCGTCCCAGTTTGCCAGCACATGAAGCGCGATGTCGTTCTTCGCTAGACTCTCTCGGCCTTCATGCTGATTGAGCCGGTCCGAAGCATAGTCGAACACGCACAAGCAATGGGTCATCTTGGCGCCCGCCCCGCGCACACCGATATTGAAGCGCAGCTTACTCAAACCATCGGTGATCAAATCCTCGACCATGAGCACGCGCTTGCCCGGTTCGAGAATGCCTTCGATCTGCTTGGTGCCGCCGTAGCCTTTGGGCTGCTTGCGGATATAGATCATCGGCTTCTTGACGATATGCGCGACAAACGCCGCGTAAGGAATGCCAGCGGTCTCGCCGCCGGCGACGACATCGAAGTTATCCAGACCGATGTCGGTTTCCGCCATGTTTGCCAGCGCCGTGACGATGTATTCCCGCTCCGCGGCGAACGACAACAGCTTGCGGCAGTCGATGTAGACCGGCGAAATTCGCCCGGAGACGAACACGTACGGCCTGTCATCGTAAACCGCGATCGACTTCGTCGCCAGCAGCATCTCGGCAACCATCTTGGACATTTCGCTCATGGAAAAACCTCGCAGATTTGGGGATTAAGGCAAGGTCATAACATAGCGACTTGCGCTTGCCAACGCTCGCGCTCACAAAGCGGTAGGATAAGATGAGAGAACGGGCTCACCACAAAAATAGCGCGGCGCAGCCGCAACCGAAAAGAACAATGGCCGCATAGAACACATAGGATGCAAAAAAGAATCGGAGGTGAAAATTGCGGAAATAGAGATGAACCCGAAGCTGCAGGGATAGCGACGCTATCCCGCAGCTTGGGTAAAGAGGTCAATCATTTTGCCTTGATGGAAAAACCCCTGGTCTCTTTCTTGGCGCGCTTCTCTGCGCGCTTTTCCATCATCGTTTTCTGTGGTTTCTTCTTTCCTTGTTTCTTCGAGTCCATGCCTTTACTCATATGCGTCCCTCCTTATGATGACTGGTTTTGAAAGGCGTTGCGTAACCGCACGCCCCTGCGTCGATAACATTTACCTCCTCATCCACACCACCACAACTACTTTCCACAGCAGTTTTTGAATTTTTTGCCGCTGCCGCAGGAGCAGGGCTCGTTGCGCCCGACCTTCTTTGCCACGACCGTCGGTTTCTGCGGATGCAGCAACCGCTCCAGATCGCCGACATCCTCGGCCTTGTCCGGCTCGATACTGATGCGGCATTCCCAACCATGCTTGGCGAACGTCGCACTCACTTCCTTGAATCGCAGCTCCGACTGAACCCGCACAACCGCCGGATTCTTCTCACTGCCGAGCTTCACGGTTGGTTTCGGAGCAAAGTTGTTTTTCCAGCTATCCGCGTCGACACTGCTGCGCATCGTCCCGATATCACTGATTCGATTGCTCATAGGGCTATTATTTCAGTTATTACCGCACTTAGCCATACAAGTCGTATCTCTGGCTGCTCGATCAGAGAAAAGACATTCAACCACGCAAGGCACAAAATACACGAAATGGGTTTCCCGACTTTCGTATTTTTCGCGTGTTTGGTGGTTAAACTCCCCCAACCGACTCTTCACCTCATCAGGTCAATCATCTCGGAGAAGATTTTTTAACCACGTAAAACACGTACCACACGAAATGGGAACCCAACAATTCGCGCCTTTTATCGTTGCGTCTCTTCCTACGGTCGCAGCTTATACTTTCGCTCGATCTCCTCGACATAGCCGCTCTTTACCACCTTGGTCAGGATGCGCTGATCGAGCAGCTCCTCGACGTTGAAATTCTTAATCTTGGGATCGCGCATAGCTATGACCTCCTGGGCGGTCTTCAGTCCCCTGGGGGTGACGAAGGTGTAAGAGGTCAGGTCTTCGAGAAGTAATTTGTAACCCAGCTCGGCGAGCTGGCGGTCGACCTTGATATATTTTTGCAGCAAGGCGACGCCGCGCTCTTTATTCGCGCGCATGAACGCGCTGGCTTCGATCATGGTCTTGATAAAGTTCTCAATGGTCTGCGGATTCTTTAGCACAAAAGCCTCGGCGCACATGAAGGGGCTTGAAGGCAGGGGTATCTTGCTCAAGTCGAGCAACGGTTTCACTCCCAGAGTTTGCAGCCGCGCCGATTGCAATTTATCCAACGCGGCGCCGTCGATGATGCCGGACGCCAATGACTGGGCGATCACGGTGCTGTCGCCGATCGCTTGGATGCTGATGTTGTCCCTTTGCGGGTCGAGACCCATTTCGCGCAGCGACAGCATGGTGAGGCTCCAGAGCAGACCGCTGAAATCCTGCACGCCGATTTTCTTGCCGCGCAAATCGGCTGGCTTGGTTATCGACGGCGCCACCAGAAAATCGTAGGAAGCCCGTTCGGCGAACAGCGACATGATGATCTTGAGCTTGGCGCCTTGGGCGGCCGCTGTCAGCATACTCGACGCGCTGCCGCGGACGAACTGCACTTCGTTGGAGACCAGCGCCGTGACCTGGATCGGTGCGCTGCGCACCGCGACCAGGTCGGCTTCCAGTCCGTGCTTGGCGAAGAGGCCTTCCTCTTTAGCAAGCCACACCGGCGTCCCCGACGCGGCCACGCCGGAATAGGCGATGCGAATCGGCTCGGCGCGCACCGGCGCGGTCCACAGCATTAGAACAGCGATCAGCAAGAGTCTGGTAGCGACCATGGCGACTATCCTCCCTGCACAGGTAACGAGAGATATTGGGAACCAAGCATTGCTAATGGCGCTTCTAACATGGGGCCGGTTCGCCTGACAATGACAATCGTTCTCCCCGGGCACCGGCCGAAAGATTTGAATTCTCAGGTACCCCGGAAACTGCTACAGTGACTGCGAATGAAACGCCTGCCCACGGCAAACGGTCCATCCGCCCTGCCCGCCATCAACCAGCGCCGTCTCATGCGCGACTTGAACGCCATCGGCCGCATTGGCATCGGCAACCGCGGCGGTGTGACGCGTCTGGTGTTTTCCATCAAAGAATTGCGCAGCCGGCAAGTATTGATCCACCTGATGCGCCAGGCCGGATTGAAAATCCACATCGACGCCATCGGCAACATCTTCGGCCGGCTCGAAGGCCGCGATGCAAAAGCGCCGGCGGTGCTGTCGGGCTCGCACTTGGACACGGTGATTCATGGCGGCAAGTATGACGGCCCGGTGGGCGTCATCGGCGCGCTGGAGGCGGTGCGCACCATCGGCGAGAATAAAATTCCAATCCGCTCGCCGCTGGAGGTCGTCTGCTTCGTCGGCGAGGAATCGAGCCGCTTTGGCTTCTCGACCCTCGGCAGCAGCCTGGTGGCCGGCGAAGTCCATGCGAAAGATCTTGCCAATGCCGTCGACGCCCAGGGAACCAAACTCGCCGATGTACTTTCAAGCCTTGGCATCGTGGCGAAAAGCTTGCGCGGCCTCGCCCGCGATCCGAAAAGCCTCAAGGCCTATCTCGAACTACACATCGAACAAGGACCGATCTTAGAAGCCATCGGCAAGCGCATCGGCCTGGTCACCTCCATCGCCGCACCGAGCCGGTTCAAAGTCATCTTCACCGGCCAGGCCGATCATTCCGGCACGACGCCGATGGAGATGCGCAAAGACGCCCTAGTCGCCGCGGCGCTGCTGATCGAGTTCATCGAAGCGACCTGCCGCGAGTTCTCGTCCATGATCAAAGGCCGCGTCGTCGGCACCGTCGGCGCAATGAAGATCGAACCCGGCGTCATCAACGCCGTGCCGGGCAGAACCGAACTGCTGGTCGATATCCGCGCCATCACCGCGCCGGCGAAAAACCGCGTTGCCCGCCTGGTCAAGGCGCAAGCGCAACGTATCGCACGCCAGCGCAGTCGTCGGCGTCGAAGTCCTGACGATACGCGAAGAAGACCCTGTGCCGCTGGATAAGCGGCTCTTGCGGCTGACGCGGCAAATCTGCGATGCCAAGACAAATCATCTATGAGATCATGCCGTCGGGCGCCGGCCACGACGCCATGCAGATGGCCAAGATCACCCCGGCGGGAATGATTTTCATTCCCAGCCAACGCGGCATCAGCCACAACCCGCTCGAATGGACCGATCCCGACGACATCGGATTGGGCACACAATTACTCATGGAAACGATGATCCGAGTCGCCAATGAAACGTTCTAACAAGCCGTTGAAAAAACCTCATATGCCACAGCCTGACTACGGCAGGCGTTACGATAGTTGCACTCAATCGCCGCGCGCCAACGTACGGGCAAGTATGCCTCCGCTCGTCGATCCATCGTGCGCCTCGCCTCTGAGTACTTTTTGAACAGCTTGTAAACCTAATGTCATACTCATATCGGAGTCTTGATGGCGAAGCAGAATAACAAAACAAAAAAGAAACGCATCCTTAATGCCGGGCAAATCAAAGTCATTCTCGAACGCTTCGCCCGCGAGATGGCCAAGCAATATGGCAGCTTCGATCAAGTGGCGTTCATCGGCGTGCGCACCCGCGGGCCTTACATCGCCAAACGGCTGGCCGAAATCGTCAAGAGGCGCCACGGCAAGGATATCCCCATCGGCGAGATGGACATCACGCTGTATCGCGACGATTTGAACGCTCTCCTGCCCGGCGGCACCATCGACCACACGCGCATCCCCTTCGATATCGCCAACAAGATCGTCGTGCTCTTCGATGACGTCTTGAACACCGGCCGCACCGTGCGCGCGGCGGTCGATCATCTTATCGATCTCGGCCGCCCGCGCATGATCCACCTGGCGGTGATGATCGACCGTGGCGGCCGCGAACTGCCAATCGCCGCCAACTACGTCGGCAAGCGGATCGATCTAAAAGCCGGCGGCAACGTCGAAGTCAAGCTGAAAGAAGTCGACAGGACCGAGGAAGTATTGGTGGAGTGAAGAAAGACCTTATTCGCCACGGACGGCAAGGTTTATGCGCGGTGGGCGGATGATTTAACCGCATTGTAACAATTAGACTTGACACAATTCGGCCCTCGTGGTGACTTACCGCCACGAGGGCTTTTTTTCAGCGTAGGAGGTTAATATGCATCGAACATTGTTCATTTTTATGACGGCGTTGCTCTGTTTCGTCAATGACATCGCTTCAGCCAGAGACGTCGTCATCGTTACCTCGTTCCCCAAGGAACTGTTCGAGACCTATAAAAAAACCTTTGAAGCAAAACATCCCGGCACGACGGTGGTCATCAACAGCAAGCAAACCAACGCCGGGGTCACTTACTTGCGCGAGACCAAGGCAAAACCCGAAGCGGATATATTTTGGGTAAGCGCACCGGATGCGTTTCAGACCCTCGACACCGATGGCCTGTTGGAAAAGTACGCGCCGCCCAAGGAGATCATGGCCAAGATCCCGGCCAAGATCGGCAACTTTCCGATTCACGATCCCGAAGGAAAATATTTCGGCTTCGCCATCAGCGGCTACGGTTTGATGTGGAATAAAAATTACATGAAAGCGCACAAGTTGCCGCCGCCCAAGGAGTGGACCGACTTGACCCAAGCGCGCTACTACAATCATCTGATCATCAGCGCCCCGTCGCGCAGCGGCACCACGCACCTGACCGTCGAGACCATCCTGCAAGCCTATGGCTGGGACAAAGGCTGGGCGTTGCTCCTCAACGCCGGCGGCAACATGGGCAGCATTACCGAGCGCAGCTTCGGTGTTCCCGAGGCGGTCATCAGCGGTCAATACGGCGTCGGCGTGGTCATTGATTTTTTTGGCCTATCGGCCATCGCCAGCGGCCAGCCGGTGGAGTTCGCCTATCCGTCATTAACCTCCGTAGTGCCGGCCAGCGTCGGCATCGTCAAAGGCGGTCCCAACCCGCAGGAGGCGCGCGCTTTCGTCAATTACCTTCTCAGCGAAGCGGGACAGACCGTGTTGTTCGCCCCGGAGATCGCCCGCTTGCCGGTGATCCCGGAGCTCTACGCCAAAGCGCCCAAGGATTATCCCAATCCGTTCAAGAAAAAACTCGGCGGCGTCGAATTCAACGACGAGCTGTCATCGACTAGGCGCGACGTCGTGAACTCGCTGTACGACCACATCATCACCTTCCGCCACAAAGAACTGCGCGAGGCCTGGAAGAGCATTTACAGCGCCGAAGAAGCGCTGGCAAAAAGCAAAGCGGCCAGCGCAGCCCAAGGGAAATCGCTGATCGCCGACGCGCGCAAATTCGCGACCCAAATGCCGATTAATGATAAGCGCGCCGCCGACAAAGAAGTCAGCGGCGCCTTCAAGTCCAAGTCCGGCCTCAAATCCCAGCTCGAAACCGAATGGGAAAACGCCGCCCGCGGCAACTACAACAAAGCCAAAGAGCTAGCGGAAAAAGCCGCGGCATTGGCGAAGTAGTTGCACGGGAGCCGCATAAAGCGGCTGAGCGACGACAAATGGAACCAGTCATTTACCGCGAAGGCACGAAGTTCACGAAGGGTTCCGAGAATTAAAAATTCCGAACTTCGTGTTCTTCGTGCCTTCGTGGTGAGTAATAACTCCAGCGACTTCCACCCATGGCGTTAACCACAACCGCGGTCACTGCACCGCCGCGCCAACGCATCGACTGGTGGCAAGGCGGCATCATGGCTGTCCTCCTGGCCATCCTCACCGCGTTCATTCTCTACCCCGTGCTCCGGGTCCTGTGGATTTCCGTTACTGACGACGAGAGCAGTTTTACCCTAATTCACTTCGGCAACTTTTTTCGCCGGCCGCTGTTTCGCGAAGCGCTGTGGAACACTTTGTCGAGCGGCTTTCTCGTCGTCGTCTTTAGCGCGCTCCTGGCCTTGCCGCTGGCCTACGTGCTGGCGCGCTATGAGTTTC
The DNA here is from genome assembly GCA_963760795.1 of uncultured delta proteobacterium. GTDB lineage: Bacteria > Desulfobacterota > Binatia > UBA9968 > UBA9968 > DP-20. Next base: position 97,660 of record CAVXEP010000013.1, read on the forward strand.
GCGGCAAGCTGCTGCTGCAAACCGCCGCGACTCTGCCGTTGGTGATTCCGCCTTTCGTTGGCGCGGTGGCGCTGCAATTGATTTTAGGGCGCAGCGGCATGGTCAACCTGCTGCTACTAGACTGGTTCGATATTTCGATCCCGTTCATGGAAGGGCTCACCGGGGTCGTTCTGGTGCAGACGCTGCACTTTTTTCCGTTCATACTGCTCAACACCGTGGTGTCGCTGTCGAACATCGACGCCTCCCTCGAAGAGATGGCGCAGAATCTCGGCTGCCATGGCTTTCGCCTGTTCCGCCGGGTGACTTTGCCGCTGATGCTGCCGGGCTTCGTCGCCGGCTCGCTTCTGACGTTCATCCGCGCCATCGACGACCTCGGCACGCCGCTGATGTTGAACTACAAGAATCTGCTGGCGCCCCAGGCGTATCTACGCATCACCACCATCGGCATGGACGATGTCGACGGCTATGTCGTCTGCGTCGTGTTGGTCGTGCTTTCGATGGTAACGCTCTTGGCGGCGCGCAAATACTTGAGCCTGGCGGAATACGCCACGGTGCAGCGCGCCGCGCCGATCTCACGTCAATTGCAAGGCAAGCAGCTCGCGCTCGTTTGGCTGGTCATCGCGGTCATCCTCGGCGTTAGCCTCTTGCCGCACATCGGCATCGTCCTGCTGTCGTTCGCCAAGGTCTGGAGCTTTTCGTTGTTACCGACGACCTATACTCTCGGCAATTACGAAGAAATCTTGTTTCGCGTGCCGCACTTCGTCATCAATACCTTGATCTACACGCTGCTCGCCGCCGCCCTCGACATCGTCCTCGGCGCCGCCATCGCCTTTCTATTACTGCGCACCGGCGTGCCGGGGCGCAATGTTCTCGACGCCATCGCGACCATGCCGCTGGCGATTCCCGGCGTGGTGCTGGCGGTCGGCTATTTGCGCGTGTTCCACGGCTGGGATTTCCCCGGTCTGGGCGCGCCGCTGACCTCGTCGTGGCTCATCCTCGTAGTCGCCTATACCATGCGCCGCCTGCCCTACACCGTGCGCGCCTGCTATGCCGCGCTGCAGCAAGTCCATATTACCCTCGAAGAGTCGGCGCAAAACTTGGGCGCCAACCGCTTCCGCACCTTCGTAAAAATCACCTTGCCGATGATTAGCGGCGGCCTGGTCGCCGGCGGGCTGATTGCGTTCGTAACTTCCTGCGTCGAATTGGCCTCGACCATCATGCTCGTGCCGCGCATCGAATTGGGGCCGATCTCTTACGGCATCTATCTCTACATGCAGAGTTCCCTGGGGCGCGGCGCCGGCGCGGCGTTGGGCGTGGTCGCCATCCTCCTGGTTTCCCTCGGCACCTATCTCACCCACCGGGTCTTTGGCGCCCGCGCCGGCAATGCATTTCGGGTGTAATCATGAAAGCAGCTCAAGTCAGACTGGAAAATATCGGCAAACGCTACGGCGAACAGTGGGTGGTCCGCGATGTCAACTTGCAGATCCAAGCGGGCGATTTTTTCACATTCCTGGGCCCCAGCGGCTGCGGCAAGACGACATTGCTACGCATGATCGCCGGCTTCGCGATCCCGGATCAAGGATCGATTCACCTGGACGACCAGGAGGTCAGCCGCATGCCGCCATGGCAGCGCGACATCGGCATGGTGTTTCAGAATTACGCTCTCTGGCCGCACATGACGGTGTTTGAAAACGTCGCCTTCGGCCTGCGCGAGCGGAAAATCCGCCGCGGCGAAATTGTCAGCCGGGTGCACCAAGCTTTGGCGACCGTCGACCTCCAGGGCCGCGAGTCGCACCGGCCGTCGCAACTCTCCGGCGGCCAGCAACAACGCGTCGCCCTGGCGCGCATCCTGGTGATTCAGCCGAGGGTTGTGTTGCTCGACGAACCGCTGAGCAATCTCGACGCCAAGCTGCGCATCGAAATGCGCCTGGAATTATTGAAGCTGCAACGCGACCTCGGTCTGACCACGATCTACGTCACCCACGACCAGGAAGAGGCATTGGCGATGTCGACAAAGATCGCCGTGATCAATCACGGCCAAGTCGTTCAAGTGGGCCCGCCGCGCGCGATCTATGAGCGGCCGATTGACAACTTCGTCGCCGCCTTTGTCGGCCAAGCCAATTTGCTGGCGGGGAAAATTCGCTCGCGCAACGACCACACATGCGCGGTCGATATCGGCGATGGCAACGTCGTCCAAACCCATGCCGCGGCCGTAACTTTTCAAGCCGGCGACGCCGTGTGGCTGAGCCTGCGGCCGGAAGCGGTCGAACTATGGCCGCGCGGCGCCGAGAAACTATCTGTCAATGCTCTTGAGGGAAAGATAATTACCGCCGCCTATCAAGGCGCAGTCGTCGAATACGAAGTCAGCGCGGCGGCAACTATCCTCAAAGTTCGTGTCGCCAATTCGCAAGGGCAAACACTTTATCAGCGCGGCGATGAAGTAAGCCTATCTTTTGCTCCGGAAGCCGTCACCTGCTTGGCAGGATCTAGCGAGAAAGGCTATCCCAGTGAGCGGTGGCCCGCCAAGTAGTTGCGCCGCTAAATTTTGGCGAAGATATCCGGCTCAACGCGAGCCAGGCTCTGTGCTATCGCTTGTTGGTCGATCGCCTTGGCGATGTCGTCATAGCCGGCTTCAGAGACCATTGACGGCAGGCGAGTCTTGAGCTGATCCAGAGTCCAGCGCACGGGATCGGTGATACCTTCGGCGAGCATGTCATGAACTGGGTTCTTCGGTGACGCACCGACATGATAATGGGGCGTCTTGCTGAAGCAGTCGAAGCGCAAAATTCTCGCTCCTTCCTCTTCGCCCGCCACGGTGACATCGAAGGTCAACCCCTCATCGCCGCCGATGCCGCGGCGGTAATCCACCCAAATCCGCATACCCGCCGCCTCGATGACAACCGGATCGCTCTTCTTCGGCATAGATTGTTCTTTTTCCATGGTCCACGTCCCTTTCAGATTTGATGAGTAAACTTCCGAGCCAGCCCCGCGACACTAACAGCCTGCCGGCTGTTTGCGCAAACCAATTAAATAGCCCTCCGCTATACGCCGAGGGATCGCGCTTATGTCAAAGTCCGTTTGCTCTTTTTCGTTATTGCCGCGAACGCGAGAATCCCGGCTGGTATTCCCAATAGGCCGCCGCGATCACTATTTCGCCGGCTCGTAGCCCAAGATCGGCGACAGCCAGCGCTCCACTTCCGTTACTTTCATCCCTTTGCGCGCGGCGTAGGACTCGACTTGGTCTTTGCCGATGGAATTGACGGCGAAGTAGTGCGCGTCTTTGTGGGCAAAGTAGAGGCCGCTCACCGACGACGCCGGATACATGGCGAAGCTTTCCGTCAGCGTGATGCCGGTGGCCTCGCCCGCTTGGAGCAGCTCGAAGATTGCCGGTTTCTCGGTGTGGTCGGGCTGGGCGGGATAGCCGGGCGCCGGGCGGATGCCGCGATATTTTTCTTGAATCAAATCTTCCGGGCTTAACCGTTCGTTCTTGCCATAGCCCCACTCGGCGCGGGCGCGCTGGTGCAACCATTCGGCGAAGGCTTCGGCCAGGCGGTCGGCCAGCGCTTTGGTCATGATCGAATTGTACGGGTCATTATCTTTGTCGAATTTCTCCGCCAGTCTCCTGGGTGCCGTGGCCGGTGGTGACCGCGAAGGCGCCGATGTAATCGACATGGCCGCTGTCGCGGGGCGCGATGAAGTCGGCCAACGCCAACTGCGGCTTGCCGCGCTGGTTGTCTTTTTGCTGGCGCAGCGTGTGCAAGCGCGTGAGTTCTTTGCTTCGTGTGATATCCGAATAAAGCACGATATCGTCGCCGTCGCTGTTGGCTGGATAAAAGCCGTAGACCCCATGGGCGCTGAACAATTTTTCATCGACGATCTTTTTTAACAGCTCCTGAGCGTTGGCGAACAGCTCCCGCGCCGCCGGTCCGCGCGCCGGATCGCTGAGCAGGTCCGGATAACGGCCGCGCATTTCCCAGGTGTGAAAAAACGGCGACCAGTCGATGAACGGTACCAGGTCGGCCAGCGGAAAGTCTTTGACCACGCGCCGGCCGGTGAATTCGGGCACGGCGATGTGGTGATCGTCCCATTCGGTGTGAAGCTTGTGGCGCAGCGCTTCTTCGTAGGTGAGCAGCTGCGTGCCGGCGCGGTTCTCGAACTGCTCGCGAATATCCGCCTGCTCCTTGCGGTTTTGTGCGTCGAGGGCCTGGCGCGTCTCGGGCTTCATCAATGCGCCCACCACCGGCACGGCGCGCGAGGCGTCAATCACGTGAATGGTTTCATGTTTGTACGACGGCGCGATCTTCACCGCCGTGTGGCGCTTGCTGGTGGTCGCGCCGCCGATCAGCAGCGGAATAGTCAAGCCACGCCGAGTCATCTCGCTGGCGACGTGGGTCATTTCGTCCAACGACGGCGTGATCAAGCCGCTGAGGCCGATGATATCCGCCTTCTCCTCGATCGCCGTGTCGATGATTTTTTCCGCCGGCACCATGACGCCGAGATCGACGACATCGTAGTTGTTGCAGCTGAGCACGACGCCGACGATGTTCTTGCCGATGTCGTGAACATCGCCTTTGACCGTGGCGAACACCAGCTTGGTGCGCTTGGAGGTGTCCTGGGCTCGCAACTTTTCCGCTTCCAGATAGGGCGTCAAATAGGCCACGGCTTTTTTCATCACCCGCGCGCTCTTGACCACTTGGGGCAAGAACATTTTGCCGGAACCGAACAGATCGCCGACCACGTTCATGCCGTCCATCAGCGGTCCTTCGATGACGTGCAGCGGCTTGCCGTACTTTTGCCGGGCTTCCTCGACATCTTGATCGATGAAATCCGTCAATCCTTTGACCAGGGCGTGGGATAAGCGTTCCTCCACCGTGCCGTCGCGCCAGGAGTCGTCTTTGACCGCGACCTTGCCCTTTTCTTTAACCGTATCGGCGAAGGTGACCAAGCGTTCGGTGCCGTCGGCGCGCCGGTTGAGCAGGACATCTTCGACCAGTTCGAGCAGGTCGGCGGGAATCTGTTCGTAGACACTGAGCATGCCGGGATTGACGATGCCCATGTCCATGCCGGCTTTGATCGCATGATAGAGAAACGCCGAGTGCATCGCTTCGCGCACCGGATTGTTGCCGCGAAACGAAAACGAAATGTTGCTGACACCGCCGGAGACCTTTGCCAGCGGCAGGTTCTCTTTGATCCAACGCGTCGCCTCGATGAAATTGACGGCGTAATTGTTATGCTCCTCCATGCCGGTGGCGACGGTGAGAATATTCGGATCGAAAATAATCTCCTGGGGCGGGAAGCCGACTTGCTCGGTGAGAATCTTGTAGGTGCGCGCGCACACTTCGATCTTCCGTTCGTAGGTGTCCGCCTGGCCGCGCTCGTCGAACGCCATGACGATGACCGCGGCGCCGTAGCGGCGGATTAGCTTCGCCTGGGCGATGAATTTCTCTTCGCCTTCTTTAAGCTGATCGAATTGACGATGCCTTTGCCTTGCAGGCAACGCAGCCCCGCTTCGATGACTTCCCACTTGGAGCTATCGACCATCACCGGCACTCTGGCGATGTCGGACTCGCCGGCGATCAGCCGTAAGAAATTTCTCCATCGCCGCTTTCGAATCGAGCATACCTTCGTCCATGTTGACGTCGATAATCTGCGCGCCGCCCTCGACCTGCTGGCGCGCCACGCTGACCGCTTTTTCGAAATCGCCGGCGAGCACCAGCTTGGCGAACACCGGCGAACCGGTGACGTTGGTGCGCTCGCCGATGTTGACGAAATTCGACTCGGGCCGCACGGTCAGGCTTTCGAGGCCGCTCAAGCGCAGAAACGGCTCGACTTGCGGCAGCGCCCGCGGCGCCAAACCATTTACCGCGTCGGCGATCTGGCTGAATATGCGCCGGCGTCGTGCCGCAACAGCCGCCGACGATGTTGAGCCAGCCGTTATCGGCCCACTCGCGCAACTGCGGCGCCAGGGAGTCCGGAGTTTCCGGAAAACCGGTCGGCAACAACGGATCGGGCAGGCCGGCATTGGGATGGGTGCTGATGTAGATCGGCGCGATCTGCGCCAGCTCCTCGATCAGCGGGCGCATTTCCTTAGGCCCGAGCGCACAGTTCATGCCGACGCTGAGCAGCGGCACATGGGAGATTGAATTCCAAAAACCTTCGACGGTCTGGCCGGTGACGCCGCGGTTGCTGCCGGGTTGGATGAAGGTCACCGACGCCATCAACGGTAAAGTAAATCTGTCGATCTTCGAAAAGCTTGGCGATGGCAAAGAAGGCCGCTTTGGAATTCAGGGTATCGAAAATGGTCTCGACCAGCAGAATATCGGCGCCGCCGTCGACTAGACCGCGCGCTTGCTCGTAATAGGCGTCCACCAGTTCTTCAAAGGTCACGCCGCGGGTCGACGCGCTATTGACGTCCGTCGAGATCGAACAGGTGCGATTGGTCGGTCCCATGGCACCGGCGACGAAACAACGACGCTCCGGATATTTCGCCATGACCCGCTCGGCGGCTTTTTTCGCCGCTTGCGCGCCGGCAACGTTGATCTCATAGACAACGGACTCCAACTGGTAGTCCAGCCATCGAGATCGAAGTTGAATTAAAAGTGTTGGTCTCGACGATATCGGCGCCGGCTTCGAGGTACTCGGCATGGATGTCGGCGATCAAGTCAGATTGGGTCAAACACAGGAGATCGTTGCACCCCTTGAGATCTTTGCCATGTTGGGCGAAGCGCTCACCACGAAAGGCCTTCTCGTCGAGTTTACGCGCCTGAATCATGGTTCCCATGGCGCCGTCGAGCATGACGATTCTTTCGGATAACAGTTGACGTAACACTTTTTCGGTTGGATTCATCAAATGATTTTCCTGTTTCGACTAGACGCAGTTTTGATCGGCAGGACCGCCCGGGCCACGAAAATCTCCACCGGCCGGTTGCCGTTGCGGGCGATTTTCTCGCCGGCAAAAGAACCGGTTAGATCGTAATCCAACGATGGCGCCCCCGCGGCGCGAAACCAATCCTCAATGGAACCGCGATCAAAGCCGAGCCACTGGTGCGCCATCTGCTCGCGCATCCAATCCTGCTTGTGTTCGACCAGATCGACGAGAATCACCGAGCCGCCGGGCCGGACGACGCGACAAAGACCGGCAATCGCCCGCGCCGGATCGGGCAGAAAATGCAGCACCATCACGCAAAACGCAGCATCGAGACTGTGCGACTCTAACGGCAGCTTGAGCACGTCGCCCTGGCGAAATTCGACGTTGCCCAACTCTCGCTCCTTGGCGATGGTGCGAGCGCGCCGCAGCATTTCGCTCGATAGATCGACACCGATGACTTTGCGAGCGAAACGCGCCAGTTCGAAGGTCAAACTGCCGGTGCCACAACCGATATCGGCCAATGCAAGGTTGCGCGGCAGCAATTTCTCGATCGCCAGCGAGGTTACGCGGTCGTCGAAATAACTCTGGCGAATGCGCTCCCAGTCGCCGGCCACCGATTCGAAATAATTTTGCGAACGGTGCAGGCGGCGGCGCCGGCATGCTTCCAAGCGCGCCCGATCTTTTTTGACCTCGGGGATTTCACCGAGCTTGGTTTGGAGAGACTCGAACAGTTCGCGCGCCGGCTCCGGCATGTCGGCGCGGACCGAGAAGTAAACACTGGTGCCTTCCTTGCGGTCCCGCACGAAGCCCGCTTCGCGCAGCATCGCCAAGTTGCGCGATACCGACGACTGCATCGATGCTACTACCTCTTGCACCTCGCCGACGGTCAACTCTTCTTCGGCAACCGCCGCGAGCACGCGCAAGCGCAATGGATCGGCCAAGGTTTTGAGTGTGCGTACGAAATCCATAGCTCAATACAATATCTATCATTATATGCGAATATTGTGATGATGACAACAACGCTGCCGGATCGGCCTTGGACCGAGGACAGGTCATCGATAGGGCGCCGTGTCGCAAATCCACTCACCGATCAGTCCGCGCCAACTTCCTACCGGGACTACGGGCATTATCTTATACTTTCCCAATGGCCGGTAGAAAAAATCCTTAACGCGAGCGCGGAAAAAGGGCGGCCGCGCCAATGCAAGCAATTACGACGGCGTGTAGGCGAGTTGGCTAGCGACCATGAAGTGAAACGGCGCGAGCAGGCGGTCATGGCGGCGCGGTTGCGCAGCGGCAGCGGCACCGTCGTTGAAGAGTTCGATCACTTGATGAATCGCCTCGATGGTAGAGTAGCACTCCGGCCGCGGTTCCCGGCGAAAGCCGTAGGCCGATGGTGTTGGCGGTGCGAAACAGATCGTCGGCAGTTGCCGCAGATTATCACTCAGGCGCATCATCTTGCGCACGCTTTTCCAAGTTCCGTCCAAAACGAATACCACCAGAGTGCGCGACCCGGAGGCAAGCTGGCGGCGTTCGGTCGCCGTCAGTTTCGACAGATTGACCGCCTGGCGGCTCGGGAAGAGCAGCATGGGCGCGTTACCGGGATCGGCGATCTCGCGATTGACCTTCGGATGTTGGGAGAAATCTATACCTTCGAACCTGAGCGAATTGCCGAGCCCCAAATGCGCCATCCGGCCGGTGCCAAGCCGGTGCTTGGCCTCCCGCGGCTGGCTGAGAATCACAAAGCGCGGCAGCGAGTCGAACGGTTCGATGAGCGCACAGTAGCATGCCACGCCGGGCCGCCGGCAACGCGCGCACCAGGCGCGGAACTGCGCCGCATCGGCCAATCGACTCATTGTATGTTGCTCGAGCTGTTTGAGCCGCAATGTTTATGCAATCCTCTTGGCGAATATGCCGGCGCGAAAGGCCGCTGCCGCGCCATCGGCAAATTCCCCTTCGCGATAGAACAATACGTGAAAGTCGCCAAAGCATTGGAGCAACTCGTTATGGCGTAACAGGTAATCGGCATTCTTCGGGTGCCCAACCGCGGCTTGGTCAATGAGATAGGTCTCAAAGATCACATGACCGCCGGGCTTCACCGCCTGCCGCATTGGCCGGATTAGCGAGCGCTGAAGATAGTTGAAATTGACAATCAGATCGAAATCGCCGCCAGCAGGCGCGAGCTCGCCCGCTTCCAAGTCGCAGAGACGCCAGTCGATGAGCAGATCTTGCTGCTGCGCCCGCCGCCGGCCTTCCGCTAAAGCGACGGCGGAAATATCCAGCGCCGTTACGGCGAAGCCGCGTTGCGCTAGATAGATCGCGTTGCGTCCCTTGCCACAGGCGATGTCCAACGCCGTCCCGCCAAGCCCCATCCAAGCGTCGCTTTCAAGCATCTCGCGGAGAAAAGCCGAAGGCTGTTCAGTACCCAGTGATTTCAGATGCTGCTGGTCCCAGCGCATGCGGTCGTCGGTGGACATGACTGTTCATCTCGAAACTAGTACACCGCTCGCGCTAGAGTCAGGACATACACCTCTTTGGCGCCGCCTTGCTTCAACGTGCGGCTGCATTCGTTGACGGTCGCTCCCGAGGTGTAAACATCGTCAATCAGCAAGATGCGCTTGTCTTTGACCGGTCGCTCGGCGTTGAGCGCGAACGCGCCGCGCACGTTGCGCCGCCGCTCTTCCTCCGGCAGCTGAGTCTGCGCCGCGGTTTCACGGCGGCGCGTCAATAGGAACAGGTCCAACTGAATGTTGTAAGCGCGGCCGACCTCGCGGCCCAAGAGCGCCGATTGATTGAAGCCGCGCCAGCGTAGTCTTTTCGGATAAAGCGGCACCGGTACGATCACGTCGGCGTTCACCGCCGCGAGAAATTCTTGGCAGCCGTGCGCCATCAATCGCCCCAGTGGTTTGCCGAGCGAGACCTTGCGGTTGTATTTGAACTTTTGCACGACTTGTCGCAGTGGATGGTCATCTTCGCGCGGGTAGCAAGCCCAGGCGCGCGCCGCGACGAACTGCGGCCGCCGCTCTAAACAGACGCCGCAAGCATGATCGTCGCCGCTGCCGTCGGGAAAGGGCCGTCCGCAAATATTGCACAGCGGATGGCCGACCAGTTGGATATGCTGCCGGCAGAGCGAACAGAAATACTCCGCATCGCGGCCGACAATCCTGCCGCGGCAAGCCCGGCAGCGCGGCGGATAAAGCCAGTCGAGCAGCCAATCGACGCGCCCCGGCAATCTTGCAATAGCGCAAAGCTCCATGGCGAAAGAGAGCTTAGCAAACCCGAGTGGCAAGTAGCAAAGCTGAATTGAATGGCCTACGACTCGACGAGTAGAGAATGACCGGTCATCTCCGCCGGCTGCGGCAAACCCAGCAGTTGCATCACCGTGGGCGCGACGTCGATGGCGGTGCCGGAGTTGAGCCGGCAGTGGCGATGCGCTTCGTCGATTAGAATCACCGGCACCAGATTGATCGTGTGCGCCGTATGCGGCATGCCGGTGTCGTAGTCGATCAGCTGTTCGATATTGCCATGATCGGCGGTGATAATAATTTTGCCCTGCTTCGCCAAAGTCGCGTCCACCACTTTGCCTAGACACTCGTCGATTACTTCCACCGCTTTGACCGAGGCTTCGAAGTTTCCCGTATGGCCGACCATGTCGGCGTTCGCGTAGTTGGCGATCACCAGCCCAACATCGGTTTCGCGCAAGTGTTTCACCAGCGCCTCGGTCACCGGCCGTGCGCTCATCTCCGGTTTCAAGTCGTAGGTCGCCACGTCTTTCGGCGAGGGAATGAGGATCCGTTCTTCGCCGGGGAATTTACTTTCCTCGCCGCCGTTGAAGAAGTAGGTCACATGGGCGTACTTTTCGGTCTCGGCGATACGCAACTGCTTGACCCCCGCCTGACTGGCGACTTCACCCAAGATCTTTCTAATCTCGCGCGGCTGGTAAGCCACCGGATGGTTAAAGGTTTCATCATACTGGGTCATGGTCGTGTAGCTCGCCAGATCGATGCGCTGCGGGCGCGGAAAGTCGGTGAATTCCGGATCGGTCAAGGCGCGCGTCAGCTCGCGCGCCCGGTCGGCGCGGAAGTTGAAAAAAATCACGCCGTCGCCGTCGCGGATCAGTCCATCCGGCACCGCGCCGTCGATGGTCGTCGGCAGGAGAAATTCATCGGTGATCTTCGCCTGATAGCTTGCGCGAATCGCCTCGAGCGCGGATGGCGCGCGGTTGCCGATGCCTCCGGTCAGACAAATATAGGCTTTCTCAACGCGCTCCCAGCGCCTATCGCGGTCCATGGCGTAATAGCGGCCGCTCACCGTGGCAATTTTGACGTTGGGGAAGTTTTTCAATTTCTCGTTCAAGTCGAGCATGAACTGCTCGGCGCTATTGGGCGGCGTATCGCGGCCATCGAGAAACAGATGGAGAAAAACCTGGGCCAGACGCTCGCGCTTGGCCATTTCAAGAATCGCTTCCATATGGCGCTGATGACTATGCACTCCACCGTCGCCCAACAGTCCCATCAAGTGCAGGCGATCGCTGTTTGCCTTGGTCTTCCTCAGCGAGTCGAGTAGCACGCTATTGCGATAGAACCCGCCTTCATCGATGTCTTTGTGGATCAGGGTCAAATCTTGGAAGACAATGCGGCCGGCACCGAGAATCATATGGCCCACTTCCGAGTTGCCCATCTGCCCTGCCGGCAGGCCGACATCGACACCGGACATGGACAGGCGCGAGTTGGGATAATCGCGCAGCAAAGCATCGAGATTGGGCGTGGTCGCATTGGCGATGGCGTTGAAGTCTTTGCGCGGATTGATGCCGAAGCCGTCAAGAATAACCAAAACCACCGGCTGGGTTGTGCTCACGAGGGATTCCTTTCTGACTGGACCGGAGAGATTAATCAAAATAGCCGCTCGGCTAGTCGGACAGTTGCGCGTCGCTGGCGCGTTGTTGCGCGATCAGTTTGGCGTAGCTGGCCGGCAGCTTCGCCTGGGGCGCGTGGCTCCATAGGCCGTCGAGATTGTAGAACTGGCGCATCGGCTTGTAGAAGATATGGACAATCACATCGGAAAAGTCCATCAACACCCAATGGCCGCGCTGCGCGCCTTCGACGGCAAACGGCCGCACGCCGGCGCTCGCCGCTTCCTGCTGCAATCCTTGGGCGATACTCTGCACCTGGCGATCGGAGCGGCCCGAGCAAAGGATAAAGTATTCGGCAATCGAAGTGTGCGCATGGACGTCAAGCACGGCCAGGTCGTCCGCTTTCTTATCCAGCGCCGCCCGCGTCAGCAACAGCGCTTTGTCCCAGCTACTCAGTGCTTTTACTTTCACGAACTCTCCCTGCGGTCACCGTATAGGCGGCGCCGTTTGATATAGTTCTTCACCGCCGCTGGTAACAAATATCGTATCGACTTTCCTTTGCGCACGAGCGCGCGAATTTCTGAAGCTGAAATGGCGATATCGGTGAGCTCGATAAGATGCACTCGGGTGCCGCTCTGATGGCGGTAATTACGTTTTTTTGAATCATAACAAAACAGTTTTTTCACGGCAACGCCGGCGCCCTTGAGCGCATCGTTCTCCTTGCTGCCTGGTCTCGAAGTGACGATGAAATTGCACAAGGGAAAGATATCTTTGAAATCCTTCCATGTACCGATCTCGATGAACGCGTCCAAGCCGATGATGAAGTAAAGCGAATCGCGCCTGGTCAGCTGGCCGGCAAATTGACGAATCGTGTCGACGGAATACGACGGTCCGGGGCGGTCTAGTTCCACCGTTGACACGGCGAAGCGCGGATTGCGCGCCACCGCCAGGCGGACCATGCGCAGGCGGTCCTGGGCCGGCGTCGTGGTCTTGCCGCGTTTGTGCGGCGGTATCGAGGCGGGGATGAAGTAAACTCGGTCGAGACCATAGGTCTCGCTCACCTCTTCCGCGCTGCGCAGATGGCCCCAATGGATCGGATCGAAGGTGCCGCCGAACAGGCCGACTTTCATTGGCTGCACGGCCCGCCTTTCAAAGTATGACAAGGGTTTCTAATTGAAGGGGCTTGGCGACCATGGTTTTCGGGGTTTCGGGTTCCGGGTTTCGAGTTAACCCGAAACTCGAAACTTGAAACTCGAAACTCTGTGGCGGCGGGTGGTTTTCCTGGAGGGGCGATTTCATTCGCGAATTTGCCCATCGCCAAAGACGATAAACTTGGTCGTCGTCAGCTCTTCCAACCCCATGGGCCCGAAGGCGTGAATTTTGCTCGTGCTGATGCCGATCTCGGCGCCAAGGCCCAACTCGCCGCCATCGTTGAAGCGCGTCGACGCATTGACCATGACGGCGGAGGAGTTTACTCGATCGATGAACTCGCGGGATTTTTGATAGTTGTTGGTAATGATGCTCTCGGTATGCTGCGAGCCGTACCGTTCGATATGATCGATCGCCTCGTCCATATCTTTGACTACGCGCACCGAAACGATCAATTCTAAATACTCCGTGACCCAGTCTTCTTCGGTGGCTTTCTTGATGCCCGGCACCAGCGCGCGGGTCTGGTCGCAGCCGCGCACCTCGACTTCGGCCGCTCGATACTTCTCGATCATCGCCGGCAAGAATTGCGCCGCGACAGCTTGGTGAACCAACAGCGTCTCCATGGCGTTGCACACCGACGGTCGCTGCACCTTGGCGTTGAAACAGATCGCGCTCGGCCATCGCCAACGACGCATCGCTGTCGACGTAGACATGGCAGATGCCTTTGTAGTGCTTGATCACCGGGATCTTCGAATCGGCCACCACGGCGCGGATCAGATCCTCGCCGCCGCGCGGGATAATCAGATCGATATACTCTTCCAACTGCAGCAGCTCGTTGACCAGTGCGTGATCTTTAAGCTGGACGACTTGCACCGCGTCCGGCGGCACGCGCGTCTCAGCGCAGGCTTCGCGCAGCACCGCGCCGATGGCCTGATTGGAATGATGCGCTTCACTGCCGCCGCGCAGGATCACCGCGTTGCCGGACTTGAGACAGAGAGCCGCCGCGTCAGCGGTGACGTTGGGGCGGGCTTCGTAGATGATGCCGATGACGCCCAACGGTATGCGCATGCGCCCCACTTGCAAGCCGTTGGGCCGGCGCCACATCTTGACCACCTCGCGCACCGGATCCGGCAGTGCCGCGACAGCGCGCAGCCCCTGGGCCATCTCCTGCACCCGGGTCGGGTTGAGCACGATGCGGTCGAGCATGGCGCCCGCCACACCCTTCGCCTTGGCGAATTCGAGATCTTTATGGTTCGCTGCGATCAAGAATGTCGCTCCGGGCTTCAAGCTTCTCAGCCATCAGCAACAAGGCGCGATTCTTCTCTGCCGAGGACAATGGCGCCAACTGGCGCGCGGCGATTTTGGCTTGTTTGCCGAGTCGGATAGCTTGTTCTTTAAGGGACAACTGTCGTCACCGGACACTTGCCAGATTCTTACAGTATCACAAGATCGTCGCGGTGGATGACCTCGTCTTGGGCTTTATAACCCAAAACTTTTTCAATCTTGCTTGTATGCAATCCTTTGATCCGATTCAACTCCACTTCGCCGTAGTTGACCAGACCGCGGGCGAATTCCTTGCCTTGGAAATCAACGCGGACGCAATCGCCGACACCGAAGGATCCTTCGACCTTTTCGACGCCGGCGGGCAGCAGGCTCTTGCCCTTGCCGGCCACCGCCTGATAGGCGCCTTCGTTGACAACGATGGTTCCCGCCGGCTTGAGATTGAATCCGATCCAGTGCTTCTTGCGGCGCAAATGCTTCTCGTCGGGCAGAATCAATGTGCCGAGTTGTTGTTTAGCGTCGAACACTTTCTCGAGCACGCCGTTTTGCATGCCGCTGGCGATGATCGTCGGAATGCCCGCCGCGGCAGCCTCTTCGGCGGCGGCAAGTTTGCTGGCAATGCCGCCGGTGCCGGCCGCGCTCACGCTCGCGCCGCCGATCGCCTGGCGCAAGCCGCGCGCCTCGCCAATGAGGGGAATCAGTTGGGCATCGTCATGGACCCGCGGATCCTTGTCGTAGACACCCTCGACATCGCTCAAGATCACCAGCAAGTCCGCTTCGAGAAGCGTTGCTACCAAGGCCGACAGATGATCGTTGTCGCCGAACTTCATCTCCTCGACGGCCACGGTGTCATTCTCGTTGACGATCGGAATGATCGACGACCCGAGCAGCATCTGAAAAGTATGTTTAGCGTTAATATAACGTTGGCGATTGGCGAGATCGTCGGCGGTCAGCAAAACCTGGGCGACATTTTTGCCGAACTTGGCAAACGTCCGCTCATAGAGCGCCATCAATTTGATTTGTCCCACCGCGGCGAGCGCCTGTTTCTCGGGAATCGTTTTCGGCCGCTCTTTCCAGCCCAGCTGTGTCATCCCCGCCGCCACCGCGCCCGAACTGACGACCACGACTTGGCGCTTGCCGCCCTGCAGTTCGGCCAACTGGCGCACCAGGCCGCGCAGGCGTCCCTCCTCGATGCCGTCTTTGGAAGACAGGATCTGACTGCCGATCTTCACCACGACGCGGCGCGCCCGCGTCAGGATCGGCTTCTTATGCTCCAGCTGCGTCACTGTCGGTCTCGTCCTGTTGCTGCCTCACTTCGTCGAGTTTGCGGCCGATGGCATAGACCAGTTGCTGTACGCCCTCTGTCGTTGCCGCCGAGATCACAAGCAACGGGCGATAGGCTTTGGGCAATTTCTTGCCGAGTAACTTGGCCAACTCCCGTCCCTCGGGCAAATCGATTTTGTTGGCGACGACGATTTGCGGCTTGTCGATCAATTCCGGATCGAAAAGCTCCATCTCGCGGTTGATCGCCTGCCACTCGGCCAACGGCTCTTTCTCGTCGAGCTGCGAAGCGTCGAGCACATGAACCAGCACCCGCGTGCGCAGGATATGACGCAGAAACTTATCGCCCAGGCCATGGCCCTGGTGCGCGCCTTCGATGAGGCCGGGAATATCCGCCGCGACAAAACTCTTGCCTGCGCCGTAACTGACTACACCCAGATTGGGTACCAGTGTAGTAAACGGATAGTCGGCAATCTTTGGCCGCACCGCCGAGATCACCGAGATCAGCGTCGACTTGCCGGCATTGGGCAGGCCGATAATGCCGACATCGGCGAGCAAGCGAAGCTCGACCTCCAGCTCGCGCTCGACACCCGGTTCGCCCGGTTGACAGAAACGCGGGCTGCGGTTGGTCGATGACGCGAAATGCGCGTTACCCTTGCCGCCGCGCCCGCCGGCGGCGATCACCGCCCGCTCACCCGGAGTTTTCAAGTCCGCCAGCAGCTCGCCGCTGACGACATCGCGGATCAATGTCCCCACCGGAACTTTGATAATGCAATCGTCGCCGCGCCGGCCGTCGCAGTCGGCGTCGCCGCCGCGCTTGCCGGGATTCGCTTTCCATTCTTTCCGATAGCGCAGGTCGAGCAGCGTCGACAGCTGCGGGTCCGCAATGGCGACCACGTCGCCGCCATGACCGCCGTTGCCGCCATCTGCCGGGCCCCGGCGGACAAACTTAGCCCGGTAAAAACTCACCGACCCCGGCCCGCCGTCACCGGCGATTGCGCGGATCTTGGTCTCATCGATAAATTTCATAACAAGCGGTCTTCAGTAGCCAGTGATCAATAGTCAGTATGATCAGAGCATGACCGAAAAAACCTCGATTCGCCAGCTAAGTCCGGACAACTAAGAACCGATAACTGGCAGCTTCTCCCATCTTCGCCATATTCCAGACAAAAAAAAAGCCCCGAAAGGGGGCTTCTTTCATAGCAGTCCAATGAGAAAATTACTGAGCCGGGACAACTTCGACTTTCTTGCGGGTCTTATCGTAGCGGCCATATTTGACCACGCCGTCGACGAGCGAGAAGAGAGTATAGTCGCGCCCCATGCCGACGTTGGTGCCGGGATGAATCTTGGTGCCCAACTGGCGCACTAGAATATTGCCCGCGCGCACCGTCTGGCCGCCGTACACTTTGACGCCCCGTCGCTGCCCGTTGCTATCGCGCCCGTTGCGCGAACTGCCGCCTGCTTTTTTATGTGCCATACCTGCTCCCGGGCTACGCTTCGATGGAGGTGATTTTTAGCGCCGTCTGATACTGCCGATGGCCCTGCTGCCGGCTGTAGCCTTTGCGCCGTTTCTTTTTGAAAACGATGATTTTCTTGGCGCGCCCCTGTTCGACGATTTCGCCGGTGACTGTGGCGTTGGCCACCAATGGAGTGCCGATTTTAACGTCATCGTCATTGCCGACAAACAAGACATCCGCCAGGGTGATTTTCTCGCCCACTTCTGCGTCGAGCTTCTCGATCTTGACGACGTCGCCTTCAGAGACGCGGTATTGCTTACCGCCGGTTCTAATTACTGCATATTTCATAGGAATTTACCGAAAGTTAGTTTTTAAAGGAAAACCGACCCAAAGTCAACGTTTTGGCTGTGATCGCGGCGCTGAAGGCCTCGTCAGATCGTCGCAGCCGACACCCTTTCTCAGCCGCTGCCGAGTGTGACGAATCCCTCTAATTATCACTTTGGCAGCATCCGCTCCACTTCAGCAAATCCCTGACCACCCTCCGGAGCGGTTGACACATTCCGCTGCAATTCATTTATATCTGATTACGATATTATCGTAATACGATCTAATTATGACGAACGATTAAAAGCCTTCCCGACTTCACAGCGATGGCCGAGCTGCGCTATCAGATTCGTCGTTTCTTGCGCTTTAGTGAGACCGCCGCGCGCCAAGCGGGAATTGAGCCGCAACAGCACCAACTTCTCCTCGCCGTCAAGGGATTACCCAAGAACTTGAAACCCACCATTGGCGTGCTCGCCGAACGGATGCAGTTGCAGCACCACAGCACCGTCGAGCTTGTCGACCGGCTGGCCGACCGAGGATTTCTTTTGCGCTTGCGCGCCAGCGACGATCGACGCCAGGTCCTGGTCAAACTGACTCGCGACGGCGAGGAGTTTCTCAAAACACTTTCACTCCATCATTTGCAAGAATTGCAGTCCTCCGGTCCGAAATTCGTGAAGATATTGCAGGGTTTGATCGAAAGTATCGAAGCGCCGCCTAACACCGCAGTTAATATGACGACGACGGAATCAAAAACGCCGAATAAACAGCGAAAGGAAAAAACCATGGCTAATCAAACGAATCCACCGAAGAACTACTTTTAGACGTGCGCGTCGCTGAGGCCTCGCGCTTGTTCAAATTCTACCTGAACCAGGAGAAGAAAATTCTCGGCACTGCCTCGGTTACCATCTTCTTGGTTATATGGGAGCTGGTTGGAAATACCTTTCAGTTGATCAATCCGATGTTCATGAGCGCGCCGTCTTTGGTTTGGAAGGCGGCCTTTCAGATGTTTTCTTCCGGCGAAATCTATAACGACCTTTATGTTAGCGGTATCGAACTTGCCGGGGGCTATTTGTTATCGGTCGTTGTTGCCGTTCCCTTTGGCATCGCCATCGGCTGGTACAAGAAAGTAGCTTACATATTCGATCCCTTTGTCAACGCGATGAACGCGACCCCGCGCGTGGCGCTTTTGCCGCTGGTCATCATCTGGTTAGGGATCGGCATACTCTCCAAGGTCGGTATTATCTTTCTCGGCGCGGTTTTCCCCATATTGATCAATGCGCGCGATGGGGTGAAGACCACACCGGCGAATCTTCTTACCGCCGCCAGGAGTTTCGGCGCTTCCGAGTGGATGCTCTTCAAGACCGTGGTGCTTCCGTCTACGGTTCCTTTTATCCTGACTGGATTGAGGCTCGGACTTGGCAGAGCGATTGTCGGTGTTATGGTCGGCGAGCTTTACGCCGCCACCGCCGGCATCGGTTTTATGATCACGGTTGCCGGCGCCACATTCCAGACCGATAAAGTCTTTGTCGGCGTGCTCATATTCGCGCTTACAGGAATGATCGGTACCGAGTTAATCACCCGGGTGGAAAAGCGCTTTAATCGCTGGCGCCCCGCAGTCGGGTCGACGGAATAGTCCACGATTCAGCCGAGGTTTAGGTTGGGTTAACGAAAGGGGGGCCACTGAACAAGTGCGCCCCCTTTTTGTATGATTAGATTCGACGCTCCCGTCACTCTCCGGGTCGATCATTCCAACCCGCCCCTTGCCCTTTGCCACTGTCAGTCTTACATTGACACGCATCGAAGGGAGCGTACCCATGATCAGACGCAAACTACATTCACTCCACGGCTTCACCATTGGTTTCGCGGCACTTTTGCTGGTCTCGGGCTGCGGCTATAACGATCTCCAGGGGCTTGACGAGGAAGTCAAAGGCTCCTGGGCCGAAGTACAGAATCAATACCAGCGCCGTGCCGACTTGGTACCGAATCTAGTCGCGACCGTACAAGGCGCGGCAAAATTCGAGCAAGAGACATTGCAAAAAGTCATCGAAGCTCGCAGCGCCGCGACCTCGATCAAGCTCGACGCCAATGCGCTCAGCGACCCGGCAATGTTTAAGAAGTTCGAAGAAGCCCAGCGCAACCTCTCGAGTTCCCTATCACGGTTACTGGTCGTCGCCGAGCAGTATCCCGATTTGAAGGCCAATCAAAACTTCCGCGACTTGCAAGCCCAGCTCGAAGGCACGGAAAACCGCGTCGCCGTCGCCCGCGGCCGCTACGGCAAGGCGGTTGTCGAATATAATAAGAAGGTTCGCTTCTTCCCGACCAATCTAACCGCGCAGTATCTGCTCGGCATGAAAGTGCGCGAAAACTTCAGCGCCGACCCAGCCGCGGAAAAGCCGCCACAGGTGAAATTTTAGCCGGCGCGTTCCGCGAGCGCTAATAGGTTCCCTACCCTGAACGCCAACCTGAGTTCGAATCCCAAAAGGCGATGGGGCGCTACGATGCACCTGTATCGCCCAGCATTGTTAGTCATCTTCCTTCTGCTGCTTTGTTCGGTTGCCGTCGCACTCGACGTGCCGACGCTGCGCGGCCGCGTCAACGACTACGCCAACGTGCTGCAGTCGAGTCAAGCCCAGGCGCTCGAGGCCCAGCTCGCCCAACTCGAACGCGATACCGGACACCAGGTCGCCGTCCTAACGATCCCGACACTCGACGGCGAAGATATCGAGGGCTTTAGCATCCGTGTCGCGGAGAACTGGAAGATCGGCAAAAAGGGCTATGATAACGGTGCGATCTTGGTGGTCGCGGTCAAAGACCGCCGGCTCCGCCTCGAAGTCGGCTACGGCCTCGAAGGCGTCTTACCCGACGCCATTGCGAAACGAGTCACCGCAGACTATATCGTGCCGCACTTCCGCCAACAGGATTACGCCGGCGGCATCGTCGCCGGCATCAACGCAGTCGATAAGGTTCTTCGTAGAGAGCCGCTACCCGAGGCGGCGCGCCAGAAAACTCAAAGCCGCGGCTCGAACAGAAATTCTCCGATCATGATCGCAATCACCTTCGCCATCCTCGGCTTAATGGGCTTCGCCTCCAGGAGCGGTCGCCGGCGCAACAGCATGTGGGGCACCCGTGGCCGACGTCGGCGGGCCCATGATCTTTGGCGGTCCCAGCGGTTGGGGCGGCGGTGGGTTTGGCGGCGGTGGCGGTCGGCGGTTTCAGCGGCGGCGGTGGCGGGTTCGGCGGCGGCGGTTCTTCCGATAGTTGGTAGAATAATGAAAGCTGAAAAATTCTTCACCGAACAGGATAAAGAACGCATTCGCCAGGCGGTGTCGCCGCCGAGTCGAAGACCGCCGGTGAGATCGTACCGATGATCGTCACGTCGGCGGCGCGCTATACAGAGATCGAATTGCTCGGCGTAGTCGCCGGGCTGCTTCGCCGGCATGTTAGTCGAATGGTTTTGGAGCGATCCGTGGGGATCGCCCTACTTTCAACTTTGGCCGGTCATCGGCGCCTTCGGCGGGTTTCTCATCTCCCGTCTCCCGGCGGTGAAACGAATTCTCGCGTCCAAAGAACGTATCGGCGAGGCGGTTCATACTCTCGCGCTCGCGTCGTTTACCGATCAGGGCCTGCACCACACGCGCGATCACACGGGAATCTTGATCCTCATCTCGCTTTTGGAGCACCGCGTTGAAGTGCTTGCCGACCGCGGCATCAATGAGAAAGTCAGCCCCGGCACTTGGGATGAAATCGTCCACAGCATCACCGCCGGTATCAAATCCGGCCACGCCTGCGATGCCTACTGCAAAGCGATTGAGCGCTGCGGCGACATCCTCGCGACTCATTTTCCGCGCCAAGCCGACGACAAAGACGAGCTACCCAATCGCCTCGTCACCAAGTAGCGCTGCCACTAGGTTTCCGCTATTCTCCGGTCACTCCATCGTGAAAGGACCATCCTCTATGCGGATAAAACTATTGATCGCGCTCGCCGTCGTTTTGGTGGCAACCCATTGGCGGCCCGCGCTGGCCCAAGACAAACTCAACTTCGCCTACATCTCGCCCAACGCCGGCTCGTCGTCGGTGCTTTGGATCGCCAAAGATGCCGGCATTTTCAAAAAGCATAACCTCGACGTCAACGTCATTTACATCGAAGGCACGCCGAAAGCGCTCATGTCTCTGTTTGCCGGCGAGCTTCATGTCGTCGCCGGCACCGGACCTGCCGTCGCCAGCGCTAAAGTGCGCGGCGCCGATGTCAGCATGGTGATGGGCTTCGAAGTTTTCTTGCCATACTATTTGGTCGCACAGCCGAACATCAAAACCATCGAGGATCTGAAAGGAAAAATCGGCGCCAACCATACGGTCGCCACTTCCGCCGATTTCGCCATTCGCCTCGGCCTCAAAAGCATCGGCCTCGACCCCGACAAGGATGTAAACCTGCGCGTCGTCGGCGCGACGAATTTACGCCTGATCATGATGCAGCAAAAACAAGCCGACTTCACGATCATCAGCACGACGGAACGGGAAGAAGCGGAGAAAATGGGATCGAAGGTCGTCGCCGATCTGGCCAGCAAGAAGATCCCTTACCCGCATGCCGGCTTGATCAGCAGCCAAAAGATGCTCAAGGAAAAACGCGACACCATGCTGCGCTTCGGCCGCGCCACGGTGGAAGCGATCCACTATTTCAAGAACAACAAGCCGCAGACCATCGCGATCTTAAAAAAATACGCCAAGACCGATCTTTCCACTCTCGACACCGCCTATACGTATATCAAAGGCGCCATTCCCGACCTGCCCTATCCGACCTTGGAAGGCATGAAAACGATATTGAATGAAATGGGCCGCACCCGTCCTGAAGTCTTGAAATACGACGCCGCTTCGATGGTCGACCCAAGCCTGATCAAAGCCATCGATGACGAAGGGTTTTTGAAGAAGCTGAAATAACGCGACCTGGCTACTCGCGGCAGTTATGCAATATACTGCGATCAAATTATGACACCGCCGCGAACACGTCTGCTTCGACTGTTCGGTTTTTTGCTCGTTGCTGTCCTCTTAATTCCCTGCTCGTCTGCAGCCTTGGAGGTTCCTCCCTTGGCTGGCCGCGTTAATGACCTGGCGGGCCTTCTACCTGTCGGAGCAAAGCTGAAGCTCGAAGAAGATTTACACCGGTTCGAGCAAGAAACCACGCACCAGATTGTCGTCCTCACCGTTCCCGGCCTTGAAGGCGATGGGATCGAGGACTTCAGCATCCGAGTTGCCGACGCGTGGAAAATCGGCCAGCAGGGAATAGCCAATGGTGTCATTCTCGTCGTGGCTCAAAAGGAACGTAAGATTCGTATCGAAGTCGGGCGCGGCTTCGAGGGTATTTTACCGGACGCCGTCGCCAGTCGGATCATTCGCGAAGCCATCCTGCCGCGTTACCGCGCCGGAGACTATGCCGGGAGCATCGCGGCCGGTGTCGACTCGATCTTGGACATCACGCGCAGGGAAACTGCAACGAAGTCGCGACAAATCCAATCGAGGAAGCCAAGAAGCGGTTTCATCTTGGTGTTGTTTTGTGGCATCACGCTGTTCGCAGTGCTCGTGGGGATAGGACAACCGAATCCGCTTCGTGCCGGTCTCGCCGGAATTACCATTGCTGGGCTTTTTGGGACGCTCGGCGCACTCGCATCAGGTTGGGGAGCATGGATCATTATAGCCTTGGCTGGCGCGCTTGCCGTCGCCACAGCAAATCTCTTCGCAGGAAAGGCATGGGGGCGTCCCATGCGTAACGCACCCGTGCGGCGAAACTCTTGGCCAAGAGACACAATCCATTACACCGGCACAGGCGATGGTGGCGGGTGGGGCAATAGTGACTTCGGCGGCGGCGGGTTCGGCGGCGACTTCGGTGGTGGTTTCAGCGGTGGTGGCGGGGATTTCGGCGGTGGTGGCGCATCAGGTGGAGACGGTGGTGGATCGGGAGGCGACTAAATGGCCCCATATCAGTTAAGCAACGAACGCGAGGCAAGAGGCAAATACCATGGAAGACCAGACTCTTGAGCGAACACTGAACGAGCTCACCGCGCAGATCACACATACCTATGGCGAGACACTCTTGGCCGTTATCCTTTACGGCAGTGCCGCCTCCGACGAATTTGTCGAAGGGCGTTCGAACATCAATTGTCTTGTACTGCTCAAACAGGTAACGCCGGACGAATTAAAAAAATCCTCGCCGTTGCTGCAAAACTGGCATGAGCAAGGCATCCGCACGCCACTGTTCGTCGACCCGGCTTACGTGCGCTCCGCCATCGATGTTTTTCCCATTGAATTTTTGGACATGAAGCAGCGATACCGAGTTCTTTACGGCCAGGACTTCCTCCGGGACCTAGACGTAAAGCTCGACCATCTGAGGTTTCAATGCGAGCAGGAACTGAAAGGAAAAATGTTGCGACTGCGCCAGCTCTATCTGGAAACTTCGCAATCGGAGTCACGACTGATGACGCTGCTCGCCAAATCGGCCAGCTCATTCATGATTCTTTTCCGCGCGTTACTTCACCTTAACGGGATATCGGCAACGCACTCGGCCCAGGAACTGTTTGCCGGCTTGACCAGCTTGGGTCTACCCAACGAAGCGATTGCCAGGGTATACGCTTTACGACGGGACCAACCCGCGCCAACCCATGCGAATATGGATGCGCTGTTCAGGCAGTACCTAAGCGAGATCGAAACAGTAGTAGGATTTAGCGAAACAACCCGTCCGTAATTAAATCCCGCTCTGAGGAAAAAAAAAGACGGACTTACATAGTCCGATTTTCGCGCTAAAAGCCAATCGTCCAGAGGCGAGGCAAGCCTACTTCCGCACCAGCCGCACATCCACCGCCGCCACACCGCCGCCTTGGGCACGCACCATGATCGGGTTGATTTCCATGTCCGACAGATGAATTTCTATGCGCCGCGAAAATTTCCGACAAGCCGACCATCGCCTTGCACCAGCGCATCGACATCGCGCGGGCCTTGGCCGCGCACGCCTTCTAATACTTTGTAGCCACGCAGCTCTTTCAACATGGCGCGCGCTTCCTTTTCGTCCACCGGCAGCAAGCGAATGGATACGTCTTTCAAGACTTCGACGAAGATGCCGCCGAGACCGACCATCAGGAACGGCCCATACTGGGGATCGGTGCGCGCGCCGATAAGCACTTCAGTGCCCTGCACCATTTCTTGGACGAGCAACTGCGCTTTGCCCGAAGTCTTGGAAAGCAGTTTCTGCCCTTCGGCTTGCACTTCGTCGGCGCTCTTCAAACCGAGCACCACTGCGCCGGACTCGGTCTTATGCACGACATCTGCGGCGATCAATTTCAGCGCCACCGGAAAGCCGATCTCCTTCGCCCGCGCCGCTGCGTCGGCCGCTGAGTCCGCCAACGATTGCTTCGGTAAGCCGATGCCTTTGCTCTGGAGCAGCTTATGCAACATCTCGCCGTCGAGCACAGCCGGATTGCCATTCGGCCGCCGGCAATGGCGCAACACCGGCGCTTCTGCGCTCCCCGTACAAACCCAATCCCGCCAGCGCGCGCAGCGTCGGTTTGATCGCCTGTAAGAAAGGCATGCCCGCTTCTTCCTGAAAGGCGCGGCTCTCGTCCGTGCAGCTGTAGGTGGAACGGCCGAACGCCAGCACCGGCTTGTCGGTGGCTTCGAGCACGCTTTTAAACAAGCCGGCGTTTCTCGTCTGGCCGCGCGGCAGTTCGCCGTGGATCGCCATGAGATCGACGCCGGGATCTTCGGCGTGCAGTTTGACGATGTTGATGAATCCCGCCTCGTCGCCGAAACCGGCGACGCCGCATTCAAGCGGATTCTCGACGGCCAATTCCGCCGGGATGAGCGGCCGCACCGCTTCCTTAGTTTTGTCGCTCAGCTGCGCCAGGTTGGTGTTCAAGTCGTCGCAATGATCGCAGATCAAGCCCTTTCATACCGCCGGAGTTGACGACGATCGCCGCGCGGCTGCCCTTGGGGAAGCGGCCCGAGCATGAACGCCAGCGTGATCTCGGTCATATCTTCCAATGTCGGGCAACGAATGATGCCCAAACGCTTGCACATGGCGTCGAACACTTCGTCGGCGCCGGCGAGGGAACCGGTGTGGGAGATCGCCTGGCGTTTGCCCATCTCCGAGCGGCCGAGCTTCACGGCTAAGATGGGCTTGCCTTTTTGCAGCGCCTGTTCGGCGACGGCCATGAACTCGTTGGGGCGGCGAATGCCTTCGACCATCAGCGTAATCACTTTGGTGTCGGGGTCGTCGACGAGGAACGAAAGATAATCCACCAAGTCGAGGCTCACTTCATTACCGCTGGAAATCGCATAGGAGAATCCGATGCCGCGCTCGGTGGCGCCCTTGATCCAGTTGCCGAGCGAACCGCCGCTCTGAAAAATCAAGCCGACCGGACCTTTCTTCAATAACGGCGTCGCGGTGGGAAACGTCCACAGCCCTTCGCCGACGGAATAGGAACCCATGCAGTTGGGACCGCAGATCACCATGCCGGTCTTGTCGCATAGCTCGCGCATCTGCTGCGCCCGCTCTTTGCCCTTCTCATCGTCGCCTTCGCCGAAGCCGGCGGTGTAAATCGTCGCCGAACGGGTGCCCAACTGCGCCGCCTCTTCGAGCACGCCGAGCACGGCGCGGGTCGGAATGAGAATCAGCAATTCGTCGGGGACTTCCGGGCAGGCCGTCAAGCTTGGGTAACACTTGTCGCCATAAAGTTCTTGGTAATTGGGATTGATCAGATAAACGCCGCCAGGAAACTTCGCGCCTTTCAAATTGCGATAAATCCCCTGCGGCCACGCGCCCTTTTGCGACGCGCCGATGATCGCCACCGACTTCGCGCGCAATAGATTACCAACCGGTTTCGCCGTGAATGTAGCCATGTAATTTCCTTCTAAATTGAGATGGGATTGCTATGTCATAGACGCGGAGTGACTGCAAGAATCGGATGGATCGGAGTGATGGAGTTGTGGAGTGTTGGAGTAATGGAACGTCAAGATCTGACGATCGAGAGCCACTCACTCCCACAGCGGCTGTGCAAGTTTTTCGGAAACTTTGTTTGCGACCTTTGCGTTCTTTGCGGCTATCTCAATCCGACTCCCCGAACACCTGCCAGCGTTGCGCCGGTAGCTCGACGGCCGCCTGCTGTCCCACGCTCACCTCCGTGTCGCCGGCGAGTTTGGCGAGCAGCGTCACGCCGTTCACTTCCACTTCCAAAAGCGAGGCGTCGCCGAGATAATTCTTGCTGGTCACTTTGCCGACGGTGTTGGCGACAGTGTCGCTACGCGCTGCGGCACACTTGCACATGCTCGGGCCGGATCGCCAAGGTCACGGCGGCACCGGCATTGATACCATCCGGCACCGCCACGGCGATCGCGCCCAATGGCGACGCCACCCGATCCTTCGCCTCGACGGTGCCTTTGACGAAGTTCATTTCGCCGACGAACTGCGCGACGAACAAACTTGCCGGCTTTTCGTAAACATCGTGCGGCGGGGCGATTTGAAGAATCTCACCGGCGTTCATCACGCAGACGCGGTCGCCGAGGCTCAGAGCTTCCGCCTGGTCGTGGGTAACGTAGAGCGTGGTCACACCGATCGACTTGGTGATTTTTCGCAATTCCACGCGCATCTGTTCGCGCAAGCGCGCGTCGAGATTGCTCAGCGGCTCATCCATCAAGAGAATCTTCGGCTCGGTCACCATGGCGCGCGCCATCGCGACGCGCTGCTGCTGGCCGCCGCTCAAATCGGTCGCCGGCCGCTCGCCCAGGCCATCGAGCTGGACGCGCTTGAGCGCTTTCTCGACTCGATCGGCAACGTCCGCCTTGGAATGACGCGTGCGCCCCTGGGTTAATGGAAAGGCGACATTTTGAAACACGTTCATGTGCGGCCAGATGGCGTAGGATTGAAAGACCATGCCGAGTTCACGCCGCTCGGTCGCGACAAAAACCCGCCGCGTCGGTGAATTGACTAGCTTGCCGGCGATCTCGATCTCGCCGGCGTCGGGCCGCTCCAACCCGGCGACACAGCGTAACGTCGTCGTCTTGCCGCAACCGCTCGGCCCGAGCAAAACACAAAACTCGCCCTCGGCGACTTCCAGGTTGATGGATCTCAGGGCATCGACGCGCCCCTGTTGCGCGTTGAAAGATTTTTGCAAAGCACGGATGCTAATCACTGGTCCTCACTGGCGTTCGGTAATTCCATCAATGTCGAATCTGTACTCAGTGGAATTTGTAATCTGGAATAGCGCAGCGCGAACGCTACGCGGCCTCGCCGATCTCGCCGATGCGCGATAGGATCAAGCGCACTGCGCCGACGACGATTGCGGCGAAAAGAATCAAGATCACGCCCAGCGCTGCCACTTGCGGCACCCAGCCGCTGCCCCAAAACTGCCACACTACTGTCGATATCACGACGTTATTGCGTGTGTAGAGCGTCAACGCCATGGTCACCTCGCGATACGACAACATGCCGATCCAGACCCAGCTGTTGAGCACGCCGGCGGCGATTAACGGCAGCACAATCTTCCACAAAACCCGCGGCGACGACGCGCCGGCGACTCGGCCCGCCTCTTCGAGCTCGCGATGGACTTGGATCATCACGCTATTGGTCGTGCGTGTGCCGTATGCAACCCAATTGATGGTGTGCGCGACGATAATGATCAGGACCGTGCCATAGATCGGAAAAATGTCGCGATAGGCAAGGCCCAAGTAAGCCAGACCCACCGCCATCAAAATTCCCGGCACGGCGTGGGGAACGAATGCCAGGGTATCGAGCCAGCCGCGAAACGATACTTGCGTACGAATCACCACCCAGGAAACCAACACGCTGAGCACCATTGTCAACGTCGGCACCGCCAACATCAATATCAAAGTATTGATAAACGGCTGCAGGCCCACATGCTGAGGGATCTCCCAGTAGTGCTTCAACGTCATGCTGGTAACTGCCTCGGCGCTCGGCAATTGCAGGTATGGCAAGACTGAGGCCCACAACAACACCGCGAAGGGAACAAAAACTTCGATGCACAGATAAAAGAACACAAAAGCGACCGCAGCCCATTTCCAGGATCCGAGGGCGATCTCCCGCGGGCGATACCCTCTGCCCGTGATTACCGTATACTTCTTTCCCTGCTTGACCAGCCGGACATACAGATAGGCGAGCACAAGCCCGAGCAAGAGCATGATCGCGCCATACGCGCCCGCCATGCCGTAATCCGGCAAGCCGGTGGACGGCGTCGTCGAGGTAAAAATGAGCGAGCTCAGCACGTGAATACGCGCCGGCATACCGATGATGGCCGGCACTTCAAAGACCGCAATGGCGGTCATAAACAAGTACACCATTACGCCGGCAATGGCCGGAAAAGTGATCGGAATATTGATTTTCAGAAACGTCCTGAGCTTGCCGACCCCCGAAGTGTACGCCGCTTCTTCCAACGACGGGTCCATCGATCGATAGGCCGCGGCCAACATGAAGAACGCGCCGGGAACGAAAGATATGCCTTGGACGAAGGCCATGCCGGTTACGCTGTACAGATTAAACGGCGGCTCGCTTAGGGTAAAGAGTTGTTGCAGCCACTTGTTGATCAAGCCGATCCTCGGACTGAGCAGCAAGATCCACGCGATGGTGCGGAGAAAGACCGGGATGAGAATGCCGATCGTGAGCAGGACGTAAATGGTTTTTTTGAACGGTATGTCCGTCCGCATGAGAATCCACACGAGCGGTACCGTAATCAGAAGCGTGATGGATACGCTGGATACCGCGAAGTAAAAGGTGTTCAACAAAACCTCATAGGTTCGCGGTTCCAAGTAAACGGCAGAAAAATTTTCCAGCGTGAATGGAACGGTCTCGCCCGGAAAGCCGGTGCGAAGACTCATGAGAACGACCATCGACACCGGCAGCCCGATGAGCAGCAACAAAAACCCCGAAAGACCGGTGGCGAACACCGTGACACCCTGGGGCAGGAACCTGCTCCAACCTTCCCAGGGGGCCACGGTGGATTCGCTGCGGGATTCGACTTTCATACCTCTCCTTCCGGCGGGCGAGCGCGACAGAGTTCTCAATCAAAGCCGAGGAGCTTGCCGATTTGGCGCGAAATTTTGTCCACCTTGTCGGCTTGGTCTTGTTTCATGTAAATGACCTGCTTGCCCTGGACGAATTTGTAAGCCGCGGTTCCAGGCACATAAGCGGAAGTATGGCCGGTATACTTCAACCACGCCGGTTGAACTTCCGCGGAAGCCATAAAGGCCACCATAAGATGGCCCACGTTTGGGTGCGGCGCATTCTTTATCACTCCAACGTGATATTCGGGCGAGACCACCGGTGAAACCTTCTCGGCGAAAGCCAACGGCGCGCCGGATTCCTTGGCTTCGTGCAGCTGGCTGTCTTGCAGGGTCGCCGTCACCAGCACTTCGCCCAAAATCAATCGCTGGGCCATTTCTCCGGCTCGGGTTAGTAGCGGCTTTTGCGCGACCAGTTTCTTGATGAAATCGAGGGTTTTTTCGTCACCCCAGGCACCTGCGGCTAAACGGCCAAAGTGGTGCGTCGAGTTGATCACGCCGAGCTTGCCCTTCCATTTCGGATCGAGCAGATCTTCCCATTTTTGCGGCACATCCTTCGCGGCAACCAGCTTGGTGTTATAGGTTGGCAGGGCGAACTGGTTGGCGACGGAAACAGTACCACTGTCATATTCGACTCGCTGCTTGTCGACGCCGAGGCTGGTGTAATCGAAGGTCTTGTGCAACTTTCGCAGCCACAGTGAGCCATGATGCGCATCCGTGACGACCATGATGTCCCATTCCGGCGGTTGTCCGGACGCCGACAGGCCGACGACCTTGGCAGTGTCCCGCGTCATGTTACCGGAAGGTGTAAAATTTACTTTGGTGTTTAATCCGTACTTTTTGTTGAAGGCGGAAACGATCGCTTGGGCACCCTCAGGACCAAGGGTGGAAGGGCCGTAAAACTCGATCGTGCCTTCCTTTTTGGCGCCCGCGATCAAGTCTTCCAGTGGGCCAGCCTGCACAGGAGATGCCCACGGAAGCAGCGTCATAAACGCGATTAGCCCAACTCTTGGAATTAGATTTTTCTTCATCTCTAGAACCTCCTTTTAAAACTTTCCACGAAGCCGAGTCGATACCGGCAAAACTGACTGCGCCACTCTGCCATTGTAAAATTCTAAGTCAACGGCACCCTATTATTTATGATTGTCGCGCGGGCGTCTTAACTTCATATTGGCATCATGGGCTCATTTCGCTAGATGCCTTCATTTGGTTGCGTCCCGATAAAAACTCTCGTCGTAATACCCCGGCAGCTCATTCCCCATCGACGGCGTAAGCTTGAACAGAACGCGCAGATCGAGAACGCACTTCAATCCCGGCAGATGCAGTGCGCCGCTTTTCGGTAGCTGTGCCAATTTGCGCGCCGCCGCTTTTTCATCGAGCTTTTCTTCCGCGGCGACGATCGCCAGCACTTCCGCACGGTTGCTGTCGTCGAGCGCGAAACGCAATGCACGGTTCCAAGCGCTGAGAAATTTGAGCAGCAACGCGCGATTCTCCGCGGCCCACTGGCGGCCGACGGCAAACACGCCGCCGGGATAATCCGGCAGCACTGCGCGATGATCGGCGAAGCGCACCATGCCCGCCGCCGCGGCTTTGGCATCCCAAGGCGCATTGAGCACGCCGGCGAAGGTTTCACGGTTGACCATCGAATCGAGACGAAAACCGGTGGTGCCCTTGGCGATCAGCGAATAGTCGCCGCGCTCCATTTCCAAGCCGTGCGCCAACAGCACGCGGCGCAAGACCAAGGCAAAGGCGGTATCGACCGCGTCAACCGCCAACGCTTTGCCGCGCAAATCTTCCCAGTTCTTGATCTCCGGCCGAACGTAAACCGGCAACGTCCCACCTTCCGACACCCGCGCGATCGCGACAAACTCCGCTCCCTCGCGTCCCGACCAGCCGAGCACGTTGTCGAACGCCGTAGACACGATCTGCCATGAATTCTTTCCCAGACCGCGCATCTGATCGGTGGAGTTCGGCGTGACGATCACGTCGACATCGAGCCCGTCCGCGGCAAAGAAACCCTGCGCCCGTCCCACGGCAAGCGCGGCGTCGACGTTAAAGACATTTATCAGTAATTGTTCAGACATTGAGTGTTCCCGTTATTTTGCGCCCTTTGCGTTCTTTGCGGCCATTGTCCTCTGCTACGGTATCTTCGGCCCTGTGTACTCCAGCACGTACAGTCCGCCCTTGATTCGATCGGTCACATAGATCAGCCCATCGGTATCGACATAAAGATCGTTGAACATCGGCGCCTTTTGTCCTTCCGGCGCCGGCGGGATGAAGTAGCCGACTTCCTCCGGTCGATACTGATTGCGGATGTCGAACACGCGCAGGCCGGCGTTGTAGTAAGTGACGAAAATAATATTTTCACTCTGAAAAGAGCCCGGCCGGTTCTCATGGACGTTGTGCGGACCGAAGCGCAGTCCCCGGCTGCAAAAATCGCCCTGCGGTACCGGGCAGGTGCTGACGATCACCGGATTTCTTTCTTCACGAATGTCGATGATCCACACCCGCTTCTCGCCTTCTTTGCAGTCGTATTTCACCGACTCGTCCACCGCGACGACAAGCTTTCGTCCCGGCAGCGGCAATGTCGTGTGCGCGTAGCCGCCGAAGGGCGGGCTCCAGTCGATATGGCTGATCGTCTTCGGTTTGCTGATGTCGGAGATATCGAGGATCGCCATGCCGGCATCGACCAATGCCACGTAAGCACGGTCGTTATGGGGAATGGCCCCATGAACGTAGAAGTGTTCGCCTGCAAACGGCGTCCAATCCGCCGGCGTCGCTTCGCCTTCCTTGGTGCCGGGGATCCACCAGTGCCCCGCTTCCTTGGGATTCGTTGGATTGGAAATATCCGCGATCAAATATGCTCGCTCCTCGATGCCCGGCAGGTAGGCGCCGACGTGGGCGTACTTGCCGTCGCTGAACCACATGCGATGCACGCCCTTGCCCGGCAGTTTCAACCGCCCGATCTCGCGCGGCTCGGTCGGATTCTCGATGCTGTAAACTTTGATACCCGCCTCGTTGGGCACGCTATCGGCGAACCGACTTGTCGAAGTAGGGCCGTTCTTGATTCTGGATCAGAATGTCGCCGACGATCTGCACCTTATGGGAGTGGGTATTCGCCGCGTGGGGCATCTGCGTGATCAAACGCGGCTCGGTGGGATCGGCGACGTCGAGAATGCTCAGCGCCATCGGCGAGGTGCCAAGGTGTGCCAGATAAACGTAGCGGCCATGCTTGAGCAACTGCATGCCATCGCCGTGGCCATTCAAATCGTGATGGCCGATCACCCGCATATTAAAGCATTCGCTCTTGGCTTGGATCGCGTCGATTTCAGCGCCCATGACTCGCTCCTGTGCAACTACGTTGAGAGGCTGCGTCCATATAATGGAGCGCCTCAAGGCTTGTCAATGTGCTTTAGCTCCTAGTAGCGAGCGCCAGGCGAAAATGCTAAAAACAGCCAACCTGCGGTATCGTCTTAGGAGTCGACGATGAAGAAACTGTTCGCTACTATTCGTCCTGTTCGGTTTAGTCGCCGGCGGCTGGCGCCCAGACCAAACGCATCGCCGTCGCCTACAGCGCCGTCAGCGCCACCCAGTCGTCGTTCTTCGTCACCAAAGAGGCCGGCATTTTCGAAAAGCACGGCTTCTACGTCGATCCCGTCTATGTCGCCAGCGGAACGAAAGTGGCCCAAGCGGTCATCGCCGGCGAATTCCCCGTGGCGCTTGCCGGCGGCACTGTAGTCAATGCCACACTCGCCGGCGGCGACATCGTCATCATCGGCGGTCTGGTCAACGTGCCGTCGTTCTACGTCTACGTCCATCCATCGATCAAGCGGCCGGAAGATTTGAAAGGCAAAGCCATCGGCATCACCACCTACGGCTCGTCGACAGATTTCTCGATCCGCTACTTCATAAAGAAATGGGGCATGGAGCCCGATCGCGATATCAAAGTTTTGCAAATGGGCGGCCAGCCGCAGATCGTCGCCGCAATGGTCGGCGGCAGCGTCCAAGGCGGCGTGCTGTCATCGCCGGCCAATTACCGAGCGGCCAAAGCCGGCTTCCAGCTGCTCACGGATTTCAAAAAAGTCGGCCTCGACTATCCCACGGTCAGCCTAGTGTCGACCCGGTCCTTTATCAAAAAGGATCCGCAGACCGTGCGCCGCTTCATGATGGCCTATAGCGAAGGCGTCGAGCGGCTCTACCGCGACAAGGAGTTCACCATGAAAGTCATCGGCAAGTACACCAAAACCGACGACCGCGAAGCTTTGGATTCGGCCTACGGCTTCGCGACGACCTTCATCGAACGACCGCCCCACCTGCCCTACAAGGCGATCGAGACGATCTTGGCACAACTCGGTGAGAAGGATCCGAAAGCGCGCGAAGCCAAGCCGGAAGATTTCATCGACCCGACCTTTTACAACGAGATGGAAAAATCCGGTTTCTTCAAAACCATCGCGCGCTAACGCCGCAAGCAAGGATCCTGGCAACAAATAGTTTGCAACTGAACCGATTCATCCCGAAGGACACGAAGAGCACGAAGTTCGGATTAATTATTTTCCGAAACCTTCGTGTCCTTCGGTGCCTTCGTGGTGAGAATGATTTCTCCGTGAACCTGCAAGTTACACGTTAAGATGAAAGCCATCGTCATCAGACAGTTCGGCGCCCCCGAAGTCATGCGCCTCGAGGATGTCGCCGAGCCCAAAGCTGCGCCCGGCGAAATCGTCATCAAAGTCCACTCGGTGTCGGTCAACCGCACCCTCGATTGCATCGTGCGTGCCGGCAATTATCCGGTGACCATCGAGATGCCCCATGTCCTCGGCGTCGATCCGGCCGGCGAAGTCGTCGAACTCGGTAGCGGCGTCACCCGCTTCAAAATCGGCGATCGCGTCGCGACAATCTCGATCATCCGCTGTGGCCAGTGCAAGCAATGCGCGCGCGGCCTCGAAGCCAATTGTCTCGCGAGCCAACATATCGGTCTGCATCGCTGGGGCGGCTACGCCGAATATGTCGCTGTACCCGAGCGCAACGCCTTCAAGATCGCCGACAACTTGACGTACGCCGAAGGTACCGTGATCACCCGCCACTATCCGATGGCGTTCAACTTGCTCACCGGCAAGACTCAGGTCCAAGCCGGCGAATGGGTTTTGGTCATGGGCGCCACCGGCGCGCTGGGTAGTTGCTGCGTACAAGTGGCGAAAATGTTCGGCGCCAGAGTGATCGCCGCCGCCGGCGCCGATGAGAGAGTCGAACTGGCGATGAAGAGCGGCGCAGACTTCGGCATCAACTATCGCACTCAAGATCTCGCTAAGGAGGTCATGGCACTCACCGACGGCGACGGCGTCGATATCGTCTGCGAAAGCATCGCTGACCCGACCTTGTGGCCTGGCGCGTTCAACAGCCTCGCCATCGGCGGCCGCATGGTCACCGCCGGCGCCCATGGCGGCGGCAACGTCATGCTCGACGTCAAGCGCTTGTACCAGCGCCGCATCAGCATCCTCGGCGCGGCGGGCACCAATCCGCCTGACGTGGAGAAAGCCTTAGAAGCCGCCCGCGCCGGCAAGATCAGAGCGATTCCCCATCGCAAAATGGCACTAAGCCAAGCCCCAGAGGCGCACCGCATTGTCGAGAACAATCAGATCATCGGCAAGATAATTCTGGAACCGGCCCAAGAATTAGGTATATTTCCCGCAAAGGTGCCAAGCTTGCAAAGGTTCGGAAAGAGTTTTTCCGAACTTACCATCTTTGCGCCTTTGCGGGAGTAAATCCGAATCCCCCACTGCGTTTACAGCACGCAAGTCAACATGCTAAACACCAAGTAAAGCAATCGTAGGAGGAACCCATGGCACAGATCGTTTCGATCATCGGCATCACGCACAATCCGTTCATGCCGCGCCTGTTCAAACAAGCGCAGCAGCCGCCCGGCGCCGCCAAAGTCAAGGAACGCATCGCCATGATGCGCCAGAAGCTTGCCGAGGCCAAAGTCGACGTGCTCGTGTGTATCGGCAACGATCATCTGCATCAATTTTTCATGGACAACATGCCGGCGTTCATGATCGGCAAGATGGAGCAGTACGACGGCACGTTTTACGACGAGGAGCGCGAGTTCGGCTTGCCGAAGTGCAAGCTCCAGGGCGACCTCGACGTCTCCGACGCTATCATGGAGGGCGCCTTCGACCGCGGCGTCGATTTTTCCTATTCGAATGAACTGACCATCGACCACTCGATCGTCGTGCCGATGATGTTCGTCCGGCCCGAGATGGATATCCCCATCGTGCCGATCTTGACCAACTGCATCGCCCCGCCGATGCCGCGAGCAAAACGCTACTTCGAGGTCGGCAAAGCGATCCGCGCCGCCATCGACAGCCTGCCGTCCAATAAACGCATCGGCGTGCTCGTCAGCGGCCATCTATCCCTGGAAATCGGCGGCCCGAAAATGTTCGAGCCGCGCCTCACCGATCCGAACTTCGACGCCAACGCGGTGGGCTGGATCGTCAACGGCAACATCGACGCCGCCACCGACGCGTGCGCCCCAGAAAAGATGCTCCAATACGGCAACATGACCACAGGCTATTTGAACTTCATCATGATGATGGGCGTCGCCAATCTGGCCAAGCCATCCTACGCCGAAGGCTTGGACGCCGGATTTCCCGCGATCCCGTTTTTTAGCTGGGATCAGCAGTCCAAGATCTAAGGATCTATTCTAGAGGGCAACAATGGATTTTAAGATTCTCTCCACCGTCTTCACTTCCGTCTTCATCGCCGAGCTCGGCGACAAGACCCAACTGGCGACGATGCTATTCGCCGCGGACAAGGACACCAGCAAATTGACGGTGTTCCTCGGTGCCGCCGCGGCGCTGGTCGTCACCTCCGCCATCGGCGTCGCCGCGGGCTCGATCGTATCGAATTACGTCAGCGAAAAGACTCTGCAATATGTGGCGGGAATTGGCTTTATCGGAATCGGGATCTGGACGTTGGCTAAAGCGTAGATAAGGAGCGACCATGAGCAAATATTTGATGAACAAACTGATTCATCTCGTCAACATGGATGAAAAAGCCGAAGAAAAGTATTGCGCCAATCCGCGCGCCTTCGTCGAAGAGTGGGAGAAAACCCAGAAGCTAAAATTAACGCCGGAAGAACGCGAGGCGCTGGCGACCAAAGACTACGGCAAGCTATACGCGCTGGGAGCCCATCCGTTCACTCTATGGAGTTTTACCGAAGCGGTCTGGATACACGAAGTGGCGCGCCCCGAATTGGTGGCGGACTACAAAGCCAAGGCTACCAAGGCAGGATATCCAAATTTTAAAACCTGAGAGACTAGCCGAGGCGGGCGTTTGAAGGGACGCAGCATACTGCGCCCTTTGCGCAAGTCGCGGTTACTCGTTCTTCCGCGCTTCCTGCTCCATGGCGCGCGTATAGCCCTTCCAGTCACTGACCCCGCTAACCAAATCCGAAATCACCAACAGGTGCGACAAAATATTCTGCTCTGGCTTGCGAATAACATGGGGCGGCTCGCCGCCCGCTTGAATATCGCGGATCGCTTTTTCCATCAGCTTGCGCGCTGCCACGATGGCGATATCGGAGGAGACGATGTTTTCCCGTGTGCGGTCTTGCACCGCGCCCTGGCTGCCGGTGGCAAACGCGTCGTGGGTCTGAAAGCCGCTGCCCATGCCGGTATAGGTTTGCGTCTGCATCGACTGGCGGTCCTGCATAAAATGGTTCGACTGGTTGCGCACCGGCCGGTAGTGCTCGTCGACTTCCGCCAGGGATTTGTCGATCACCTCCTGGTCGAGGGCAACTTCGCGGTTGAAGAAGAAACAATATTTCCAATGATGGGTATCGTCGATCGGCACATGCCAGTTGATACCATAGCCTTGCCCGCCGGTTTGGCCAGGAAACGTGCTTAGATTGGGCAGGACAAAATTCGACACCCGAAGATAAATCTTATCGTCGCCCATCTGGCGGACTGAATAGATGCGCACGCCGAAATCGGTGATCTCGACATCCAGCGTCGGCGGTTGAGCTTTGGCGATCAAGTTATAATGGGACTCGTCGCTGCCGCGCACGCCGGTGTAGCGTTCTTCTTTATGCTCAAGAAAGCGATGCAGAAACGACAAGTGCACCGGATCGATGTTGCCCTCGTTGGCCTGCAAGTAATTGCACTCGTGATAAACTTTGTAAACGCAAAAGTGCCCTGCCGGTTGATTCAAAAATTCATAATTGGGTAACAGCGGCGGTTCGCCCGGTCCCATGTAAGTGAAAACTACACCGCTCTTTTCCTGGCAAGGATAGGCGAGATGACGGATGGCGGCAGCGATTGGCGCCGCCGCCCGGTTCGCCCGGCTGCTCCAAACAGCGGCCGCGAATATCGTAGAGCCAACCATGGTAGAGACAACGCAGTCCGCCGTCCTCGATGCGGCCATAGCTCAAATCAGTGCCACGATGGGAGCAATGCAAACCGAGCAAGCCAACCCGGCCTTGATCGTCGCGAAACAGCGCCAAGTCCTCGCCGAGAATCCGCACAGGTAGTGGCGCGCCACCTGGGGGCAACTCGGAAACCAACGCCACCGGCTGCCAGTAGCGCCGCAACAGCTCGCCGGCTGGTGCACCGCGATTGGTTTGGGTCAACAATTGATTTTCTTCGTTGGTGATCATGGCGCTATTTTCGACTTTCCTGACAGTTATTTCAAAAGCTTGGTCGCCAATGCGATTGCCGGCGTTCTTATCTTCTTCACCGACGACTCCAGATGGGTTTCCAAGCGTAGATAATCGTCCACCGTCATGACGTCTTTGCAACCCTGGCTGCCTGCCTCCTTCAACCACGCCGTGCTCACGTCGAGCCGCCGGGTGCCCTGGGTCATCGCTTTACCGTAAAGTTCCTGGCCTTCTTTACTGAGCAGCCAGTTGACGAAGATTTTTGCCGCGTTCGGA
This sequence comes from uncultured delta proteobacterium, assembly GCA_963760795.1. Classification (GTDB taxonomy): domain Bacteria; phylum Desulfobacterota; class Binatia; order UBA9968; family UBA9968; genus DP-20. The sequence continues at coordinate 135,849 of CAVXEP010000013.1, forward strand.
TGGGGTGGGTTTTTTATCACCGTCACCACGCCGCTGCCGTTATTGGCATGGGCGCCTTCTCTGACGCGCGGCACCGGCTTCACCGGCAGTCCGGCCTTGATAAACGGATCGTAAGTGTAGTGGCTCAAGCCAAGAGTGAAGGCGAGCTTGCCTTTCGCCAAGCCATCGGCGAGCTGGCGCAAGTTCTGATTGATAAGCAAATCCTGCTGCGCGAGCTTGGTCAGAAACTCTTCGCCTTTGGTTTTCCAGATAAACGACCAGGTGTTTTGCCCCGAGCCGGGGCTGCGCGGATCGAGCAAACCGATGCGTCCTTTCCACTTGGGATTCAATAGATCGTCAAAGGAACGGATCTCACTGGGTTCCGCCTGGCTGCTGTTGTACCACCAGGTCTCGCTCGTGTAACAGAGAAAGGCGTAGACATGTTTCTTGGTACTAACGTTATCTTCCCAGATATGGCCACCCCACCAGTTCTTGGGATCCTTCACTTCCGGCAAAATCATGTACGCATTGAAATCGTCGGCGGCGCCCATTGCGACCATCGACAGCGGTGTTGCACCGCCGGCCACGAGCACGTCGTAATAGCGCACGCCGGCATTGTATTCCGTGATGATGCGCGTCACGTTCTCCGGCCCACGCGCCGCCAAAAGCTCAATGGAGATACCGAACTTGTCTTTGAATTTCTGTCCGATCGCCGTGCGCAGCTCGGTACTGGCGGGAATGCCGACGACAACGATACCCTCTTTGCGTGCCTCGGCCAGGGTTTGCTTCCATTCGACCTGCCCCTCGGCGGCAAGCACTGGATTCGCAAGCAGCGAACCCGCCAAGAGCAGCGAGAAAATTTTGTTGGTAAAATGATTCACACTCTACGCTCCAGGAAACGGAATCACATTGCGAAATTTTTTGATCACTTGCTCGCGCAACTCGCGGCTGGAGCGGCTGACTTTAGGAAATTTATCTTTCCAATGGAACGGCCGCACGGCGTAGAAGATAGCCCGGCCGTTGGTGTGGTCTTTCGACTCACGCTTGTCCGGCGGCATGCGCGGATCGAGCGGCGTCGACCAGGCGCCGTCGACGATGTCGATGTTGGTCGGAGGATCGACCCGCGTCATCATCGCCCACAGCACTTCTTTCATATTGGTCGGATCGATGTCGTCGTCGACCACGACCACGTAGCGGCCGTTGCGCGCCGACGCCGCGCAACTGACGGCGGCGAGGCCGGCCTGCTTGGCGTGGCCGGGGAATTTCTGCTCGATGGCGACCACGGTCATGTACGGCGAGTGATTGTAAACCCCGACAACGTTTTGGACGCCGGCGGCTTCGAGCTGATCCCAGAGAATGCCAGCCGTCGGATTGCCATCGATCTTCATCGCGCCGGTCCACAGCGGCGCTTCCTCTTCGAGGATCGGATCGTTGCGATGATAGATCGCCTTGACGCGAATCACCGGCTGCGCTTCGCCGGTGCCAATGGTACCGCCGGAATAGTAACCCGGCCATTCGCCAAACGGCCCCTCGGCGCGCGCCTCCTCGCTCGGCGGCGGAATCTCGCCTTCTATGGCAATCTCCGCGCCGGCGGGAATCGGCAAGCCTGTCACAGGGCCGCGGATAAATTCCAACGGCCGGCCCATCAATCCACCGGCGTAATCGAGTTCCGATTTACCATACGCGAGTTTGGTATGCGCCAAGGTGAATAGCAGCGGATCGCTGCCAAAGGTCGCCACCACCGGGCAGCTCTTGCCCTGCTGCCAATACTTGGCGCAAATCAGCCGGCCATCCTGCCCTGGACTCATCCACAGACCGAGTAGATTCTTTTCATGCAACTGAATCCGGTAGGTGCCGGCGTTAATGAAACCGCTATCGGGGTCGGCATTGATCAGACAATCGCCGGTGCCGATGTAGCGCCCGCCGTCGCCGTCGTGGAAACGCGGCGCGGGAAATTTCAGCAGATCGACCTGGTGACCTTGCATGACGTTTTCCATCAGCGGCGAACTCTTGACCTCCGCGGCTGGAATAGAATTGCCGGACTTCATCTTGCGCGCCAGCAAGCGCACCACTTCAAGCTTGGTTTTCCCCGGCGCAATGCCGAAGGCCAACGCGGTACGTTTGTAGTTGGCGAAAGCCAGGCTGACCAGACGAAATCCCGCTGGATAGTCCTTGATCTTGTCGAACAGCAGCATGGGCCGCTCATCGAGCTCCGCCGTCGCCTCGATCAACGCGCCGATCTCGTTGTTCCAATCGGCGCCTTCGATCAAACGCCACTCGCTGACTTTCTTGGCGGCTTCGATGAAACCGCGAAAATCTTTATAGGGAATTTCATCCATCATGATGCTCGCTGGTTATCGCCTGCTCAAATCCGCGCTCCGACTTCCGGCGATTCGAACGGCTTGAACGTTTTCAACTTCATCCACGGATTATTGCAACACCTTCTCCGCGAACTTCTGCGCTTTCAACCTGACCTCGACGCACTTGTCTTCGAGATAGTTGCGCATTTTCTCGTTATCCTTCGGACTCAAAGTGTCCTTCGACGCTTCCACGCCTTGCTTCGCCATCCACTTGGTGTCGACGTCAAGCCGGCGCGTGCCGTGCAACAGCACTCGGCTGTAGATTTCCTGCCCTTCTTTGCTCAATAGCCAGTTGACGAACACCTTCGTCGCATTGGGGTGGGGCGGATTTTTGACCACCGCCAGCGTGCCGTAGCCGTTGCTCGACGGATTACCTTCGCTGGGATCGGGAAGATCTTTGATCGGCAAACCTGCCTTGACGAAGGGTTCGGTCTGCGCCAAGCCGATGCCCAGCGTGATCGCCAGTTTGCCCTTGGCCAGCGCCTCGGCGAGCTGCCGAAGGTTTTGCGTAACGAAGAGATCCTGCTGCACAAGCTTTTTTAAAAACTCTTCACCCTTGAGATCCCATAGATAGGACCAGACCGACAATCCCGAGCCCGCCACGCGCGGGTCGCTCAAACCGATCTTCCCCTTCCATTTTGGGTTGAGCAGATCGTCTAGCGAGCGAAACTCCTCGGGTTTCGAGAGCGACGTGTTGTACCAATAGCCTTCGGTACTCTTGGTTGAGATGAAGGAATAGAAAAGCTTGGTGCCGCTGACGTTGTCCATGAAAACATGGCCGCTCCACCACTGTTTAGGCTCCTTCACCTCGGGGAGAATCATGTAGGGCTCGATCTGATCGAATATCCCCGACTTGATCAACGGCACACCGGTGCAGGAGCCGAAAATGAACGAATCGAAATAGCGCACGCCGGCTTTGCCTTCGGTGACGATGCGATTGGCGATCTGCGGACCGGTGGCGGAAAAGATTTCCATCTCGAATCCGAAGCGCGCCTTAAATGCCGGTTCAAGCTCGCGCCGCAGCTCGGCGCTCGGTGGCAGCCCGACGACAACCTTGCCTTCCTTCTTCGCCGCCGCCACCGTCTTGTCCCACTCCGTCTGCCAAGATTGCTGCGCGTATAACACGGGTGACTTAGCGAGCAAACAGACTACGCCCAATAGGGCTGATAAGACGAATTTCGCTTTCATAGTTTGAAGACTTTGGGTTCTTTGCGGCTCATCACCCGTGAATTTTCCGACTCGTGTCTCATGCCTTCCGCCTCAATCATATCGCGCGCGCCAACGACAAATCGCTGACTTTTGCCTTACCACCGATCATTCTGCCTCCATGAAATACGACTTTCGTTTTTCACCACGAAGGTCACGAAGAGCACGAAGTTGCAGCAAATAATTTCCGAAACCTTCGTGTCCTTCGTGCCTCCGTGGTGAAATAGATCCCAACAACCGATGTCAAATTTTCTACTGCACATCGAAGCGCGTCGCGCGCTCCGAGACATTATTGAACGCCTTGGGATGCACCAGCTTGCGGCTGTAGAGCACCATGCGCAGGAAGCCGGGGCTGCCGGTGATGCGATGCGCGACGCCGCGCGGGATGTAGGACATTTGCCCCGCGTCGAGCTCCATGGCGCCCCACTCGGTGTGATTCAGCGAATGGCCGCGGAATTGAAACCAGATTTCGTCCTCGTCGCAGCCGCGATGAAAGCCGTTCTGCTCTTCTTCGAGATTGTAAACGTCGACGCGAAACTCTTTGCCGTTGTATAGAATCGGCGCGCGCGCGCCGCCCTTGCCGGTCATGCCGGTGAAATAATTGAACGCGCTCAACTTGCGCACCGGCCGGCCGCCTTCGCGTTTGCAGCCGATCAACGCTGCGACATCGCGCTCGACCCAGAGATCCGACTGCGGGTCCCAGAAACTGATATGCTCCAGCGCCGTTCCGTCACCAGCGCCGTCCGCATTGTGGCCATTGGCAGCGCCGATCGGTTCCGATGGTTTTACACTGAACTTATTTTGCGTCAGCGGCTTCTCCGGATCGACGCCTTCAGTCATCGCTTCCTGGGTCGCCACGCGCACGCGCAAGCATTGGTCTGAACCGATGCTGCGATGGGAAATCGCCGAAGGCACCAGGGCGATCTCGCCGGGCTCGATTTCGATGACGCCGCTTTCGCTCTCGATCTTCGAGCGGCCGCAGAACTGCAAATAAACGATGTCAAAATCCGCCGCGCGGGTCAGCTGAGTCTCGCGACCGGCGATATGCTCGGTGCTCACGCGCAAGGCATCGCCCTCAAAGACCGTCGCCCGCGCCCGGTTGCCGTTAAGCGGCGTGCTGCGGAGTAAGTCGAACGGCCGGATATGCGGCACCATCCTTTGCCCCATGCGCGCGGTGCCGATCACCGCGCTCTCGTCGCGCTCCATCCAGATATGCTCCGAGGGCTCCCGGTGGGTCATGAATTCACGAATTTTCTTCGCCATAAGATTCTCCTTCGTCGGTAATTAATCCTTACTCGAAACTATCGATCTCTAGCACATTTAGAGCTTAGGCTTCCATGTTCTTTTTAACTCGCCGTAGACGCGCCGGATAATGGCGTAGTCAAATACTTTGCTCAGGTCGGTGAGCTTCGGCGCCTTGATCAATTCCGCCCGAGCCGCCACTTCGTCGCGCAAGCACGTCGTCGGACACCGATCCTTCTTCGGTCATGCTCACCAGCGCGCTGTCGTAATCCACCGCCAAGGCCTCGGCGGGCAATGGATTGTACTTGGCCACCATGGCGAGCGCCGGCTCTTTGTAGCGCCGGGCAAATTCCCGGCCTTTGGCGATGGCGCGCAAGTATCGCTCGACCACGCCGGGGTTTTCCGCCAGCAACTTGTTCGACACCGCCACACCGTTCCACACGAGCTGAATTTCCTTGCTCAGATCGGCGATCGCGTGGCCGCGCGTCGGACCGACTTGGCTGATGTCGCGCGGCGTCAGCGGCGAGGCATCCACCGAGCCCGACAGAAAGGCCGGGAAGCGCGCTTCGCTGCGCACCGCGATGAATAGAAACGACTTGGAATCGAAGCGGTACTTCTTCATCAACAGCAGCGTCGCCAGATGACCGGTATCGCCGTAGGTATTGATCGCGATCTTCTTGCCGACCAGATCTTGCAAGGTCTTGAGCTCCGGCTTGTTGGACATGAGCTTGTAAGTCGGCCGCGACTGGTTGGTGTAAACGATCTTAACCGGACCGCCGCGCAGCGCCGCGCTCAACGCCGAACCTGCCGATGAGCTGAAGTGCAGCTGGCCGGATAACAACGTCTGGGTTGCGCTACCACCGCCCGAACGGATGATCTTGACGCTCAACCCCTCCTCCGCCATGTAACCTCGTTCGATGGCGACCAGGTGATCCATGTACGCCGCGCCCAGCGACGCGAAGGAGACGGTCACATCCTCGGCCCAAAGCTGCGGTGACCATGGGATAAGAACCAGCGCTACACACCAGGCGATAGCAGACTGCCGCGAGATTCGATTCATGTTTCGTCTAAACATTCTGCTCACTCTTCCACACTGACATCGTCCGCTGCTCGGCCTATCTAAATTCAGCCTTCTTGGTTAGATAGTATTTCTTCATCGCCGGGCGGTATTTTTCCATCATCTCTTTGTTGAGGTCGAGCGGCGGCTTCGCGCCTTCGGGAAGCAGCGAGAAATACTTGCTGTCTTTGGTATCTTGCTCGAACTGCTTCTTGGCAGCATCTCGTAATTCAGGAGATGTCAGCAAATCCAGCACCGACGCAGCGATCACCTTCGCTCCGGTCACTGCGCCTTTGTGGCCGATCGACATCGTCGGGGTAATGCCTGCCGACCAGTGATGCGCCTGAATGCCGGGCACAACTGACGGGAAACGAATCGTTCCTGTCGGCACCACCCAGGTAATGTCACCGATATCGTTGGACGACGAGTTTTGACGGCCTGCTGCCAAAGGCAAGACTTTCGTCGGCAGACCGACTTCCTTCTGACCCATGGATTTTTGCAGTTCTCTGGCGAACTTGTTTTCGTCTTCCGTCCAATGCGGCATGCCGACCACGTCGATATTCTTCTGCACCGCTTCGGCGATCGTTTTATTGCCGAGGGAAGGCCACGCCGCACCGAAGGGCTCCATCTCCATAGTCGTGCCGGTCATCAGCGCCGCGCCTTTGCCGACGTTGACCAGCTTGTCGAAATTTTCCTTCGCCCAGGGTCCGGTGGCATCCCGGACAAACCACCAGATCTGCCCCATGTCGGGAATGATGTTCGGCTGTATGCCGCCATGGGTGATCGTGCGATGGGCGCGGTAGGTCGGCCGCAAATGCTCGCGCAGCTTGTCCATGCCGATATCCATCAAAACCACGGCGTCGACGGCGTCTTTGCCATCCCAAGGATTGACGCCGCCATGGGCGGTCCGGCCCCTGAAGGTAAACTTCGCGCCGATCAAAGCGTAATTCCCCAAGCCATAACCGGTGCCCAGGGTGTCACCGACATGGGTGATCACCGCCGCGTCGACATCTTTGAAGTAACCGTCGCGCACGAGATACGGCCGGCTCATCAGCTGCTCTTCCGCCGGACCGATGGAGAGCACCACCGTGCCGGGCAGTTTGAATTGCTCCATCGCCTTCTTGATCGCGTGCGCCGCACCGACAGCCGCGGCGGCCATTAAATTGTGCCCTTCCATGTGGCCTGGCGCGCCTTCGACAAGCGGCTTGCGCGGAATACTGCCCGGAGTCTGCGAACCCTCGGGCAGAGAGTCCATTTCCGTCGCAATCGCGATCACCGGTTTGCCCGAGCCCCAGGTCGCCCAAACATTGGTCGGCAGACCGGCACCGCCGAGCTCGACTTTAAAGCCAATCTGCTCCAGCGTCGTTTTCAAATACTTGGAGCTCTCGTACTCCTGCATTCCCGGCTCGCCGAAGTAATAAAGCACATCGCCGACGGTAGCGATCTGCGCCGCGTTGCGCTCGACCACCTCGAACGCAACTTTCTTGGCATCGGCGGGAGAATCAGCGGTGGCCGGCTTGAAAATAAAAGTAAGTACGAGCGTCAATGAAGCAAGCGCCACAAACGATCTGAAATTAAAAATTAGACTTCTGACGGACATAGGAACTCCTCCTCTTGGCAATCGGCTTATCACGACCGGAGGATAAAATCGAAGTCCAGTAAAAAGGTTCTCAATCCCGGGTGTCATTCCGAGCAGAGCGAGGAATCTCGTCCTCTCCCACCCGGCACTAAGGTCAAACCACTTGGGATTGACCAAAACTATCAATTCAGTTTTTTTCTTACGGCGCCAACCCTAGAATTCCTTTTCGCTAGCCAGCGCGGCATGGATATCGCCCGTTTCTTCGATGTAAACGGGCTGGTTGATGTTGTAACGAAAGGTAGAACCTGGAAGCAACTTATTTTTATGCTCGTAGACGCGCCGTCTGGTGTCGTTGGTAACACCTGTTTAGAGCGTACGCGATGTATTGGACATGATGTAAACGTAGTAGTGATTTCTGGACATATGCGCCGCTCGGAACGAAATCGAGACCCTTCGCTACGTCAGGGCGACACGCAAAGTTCGTTACTTACCGAGGTGTAATTCAAAATTTGAATCGATACGCGAGACACGCAGACCAAACCAAGAACATAAGGCGTTCCCCTGAGCCTCAAGACAAAATTCCCGTCGCGCATGTTGTAGACCTTTTGGAATTTCTCCCGCGCCTTGGGGTCGTGGCTCGCCATGATCACAGTCTTGCCGTATTTTTCCGCCAAGGAAAGAAACAATGCCGTGACCGTGCTGGTGTTGCCGGTGTCGAAATTGCCGGTGGGCTCGTCGGCGAAAATCAGCGCCGGATCGTTGGCCAGCGCCAGCGCCACCGGCGACGCGCTGTTGCTCGCCGCCGGACAAGTTCCTCCGGCCGTTTGTACCCCTTGGCGCCGAGGCCGACATGTCGCGCAATCACTGGGTGCGCACTTCGCGGCCGCACTCGACGCCGCGATAAGCATGGGCAGCTCGAGGTTCTCCACCGCGGTCAAGGTCGGACATCAGGTTGAAACGACTGAGAGATCGATTGGCGACTTTGTGAAGCCGGATACTTGTCCAATCGCGCAATCCGACAGCGACATAACTTTTGATCAACCGACATGAATCTACACATCCGTTGGCGTGATCGACGCAGCCGAGGATATTGAGCAACGTTGTCATTGCCACAGCTCGAGGCCCATCGAGCCACTGCGTCGCCCATGTCCTAATTATTGAAAATTTTGCCATCCTGCTCCGATTCACCCCGAAAATATCAAAAGGAGTTGCGCACCCGAGAAAATTGCGCGGGATTTTCTTCTGTTGCGGGTTGTGCTCGCCGGCTAATTTCGGTACCCTGCCGAGAGTTTTGGGGTTTTCCTATGCGGTCTAGCAGAATCGTCAATTATCTGCTGTTGGCAATTGTTGGAATCTCAGGTTGCGCCAGCAGGGATCGCCAGTACTACAGCGCGGCCGCTACTTCAGCCCCGACACCCATCGTCCGCGTTCTGCCGTTAGCTGCACACCCGACACCGACTCCAGAGCCAACCGCGCCGCAAGTGCCGCAGCAGGTTGTATCGCCTGAACTAGCTGAACCCGTTCTTGTGCCGCCCATGCCGCGGCCCCAACCGCCGCCGTTCGCGCCAGTTGCCGAAGTCAAAAACGATCGCACCGATGGCCGTGAAAAATCGGCACCAACGCCTGCGCCAACAAATCAAAGCGCGACGCTTAATCCGGCCAGCCTCGACAACCGGCTGCTGGAATTTTTGGAAAAAGATATCGACAAGGCGGTAGAGCAGCCCAAAGAGCGCCGTCATCTGCAGTTTTCCAAGGATGTCATCGACCATCCGCGCGTGCGTCAGTTCGTGAGCCAATATTCGGTTACCAACAAGGTCTATTTTGAGACTCTGCTAGCGCGCTCCGGCAAATACATGCCGATCATCGCCAAAGTCTTGGGCGACGAAGGGCTGCCGGAAGAGTTGGCGTATCTCGCCCTACTCGAAAGCGAATTCCTGGTGAACACAACATCGCAATCTGGTGCGGTGGGACTCTGGCAATTCGTCCCAGGCACGGCGCGCCAGTACGGCCTGCGCATCGACGATTGGGTCGACGAACGGCGCGACCCGGTGAAGTCCACTAGAGCCGCCGCCGCTTATTTAAAGGATCTGCATCGCTACTACGGCCGTTGGTACCTGGTGACGGCGGCCTACAACGCCGGCCCGGCAATTATCGACAAAGCATTGCAAACCAGCCGCGCGGCAGATTTCTGGGGTATCAAAGAAAAAGCTCAATTGCGGCAGGAAACCCGCAACTTCGTGCCCAAGTTCGTCGCCATCGCGTTGATCGCCACCAATCCAAAAAAATACGGCTTTAATAATTTGCGTTACGAGGAGCCGCTGGAATTCGACGAGGTGGATGCCGAAGGCTTGCTCAAGCTCGACGCCGCAGCGGAAATGGCCGAAGCCGACCTAACGGCGATGAAAGAACTCAATCCGGCGCTGCTGCGCAACGTTACGCCGCCAGGGGCGCGTGGTTATCGTTTGCGCGTCCCGGCTGGCAAGGCCCTAGTATTTGCCAAAGCTGGCGAATACCAACGCAACCAGGAGCAGGAATCGGTGCGGCTGGTTACCCACGAGGTGCAACGAGGCGAAACTCTCTTTTCCATCGCCGCGCGTTATGGTCAAGCCGTCAGCTCGCTCATGGAACTCAACGGCTTGACCACGGCACGACTGCAAATCGGTCAGAAGCTTCGGATTATTTTTGAAGGTATCCGCGGTACGCTGCGCTAAACCCTACTTGCGTTTACTCATCTCAACGAAGTCGCGGGTCGGCGCCCCTAGATAGATCTGCTTGGGCCGGGCGAGTTTTTGTTCGGGATCGGTGAGCATTTCTTCCCACTGGGCGACCCAGCCGACAGTTCGCGGTATCGCGAAGAGTACCGGGAACATGTCCATCGGCAAGCCCATCGACTGGTAAATCAACCCCGAATAGAAATCGACATTTGGATAGAGCTTACGCTTGATGAAGTAATCGTCGCTGAGCGCGATCCGTTCGAGCTCCAAGGCGATTTCGAGCAGCGGATTTTTTCCCATCACCTCGAACACTTGGTCTGCGATGTTTTTGATTATGCGGGCGCGCGGATCGTAATTCTTGTAGACCCGATGGCCAAAGCCCATCAGGCGGCCCGAGCCGGCTTTGACCTTTTGGATGAACTCGGGAACTTTGTCCTTGGAACCGATCTCCATCAGCATGCGCAATACCGCCTCATTGGCGCCGCCATGGAGCGGGCCGTAGAGCGCCGCCGCCGCGCCGGCAACAGACGAGTAGGGATCAGGCTGGGAACTGCCGATGCCGCGCATGGCATTGGTGCTACAGTTCTGTTCATGATCGGCATGCAAGATGAAGAGAATATCCAAGGCGCGCTCGAGCACCGGGTTGGGTTTGTACTTGAGCTCGGTCATCTTAAACAGCATATTCAAGAAGTTGCCGGTGTAGCTCAAGTCATTGTCCGGGTAGGAAAACGGTAACCCGAGACTATGGCGGTAGGCGAAGGCCGCCAAGGTCGGCATTTTGCCGACCAAACGATAAGTCTGCTCGCGCCGATTCTGCGCGTCGAAAATTTTTTTCGCGTTAGGGTAAAACGTCGACAACGCGCCCACGGTACTCACCAGCATACCCATGGGATGGGCATCGTGATGAAAACCGTCGATGAGCTTTTTAATGTTTTCGTGAATTATCGAATGATAAGTAACGTGGTGCGCGAAGTCGTCCAATTGCCCCTGGGTTGGCAGTTCGCCGTTTAGAATCAGATAGGCGGTCTCCAAGAAGGTGCTCTTCTCGGCGATCTGCTCGATCGGATAGCCACGGTAGCGCAATATGCCTTTGTCGCCATCGATATAGGTAATCTTACTTTGACATGACGCCGTATTCATGAAACCGGGGTCGTAACTGACGATCCCTTCGTCTTCAGAGATTTTGATCTGGAACAAATCCGTCGCCTTGATAGCACCGTTTTTGATTGGGATCTCGTACTGTTTTCCGGTCCGGTTATCGACAATCGTTAGAGTCTCAGCAGCCATTGGAATTTACCTTTCACAACTGTTCGCACTTTAGCCTTTTTATTAGACCATCGCCATGCGCCGGTCAACTGTGCTCACCGCGGCGTAGCGGATATCGACCAGCTGAGCCTCCATCCTGCCGGGTGCCGGGTCATGCAGGCCAGAGTCGCCGGCGCAAACTCGATCACCGCCCGCTCGGCGTCGCCGGTAGTTAGCAAACCGGCGAGCCGGCAAAGGTAAGGCAAGTGGCTCACCAGCATTAGCGGGCGGCTGGTCGTTTCCAGCGCGGCCTTGACGATAAATGGATCGTCGTCAGGGCATAGCCCGCCAAGTTCGCGCACGCCCTCTGCCGGAGCCAGTACCGCGGCGACCAGTTCAGCGGTCTGTTGTGCCCGCAAGATACCGGAATGATAGATCCAGGCGACCGCCACACCGCGAGCGCTGGCCAGTCGCGCCAGTGCGATCACTTCGTCCCGCCCGCGTTGCGACAGCGGGCGGCGACCGTCGGGAGTCCCCGACAACGCTGCGCCGTGGCGCATCAGATAACAGTCCACCGCCTACTAAGTCCTCGCTACTCAGTTCCCCGGAACATCAAAAATGGTTTTGCGGATTGGTCTTTGCAGTTAGTTATATGACCGCGATCGGCGCAAGCGCCATTAATTCTTGCAAAAGGCCATTGTTGATATAATATGCAGACCAGCGTTTTGCAATCGAATCTTTCTCCAAGTTTGCGTAACCGTGATCGAATTCACCAAGGTCAACAAATGGTTCGGCGCACTCCATGTGCTGAGCGACATCGACCTCAGCATCGCTGCCGGGAACGTGGTGGTGGTCTGCGGTCCGAGCGGCAGCGGCAAGAGCACGCTGATCCGTTGCATCAATCGCCTCGAAACCATTCAATCCGGCGATATCATTGTCGATGGAATATCATTGTCGGATCCCAAGATCGACGCCGCCAAGCTGCGTGCCAACGTCGGCATGGTGTTCCAGTCATTCAATCTCTATCCGCACATGACGGTGTTGCAAAATATCACCCTGGCGCCGGTCAAAGTTAGAAACATCGGCGCCGCCGACGCCGAAAAAACCGCTACTCAATTGCTGGAGCGCGTCGGCATTCCCGACAAAGCCGATGTCTATCCGGCAAATCTCTCCGGCGGACAGCAGCAGCGCGTCGCCATCGCCCGCGCTTTAGCGATGAAGCCCAAGGTCATGCTCTTCGACGAGCCGACCTCGGCCCTCGATCCCGAAATGATCAACGAAGTGCTGGAAGTTATGACCGACCTGGCCAAGGACGGCATGACCATGGTGGTGGTCACTCACGAAATGGGCTTTGCCCGGCGCGTCGCCCACCGGGTCGTCTTCATGGATCAGGGTAAGATCGTCGAGACCGCCGAACCGGAAACATTTTTCGCCGCGCCGCAATCGCCCCGAGCGCAACAATTCTTAAGCAAAATACTTTCACACTGAGGAGCAAACTTATGAAACGATCGTTAGCAATCCTTGTCATCGCCTACTTTCTCATAGCTCTCACTGACGCGGGCCACGCGCAAAGCACCCTGGAGAAAATCGATAAGAGCGGCACACTGACCATCGGCACGCGCAACGGCTCACCGCCGTTCGCTTATATCAACAAGAACAATGACTGGGTTGGTTTTTCCATCGATCTAGTCGAGCATGCGATTCTACCGGCGTTGAACAAAAAGCTTAACAAACAAATCAAGCTGGAAAAAAAGGAGTCGGCGCCAGCGACGCGCATTCCTCTGCTCACCTCCAACGCCGTCGATCTGATCGCCGAGACCATGACCGACACCCAGTCGCGGCGCGACCAAGTTGACTTCAGTTTGACCTTCTTCGTCACCGGCGCGCAATTCCTCGTGCGCAAAGGCAGCCCGGTGAAGAACATCGAAAGCATCGCCGGCAAACGCATCGCCGCCCAGCAGGGCTCGACCAACGCCAAAATAATTCGCGAACGCGTGCCCAGCGCCAAGCTGGTGGAATTCCCCGACCAGCCCGCCGCCTTCCAAGCGCTCTCCCAGCGCCAAGTCGATGCCTACACCAACGACGGCATTCAGCTCGCCGGCTTGAAAGCCAAGGCGCCCAAACCAGATGACTGGGCGGTAGCCGGCGAGTTTTTTTCCTACGAGCCCTACGGCATGGCGATGCGCAAGAACGATTCGGACTTTCGCCAAGTCGTCAACGTCGGCCTAATGGATGCGATCGCTTCCGGCCGATACGCGGAAATTTACGAAAAATGGTTCGGCGCCAAAGGCGAAGTCCCCTACCCGCTGACGCCGGAAAATAAACGTTTCTTACAGCTACAAGTCGTGCCGAAATGAAAAACTGGAGTGATGGAGTACTGGAGTGCCGGTCTTAATACCCAATACTCCAATTCTCCTGTTCTCCATCCCTAATGTCCTACAATTTCAACTGGAGCGTACTGTGGACCGGCCAGTCGGGCAGCTGGCTGATTCAGGGCGTTCTCACCACACTGCACATTTTCGCTCTCGGACTGCTGATTGCACTCGCTCTCGGAATCGTCGCCGGCGCATTACGGACCATGCCGTTTGCGCCGCTGCGCTGGCTCGCCAGCGGCTATGTCGAATTTTTTCGCAACGTGCCGCTGCTGGTCTGGATGTTTTTCTGGTATTTCGGCGTGCCGCCATTGTTGCCGCAGGCGATTCAGAACTGGCTCTTCGATCACGGCGTGGAATTCTGGGCCGGAGTCTTCGCAATCGGTGTCTACCACGGCGCGCGCTTTTCTGAAGTCATCCGCGCCGGCATTCAATCGATTCCCAAGACCCAGTTCGAAGCCGCCCTGTCCACCGGACTGACCATCGGTCAAGCCTATCGATTGATCATCGTGCCCATCGCCCTGCGTTTGATCGTCCCGCCGGCAACCAATGAAATCGTCAACCTGCTCAAGAACTCCTCGGTGGCATTGACCATCGGCGTCGCCGAGCTGACCTTTCAAACCCGGCAGATTGAAACGTACACCGCCAAGGCATTCGAAGCCTTGGCCGCCGGGACGATCATATATTTAATCCTCTGTCTCGCCATCGCTTCGATCATGGCCGGCGTCGAGCGGCGCGTCGCGATCCCCGGCATGATCGCCCAAGGACAGACCGGAGCGTCCTAAAATGGATTTCTCGGTCGTCACCAACAACTTCGTCTTTCTGATCGCCCAGGGATTTCTCGGTATCGGCGCTTTCACCGGCGGGACGTTACGGCTCGCCGTTCCGGCGATCGTCCTGGGTTTTATTCTCGGCACCCTGATCGGCCTGGCGCGCTTGTCACAAAGCCGCTGGCTGCACTGGCCGGCGAAAGTTTATATCGAATTCTTCCGCGGCGTGCCGCTGGTCATGGTGATCTTTTGGTTCTGGTTCATCGTCCCGACCTTGGCTGGGAAATCTCTGCCGGAGTACGCCGTGGCACTGACCGCCTTTGTGATTTTCGAAGCCGCCTATCTGGCGGAAATCGTCCGCGCCGGCATCCAATCGGTGCCGCGCGGCCAAGTCGAAGCCGCCACCGCCACCGGCCTCTCGAAGCATCAACTGATGCGCCATGTCATCCTGCCTCAAGCCTTGCGCAACATGATCCCGGCTCTGGTGACCCAATTCATCGTCCTGTTGAAAGACACCTCCCTGGCATCGATCATCGGCTACGTCGACCTCACCAAAGCCGCTCAGATCGTCAACAATCGCGAGATCCGCCCCTTCGAACTCTATCTCTTCATCGCCATCGTCTATTGGCTCTGCAGCTACGCCATGTCGCGCTACGCCAACGCTTAGAATCGCGCCTGGCATCGCACTAGACCCTGCCAGGCATTAGCTCATTGTGCTTTCTCGTTATGGATCGCACAAATGTTTTTAATGGTGATGATCACACGAATACACTACAATCATCAGGTTGGCGCTTCGCTAACGGAGAGGGTCCCCGGTTGATAGACCCGCCGGGCACGCCCCAATTGGCATCGCCTACAAAGCCAGGCTGTAAACCGATCATCGCTCCAACGGAATTATCGCGAGAGAGGAATTGTATTGAAAGCCATCAAATTAACGGGTGCTGCGGTATTTACCGCGTTCGCTTGTTTCGCTTATCTGTACTTAATCGATTTACCGCCAGACTCGCTCTCGATGTACCGGTGCTGGCAACAAGCGGTAAACATTACGGCGTGCTATGGCGAGAAAAGTTTTGATTTCACCGCTGATCTTAACGGCGTCCGTTACCAAGGAAACACCGGCAACCTTATCGACAAGAACATCTTTTACTATGGGGCTTTCGAAAAGCCGGTGTTATTTTTCCTGCGGGACATTATGACGTCGGCGTATTCTGACCAAGGTGTCTTTCTCGATATCGGCGCCAACACCGGACAACATTCCCTCTTCATGTCCCGCCATGCTAAAGAAATCCACGCATTCGAGCCATGGGAGCCTGTGTTAAAAAGACTACGCCGGCACGTTGAAATCAATCGTCTCAAAAACGTCGTGATTCACCCGTTTGGACTAGGAGATAAAAACTCCAGGCAGCTGTTTTATCGTCCTCCGGACTCTAATCTGGGCACGGGCTCGTTCGTTAAAGAATTCGCCTCGACAAACTCACCAGAAAGCATTTTAGAAATTCGCGTCGGCGACGAGGTGCTTGAAACGGCTGGCGTCACCTCGGTGGCCCTGATCAAGATGGACATTGAGGGTTACGAAAAACTGGCTCTCAAGGGGTTAGAGCGTACTCTGCGCAGACACCGACCGATTGTCGAATTTGAACTTTCCACAGATCCTCAGAGCCCGGTTAGCGTTAAGAGCCATGGGGAGCTTCGATCTCTGTTTCCGGAGAACTACGAATTCCTGACATTCGCTGCGCAGAGCAACGCAACCACTGGAGCCTATGTCTTGGAGCCGATCGCCGGATTGCTAAGGTTTGACAAGTTCGAGCAACATGACATCGTCGCCTACCCGATCGAAAAGAGAAATTTCATAGTGCGCCACCGGGCCACCCTCTAACCCGTCTCATCGCCGAGGCCTACTAGGGCTAAAGACCCACCGCGCAACGAAGAATTAACTTGACGAATTCTCACGCCTTGCAGTATGGCTCCGGAAGTAAATAAAGCCATGCTCTTCCTCAAAAACACTCCCATCGATCGGATTCTCTCGATGGCTGAAATGATCGACGTAATTGAGGACACCTTGAAAGAGGCCGCCTCTGGACGCGGTTTTGAGCTGCCTAGGCGGCGCATTCACCATCCCAATCGGATGATTTTCGGCATCCTGCCCGGCTCGGTTCACGGCGCCATGGGCGCTTATATTCAAACGGACTTAGACCGCAGGATTCACCACGAAAATGTCATGATCTTCAGCGCCGAGAGCGGCGCGCCGCTGATCCTGTTTCAGGACTGCTCGATCAACGAATACCGTACCGGCGCTGCCGGCGGCCTCGGCGCGAAATATCTGGCACGCGCCGACGCCAGCCGGGTCGCGGTTTTGGGTAGCGCCGTGCATGCCGAGACCCAACTCAAGGCCGTCGCCGCCGTCAGAAAATTGACGGAAGCCTGGGTTTTCAGCCCGACGCCCGAGCGCTGCGCGGCTTTTGCCGCCAAGATGGGCCGCGAATTAGAAATTCCGCTCCACGTTGCCGAAAGCGCTGAAGAAGCGCTGAAAAGTGCCGATGTGCTGATTACAGCGACGAATTCACCGACGCCGGTCTTCGACGGCAGCAGTTTAAAGCAAGGCATGCATATTACCTCCATCGCCAACGGCGATAAGACGCGCAGGCGCCAGGAACTCGATGACCGGGTCCTGTGCCGGGCCGAGCCGATATTTGTAACCTCCAAAGAGACGGTCTGTGTTAACGAAAGCGATATTTTCCGCGCCGTGCGCGATCAAGTAATCGCCTGGGACAAGGTCCACGAAATGTCGAGCTTGTTACTCGGCCAAGTGGCGGGACGTAGCGACGATCGGCAAATCACTCTATTCAAACTGCAGGGAACCGGCATCATGGACGTCGCCATCGGGCTCAAAGCCTATGAACGGGTCAAGCATAGCGGGCTAGCGCAAACACTTTGACGACACGACAACGCTGAGGCAATCCAATGGCACACTATGACATGCTGGTGATCGGCTCCGGCCCGGCCGGCCAGAAGGCCGCGATCCAGGCCGCCAAGGTCGGCAAAAAAGTCGCCATCGTCGAACGCAAGAAAGTTGTCGGCGGCATTTGCATCAACTCCGGCACGATCCCGAGCAAATCGCTGCGCGAAGCGGTGCTGTTCCTTTCCGGCTTCAGACAGCGCAACCTTTACGGCGCCAGCTATCGGGTCAAAAAAGATATCACTTTCGAGGACCTCGCCCAGCGCTGCGACCATGTCGTCAAAGCCGAGCAAGAAGTGATTCAAAATCAATTGATCCGCAACTCGGTGGATTTTATCGTCGGCGCCGCATCCTTCCTCGATCCGCACCGAATACAGATCAAACACGATTGCGAAACCAACGAACACACGGCGGACTACGTGGTCATCGGTGTCGGCACCGAGCCGGCGCGCCCCGCGGATATTCCCTTCGACGACGATTCGATCATCGACAGCGATGGCCTGTTATCGTTGAAACGGCTGCCAAAGTCCTTAACCATCGTCGGCGCCGGTGTGATCGGCTGCGAGTATGCCTGCATCCTGGCAACTCTGGGGATTCCCGTTGTGTTAGTCGAGAAACGGCCACGCCTGCTCGAATTCGTCGATAGCGAGATTATCGAATCGTTGCAATATCAAATGCGCAACATCGGCATCACACTGCGGCTCAATGAAGAAGTCATTGGCGTGAGCAAGGGGGCCGACAACGTCATCGTGCTGCAACTGAAGAGCGGCAAACAGATCCGCTCGCCCCTGCTGGTCTATTCAGCGGGACGCATCGGCGCCACCAAGAACCTCGGGCTGGAAAAGCTCGGCGTGGAAGCTGACGAGCGCGGCCGCTTGAAAGTCAACGAGAACTTTCAGACAACCCTGAGTCATATCTATGCGGTCGGCGACGTCGTTGGCTTTCCGGCCTTGGCGTCAACCTCGATGCAGCAAGGCCGCCACGCCGCCTGCCACGCTTTCAGCCTCGGCTGCGACACTTCGACCCACTTGCTGCCCTACGGCATCTACGCAATTCCAGAAATCTCCATGGTCGGCCGCAACGAAGAGGAACTCACCCGTGACGGCGTGCCCTATGAGATCGGCGTCGCCCGCTACCGCGAGATCGCCCGCGGCCAGATCATCGGCGACACCGTCGGCATGCTCAAGCTGCTGTTTCACACCGAAACTAGGGAATTGCTCGGCGTCCATGTGATCGGCGAGGGTGCAACCGAGTTGATCCACATCGGCCAGGCTGTCATGGCTTTTGGCGGCAAGCTCGACTACTTCATCGACACGGTTTTCAATTATCCGACACTTGCGGAATGTTACAAAGTCGCCGCGCTAGCGGCGCTGAATAAGTTCCCTGCCAGTGCGGTGTGCAACGTGGTACCGAACTGAGGGGTCGCTCGCCAAATTCAAAAACTCTCGCGTCAACCCATCGTCGAGATTTTCTTCGGACGAATCTTATAAATCACCCGCACTTCGCCGGCAGCGCGAAACGGGTAGCTGTCTTTGCCCAGATAATGTTTCGCCAAGGCATCGATATGCGCATCGGCGCCACTTTCTGTAATCTCCTCGACCTCGCCTTGAATCGCCAGATAACGGTAAGCGTTATCGGGATCCTGGATCGACAGGGCGACCTGGTTATTGCGCCGCATGTTCTTGTCCTTGAGCCGGCCCTTCGCCGAGTTGACCCAGATTTGCGTGCCGTCGTAGCTGTACCACACCGGCGTTACCTGCGGGCTGCCGTCCGCCATCACGGTACCAAGATGAGCGAAAGTGATTTTGCTAAAAAGGTCTTTGAAAGACTCGGGGATCGTCGCGGCCATGACCTACCTCCAGCTTCGGTTTATAAAGAAATTCAGCAAAAATAATCGGACAAAGCAACCAGACTGTCGACGGTGACATCAGGACGCGCCGCGCGCAGCGCGTCTTTGTCGCCCAAGCCATAGGTCACGCCGCAGGTGATCACGCCGGCGCGCTTGCCGGCTTCGATATCGGTATCGCCGTCGCCGACGATCAGCGCGTTGGCGGGATCAATGTGAAACTGCTCTAAGACCGACTGCAACATCGCCGGATGAGGTTTTTTCTCGGCGACGCTATCGCCGCCTAAGATCGCGTCGAACTCGGCTGCCACGCCTAACCCTTGCACCACGGCAACCGTGAGCCGGTGCATTTTATTGCTCACCACGGCGCGCCGCGTGCCGCGAAAGTAGCGTAAAACTTCCGCCACTCCGGGATAGAGCACGGTGCGATCGAGCAGGTGATTTTCATACCGTTCGAGAAACACCCGCATGATTGTGCGAAAGTTCGCCTCCCCCGCTTCGGGTAAGGACTGCTTGAGCAAATGCTCCACGCCGCGGCCGACGTTGGCGTACACCGCCGGCGCCGGCAACGGCGGCAGGTTGAAGTGCTCACGCGTAAAATTAACCGAGTCGGCCAGGTCATGGCCGGTATCGGCCAGGGTACCGTCGAGATCGAACATCACCAGTTCTACAGATTTTTTCATTGGCGAGTCAGCAAAATAGACTTCCATGCCAGCCCTGTCAAACCAGCTTTTCCCGCAGCGCTTGAAGTGCTATTCGTAGTTGGCACGGAATCCACACGCCAAACCGCTCGGGAGGTATTCGCATGGCTCTGATTCGCTGCGCTAAAGCGCTCGCCTCGTTGGCGCTGTTTTTACTGGTTACGCCGAATTTCGCCGCCGCCCAAAAGCTCAACACCGCGTATATCTCGACCACGCCGGGAACTTCGACGGTGATCCAGGTGGCCAAGGAAGCGCGCCTGTTCGACAAGCATGGCATCGACGCCACGGTGATTTTTATTTCCGGCAGTGTGCGCGGTATTCAGTCGATTCTCGCCGGCGAAATTCCCATCGGCGAAGGCGGCGGCCCCGGTCTGGCCAGCGCGCGGCTCGCCGGCGGCGACGTCGTCGCCATCGCCGGCAATGTCAACGTGTTGCCCTACTATTTAGTTTCCCACCCGAGCATCAAACGGCATGAAGATTTGAAAGGTAAGATCGGCGGCACTCATATCGCCGGCACCACCGCCGAGTTCGCCTTGAAAGTGGGGCTGAAACGCATCGGGCTCGACCCGCTCAAAGATGTCAGCTTGCGCGTCATCGGCGGCGCCATCGAGCGCATGGTGGCGCTGCAAAAAGGCATCGTCCAGTTCACCGTGGTTACCGAAGCCGGCAAATCTCAGGCGGAGAGACTCGGCTATCCGACGGTGGTCGACATGGTCACCCTGCAAATCCCCTTTCCGCAGAACGGCATTTACACTTCGACCAAATTGATCCGCGAAAACCCCGACCTGGTGCGCCGCTACATGCGCGCCTACGTCGAGGCGCTACACTTCTATAAAACCCAGAAGGAAGACACGTTGAGGTTCATGCGCAAATACTCTCGCATCGATGACCGCCGCATGCTCGATGAAGCGTGGGATTGGCACGCCAAGTTCATGCCCGAAGCGCCCTATCCGCCCGCCGACGGCTATCAACTGGTGCTGCAAGATTTAGCCGAGAAGAATCCCAAAGCCGCTCAGGCCAACGTGAAAGATTACATCGACACGCGATTTGTGAAGGAACTGGAAGACTCGGGGTTTATTAAAGGGCTATATCGGAAATAACCGTTCCAAAGGTTCCAATCGTTCCAAAAGTTCCAGTTGGGAGCGAAAGCGCTTGGAACATCTGGAACCACTGGAACCCTTGGAACCGTTTTAGAGCTTCGCCCGCGAAGCTTCTAAAACTTGATGCATCGGCTCGATATCGATGACTAATGCCGAGAGCTGTAATTTCTCATCGCGCAGTGCTTCCGGTACCTGGCCCATCACGTCCGCTTCGAGCACATGATAAACGGGGATCTTGAGCGCCACGCCGGCTAGCGGCCCGGCAAAACTCGGATCGCCCTCGGTTACCGTCTCGGCAAATACTTCGACGCCGTTAGCCTCGCCGTTGCCCAACACCACCGTCAAATTTTCCGGACCATACTGGTCCGCCAGGCGCTTGATGACTCCTTGGTTTTCGAAGTTCATCGCGCCCGCGGCGGTTCAAACAAAGCACTCAGTAGCCTGAAAAACTACCTCGTAGCCCGCGCCTTCGAGACACTCGGCGATGACCGGGCCGGTGACACCATCCCGTTCGCCGATGGCGATGATTTTTTTACCCTTTTGCATGAAACCTCCACTAAACTCCCCTCGGCTCGAAACTGAGGGATCTTGTTGTATCGACTCGAAGTCGACTTGCTCTTTTCCGTCTTTCCCGCGAACGCGGGAATCCAGGTTTTGCATTTTTCCCCATCCGACGCCATCCTGGATGCCGGCCTACGCCGGCATGACGGAACTTCTCTTCGCCTGCAGGCACGGGATTTCAACCACCCCCGAAAGGGA
Source organism: uncultured delta proteobacterium (assembly GCA_963760795.1). Taxonomy (GTDB): domain Bacteria; phylum Desulfobacterota; class Binatia; order UBA9968; family UBA9968; genus DP-20. The sequence goes on from CAVXEP010000013.1 coordinate 157,735, forward strand.
CATTAAGCTTCATTCCGATCTACCAGAAACGAGCAGCCATCCGACAGCTGCGTCATGCGGCCGAGAAACAAACTACCTTTGGCCATAAGCAGCGCGTTGCGAATCGCGCCGCTCTCAAGCGCCGCCTTGGCGTGACCCAAGTAAACAATTGCCGACGGAATATGTCCCTGGGTCGGCGCGTAGCCTAGCATGCCGCGGCTGCGGACGAAATCTTCCATCTGGTTCTTCTGAATTTGCCCGCGCATCACCGCCAAAGCGGCGAGGGTCAGATAATTCGTCCGCGGCACATCGCCGCTGCCCGACGGCACGGTGATCTCCGGATTATGCAGCTCGACGCCGTAGCGGTCGACATCGGTCAATTTCATGCCAAGTTTCGCCAACGGCTTCTCGGCCAGCTCCTCTGCCATCGCCTGGGACGAGCCGCCGGCGCGCACCGGATGAAACGCCGCGGAGTCGAGGCGCATGCAGACCTGCCCCGGTTTCGCCGCGCTGAGAATCGCCGCGAAGCTGCCCAGCATGTCTTCGAGCACCGGCATATTTTTTTTCAAATGGGACTCGAACTTCATGCCGAGCTTGGCCAACGACCCGCCGGCCACCACGGCGACCCGTTTCGCCACGCCGGCTTGAATCATGCTCGCGCCCTGCACCATGGCATACATCGGCCCGGCGCAGAACGCTTTGACATCGCAGCCCGAGGCGTTACCGCAGCCGACGTCCTCGGCGATCGCCTTAGCGAGATTGCCGCCGCCGCGATTGTAACGGTCGCCCACCGCTTCTTCCGAACAGCTAATAACGAAATCGACGTCATCGGGCTTGAGCGCAAGCTGCGCTAACACCAGGCGTAACGCGTGGGCCGCGGAAACCTTCCCGGACAAATTCTCCAGCAAGACTTCGGCGGCCAGACTGGCGTCTTCTTCATGGGCCGCCTCGAAAGCGCCGACCAGCTGAGAACCCGAATGAAGCGGCAGCGCGCCTTTGTCGCAGAGATTTTGAATTTCACTCAGCGGCTTGAAGCGCGGCGCGCGGCCGATCGAATGTTTCGCCGCGTGGGCTTGAAACCAAGTCTCTTCGAAGGAAATCAAATCGAAGCGATCCGCGCCGGCGAGCAAAGCGTAAAACTTGCTCTGATCGACCAGATCACCGAAGCGCCCCTGCGCCGTCGCCCCTTCGATCAGTTTCTCAAACCACGGCTGCGGCAGATCGCGCAGTTTTTCCGGGCCGATGTTGCCAATGTAGACTTGATGCGGCGCATAGGCCGTCGCCGCGGGAAAATCACGCAGAAGCCGAGCCAATTCACCGGCGAGCGCCGGATTGCCACGCAACTCGCGTATCGGCTTCGAACCGAAGCGCACCAAATCCGGCACATGGGCCAAGCGAATAGGAAACGCCTTCGATACCGACGCGATTTGGTTTTGTAAATGTCCGCCATTCGATTAATCCAAAATGGTATGGCTTTTATTACTTGGCCCTAAGAGGAAACCTTCCGGGTGATCGATGATTTCTTCGCTTAGATCCACATCGAGATCGGGCCAATAAAAATGTCCAGCCATCGACCCTTCGACATTCAGAATTTTCCCCACAGGAACATCTTTAAGGCGAGCGAAACATCGTGTCATACGTGCATGAACAACTCGCGGTCGCCAGCCAACAGCCAAACGCCATGACTTGAAACATGCGGTGCAACTTCAATCGGGGAGCCGAGTGTACTGTCCCGAAGCGGGCTGACGCTCATTACGTATCTATCTCTCAGATGAATTGTGCTCTCAATCCAAAATCTTAGTTTTGCCTTTAAAATTTTTACTTTTGCCTTATCTTATGACCCTATCCGCTCGCGCCAGCACATTCGGGGGAACCGTCACGCCGATCTGCTTGGCGGCTTGCAGATTGACGACGAACTCAAACTTCGTCGGCTGCTCGACTGGAATGTCGGCGGGCTTTGTGCCTTTCAAGATCTTGTCGACAAAGTCAGCGGCGCGCCGGAATAAGTCCGCGATGTTCGGCGCGTAGCTCATCAAGCCGCCGGCCTCAACAAACTCACTGTATGGGTACATCGCCGGCAACCGGTTCTTGGCCGCAAAGTCCAACACTTGGCGTTGCTGAGTATTGATAAGTGCACTTGGGAACGTAATGAGCGCCTGGGCGCCGTCCCGTTTCGCTCGCGCGAATGCGCCCTCAAAATCTTCAAGGACTCGCACCTCAAGCGATTGAAGTTTGAGTCCCAACGCCTTGGCCGCAGCCTCCATCTCTGTGAGAGCCAGGTTTCCCCTCGAATCAACGGGCACCCAGAGGAAGGCCACCCGGGCAACCTTAGGGAAAGCTTCCTTGAGCAGTTCCAACCGTTTGCCATCTAGATCTGGCGCCATCATGCTAAGTCCGGTGATATTCCCTCCTGGTCGCGCCAGGCTGGAGACAATCCCAGTTCCTACTGGATCGCCAGCATTGCCGAATACGATGGGAATTGTCACGCTCGCCTTCTTGGCAGCTAAAGTAGCCGTGCCTCCGACGGTGACGATGACGTCAACTTTGAGCTGGACCAGCTCGGCTGCAAGGTCAGGCAGCCGTTCGAGTTTCCCTTCCGCATATCGGTACTCAATGACAATGTTTTTCCCTTCGACATAGCCAAGCTCGCGCAGCCGTCGGCGAAATGCTTCGATCCGGGCCGAATTGAAGGAGGCGGAGGCTCGTGACCAGGATTCCTATCCGGGGAATTCCCGCCGGCTGCTGCGCCTCGGCCACCGCCCCGCAGATTGCGAATGCGATAACGAGGGCAAGAAAGCCCACCCATTTTGGATTTGCGATTTTGGTCCGCGGGGCCGCTTTTGGATTGTCGGATCGAAGCCACAGAAATGCAGTTCGAGATAACTTCGTCATGTATTCGTTCCCCTAATCTAAAATCTAAAAGCGGCCCCGCGGACGAAAATCCAAAATGGACCTGCCCATTGCCTTCTTAGTCTGTGAAGCTGTGATGCTTCAAGAACTCTTCAGCATCGCCGGCAGAGAAGAAGACCAATTTGACGGCATCGATCGATTTATCAACCGACAGAAACTGCTCGATGGTGCGCGACGACACCGCCGCTGCCTTATCCATCGGGTAACCGTAAACACCCGTGGAGATCGCCGGGAAAGCGATTGACTTGAGTTCATGCGTCACCGCCAGACGTCAATGAGTTGAAATAGCACGCCGCCAACAGATCCGCCTTGTCCGCACCGCCGCTGCCGTAGACCGGACCGACGGTGTGGATCACATACTTCGCCGGCAATTTTCCCGCTGTGGTGATCACCGCATCTCCGGTCGGCAATCCTTGCGGGATACTGCGTGCGGCGAATTTCCGCGCAAGCCGCTTTAATCTCCGGTCCGCCGGCGCGGTGAATCGCGCCGTCCACGCCGCCGCCGCCCATCAACGTGCCATTGGCCGCGTTGACGATGGCGTCGACCGCCTCTTTGGTAATGTCGCCGACGTTAATCGCAACCCGGCCAGCCAAGTAGGTTTTAAGCGCAGTCATCATCTCTCCCGCTTTATATTACTATCGCGCAAGGTTTGCGACGCTTGCGCAAACGTTTCGATGTGCGAGGACCAAGACGGCGGGTTTCAAACCCGCCGCGTTTCTTTTTTGCGCCCTTTGCGTTCTTTGCGGCCAATCTTCCGAATCCGCATCTTCTCTCTGTGCCCTCAGTCACAGCGGACGCCAGGCAGGCGCGCGCGCTTGACTCCCGCGCCACAAACAAGCCAAAGTACCAGCCGATTCCAGTTCAACATCGCGAGGCTCTCGATGATCGTCAACTGTGTCGCGTATCAGAACGGACGGAGACTCACCAACATACCGGTGAGTGAGATTCGTTCTTACATCTCACATAAAGATTGTTTCGTCTGGATGGCGCTCAACGATCCGACGCCGGACGAGCTTCAGACGATGCAAAACGAATTCGACCTACACGATCTCGCGGTGGAGGACGCCCAGCATGGCCATCAGCGGCCGAAGATCGACGAATACGAGGCCTCGTTATTTGTCGTGCTACAGATCATCGAGCGCGCGGGCGATGAGCTAACGGTCGGCGAGGTCGCTATCTTCGTCGGCGCGAACTATGTGCTTTCCGTCCGCACCGGAGCCGAGCGCGGCTTCACTGACGTGCGCGCCCGCTGCGAGCGTGAGCCCGAACTACTCAACCATGGAGCAGGCTACGTGCTCTACGCTTTGATGGACGCGGTGGTCGACCGTTACTTTCCCATTCTCGACGAACTCGAAACCGAGATCGAAAATATCGAAGACCGGATGTTTGCCGACCAAACCGCCAAAGCGAACATCGAGGCGCTCTACGATCTAAAGCGCAAGCTCATGACCCTCAAGCATGCCACCGAACCGTTGCTCGAAGCCACTAGCAAACTATTCGGCGGCCGCGTGCCGCAGTTGGTGGTGGGACTGCAAGATTATTTCCGGGATGTCTACGATCATGTGCTGCGCGTGCATCAATCCGTCGACACTCTGCGCGACATGATCACTACCGCTATCTCGGTGGCGATCTCGCTGATCACGATTCAAGAAAATGAGGTCACCAAGCGGTTGGCCGGCTACGCCGCCCTCGTGGCGGTGCCGACTCTGATCGCTGGCATTTACGGCATGAATTTCCAACACATGCCGGAACTCAACTCGCCGTGGGGCTACCCGCTCACCGTGGCGGCAATGATCGGTATCGATGTGTACCTGTTCTGGCGCTTTCGCAAAGCCAAGTGGCTTTAACTGTCCGATGTCGAAGAGGGTCTGCTTAAACGGCGCGGTCGGCGTACGCGGCATTGCGATCATTGAAGCCGTTAAAGGTCCACTGATTTTACTGGTTGGCTTCGGCTTGTTATCCTTGGCTCACCGCGACGTTGAACAATTCGCCGCGGAACTGGTTCGCCATGCCCATCTAAATCCCGCCAGCCACTAACCGCACATCTTCATTGAAGCCGCGACAAAGGCGACGAGCGTTAGAGTCCACCGCTGCCGCGACTGGGTGATTACGCTGGCCTATAAGCGTATCGCTTCGACAATTGTCCCGTGAATCGCTACTGTGGCGCGTGACTCCGGTAACCCCAGATAGGCCAGACTCCGTTGCGGTCAGTCGCATCGCGGCCTTACATTACCGCGATTTCCGGCTCTACTGGGTGGGTCTCTTTCTCGCCAACATCGGCACCTGGATGCAGATTACCGCGGTCAGTTGGCTGATTTATAGAATCACCAGCTCACCGTTTCAGCTCGGCATGAATGGGCTTTTTCGCGCGGTGCCGGCGATCGGCTTAAGTATCCTCAGCGGGACGATTGCCGATCGCTACGACCGTAAGAAGCTCATGCTTACGACCCAGTGTCTGCTCGGTGCGCTGGCGCTGTTACTCGGCGTGCTAGACCATTCCGAAAACATTCAGCTTTGGCAAATCTATGCGGTGACGTTTCTGAGCGCGGCGGTAGCTTCCTGCGATGGGCCGGCGCGCCAAGCGCTGTTTCCTACTCTGGTTCCCCAAGCGGTTCTAGCGAACGCGGTGGCGCTCAATTCCGTTTTGATGAAAGGGCCGGCGCTGATCGGTCCACTGCTGGCGGGGGCGGTCATCAGCTTGATCGGCACGCACGGGGCATTTTACGCGAATGCAGCAAGTTATCTTTGCACGATAGTCGCGTTGTTATTAATGCGCACACCCACCCCGGCGACGGCGTCGGCAAGAAAGCCCAGCTTCGGTGAAGATATCAAAAGCGGCATTAGCTACGTGCACTCACAAAAAATCATTCTCGGCATTATCGTCATGGAAGCGACGACGTCGGTCTTCGGCATGGATAACGCGATGTTAACTATTTTTGCCAGCGATATCCTGCGTGTCGGCGCGCACGGCTTCGGCATCATGCAATCGGCGCGGGGCATTGGCGCGGTGGTCGGTTCGAGCTTTTTCATCAGTGTCGGCCAACGGCCTTTTCTGGGAAACATTCTATTAGGTTCCTCGATCGTTTACGGCTTGTGTTTCGCCCTTTTCGGTTTATCGAATTCATACATTCTATCGTTAATGCTACTTGCATGTGTCGGAGCGGCGGATGCAATTTGGTCAGCGGCGCGAAGCACGATACTACAGTGGACGGCTCCCAATGAGTTGCGTGGCCGGGTCATGGGTATATTCCAAATTGCCACGCAGGGACTCAATCCCATGGGCCAGGTCGAAACCGGAGTCGTGGTGCCGATCATCGGCGCGCGCGAAGCGACATTTTTTGGAGGATCGATCGTGTGGCTCGCGACCATGCTGACAATCTGGCAGATCCCGCAGATTCGGAAGTTCAGACTCGAAGGTCGTAAACAATGAGATATATTTAACGCGAGCTTTCGGGGTTCTTCCTCCAACGATCCGTGTACAGATTTACAACCGCGATGAATCCCTCAACATCTGGCAGCTCGCTTGAATATTCGCCGCGGGCTACGATCTCTCACATCATCGCATTCATAGCGAAGGAGTCTTGTGGATAAGTTAACTCGCGCCGACGCAACTCCCGAGTTACGGGACGCTGAACCGCGGTGGCCGGCTTTCGTAGCCGTACTGGCGGCTGGCGGTCTCTATGCCGCATTACCCGAAGTCTTGACCATGGGCCCGCGTTGGCTCTTTCCATCGGTCGTTTTGGCGCTGCTGATTCCCAACATCGTTGCTCATCACACAGGCAGCCATCGGCTTAACACGCTCATCGGTTTCATCGTCGATGGAGTGCTCACGGCCGGACTCATTATAACCCTCGGACTTTTAGTCACCGCTCTGCCGACGCAGAAGGTAACGCCCATCGCGCTGCTGCTTGCGGCAGCATCTCTGTGGGTTACCAATATTCTAGTCTTTGCACTGTGGTATTGGCGGCTGGATGCCGGCGGGCCGCATCAACGGGACAAACGCGCGGCACACAGCGAAGGTGCGTTTCTCTTTCCTCAAATGACTATGAGCGAAGAAGCGTTGAGACAAACCGGCCAACGGCGCTGGTCGCCGAATTTCGTCGATTACTTGTTCTTGGCTTTCAACACCAACACGGCATTTTCGCCCACCGACGTGCCGGTGTTGGCGCGCTGGGCAAAAGTCTTGATGATGGTGCAATCGCTGCTATCGTTATTAATCATCGTGTTATTAGCCGGGCGCGCTATCAACATATTGGGAGGGATTAGCGACTAGGAGCAAACGACATGAATTTGTTTTCTCGCGTTGGCAACGCGCACCGGATCTAACCGAGCGGCACGAGCTCTTTTAATTTCGGTAGGAGCTCATCATAGCCGTAGATCACCGCTTTAGGCGCGGCGGCGCGGAGGGTTTCTTCGTCGTTGTATGAGTGTTGCGTCGACAAAGCGATGGCAATCACTTCGAGAAACGTGTCGCCCACTTTGCAGCCATCGGCGTTGTTGGCGGCTTTGATGTAATTCGCCGTGCCACTGAGCAAGACGATGCGTATGTGCGGCGTTTTTTGTTTGCGGTAGAGGTAATAGAAGCCCTGCTCTTTGGCGTAGTAGGTTTGTTCACGGTCGACGATTTCTTCGAAATAATCGCCGATGCCGACTTTTTCCATAGCCTGGTGCTTATAACGCCGTCCGCCGGTGGTCATTAGCACATTGCGCAGACCCGCGGCTTTGGTTTCCTGTAACGACTTTTCGATGCCGAGTTGAAACTCCGGCGGATTGACATCGTAGCCATGCTTGCGCGCGATCTCCAATGCGATCCTGCGGATCTCAACGCGCTTGGCCTCATTGAACGGCAGATTGTGATCCTTGGCATACTCCGCGGCAAAAATAAGCGGGATCAAAAACAGATCGAACGGGCCATCGGCGATTTTACGCAGCTCTTCGAAACTCAGCGGTGGCAAGTTATAACGCGCCAAGAGCTCGTTGGCGATCACGTGGACCCGCTGAATATCAGTCTCCACGGTATCTGACATCGTTCGCACCAAAAACATGTCGCTTGCCATGGTTTTGCCCTCCCTGGGACGCATATTATTGAAGCCCGCCGTTAGTGGCAAGGGTTCTCAAATTACAAATTCCAGATTACAAACTCCAAATTAATCCGGAACAGTCCGATTTTTTTTGGAATATGGAATCTGTAATTTGTAATTTCGAGGTTAGTCCTCGCTCACGCGAGGACTAACTTCGAACGGCAACTTATGTCTGCGTGCCGAATTGCACGGCTTGCAGCTCGGCACGACATTACCTTTAGTCGACTTGCCGCCGCGCACCACCGGCACGAGATGATCCATGGTCAGTTCCGCCGGCGCAAACTTGCCAGCACAATGGTGGCAAACTCCGATCGCCAGCTTGCGCTTCCACCACTGGCTCTGGCGCAGCTCTCGCGCCTTCTGCCGCTCGCGGCGCATCGCTGCTTCGGACAATTCGACTAGAAAGGGCGTAGGCTCCATCATCACCTGGCGGCGCTCGGGAAGAAACTGGTATCGATAACCCGGCGCGCATCGAGTTCCTTTTCTTTGCCGCTGCTGAGGCTGCGAATGATCGTCTGTAAACCGGCGGCGGTGGGTACCGGCTCTTCGCGGATGCGTTTGCGCAAATTCTCGTAAGTGACTTTCAACTCGGTGTCACTTTGCCGGGAAAACTTGCGTAGGTACGGGATAACCGCTTCAGGATGGCTGCGATGGAACTTGATCCCTTCGACGTACGCCCGCATAAAACGCTCCACCAGCGGCCGGTTTTCCGTGATCAATGCACCCCGCGTCGCCAGCGTATAGTGTGCGTATTCGACATCGAGATCGGTGAGGTCGGCCAAAACGTTCAACCCCATGCGCTGCACTTCGACAATCTGCGGCGGCGATAACAGACTGGCCTGCACATGTTTGCCTTGAAGCGCCGCCATGCGCGCCACCGTCAAACCGACTTGCAGCATGCGCACGTCCTTGTCCGGATCGAGCCCCCAACGGCGTAGCGCTTCGCGGGATGCGAACTCGTCGCCCGAGCCGAAGCGGCTAATCGCCAGCGTCTTGCCTTTCAGGTCGGCAGGCTTTTGCAGCTCGGGCAACGTCACCATGACGTAGTTGAAGCGGTTCATGAACACAGCGATGATCTTTAGATCGATTCCGGCGGCCACCGCGGCCACTACCGGTACCGCACCGACATGGGCGAAACTCACCTCGCCGGCGATCAGCGATTGCACCACTGTCGCCGAGCTGCCAATCTGGATGTTCTCCACAGCAAAGCCATGTTTCTTGTAGATGCCGCTGTCGATCGCGACCTGGATATGATCCGAGGAGCCGCCGATGTTGGCGACGCGGATTTTCGTCACGGGTTGAGCGTGGGTCACACTGATTTGGCTGAGCAACGGCAAAATGGAGATGATCTTAAGTATTAGAATTGGGCGCATAAACACGTCTCGCGCTAATTTCCGACATCCATCTCTTCGACGTTGGAGGACAAAGAGCCTGCCCCGGACCCGATCCGGGATCGGGGGCGCGCGTCAGGTTTATGACGTGCGCAGCATCCCCATCCTGACCCTTCGGCTGGCTCAGGGCAAGGTCTTCCCAGGTTGAGGGGAAAGGAGGTTTCGTAGCGGCATTCGCGACAAAATGAGCTTTCACCCAGCCCCCTTACGTCCGTCTGCTGTGCTTGGTTCGTTCCCAACGATTTATACAAACTCGATCATCCCCAACCGGGAAAAGCGAAACTGCTTATTCGCCGAGGCCGGTAGGATCGTCATCTGATGAATCGCGTACTCATGTTCGTAGTTTCGTTTAGCGTTGACGCCGTCGAGGGGAATGACCACATCGTACTTATAAATCCGCGCCGCTGTCGTCGCCGTGTAGAGCACGGCGAAGTTAGTCGCCGAACCGACGATCACCAGCGACCGGCAGTGGCATTTGTCCAACTCGGCTTTTAACTCACCATCCATGAACTTATCGAAGGCATCGGGATACAGGATCGGTTCCGACGGCCTTCGCTGCAATGGCCCGGCAACTTCACCCAACGCCGTTCCCTTACCCATGGCGGAGATGGTGTACAAAATCGGTATCGCGGCCTGTCGCGCCCGATCGAGAAAGCTACTCAAGGGCTGCATCAACTTCGAGCAGACTTCCTGAGGATCCTCGCAGCGTACGCTCAAATCGAGCACTATGATCGCTGAAGTCTTGCCGACAAGTTTTACTGGTTGTGGCTCCGGCCGGTTAGGCCCCTCTTGAGTCATGAGTATTCTCCTCGATGAAGTCGGTTTCGAGCAATACCGCGCAGGACGGGCAATAGCGCTGGCGCAGTACGTATTGGCCGTTGAGCACGGACATCAGCGCGCCGGCTTTGGTCGGCGCCAGCAGGCGAGTTTTGCTGCACTCGCGCCAGTCTTCGCCGGCGCGGCAGTACTTGTGGCCACATGGGGCGCAGCAAATCCAAGCGGCGCCGTCAAGATTCTCGACGACCAAGTTTGCCCGCAGCGGATGTCTCATGGATTCTCCCCGAGCCGTTCGCGGCGCAAGCTAGAGCGCAGCTCGCCAGTCGCCGCCGCATCGAGTGCCTCACGCGCCACCACCACGCCGTAAATCTCCCGCGCTTCCTGGAGCGAGACGATGCCGTTTTCGATGTCGGTCACGACCCGCTCCGGTTCGCGATCGAGGGGATCGCCATAACCGCCACCGCTCGACATGCGCATGTAGAGCACATCATTCTTGCCGATATCGAATTCGCAATAGGGCAAGAGCCGGCCTTCGCCGCCGATGTCATCCAGCCTATCCGGCGCTTGCTGCGCCGCGATCACCTCGCCTACCCGCGTGCCTTCCTTCAACATGAGCAAACTCGGCGCCCCCGGGTAGCCGCCGAACATGCCTTGGCCCGAGTTACGCAGGCCGGCGACGCCCAGCGCGACGCCTTTGATCTTACCTTCCGGCGCGTCATGTACCGTCAGGGCCGACTCGCCGCCGGTGCCGCCGCGATAGCGCCCCGCGCCTGCCCCGCCCTTAGTGTTGCGGCGAAACAGATAGAGCAGCGGAAAGTTTGCCTCCAGCCACTCGATATTGTGACAGCTCAGGCCCCGTCCGGTGTCGTCGCCGTCCTTATAGGAGCGTGCGCCGGTGCCGTCGAGGGCGCCCTCGGAAAGCGTTGAGACGTAATACTTGCCATGCTGGTTGACGCCGGCATGGCGCGCCAGGCGATGACCGGCATTGAGCGCCATGACTTCGTTTTGCCATTTCTCGCTGGTGGCGAGCATCTGCATGATCGCCGAGTTGGCGACGAACTTCACAGTGGCGCCGCCGGACGTGGTATTAAGCGAAACCGGCGCCGGCGCTGTCGGATTGACCACCGTGCCCGCCGGCGCGATGACTTCGAGTGGTTTCAACGCGCCATGGTTCTTCGGCAGATCGTAAGCGAGCGTGCACAGGATCGACTCGTAACAAGCGCCGAAAGTCGCGTGATACGGCAAGTTGATGCCCTTCTTCGCCTGCGGACTGCTGCCGGTGAAATCGAACAGTAGATGATCGCCCTGCTTGGTCAGCTTGACATGAACGTTCCAGGTTTCGCCGGCGTGAATACTGCCGCTATCGCTCCACGAGCCGTCGGGGATTTCCGCGATGCGCCGGCGCAGGATCGCTTCGGAGTAGTTGAGCATCTCCTGCGACACCGCGGTCACCAGCTCCGGGCCAAACTGTTCGTAAAGCGCCTGCATGCGCGCCTTGGCGACATTGTTGGCGGCGATCTCGCACTTTAAATCGAGACCCACCATCACCGGCTGGCGCGTCATGTTGATAATGGCGTCGAACAGGTCCTGCCTCAACTGGCCGCCCTCGACGAGTTTAATTCCGGGGATGCGAATGCCTTCATGACAAATTTCCGTGGCCCCCGGCGAGTTGCCGCCCGGCGACATGGCGCCGATATCCATCACATGGACGAAGGTCGCGCTCCATCCGACCAATCGATCGCGAAAATGTATCGGCGAGATCAAATACACATCCGACTGATGGATCGCCGCCAGATAGGGATCGTTGAGCAGAAAAATATCGTCGGCATGAATCCCAGACGTGTTTTCAAAGCGCTCGATGATTCGCTTGACCGCGAAGCCGGCGCAGGCGACATGCCAGCCCATGGAGTCCCCCGCCGACAAGACATCGCCGTTGGCGAGATAGAGCGACGCCATGTAATCGTGCATCTGCGTCGTGTTGACTGTGCCGCCGACGCGTTCCAGCGCCGTGCCCATTTCCTTGGCGATTTGATAGAGCCGGTGCGACAAAATCTCAAACGTGATCGGATCGACGCTATGGATGATCGGCGTTACTTCCATCTTAAGCTCCCAAGTGAATTCTAATGTTGCGGTACTCATCCATGGCGGCGCGGTCGTTGGGATTGACCACCATCGTGGTCACCGGCGTTTCGACGATCGCCGGGCCGGCGAACGCCATACCCGGATGCATCTTGACGAAATCGTAGACCGGCGTGGCAACAAACTTGCGCGCTTCTTCGAAGTAAACATCGCGCTTGCCCTTGATCGCCTGAGCGCCATCAGCGCTGCGCGCCAGTTCAGCCTTGATGTCAGGTTTCTTCAGCAAGCCCGTCGCCGTCAGGCGGAAGGTCAGGATTTCCTTGCCCGCTTCGCGGTAACCCGAACCCTGGCCGAACGCCCTTTCATAGAGGTCGTCGAAGCGCATAGACAGTTCTTCCATGTCGCGTTCTGTGATCGCCCCGCTACCCGCCTGGGAACGGCACGTTCAGTTCATGCACCTGGTAACGGTAACGCATGTCGACACTGCGCATGACCTGAACATCGCTCTCGGCAAATCCAGCGGCGCGCAGATCGCTGAGCGCGCGCTCTAACAGTCCAGCGAAGTTGTCGTTGACTCGCGCCGGCGCCACCGGCAGCACCACATGGTCGGATTTGCCATATTCGTAAACGACATCGGAGCTGATCAATCCGGTGGCCCCATGAACGGACGCGGTCAGAGGAATAACCACTTGGCGGATCCCCAACTCCGCGGCGTAGCGGCTCGCGTGCACCGGCGCGGCGCCGCCAAAGGCGAAGAGCACGAAGTTGCGCGGATCATGGCCTTTCTCGACGGTCGCTTTACGGATCAGATCGCTCATATGCGAGTTGGCGATGCGATAAATGCCGCTGGCGGCTTCCACTTCGCTCATCCCGAGTGGTTTGGCGATTTTCTCACGGACGGCGTCCAGCGTTTTTGCCTTGTTCAATTTCATTCGGCCGCCGAGAAAGTAGTCGGCATTGAGATAACCGAGAATCAGGTCGGCGTCGGAAACCGTCGGCTCGCGGCCGCCGACATCGTAGCATACCGGTCCCGGCGCCGCGCCGGCGCCTTGCGGTCCGACTTTGAGCAAACCGGTGTCGCCGTCGATCCAGGCTATGCTGCCGCCGCCGGCGCCGATGGACTCGACCCAGATCTTGGTCGAGAGAATACTATGGCGCAAGATCACCGGCTTGTAGTCGCGTTCGATCACACCGTCGCGCACCACGCTGACTTTGAAAGTCGTGCCGCCCATGTCGGTGGCGAGGATATTTTTTTCGCCGATATGTTCGCCGAGAAAGCGGGTGCCGACGATTCCCGCCGCCGGCCCGGACTCGATGATGCCCACGGCATTCTTGCAAGTGGCTTCGATATCAAGCACGCCGCCATAGGCTTGCATGATCAGTGGATCGCGCTTGAGACCTTTGCTGCGCAGGATGCTTTTTAGGCTTTGCAAGTAACTGGAAATCTTCGGCCCGATGTAGGCGTTAAACACCGTGGTCGCGGCGCGTTCGAACTCGCCCAAATACGGCGCCACGTCGCTCGACAGGGTAAAATAGAGCTTGGGATATTTTCTCTGCAGGATCGCCGCCAACTGCTTTTCATGGGCGTCGTTCAAGATCGACCAGAGAAAGCACACGGCCACCGACTCCACGCCCTTGGCGGCGAGCCGGTCCAGCGCGCGCTCGGCCGCATCGACATCGAGGCGGATCAGTTCGGCGCCCTTGTAATCGATCCGCTCGGGGATTTCTTCCACCAAGTTGCGCGGCACAAAGGGCTCGGGTTTATCGAGCGCCGAGCGATGGGCGATCTCGTTCTCGGTGAGACCCTCGGCGATCTTGCCGCGCATCATGTGCAAGGTGTCGCCAAAACCCTTGGTGAGAATCAATCCCGTCTTGGCGCCGGCGCGGGTGATCAAGGTATTGTCGCCCACGGTGCAGGCGTGAAAAAACAAGCGCGTCGAAGCGAGCAACTCTTCGGCGCTGGCCAGGCCGAGATTCTTTGCCGCATCGGCGCTAGCGTTAAGCGCACCTTGAGAAAAATCCGCCGGCGTCGACAATGACTTGCCGATGGTGACGCTGCCGGTCTCATCCACCACCACGCAATCGGTAAAAGTGCCGCCAATATCCACGCCGACGATGTAGCTCATGCTGCAGTTGACCTCGCTGTGCGCCTACGAATAACCTTGCGAATAGGACCAAATCCTTCGCTTCAAAATAGCCAGTAAAGAGTTAGTAGTGAGGAGTAAGGTGTCCGGATCCGAAACCCCTGACTCCTAACTATTTACTCCTGACTTCTTCTTCCCTTCTAGCATCCATACCCATCCCGGCACTTAATTCCCATCTCTCTCTGCACGTCACGCAAAAAACTGACGTCGGCGATCTGCGCGATGGCGACCTTGTCGGGATCGACGCCTAGACGCGGCGCCGTTTGTTGTAACAAAACTTTCATGCCCTTTTCGGTGAAACCGCCGGGATCGTTGGGATACATGAATTGGAGCACCTGCGTGATCGCCTCGCGGGCGATGTCCAAACTGATTCTCAAATCTTTGGCGGCGATCTGCGCCGCCTCGTCGGGCCGTTGGCGAATCAGTTGCATGGCGCGCAGATGGGCGCGCAGCCAACGTTTGATCATTTCGGGATTTTCGCGAATCAGTTTGTCGTTGACCGCCGTACCGGAAAACGGCACCGGAAACACCTCGCCGGAATGCATCAAAACGCGGTAGCCCTTGCGCACCAACTCCGCGGCGATGTCGGGATTATTCGCCGCCGCCGCGACCTGTCCCTGATCCATCGCGATCACCCGCGCCTTGGCGTCGCCGATGGCGATGAATTTGACGTCGCGCACCGGATCGAGACCGAGCTTAAGCAGAATCAAGCGGGTCGCCAGATCGTTGGTCGCGCCCGGACTGGAGATGGCGATCGTCTTACCCTTCAAATCCTCCGCCGTGCGAATCTCCGGGCGGACCGTGAACTGAAAGGTCGAGGTATTGTAGATAAAATAAATCGCCTTGAGCGGCGCGCCGCGCAGCGCCGCGGTGATCGACGGCCCGGCGACACCGAAGTGGACTTCGTTGGCGATCAGCGCCGGCACCGACACCCGTGAGTTCATGACGATCACTTTGAGATCGAGCCGCTCGTCGGCGAAATAATTCTTGGCGCGGGCGACATAGGTCGGCAAGTAGCCAAAGTCCGGCGTCGAGATCGCTTGGTAGACCGGCATCACGCCCTTCGGCGCCTGCGCGGAACCGGTATCGGCACCGAATAATAGAAATAGGATTGCCAGAAGAGTTAAACAACGCGGCATCATTTCGCTCCCGGAAACAGTTCGAGATATTTTTTCCCCAGTGCCGCGTAGCGCCGGCCGATATCGAGGGGGTCGGGCATGCGCACGTCGAGTCCTTTGAGCAGCTGGGTTTCCCGCGCCGGCACCTTGGGATGGGCCGGCATGCGGTCATGCGCGGCGAGAATGCGTTGTCCCTCTTCGGATAACAAGTAATCGATCAACAACGCGCCGGCAAAGGGATGGGGCGCCGTGCGCGTCATGAACAGAAAGCTCGGCCGCAAGAACAACGGCCGTAGCGGCGCAAACCACACCGGCGCGCCTTGCTGCGACATGGTGATCACGGTGTTGAGATTGGTTTCCACGGAGAGATCGTATTCGCCGGCGGCGACTAACTGAGTAAGTAAACGCCGGCCGCGCACATGGTGCAAGTTCTGCTCGTTGAGGCCGCGCAAGAGTTTGATAGTAACGTCCTCACCCAGGTACTGCATCAGGGCGCCAAACCAGTAGTAGGACTGGCTGTCCATCGCCATCTTGCCCTTCCAGCGCGGCCGGAGGAGATCTTCGAGACGCTGCGGCGCATCTTCCTTGTTCACCAATCGGGTGTTGTAAGCCGGCACGAGCACGTTCAATAGACTCACGTTCCAAATCCCATCCTTGTCTCGGTAGGATTCTGGATAGGCCGTCAGTTGCGGCGAGCGGTAGCGCGCCATCACGCCCCGGTCGATCAGCACGAGTATCCCCAACTCGCCGCTCTGGATCACGTCGGCGGCCAATTTTCCCGCCCGCGCTTCGGTTTCCACCCGGGCGATGATCGAAGCCCCGGAGAAACGTCCTACTTGCACGTTGACTCCGGGATATTTCTTGGTGAATCCGGCAGTAAGCGCGCTCGCCACCACCTGGTCGAGATTTAGATAAACCACCGCCTCGCCTTCGCTGCGCGCCGCTTCAAGCAAGCGCGCCTGCCGTTCAGCCGGCGGTAGAGAATCGAGAACTGCCAGTCTGTTTTCGCTGAGCTGTGCGGCATCGGCGCGGCTATAGGCAAACAGCAAGGCGCACAAGCCAAACCAAAAACCTCCACGGTAGCGGCGGAATCGTTGCACCGTTACCGGTACCACCGTTTGAGATTTTTTAGATAGATGCCGAAGCCCAGCGCAACCAGCAAATATAAACCGCTGCGCCAGACCGCCCAACCGTCGCCGCTGGCATAGTTGCGGTACTCCCAAAACGCGAAGAAGACAAAAAATACCACGGCGCTGGAAATGAGAATCTTATGGGCGGTGACGATTTTCATCGTGGTATTACTACGACGGAGCAACGAGGGCGGGTTTCAAACCCGCCCCGATAATCCGGAAATTTTGTTTGAGCGCTTTGCGTTCTTTGCGGCAAATCCACCGAATCCGAATCTTCCCTTACTCTGTGAACTCTATGCCCTCTGTGGTGAGATAGTTCTCTTCGTTTAATGCACTCGCGCCGGCTGCAACACTGGCGCGGCTTGGCCGTCCAAGCGGACAAAGTAAACATAGTAAAGAACGAACGCCGTTGCCAGCACAGCGCCGCCGATCATATATGCGGTCTGCCAATCGCCCATCGCCATCAGCGGCCCGGCCAAGCCGGCGCCGACGCCCATGGGGAACTCGACGAAGGCGTGCATGATGCCGTTGGTGGTGCCGCGCTCGCGCTCTTTGACCACTTCCATGGCGAACAGGCTGTAGATCGGATCGGAGATGCCCTTGTTGGGATAAGGTCCGCCGACTAGAAGAATCGTGATCACGTAAAACACCCCGGCCATGGCCAGGCTGTTAGACATGCCTAACAATACCAGAGCCGGAATGCCGAGGAGCTTTACCATCGTCACCGTGCGCACCCGGCCGTAGCGCTGCACGATCAGCGGAGTGAATAAGGTCAGCAGCGCCGAAGAAATGGAACCGACGGCGAAGATCATGCCGATCTGGGTCGCCGTCGCTTTCAGATGCTGGTCAAAAAAAAGATTGAAGAACGGCGCGGAAAATCCCATGCCGAATCCGACCAGCCCTTCGGTCAGCGCCAGCATGCCGATGCGCCCATAACTCTCGATGCCTTTGACCCAGCGGCGGATATCGATCGCCTGCCACTCTTCGCGAATCAAGTAAATTGGCACCACCGAACAGAGCATCACCGGCAAGGCGCACAGCAGCGCCGCGCGCAACGCCGGTGCGCTGTCCGGGCTCACATGAAACAACGAGGCGAACAGCAACGGCAACAAGCCGCCGGCGAGATTACCGACGCTCGCCGCGGCCACCTGGATGCCGCCGTTGAGGCTGAATAGATGCACCCGTTCATCTTGCCGGCTCTGCTCGACCATGAACGGCGGCCCGACGATGGCATGGCCGCCCTCGAATAGGCCGATGACGGCGGCGAGAATCAACATCAAGTTCGGATCGGTGACGAAAATCACCGCGGTCGTCGCCAGCAGGTTGCCGCTGTAACCGATCAAAAAAACCCGGCGCCGGCCGAACAAGTCGGAGAGAATCCCGGAGGGAATGACCGACAGTCCATGACAGGTCCAGTTGATCGCGGCAAATTTCGCCACGAACAAAGTATCGAAGCCGACCGCGAGCAAATAAAGGTTGAACAAAAGCCGCAGCAAGCTCACCGACAAACCGCTGAAGGGGCTGCGCAGGAGAAGCAAGCGCGCGTTGCGGCTAAAACCGCGAAAACGTTCGCCCAGCAAAGTGCCGCGCCGCGCCTGGCGGATGAGCAGCAGCGAAACGGCGAGGAGCGCAGTGCCGCCGGCGAACCATACCCATAACGGCGCGATTCCCTGAGCTGCCGCGTCATGCTCGCCATGGGCCCAGGACAGAGAAGCAAGCAAGAGCGAGCCGAGAGCGATTATTTTAGACCACTGACTCATCGCCTTCCCTCCTTGTGCCGGATTTGGGCGCATCATAGGACGAAGCTTTTGCGCCGCGCAAGCCATTTTTCCCGATCGAGTTGCCGCCATGGTGGCAAGCGCGTAGGATGCGCGCAGAATCAGGAGGAGTGACCATGAACAAAGAAACCGTCAGCACCGACAAAGCGCCCAAGGCCATCGGCCCCTACGCACAAGCGATCAAAGCGGGTGAATTTATTTACACCGCCGGGCAAATTCCCATCGATCCGAAATCCGGCAATCTAATCGCTGGTGGCATCGCCGAACAAACGCGCCAAGTCTTGGAAAATCTCAAAGCGGTGCTGGAAGCCGCCGGTTCATCCCTCGACCAGGTAATCAAAGCGACGGTATTCTTGAAAAACATGGCCGACTTCACGGTGTTGAACGAAGTCTACGGCGAATACCTCGGTGAGGCGAAGCCAGCGCGCTCGACGGTCGCCGTCGCCGAGTTGCCGCGCGGCGCGTTGGTGGAGATCGATTTCGTCGCCATGGTTTGATCGATGACTCTTGGCAGGCTGAACCGCCAAAACCATTCCACCGGACTTGAAAACCCAAGCGGTCCTGGGAGAAAACGGGGAGTCTAACCAACTCCCCGTTTTTTATTGTGCTGTGCGTTTCTTTCCATGCTTGTTCGCGTCATGTGCGTCATTCGTTCCACAAAACGTTGGGTGCTTTGGATACCGAGATGTTCACACGGAAACTTAATTAGCCGTGGACGCTTGCAGAGAGCGCCGCCTCTTCGAGCCCGCGCGGGCGGGATCTACCTGCTGATAATGGAGCTTGACTGTGGTTTAGCGGACGAAATAGGCTGCGGGCCAGTGGGGAGATAGGCCGCGATGCTGCCCGGCTTTTGACAGTCAGAATGTTCTTACTGAGTTGGGGTAAGTGAATGAGGTCTGGAGCAATTCATTGATTTATTCGCGAACCGTGTTCGGAGATAGGCCGACCAGTTTTTTTCGCCGCATGATGCGGGTCACTTAATAGTTGGACCAGAGAGAGACACAGGAGTACACATGAATATCGGAGCGGCTCGTAAGAAAAATTGGACACCCATCGATTCAATCGCGCGCTGCCTGGCGTCCTTGTTCCTTTTCTTCCTGGCCTGTGCTTCAGCAGCCGAGGAAATATCGGAGCCTGAGAAGGCAGCGATGCTGGCCCTACCGTGGCTGAAATTCGACCAGACGTTCGGATCTGGCTGGCGCGTTCTTTTCGCCCGGAAGCAGTATCTTCAGGCCGCGGAATTGATTGAAGCGTATTTGCGTCGGCATGATGAATTGATTGCCCGCGAACGAGCAGTCTCCCATCTGCATGCGGCTCAGAATTTCGCCCGCGCCGGTCGGACGGAAACAGCGCTCGCACACTTGGATAAAGCGAGCATTTCACCTGGAACGAAAAATATGCCGGAGGATTGGAATGAGCTGGTTATCTCGATGAGAGCGTTTCTAATCGGCGATCGCGACGGATTGGTCGCATCGAAGCGACGTGTTTCTGCAATGACGTCACCGGCGTTCCCGGACAACGCTGACGAATTACTCAGTCACTTCGGCAAGCGCTATGGAATTTGGTGGGACGAGGACAAAACTGATAAATAGACTAGGCGCAGAAACGCGTTCTAGGCCACATTATTTATCCTATGGAGTGGCAGAGGCAGGACCTAACAAACGCCTACGTCTCCCAGTCGTAATCCGCCGGTCTTTAAGTCCCGTTCACCTCTTCAATTTCCCTTGTATTGTTCCGCCTTTGCTGGCGCGATCCGATCGCGGTTAACATCCTGTGAACAAATTCTGTCGTATTGATCAGCGAGCACCGCGGAGACGTCCCAACTTCACAATGGCTATCTTGGACGCTTGCTGAGAGCGCCGCCACTCGATCGAGCCTGCGCGGGCGGATCCACCTGCCGGCACGTTGCAAGTGAACCTCTTGCGCGTAGAGAAAAACGAAGGGCGATTAGGAAGGGTCGCCGCAAAGGAAGTTACCCTGACACAACATACCGGATCAGACGGTCGGAATCGGGAGCGATTTCGAAACCGAATGGGCTGGAACTTAAGAAAACAGTCAGCGTCGGGAAGAGTTCCCGGCTCGACCTCTCGAAGCGGGGCATTTGGAGCCAGCGCAGGTATCCCCGGCTTTAGGATCGGCCTTGGGCCACGTTACGGATTCAACTGTCGCTTCCCGTTGTCGGCTGCAACTCCGTCAGTAGTTTCATCAGGGAGGTGAGTTCCACCGGCTTGACCAGGTGACCATTGAACCCGGCCTCTTTGGACTTTTGCCGGTCCTCGTCCTGACCCCATCCGGTCAACGCGACCATCACGATATTCTTGCCCCACGGTTGTTCGCGTATTTTGCGGGCCGCTTCATAGCCGTTTAGTTTCGGCAGACCGATGTCGAGCAGGATGACGCCGGGACGGAAAGCTGTCGTCGCTGCCACCGCCTCGAGGCCGTCGTAGGCCGTGTGTGCCTCATGTCCGGTCATTTGCAACAGTGTCGCCATAGAGTCCGCCGACATCCGGTTGTCATCGACAACGAGGATGCGGTAGCCGGTGGTCGTCGGCGCGGTGACGGTCTGTTCTGAAGGCGGCGGTTGAGCTGGTTTAATCGTTTCAATGACCGGCAGACGCACCACGAACTCGCTCCCCTGACCGACGCCGTTACTGTAGGCTTCCACGGTGCCGCCGTGCATCTCGACCAAGTTTTTCACCAGCGTCAGACCGATGCCCAACCCGCCTACCGAACGCTCTAGAGAGGTATCTACCTGCACGAACATGTCGAAGATGCTGGGAAGCTTGTCGGCGGCGATGCCAACGCCACTATCCCGTACTCGGATAACCGCCTGCTCGCCCTCTCGCTTCACCGTAAGCGAAATGCGACCGCCTTGGTCGGTGAACTTGCACGCGTTGTTTAGCAAGTTGCCAATCACTTGAGCCAGCCGGGTCGGGTCGGCGTTCAGATACACCGGCTGCTCCGGCAGCGCGACCGTCAGTTCATGTTCCATGTTCTCGTAGAGCGACCGGGCGGCTTCGACGGCGTGATGCACAGCGGATGCCAGTTCCACCCGCCCGACGCGGAGTTCAATCTTGCCCCGGCTGATCCGGCTCACGTCGAGCAAGTCGTCCACCAGCCGCACCATCTGGCCGACATGACGTTCCATCATATCGGCAGCGGCTTGAACGTCTCTCCCGTTGCCCTGCTTTTTGAGCCGCATGATTTCCAGGGCGTTGCGAATCGGGGCGAGAGGGTTTCGGAGTTCATGGGCCAACAGCGCCAAGAACTCGTTTTTGCGGCGGTCAGACTCCGACAACTCGGCGGTGTATTGTCGCAGCGCGTTGGTCAAGCGCATGCGTTCGGATATGTCGATGAAATAACAGACCACACCGTACTGTCCATCAGGCAAGGCAATGCGATGAATTTGCCAGTCGTAGTATTCCCGCACCTTGCGGTCATAGCGCTCCTCAGAAAACTCAGGGGCGACATACGGTACGCCGGTTTTAAGCGTGTGCCGGAAACGCGCGACGATTTCGTCGGCGGATTCGGGCGGCCACAGGATGTGGATGACCTCGACAAAGTCTCTCCCGATCAGCTCGCCGATGTCGCCGAAGGCCGGGCGGGCTGTCCGGCTCACCAGCCGGATGCGCATTTCCGCGTCCACCAGGTACATGCCGACAGGGGAGGCATCAAAGAGGGCTTCGAACCGGGATTGGCTGTCGCGCAGCGCCGCTTCCGTGCGCTTGCGCTCGGTGATGTCGTAAAAGCAATTGATTGCACCCGTGACTTCGCCGCGTTCGTTCTTGAGCGGACGAATGTTAACGATGACGGTAATCTGTGAGCCGTCGGGCCGCTCGATCTGCACTTCCGCGTCACGTGCGCCGTCTATTTTGCCGCTCAACACCTCGGACATTGGACATTGGTCGTGGGGCAGAAAACGACCGTCCGGACGGAATAACTTGAATGAGCCGCAGAACCGTTCGTCGGTATCTCCCAGCGCCGGGGCGCGGCCCCATAATTCAGCCGCGCGCCGGTTGAACTCCTGGATCACACCCGAGGCATTACAAGAATAGATGGCCACCGGACCCAGGTCGAACAAGATACGATAACGCTCTTTGGTCTCGAACAGCGCAGCCTCGGACATCTGTGCCTGCACCGAGGAGCCCGGCAGCGCCTCGATTATCTCGCGCAGTTGCTGTTCCATGGGTCATCGGCGTGTCGGCGTTGTTCATTTCGTTTTCCTTCCGCGCATTTAGCGCTTACGCGGGCGGGGCTTAGACCTTGTCCTCGCATCGGTTCGCCGATCACTAATCCCTTGGCGGAGATCTCGTAGGCGAACATATCGATGCTATGCGAGCTTCGGCGCATCTCTTGCGCCATCATGACTTTGCGCAATTGCCCGTCGAACGAGAGTAGCGTAGCGCGCCGACACCCTATTTACTATCCAGTTCACGGATTTGTTTAAAAGCGGTGAACGCCGGTCTTAAATACCGGCGCGGTCACTTGCGCAGACCCAACTCCCGTTGGGCCTCGAACAAGGGCGCCAGGTCGGCAACTTCATTCAGGGGAATCTGCCGCGCCAGGTTCATCGACTTGCGTAATCCGTCCAGCACCACGCGCATGCCGTCTTCGGGAATGCTACCGTCGGCACTGAAGCTGCTGACGGCGGAATCGTAAGCCGCTGCGGCGAACTCCGGTTTGGACTTGGCCCAGCTGACCAGCACCTGAATGGTGCCGTCGCGATTCTTTAAAATATAATTGTTCGCCTTCAGCATCGCTCGCAGCACGCGCTTTACCTCGTCGGGACGCTCGCTCAGCTTCTTCATGCCGGTGGCCAGGCCATTGTAGGGAAAACGAAAAATATCGCCGGCGCGGCTGATTATATTAAAGCCCATCCGTTTCGCTTCGAAATCCACCGGCGGCGCGACGATCATCACGTCGATGACGCCCTCCTTGAGGGCGGTCAAGCGCGCCGCGTCGGAACCGAGCGCCAAGAGCTTAATCTCGCTCTCCGGATCGATGCCATGATGCTTGACCACCATGCGCGCGATAATATCCGGCGTCGAACCATAAGAGCCGACGCCGATGGTTTTGCCTTTCACTTCTTTAACGGTCTTGATATCCGCTCGGCTGACTAACGACAGCGGCGTGCGGTCGAGGGAGCAGGCGACCATTTTCACCCGTGCACCTTTCAAGTTGGCGATGATTGCCGAGCCGATCAAGGTTGAATAATCGACATCGGCGCTCACCAGCGCCATGGTCGCGACATTGGGATTCATGCGGATGATTTCCGCATCGATCCCCTCTTGTTTGAAGAAGCCGCGCGTCTGGGCGACGCCGACGGTGAGATTGGAAATATTGTAATTGGACACGCCGATCCTGACTTTGTCGGCAGCGTCAAGATCGGCCGCGAATATCATGGCGCATACAGCGACTAGAATCGTTCTTACCCGCATCAAACACCTCCGCTTGGTGTTGCTTGACAGCCGCGGCACCAGCCGATATTTGAGCTTAACATTGATGAGGTTTTATACGCGTACGGTTGTCGAAAGCAAAGCCCAATTTGGCTAGAGTGACTTCATGGCCCACAACGATCTGCAAGAATATTTGACGCGCTTGGAAGCAGCCGGCAAGCTCCACTGGATCGAGCAGCGCGTCGACCCATCCTGGGAAGTGTCGGCGATCACCCGCCACAGCTTCGACCGCTACGGCTGGAACGACCGGCCGGCGCTGGGCTTTCGCCAAGTCGGCGTCAGCGAATTTCCCCTGGTGATCGGTGTGATCGGCGGCTCGCCGGAAATCTATGCGCTCGCGCTGTCGACGACGGTAGACAAAATTCCCGAAGTCTGGGAACGCGGACAGCGTCATCCGATCGATCCGGTGATCGCGCCAACTGGTCTGTGCAAGGAGATCATTATCCGCAGCTCAGCGATTGACCTCGGCAGCCTGCCCCAGGTGGTCTGGACGCCGAACCAAGATCCCGGACCGTATATCACCGCGCCGGTGGTCATTACTAAAGATGCCGAAACCGGCAGGCGCAACGTCGGCACCTACCGGCTGCAGTTGAAAGGCGCCAACCGGCTCGGCTTATACGTCGGCGGCGCGCAGCACGCCGCGCGCCATATTCGCCAGTACGAAGCGCTCAAAAAGGACATGCCGATCGCCATCGCCATCGGCATGGACCCGACCATCGTGCTCACATCCATCAGCAAATTTCCCTACGGCACCGATGAGTTTTCCGTTGCCGGCGGCCTGCGCGGCGAACCGGTGCCGCTGGTGCAATGCGAAACCGTCGATCTCCAAGTGCCGGCCAATGCCGAGATCGTTCTCGAAGGCGTGCTGCGCGCCGGCTATCGCGAACAGGAAGGCCCCTTCGGCGAATTTTCCGGTTACATGAGTCCCGGCGGCCAACAGCCGGTGATCGACATCACCTGCATCACTCGAAGACGCACGCCGGTTTATCATTCGTTTCTAAGTCAAATGCCGCCCAGCGAATCGAGCTGCATCCGCAGCCTGAGCCGTTCCGCTGGATTATTTCACCACCTGCGCAACGTGCTCGGCCTGCCGGTGCAAGACGTCCACTTCACCGAAGCCGGCGGCGCCAGCGGCATGCTGGTGATCTCGATGAAGAAAGAATATCCCGAACAGGTCAAAGAAGTCGCCTGGGGCGCCTGGTCGCTAATGAACAAGGAAGGCAAATTCACCGTGGTGGTCGACGACGACATCGACGTGCGCAATCCCTTCCAGGTCGAATGGGCCATGGGTTTTCGCGCCCAACCGGCGCGCGATAGTTTCATAGTCGACGGCGTGGTCCCTTCCGGCGTCGATCCGTCCACCGCCGCAGCGGACATTCCGCAACATGACCCGCGCCGGCGCGCCGGCAGCAAGATGCTCATCGACGCCACCCGCAAACATCCCTACCCGCCGGCCGCGCGAGTTCCCAAGGAATTTATCGACAAAGCGAAACAGAAATGGTCCGAGTATGGCTTCAGCAAATAAAAGTACGATTCTGTTCACCACGAAGGCGCGAAGGACACGAAGGTTTCTAAAACACAACACTCCGAACTTCGTGATCTTCGTGCCTTCGTGGTGAAAAACGATTTTCCTATGAAACTACCGGTCATCTTCACCCTTATGTTTTTCAGCCTCTGCCGGCCGGCTAAGCGCCGCCGACAAAGTCCGCGTCTCGGTGACCAATTACAATATGAGCTATCTCGCCGCCGGCGTGGCTGCGAAGAAGGGCATTTTCAAGGAAGAAGGGATAGACGTAGAAATCATCCGCATGAACGCCAACGTGGCGATGTCGGCATTGATCGCCGGCGAGTGCGACTACACGATGATTTTCGCCTCGGTGATCCGCGCCGCCATGCGCGGCATTCCGCTCAAGGTCATCGCCGTGCTCATCGACAGCCCGCCCTATGCGTTCATCGCCAAGCCCGAATTGACCAACCTAAAAGCGCTCAAAGGCAAAACCATCGGCATCGGTGTATTCGGCAGCTCCAACGACGTGGTCGCGCGGCTGATGCTGGAGCGCTCCGGCATCGATCCCGACAAAGAAACAAAACTAATCGCCTTCGGTTCCGACGGCGCGCGCTTCGCGGCGGTCAAAGAAGGGTTGGTCGACGCCGCCATCATCGCGCCGCCGGCTGATTCTCAAGCACGTAAGATCGGCCTCAACGTCCTGGCGCGCGCCAACGATTTTTTCAAGTTCCCGCACATCGGCCTCGGCACCAGCAGCAAAAAACTCAAAGAGAAGCCGCAGGAAGTGACTCAAGTCATCAAAGCGTTCATCAGAGCCAATCGCTTCATCCGCGACAATCGCCAGGAAGCTATCAACATCTTGGCCGACTGGGGCAAGACCCAACGCGAGGATGCAGTTGCGGCGTACGATTCGACTTGGCAATTATTCAGTCAAGACGGCATGATGCCTGATGACGGCATGAAGCTGGTGATCGACGATGCCAGAAACGCCATCAAATTGAATCGCCCGGTGCCCATCGCCGAAGTCGCCGACGCCAGTGCACTACGAGAAGCGCAGCGCATGCTTGGCATCAAAGCGAAGTAGGATGAAAAAGACTTTTCACCACGAAGGACACGAAGAGCACGAAGTTCGGACAAATTAATTCCGAAACCTTCGTGTCCTTCGTACCTCCGTGGTGAAAACAATCTTCGCATTAAACTAGGAGAATTCACTCATGGTCAACTTCATGGATTTCTACTACACCGGTCCCGACACACTGGCGGGACGCTATATGCGAAAATTTTGGCACCCGGTTTTTCGCGCGCAAGATTTGAAGCCAGGCTGGGCCAAGCCGATCAAGATTCTCGGCGAACAGTTTACGCTCTACCGCGGCGACGGCGGCAAACCGCATGTCGTCGACTTTCGCTGCCCGCATCGCCAGTCGCAGCTATCCATCGGCTGGATCGAAGACGACTCGATTCGCTGCCGCTTTCACGGCTGGAAGTTCGATCAAACCGGACAATGCGTCGAACAGCCTGCCGAGAAAGAATCCTTCGCCGAAAAAATGCGCATCCGCAGCTGTCCGACCGAGGAATACCTCGGCCTGATCTTCGTCTACTTTGGCGCAGGCGCGCCGCCGCCACTGCCGCGTTATGCCGATTTTGAAAAAGATAATCTCTGGGCGGAAACCTATGTACGCCCGTGCAACTACGTCAACAATTTGGAAAACGACCCGATTCACATTCCATTCACCCATCGGGAATCGGAATTCTACATGAACCGGCCGCCGGAGATTCCGGAAATCAGCGTCGAGGAAAGCGAGTGGGGCGTGCTGCTGCAATCGACTTTCCCTAGCGGCCGGCTGTACATCACACAGCACGGGCTGCCAAACATTCTCTGCTTCCGCGAACGCGACCGGGATCATTTGGCTTGGCGCGTGCCCATCGACGACGACAGTCATTGCAGCTTCCAGCTCGACGTCACCCATATTACCGAAGGCGACGAAGGCGAAGCGTACAAAAACCGCCACAAAGCCCGCGAAGGCAAGCTCGGCCGCTCGCCCAAAGAAATCGGCGAAGCGGTGCTGCGCGGCGACTTGCGCATCCAAGACATCGAGGGACCGGAGCGCTCGAACATCGTCTGGATCCAGGACTACGCCACGCAGGTCGGCCAGGGGCCACTCGAACTGAGAAAAAAAGAGATGCTCGGCCGCTCCGACCGCGCGCTGATCCTGATCCGGAAAATCTGGGAGCGCGAATTGCAAAATCTTGAAGCCGGCAAACCGCTCAAGCAGTGGCAGCGCACCGAACGGCTGGCGGGACTGCATTCGCAGGCAAACGATTAATTCCATGCGCCCACTTTGTCGCATTCGAGGCGTTATCTTTTTCCACCCGAAGAGCCTGCGCCTTGGTGATATTCTGTGCCGAGCACAAAGAATTTCGCCTTCAAAACTCCCACGAAATGCTCGACGCTTCGCTGCGCTCAGCATGACCCTATTGCTCGCCGAGATCCTTACCCTGGGTGGTTCCGCCCAGGCCAAAACCATCACTGTCGCCTACCCCTCGCCATCCTGGAACACTTCTCTGCCGGTCAGCACCGCGCGTGACTTCGGCATTTTCGCCGCCGAAGGATTGGACGTACGACCAGTCTACGTGCGCGGCGGGCCGGTGGTCATGGCCGCTTTGCTGAGCGGGGAAGCCGATTACGCGATCATGGCGGGAGTCACGGCAGTCACGAGTATCTCGCGCGGCGCCGATGTCGTCATCGTTGGCGGCCACACGGCTTACATCGACCAAGTGCTGGTCGGCGCGAAAAGCGTAGCCAGGCTGAGCGACCTCAAAGGCAAAGTGGTCGGCGTCACCGGCGCCGGCGGCGTGACCGAGTTCGCCACCGTCGAAGCGTTGGCCAGGAAAGGATTCATCCGCGACAAGGACTATAGCGTGATGTATGCCGGCAACAGTCCGGCGCGCGTCAACGCGCTTGAATCCGGCCTCATTCATGCCGGCGCTTTCTCCGCCAACGAAAAAGTCGTCATGGAGGAACGCGGCTTCCCGTTGCTCTTGGAAACCGGCAAGACCCTGCCGGAGTTCCCTTTCATGGTCGTCGTCACCTATCGGCAGAAACTCAAGACCAATCCCACAGAAGTGGTCGCGTTTCTGCGCGCCTTGCGCAACGCCATGAGCGTGATTCAGAGCGGTAAAGACAAAGTCATCGCGGCGGCGGCGAAAAAAGATCCCAGCGCTAACGTCAATGTGCTGCGCAAATCTTTGGACTACACGCTCGACAGCTTCTCCATCGCTCTCGGCAAGAAAAACATTCACGCCTTGGTTAGCGCCGCGAAAATCAACGTCAATCTCGACGTTCCTGGCGGCACGGAGAAGTTTTTCGTTGACGAGTTTCTCACGCGAGCACTCGGCGGCAAATGATAATGGTCGTTGGCAAATCAGACAAGAAAAACTCCCCTGCCCCTCTTTGTCAAAGAGGGGTAAGTCACATTGCGCTGAAAACACGGCGCGACTCTTTCCCCCTTTGAAAAAGGGGGACCAAGGGGGATTTTCTTCGAGCGACGGCGTTACAACGAACCGAATGACGGTGGCACATATGAATAAACCCGAACTCAGCTTGATGATGACGCACTATGACCGTACCCATGCGCTTTTCTCCGGCGCAGTAACCATCGAGGGGGCCAAGCTCAACGTTTGCCCGCCGCCGTTGCAAGGCGATGCCTGTTACAAGCCGGTCTACGAACAGTTCGACATCGCCGAGATGTCGCTGTCCTGGTACGTCATGGCGCGCCTGCGCGGCGAGCCGTTGGTTGCCCTGCCGATTTTTCCGCTGCGCATGTTCATCCAGCCCTATCTTTTCTGCCGCGAACCATCGGCGATCGAAAAACCCGAAGACCTTCTGGGTAAACGAATCGGCATCCAGCAATACCGCATCACGGTCGGCCTGTGGGCGCGCGGCATTGTCAAAGAACACCACGGCGTCGACTATACCGCGAATCAATGGATCACCAGCGAACCGGAAGGCGCGGGCTTTCAAACTCCCGGCAACATCAAACTCGAACTCACGGACGCCGATCTCGAGACGCTGTTGTTCGACGGCAAGCTCGACGCGCTGCTTTTGCCCAACGTGTCAAAAGCCTTTCGCGCCGGCGATCCGCGCATGCGGCGCGTCTTCACCGATTGCCGTGCAGCCGTCGGCGATTATTTTCAAGCGACCGGGATTTTCCCGATCACCCACGCCATGGTCGTGCACGAGCGGCTGCTCGCCAAACATCCATGGCTCTGCCAGCAGCTCGTCAACGCATTCAACGAAGCTGATCGCCGCTGCCAGATCGATTACGAGTATCCCAAGCGCTTTTCCTTCCCCACCGCGGTGCTTTTTCTCGAAGAGGAAGAGAAACGCTTTGGCAAGAACTCTTGGTCCCATGGGCTCGAACCGAACCGCAAGGTCTTGGAAAAGTTCGTCGCGTACGCCCACGACCAAGGCTATATTCCCTATCAACCGGCGCTGGAGGATATCTTCGCGCCACTGAGCGACTAGAATTCCGTCCGCATCGAATCATTGGAGGTTAGAAAATGAAACTGACTCTCGACAAAGCCAACGTCATCGCCGACCAGACCCTAGCGAAAGCTCGCGATGCGAAATACCGTCCCATGTGCGTCGCCGTCTTAGACGAAGGCGGCTGCTTGAAAGTGCTCAAGCGCGAAGATGCCGCCAGCATCCTGCGCCCCGACATCGCCATCGGCAAAGCCTGGGGCGCCGTCGGCATGGGCGAATCGAGTCGCTCCCTAAGCGAGCGGCTCAAGGAACGTCCGGCCT
Source organism: uncultured delta proteobacterium (assembly GCA_963760795.1). Taxonomy (GTDB): domain Bacteria; phylum Desulfobacterota; class Binatia; order UBA9968; family UBA9968; genus DP-20. The sequence goes on from CAVXEP010000013.1 coordinate 187,890, forward strand.
TTCTCGGCGCCTTGGCGGTGATGTCCCAAGGCAAAGTCGTGCCGGTGGCCGGCGGCGTGCTGATTATGGACGGCGCTGACGGCAATGAAATAGTTGGCGCGGTGGGCGTCAGCGGCGGCACCGCCGAAGAAGACGAAGCCTGCGCCATCGCAGGCATCAAGGCCGCAGGCTTTGTCGCGAAATCGTGAGTTGAAGTCACGCGCTTTGTGATTGCTAGCGGTGCAAATGGGATCGATAGGAGGATAGAGAATGGAAGATCGAAAGAATCATGTCTTGCCATTCTCCATCTTCTATCCTTCATCCTCGACGAGTAGACGTGAAGGAACATTAGAATGCCCATCATCGACTACATGGACTGCTTCCCCACCGGCCCGGGCACTATTGCCGGCCAATATATGCGCAAATTCTGGCACCCGGTCCAGCGCGCCGACGATATCAAGCCGGGCTGGGCCAAACCGCTTCGTATCATGAGCGAAGACTTCACGCTCTATCGCGGCGAGGGCGGCAAACCGCAGGTTGTCGAATTTCGCTGCCCGCACCGCCAATCCCAGTTATCGGTCGGATGGGTCGAAGGCGATGCCTTGCGCTGCCGCTTTCACGGCTGGAAGTTCGACGGCTCAGGCCAATGCATCGAGCAGCCGGCCGAGAAAGAGGCGTTCACTGACAAAGTGCGCATCCGCAGCTATCCCACGGAAGAATACCTCGGCATGATTTTCGTTTACTTCGGCGCGGGTGCGCCGCCGCCGCTGCCGCGTTTTGCCGATTTCGAAAAAGACGGATTATGGGTCGAGACCTATGTCCGGCCCTGTAACTTTCTCAACAACATCGAAAACGATCCGGTGCATATTCCGTTCACGCACAGAGAATCGGAGTTTTTCCTGCGCCGGCCGCGCGAGATTCCCGCCGTTGCGCAGGAGGAAACCGAATGGGGACTGATGCTGACGACGACGACATCCACCGGCCGCGTGCAATATCTGCACTATGGCATGCCGAACATTCTCGGCTTCAAGGAATCCGATCGCGATCATCTCGCCTGGCGCGTGCCCATCGACGATGAAAGTCACGCCAGCTTTCAACTCGACATCCAACACATCCAAGACGGCATCGAAGGCGAAGCGGTGAGAAAACGCCACCTCGCGCGCACGGGGAAATTGGGCCGGTCGCCCAATGAACTGGGCGCCGCCGTGCTCCGTGGCGAGATCCGCATTCAAGATCTCGCGGGCGACGACAAGGCGAACATCGTCTGGATCCAAGACTACGCCGTGCAAGTCGGCCAGGGGCCTTATGAGCTGCGCAAAAAAGAAAACCTCGGGCGATCCGACACGCCGCTGATCCTGCAACGAAAGCTTTGGATCCGCGAGCTGCAAGCGCTCGCCGACGGCGCGCCGCTCACCCAGTGGCAGCGCTCGGAGCGAATCCGCCAACTGATTTCCAATTCTCATGTACCGGACTCGGCACACGCGAAAGCGTAGACCGATGCCGTGAAACGCGGCTGAGCCGCCGCAACCCTCGGCGCCAAGCTTGCGCTGACAATTTAAGAAGCGGCTGCCGCCTACGGCGCAACCTTGCTGCAATCTCCAGCTAACCGTACCACCTGCGGCTATACTAGCCGTGCGAAGTCTGTGTATTTCAATCGCACGGTCTGTATGGAATCGATCTCACCTTGAGCGGTACGGGGGTGTCGATGTTTATCACGACTGACAAGCACGCAGCGACAAATTCGCAGCGCTGGGAATCGCGCACCAAAGCCGTGGACGGGTCGAGGAATTCTCCAGATAAATCACTTCATTTACAGGCGCTAAAAAAATCGGGTGGCATATCTCTTGCCGTTTTCTAATTCAGGGTTAACAATAGGATTGCGCGTAGAAACAACCGCCGGAGGAAAAGGAAATATGAAAATTCCCCTGCAGATCACCTTCCGTGACATGGCACCGTCGCCAGCCATCGAAGATAATATCCGCGAGAAAGCAGCCAAGCTCGACGAGCTGCATGACGGGATCATGGGCTGCCGCGTGACCGTTGAAGCGCCTCATCGCCATCACCACAAAGGCAAAGCTTACGTGGTGCGCATCGATTTAACCGTTCCCGGCGGCGAACTGGTTATTAATCGAGAACCAAAACGTTTAGTACCGAAAAAAGCTAAGGCCGGCGACGAACCGGATAAAGACTTCGCCGAATCTCATGAACCGAGCAAGCATGCGGCCCATGAAGATCTCTACGTCGCCATCCGCGACGCCTTCAACGCAGCGGCGCGAAAGCTCCAGGATCATGCGCGGCGCCGGCGCGGCAAGGTAAAAGTCCATGAACCGCAGCCGGTCGCTCGGATCGCCAGCCTGCTGCCGATGGAAGATCATGGATTTCTCCTAACGCCTGACGGACGCGAAGTGTATTTTCACAGGAACAGTGTGCTAGCGCCGGGGTTCGATCGTCTAGAAATTGGCCACGAAGTTCATTTTGCCGAGGAACTCGGCGACAAAGGGCCGCAGGCTAGCACCGTGCGGTTGGCGGGTAGATGATTCCATAACGCCTGGAGTTATTCATGTGCGAAGAAGTCATCGTCTGCCTCGACGGCTCATCCCTGGTGGAAACCATTCTGCCTGACGCCGCCGCTCCTCTGCTGCTCTACTGGCCAATAGACAATTTAGAGATCGATGACAGAGACAGAGTGAGATAGTAACCGGTCATTTCTTTGGCACTTTCAATCGCAGTATCCGGGTCCACTTTACGGCTATCGCCTTTACCCTCGCCAGTCTCCATGGTAACCCTTTGACTCGGCTTGTGGAGAAGGAAGGTGCCCGGTGGTGCCGCTGGTCTTCAAAACCAGTCTGGGGGTCGTAAGGTCCCCGGAGGGTTCGACTCCCTCCCTTCTCCGCCATGGAAGCGTTTATGTAGGATTAGCTATATCCACGATGAGAAAACTCCTAAATGAGATTATTTTTTGACGATCAGCACCGGACAGCGGGTGTAGCGCAGCGTCCGCTCGGCGACGCTGCCCAGCACCAGACGCTTCAGACCCGTGCGTCCATGACTGCCCATGACGATCATCGACGCTTTGAGTTTTTTGGCTTGATCGGCGATGGCTCGGGCGGGATCGCCGCCCCGAACGAAAAGCGCTCGACAATCTTTCGGCCCGAGTTTTTTCTTTTTTAGCAATTTCTGCATTTGCATGTTTGCTTCTTCACGCGCGATCCTTTCATAGTCCACGTAGAGCCCCGGGGTTACCCCTTCCGGAGCTGCCATGACCATCGACTGGTCGGCGATGATATGCAACAGAATCAATCCGGCTTTATTCTCACGGGCCAGCTTGATGGCGTGATCGAGAGCGATGTCCGCGGGTTTAGAAAAATCCACGGGTACGAGGTACGATTTTTTAGTTGCCATGGGATGTTCTCCTATTTTAGTTTTGCCTTGGAACAAGTAATGGTGATCGTCGCCGACAAGTCAACCAGCCGTAGAAAGTCGAACTCCATCGTCGCATTTGCTCTCGTCGAGAAAGAAAACTATCTAGGATCGCGGCGCGAGGTTTTGCCGCGAACCCTGGTGAAACACATGGAATTTGTCGGGGCTCGCCGTCAGAGACAAACCATCGCCGCGGCGAAAAGACTCTTGCCCGGACGAGCGCATAATTAGATTAACGCCGCTACAGTCGACATGGATGAACCGGTCGGCGCCGAGATCTTCGACTAACGCTACGACACCCGCGACGATCGCGTCATCTGCCTGGGCGGGGATGAGGTGTTCCGGACGAATGCCAAGGGTGAGGTTCTGTCCGCGAAAAGCAGTTGCGTCCTGGGCAGCGACAATCCGCGAAAAATCGATTGTCAGACCGTGACTCGAAAATCTCGTGCCGCCGGCATCCACGGCGCCGTCGATCAAGTTCATGCGCGGATTGCCGACGAAACCGGCGACGAAGACATTGGCCGGTTGATGATAAATTTCCGCCGGCGTACCGCGCTGCTGGACCGCGCCTTGGTTAAGCACGACGATAGAGTCTCCCAGCGTCATCGCTTCGGCCTGGTCGTGGGTGACGTAGAGCATGGTCGCGCCCAGTCTTTCATGGAGTTTGGCGAGCTCGACGCGCATGGTGGCGCGCAGCGTCGCGTCGAGATTGGACAGCGGCTCGTCGAACAGAAACAGCTTGGGCCGGCGCACGATCGCCCGCCCCAACGCCACGCGCTGGCGTTGACCGCCGCTCAACTGCTGCGGCTTGTGGCCCAACAGCTTGTCGATCTCCAAGAGTTGGGCGGTATCCGCCACACGCGCTGCAATGTCATGGTTGGCGACGCCATGAAGGCGCAGAGAAAAGCCGAGATTCTCGGCCACGGTCATATGCGGATAGAGCGCGTAGTTTTGAAAGACAAAGGCGACGTCGCGATCACGCGGCGGCGTTCGTTCCACCGACTCGGCACCGATCCGAACCTTGCCGCCGGAAGCGTCCTCTAATCCCGCGACGATGCGCAAGAGCGTCGACTTGCCACAACCCGACGGGCCGAGCAGCACGCAAAATTCACCGTCGGCGACATCAAAGGAAATCTCGCCGAGCACGCGGGTGCGGCCGAACGACTTGGAAACGTTATCTAATGAAAGTGACGCCATATTGCCATTTTGGATTTTCGTCTGCGCAGCTGCTTTTAGATTTTGGATTGTCGGAAACTACCGGTGCAGATTCCAAATCGATCTTGGCAGGTTTGCTCCCCTAGTCCAAAATCGAAAATCCAAAATCCAATATTTTTCTTATCCTTTCACCGCACCCGCCGACAACCCCTGCACGATGCGCCGTTGAAAAATCACAGTCAGCGCAATCAAGGGCAGTGTCGCGATGGTCGAAGCCGCGGCTATTTCGCCCCAGGGCATGGTGTATTCGCCAGGAAACATCGCGATGCCCACGGGCAGGGTTTGCACCGCCGGGTAGGTCAGAATGATCAAGGCGAAGAAGAATTCATTCCAGGCGTGGATAAAAACCAATAACGCCGCGGTGAAGACCCCGGGCGCGGCCAGCGGAAACACGACTAGGCGCAGCGCCTGCCAGCGGCTGCAGCCATCGATCAGCGCCGCCTCTTCGATGTCGTAGGGCAGTTCTTTGAAGAACGTGGTCAGCACCCAAGTGGCAAACGGCAGCGAAAATGCGATGTAGGCCGCAATGATGCCGTGATAACTATTGAGCCAGCCCAGCCCGCTCAGTAAACGCCACACCGGCCCGGCGATGGCGATCTGCGGAAACATCGACAGCGCCAGCAACAACAGCAAGTAATAGTTCGCCCAACGCAGTTTGAAGCGCGCTAACGCATAGGCAGCTAACGACGCAATCACGATGCTGACCACGGTGGTGGCGCCGGCAACGATGGCGCTGTTGGCGATGTAACGCAGCAGCCCATGTTGCCACAGCGCGGCTTGGTAATGCTCCCAGTGAAAGCTCGGCCAGAGCACCGGCGGGATCGCGCTGATCTCGATGGCGCTCTTCCACGACGTCGTCACGAACCAGAGAAAAGGCAGCAAGCTGACGCCGGCGATGAGCAGCACGGCGGCGGGAAAAATAAGTCTTTTCATGCGGGCTCTTCCCTGGCCAACAGGCGCGCGCCGAGCAGGCGAATGTAAAACACCGACAAGATCAGCGACAGCAGGAATACCGCCACGGCGATGGTCGAGCCGTAACCGATCATGCCTTCAGCGAAGCTTTTCTTGTAGCCGTAGAATTGCAGCACGTTGGTCGTATCCGCGGGGCCGCCTTGGGTCATGACGAAGACCAGATCGAAGACTTTGAGTGCGTCGATGGTGCGAAAGAGCAAAGCCAAAAGCAGCGCCGGCTTGAGCAATGGCAATGTGATATGGCGAAACTTTTGCCACGCGCCGGCGCCGTCGATACTTGCGGCTTCGTAAAGTTCGCGGGGAATGCCTTGCAGCCCGGCGAGAACGATCAGCGCGGCGAACGAGCTGGTCTTCCAAACATCCGCCACCATGATCGACATCAACGCCAAGCCGGGCTCCGCCAGCGGCGCCCAATAACGATCGGTGGCGTCGCCGAACAAGACAAAATTGAATAGGCCATAGCGATCGTTAAAGATAAAGCGCCACATTTGCGACGCCACCACGGTGGGGATCGCCCAGGGCACCAGCACGACGGCGCGCAACCAGCCGCGGCCGCCAAACGATTCGTTCAGCACCAGAGCCATGCCGAGGCCAAGCAAGACCTCGATGGGGGTGGTGATCGCGACGAACGTCATCGAGGTCAGCAACGATTGAAGCGCCACCGGGTCGCTGAAAAGATCTTGATAATTGTCCCAACCGACGAACTTCTGGCCCAGCCAAGGCAAGGTCAGGATCATCCGGTAAAAGCTCAAGCGTATGGACTCGAGTATCGGATAAAGCGAAAACAGCACGACAAATAAGAAACTCGGCGCGAGAAATCGCCAGACGGGATCTTTGGCGCTTTTCACGGGCGCGGCCTTTCGCGGAGCAGATCCAAAACGCGATCCATGTCGCGCGCGGCCAAACGGGCGAGTTGATCGATATTGGAATCAGGAATGGCGATCGCCGAGCTGAAATAGCGCTGCATGATATTGGAAAGCGGCAGGTAGACCGGCGTGCGCGGTCGCGGCTCGGCGAGCACGAAGGTGTCGTAGCGCGCGCTAAAATGCGGATGCTTAGCCAGGATTTCGGCGTCGCGATACAGATCCGCCCGCGCCGGTCCGCGGCCCGTCGCCAGGGCGATCTGTTTTTGCGCCTCGCGGCTGGTCATATGCTCGACGAATTGCCAGGCTAAAGGCGGATGGCGCGAGAAGCGGCTGATGCCCAGCTGCCAGCCGCCCAGGGTCGCGACACTCTTGTGGCCGGGAAACGACGGCAACGGTATCACTCCGACATGGCCGGCGACTTTCGATCTTTGCGGATCGTTGGCGACCTCCCAGGCATAGGGCCAGTTGCGGTGAAACAGCGCCTTTCCCTGGGTGAACAGTGCCAGCGATTCGGGCTCCTGATACGCCAGCACGCCGCGATGGGAAATCGTCCGAATTATTTGATCGCGCACGAAGCGCACCGCCTCCGTGGCTCGGCTGCTTGCGAGTGTGCTTTTAAGCGTTTGCTCGTCCCAGAATGCCGCGCCGTTGCTCATGATGAATTCCATCAGGTTGCAGACCAGCCCCTCGTATTGTTTGAACTGCGCCGAATAACCGGTCAGATAGGCATCGCGCTCTTGCGCCAGGATTAGCTTGGCCTGGTCGACCAGCTCAGGCCAAGTGCGTGGCGGCGCAAGGCGGTACTTCGCGAGCAGGTCTTTGCGAAAATAGAGCATGCCGGCGTCAACGAACAGCGGCACGCCGTAGATCCGGCCCTGATAACGGTTGGCTGCGATCGGCGCGGTGAGAAATTCTTTTTGCTGCGCGGCGGAAAAGAATCCATCCAACGGCAACGCCCAACCGGCCGCGCCGAACTCACCGGGCCAGATGACGTCCATGAAAAACACGTCCATCTCCGGGTCGCGGTTGCGCAGTTTTTGCGTCACCAGATCGTGGAATTCGGTGGAAGAATGGGGGCCGACTTCGCGGACGACCTTGACCCCCGGATGGCGGGCTTCGAAACCGGCGATGAGCTCTTGCCAAACCGCTGCCGCCTCGGGCCGCCAGGTCACGAATCGCAATTGAGTTTGGCCCACCGCCTCGGGGAGGATCAAAAAGAACCAGAGGATGACCGGTAATATTTTCATACGAAAACTTGGCCGACAAATCCATCGCCTCATGGCCACTTTGAGTTCAACTGGTTTTCGACGACGTCGAGCCAACCAGCGGGACCGATGCCGCGCCGACGAGTACGATTAACCAGGGGTGCCTTCTTGTTGATGGTGTTTTGATCATTTTATCCTAGCACAGTCACCGAGATTCCTCTGATCAAAAACCTAGCCTTGGCCGGTTAAATCCCCAGCCGGGTTTCATTCGATCGAACCAGACGCCGTTTGCCAACTCAACGACTGGCGGTCAGGGAAGCAGTATCAATCGCCCAAGTAAATTCCGAACGCAATGGACAAGTAATTTCGAGCGCTTTGATCTTGGCCCGAAAGCCCGCGCGCCGGTAACCTAGCGATAAAACGTGGCCGATTATCGCCGTGGACATTTACTGACGAATCACGGGTGAACCGCTGTCAGCGAATCCATGACGGGTTGGGTGCCTTACAACGATCCCGTTGGTCTAGCCGCATAGATATTCCGATCCCTTAACCAAGCAAGGTTCTCTTCGCGCTCGCGCTTAAATCTTTCAAGAGTCTTACCGCTGAGGTGTTCGCTGCGTGGAATCTTGGCAGCCCGCGCGATCCACCATTTCCATTGCAGATCGCGCTGTCGGGATTGGCAGCCGACAGAGGAAAACTTATCGTTCGCTAATATCGTTTATGCCAAATCAGTTCGACTCCGCTCGCACCCGTGGTGCTCGTCGACGAACCGATCTTCCACTCGGGCGCTAGTTGAACCTCCACCGAGGCCTGTTGACCGTGCTCGCCGGCCAACTCCTGATTGACCGTAACGTAGGTGCGGCGGCCGAGATAACGGCCCACGCCGACGCGGCCGCCGTCAAAATTAACGTCGCCAACGCCCAAGCTTTCCAGACCGATGGCGTCCGCGATGGCGGCACCGATGTTCGCCGCGGCGAAACCGGTGGTCACATCCAGGGCACTTTGCTTGAGCGAAACTTGCTCGCTGCTGTTAAGATCCTTGGTCGGTTTGCCGAATACCAAGAGCGCGAGGATATCCGACTGATCCAGGATCGGATCGCTGCGCAGCACCAGCGAGGGTTTTTCAACCGTGCCGCCGACTAGCGCCTCGACCGTGTATTGCGGCAAACGGTGCTGTGCCAGGATGTCCAGAGCCGGGTCGATCTTGCCGCCGCCAATGAATTGGATATCGCCGCGAACGATATCGAAACGCCGGCCTTGAAAGGTGGCCCAGCCACGAATGATTTCACTGTTGCCGACGAGTTGCAGAGCCTGGCCGGGCTTTTTCGTCGCGTGAATATTACCTCGAAGCTCCGCCGATGCGTCGGCATGCCTGACGCGGACGTTACTCGGCATGCGTAGCGTCAGATCCAACGTGAGCGCTTTGAATAGCTCGCTTTCGTCCAGTCCATTATTTGAGCCTGTTTTCACCGGCGCGACCCGCTCGCTACCGTCCCGGTTCACCACCACGATCGTCTCGTCGCGTTTAACCGCGGTAGAGCTTTGCTCCAGGAAAGCGAGATCCGGCCGCAAATCGGCCTCCGTGACGTCGACCTTACCCGTGATCCTTGGCGCCGCCGGTGAGCCGTCGATTTCAACGGCGCCGCCAATCTGCGCGCGATAGCGCCGGGTATCGATCGCCGGCCAGCGGCGCGCCGCCAGGGACAGTTTGAAATTATCGATTTGATAGTTCTGCAACGTCAGCAGGCCGCTGCCGCTGAAGGTTCCGTCGTTGGCGCGCGCCGACAGCTTTTGAATGCGGATCACGCGCGCATCGAAGCTGCCCTCGGCGGTAACCGAATCAACCGGCACATTGAGCAGAGTTGCCCTGAGCTTGCCATCGCTCAGACGAAACGAGCCGCTTAGCGCTGGTGCCGCCGGCCGGCCGCGCGCGGTTAATTCGAGACTGAGCTCGCCACCCAGGCCGGTGACAGTCTTTGCCGTGTAGGCGTTGAGAAACGCCAAGCTCAGACCGGCGGATTGGACGCGCGCGTCCATGTCACCGGTGATGTCCGAACGCCATCCGTCCTGCCAACTCAACAACAAAGGTAGCCGGCCGGTGGCCGTGAGCGTGTGCGTAGCATCTTGGCGCACCGTGAGATTTAGATTTGCTTGTCGTTCTCGATAACTGAGATCGGCGACCAGGCCGGCATAGCTTTGCCCGCCGATTTTCGCATCGGTCAAGTTAATCGTTCCAGTGATCTCCGGCGCCGCCGCCGTGCCGCTGACCTGGGCGCGTAGCGCCAATAGCCCATTCATCGGCGGTTGCTTGGAAAAGAACGTCGCCAGCCCTTCAAGCGGAAAGCTATCGACGGTCAGGTTCAACCGCTGAGTCCCGGTCATGGCGAGTTGGCCGTCCAGCGCCGCGGCTTTGGCACCGTTGCGCAAGGTGAGGTTTTGAATATTGAAAGTTTCGCCGCGTTTGCTGAGCGTCGCCGGCGCTGCCAGCTTCCACATGCCGTCCGGCAAGCTGAAACTGGCCTGGCTCAATGTCGCGACGATATCGGCTTGGCTGTAATCGACAGCGCTCTGAAGCGTATGAATCCGCCCCGACCCATCCTGTGCCTTAACATCGAAACGGGCTGAGCGTGATGCCGTTCCGAGCTTCGCCGTAGCGTCGAGCTTTTGTAACTCGACGCCGGCTTGCACCCCCGACAAGCGCGCCGCTATATCGCCGCCGGGAATCGGCTGTTGCGCTGTCCGTGCGAGATTGAAATCAATAGCACCGCTCTTTACCGCCAAGTTGTCGTAGCTTAGGTTCGCCACTTTCAGCGCGCCGCGGGATTTCAAATCGGTAAGATTGCCTTGCGCGCTACCCGCAAGCGTGAGCGAGCCGCTCCCCGACTTACCGGCAAGCGCGAGCCAAGGCGAGATATTCTCGCTGCGAAGCTCGTAATCGAGCTTTCCTTGCTGCGCGAGATCCACGCCGATATCGCCTTTTACCGCAAGCGATGAATCGGCCGTGCTGAGCGATCCGCGGGCGATGCGAATTCTGCCACCGGAGAGAGCCGCAACCAGCTCACCCTTGCTTAAGTTCACCGAGCCGATGGACGACGGCAGAATTTCCAGATTGGTCTGGCCGCTCAGCTGCGCAAGCGTCAGGCCGGAACCCTTGACGGCTCCTTTTAAATTGACCACACCGCCGAGAGATTTTCCTTCCGCGGAAACTTTCGCGATGTCGAGATTTTTAACCGCGAAGTCGAATTCGTAACGCGGCACTTGGGTTAACGTGACGTTGCCGCGCCATTCGGCGCCGCCGAGCGCGCCTGTGAGATCGCCGCTCAAGAGCGCGGTGCTTTCGTGCAGTTTAGTTTGCACGCGCAGATCGCCCAACTTCCAACCCTTTACTTCCGCCGCGCGAATATTGAAGTTGCCGGCGCCCGCTAGTTGAGCGAGGTCAACTCCCACTCCCGTAACTTCGGCGCTGCCGTCGAGAACTCCGGCGACCCCTTGGTCCGGCGCCAGCCAGGTTCGCGCATCGACACCCGCGAGTTTGATCTTTCCCCGAAAGCGCGGCGCCGGCGCGGCGGCGTCGATGATAAAATTGCCCGTCGCCTTAGCCCCCGCCAAGCCAATATCCAAGGCAATCGTCAGCGCTTCCAGCTGACCGTTTACGGCGATGGTGCCGGCAAGGCTCTGTTTGACCGGCCAGTCCGGAACCAAGCGGACAAGATCCGCCGCACCGAGCTTGTCGATGGCTAGCTTGGCGGCGATTTTCGGTTTGGCGAAATCAGCCACGTCGCCGCTTAGTTTCAAACGTGACGCCGCCGATTCAAGCACCAGACTATGAACTTTCACAATCGGCGTCGAGCCGGCGTCGAGGTATGCGAGCGAACCCTTCAGACCCAACTCCGGTAATGTCTTCGACTGCAAGCGAGCGCTAATTTCCCCTGCGTCAAAAACAACGCCCTTGGGATCAGCGGTCAGCCGTCCATCCAGCAAGACGTTGCGCAAGCGATATTCCTTCGGCTCGGTTCCCAATATGCGCAGATCGAGATCGCCCTGGCGCAGCGCCAAAGACTTGAGCACCACGGCGAATTGCGACTCGCTAGTGTCATCCGAAGACAGCGCTTCGGCGATATTCCATCGCCCCTGTTCGTCGCGCACGATCTGTACCGCTGGCTCCGCCGCCTCAGCGCGGTCGATTTGCAATCGGCCGAATAGCAACGGCAACAACGCATAGGAGAGTTTGAGTCGCGCAATCCGCACGATGTCGGAGTTCTGATATCGCAGTCGGACATCGTGCAGTGTCAGATCGCCCCAAACCGATCCTTCGATCCGTTCCAGCGTGACGGCGCCGCGAATAGAGCTATTGATCGCCGCGACGAGCTGCTCGCGAACCAAGCGGCGAAACCCCTCCGTGTTCGAGTAGACGCCGAGACCGATGGCGATCAGCAAAAGCACCAGCCCAATCCCAAGAGCGATCCAGCGCAAATAACGAAACATCATCTTCATCCTTAAAAGAACGCGCCGATGCTGAAATGAATTTGCCAAGCCTGGTCCTTGGGCGGTTTTTGAAAAGGGAAACCGATATCGAGACGCACCGGCCCCACCGGCGTGGTGTAGCTCAAGCCAAAACCCGCTGCGAACTTCAGATTGGCGATCGGTACATCGAAGGGCTGTGGCGCTACTTGGCCAAAATCGACGAACAGGGCGCCGCCGAGCTCGCGCCAAATGGGCCGGCGCACTTCTATAGAACCTTCAAGCAAAGTCAAGCCGCCCAACGGATCGTTGCTTTCGCTGATCGGCCCGAGGCGGCGCCGGCCGTAGCCTCGAACACTTTTCTCGCCGCCGGCATAGAATCGCTCGAACAGGGGATAACCGTCCTGGGCGCCGATCGCGTCGCCCAAGCCCAATTTCAATCGGCCGGCTAGAATGGTTTCCCAGCCGATCTCGTAATATTTTTTCGCCTCGCCCGTGATCTTGAAAAATTTATAAGCTCCGCCCCAGATCACACCGGCCTGTTCTAATGTCAACGACAGGATTTCGCCCTTCTTCGGATAAAATGGGTTGTCGGTGGTGTTCCAGACCAAACCCATGGCCGGTCCCGATACCAGGCCCTCTCGTTTAATATCACCCAGCGCCCGCTCCGTCGCTGCCGCGATATCTTTTAACTTATCGTATTCCAACCGGTAGCCGATAAAGCCGCTCAGGGCTGGGGTGAAGTGGTGATCGACGCGCGGCATAAAGCGCGTCATATTGCGCAAGTAGGTTTCTTCTTCTTCTTGGTCTAGTTTAAAACTCAGCACACCCTTGGTTCGCGGCGTGAAGAAATGCGGCTGCACCAAATCCGCCGCGGCCCCCATGGTGATCGAAGAGTACTTGGCCTGGAGCGATAACTGCCGCCCGCCGCCCAACCAATTAAGATGACGCCACTGCGCCTGGGCGCGAAACTCCTCTTCGGTGCTATAACCTACCGCCATGCGAACTTCCCGATAGGGCTTTTCACTTACTTCCACCTCCATCGGCACCACTGCCGGTTGCCCGGCGGTTTGCTTCGGACCGATGCGCACACTGCTGAAGAGCTCGAGGGCAAGCAGCTTGGCCCGCGTCTCGGCGACCTTTTCGGAAGAAAATTTCTCGCCAGCTCCGTAGGTGAGCTCGCGCTGAATCAAACTTGGATTGACACTGTCAGCGCCGAGAATATCGGTTGCGCCGAAAATCGTCGGCGGCCCAGGCTTGATCGTATAGCCGATATCGACCTCGCGCTCATCGATGCGGATTTCGGCTTTGCGCGAACTTTCAACATGGGCGAACCCTTGGCGCGAAAACAGGCTGCGCAGTGCTAGTTCCGCCCCTTGGTACGCGGCTTCTGCAAACACCTCGCCACGCTTGACCGGCAAGGAGTCCGGCAAGGGCGGTCTCTCGGCTGGCGGCAGGTCGCTGATCACCGCTACATCGATCTGGGAGATGACGACGGGTAAGGTTTCCTTGATGCGAATCTCTACGGTGACGCGAGTCGTGTCTTCGTCGACTAAAAGATCATGCTCGATAACCGTGTCGTAATAACCACGCGCCTCGTAATAACGCCGTAGCCGCTCAAGATCGTGTTCGAAAGTTGCCGGTTCGAAGGAGGGACGCTCACCCCAGAATCGGTACCAAGGCCGTTCCTTGGTCAAGATTTCGTCGCGCATTTCACCCTCTGTGAAAAGCTTCAAGCCCGACAGATTGATTTTTTCGACGCGCCAATCTTTGGACACGTCGAGAGCATCGACCGTAACCGAATAAGCCGGATTCGCGTAGATCAGACCGCCTGCTATAAGAAATACGATTGCAGAAAATGTTTTCACGCCTATCATGCGGCATCTCGAAATTGGGACAAATTGAAGGCATCGCTAACCACGCAACAACTTGAGAATGTTATCTTAACAAGCGCGCCAGGTAATTCCAGTTAGAACTCATCGCGAGCAAAAATAACGGGCGCCCGGGAAATTCTCGGGTAAGAGTTCCGAGGCAAGGGTTATTGGGGATTCTTGCCGGCTAATTCGACGCGCCCGACAAAATGCTCATATAACCATTCGTAAGCGCTCAAATAGGAGCATTCACGCATGACACCTAAACTCTTACGGTCGATTTTCGAAATGTGCGTCTCGTTATCGCCCGTCACGGTTCACATCGATAGTGCTCCGCCTATCTGAAAAATTGGCGGCTCCTAGCGATTTCTACGTTCAAACCGGATAAGCCTATATTAGCAGCTGGGCACGGAGCTTGTATTTGAGTGAGGCATACAGCGCCTCGGCGGAAAGGCTATAGAGAGTCTCCATGACCAAACCGTGAAATAACCAGTATGGAGTGGCCCACGAATGATAGGAATAAACACAACGATTTTCGGTCTTCTAGCCTTAACGGTTGCTTTGATTCAACCTCGCGATGGCAGCGCCGGCGTTCCGACCGATCAGATTCGCGTCACCGTCGATCGGGTGCTGACAATTCTCAAAGACCCGGCATTGAATTCCCCTGGCACCAAAGAAGCGCGGCGCTCGGAGTTGAGCAAGGCGATACTGCCGCGATTCGATTTCGAGGAAATGGCGAAGCGCTCCTTGGGCGCCGAGTGGCGCCGCCGGACGGATGCGGAACAAAAGGAATTCATCCGGCTGTTTACCGAGCTGCTGAAAAATTCCTATATCGAGTCCATCGAGGCCTATCGCGGCCAAAGTGTTGTTTACCGCAGTGAATCCCAGGACGGCGCTTACGCCGATGTCGGCACTAGAGTCATAAACGAACAGGGGGAAGAATTCAGTATTGATTACCGCCTCAATCTCGATGGAAGTCAATGGAAAGTCTACGACGTGATCATCGAAAACATTAGTATCGTTAATAATTATCGCTCGCAGTTTGGCCGCATCCTCAGCCGGTCTTCCTTCGCGGAACTGCTGCAAACGATTCGCGGCAAGGTGAATTGAGCAAACCTAATAATCCCCCTGGGAGGTTCCCATGTATTTACGCACCCTATTGATAGCACTGGCACTTGGAGCATTGGCGTTATTTACCGCGGTCAACTGGAGCGCTTTCACCACGCCGACGACTCTTTCGGTGATCTTTGCCAGCGTCGAAGCGCCGCTCGGACTGCTTTTACTTGGGATGGTCGTGCTGCTGGCGGCTTTGTTTCTAATCTACGTGGTCTATTTGCAGTCTTCGGTGCTGTTGGAGACCCGCCGCCACACCCGCGAACTGCACTCCCAACGCGAGCTTGCCGAGCATGCCGAAATCTCGCGCATAAAGGATTTGCGTTCCTTTATCGAAACTCAGCTCAAGACCTTCGGTGAACAATCCGAGCGCTCCCGAGCAGAAACGTCAGCCAGGTTGGACAGGCTTGAGAGCGAACTGCGCCAGTCCATAGAGCAATGCCATAATTCTCTGGCCGCGTCGATGGCTGAGATCGACGATCGGCTTGAACATGGCGCGGGCGAATCCCAGTCCCGCAAGCTCACCTAGCATCGCTTTGAATCGCTGCTGGTACGGAAGACTGAAAGGTTAATTTAGGGTGACTGAGGACTACGGGATGACTTTCAATGGGCGATCGACGGCAATATTCCTGGCCGAATCTACCGTGGCTTCGCCCGCGGCAACCGATCCTGGTAAAACCCCAGCATCGGCTAATATACCGGCCGGTTAACGTTACCGATGCACCTCCTTTTTGGTCGGACACTAGCGCATAAAAAGCTAAGTCAACGAGCTTAGAGAACCAGTTCTTGCAGACAATTCATCGTCGCGCGTGCTCTCGATCATGTTAGCGGCTCGTGATCGTCGGTGGAGCGACCCGCGCATCGGTCGCTCGGGTGCGGTCATGGTACGGAATCCCGCTGATTCCGACGAGCTTTCCAACAACTGTCAGACATCTCGCGGTAGCGCGCTCGTAACTCGTCGAGATTCGCACCGGCTTCCAAGCGGTCGAGAAAAGCGGCGCCATCGGCGCAATTCTCCAGTTGGACGAGACCGTCTTTGAATAGCGGCGCGGCCTCATCGTAACGGGCCATTTTTAACAAAGTAGTCGCCAGCGGAAGATTGGTAAAATATTGATCGGGCTGTAAATCTAGAGCGAGCTTTTGCACGAACTCGGCCTGTTTAAAGCTCTTCTCTTTATGCAGCCGGTTGCCGAAGTCGACCAGCCAGAGAGCGACTTCGCGCATCGCCGTCTCCGTGTCGCGATTCGCGGCAATTGCCGCCAGTTGAGTTTCATTGAGGCGGTAGTTTTCCGCGAGAGACACGAAGCGAAAAACATTTTCCTTGGTCCCGAACCGCGTTATGAGCTCGGTGAGGAAAACGGGTGGTAATTTTCTCCAACCGCTGCGTTTGCTTAAGACTCCCAACAATGATTCCAACTCCGGCAGGCCGGTCCGCGCAAAGGCATAATAACTTCGCAGCAAGCCTCGTACCGTGGCTTGCGGGCTCCTGAGTCGGCGCCATGCCAGTCGGTAGACAGCGAACAATGCGATTAGTAGCCCGACTAGAAATAATTCAGTGCTCATGCAATCTCCCCGATCCGAAGCGCGGGAGCGCTATGATAGATCGCGCTGATTTTCCTCACTGAAAACTTTCGATACTCAGCGCAAGATGAGCGAGGTGCACATCGTTAAGTTACTCTGGACAATCGAACTCAGATTAAACAAGGCGACGGCGGCAAGAGCGGCGAATCCGGCAAGAATCAGTCCGGCGATCATTGCGATTCTGCGCGTGAACCATAGCCGTCATTTAATAATTGCCGATTCTCCGCTCTGCACCAGCGCCACGGGAAAGCTTCTGAAGATTTGCTGCAATGGCAAACCCTTTTGCTTGTCTTTTATTGTGCATGCGGACAGATTCTCGCCGGTCAAAATATTGTGCCAAGAGTTTGCCGCTCCATGGGGCAAAGGTAGCACCCCATCCTCCCAGATTGGTTCTCCTAGCGGCGGCGGACCGGCCGGTAAAATACCGGCCAGGAGCCGCGGTGCCATGGCGATGACCCATCGGTCATCCAACCGGCGCGCGAAGGCGCAAATATTTTCGCGGAATTTTCCCGCGGCAAAGAGCGGCACATAACTGCCCCGTTGAAACAGCACCGCGTGCTCGCGTCGAAAGTTCAATGTCCGGTAGATCAGATACTGCTTGACGCGGCCGTCTTGCCACTGGGAAATCAAATCGCGCAAAAGACCGGCGCGATCGGTTTGCTCCCCCCGTTTGAGTTCGTTCAGAAAATTTCTTCGCTTGGCATAGTCCACCGGCCGGCGGTTATCGGGATCCACCAGGCTCAGATCCCAGAGCTCCGTCCCTTGATAAAAGTCCGGCACGCCGGGTGCGGTCATCTTCAGCAGCGTCTGCGCCAGCGAATTGAGCATGCCGACGTAAGCGATCCGCCCATGAAACTGACTAAAGTCGTTCATGAACTCGTCGCCACTCTCGGGACTGAGAGTTTGCGTCACAAAGTTTTCCACGGCGCGAACGTAAGCATCGTTTGGATTCACCCAGCTGGTGTGAACCTTGGCTTCCTTGATCGCCTTCTGCATGTAGGCGGCGATGCGCTGGCGTAACTCGGCCAACTCTTCGCGGTTGAGCGAACCGGCCGGCCAAGTGCCAACCAGCGTCTGATAGAACAAGTACTCGTCGTTGCGGTCCGGACCGGGCGCGCCATTGACCGTGGTTTTTTTCGCGCCATTGAGTTTCGTCCAGCGCAGCAGCGCGGCGCGCCAATCCGCCGCGATCTCCGATAGCACGTCGATACGGGCGCGCGTATCCTCGCTGCGCTTGGTGTCGTGGGTCGAGCTGGCCAACATCGAGTGCGGCCAGTTTTTTCGCCTCGCGCCGTTCTGGCGGTGAAAATTTTCGAGCGACAGCCCAAACTGTTCCGGTTCGCCGCCCACCTCGTTCAAGGACACCAGCCGGTTGTAGATATAGAAAGACGTGTCTTCCACCGCCTTGGCCATGACGGGTCCGGTGACCTGCTGAAGATGCATGACAAAGTCGATGACATGCTGGCGGTCTGGTTCGCGGAAGCGGCCAAGGTTATTGAGTTGCAGCGTGTCCTTGACGAAATCGAAGATCGCCCGAGCCGTCCGCGGATTGCGTCTCCTCGCATCCTCTACCGCAGATGCGATATATTTCCGGTCCGTGTCCGACACGGTCCCGGCGTGAGCATCGGCATAGGTCCGATAGACGGACAGACAAGCGATCACCTCGCGAATCGCAAAGGTCAGGCCATTGAGCGTAAAGTCCCGGTAATGACGATTGCGCTCGGAAATGCGGTCGAGCTGGTGGCTCAGGGAATTAATTTCGCTCGCCAAGGACACCAGCATGATCATTTTCTTGCGCGAATTCACCATCTCGCGATAATCGCTTTTCACGCCGATGAAGTCGCTGTAGATTTTATCAAACGCCCGGCGGCTCGCGCCGCGCACCAACAGGCCATTCACCTGGGCGAGAAAGTCGTAGCCCGTGGTGCCGTGCACCGCCCAATCCTCCGGCAACGGCTCGCCTTCCGAAAGAATCTTTTCGGCGACGATGTACAATGGCCGCGCCGGCGATCCGTTGCCAATTCCATTCCCGCCGGCGTCTTGGCCCAACTGGGTTTGCTGGAGGTGATTGAAATAGGCCATTGGATCGCGCAGACCGTCCGGATGATCGACCCGTAAGCCGGTGGCTTTGCCCTCGCTGACCAGCCGCAGGATCAGTTGGTGCGTCGCTTGGAACACTTCTGGAGTTTCCGTGCGGATCGCCGCCAACTCGTTGATATCGAAAAACCGCCGGTAGTTGACCTCGTCGCCGGCAACACGCCAGAACGCCAAGCGATAGGCCTGCGCGTCCATCAAGCGATCGAGCAGATCGAAGCTCTGCGGCTCACCGGCGTTGCCGTTGAATTGTCGAACCGTCGAATCGATAGCATTTCTTACCTCGGCGCTGTCCTGATACAGCGCGACGATGCGCCGTTTGATGACTTCCTTCTCGCGCCGGCCTTCTTCAAGCTTTTCCAGATCCGCTTCGGTGCGCGGTGGCAGGTGGCCGATGGCGGTTAAAATACTCTGCAGCTCGATCACCGACGGGGCGTCTTTGCCGAGGGTTGCGATCAAGCCATCGATCTGGTGCGACAGGATGGCGCTGTAGGTGCGCGGCGCCACCGGCAGACTGGCATCGTAATGGTAAATGAAAAACGCGCCGCTTTCGTAGGCCAGCCGGAGCTTGCCCTCTTCCAGGACGATGCCGTACTGGTCTTCGAGGATCGGCAGCAGCACTTTGTTCTCAAGGTGAGGATTGGCAGGCTGCCAGTCGATATCGAAGTAAGCCGCGTAGCTCGAACTAGGACCGTTCTCAAGGACATCCGTCCACCAGACGTTGCTGGTTTCGCCGATGCCCATGTGGTTGGGCACGATATCCAAAATAAGACCCAGACCTGCGGATTTTAGGGCCGCGGCAAAGACATCAAAAGCCACCTCGCCGCCGAGTGCCGGATCGATTTGGCTGTGATCGACGACATCGTAACCATGCATGCTGCCGGCGCGGGCTTTGAAAATCGGCGAGGCGTACGCATCGGAGACGCCGAGATCGCGCAGATACTCGATCAGCCGGGTAGCGTCGGCAAAGCCGAAGTCTTTGTGAAATTGCCAGCGATAGGTCGCGGTTGGAATGCGCATTATTTTCTACCCGGTTGTGAGCATGCCCGCTGAATATTTTCTCGCAAAGGGATCATCCCTATTTCGTTGTTGCCGTCAGGCCAATCGAATAGGCAAAGATCGACCCCTGTGGCGTTTTCGGAAAAGATCGAAAAATTAATTCCGGCGCCGTTCCACCTGGCGCCGAGAGGACAAGGTTTGCCTGGCCGCACTTTCATCGTCATCGTTTCACTGCCGAAGCCTTTTTTTGGGTTTGTTTAACGCGCATGAAGAGCGCCGACGACGACGACGGTAAACGCAACTCGACGCTTTCCGCGCAGTCGAATTCCGCCGGCAGCTCGCTGCCCGCGCCTCGCCAACGCGCCTCGCTTGAGTCGAGCCCTTTGCGCCAGCGGCCCGGCGCCATCGGCAGCGCCAACGACACCGGCTCAGAATTGAAATTGAATAGGGTCACGACGACTTCCTTGCCGCGCCACCGGCGCAACAACAGTACGCGGTCGTTGTCGAAGCCGATGACCTCGCAGCGCTCTTTGCTCAACCGCGCCAAGGGCGCCAACTTTTGACGCAGGCGCAGCAGCTCGCGGTAGAAATCCCATAGCACGCGGTATTTGCCGTCGACTTTCAGTTGATGATTGAGCTTGGCGCGCAAAAAAGTTTTTTCATCCTGGGGATCGGGTGGCTCGCCTAGCCAACCGAAGGACGCGAACTCGCCGCGCCGACCGTTGCGCACGGCATCGATTAGAGCGGTATCGCCGTGGCTGATAAAATACTGAAACGGCGCCTCTTCACCGTATTCCTCGCCCATGAAAAGCAACGGCAGATACGGCGAAAGGATCACCGCCGCGGCGGCCAGCTTCAACGATTCGAAAGAGACCAATTGGCTCAGCCGCTCGCCGAGCAGGCGATTGCCCACCTGGTCGTGATTTTGCGAAAACACGACAAAGCGCTCGGCGGCAATGTCTTGCGTCGAAGTTCCATGCCGGTGCCGGCGATGTTTAGAATACTCGCCGGAATAGACGAAGCCCTCGCGGAAAGCTTTGACTAATTGGCTGAACTTGCCGTAGTCCTCATAATAGCCGGATCGTTCGTCGGTCAACACGCCACGCAGCGCGTGGTGAAAATCGTCGTTCCACTGGCCGTCGAGGCCGTAGCCGCCAACCTCGCGCGAGCGAATCAGGCGCGCGTCGTTGGCGGCGCTTTCCGGGAAAAGAAATATCTGGCGATTCAGGGTCCTTGCGGCTTGGTGTACTTCGTCTCCCAATTGTTCGACGAAAGTGTACGGCGAGTGATCCAAAATCGTGTGCACCGCGTCCAAACGCAGCGCATCGATGTGATATTCACAAACCCAGTAAAGCGCGTTGTCGATAAAATAACGGCGCACCGGATCGCTATCCGGCCCGTCGAAGTTCAGCGCCGGGCCCCATGGCGTCTTGTAGCGGTCAGTAAAGTACGGACCGAAATCGGCAAGACAGTTTCCTTCCGGCCCGAGATGGTTGTAGACGACGTCGAGAATCACCGCCAAGCCGGTCTCGTGACAAGCGTTGACCAAGCGTTTGAGACCTTGCGGCCCGCCGTAGGAATCTTGCACGGCGAAGGGCAGCACGCCGTCGTAGCCCCAGTTGCGGCTTCCGGGAAACTGCGCCACCGGCATCAATTCGATGGCCGTGATGCCGAAAGCTTTGAGCTCGACGAGATGCGCCACGACGGCTTCGAACGTGCCGGCGCCGGTGAAGGTGCCAACGTGCAGTTCGTAAATAACGTAGCGCGCCAGCGGCAAACCCAACCAAGAGGCGTCTTCCCAGGGAAAATTCGCGTCAATCACCGCAGAGGGGCCGTGGACGCCCTGAGGTTGGAAACGTGAAGCCGGATCGGGCCGGTCTTGCGCGCCATCGAGCCGGTAACGATAAAGCGTGCCGCTTGGGATATCGTCAATCTCCGCGACAAAGTATCCGTCCGCGCCACGGTCGAGTGGCGCCGCGCGCCCGTTTGGGCCGTTAATAACCTCGACGGAATGGGCCGTGGGCGCCCAGACGCGAAAACCGCAGCGGTTGTTCTCTAACAATTGTGCGCCAATCCAGGTTTGCAATTTTAACCTCACTCCCGTTCGATCGTGATCCACCGGTGTTTCTCCGCGGCGCGCGGAACAACCGTAATCCTGACTCCCGAAACGAGTGCCCGCTCGCGGTCGTTTTCGCGGTCCTAACCGATCTCGGTTCCCGGAACCAAGGCGTTAAATTTGTCGATGAGGACGTTTTTGTTGCGGCCGCCGCGATGGCGGTAATTGTGCATGCCCACGTTGTGACCGATGACCGAGCCGTCAATCCCGCTGCCGCTGCTGATGGCGCCTTCGGCGACGATGGAACTACTCGCCACCGCGCTTCGGCTGGCCTCGTCGAAAACCAATTTCGGCGGCGCCCGCCATAACCTAACGTTTGGATCGGCCAGCTTTTACAGTATAAATTTATCGACCGGCTCACCGCTCTCAGATCCATGTTCGCCGCGAAGCAGGCTTTCTCCCGCTCATATGATTCCGCGGACACCCCTAATTATTTCCTAAATCTATCGCTCGCATCCGGAGCGCTCATGGGAAGCCGAGGCCAAGCGCTAACGGTTCCTGAATTTTTTGGCTGCGCCGTCAAGGATCAACCCTCACTCTTGAAAAACGACGCCGACAACGGCGGCAGCGTGATCGTCAAGGAATGGGATCGGCCGTGCAGCGCAACCGGCGCCGCTTCGACGCCGCCGAGATTGCCCATGTTGCTGCCGCCATACACCGCCGCATCGCTGTTCAAGGCTTCGTGCCAAAAGCCGCCGCGCGGCGCGCCGACCCGGTAACTGTAGCGCGGCACCGGGGTGAAATTGCAAATGACCAGAATAATCGTCGAGGTGGTTTTGCCCTTGCGCATGAGACTGATCACGCTTGCCTCGGCGTCGCCGCAATCGATCCATTCGAAACCGCCGGGATCGCAATCCTGTTCGTAGAGCGCCGGCTCGTTCTTGTACAGATGATTGAGCTCGCGCACAAATTTCTGCAGACCGGCGTGCAACGGTTGATCGAGCAGCTCCCACTGCAAGCTCGCGTCATGCGTCCATTCGCTCCACTGGCCGAATTCGCCGCCCATGAACAGCAATTTCTTTGACGGCTGGGCGTACATGTAGCCGAAGAGCGCGCGCAGGTTGGCGCACTTCTGCCAGTCGTCGCCGGGCATTTTGCCGAGCAACGAACCTTTGCCGTACACCACTTCGTCGTGGGATAGCGGCAGGACGAAATTTTCCTGAAAGGCGTAGAGCATGCGAAAGGTCAGCTTGTTGTGATGGTAGCGCCGATGCACCGGATCCTGGCGCATGTATTCTAACGTATCGTGCATCCAGCCCATGTCCCACTTGAGTCCGAAGCCCAAGCCGCCGAGATAATTGGGCCGCGAGACCATCGGCCACGATGTCGATTCCTCGGCGATGGTTTCAACCTCGGGGTGATGCTCGTAGACGGCCGCGTTCAAGCGGCGCAGAAATTCGACCGCTTCGATATTTTCCCGGCCGCCGTACTTGTTGGGAATCCATTCGCCTGCTTTGCGCGCATAGTCGAGATAGAGCATCGATGCCACCGCGTCGACGCGCAAACCGTCGGCGTGGTACTGGTCGAGCCAGAACAGGGCGTTGCTGATCAAGAAGCTCTGCACCTCGTTGCGGCCACAATTAAAGATGCAGCTATGCCACTCCGGGTGATATCCCTGGCGCGGGTCGGCATGTTCGTAAAGATGCGTGCCGTCGAAATACGCCAGGCCATGTTCGTCGCTCGGGAAATGCGACGGCACCCAGTCGAGAATCACGCCGATGCCGCGCTGGTGCAGCGCGTCGATGAGCAGCATGAGATCCTGCGGCGTGCCATAATTAGCCGACGGCGCGAAGTAACCGGTAACTTGATAACCCCAAGAGCCGAAAAACGGATGATCCATGACCGGCATAAACTCGACATGGCTGTAACCCATGTGATGCAGGTAATCCGCCAGCTCGACCGCCAACTCGCGATAGGACAGCGAGCGGTGAGCTTCCCCCGCCATCCGCCGCCAGGAACCGATATGCATTTCGTAAATCGACATCGGCTTGTCGAGGCCCTGATGGTGCTGCCGGTTACCCATCCACTGCTGGTCCTTCCATTGATAATCCAAATCCCAGACGATGGACGCGAACTTCGGCGGAATCTCATTGAAGATGGAGAACGGATCGGCCTTGTCGGCGCTGTAGCCGTTGAAGCGCGAGCCGATGTGATACTTGTACAGCGTGCCTTTGCCGATGTTGGGGAGAAATCCTTCCCAGATGCCGGAATCGCCCTTCGGTTGCAAGGAGTGACTGCCTTTCTCCCAACCGTTAAACTCGCCGATGACGCTGACATGATTGGCATTGGGCGCCCATACCGCGAAATAGGTGCCGCTCTCGAAGTCGCCGCCGGCGGCGCTTCCCCGCGCGACCAAATGAGCGCCGAGTTTGTCGTACAGACGAAAATGACTGCCCTCGTTGAAGAGAAACAGATCTTGATCGGATAAAAGACTTAGAGATTCCATAGCCATGCTTCGCTCTCACTTCCTCACTTCTTACGGAGGCCGCGCAGATCGGTTTTTTCAGATATCACGTTGCGCTCACTCACTTCGCTCGATCAGTCCCAAGATCCCCGTGATCGGCACGATCACCCAATCGGGACGGTTATTTAATTCATAGCCCAATTCGTAAACCGCTTTCTCGAGCAGGTAGACATCCAGCAGCAGTCTTAGCTCGCTGGCGGATTTCGGCAGAAAGGCCGCCTGGCGCGTCGCGTCGAGATAACCCTTTAAAAAATTAACCGACACCCAGCGGTTCCAGAAGCGCGCCCAAGGTTGCAGTTGAGCGAGATCGTCCGGCCGGACCTGGTCGCCTTTGAGCTTGCTGACTGCAGCGTAATCGAAGGATCGCAGCATCCCCGCGACATCGCGCAGCGGCGAGCGCTTGATACGCCGCTCGGTCATCGGCCGCGCCGGTTCGCCCTCGAAGTCGATGATGACAAAATCCTTACCGGTAAAAAGCACCTGGCCGAGATGATAATCGCCGTGGCAGCGGATGCTCATCGCGGTGATCTTGGCTGCGGAGATTTGGCGAAAGCGCTCGAAGATGGCGGATTCCAGCTTCACGACTTTTTCCGCGCTGCCGCGAACCGGTTCGGCCAGTCCCTTAAGCCGCTCGCTTAACAGCGTCAACGATTGGTCCGCCAACGTGCGCATGCTCTGGTAGAGCGAGCGGCGGGAAAGCGCCGTAAAGGGTTCTGGCGCGAACGCCGGGCTTTTACTGTCCGAGGCGAGGGCAACGTGCAATTCCCCGGTACGCTGGCCGAGCAAATGAGCCGACTCCAGATATGACCCGATGAGTTCGCGCGCCAACTCGGGCAGCTCCTGTTCCGCCAACTCGATCAGCGGCTGCGCCGGCAGCGCCGCGCCGGCGGCGTCTTGCGGACGGGTAAGAATTCCGTCGACGAAATGGCCCAGGCTGTCCAGCGTATAGCGCCAAGCGTCGCCTTCATTGGCAACCCATCCTTGGACGATCCCCACCGTTGCCGGCTCGCCCTTGCCCCGGCCCTTGCGCATCTCCAAATAGCCGGCGAGGGGCGGCGTGTGCGAAAAACCCGCCTTTTCTGTCAGGAAACCGCCGATCTCAAGATCGGGGTTGACTCCCTCGATAACGCGGCGGAAAATTTTCAAGATCATGCGGTCGCCGTAGACCACCGAGGTATTGCTTTGTTCGCGTTTGAGCATCGCCGGCTCCAGGTGGGCGTCCGCGCCGCCGCGCACTTTGCGGAATACTTTGGCTGGCAGCGCCGCCAACTGCAAATTCGCCCCTTGGAAACGGCGGCCGCGCTCGACAGCATGAAGCAGCGCCTTGCAAAAATTAGCGTCATAGAGCGCGTCGTAAAGCAGCCCTTCGCTGTCGTGGTTTTTTTCCTTGACGGTCAATTGCGCGACCGCTGCTTGCGGGTTCGCCTGGCGCAGCTCGAAGGCGCGCTCCCCCGAGGCAAAAGCGAGAGGCAGCAAGTAGCTCTCCGGCGTGGCGCCGAGAAACTGGACTTCCCAGGTCGTGATGTAAGCGCTGACGCCGTCGGCATCGAACGGAATGACGTCGATATTTTTCACCGAACGGATTTGCTGCCCCTTGCCGCCGAACCACCGACAACTCATGAAATACGCCGGCAGGGTGCGCTCGAAAACCGCGCGCGGCTTGCCCTCAAGGATGTGCTCCCAAGCGCCGGTCACCGTCAATTTTGCCGGCTCGAAGCCGTCGATCATTGAGCGCGCTTGGGAAATCTGCGGCGGCAACAGTTTGAACCAGTAGAAGGCATGCGGGCCGAAGGTGAGAAAATAGGGCAACTCGCCGATCGGTGGAAAGCGCGTGTTGCCGAACAATTCCACCGGCACCATGCCTTTGTAAGCCGACAAATCGAGCTCCGCGCAATTGACAAAGCGGGAAAGATTGGCGGCCACCAGGATAATTTCATCCTTGTGGCGACGGATGAACACCAGCGCCTTGCGATTTTCCGGCAAGAGAAAATCGATGCTGCCTTCGCCGAAGGCGCGGTAGCTTTTGCGCAGCAGGATCAAACGCTTCATCCACCAGAGCAGGGAGCTGGGATTTTGCTGGTGCGCTTCGACGTTGACCGTTTCGTAATGATGCTCGGGATCGATGATCACCGGCAAAAATAGCTTTTGCGGATTGGCCCGGGAGAAACCCGCGTTGCGATCGGCGCTCCATTGCATGGGCGTGCGCACGCCGTTGCGGTCGCCGAGATAAATATTATCGCCCATGCCGATCTCGTCGCCGTAATAAATCACCGGTGTGCCGGTGAGCGAGAACAGCAAGCTATTGAGCAATTCCATGCGCCGGCGGTTGTTGCCCAAGAGCGGCGCCAAACGGCGGCGGATGCCGAGATTGATGCGCGCGCGCGGATCGTTGGCGTAGACTTTGTACATATAGTCGCGGTCTTCGTCGGTGACCATCTCGAGCGTCAGCTCGTCATGATTGCGCAGGAACATCGCCCACTGGCTCGATTCCGGAATCGCCGGGGTCTGCTCGAGGATGTCGATGATCGGGAAACGGTCTTCCATGTGCAACGCCATGAACAGCCGCGGCATCACCGGAAAATGAAACGCCATGTGGCACTCGTCGCCGGCGCCAAAGTAGGCCACAGCGTCCTCCGGCCATTGATTCGCCTCGGCGAGCAACATGCGGTAGTTATATTTCTTGTCGACATGGCGTCTCAGCTCTTTCAAAAAGGCATGGGTTTCCGGAAGATTTTCGCAGTTGGTGCCGTCGCGCTCGTATAAATAAGGCACGGCATCGAGGCGCAGACCGTCGACGCCCATGTCGAGCCAAAAATCCAAGACGGCGAAAAGCGCTTTCTTCACTTCCGGATTGTCGAAGTTCAGATCGGGCTGATGCGCATAGAAGCGATGCCAAAAATAGGCCTTGGCGACGGGATCCCAGGACCAATTGGACGACTCAAAATCTTTGAAAATAATCCGCGCCTCTTGATAGCGCTCCTGATTGTCGTGCCAAACGTAATAATCGCGCGCGGCGCTTCCCGGCTTGGCCTCGCGGGCGCGCTGAAACCAGGGATGCTGGTCGGAAGTATGATTGACGACCAATTCGGTGATCACGCGAAGCCCGCGCCGGTGCGCTTCGCGCAAAAATGTTCGGAAATCTTGCAGCGTGCCATAATCGGCATGGATGCCGGTGTAGTCGGCGATATCGTAGCCATCGTCGCGCAGCGGCGAGGGATAAAAAGGCAAAAGCCACAGCGCCGTGACGCCCAGGTCCTGCAAATAGTCGAGCTTTTCCGTGAGGCCGACAAAATCGCCTATGCCGTCGCCATTGCCGTCGCAAAAAGCGCGCACGTGGATTTCATAGATTACCGCGTCTTTATACCAATACGGATTCTCTTCCAGGGAAGCGATTTCGAGTTTTCGTGGTTGACGACCCATATTCATTAATCCGTTTCGTTTTACAGGAAATAATCGAAGTCCTGCTCGCGGCGCAGTTTATGGCGCACCCGGAAAATCTGCGCCGGCATGCTCAGCGGGTCGAGTTGGAGAAAGTTTCGCGCGCCATGCCAGAGATAGCGGGCGCCGGTTAACAGTTCATGCATCTGATAGGGTTGCTTCGGTTCGAGCCCGAGCAACTCGGCGTCGAGTTCGACCCAGCCGGACTGGCTATGATGGGGATCGAGATTGACAACGACGACGATGGCGTTGGTCAGGTCGTCGGACTGTTTGCTGAAGCAAATCAGCTGGGAATTATCGACTGGATGAAATCTCAGGCTGCGGTCGCCGTGCAGCGCCGGATTGTCGCGCCGAATCCGGTTCACCAGCGCGATGATCTCTTTCAAGCTGTCCGGTTTCGCCAGATCCCAATGTCTGAGCTGGTATTTTTCCGAGTTGAGAAACTCCTCGCTGCCGGCCTCCCGCGCGACATTTTCGCAAAGCTCGAAGGCGGGACCGTAGATCCCGTAGTTTGCCCCGAGCATCGCGGCAAGCACCAAGCGCGCCATGAACGCGGGGCGGCCGCCAAATTGCAGATACTCGGTCAGGATGTCCGGCGTCGTCGGCCACAGGTTCGGGCGGAAATATTCGGCCACTGCGGTCTGGGTAAGCTCGGTGAAGTACTCGGTTAGCTCCGCGCTCGTGTTACGCCAGGCAAAATAACTGTACGACTGGCTAAAGCCGAGCTTGGCCAGGCGGTACATGACTTTCGGGCGCGTGAAAGCTTCGGCCAGAAAGATTGCGTCGGGATATTCTTTTCTAACTTCGGCGATGGCCCACTCCCAAAAGGGCAGAGCCTTGGTGTGGGGATTATCGACGCGAAAGATCCGCACGCCTTGCTCGCACCAAAAGATCACAATACTTTTCAGCTCGCGCCAAAGCTCTTGCCAATCCTCGCTCTCGAAATCGATGGGGTAGATGTCTTGGTATTTCTTCGGCGGATTCTCGGCGTATTGGATCGAACCGTCAGGACGTTTACGAAACCATTCGACATGGTCTTTGACATAAGGATGATCCGGCGTGCACTGAAAAGCGATGTCGAGAGCGATTTCCAGACCCTGCTCCTTGGCCTTGGCGACCAACTGGTGAAAATCCGCCAGCGTCCCGAGTTGCGGATGAATCGACTTATGACCGCCCTCCTTGGCGCCGATCGCCCAGGGACTGCCGACATCGTCCGGCGCGGCGCTCATCGCATTGTTTTTGCCTTTGCGAAACGACACGCCGATCGGATGAATCGGCGGCAGATAGAGAACGTCGAATCCCATGGACGCTACGTAGGGCAGCCGGGCGATGCAATCTTTAAACGTCCCGTGGACACCGGCTGTCGGCGCGCACGAGCGCGGGAACATTTCGTACCAGGCGCTAAACTGAGCCCGTTTGCGCTCCACGGCGACGCGCAGTTCTTTGCCATAGGTCACCGCCCAACGCCGGTCGGGATACCGCGCCATCAAGGTGGCCAGTTCTTCCGCCAACGCGAGCCGAGAGGCTTCCATGGTGTCCGCCCGCAGCGCTTTAGCGAAGCGATCAAGCGTTTTACTATGGTTGCCGTTAGCGCGCTTAGCGCCGAGTGTCACGAGTTCGGCTCCGGTCAGCAGCTCGACCTCGACATCCTGTCCGGCTGCGACCTTTTTCTCGAAACCATGGCGCCACGATTTGAAGCGATCGATCCAGGCTCGGACCGTATAATAGTAATCGCCCAGTCCGGTAACTTGGAATTGACCGCGCCAGATATCGTTGGCCGAAGGCTGCATCGGCACTTCGATCCACTGGCCGCGCTCGCCGTGGCGGTACAGGAGCGCCGCCGATAATTCATCGTGGCCATCGGCGAAGATATCTGCTTCGACAACAACCCCCTCGCCATCGATGCGCTTGATCGCGAAACGGCCACCGTCCGCAATCGGCCTGACAGCGTCAATGACCACGCGCTCGCGCCCTTCCGTGACGATCGGCGCGGCCGTTCGCGGCAGCCGATTAGCGCCGGTGTTCTTCTTGCGTTTCCTGCTCATCTTGCCATCCGAGTGTTTCTCTTCACGTCATCCACGATTGGGCGGGATCGCTTGCGGCGCCGCCTTGACCGAAATCCTGACCGAAGTGGGGCTGAATTCTTGCAAGGTCAGCTCCTTGGGAAAGCGCAGGTCTTTATCGGAAAGTGTAAACGTGCGCCGGCCCACCTCCGCCATAGCGACATCGGCGCTAATGCGAATCTTCTTCCGATCGAAAAGATAAAAGGTCCGCAGCGGCGCGCTAAACGTAGCGCTAACCACCGGCGGATAAACCGCTTCGAGTTGCAAGTGCGCCGGCAGGTTCTCCACCGTGACTGGAACCTTGTAATTCACCTCGACAAGCTTCGATCCCGGCACGAACAAATACCAAAGTGCGATCGCCAGACAGATCGACACGGCCTTGGTCAGCCAATTTTCGCGCAGCAGTCCCAAGCGCAGCGACCCGTTCGCCTTGGCCGGAAACCTCTCATTCAAGAATGTTTGAATCGCCGCGCCGAGCGCCTGGGAACCGTCGAGCTGCCGGAGCCGGCCGTTGCGGGCGATGGAAATCGTTCCGCGCTCTTCGGAGACGACCAAACAGAGCGCGTCGCAAAGTTCCGCCATCCCCAAAGCCGCGCTATGGCGCGTGCCCACTTGAGCCGTCTGCGCTAGATCCTTTGACAGCGGCAGATGGGCCGCGAAGCGCGTCAGCTGATCGTGCTCAATAAGTACCGCGCCGTCATGGCCGGGTGAATGGTTATCGAAAATGCTGCGCAGGAGCGGCACGCTCAATCGACCGTTGAGCGCAATACCGCCCGTGATATGGCGATCGATCGGATCCTTCCCCGCGATCACCACCAGGGCACCGATATGATCGCGCGCCAAGTCGGCCAAGGTGCGAACCAGAATATCGGCGGTGGCGGAAGTCGCCGTCGGAACCGGCTGGCGGGTAAAACTCCACACCGCGATGCGCTCGAACATCTGGCGCAGCTCCTCTTGGAAGATCACCACAATCATCACGACAAAGACCGCGAAGAACGCTTGAAAAATCCATGCGGTCATCTGCAAGTCCAGATAACGCACCAGCAAGTAGGCGGCACCCAGAATCATGATCCCGCGCACCACGAATGCGGCTCTTGTGCGGCGCAGCCATACGATCGCGGTGTAGACAAGAATCGCAACCAGCAAGACGTCGACGATCTCACCGATGGTAATAGTTGCGAAGGGTATAAGGGTATCGCTATTCATTATTGCTAGAATACCTGATTCCAACTGGTTGTTTTAGCCTGTCTCAGGGTAATCTCTGGTTTTCGTGTAACCTTATGCGATTTTGCCAGCGACGTACCGGGTGGCGGTGCTTCTATCGAATGGCTGCTTGAGGCATTCCCGCCATCTCGTACAGCAGCGCGATGCGCCGGGCAATCGGTGGATGGGTCGTTAGCAAGTTAGCCAAGCCGCTCTCGCTGTCGTCTAACCGGCGGCGTATCGGATCGCAGAAAAACAGCGGCGCGGTGCCGCGCATGGCTTTGTTTACCGGCCCACCGGCATCGCGAATCTTTTCCAGCGCCCGCGCCAAGCCGCGCGGGTTGCGCGTGTACTCGGCGGCCGTGGCGTCGGCGAGATACTCTCTTTGGCGCGACACCGCCATCGCCAATAGCTGAGCGAGCAACGGCGACACCGCCACCAGCAACAACAATGGAATAAACAACGCGGGGTTCTTAGCGCCGTCGCGGCGGTTTGCGCGCGAGCGAAAAGCGCCGCGTTGCCCCCAGTCCGCCAAGATCGCGATGCCGCCGACCAGGACGCTTACCAAGGTCATGAGCAAAGTGTCTTGGTTGCGAATATGTGAGATCTCATGGGCGACCACGCCTTGAGTCTCTTCACGGTCGAGCAAAGTCAGCAGTCCTGTGGTCATGCAGATCGCCGAGTTTCGGTCATTGGTACCGGTAGCCAGAGCGTTGGGCGCGGCGTCGTTGATCACATAGACCTGCGGCATCGCCGAACCCGACGCCAGCGCCATCTCGGTGACGATGTTACGCAACTCACGGTGCTCGGGGATTTGCATGTCTAATTTTTCCGCGCCGAGGGAGCCGAGGATCAAACGGCTACCGCCATAGTAGGCGGTTAGCGTAGTGAACGTCGCAAAGCTCAGCGCCACGACCGTCGCGATGGGAAACCGCGACCCCGCCGGCGTGAATTCATCGAAGTATGAATAGTCGACCGCGCCGCCGATGAGGAGAAACAAAAGAATGAAGAAGCCCAGCAGCGCAGCACTCCAGCGCTGATTATGGGCCTGGCGTTGGGCGAAATCGATCAACGGTGTGCGCGGCGAGCTAGCGTGGCAACGACAAACTGACTTTGGGCAGCGCCATTTCGGCATCGGGCACGGCGAACAATTCGCTGGGCTGGAATTTGAAGAAACCGGCGATCAGATTGCCGGGGAAAACCTGCTGCTTGGTGTTATATTGAGTGACCAGATCGTTGTAGTATTGGCGCGAAAACGCAATCTGATTTTCCGTCGTCGCCAGCTCTTCCTGCAGGTCGAGAACGTTCTTGTTGGATTTCAAGTCGGGATAGTTCTCCATCAGCACGAAGACTTTGCCGAGGGATTCGCTCAATGCGCCCTGCGCCTCGGCCGTCTGCTTGACGCCCGTCGATACCATCGCCTTGCTGCGCGCGTCGATGACCTTTTGCAGCGTGTCCTGTTCGAACTGCATGTAGCCCTTGACGGTTTCGACTAAATTGGGAATCAAATCGTAGCGCCGCTTGAGCTGGACGTTGATCTGGTGCCAGCCGTTTTGCACCCGCAAGCGCAGCGCGGTCAGCGTGTTGTAGGTCGAGATGATCCAGATACCGGCGACAAAAACGATACCCCAAATGACGTAGATCATGTTTAGCGTCCCTTTCCCCACTCGTCGCGCATGAGAATATCCTGGGTCACGTCGCGCACCCTTCCGACGCCGGTCATCACCAGCACGCGCTGCATCTCTTCGGCGAAAACATTGAACACCCGCTCGACACCGCGCGCGCCGAAAGCGCCGACGCCCCAGGCCACCGGCCGGCCGGCGAGCACCGCTTTGGCGCCCAGCGCCAGGGCTTTAACGATATCACCGCCGCTGCGAATGCCGCTGTCGAGCAGCACCGAAACTTTAGCGCCGACGGCATCGACGACTTCGGGCAACGCTTCCAAAGCCGAGCGGTTGAAATCGAGAATCCGCCCGCCATGATTGGAAACCACCACGGCATCGGCGCCGGAGTTGACGGCAATCTTGGCGTCAGCGGCGCCCATGATGCCTTTGACCACCACCGGCAGTTTTACCATCTGCTTCATCCACTCGATGTCTTTGGGCGTCGACTTATGGCCCTTGCGCGGTTTGCCGTCCTTGGTCGACAACGGCACCTCATCGCCGATCTTCACCGGCTTGACGGTGTCCATGGTGATGCCGACAGCGGCGAAGCCCAAGTCCTGCGCCGTCTTGGCGTACGCTTCGACCTCTTCCCTGCCGCGATTCATATAGGCCATGAACACCAGCGGCGACTTGTCGGCAGCGCGCCAGTCGTGCAGGTTGAAATGCGCGGCCTGACTGACAAACATCATCGCGCCCGCGCGATCCGTGCCTTCAGCCACTTCGCGCTCAGCATCTTTGCCAATCAAGCTAAAACTCCCCACTGGCGCCGTGATCGCCGGAATCGGCAACGTCTTGCCGAACAACTCGACGGAAATATCCGGCTCGCTGACATCGTGGAAAATTTTCTGGCGAAATAAGTATTGCTGAAACGCCCGCGGATTGCGGTGAAAGGTCGACTTGGTCTCGGCTGCGCCGTTGAAATGCGTCCACGCCTCCGCCGGCGCCTTCTGCCGCATGATCCCGCGCAGATCGCGCAGCCCCATCTGTTCCAGTGGTTTGTCAGTCATAAATTGTCCGCCTATTGGGTGTAGTGAACTATAAACCGGTTGGGGTCGTTCGCTTGTGATCAAAATGCTCTAGAGGCGACCGGCCGGTCGCCCTCTTGAAGCCTTACTGTCCTCTCCCATGAGGAAGAGGAAACAATCTGAAAAAAATCAATTCGCTGTCGCAATCTCCCAGCAATTCGTCCCCGGATCGCGAAAACAAAATGACGCGGAGCCGTTGGTTTCCTGGAGCGGAAATAGTTCGCGCACGCCCAATGCTTCGCCTCTCTCCCTGAATTGCCGATAGACATCTTTCACCGCGTCCTTCGACGCCACGGTCAGGGTATTGCGAAAGTTCGCCGAGAACACCGGGGCATTTTGGCGCAGCGCGCAGACGATAAAAGTTTTCGTCGTCGGATGCTTGATGTAGATCACATTATCGTTAAACCGGTGCGCGTCCAGGCCCAAGACATTGGTGTAAAAATTCTTGCTCGCCTCCAGGTCAGTGGCAACCAAAGTGCCATGGGTGAACCCCTGGGGCACGTAGCCGCGTCCTGGAAAGCGCTCCTCCGGCAGCAACTGATCCCAGTGCGCCATCTTCACCGCGCCGAAGCGCTCCGCGGTCGCCTGTTTGCGATTGAACGCCTCGTAGCACTCGATCTCCCAGCCATTGCTGCCGGGTTCGACGAAATAGCAGGAATAGGAGCCATGACTCCAGGTCGGCTTGCCGATGGCGCCGAGTTTGTAGTCGGCTTTGTGCGCCAGTAAATAATCGTAGGCCCGGTCCACTTCTTCCGGACTGACCACGCGCACGCCCCAATGATTGTGCATCGGCTTCGCTGGCGCGTCCGGCCCGGCCTCATGGACCACCAACTGCCAATGGGTGTTGGGATGCTTGAGCGTCGCCTCGCCGGGCTTCTCGGATAGCTTCTCGAAGGCCAACAGCTCGGTGAGAACTTTCAACGAGTCGTGCAGGTTGCGGCACTCCATATGAGTCGCCGCCAATCCGGTGGTGTTGATCATATTCGAACTCCTAACCATGGCTGAATCGTTCCGGAAAATTTACAGCCGCAGCACCGGGGTGTCAAACTGGCCGGATGAAGGGTAGCGGTTGAGTGTGGCAAGATCCCTCTCTTCGTTTGAGATGACGGCGGCTTGAAGTCTGTCATTTCGAGCGCAGCGAGAAATCTCACCCGCCCGCAGCACCGGGCCAACATCAAGCGGAATCAGCGCCAATTCGCCTTGACACAAAGTTGCCTTTTCCTTACATTCGCCGAGCCTTCGACGGAAGGAGCGGACTTTCCATGAAATTACCCATCGCGCTTGTCGCAGCCGCGCTGTTAACCCGCGCCATCCTTCCTGACAGCGCCGCCGCCCAGGAAAATTTCTACCAGGGCAAAACCATCCGCATGATCGTTGGCACTTCGGCCGGCGGCGGCTTCGATACTTATACGCGGACCATCGCGCGCCATTTCGGCAAGCATGTGCCGGGGCAGCCGTCCATCGTCGTCGACAACATGGCTGGCGCCGGCCATTTGATCGCCGCCAATCACATGTACAGAGTCGCCAAACCCGACGGCCTGACCCTTGGCCACTTCCACGGCGGCTGGTTTCTCTATCAACTGTTCAAACGGCCGGGCATCGAGTTCGACGCGACGAAATTTGAATTCTTGGGCTCGCCGATCAAAGAAAGCCGCGCCTGTGCGTTTACCAAAGCCAGCGGCATCACCAGCGTGGAAAGATGGTTGGCGTCAAAGACGCCGGTAAAAGTCGGCGGCATCGGCGGCGGTGCGCCGGACGACATGGCGCGCATGCTCACCGCCACCACGGCGCTGCCGATCCAACTAGTCACCGGCTACAAAGGCACATCGGAGATTCGCCTGGCGGCAGAGAGCGGCGAGTTGGCCGGCGGTTGCTGGACCTGGGATTCGATTCGTTCGACTTGGAGCAAAGCGATTCAATCGGGTGAAGCCATCGTCGTGCTGCAAGCGCTGTCCAAACCTCATCCGGATTTACCCAACGTGCCGCTGGCGCAAAGCCTGGCTAAGACGGATGAAGCGCGCCAACTGCTTCAGGCCGGCGTCCAAGATCCCGCCGACTTCTACCGCCCCTACGTCGCCCCGCCGCGCACCCCCAAACCACGCGTCGACACGCTGCGCCAAGCATTCGCCGCGACCATGAAGGATGCGGAGTTCCTCGCCGACGCCAAGAAAGCCAACCTGGACATCGAACCGATCACCGGCCAGGAAATGGAAAAACTCGTCGCCGGGATTTTCAAGCTCAACCCGGCACTCGCGGCGAAGCTCAAGAATATTTTGAATCCGACCTAAGCCATTGCCGTCAATCCAGTCAGAGAGGTTATCGTCATGGGAACAGTCTCAATCTTGGCCGCAATGCTGTTATTTAATGCCGTGCTTGGCTGTGCCAATCACGCCGTCGCTCAAAGCGACTTTTACGGCGGCAAAACCATTCGCTTCGTCGTCGGCTTTACCGCCGGCGGCGGCTACGACGCTTATACCCGCGCCATCGCCCGCCATATGGGCAAACATATTCCCGGCAACCCGACCATGGTCGTCGACAACATGCCGGGCGCCGGCAGCATGATCTCGGCGAACTATACGTTCAAAGTCGCCAAGCCCGACGGTCTCACCATCGGCCACTTTATCGGCGGATTGTTCCTGCAACAGCTGCTCGGCAAACCGGGCATCGAATTCGATTCGGCGAAATTCGAGTACGTGGGCGTGCCGGCGCAGGACAATTTCATTTTCGGCGTGCATAAATCCACCGGCATCACCGACGTGAACAGCTGGCTCGCCAGCAAGCAAGTGGTAAAATTCGGCGGTGTCGCCAACGGCTCCGGCAGTGACGATATCCCGAATATTCTCAAAGCGACATTGGGTCTGCCGATTCAATTGGTCTCCGGCTATAAAGGCACCGCCGATGTTCGCTTGGCGTTTAACAGCGGCGAGGTGCAGGGTATCAGCAACTCCTGGGAGTCGACGAAATCCACCTGGCGCAAGGAAATCGACAGCGGCGACATGAGAGTAATTCTCCAGGCTACGCTCAAACCCCACCCAGACTTTGCCAAACTTCCAGTCGCATACGAAATGGCCAAGGGCGACGAAGCCAAACGGCTGATCGCCACGGTACTGCGCGTCCACGGCCCGACGGTGCGCCCCTATACGCTGCCGCCGCGCACACCCAAGGAGCGCGTGCAGATCCTCCGCAAAGCGCTCATGGACACGATGAAAGATCCTGACTTTCTTGCCGAAGCCAAGAAGGCCAACCTCGACATCAATCCCGAAGACGGCGCGACGCTGGAGAGCAACGTCAAAGAAATCTTGAAACTCGAACCGGCGCTGATCGCCAAGCTGAAGGAGATTTTGAAATAATCCTAGCAGGCTGGTGAAAAAGACCCATAAGCCGATTGTCCTGAGCATCGTCGAAGGGTGCGCTCAATCGCCTCGCGTCATCGTACTGCCGATGTACGCCTCCAGCCTGTCCTGAGCCGAGTCGAAGGATCGATTTTTCGCGCGCCTTGCCTCTGGATCTTTTTGAGCAGCCTGCGAGAGATTTTTTTCAGCTACCTGCAAGGGGGAAATTCGCTTGCCGGCACGAAACAACGTGGGTAAGACTAGAGCGGCATACCCTACCGAACCGTAATCAGGAGGGCGCATGAAACGACCAATCGTCGCTGGATTTGTCGCCGTGGCGGTTTTCCTAACCTATCACGCCGCACAAGTTGCCGCGCAAAGCAACTTTTTCGAGGGCAAGTCGATTCGCATCATTGTCGGTCTCGCCGCCGGTGGCGGCTATGATGTCTATGCCCGCGTGATCGCCCGCCACATCGGCAAACATATTCCCGGCCAGCCGTCGATCAGCGTGGACAATATGACCGGCGCGGGGAGCTTGCTGGCTGCCAATCACCTCTACAACGTCGCCAAGCCGGACGGACTGACGATGGGCCACTTCATCGGCGGCTTGTTCCTGCACCAGTTGCTCGGCAAACCGGGCATCGCGTTCAACGCACCCAATTTCGAATTTGTCGGCACGCCGATGCAGGATAACTTTGTTCTTGGCATCGCAAAAACCACCGGCATCACCGATGTCGAAAAGTGGATAAGTTCCAAGCAAGTAGTGAAATTCGGCGGCATCGCCAGCGGCACCGGCAGCGACGACGTGCCGAATATTCTTAAGGCGACGATCGGATTGCCGCTGCAACTGGTCACCGGCTACAAAGGCACTTCGGAAATCCGCCTGGCGTTTAACAGCGGCGAAGTTTCCGGAGTCAGTATCTCCTGGGAGTCGGCCAAATCGACTTGGCGCAAGGAAGTGGAGAGCGGCGAGATGATCATTGCGCTTCAGGGCAACACCAAGTCGCACCCGGAGCTGACCAAAGTGCCGGTGTCGATCAACCTGGCGAAAACCGACGAAGCGAAGAAACTCATGCAGATCGTGCTGCAAGCCCATGGGCCGACTGTGCGGCCCTTCGTTGTGCCGCCGCGCACGCCCAAAGACCGCGTCGCGATGCTGCGCAAAGCCTTCATGGACACGATGAAAGATCCCGAGTTTTTGGCCGAGACTAAAAAGGCGAATCTGGATATCAATCCCACCGACGGCGCGACCCTCGAACAAAACGTTTTAGAGATCATGAAGCTCGAACCAGCGCTGGTCGGCAAGTTGAAAGATATTTTGAAGTAGCGACGAGCGGAGGCAGGAGGGCAGGCGCCGAGCTCGAACAAAACATCAAAGAAATTTTCAAGCTTGAGCCGTCACAGATCGCCAAGCTCAAAGAAATCCTCAAGTGACAGTCCCGCGTTCGCCGTCGTTGCGCCACTCCATCTTCCGCCCGTGCAATAATTCCGCTGTCAAAGTCGCCCCGATTCATCGCCCGCTCGATTTCTTATACCAAGGTCGATAGGCTGAACCTCGCCGCTATTTTTTCAGGCGCGGCATGTAGAGGAAGGAATTCGCGCCCAGAGATTCCGAGGATTTTACGATCTTGGCAACACACCCATGACCACCGACTCCGCGCCTGAACCCGCCGGCAAACTCGCCGCCCTCGGCTACCGCGACTTCCGCCTGTTCTGGTCGGGCCAGTTGATCTCCAATATCGGCACCTGGATGCAGATGACGGCGACCAGCTGGCTGCTCTACCAGCTCACCGGCTCGGCGGTGCTGCTCGGCTTAAATGGCATCTTTCGCGCGATCCCGGCGCTGACTCTCGGATTGATCAGCGGCACCTTCGCCGACCGCTACGATCGGCGCTGGATGCTCCTGTGGACTCAGGTAATTCTCGGTTCGCTTTCCCTCGCTGTCGGCTTCTTGGATGATTTCGGTCACATCCAGCCCTGGCATATTTATACCTTCACTTTCTTGAGCGCGGCGGTGGGCGCCTTCGACGGACCGGCGCGCCAGGCGATGTTTCCCGCTCTGGTACCGCGCTCGGCCTTGCCTAATGCCGTGGCGCTCAACTCGCTCCTGTGGAAAGGTTCCGCCCTGATCGGTCCTTCTCTCGGCGGTGTCGCCATCAGTCTGATGGGCACCGCCGGCGCGTTCTACGCCAACGCCATGAGCTTTCTAGTCGTCGTCGTCACGCTCATGATGCTACGCGTCACGGCGAAAGCGGCAGCCAAGCGCCAGCGCCATTTCATGACCGAGACTCAGGAAGGATTTAGATACATTATCGCCCGGCCGATCATCCTCGGCATCACGGTCATGGAAGCGGTGGCGTCGGTGTTCGGCTTGGACCACACCATGCTGACGATCTACGCCAGCGA
Organism: uncultured delta proteobacterium; assembly: GCA_963760795.1. Lineage (GTDB taxonomy): Bacteria > Desulfobacterota > Binatia > UBA9968 > UBA9968 > DP-20. Next base: position 227,377 of record CAVXEP010000013.1, read on the forward strand.
CGTGCTGCGCGTCGGCGCCCATGGCTTCGGTCTGTTGCAATCGGCGCGCGGCCTCGGCGCGGTGGTCGGCTCCGGGCTGTTTCTCGCCATCGGCCAAAAACCTTATCAGGGTAAAATCCTCATCGTCACGGCGATCCTGTACGGCATATTCTTTGGGCTGTTCGGCATGGCGCCGACCTTCGCAATCGCTCTGGGACTGATGACTTTGATCGGCCTCACCGACACCGTCTGGGGCGCGGCGCGCGGCACGATCATGCAGATGATCACGCCGGATCAATTTCGCGGCCGGGTGATGGGCGTTTTTCAATTGAGCAACCGCGGCCTGCACCCATTGGGTCAAGTCGAATCAGGCCTGTTGATTCCCCTCATCGGCGTGCGCGAGACCACCCTGTTCGGCGGTATTTTAGTCACCGTGGTGACGCTCTTAACCGTCTGGAAAGTGCCGGCGATAGCGAAGTTCCGGTGGGATGATGCAAAATACAAATCCCCAGCAGAATAATATAAACGGCCGGTTCCAATCGTTCCAATGGTTCCAGTAGTTCCAGGTGCTGCCGCACAGTTGGAACCCGTGGAACCACTGGAACCTTTGGAACGGCGCCGCCAGGCGCATATTTACGCCAGCGGCTTGAAGCGATCGGCGTAGCGCCGCCGCATGCCGAGCGGCATCCCCGCCCGCCCGGTGAGAAATTTCTCAGGGCTCTCGGTGGCCAGATCGATACGGATATTTTTCGCCGGATCGCGGAACGTGTTGAGCGGATCCTTGCCGGCGGCGACCAGCTTGAGCTGATTTTCCAAGAGATGGCGATAGAGCACGACACCGTGATCGGATTCGCCGAGGAGTTCTTTAGTTCGATCGTAAACCGCACCTTGGGAAATAAAGATCGCGTTGTCCTGCGGGTCGACATCGTTGTTCAAGTATTGAAACTGCGGCTGGCCATGCCGGTCGAGTTCCGGCGACGGCATATGATAGAGCGGCATCTGCTCGCCGGTTTGCCGCTCGCCCTCGCCAAAAGGATGGGTCGAGTAGTACCACTGCGCGGTGTGGGTCTCGTCCACCGGCACGCGGAAGCGCAGCATATCCGGCCCCTTTTGAATGGTCGGGAACACCAGCCAGTGGCCGATTTTCCAATCGTCCGATTCTTCGCTCTCGCCTTCCAAAATGCGCCGCTTGATGATGCCGTACTCGGCGAGATCGAAACCGATTTTTTGATGGCGCACCCGTCGGCGTTTGAATTCCTCATTGCCGGTGCGCTCCGCCGCGTAATTGCGAAACACGCCGTGCAGCCACTCGACATGCACCGGGTCCGCGATATTTTCGACGGTCTGCAGCCAGTTGCAGGCGGTCATCGTGTAACCGATTTCCCGCCAGTAGTTCTCTTCCACCAGTAAGTCCCAGCGCGGCACCAGCGGCGCCGGCTGCGGGCCAAGATAGGCGAAGATCAAACCGCCGACTTCCTCGGCGACATAGTTGGCCAGCTGAATCTTGTCTTTGAAACCGCCGGGCTTGATGGTCTCTTCAAACGGCTGTTCCAGACAGCGGCCGGCGGCGTTGAATTTCCAACCATGGTACGGACAGCGCAAACCATCTTCTTCAGCCATGCCGTAGACAAGGTTGGTGCGCCGGTGCGGGCAGTAGGCATCGATCAGTCCGAGTTTTCCTTGGCTGTCTTTGAACAGAACGAGTTCTTCGCCGAGAATTTTTACAAACTTGGTCGGATGGCGCGCCAACTCCGACACCGCCGCGATCGGGTACCAATAGCGCCGCAGCAATTCTCCCACCGGCGTGCCCGCTTTGATCTGTGTCAGCCGCTCGTTGTCTTCCTTACTAATCATCGCCCTCTCCCGTCTCTGTCTCGGTCGTTTCTATACCATCCTCAATCCTCGATTATCCATCCTCGACCGATCCGACTACGGCTTGCGACCGCTCTTCGCCAACGCCTGATCGACAACCTTCTGCATCGGTTCGGCGTCCATCCATTCAGCCTTCCAGGTCACCATGTACTTGGCGCCCTCTTTGCGCCGCGCCATCGGCCGCACTTCGTTCTTGGCAATATCCAAGCGCAAAGAATCGTTGATGCCGCCGTCGCGCTGCACCGCCAGCTGTCCCTCGCGGGAGAGCAGCCAGTTGATAAAAACCTTGGACGCGTTGGGATGAGGCGCGCGGTCGGCCCAGGCAACGGTGAAGGCGCCGGGCTCGAGCATGCCGCCTTCTTTCCACGCGCCGGTGTCGGCGACGTTGATCGGCAACCCTTGGCCCTTGGCCTGCAAAATATCGTCGCCATTGCCGAACAGCAGGATCGAGAAACGTTTTTGCGCCACCCAATTGATCGCCTGCGAGTAATCGCGCGAAACCATCACGATCTGTTCGCTAAACAAGCGGCGCAAGAATTCGCCGCCCAGCTGCGGATGGTAAAACACCGTGCGCGCGCCGCTGCGGCCGTAACCGGCGTAGCGCGGGTCTATGACGACGATCTTGGCGCGCCACTTTTCTTGGAGTAAATCCCAGAACGAGCCCAACTCCTGGGGTGTCACCAGCTCGCTGTTATAGGCCGCCATGTTGACCGACACGCTGCCCACCGGCACGAGAATATACTTACCCTCGGTGTCGACATACTGATGCTTGCCCGACCACCACTTCGACTCGTCTTTGACTTCCGGCAAAATAAACGCCGGCGCGATCGGCTGTAAAGCCTTGGCCTGATAGAGCGCGTAGGGGGAAGTATTGCCGATACGCACCACGTCGGCGATGAACCTGCCGCCGCGCCGTTCGGCCATGATGCGCGTCAGCAGTTCGTTGCCCCTCCCCTGGCTGACTCTGACTTTGATGCGCGGAAATCTCTTTTCGAACTCGCTCAAAAAACCAATTTCGCCGACACTGTAGTAGTTAATCTCGCCTTCTTGCTCCGCCGCTTTGACGGTCCGCTCCCATTCGGCTGTCCAGGATTCGGCGGCATGAACGCGATGGTGAAAACCAATTAAAAAAACTATGAGTGCGTAACAAAGAGTCTGCACGAGTTTGTCGATGGACCTTTCGATACCTGGAAGTTTCTTCGTTACCCCTCTTTGGAAAAGAGGGGCCAGGGGAGATTTTCCGCTTCCATGCGGCGCCACCGTCCCAAAGGATTGCCGATCTGCTGCAAAGCACCATCCCCACGCCACAATCAAATCCCCCTTAATCCCCCTTTTCCAAAGGGAGAATTGGTCATCGCCAGCTATTTACTTCATCAGCTCCCGTGTCCAGCCAACAAGAGGTGTCGCATGATTAGTTTTCCAAAAGGGAAGCGACCATTCCTCGCCATTTGCTTCTTGGCTCGGGATTGCCGTTTTCACGGAAATGACGGTGTGAGACGCTAACGCCTTCATGCTGCTCACTTACTTCTTGATGATCTCTTTGAACAGTTTGTTGACCGGCTCTTGATTGCTCCGCTCCGCCGTATCCATGACGATGTATTTAACCCCGGCGACGCGGCGCTGGGGGGCCGGCACGGCATCTTTTGGAATATCGATGCGCAGCGACTCCACCAGTAGATTATCCGAGTTCATGATCTTCTGAAACGATACTTGGCCTTCCCGCGACAACAGCCAATTGATGAACAGCTTGGCGGCGTTGGCATGGGGCGCCTGATTCATCAGCGCGACGGAACCGTTGCTGCCCGAGGAGATCGCCGGGGTTTCCTTCCAACGAAACACGTCGAACTCCTCCACCGGCAAACCTTGACTACGCGCCGCTTCGATATTGCCGCAGAACAGGCAGAGGGCGAACTTGCCCACCGCCAGCCAATCCATCGCCTGGCGCTCATCGCGGCTCAGCGTCACGTCCATCTCGCTGAACAAACGGGTGAGAAACCTTTCGCCGAGTTCTGGAATATTGAACAGCAGCCGGCCGCCGACGCGCTGGCGGCCCGGCTGGCGCGGGTCGAGAGCGACGATCTTGCCGCGCCACTTGGTCTGAATCATGTCCCAGTAGGATTTGAATTCTTTGGGATCGACTTGTGGCTTGTGGTAAAAAACGTTGGGCAGGTCGGTGCTGCCGACGAAGACAAAAATATGGCCGCCTTCGCCATCCATGTACTGATGCTTGCCGTCCCACCATTTGCTGGCATCGACCACTTCGGGCAGCAGCAGCGCCGGCTTGATCGGCTCTAAAGCTTTGGCCGGATAAAGAACGCCCAATGGCGTCGTCGGTCCGCAGATGCAAATATCCCAAAGAAATTTTCCGGCGCGCCGCTCGGCCATCAGCCTCGGTCCGGTCTCGGCGGCCGGTGTGCTGGCGGTGATGACCTGGATCTCGGGATATTTTTTCTCGAAGGCTTTGACCGCCGCCTCGATATTCTCCCGCTGGTAAAGAAAGACGCTGACTTTGCCGTCTTTTTTTGCCGCCTCAACCGTCCGTGACCACTCAGCCTCTGCGCCGGAAATCGACGCGGCGAACAACGGCGCAGCACCAGCCATGGCCAAGAACCATAAAGCTGCTGCGACAGACGCACAGCGAACTTTCTTTGTATTTAATGAAGCCAAGAACACGACGACTTGCCGCAAGAAGCTGATAACCGATGGCATCGAACCGGATCTGGTTGAACTTTTGAACCCTTGAACTTTGAACTCCGCGATCTACGAGTCGCTCGGCCACAGCGTCATGCCCTCGGGCTTGAGTTCGAGATAAACCCGGTCGCCCGACTTGAGATCGTACGACTCCGGCGAAACCAAGACCCGGGTATCCGCGCCCAGAGTGACGGTGTACTCGTAACGGTCGCCGAGGAACTGCACGGTTTGCAGCGTCGCCTCGACCATGTTGACGCGGCCATCCTGCCGGCTGCCGGTCAAATTGACCTTCTCCGGACGGATCGCCACGGTCACGCCTTGGCCGATGGCCAACGATCCGTTCACCGAGCCAATCACTTTAGTGCGCGGTAAATTCAGCAACGCCGAGCTGAAGCCCTGGACTTCGACACTGACCGATTGGTCCGTGGATGCGCTGATCTTGCCGGGTAGCAGGAACGTCTTGCCGAGGAAGTCGCGGACGAACGGCGTCGCCGGGCGGAAATAGACTTCTTCCGGCGTGCCGACCTGTTCGAGCACGCCGAATTTCATGATCGCGATACGATCGGACAGGCTCAGCGCTTCGATCTGATCATGGGTGACGAAGATCACGGTGATATTTACGCGCTGTTGCAACGACTTTAACTCGCGGCGCATCTCTTCGCGCAGCTGGGCGTCGAGATTGCTCAGCGGCTCGTCGAGGAGCAACACTTTCGGGCGAGAAGACCAAGGCCCGCGCCAAGGCGACGCGCTGCTGTTGGCCGCCGCTGAGCGCCGGCGCCGGCCGTTCGCCCAAACCGGCGAGCCCAACCAATGCCAGCACGTCCTCGACTTTTTTACTTGCCTGGGCGCCTTTGATGCCGCGCAATTTCAGCGGATAGGCGACGTTTTCGAAAACCGTCATATGCGGCCACAGGGCATAGGACTGAAACACCATGCCCATGTTGCGCTTTTCCGGTTTGATGAAAAGATTTTTATCCGGCGCCACCAGACACTGGTCGCCGAGATGAATCTCGCCGCCATCCGGTTTTTCCAGACCGCCGACCATGCGCAAGGTCGTCGTCTTGCCGCAACCGGAGGAGCCCAGCATAGTGAAAAACTCGCCCTCGGCGATGTCTAAATTAATCCGATTGACGGCGGCGACCTGGCCGAATGTCTTATAGAGATTTTGAATGCGTAAGAAACTCACTGGCACTTTTCCTTAATCGTCCGCAACCGGCCATGACTCAAATTGTCGAGAATTGCCATCCTCGATCCCCAACGGCTTTCGCGACATTTACTAATTTAGGACTCGTTGTCATTCCGCCCGGATGCCGACTTTGAGACCGAAGGAACGCGCCACGATCGCCACACCCAAGGTCAGCACGGTGATCATGATGATGGTAATGCTCGCCACCTCGCGGTAGCCGGCGGCGACTTGATCCAATGCCAACAGCGACAAGGTGCGGGTTTCCGAAGTCGCCAGGAGAATGATCGCCGAATTATGCTGCGCCGCGAACATGAACTTGATGACCGCGACCATCACCATGGTTTGCGCCATGAGCGGAAAGACGATGCGCAAGTAGGTGCGCCAAAAGCCGGCGCCGGACATGCGCGACGACTCTTCAAGTTCTTTGCCCAACTGGACGAAATTCGCTTTGAGAATTTGCGTCGCCAGGGTAATGCCGCCGAGCACTTGAGCAACCACCAGCAAAACGATGGTGCCGTAAAACGGCCGAAACACCGGCGTGCCGAGAAACATCCACAACAGACCCAAGCCCGAAAGAACACCGGGAATCGCCGACGGCAGCCAGCAAATCGAATCCAGTATGCCGCGGCCCGGCAGCTTGGTGCGCACCAAGACATAGCCGATCAGGGAGAAAAACAGCGCGCCGACCACGCCGGCGCTGACCGCGACGATCAAAGTATTGTGCAAACCCTGAAGAATGCGCGGATCGGTGAGCGCCATGCGCCAGTATTCCATCGTCCAGGTTTTCGGCAGATTGAAAAAACCGAAGCGGGTCATGAAGCTGCCGCCGAGCACGGAGAGCAGCGGCACCACGTCGAGAACGAAAAGTATCAAGCCGACGAAGGCCGTCGCCGGATAGCGCCACACCCCAAGCTCGATGATCTTCGGTTTGAATTGGCCGGTGACGGTGGTGAACTGGCGGCGCGAGATGAGTTTGCGCTGGAGCGGAATAAAAACCGCTAGGAACAACAAGATAACACTCCCCAACGCCGCCGCCTGGTTTACCAATGGCGGTTCCTGGCGCGCCAGGTCGACGATCTTGGTGGAGTAAACATAAAAACCCCATGGCACACCAAGCAGCAATTCAATTTCCAAGCTGCTAAAGATGCGAATGACGCTGAGCAGAAATACCACGATGATCACCGGCGTCAGCGCCGGCACGGTGATGCGGACAAGGGTCGTGAAAGCGCTCGCTCCCGACATCCGGCTCGCTTCTTCCATCGATGCGTCCATGCGGCGAAACGCCGGCGTCATGAGCATGACTTTGGTGGAAATCCCGTTGCCGACCAAATGGACGAAGACGATGCCCCAGAACGAATAGATGTCGAAATTGAGACCGCTCAACAGCGGCATCTGGCGCAGCCAGGAATTGATCAAGCCGGTGCTCGGATCGAGCATCAGCATCCAACCGAAGGTGGTCGCCAAGCCGGGCATGAAAAATGAAATCCAAAAGCCGAATTCCATCGCGTTAGGAAACAGAATATTGGTGCGTGCCAATAGCCAAGAAATGAAAATTCCCGTGGGCAGGGCAACGACCTGTAAAACCACGCCGATCTTGACGCTGTTCCACAGCGAGCGCCAAATCCCCGGTTCGGCGAAGGCCTTACGCCAAGCGTCCAAGCCGTAGACTTCCGGCTCGGCGATGGTCGCGGTGTTGAAGCTGTTGACGACGATCAGCGTCAAGGGATAGAGCACGTAGAATCCCATGAAGCCGATCAAAGCCGCCATGATCGCCGTGCCGCCATCCAAGGGCGGGAGCCAGGATCGCGTCAAAGCCGGCGCGTTGTAGGTTTCGGTTTTAGCCATGGCTAATACTCCCTAAAGAGCCTGCGCGTTAATATCGCGTGAAGCGTTGGAGATCAAGGGGAATTCGGATTGGCGTCGGTAGTAGCGCGATACCCTTTATCTCCCATACTGATATTCCTCCCGCCAAGGTGCAAAGGGTGAACGTTGTCATTTCGAACGAAGAGAGAAATCCGTCTTAGATCCCTCGCATTCGCTCGGGATGACAGGCCTCTGGCCTGTCACTTCGCGCCTTTGCGGCTTTGCAGAAGGTATTCCGGTTCCCGGTTTCATCCGTGCCCTGTTAGTACGGGCTCGCGACTTGATGGCAGAGCCGCTGTTCACTGTGATCGCGGCTCGATTGCAGCATCGCCAGGCAAACTTCGAGGGTCGCCTTGCCCCATTTGCCATCGTGCGGCATGGGCTGGTCTAGGGTAATCGAACGGTGAAATTCATCGAGTTCGACTTTGAGCGGGCCATCCCACCGGTCGCAAGGAATTTCCGAGCGCCCCTGCTCGTCGTAGGTAAACACCCCTTCGGAAGATTGCCGCAGCGCGCCGCGTTGGCAACTGACTAAGGTAATGCCGAAAAACGGCTGGCGCGGCCGCCGGCTCGGGTCACCGTCGCCGCGCTCGATGTCGAAGGCGACGCCCGAACGGCTGGTGTTCTTGTCGAGCTTGCCCGCCGCGCGAGCTTGGCGCAGGCGCTGCCCCGGACCGGAGCGCCGCTCACCGCCAAAAACATCGCCCTCGATCAACTCGCGATCGTCGAAATAGCCGTAGCCGTCATAGATCAAGGTCGCGGTGACGCCGCCGGCGAATCGCAAGAGCGCCGAATAGTTTCCCTCGGTATCGTTCTCCGCCGACCAGCGACCGGCGTGGGCGCGCACGCTCTCGACCAGGCCACCGCCCAACAGCCGGGCGATGTCGACTTGATGCGGCGCCTGGCGGTAACAGACGCCGCCGCCGAGGTTGGTATCGATTTCCATCGCCTCGCGCGGCCGGAGCAGCCAAGGCGAGTAGCGAATCGTATGCACCTGGGTGACCGGACCGAGCCGGCCGCTGCTGATAATCTCGCGCATCTTGCGAATCGGCGCATTCCAACTGCGAGTGTGCGCGACCATGAGTTTGACGCGATTCTGTTCCGCGGCGGCGATCATCCGGTCGCAATCTTCCAGCGTCAACGCCATCGGCTTCTCGACCATCACATGCTTGCCCGCTTGCAACGCCGCGATCGCATGCTCGGCGTGAAACGGATTGGGCGTGGCAACGTAGACCGCGTCCAATTCCTTCAGCGCACACAAGGCCTCGACGCTGGCGAAGGTTTGAATGCCAAATTCACTGGCATACTGCGCCCGCCCCTCCTCGCGCAGGTCGGCGCCGGCGACAAAGGTGAAGCCGGTCGTCTTGGCAATCGCGAGTGGCAGCGATCTGCCGCCGGTGCCGAGGCCGACTAATCCGATTCTGATAGTCATGATCGATTCCTACAATGGTTCCAGCCGTTCCATTCGTTGCAGATGTTCCGTACGTTCAAGCGCCCGCCTCTTTCCTCCCCATGGGAGCGCGGACATTCTTGTCCGCGATCAATGGCGGGTTAGAAAACCCGCCCTCCTGTAAAGAAGAAAGGAGTAGGGGCATGAACGTTTTGAACGGTTATTTCTCTTCGCTATCAAGAATCGGACTATACTTGGTCGCCCCACCCTGGCGGGTCTGACCGGTGCGAAAGCTGTTCTTGTTAAGCTTAGCTTCCTCCAGGCGCAGTTTGATCGAAACATTCTGCGCCGGATCGCGGAACACGTTCATCGGGTCCTGGCCGGCTTGGACTTTTTCCATTTGCTCCTTCAATTGGCGGCGGTAAAGAATAATCCCTTTGTCCGACAGTCCCAGCGCCTCTTGTGTGCGGTCCGCCACACCGCCCTGGGTCATCCAGGCGATCATGTCTTCACCGCTGTTGTTGTCGAGCAGAGACCAGTCGGGCTCACCCGTAACGTCGACGCCGGGCACGGGAACTTGATACAGCGGAATCACCTCCTGCGGCTCACGCGCATCCGGGCGCACATAGCAGGTGTACCAAAGGTGCAGCGTATGGCTGTCGTCGAGCGGCACGCGGATCTGAAAGGTCGGCCGCTGCGTGCTGCCGCTCAAGAGAATATTCGGGAACAGCACCGGATGGCCCACCTGCCAGTCCTCGCTGTCTTCGCTCTGCCCCTCCAGCATGCGCGTCTTGATCAGACCATGCTCGAATTCGCGGAAGTTAATCTTCTTGTGGCTCACCGGCTTGCCTTTGAAGTCGGTGCGCCCCAAGCGTTCTTGAACATAGTTGAAAAAATGCTGGTGCAGCCACTCGACATGCACCGGATCGAGCGAGTTCTCCATGATCTGCAACCAATTGCAGGGAATCACCGCCGCGCCGATATCACGCAGCACGCCATCGCGGACGAACAGTTCCCAGCGCGGTATCAGCGGCGCCGGCTCCGGTCCGAGATAGGCGAAGACGAGCCCGCCCAGTTCCTGCACCGGATAGGCCGGCAGACGGATGCGATCCTTGAAGGTGCTCGCGGGATCTTCGGCTTGTTCGTACGGCTGCTCCAAACACTTGCCGTCTTTACCGTAAAGCCAGCCATGATACGGACAGCGCAAGCCGTCGTTGTCGGGAATGCCCAACACCAACGACATGCGCCGATGCGCGCACTGCGGCCCGATCAACCCCGGCCGCCCCTGCCGGTCGCGGTACAGCACTAAATCCTCGCCCAACAAACGCACGGCTTTGGTCGGCCGCGCGATCAGCTCGGAGGACGCGGCAATCGGCAGCCAATAACGCCGCCACAGCTCGCCCATCGGCGTGCCCCGGCCAACTTGGGTTAGTAGATCGTTCTCTTCTTGGCTAAGCATAGAGTTGCTTCTCCCAATTTACTTTCACCACGAAGGCACGAAGAACACGAAGTTCGGAATATTATTCTTCCGACCTTCGTGGTGACTTCGAATTTTTCGTGTCCTTTGCGTTCTTTGCGGCCAACATTCCGATTCCTATCTCTTCCCCGCTTCGGCCAGCGCTTCGCCGATCAATAATGTTTTACCCGGTGACCGCCACTGCACCACCACCGGGCGTATCGCGATACGCCCCTACCTCGGAATCCCTCGTGGATTTTTTTGCGCCCCATGCGCTCTTTGCGGTTAATTATCCGATTTCGAAATTCTTTCTACTTTGTGTCCTTTGCGTTCTTTGCGGCCAACATTCCGATTCTATCTCTTCCCCGCTTCGGCCTGCGCTTCGCTGATCACCTTGTTAATCGGCTTCATATCGAAGTAGTCCGGATTCCACTGCGGCATATATTTTACCCCGGGGTTGAGCCGATTGCGCGGCGGAATCTCATCCTTGGGTATATCCATCCGTAACGAACCCTCGGCGCCGGCGTCGATAAATTTCGCCGCGGATTTTTGAAAGTCGCTCTGTCCCTCGCGCGACAGAAACCAGTTGAGAAACACTTTCGCCGCGTTGGGATGGGGCGCCTGGTTCATCAGTACCAAAGTCTTGGCGCGGCTTTCAACGCCGACGCCCTCCTTGAACTGCGCCGGCTCCATCAAGTCCACCGGCAGCCCTTGACTCTTCGCCTCACTGATCGACTGGTGCCGGCATAGGCAGAGAGAATACTTGCCGGCAGCTAACCAGTCTTCGCCCTGGGGAAAGCGGGCGTAAAGCGTCAGCGCCATTTCACTGAACAGCCGGCGTAAAAACTGCGGCCCCAACTCCGGATTGTGAAAAAAGAAGCGGTCACGGGTGGCGGCAAAGCCGCCGGCCTTGGGATCGAAGGCGACGATCTTGCCCTTCCATTTGGCATCGAGCAAATCCCAGTAGGACTTGAAACCGGCGGGATTGACCAATTTCGTATTGTAGCCAAGTAAGAACAGCGGCGCGCCGACGTAGACCAGAATGTAGCGCCCCTCGGGATCGATGAACTGCTGTTTGCCCTGCCACCACTTCGACTCGTCTTTGACCTCCGGCAGGATAAACGCCGAGGCGATCGGGTCGAGCGCCTTGCTCTGGTAGAGCGTGTACGGCGAAGTGTTGCCGAGATTGCCGATGTCGGCGAGAAATTTCCCGGCACGCCGCTCGGCCATGATGCGCGAGATATGCTCGCCGCCGCGCGCCGAAACCACGGATAATTTAATCTTGGGGAATTTATGGGGGAACCCGGTGTTGGCAATCGCCTCACCGACTTCGGTGAGACTGTAAAGCACCAGTTGGCCTTCTTGCTCCGCGGCCTTGACGGTCCTATCCCATTCGTCCTGCCACGGCGCCCTGACTTCGCCGGCAAAAGCGCCGTGCGCAATGGCGATGGCAACCATGAAGAAAACCATCAGTGCCGCGATCGGATTTTTTACGCCCAGCATAATTGGCCGTGACTGCGAAATTTATTTCCCTAGCTACGACGCACAGATCACTGAACGCTCCCGGCTCCAAGCTGAGAATTTTTGCATTGTCGTCACCCCGGTGCAGACCGGGGTCCATCCCTATCCCCTGAACTCTGGATACCGTTTTCCAACGGTATGACGGAGCCCAATCCAAAATCGAAAATCCAAAATTACTTGATGACCTGATTCGCCCGCGAAAGAAATTCCGGCGAAAGCGTCAGGCCGATCTGCTTCGCCGCTTTCAAGTTGATGACGAACTCAAACTTCGTTGCCTGCTGTACTGGCAGATCGGCAGGTTTCGCTCCCTTGAGGATCTTGTCCACGTAGTGAGCGGACTTGCGGAACAGGTCATCGTAGTCCGCCCCATAGGACATCAGACCGCCCTCATCGACAAACTCCTTCTGGAAGTAAATAGCTGGTAACCGGTATTTGCCGGCAAGCTCGACGATGCGCTTTCTTTCAGCCGAAAAAGGAGGGAGAGGTTAACGTCATAATCGCGTTGACCTGCTTTTGCTTTGCGGATTGGAAGGCGCTCTCTAAACCTTTGGGATTAGGTTGCGTCTTAATCACCTCCAATTCTAGCTTCAGCACCACAGCCGCAGCCCTGAGCTTTTTCAGTTGGAGATCTGTTGATATGGCGCCTATGCCGCCTTCCCGGCCCCCGCAGAAATCCAACTCGGGCGAGCTTGGGTATGGCGTCCTTGAGTATCTCTAGCCTTTTGGTATTTAGCTCGGTCGCTAAAGTCGAGAGCCCTGTAACATTGCCTCCCGGCCGTGCCAGACTGGCAACCAGGCCTTCACCCACAGGGTCCCCAACCCTCGTCATCACGATGGGGATAGTAGTGGTGGCGCTCTTGGCCGCTAACGTCGGTCCCGTCGCTGAGACCACGATCAAATCAACCTTAAGACGAACCAGCTCCGCTGCAAGCTCAAGTAGGCGCTCAGAACCTTTGTTTTCTCCATACCGGTATTCAATGCTGATATTCTTTCCCTCAATCCATCCCAGCTTCGTCAGCTCTTGTCCGAACGCCTCCACCAGGACCGCGCTACCGGAAGCAGTGCTATGTATCGAGGAAACCGATGCGAAAGATTTTCTCCAGGCTGCTGCGCGTGAGCCACAGCCCAACACAGCGCGAATGCTAACAACGAGGGCAAGAAGCGCCACCGATTTTGGTCTACAGGGCCGCTTTTGGATTGTGGATTTTGGATTGTCGGATCGAAGCCAGCTAATTGCAGTCCGAAACTTCTTTGTCATGTCCTAGCCCCCCCAAATCCAAAATCCAAAATCGAAAATCCAAAATTACTTGATGACCTTATTCGCCCGCGAGAGAAACTCCGGCGAGAGTGTCAGTCCGATCTGTTTCGCCGCTTTCAAGTTGATGACGAACTCAAACTTGGTCGCCTGCTGCACCGGCAAATCAGCCGGCTTGGCGCCTTTCAAAATCTTGTCCACGTAAACAGCCGCGCGCCGGTACAGGTCATCGTAGTCCGCCCCGTAGGACATGAGACCGCCCTCGTCGACAAACTCCTTCTGAAAGTAAATAGCCGGCAAGCGGTATTTGCCGGCAAGCTCGACGATCCGCTTTCTTTCGGCGAAAAAGAGGGCGACTGGTGGTCGTCATGATCGCGTCCACCTGCTTCTGCTTTGCGGTTTGAAAGGCGCTCTCTAAACCTTTGGCGTCGGATTGAGTCTCGATCTCCTCCAATTTTAGCTTCAGCGCCAGAGCCGCAGGCCTGAGCTCTTTCAGTTGGAGGTCTGATTGCCTATGCTCGCCTCCCGGCCGCCGCAGAAGTCCAACTCGGGCGAGCTTGGGGATCGCGTCCTTGAGTATCTCTAGCCTTTTGGTGTTTAGCTCGGTCGCTAAACTCGAGAACCCGGTGACATTGCCTCCCGGCCGCGCCAGACTGGCAACCAGACCTGCACCCACGGGGTCCCCAGCGTTCGCCATCACGATGGGGATAGTAGTGGTGGCTTTCTTCGCCGCCAACGCCGGTGGCGTCCCTGAGACCACGATCAGATCAACCTTAAGACGAACCAGGTCCGCCGCAAGCTCAGGCAGGCGCTCAGACTTTTGCTCTGCAAATCGGTACTCGATGGTGATATTCTTTCCCTCAATCCATCCAAGCTTGCGTCAGCTCTTGCCGGAACGCCTCCAAGAGGACCGCGCTACCGGAAGCAGTGCTTCCATCCAGGAAACCGATGCGAAAGATTTTTCCAGCTTGCTGCGCGTTGGCAATGGGACCAGAAATCACAATGGCAGTTGCCAGTAGCCAGATGACAATGGATTTCATCATGGATTTGTCTCCGATGTTCTTACCGACAACCGACCACTGACCACGATCACTTGATTACTCTGTCTGCTCTGACCAGCACATTCGGCGGGATCGTCAGGCCGATCTGCTTGGCGGCTTTCAAATTGATGATGAACTCGAACTTGGTCGGCTGCTCTACTGGAAGGTCTGCAGGTGTTCTACCTTTCAAAATCTTGTCGACATACGTAGCGGCGCGCCGGTCCAGGTCCCTGTTGTCCACGCCGTAGGTCATGAGCCCGCCGGCCTCCACGATTGCTGGTGAGATGTACATCACCGGGAGTCGGTGCATTACCGCGAGTGCAAAAATCTGTGTGCGGTGAGCATTGGCGATAGGGCCCGCCGCCATCATAAGGGCTGCCTCAGCCGATCCCTTGCTCGCAGCGCGGAATGCGGTCTCAATATTCTTGGGGTCTAGAACGTCTAGGTATTGAAGCTTCACTTTCAACGTCCCTGCCGCGAGTTCCACCTCTCTTAACACTTGTGCGTGGTCTGGTCTGGTCGAAGTTCCAAAGACCGCCACGCGGGAGAGCCTGGGAATGGTCTCCTTCAACAGCTCCAGTCGTTTTCCGCTTAGCTCGGGGGCAAGTGTGGACAACCCGGTGATGTTCCCACCAGGCCGCGCAAGGCTGGCGATGAATCCTGTTGCGACTGGATCAGGATCGTTCGTCATGACTATGGGAATCGTTGTCGTCGCTTCCTTTGCGGCACGCGTTGGTAATGGACCAGCCGTGACGATGATGTCTACCTTGAGACGCACAAGCTCGGCCGCAAGCGCGGGGAGGCGATCGAGTTTCCCTTCCGCATATCGCAACTCAATGACAATGTTTTTCCCCTCGACGTAACCAAGGTCGCGCAGACCTTGGCGAAAGGCCTCGATGCGGGCCGATTCAGCGGAAGGGGAGGAACCACGTAGGTTTCCTATCCGCGGGAGTTTCGTTGGCTGCGCCTGGGTAGGGAAGCAGGGAGCAAAGAGCAGGGAGCAAAGAGCAAGGAGAATGATTTTCTTACTCATTGCTTTCCGTCCTGCTTTTCTGATGTCTGACGTCTGACTTCTGACCGCTGTCATTTGATTATCCTAGTCGCTCGCGCCAGCACCTCCGGTGGAATCGTCACGCCGATCTGCTTCGCCGTCTTGAGATTGATCACGAACTCGAACTTCATCGGCTGCTCCACCGGCAGATCGGCAGGCTTGGCTCCCTTCAGGATTCTGTCCACGTAATATGCGACGCGCCGGTAGCTGTCCGCGAGGTCCGCCCCGTAGGACATGAGCCCACCGGCATCTACAGCTTCTCTGTTGCTGTACATCGACGGTAACCGGCTCTTTAACGCAAAGCCCGCGATCCGTTTTCGGTTAGCACTCATTAGCGGGCCCGCGGTGAGCACGTAGAGTCCATCCGGGCGCTGCTTGTTTAGCGCAGCGAATACCTTCTCGAAATCGTCCGCAGCTCGTACCTCCCAAGGCTGAATAGTCAACTTCAGCGCACGCGCCGCGGCTGGGAGAACCTCTTTCACCTCGAGTACACTGGCCGGAGTCGGCCGGATCGTAGAGAACCGCGACACGGGCAAGTTTGGGAACGGCTTCTTTGAGCAGCTCCAGCCGCTTCCCGCCTAGTTCTCTGGTAAGGAGTGTAAGGCCGGTGACGTTGCCGCCGGGACGGGCAAGGCTTTCAACCAGGCCTGCCTCGACAGGATCGGACCCACCGCCCACCATAACGATGGGAATCGTCTTGGTCGCATTCTTGGCCGCCCGGATCCACGGGTCCCCTCCTGCTACCACGATGATATCAACCTTGAGACGCACCAGCTCCGCCGCAAGCTCAGGGGCCCGATCGCGCTTCCCCTCCGCATATCGGTACTCGATGGCGATGTTCTGTCCTTCTATGTAGCCACGCTCGCGCAGAGCCAGCCGAATTGCCTCGGCACGGGCGGACTCAGTAGCTGGATCGGAATTCGATAGATACCCTATCCGCGGGACTTTCTTCGGCTGCTGTCCCTGAGCGATCGCTCCACCAGCAAGCAGCATGGCAACGACCAGGATTGATCTGAAAGAAACTATCCTCATTGCGCACCTCGTGCTGGAAGCTATCACGCATGCGGCACTTGCGAAAAGTGTTATTTGCGTCAGATACGGAACCAGGTCCGTCACTTTCTCCGTATGGAATCCGGCGCTTGGTCACACGGTGCCGGCATAGGCACCATCGGAAGAGGCGCGCCGAGGCCTCAGCGCTACTTATTTTCCTACAGCTCCCACGTGGTAGGATTTCCGCATGTGCGGCCGATTTCGTGCGCCGCAAACCGAACATCGCCCTTGCTAACTATTCACCAGTCGAATCCTACTCCGCGAAACAGGTTAGATTTCATCGTTGACGCCACTAACTGCCTGAAGTACAAGTCAGCGGAGCCGCATGGAGTTGTTTCTGCGGTGTAAGCGAACCTGTCTTATGTGTAGTTTGTTCCCACGACAAATATCCCCGTTTTGAGGCGATGCTTCTAATGGCACCCACGAGAAAAAAGGGTTCAAAGAGTACCAAGGCAAAACCGCTCCGTCCCGCGAGGCAAACGTTGGTGGCTAAACAAGCGCAGACGATCGCTGAGCTATGCCAGGAACTCGCTCAATCTGTGCAGCGGGAAAATGAGGCTCTGGAGCATCAGACGGCAACCGCCGAGGTGCTCAGCATCATCAGCCGCTCGCCCACGGACGTGCAGCCGGTGCTCGACGCCATCGTCGAGAGCGCGGCTAAGGTTTGTGGAATCGATGACGTGGTTCTGCGACTGCGCGAGCGCGACACGATGGCGGTGCGGGCTCATTTCGGCCCCATACCGACTGGGCGCACCTGAGATCAGCGTCGATGACGCCACAGTTTCGCTGGATTCGCGAGCATGGCACACTCCACGTTCCCGACGCCAGAGCACCGAACGATTTTCCAGTAGGTGACTTCCGGCCTCTTTCGTTCGCTCGTTGGCTGTTCCCCTTCGTCAGCAGGGAGAATTTATTGGAGTCACTGAACGCACGTCGTACCGAGGTGCGCCCCTTCACCCCGGCGCAGATCAAGCTGCTCGAAACTTTCGCCGACCAGGCGGTGATCGCCATCGAGAACGTGCGGCTGTTTCAAGAACTCACTGAAGCGTTGGAACAGCAGACAGCGACGAGTGAAATCTTGGGCGTCATCGCTAGCTCGCCGACGGATATTCAGCCGGTATTGGATACGGTGGTTGAAAATGCTGTGCGGCTGGCCGGCGCTGAGAAAGGTCACATTTATCAATATGATGGAGAATTTCTTCGCGTCGTTGCGCAGTTTCAACGAGACCGTTGAAGAAATCGCAGTTATGCGTGACCAACCCATCCGCCCGTAACCTGGGAGTTTGAACAGTCGAGCGTTCCTCGAGGGACAACATTTCCAACGTCTTGACGCACAAGCGGACGCCAATTATGACGGCCCTGGCCGGCCGGCCGGTGCACGCTCCGCCCTGGCGGTTCCCCTGCTTCGCGAAGGAACAGCGATCGGAACCATTACAATCTGGCGTGATGTTGTGGAAGCATTTTCTGAGAGGCAAATTGAGCTGGTCAAAACCTTTGCCGCCCAAGCGGTGATCGCCATCGAGAATGTGCGCTTGTTCAAGGAACTCGGCGAGCGCAACGCGGAACTGCGCGAGGCGCTGGAGCATCAGACGGCGACGGCCGAGGTGCTCGGCATCATCAGCCGCTCGCCCACCGACGTGCAGCCGGTGCTCGACGCCATCGTCGAGAGCGCCGCGCGGGTTTGTGGGATCGATGACGTGGTGCTGCGACTCCGCGAGGGGAACAGTCTGGTTCCACGGGCTCATTTTGGTCCCATACCCATCGCCCGCGTCGAGATCAGTATTGATGAGCCACGATTTTCGCTGGATGCGCGAGCATGGCACGCTCCACATTCCCGACGTCCGCGAGCAGAACGACTTTCCAACGTTGGGTTCCACCGGCGGCTGGCGCACCTTCTTAGCCGTTCCCCTTCGTCAGCAGGGGGAACTCATTGGAGCACTGAACGCACGTCGCACCGAGGTACGCCCCTTCACCCCGGCGCAGATCAAACTGCTCGAAACCTTCGCCGACCAGGCGGTGATCGCCATCGAGAACGTGCGGCTGTTTCAAGAACTCAAGGAATCGTTGGAACAGCAAACCGCGACGAGCGAGATCTTGGGCGTGATCGCCAGCTCGCCGACGGATATTCAGCCGGTGCTGGACGC
The DNA here is from genome assembly GCA_963760795.1 of uncultured delta proteobacterium. GTDB lineage: Bacteria > Desulfobacterota > Binatia > UBA9968 > UBA9968 > DP-20. Next base: position 245,875 of record CAVXEP010000013.1, read on the forward strand.
CGTTGCCGAAAACGCTGCGCGGCTATGCGAGGCAACCGATGCGCAGATCACGCGTGTCGACGGCGATGTCCTCCGTATCGTGGCTTCACATGGCTCGATCGCCGTGCCATCAAGTGCACGAGCGGAAGGTATCCCGATTCGCCGTGACATCGTTGCGGTCGAGCGGTCCTCGACCGTCGAACTGTTCACGTTGAAGACTCTGGCAGCCGAAATAGATGGCGAGTTCGCTGGAGCTAAGTATCTTCAGCAGATCACGGGCCAGCGTGCGACGCTTTCGACACCCTTGCTCCGCGAGGGTGTTGCCATAGGCGCGATCGTGATTCGACGCATGGAGGTCCGGCCTTTCTCGGAAAAACAGATCAAGCTGCTCGAAACCTTCGCTGCACAAGCGGTGATCGCCATCGAGAACGTGCGCTTGTTCAAGGAACTGCGGAGCGCAATGCGGAATTGCGCGAGGCGCTGGAGCATCAGACGGCGACGGCCGAGGTGCTCGGCATCATCAGCCGCTCGCCGACGGACGTGCAGCCGGTGCTCGACGCCATCGTCGAGAGCGCGGCGCGGGTTTGCGGGATCGATGACGTGGTGCTGCGACTCCGCGAGGGCGACGCTATGGTTGCACGGGCTCATTTTGGCCCCATACCGATCGCGCGCATCGAGATCAGTATTGATGAGCCAGCAGTTTCGCTGGATGCGCGAGCATGGCACGCTCCACATTCCCGACGTCCGCGCCCAGAACGATTTCCCAACGTTAGGTTCCGTCGGCGCTGGCGCACCTTCTTGGCCGCTCCCCTTCGTCAGCAGGGGGAACTCATTGGAGGACTGATCGCACGTCGCACCGAGGTGCGCCCCTTCACCCCGGCGCAGATCAAACTGCTCGAAACCTTCGCCGACCAGGCGGTGATCGCCATCGAGAACGTGCGGCTGTTCAAGAACTCACGGAGGCGCTTGGAGCAGCAGACGGCGACGAGTGAGATCTTGGGCGTCATCGCCAGCTCGCCGACGGATATTCAGCCGGTGCTGGACGCGGTTGCCGAGAGCGCCGCCGCGTCTGTGCGACGCAAACGATGCGCAATTTGGCGTCGTTGACGGAGACATGTGCTTCGGCTGGCGCCTCACATGGATCGATGCCTCTCGTCGCGGCCGAGAAGGTCGCCGATTGACTCGCGCTATCGGTGCGCGGTCCGAGCGATGCTCGACCGGCAGACGATTCACATTCCAGACATCTGCAGCCCGGACGCGCAAGACGAGATTTCCGGACAGCTCAGGTTCATTGCCAGGCGATCGGCTGTCCGAACCGTGCTTGGCGACGCCGCTGCTTCGCGAAGGTACGGCGATCGGGGTGATTCATGATCCGCCGAACGGAAGTCCGGCCGTTCACCGACAAGCAGATCGCGCTGCTCAAGACCTTCGCCGACCAAGCGGTGATCGCCATCGAGAACGTGCGGCTGTTCAAGGAACTGCAGGAGCGCAACGCGGAATTGCGCGAGGCGCTGGAGCATCAGACGGCGACGGCCGAGGTGCTCGGCATCATCAGCCGCTCGCCGACCGACGTGCAGCCGGTGCTCGACGCCATCGTCGAGAGCGCCGCCAGGGTTTGTGGGATCGAATACCTGACACTGCGACTCCGCGAGGGGAACGTGCTGATTCCGCGGGCTCATTTTGGTTCCATGCCCACCGCCCGCGCCGAGATCAGTGTTGATGAACCACGGTGTCGCTGGATGCGCGAGCACGGGACGCTTCACGTTCCCGATATCGCGCGCGCAGAACGATTTCACAAGGGCGGGTTACCGACAGCAACTCGAATCGCACCTTTTTGGCCGTTCCCCTTCGTCAGCAAGGGGAACTCATTGGAACACTGACTGCGCGTCGCACCGAGGTGCGCCCCTTCACCCCGGCGCAGATCAAGCTGCTCGAAACCTTCGCCGACCAGGCCGTGATCGCCATCGAGAACGTGCGGCTGTTCAAGTTGCAAGAACTCAACCGGAGCTCAGCTTGGAGCAGCAGACGGCGACGAGTGAAATCCTGGGTGTGATCGCCAGTTCGCCGACGGACATTCAACCGGTGCTGGATACGCATCGCCGAAAGCGCGTGCGCGTGTGTGCGGCGCGACCGATGCGTCACGATTCGCCTGCTCGATGGCGAGATGTTCTTCGGGTCGTCGCCCACTATGGCGAGACTGCCGAAGCAAGTACGCCTGGCTGCAGAGCCGACCGGGACGTGTTGGATTGCCGACTTCAGGCAATCGCGCATTCAGCGAGCGACAAGCCATCCACGATTGCCGATGCTGCAGGCAGAGCGAGATTCCCGAGCAGTCATTGCCGCACGGCATGGAGTCGAGACCATGCTTGTCAACGCCGCTGCTGCGCGAGGGCACGGCCATCGGGGTGATCAACATTCGTCGCGACGGAAGTGAAGCCTTTCACCGACAAGCAGATCGCGCTTGCTGGAAACCTTCGCCGCCCAAGCGGTGATCGCCATCGAGAACGTGCGGCTGTTCAAGGAACTCGGCGAGCGCAACGCGGAATTGCGCGAGGCGCTGGAGCATCAGACGGCGACGGCCGAGGTGCTCGGCATCATCAGCCGCTCGCCGACGGACGTGCAGCCGGTGCTCGACGCCATCGTCGAGAGCGCCGCGCGGGTTTGCGGGATCGATGACGTGGTGCTGCGGCTCCGCGAGGGGAACGCTATGGTTTCGCGGGCTCATTTTGGTCCCATACCCATCAGCCGCGTCGAGATCAGTATTGATGAGCCACAGTATCGCTGGATGCGCGAGCATGGCACGCTCCACATTCCCGACGTCCGCGCGCAGAACGATTTCCCAACGTTGGGTTCCGTCAGCCAGTTGTCGCACCTTCTTGGCCGTTCCCCTTCGTCAGCAGGGGGAACTCATTGGAACACTGAACGCACGTCGCACCGAGGTGCGTCCCTTCACCCCGGCGCAGATCAAACTGCTCGAAACCTTCGCCGACCAGGCGGTCATCGCCATCGAGAACGTGCGGCTGTTTCAAGAACTGCAAGAACGCAATCGCGAATCACCGAGCTCTGGAGCAGCAGACGGCGACGAGTGAAATTCTGGGCGTCATCGCCAGCTCGCCGACCGACATTCAGCCGGTGTTGGATGTTGTTGCGGAGAACGCAGCGCGGCTATGTGACGCGACCGATGCCAACATTTACCGTATTGACGGCGACTGGTTATCGGCTCGTGGCCTCATACGGAGCTATGCCTATCCCCGACCGCGATAAACCGAGACCTCTCATTCGGGGTCATGCTCCAGCCAGAGCTATGATCGATCGAGCGGTCGTACACGTCGATGACATGTTGAGCCTGGAGGCTCAGGCCGAATTTCCTGAAGGCTGGGCTTTCACCCAGGCCGTCGGTCTACGTACTATGCTTAGTCGCACCGTTGCTGCGCGAGGGGGTCGCAATCGGTGCGATCTTGATTCGCCGCACGGAAGTTCGCCCATTCATCGGACAAGCAGATTGCGCTTCTCAAAACCTTCGCCGACCAAGCGGTGATCGCCATCGAGAACGTGCGGCTGTTCCAAGAGCTCAAGGAATCACTGGAGCAGCAGACGGCGACGAGTGAGATTTTGGGTGTCATCGCTAGCTCGCCGACGGACATCCAACCCGTGTTGGATGCAGTTGCGGCGAGCGCGGCGAGGCTGTGCGATGCCACGGATGCCACAGTCATTCGGCTCGACGGCGATGTTATGCATCAGGTGGCGGTCCATGGGTCGATGCCTGTCCCTGGGTCTCGACGAATAACCCACGGCACGCCCGTGGGCCGAGCTCTTATCGATCGAAGCACCATTCATATTCATGACCTCGTGGCGGAACTCGAAGCCGAATATCCGGAATCGAGGGATCGGCAGGGGCCGATCGGTACGCGCACGATGCTCATCACGCCGATGCTGCGCGAGGGAGCGCCGATCGGGGCTATCGTCATTCGCCGCATGGAGGTCCGCCCCTTCACGGAGAAGCAGATCAAACTGCTCGAAACTTTTGCCGCTCAGGCCGTCATCGCCATCGAGAACGTGCGGTTGTTTCAAGAACTGCAAGAGCGAACCCAAGAGCTGATTAGGTCAGTGGGAGAGCTGAAAGCACTCGGCGAAGTCGGTCAGGCGGTTAGCTCGACTTTGGATTTCGAAACCGTGCTGACGCGCATCGTTTCCCATGCGGTCCAATTGAGCGGCACCGACGGCGGGGCGATTTACGAATACGACGAGCCGTCTGAAGAGTTCCTGCTGCGCGCCACCGATCATATGGAGGAAGAACTGATAACCGCTTTGCGGGCGAATCCCCCGCGTCTTGGCGACGGGTTAGTGGGGCGCGCGGCATTGGAGCCGGGAGCCGATTCAGATTCCCGATATTTCGCAATCTAGCGCCTACGCGCCGCGCATGCGCCAGATACTCGAACGCTTCGGTTTTCGTGCCAGCCTGGCCGTTCCCTTGTTACGTGAAGATCGCATCATCGGCGGCTTGGTAGTGCGACGAAAATCGATCGGCGAGTTTCGCCCCGAAGTCATCGAGCTTTTGAAAACCTTCGCGACCCAGTCGGTGTTGGCGATCCAAAACGCCCGGCTGTTTCGCGAGATCGAGGAAAAGAGCCAGCAGATCGAAGCCGCCAACCGCCACAAGTCTGAGTTTCTCGCCAACATGTCGCATGAGCTGCGCACGCCGCTCAACGCCATCATCGGCTTCTCCGAAGTCCTGCAGGAAAGACTGTTTGGCGAGTTAAATGAAAAACAAGCCGAATACACTGACGACATCCTTACTTCCGGTCGCCATCTGCTGTCCCTCATCAATGAGATTCTCGATCTGTCCAAAGTCGAAGCCGGGCGCATGGAGCTGGAGACTGCTACGTTCGATCTGCCGTTGGCCATAGACAACGCCCGCACCTTCGTGCGCGAGCGGGCGACAAATCATGGGATTACTCTAAATGTCAAAGTTGACGAGCGGCTCGGCGACATCGTCGGCGACGAACGCAAGATCAAGCAGATACTTCTGAATCTCTTATCCAACGCCGTCAAGTTCACGCCCGAGGGCGGACGGATAACAATTAACGCCAGACCGATTAACGGCGCAGTCGAGATTTCAGTAACCGACACCGGCATCGGCATCGCCGAAGAGGACCAGCCAAAAGTCTTCGAAGAGTTTCGTCAGGTGGGCAGCGACAACGCGAAAAAGGTCGAAGGCACCGGACTGGGCTTAACGTTGGCGAAGAAGTTTGTCGAGCTGCACGGTGGAAGGATTTGGGTCGAGAGCGAAGTGGGCAAAGGTTCCACTTTCGTGTTTACCCTGCCGACTGCCATGGCCGCACAGAGTTAGCGTTTGAAATTCAAATTCTAGACAGATGTGAGGTTAACACCCGAGGGCGAATCTCGAGAAGGCCAGTCCGTAGATGAAGGATTTACCCTCGGCGCCAACGAGCGCTGGGCCGAGATAGGCTGCGGTTTGTTAGGGAGATAGGCCGCCGACTGCGGCGGTGTTTGACGGCTAGAAAATTATTGACAAGTTGGGGTAGCCGGTGGATATTCCAACCCGTTCAGATTTCATTGGTGGAGCCGTCTTAGGAGATAGGCCGACCGGCAATTGTCGCCGCCTACGGCGGCTCACTTAATAGTTAGGCTTACTATCGCAAGTGACTACGGAGGATTGAACCAATGCCGCGCGTCGCTGCTCTGTATCGTTATCCTGTGAAGGGCTTCACTCCCGAAGAGTGTGACACGTTGACGGTTCTCGACGAAGGGAGAATTGCCGGCGACCGTGTCCTCGGCATACGGTTTGCTGACACCGAAGCGGCCGATGATGCCTGGAGTAAGAAAACGGGGATGGTGGCCCTTGTGAATACACCAGGGCTGGCACGTCTGCACATTAGGTTTGAGGAAGAGGCACTTCGGTTACGCATCAGCTTAGCCAGCACCGTCTTAGTGGATGAGGTACTCAATAATGATGGAAGAAAGCGGCTCGCGGCCGCGGTGGCGGATTATGTGCTCAAGCTCGACGAGAATCCGCTTTCTAGCCACCCGGAGCGGCTCCCGCTACGGGTGGTTGGCGACGGCATCACGCCGCGATACCACGACGCCGAAGCAGGTCAGGTGACGCTACACGGCCGTGGGAGTCTCCAAGTGCTTACGGCTGCGATTGCGAACGCCGAAGTCAGCGAGCTTCGCTTTCGCTCAAACATTGCGGTTGAGAGGCTGGGAGCCTGGGAGGAGCAAAGCTGGGTGGGACGAAAGGTTCGCATAGGCACGGTCGACTTTGACGTGATAAAGCCCAAGCTCAGGTGCCTTGCTACGCATGCAAATCCTAAGACAGGTGAACGGGACTTGCCGATTTTGACGACCCTGACCAGGGTTTTTGGGCAGGAGCAGCCAACGTTTGCAGTGGCAATGGTTCCTAGTCACGGCGGCGGACAAATTCACGCCGGCGATGAAGTCAGCCTCGTTGATTAAAGACAGGTTAAGGCCAGATGGGTGGGACTAAAGGATTGTGCCAGGTTTCTATCAGTCCATTTTTGCCTAACCATTCGCTTTAGACCGCTAACGACGCTGAATGTAAACCGCTTCGACTTGGAGAACCGCGAGATAGCCGAGTTCATCGGTCTGGAACTCGCTAGGCTGATTGTTGACACTTGCTATCCTGAACTTCTGCGCGAGCGGGAGGAAACGGAGAGAGTTATTGAACGGCAAACCTTGAAATCGCCTTATCGACGTTAATCATTCCGGATAAGGGTGACCCCCGTGCACAAAAAAATCACCATATTGGTTCTCTGCGCTCTGCTCCTTGCTCCCTGTTTCCCCGCCCAAGCACAGCAGCCAACGAAAATCCCGCGGATAGGATTTCTAGCTGCTAACTCCCTTTCCTCCCTCTCGGCCCGCATTGAGGCATTCCGGCAAGGTCTGCGCGCACTTGGGTATGTGGAGGGGAAAAACATTGTCATTGAGTATCGATATGCAGAGGGAAATGCCGAGCGTCTCCCCGCGCTGGCGACCGAATTAGTGCAGCTAAATGTCGACATCATCGTCACGGCTGGCTCGGCATCGACCCGTCCCGCCAAGGAAGTAACTCGAATTATTCCCATTGTCATGGCGGCGGATAGCGATCCTGTTGGGACCGGTTTCGTCGTCAGTCTTGCGAGACCTGGGGGAAATATTACTGGATTGTCCAACCTCGCCCCGGAGATCAGCGGGAAACGACTGGAGCTTCTAAAAGAAACCGTTTCTAAACTCTCCCGCGTAGGCGTCTTCGGACAGTCGAGCACACCCGGTACCGCGCCAGCGTTGAGAGAGACGGAACTCGCTGCGGCGGCACTCAAGGTGCAACTTCAATTCCTAGAGGTACGAGATCCCAAAGATATTGAGAATGCATTCCGAAGCGCAAGCAAGTGGCGCGCGGGGGGAGTCATCCTCTTGTCGAACCCGGTCTTCACTTCTCAGGGAAAACTACTTGCAGACCTCGCGGTAAAGAGCCGGCTGCCGGCTATATCTCAAATTAGTGAATTTGTGGATGACGGAGGGCTGATGAGCTATGGCGTGAGCGTTGTCGACTTATACCGGCGTGCCGCCACTTATGTGGACAAGATTTTGAAAGGCCGAAAGCCCGTAGACCTTCCCGTGGAGCAGCCGATCAAGTTCGAGTTCATCATCAGCCTGAAGGCAGCGAAGCAGATCGGCCTGACGATTCCTCCCAATGTGTTGGTGCGGGCGGATCGGGTTATCAAATGACCCCGTCTTCAAAGCAGGAGTCCGCGACGATTTCCGGTAAGCATCAGGCGCCATCCCCCCGCTGAATGTGCTGACGGTAGAGGGTAATTTGATTAACAATCCAAGACGCATAGGGCGAAAAGCAAAGGGTAAGATACGGAAGAAATATGAGAAACAACATGGTGCGTCTCACGCTTGTCGCTCTGCTCTTCGCGCTTAGCTTTTCCGCCGACGCCCAGCAGCCGGCGGGAACTCCCCGGATAGGAACCCTGGCCGCGGCCTCCGCGACCCCGGATCTAGGTGGCAAACGGTTGGAACTGCTCAAGGAAGTCTTCCCTAATCTTGACCGGGTGGCTTTCCTCTGGGAACCGGGTACTCCGAGAGGAAACGAGCCCCTCACAGATATGGAGGCTGCGGCCAAGGCGTTACGACTCACACTTATATCGATCGAGGTGCGAAGTGTTGGCGATTTTGAGGACGCATTTGCGCGAGTGAGAAAGGAACGCGCCCAGGCGCTCATTATGAACCCAGGTCCACTTTTCAATACTCAGCAACGCCAAATCTTGGACTTCGCGGCAAAGAACCGGTTGCTGGCGATGTACCCAACCAGTGAATTTGTTGAGGCCGGCGGCTTGATGAGCTACGCGCCGATCGAGCAGCCGATAAAGTTTGAGTTCATCGTCAATCTGAAAGCGGCGAAGCAGATCGGCCTGACGGTTCCCTCGAATGTGCTGGCGCGGGCGGATAGGGTGATCAAATAAGCACGCGGCGATGCTAGGAGTGAACTGAATTTTCCATCTAACAAATCCTGTGAAAATTGCCTGTGGCGTCTTACAATTCAATCCTGCGGCATTCCGCGCGTTGCGACTCTTCAATTTAGTCCAACACGCTCGTTTTAGCGCTTTCCCGCAACTTGATTGTTTCCAAGCTTTGGGGATAAAACGCTTCACGATAGGCTGCTTTTGAGGCCGAGCATGTTCCTCATATTGAAGAAGTTTAGTCTGAGGGTAATTATCCCGAGCGTTTCCCTGATCATACTTGTGAACCTGCTTCTTTCAGAGTCCCATGAAAGTAATCCGCATAAACGCATCGAAGAGGCGTTGGCCTCGGGGAATTATGACCTCGCAAAGGCGGAATACCGAAAGCTGATTCAGGACAACTTCTTCAAGGTCGAGTATCACAGAGGCTATATTCGTAGCCATCTCAGGCTATCTGAGCGGACAACCCGCCCGTCCAGGCGAGACAATCAGGACATAATAGAGGGGTATCGGCGCTACGCTTCGGCGAGTGCTCCCGAAGTGTCTGATATCGGCTACTACGGACTCGGCTTTTTCTACGGTCTTCAGACCGACGACGAGCGGGCACGTGAGAATTTTCTGCACGTTCGGAATACACGACTCCCCTACCTGAACTATTCTCTTGGAGCCATCTATAGCAGGACGGGTCGTCGCGATCTCGCGAAGCAACACTTCGATCGAGAGATCCAACTTGGAGGCATTGTCACCGGAGCGTATTCGAACCTCGCTGTGCTGCTTTTCGCAACAAAGCAGTACAGTGAGCTCAAGCAAATTGCTGCGCGTCCTGAAGCAAAAAACTCTATCCCATTGGATATCCGACGCTTACTTGCGCTACGAGAGGGGAGGTATGCGGACTACGTACGGGAAGTTTTGGGTTTCCACGGCGTAACCACCTACGGTCTTCTCGGCGCTGTGCTGATACTTGGCGCGTGGTTTGTCTATCTCCAGCAGATCGAGGTGTTCGAGCCGAAACGCCTTTGGTTCGGCGGGATAATCCTGGCCGGAGGGATGATTTTTTCTTGCTTTGCGCTCCCGCTCTACGATTTTGCCTTCGGATTCCGCCCCAATCTCACAAACCTGAGCGATCTCCTTTTTTATATGTTTTTAGGCGTGGGACCGATTGAGGAAGTACTAAAAATTCTTCCTATGCTCCTGCTCATGTGGTTGACCCCTGCGCTCGAAAAGCCAGTGAACTACATTATCTACGGCTCTATATCGGCGCTAGGATTCGCCTTCATGGAAAACCTGCGCCCTTCCTATGAATGGAGACTCGGAGCAGTCTCCACGCGCGCCTCTGGCGCTGTCATCCTGCACATGACACAGACATCATTAGTTATGTACGGCCTCTTCTACAGCAGGTACCGCGTCAAGAAAAAGCCGTTTCAGTACTTTCTCCTCGCTCTTTTAGCAGCATGCGTCCTTCATGGGACTATTGATTTCTTATTGTTCAAGGGCTGGGGCGTTCTCTGTCTTCCAATACTGATTTATGTCATCCGCCAGTACGGTATCTTTATCAATTGCACCCTGAACCTGTCCGACGGTAATCCGGACCAGCCAAAGCGACAGCTCGATCTCACCGAGTATCTCTGCTATTCGCTGGCGGCCATCGTTATCCTCCAGTATGTCGCAATGGCTGTGAAGTACGGCCCCAGCAATGCCAACTCGGCTTTCCTCGGGACAGCATTTCTCTCGTTTTTTTTGCTATGCGTGATTTTGGTAAACCTCGGGAGCTTCGACATACAAAAACGGCAATGGTTGCCACTGCTGAGGAGGAAAGCAACCTCAGAAATATGAGTCGAAGGGCCGCTGTCATTTGATTATCCTAGTCGCCCGCGCCAGAACCTCCGGCGCAATCGTCAAACCGATCTGTTTCGCCGTCTTGAGATTGATCACAAACTCGAACTTCATCGGCTGCTCCACCGGCAGGTCGGCGGGCTTGGCTCCCTTCAAAATCCTGTCGATGTAATATGCGACTCGCCGGTAGCTGTCCGCGAAGTCCGCTCCGTAGTACATCAGCCCACCCGCATCTACAAATTCGATGCTCTGGTACACCGACGGCAACCGGCTCTTTAACGCAAGGCCGACGATCCGTTTTGTGTTAGCACGCAAGACTGAGCCCGCGCTGGACACATAGAGTCCATCAGGGCGCTGTTTGCCCAACGCAGCGAATACCCTGTCGAAATCGTCCACAGTGCGTACCTCCCACGGCTGAAGAGTCAACTTCAGCGCACGCGCCGCCACTGGGAGAACTTCTTTCACCTCGCGTACGCTAGCCGGAGTTGACACACTGCCCGGATCGTAGAGAAACGCGACACGAGCAAGTTTGGGAACCGCTTCTTTGAGCAGCTCCAACCGCTTCCCGCCAAGTTCTTGGCTAAGGTTTGTAATGCCGGTGACGTTGCCGCCGGGACGGGCAAGGCTTTCAACGAAGCCTGCCTCGACAGGATCGACCCCTCCGCCCACCATAACGATGGGAATTGTCTTGGTGGCATTCATGGCCGCCAGGATCGGCCCACCCCCTCTTGCTACCACGATGATTTCGACCTTGAGATGCACCAGCTCGGCCGCAAGCTCGGGGATCCGATCGCGCTTCCCCTCCGCAAATCGGTATTCGGTGGCGATGTTCTGTCCCTCGATGTAGCCGCGCTCGCGCAGGGCCAGCCGAATTGCCTCGGCACGGGCGGAGTCACTAACTGCATCGCCCGGCGATAGATACCCTATCCGCGGGACTTTCTTCGGCTGCTGAGACTCAACCCCGCCTTCCAATCCTACGAACGCGATAACGAGGGCGAGCAACCCTAGCCATTTTGGATCGCGGATTTTAATCCGCGGGGCCGCTTTTGGATTACCGGAAAAAGAATCGGAAACTCGCTTCGAAGCAATTATTTTCATGCGTCTTATTCCCCCATCCAAAATCGAAAATCCAAAATTAATCGCGGTAGGGACGGTCATTGCTGACCGCCCCCCGCACAGACCCGTACGTGCGGCGCTACCGCATACGGTTCTTACCTCGGATGTTGACGTGCAAAGCTACACGTACACCCAGCAATCCGCGCGACCTGGCTACGAACGGTTTCCCGTCCGAGTTCCGGCTCTGTGTCCGGTCCAGTAGCGATTGCTCGGTGTTCTCCTTGGTCAGTCCCCTTCCCTCCGCCAACTCCGCAGGCAGCGCCACGCCGCCCTTGTTCGCTGGTTTCTTCGGTACTATGGAACTGTATGACTCCCCGTTAACGTGCATGTCGGGATTGTGGCCTCGCGCCTTCTCCGACCGTTCCGCTTCTGTTGTAGAAACGGAAGTCACCGGGGTCTCTCGGCTTCCGTGAGAAAAGTTTCCAACCGTGCCAGTGGTCTTTGACTCCGTGGGGGTCCCATCGAACTTGCCAATATCGCTCGACATGACTGTTGCCTTCCCCATATCAAGATAAGGTCGGCCTCCACAAAAGGGTGTTTTCGGAGCTCAATACACCGCCCGGTTGTACCTCTGTGAACGCTTCGCCCTGCCGGTTGCCCGACACTGCGCATCACTCGAGGCCAAGGCGACTGGCTAGGTCTTACCTCGTACGACTCTTTCATTCGCTACCTTCCTCCGGCTTTTGCCGACGCTTCCTTGATGACCTTATTCGCTCGCGTGAGCACCATCGGCGGATTTGCTCAGCCAAACGAATGCGCTTGACCTATGTCCCCCTTGCTCTTAGAATTCCCTCGTAGGAGGTTTTTCCAATGAGAGCGATAAAAATCCATGTGCCAGATACCCTGCTGCGCAAGCTGCCTAAGAGCCAAGCCGAGAGAAAAGAAGTTGTAAGATTGGGACTGCAGCGCTTCACTTCGCGTCGGCGCAAGAAAGCGCGTAGCGTTGTAGACGATACTTTTGCCGCGCTGGCCGTCCGAAACCATGCCAAAATAGAGCAGCTGATTGAGCAAACAAAATATGGCGATTAGATCCCTGGAGGATGTCCCGGATGAATCAAATATTTTTGTTGATACCAATATTCTCATCTATCACCTGCTTGACGATGAGTTGTATGGGGTCTCCTGCCGAGATTTTCTCAAGCGAGTGGAGACTGGCTCGGTCATAGCGTTAACTTCGCCCATTGTCGCTTCCGAAACTCTGTTCATTTATCTTCGCGCTTGGCTTATCAAAAACAAGAAGATCGCTCCCAAACGTGTCCTTCGTTATCTCAAGCGCCATCGAGCGGCGGTCAAGGAAGTGGACTTTCATAAGCCACTGGCTCTGCTCGCCCTCATGCGGATCCTTCCCCTTAGTAAGGACGTCATGCAGACCTCCTATGACTTGATGACGCGCTACCAATTGCTCCCTGCCGATTCCATCGACGCCGCTCTTATTCGCCGCCACCATCTAGCGGCTCTGGCCACTCGCGACGACGACTTTGATCTTGTTGAGAGTCTCGATGTGTACAAGCCTTGAATCGCGTTTTGTTGGCCGCTTTTGGATTTTCGATTGTCGGATCGAAGCCCGCTAATTGCAATCCGAAACTTCTTTGTCATGTTCTAGCCCCCCCCAAAATCCACAATCGACAATTATTTATTTATGCCCCAGTCTATCACTCACACTGGCTCCGGCAGCTCTTCGTTTTCAAAATCGATGACGATCTCCCAGCCGTGACGGGAAAACACTCGATGCGCTGCTTCGGTTCCTTCCAACTTCAGCCCGAGCTCTTCGGCCATCTTGAGAGCGTTGCCGGTGCGGCCGGGACGCAGTCTCAGGCGGTGTTTCTTTTCGCCAAGGTTGAAAACCCCGTCGACCAACTCATCGAGTCGCCAGGTCTGCGCGCAGCCCGCCGACGCGGCGCGGGCGAACATCTGCAACGGCAATCCCATTTTCTCCGCCAGCAACATGCCTTCGTAAATCGCCAGCTCGGACATCGCCTGCATCATCTGATTGATTTTCTTGCCCACCTGGCCGTTACCGTTGACGCCCAGGTAAGTGACCATCCTGCCGATTTGTTGGAGCACCGGCAGACAGCGCTGGTAGGCTTGATAACTGCCGCCGACAAAGAGCGTCAGGTTGCCGTTGGTGGCGCCGATGTCCGCGCCGCTCAGCGGCGCGTCGAGCATTTCAATGCCGCGCGCGCGCAATGCATCGGATACTTTGATCGCCAACTCCTGCGAGGTGCTGCTGAGATCGACGAAGACCAACCCCGGGTTCTTCGCCGCAGCAATGCCGTCGGCGCCGCAGGCAACTTTCTCGACGTCGTCAGGCTGCAGCGACGCGAGGACAATGGTGGAACGTTCGGCAACTTCGCGCGGCGTCGCCGCCGTCGTCGCGCCTTCTTTGATGAGCCCCGCCATCCTGTCCGCGGCCAAATCGAGAATCGTCAACGGATAGCCGGCGCGCAACAGCCGCAACGCAATCGCGCCGCCCATATTACCCAAGCCGATAAAGCCGAGGCGTTCCAAAGGAGCGGTAAATTTTTATATTTTCATCGCTTTGGTCCCATCAAATTTGCAAATCTCCTCGGCTCGAGATTTCTCTCTCCGTTCGAAATGACAACGTTCACCCTTTGCGCCTTCGCGTCCCTGTCGACCTCGCTCAGGACAGACTTTGCGAGAGATAATCCGAGACTAACCGGTGCGCAAGCGCACCTCGAAACCTGTGGCGTTCGTATTACCATAGTTGAAAGCGCCGTAGAGGGCGGGTTTCAAACCCGCCAATACGAATCCCGATGCTTTTTTTGCGTACTTTGCGGTTAAGAATCCGATTCCTAATGGCGGGCTAGAAAGCCCGCCCGCCCTTATTTCTTTGTGCCCTTTGTGCCCTTTGTGGTTAAAATTCTTCTCCGCCGATCAGATTTGCTCCGACTGCTGCTGCAACTCAGCCAGCAACGATTTCATTTCCTCTGGAACTGCGTCCACCGGATACTGTTCGACGCCGATGTCGAGATCGACCACGGCGAGATCCTCTTGCAGCACGCCCTTGGGCTTTTCGCCATTGGCGACCGCGGCGACGCCGTCGCGAATCATCTTGCGCAAAAGCAAAATAGCCCGGTCGCCGTAGCCGGGATGTTCGAGAGTGCGGTCGACGATGGCGCCTTGGCTTTCCACCATCGCTTTGTCTTCCAACGGCACGTTGCCGCGGATCTCGCCGTAGAAACGCCGGTCATAAGATTTTCTCTCGCGCTGTTTCGCCTGCTTGACGTAGCCGCCGTGATAGCTTTTTTCCTCGGGGGTCTCGGGATAGACCGTGATGCGCATCTCCTCGCAATGAGTGTCATCGATGGGAATCACCCAGATCGCCTGCTGTAACGTCACCGTCTGCTCGCCCGGATTTTTCGGGTAAAGTTCACGGGATTTACGATTGATCGTCGGCAGCACTGTGCATCTCTTGCGCAGTGCGATGTGATTAGGCTTTGCCCGCGGATCGAGGATGTAAAGTTTCACGCCGTACTCGCCTTCCACCGGTTTAAAAGCGGGACAATTTTTGTAGATACCATGCAGATAGGTCAGATGCGTCGTGTCGGTGGTATTTTCGACGCCCTGGAGCCAGTTACAGTGATAAGCTTTACCGGCTTCGGCGTCGCCCCGTTCGACGACCCGGTAGCCGTCTTGTATCAGCACGTCGTACCTTGGCAGCGGCGGTGGGCTGTCCGTTCCCAAGTAGGCAAAGACAAATCCGCCGAGTTCTTGGACGGGATACCAAGGATGGCGAATATTCGGCGCGCTCTTGATCGGCTCGGCAGGCCGGTCGACCACATTGCCGCGGCGGTCGTAGCACCAGCCATGATAGGCGCAGCGAATGCCGTCGGCTTGAATGATGCCGTATTCCAGTGACGCGCGCCGATGCGAGCAGTAGGCGCCAAGCAGCACGAGCGCACCGGAGAGATCTCTGAACAGCACTAGCTCCTCGCCGAGAATCTTCACCGGTACGGGAATATCCTTAACCTCTTCCGACAAGCGCCACCGGCCACCAAAAGCAGCGCAAGTAATTGCCGCCCGGCGTGCCTGGCCCGACGCGAACGACTTCATCCCAGGTAAGATCGCTTGGTTTGATCATAAGCCTGTCTCCTCTTCAGCGACAATCACTCTTTCACCACGAAGGCACGAAGGACACGAAGTTTTCGGACATTTAAAACTCCGACCTTCGTGCATCTTCGTGTCCTTCGTGGTGAACAGGTCCCTTTCCGAACTTTCGCCCCCTTTGCGTTCTTTGCGGCCATTCTCGGCATCCGAATCTTCTTCCGCCAACGATTTGACCGGCTGGAACAAGTTTGCTTATTTGTTCGCCATCTCACTGACCAAATCCGTGATCGCCCGATCGGTCCCACACCGCCGGTCCCCAGAGCCGGATATAGTTCACGCCCTTTTGCCGCTGCGCCCAGGCCGGCAGATGCTCTTTCGGAATATCTTCGCGCAGCGAATTATAGCCGGGCTCGCCAGCACCGGTTTTCTGCACGGCCATCTGTCCTTCGCGCGAGAGAAACCAATTGATCAGCACCTTGGCCGCGTTGGGATGCGGCGCTTTGTTGGCGAGCGCGATCATGGTGCCGCCGGCTTCCAAACCGACGCCATCTTTTTTCATCACGTGAGCATCGAGCACCTCGACGGGCAGCCCCTTGCTTTTGGCTTCTTCGAGCTGCTCCGGTTTAGCCGTAATCGCCAGGGGAAACCTACCCGAGGCGATCCAATCGAGTCTGCTGTCCCTCGTTACGGATCAGCGTCAGGCCGGCCACGGTGAAAAGCTTTTTGATGAATTCCGGTCCCAGCTGCGGGTTGTGGTAGAGAAACAGCAAGGGACTGGCGCCGCCCGGATCGCGCGGGTCTTTGAGGGTGATCTTGCCTTTCCATCTTGGATCCAACAGATCGGCGTAGGCGCGCAGGCTTTGGCCGTCGACGAGTTTCGGATTGTAACCGAGCAGGTGCAACGGGAAGGCGGCGTAGATAAACACATACTGGTTGTCGACATCGTTGTAGTGATGCCGTCCCTCGAGCCACTTCGATGCATCTTTGACTTCCGGCAGCATGAACGCGGCGCCGATCGGGTCGAGCGCCTTGGCTTTGTACAGCGACGTGCTGGTGCCGCCGCCGAGCCGCACCACGTCGGCGAGAAATTTTCCCGCGCGCCGCTCGGCCAGCAGTCGCTGCAAATGTTGCGCAGCCGTGGCTTGAACTAAGTTGACTTTGATTCTCGGATACTTTTTTTGAAACGCATGCCACTCCGAATCGCTGGAGATCTTGTAGACCACCACCTGCCCTTCCTGCTCGGCGGCTTTGACCGTCCGCTCCCATTCGCTGTCAGGAGCTGCGGGGGGTTCCGCCGAGCGCCCGGGCCGCGGCGCCAACAGTACGAGGTGGAGAACCAACAGCGCCAGTAGTTTAACCCGCGGGCCTTGATGGATCATCGAGGGTCCTCCTTAAGAAAGCCGCTCAGAGATCGAGCGTGGCCGGCGCGAACAGTTCCTCGATTTTCGGTTTCTGCGGAATCAAGCCCTGCTCATGGGAGTAGTCGATGATGGTTTCGAGCATCGGCCGGTTCGCCTTGAGGCCGTAGGGGAAAGGATCGTCGCCGAGAATCTCTTTGGTTTTGGCGAGATATTCGCGGCCGAAAAACAGTCCCGACGGCAGGCTTTCGCTGAGGCGATCTTGGTAGACTTGCTTCGCGCTGACAAACGCCTTGTACAGATTGAACGCCAGCCAGGGATATTTTCTGTCGACATCGCCGCGGATGGCGTACGCATGATTCGCCGGCACATAGCCATGCTGCTTGATGAACCGGGCCGCTTCGGCCATGCGGTCGGGAAACAGCGGCTTGACCTTGCTCCAGTCGCCGCCCTGGGCGCGGATATGGGTCGAGCGGTCGATGATGTTCGATTCGCGCGAAAAAGCCCGGGTCACCGAGGCGACATCGATCTCGTGGTTGACCAGCATCGATGCGATACTTTTGTCAGGGGGGATCTTGTGGAAGGCGATTCCCTTAGGCGGGGTAAAGCCGGTGGCGCCGCCATGGCTCAACTCATCGGTGCGCTCCATGTACCAATCGACCTTGTACTGCGACACACCGAAGTCATGTTCCAGCGTGCCGCGCACCCAGAGCGAGGCGGTCTGCTGGTATTCGCCGACGCCGATGCGCTTGCCGGTTACATCTCCCGGCGCCCGGATTCCGGAATCGACGTGATAGGAAAGCTCCGCGTGCATGAAGCGGCGCGACGGGAAGACCGGGATCGCCACGAAATCCATGCCGCGCGATCTGGCGATCAGATAGGACGACAGCGACATCTCCGAGATTTCAAATTCCTGAAACTTGAGCTGGCGCCAAAAAGTTTCCGACGGATCGGAATAGGTCGGCATCAGCTCGACCCCTTCAGGTTGGATGCTGCCATCCATCAAAGGTTGGACGCGCTCGTTGAACGCCGAAACAAAACTCAATCTAGTCGCGGCATGAAACCTCCGGTTTCGGTTCAAAGTTCAAGGGTTCAAGGTCGGAGCGCCTTCCGAGTTCCGAACCTTGAACTTTTGAACGCTTGAACCTTTGAACAGAAGTAGTCGCGCGGCGCGACTACTTCTGCGTGCACCCCGGATGATAGGGCATGTTGCACTTGGCGCCGGCGGCTTTCATCGCCGCCTCGAAGTCTTTGTGGATCTGCGGATCCTCGTCTTCGAACTCGATCTGGTTGCCGCCGAGTTTCAAGCTTGTATAGGTGCCGCCTTCGCCGTCCGTTGAGCGCAAGAAGCGGTAGCGCCAGTTGTTCCAACGCAAGGCGAGATAGCGCGCCGGGGCCGCGCCGGAATTAAAATGCTGGTGGAACCATTGATCCGGCGGCACGACGACACTGCCCGGCCCCCAATCGACGCGCTCGGGCTCGCCATCTTTCCACAACACCGAATAACCCTGGCCGGAAAGAATGATCACATGGGCGCCGGGGCCGTGGCGATGGCCTTTCTTGTAGGTGCCCACGGGGAACTCGGAGATATGCGCGCCCATGGTGTTGCGCGCCAGGTCGAACTTCATGTTGGTGCTGCCCTTGCCGCGCTCATCGTAATTAGTCAGCTTGAGCGTGTGGGTATCGGGGACAAAATTGGTGGTCATGAAAAAGCGCCCGGTGATCGTCCCCTCGCCGTTGAAGTAACCTTCGGTGTGCGGATCGAAGCGGTCGGTGAAAACGTAATCGCTGTTAAAAATGTAATCGCTGTTGTGAAACAGGTTCATCATGAAGCAAGAGTTAGTCACCGCAAAATAACGCGCGGTCTCGCTGCCGCTGGCGTTGAAGTGCTGGTAGTCGGCGTTGATCGGGATCGCGAACATGCTGCCCGGCCCCCACTCGAACGTATGCTTCTTCTTGCCGTCGCGCTGCCATACCGTGGTCGCGCCGTAGCCTTTGGAGACGTAGACCATTTCCTCGTACATATGTTTCTGCGGTTTGGTCTTGCCGCCGGCGGGGATCTCACAAACATAGCCATCGTTGGTGCCGCCGGTGCCGTCGAGCACGACAAAGGAACAAGGCACGCCTTTCAAATCCCAAGGCTCCACGGGAACCTGGTTGACGTCCTTGACGAAGAAACCGCGAATACAAGGAATCCGTTGCTCCGCCTGCCAAACCTTATAAGTGTCGAGCCGATCCGGCTTGAGATCGGCCGGTTGCGTGTTCATTTCGGCCATTGAAACTTCCTCCTGATATCTTCCTGGCTGCGTTCGATTTATCGCTGATGCCGTCCGATTGTCATGCGAAAGCAAAACTTAAAGGCGAAATCCTCACGCCACCTTCTTCTCTTTAACAGAAATCCCGATGCGCTGGTTGATCACTTCGAACTCGATCAAACGATTCTTTTGCGCATCGCGCACCACGCCGAGCGGTTCGCCGCCGTTGCGCACCGTGTCGATCTGTTCGCGCAGGATTTTTCTCAGCAGGATGATGCCCTCGTCGCCGACGCCCAAATGCTCCTGGGTGCGATCCGTCGGCGCGCCTTGGGTTTCCCAGGCCATGGCGTCTTGCGCCAGCACGTGATCGAGCCGGTACTCGCCCTTGTCGTCGCGAATGCGAAAAAACTCCCAGGGCGTATCGCCGTCCGCCGGCGAGCGGTCGGTGTCGTTGGGCGAAAAATAAACTACGAATACCTGCGTATGGGCATCGTCCACCGGCACGCGGATCTGCAAATTATGACGCACCCGGCCTTCGAACAGCTGCTCCCGGAACACATGGCGCAGCGTGCTCGGGAACAATAGCGGATGCTGGTCGACCACCGGCGCGTCGCCGGGTTTTCTGCCGGGCGTGATGCGCCGCTTCATGATGCCGTACTCGAACGGCGTGAAGCTATGGTCCTCTTCATAGTGGTCCACGCTCGGCGCTAAATGCGCGGTGTCGCCGTGCAGCCAAAACAGATGGGACGGGTCGACGGAGTTTTCCGTCGGCTGGAGCCAGTTGCAGTTATAAACTTCGTGCTTCTCGATCCAGCGGTAACCGTCCTCCCACACCAAGACATCCCAGCGCGGCAAGAGCGGCCGCGGCTCCGGTCCCATGTAGGTCCAGATCAATCCGCCCAAGCGCTCGGCTGGATAAGCCGTATGTTTGATCTTGTCTTTGAAACCGCCGTCAACCGGTTCCGCCGGCTGTTCGAGACATTTTCCCGTACAGTCGAATTTCCAACCGTGATACGGACAGCGGATGCCTTCGGCATCGACGCGGCCGAAAGCTAACGAAGCTTTTCGGTGCGGGCATTGTTCGGCGACCACACCGTAGCGGCCGCTTTGGTCGCGATAGACCACCAGATTTTCGCCCATCAGCCGAAACGCTTTGATCGGCTTCTCCTCGGTCAATTCGCCGGCGCAGGCCACCGGCATCCAGTAGCGCCGCAAATACTCGCCGCCCGGCGTGCCGCGGCCGACTTGCGTCAGCGTTTCGTTTTCTTCACGTGTGAGCATGTTTCACCTCTCGCATGAAAGCCCATCTGCTCAACTATCGCTTGGCTTTCCGTCCCTCTTACTTCCTCTCCCTCTGGGAGAGGATCGAGGTGAGGGCTCTTTCATGGCGACCGAATCGGAATTGCCCTCACCCTAGCCCTCTCCCAAAGGGCGAGGGTGAATACGCATCGCGTCTCGAATGAGCCTACTTCCCCTTATCCGCTCCGGCCATGATGTCTTTGGCCAGATCGAAGATCGGTTTCATATCACCATATTCGGGTTTTACAACATCGAAGTATTTCATTCCCGGCTGCAACCGGTTTTCCGGCGGGATGTCGTCTTTGGGGATATCGATGCGCCGCGAGTTGGCCGGATCGTCGACATCGCCGAGCTTCTGCAAAGCGATCTGGCCTCGGCGCGAGAGAAACCAGTTGAGGAAAACTTTGGCGGCATTGGGATGCGGCGCCTGATTCAGGTAGCTCACTGAACCGCCGCCGGCGGAGAAGCTCGAACCCTTCTTTCCAATGATTGGTATCGAAATCGTCCACCGGCAACCCCTGCTTTTTCGCCCGCGCCGAATCTTTGCAGCCCATGCAGATGGCGTACTTCCCTTGCGCCAGCCAGTTGGTCATCTGCTGGAAGTTCTTTGCGTAAGTAATCTCCATGCCGCCGAAGAATTTCTTCATGAACTCCGGGCCGATTTCCGGGCTGTAATAGTAGAACTGCATGGTCGCGCCCAGGCCGGTATCGCGCGGATCGAGGGAGACGATCTTACTTTTCCACTTGGGATTGATCACGTCGGCGTAGGATTTGAACTCTTTCGGATTGACCAGATTGGTATTGTAGGCCAGCTGGGCGTTGCTCGGCGAGCCGATGAAGGCGAAGATATATTTCCCCTCCGGATCGGCGTAGCGATGCTCCTTGCCGTACCATTTGGAGAGATCGGTGACTTCGGGGAGAATCAGCAGCGGCTTGAATCGGATCGAGCGCTTTGCCTTTGTAGAGCGTGTTGTAAAGACTGTTGGTGCCGCCGCTGTAAACGTCGGCGATAAACTTACCGCCGCGCCGCTCGGCCATGATGCGGTTGGTCAGATCGTTGCCCCGGCCGGTCACCGCGACAACGTTGATGCCGGGATAGTCGCGTTTGAAATCCTGCAGCAAGCCCTCGTAGCGGTAAATGTAGACGGTGACCTGCCCCTCTTTCTTAGCCGCGGCCAGGGTCTGCTCCCAGTCCTTTTTCCAGTCGAATTGGGCCGCCTGCGTGTGCGCCGCTAGCAGGAATAATGCTAACGCGGCCAAAAAGGTACGGGCGAAAAATCTTTCGCCCCTACAATACTTTTTACGGTTAATCATGCGCGACGTTTCTCCACTCCGATCGATCTTCGAACCGACCTCATGCACCGGCAGAATATTTCCCGATGGGCATGCCAATGTCAACCGGCGAATTGGCTCGATGAATGCATTATGAATCGGCATGCCCCTAATGACTCTTCAGACGTCCATGTGGCGTAACCTGGCGCTGTCGACGAAATTTCATTCAGCCACGAAAGATCACGAAGGTTTCGGAAGATCAAAATTCCGAACTTCGTGAACTCTTCGTGTCGCTTCGTGAGTGAACGACTGTCGCTGATCTTCTTGGATCGCATTCAGCGCACCGTCTAATTGCGAGGCCATTCCGTCTACTTCTTCGCTTCGATGCGCCGCCATGATCTCCCTGGCCAGATCGGCGATCGGCTTCAAATCGGCATACTCGGGTTTGACCACGTCGAAATACCTGCCCTCTGGTGACATGCGGTTCGATGGCAGAACATCGTCCTTGGGAATATCGATGCGCCGCGAATTGGGCGCATCGTCGACGTCGCCGAGCTTTTGCAAGGCGATCTGCCCACGCCGCGACAGGAACCAATTGATAAAAACCTTGGCCGCGTTGGGGTGCGGCGCCTGATTCAAATAACTGAGCGAACCGCCGCCTGACGAAAAACTCGATCCCTCCTTCCACCGGGTCGTATCGAAGTCGTCCACCGGCAGTCCCTGGTTCTTAGCGCGCATGGAATCCTTGCAGCCAAAGCACAGGGCGTAGCGCCCCTGGGCCAGCCAGTCGGTCATCTGGCGGAAATTCTTGGCGAACTGGATGTCCATGGTGCTAAAGAATTTTTTGATAAATTCCGCGCCGAGTTCCGGGTGATAGTAGAAAAACTGCATGGTGCCGCCCAAGCCGCCGTCGCGCGGATCGAGGGAGACGATTTTACCCTTCCACTTGGGCTGCGTGACATCCCAATAGGATTTGAATTCCTTGGGACTCACCTGACTCGTGTTAAAAGCTAACTGAGCGTCGCTCGGACTGGCGAGATAGGCGAAAACATATTTCCCCTCAGCGTCGGCGTAGCGGTGCTCCTTGCCATACCACTTCGACTCATCGACGACTTCGGGCAGGCTCAACAGCGGTTTGATCGGGTCAAGCGCCTTGCCTTTGTAGAGAACGTTATAGTTGCCGCCGGTTCCCGCGCTATAGACATCCGCGATGAACTTGCCTGCCCGCCGTTCAGCCATGACGCGGTTAGTCAGCTCGTTACCCCGTCCGGTCACGGCGACCACGTTGATACCGGGAAACTCCCGCTTGAAATCCTGCAGCAAACCCTCATAGCGATAGATGTAAACCGTGACCTGCCCTTCCTTCTTGGCGGCAGTCACCATCTGTTCCCATTCTTCCTTCCAATTGCCTGGATCTGCGGCGATAGCGCTTGCCGCGATGCCGAGCAAGTACGCTAACAGCACCGCCACCCATTTTGGATTTTGGATTTAGATTTTGGATTGGGGACATAAGAAATTCATCGACGCCGCAATTCGAAAAATCGGTCTTTTTTCGAGAATCCAAAATTCAAAAGCGAGCCCCGCAGACGATAATCGATAATCATTTGATCACCCTATCCGCTCGCGCCAAGCACCTCCGGCGGAATCGTCACGCCGATCTGCTTCGCCGTTTTCAAATTAATGACCAGTTCAAACTTCATCGGTTGCTGCACAGGAAGGTCAGCAGGCTTCGTTCCTTTGAGGATTTTGTCCACGTAGACGGCGGCGCGCCGGAATTGATCGCGCCGGTCATGTCCATAAGAGATGAGACCGCCGGCCTCGGACCACTCGGGGTTGCCACACATCGTCGGAATGCGGATCTTGGCCGCAAGATCCAAGAGCGTTGTTCGATGAAAAGCAGTGAAACTACCGAGAAATATAATCAGAGCCTGCGCGCGTTCC
This sequence comes from uncultured delta proteobacterium, assembly GCA_963760795.1. Lineage (GTDB taxonomy): Bacteria > Desulfobacterota > Binatia > UBA9968 > UBA9968 > DP-20. The sequence goes on from CAVXEP010000013.1 coordinate 269,482, forward strand.
TTGGTCATCGCCGTGTAGGCGCTCTGGAACTGGTTGGGTTCCAGCATATGCAAGGGTTGAATCTGCAGTCCCAAGGTCTTTGCCGCTGTCTGAGCCTCTCTCAGTTCTTCCTGGTCCCCACCCGGACCGCCATGGTAAAGCACCGCCACGCGAGAAACCTTGGGAAGTGTTTCCCTGAGAAGCTGTAGCCGCTTTGCGCTTAAATCCGGATCGATGCTCGTAAACCCCGTAACGTTTCCACCTGGTCGCGCCAGACTGGCAACCAGGCCCTCACCGACGAGATCACCCGCGTTACCGACGAGGATAGGAATTGTACTGGTTGCTTGCTTGGCAGCAACGGTTGCTTGCGTGCCGAAAGTTACGATGATATCCACAGGAAGATTGACGAGCTCCGCTGCTAAAATACCATAGCGCTCCTCTTTACCTTCGGCAAAGCGGTATTCGACTGAGATGTTTTGCCCCTCAATATAACTTAACTCCCGCAATCCTTGGCGTAATGCCTCAATATTAGTTGGCATTGGAGAAGAACGCGCGCCGGAGAGCAATCCAATCCGGAAAACTTTCTTCGTCGGCTGCGCCTCAACCACCGCCGCCGACAGTGTGTATGCGATAACGATGGCGAGGAACCCAGCCCATTTTAGCTTGTCTGAAAAAGAATTCAGAACCTGGGGAACAGATTTATCATTCATGCATTTTTTCTCCGTTAATCCAACATCGAAAATCCAAGATCACTTTCGCCGTTGTTCCAACAATTCCTTGACGAACTTACGGATCGGTTCTTGATCCATCCACTCGGCGCGATCGGCGAAGTGCGAACGATCGATCATTCAACTGTCTTCTCAAAGCCAGCACAGACTAATCCCGAGCCTTCTATCGTGTCAATTCTTCGACTGCCGCTAGTTTCGGTTTTCGCATTAACTCGAAATTCGAACCCCGAGAATGCTGCCTACTGCCACCTAACTGTATTATCTCCTGACCTTGTGCTACTTTGAATCGCACACAGAACCAAAATGAAAAAAAGCGGGAATTTAACACGGCAACGGATTCTGAAGTCCCTAAAAGACCGACCGGAAATGCTACGGAAATATACGGTTAAGAGAATCGGCCTGTTCGGCTCCTATGCCACGGGCAAGCAGACGCCGAGAAGCGACATTGATTTTTTAGTCGACTTTGAAAAGCCCACCTTTGACAATTTCATCGGATTGAATTCCCATCTTGAGCGGCTGTTTAAAAGAAAAATCGACCTAATCACCGACGGCAGCCTCAGCCCCCATATCAAACCATACGTCGAGAAGCAGATCCGGTGGCATGAAGTCGAATGAAGTTTTTCTCAGGCATGTGCTCGATGAGATTACTTTCTTATTGGAGCATACGCGGGGGTTGAGTTTCGATGACCTTATGGAAGATGCCGTGCTGCAACGCGCCTGTGCGCGAAGCTTTGAAATTATGGGTGAAGCCGTGAAGCACATTTCCAATGACTTCAGAAGGAAACACAAGGAAATCGACTGGAGAAATATCGCCGGCATGAGAGATAAGCTAATCCACCAGTACTTTGGCGTAAACTGGAATATCTTGTGGGACGTAATAAAAGAGAAACTGCCAGGCGTTCAGATTCACCTTGAGAAGATCTTAGAAAGAAAATAGTCTGTCGACCCGTTATTTTCATTTCTCTTCCAATTTAATATCTAGAATCACTTTCGCCGTTGTTCCAACAATTCCTTGACGAACTTACGGATCGGCTCCTGATCCATCCACTCGGCGCGGTCGACGAACGGATAGCGGGCTTCATCCGCGTTGGCGGGCCGGCGGTTGCCGCGCGGCACTTTGTCTTTGGGGATATCGATGCGCAGCGAATCCGGCCCTTCTTCGCCGGTGGTGAAGATCCGCTGATAGTGCATCTGCCCTTCGCGCGAGAGCAGCCAGTTGAGCGCGACTTTGGCGGCGTTGGCGTGGGGCGCTTTGTTGAGCAACGCCGTGCCGCCTGAACCGGCGGTGAGATAAGCGCCTTCTTTCAACTGCTCGGGATCGAACCAGTCTACGGGTATCCCCTGGGTCTGCATGACATCGAGATCCATGCGCGCCACCGGCGCGAAGATCGATAACGCAAACTTTCCACCCGCCAACCAGTCGCCCATCTGGCGCGTGTCGCTGCTGATGACGATGTCGGTTTCGGTCAGCACCCGGCGGATGAATTCCTTGCCCAAACTCTTGCTGTGATAGAAAAACCGCATGGCGTCGCCGGAGCCGCCCAAGTTGGGATCGTAGCCGACGACCTTGCCTTTCCATTTGGGATTGAGAATGTCCCAGTAGGACTTGATCTCGCCGGGAGCGACGAGCTTGGTATTAAAACCCATGACGATGCGCCCGCCGCCGTTGAAGTTTAACAAATACTTGCCTTCAGGATCGACGTAGTGGTGTTTTTTCTGCCACCACTTCGACAGGTCGGTGACTTCCGGCAACACCAACACCGGCGGGATCGGGTCGAGCACTTTGGCTTTGTAGAAAACATTGTAGCCGGTGGTCAGCCCATTGAGATAAAGATCGACCAGAAACTTATCCGCGCGCCGCTCCGCCATCAGCCGCTTGGCGACATCCGCGCCGCGGCCAAACACCCCGGTCACTTTGATCTCAGGATACTTCTTGTGAAACTCAGCAAAGAGCTTCTCGAACTCATCGCTGCCGTAAAGAACCAGCTGCCCTTCCTTTTTCGCCGCCTCGATCGTCTTCTCCCAATCGGCTTTCCACGCATCGGCCTGGGCAGCGCGTGCTACATTCACACCGCACAAAGAGTAAATGGCGACAGCAAGAAAAGTTAACGTCGCAATCTTCATTCGTTCTCCTATACAATACTTATTTCTTCATCCCGCCAATCCTCGACGCAAAATTTCCGACAAAGCGTTATTTTGCCTTTTTTATTTTTACTTTTGCCTTATCTGATGACTTTATCCGCCCGATACAGCACCGACTGCGGCACCGTCACGCCGATCTTGTTTGGCGGTGTTAAGATTGATCACGAACTCAAACTTGGTCGGTCGCTCGATCGGGAATGTCCGCGGGTTTGGCGCCTTTGAGAATCTTGTCCACGTAAGTGGCCGCGCGTCGGTAGGATTCGAGAAAACTTGCGCCATAGGACATCAGTAAGCCAGCGTCAGCAAATTCCTTGACCCCGCTTACCGCCGGCAGACGATGCTTGAGAGTAAGTCCCACGATCTGTTTGCGGTGCGTGTTGAACACCGGATCGCCGAGGACCTGTAGCGCCCTCGTGCGCTCACTGACTATCGCTGCGAAGGCGCGGTCAATTTCCTCGGGATCGCGCGCCTGCAGGCTCTGCAGCTTTACGCCTAATGCTTTGGCCGTGACTTCCACCTCTCGCAGTTGCGCGGCCTGGAACACTGGATTCGCCGGATTCCAAAGCGCTGCCACTCGGGAGATTTTCGGCAGAGTTTCCTTGAGTAGCCCCAGGGGTTTCCCAGCGGTCTCGGCAGTCATCGTAGATGTTCCGGTGAGATTCCCACCCGGCCGCGCGAGGCTGGCGACAAGCCCGGACCCCACGGGATCGGAAACGGCCACCATCACGACCGGGATCGTCGCGGTTGCGGCCTTCGCTGCCAACGACGGTTGCGTCACCGCCGCGACAATCACGTCGACCTTGAGACGAACTAAATCCGCGGCAAGTTCCGGCAACCGCTCGAACTTGCCGTCGGCACATCGGTATTCAATCGCGATATTCTTCCCCTCCACGTATCCAAGGTCGCGCAGACCTTGGAGGAATGCCTCGGTGAGATGCGCACTGCCAGCGCGCCCAACCGCAGTGAGATAGCCGAGCCGCGCCATTTTCCCCGGCTGCTGCGCGTCGACGAACTGCACAAAGGCGAAAATCACAGTGAGAACCGCGAGACCGAGGAGTTTTTTCTTCATGGACCTCCCGTTAACACAGCAGGCAACGCGTTTGTAGGGGCAATCCCCTGTGGTTGCCCTCCGACCGGGCAGGCACGGGGGCCTAGCCCCTACAAGATGATCACGACACCGTTACTAATTTTTACCTGCACTCTTCAGCGCTTCATTCACGACATCGATGATCGGCTTCATCTCGATCCACTCGGGCTTGCCGGTGTCGAGATACTTGATTCCGTCCAACCGGCGATTGTCGTAGGGCACTTCTTCTTTGGGAATGTCGATGCGCAGCGAATCGGCCGGGCTTTCCGCGTTCATCGTTCGTCTTTGCAGCGCAATCTGGCCGGCGCGCGACAGCAGCCAATTGATGAAAACCTTGGCGGCGTTGGGATGGGGCGCGCGGTTCACCAGCGCCAGGGTGCCGAACTGCTGCACCAGGCCGCCGCCTTCTTTAAAAACTTTCGGACCGAAGGTGTCCACCGGCAACCCTTGCCGCTTCAAGACATCGACGTCGCAAAAAAAGCAGATCGCATATTTCCCCGTGGCCAGCCAATCCGGCCCCTGGCGAAAGTCGCGAAACAAAGTCGCGTCCATCTCGCCAAACAGTTTGCGAATGAATGACGGCCCTAGCTCCGAATTGTAGTAAAAGAACCGCGTATTCCCCGCCCCCGGCCCCGCCTCACGGATATCGCGAATCGCGATCTTGCCTTTCCACTTCGGCTGCAAGAGATCGCCGTAAGACTTGAACTCTTTCACGTCGACGAGCTTGGTGTGGTAGCTGATCGAGCCGTAGGTCGCCGAGCCGACATAGTTGAATACATACTGTCCGTCGGGGTCGGAATACTGATGCTTCTTCAGATACCACTTCGACGGGTCGGTGACTTCCGGCAAGATCAGCGCCGGCTTGATTGGATCGAGCGCCTTGGCGACGTGAAACTGTTGGTAATTGGGATTCGCCCCGGTGCTGGAAACATCGGCGATAAATTTTTCCGCGCGCCGTTCCGCCAGCAGACGCGGTCCAAGTTGATTACCGCGCCCGGTGACCGCGACAACTTTGATCTCAGGAAATTCTTTCTCGAAGTCCGGCAGAATCGCCTCATAGCCGCTGATGTAAACGACGACCTGCCCTTCCTTCTTGGCGCCGTCGAGAGTCTTTTCCCATTCCAGCTGCCAAGCAGGCTTGGCTTGAGCCGCGAACGCAGAGTTGATCGCTATCACAAACCCCAAGGCATAGACCATTGGAATTAAATTTCGTCAAACATAACATGCCGACTGTGAGACTTCTCCCAGACTTTGCGTCTTGGCGACCAATTGCGGAAACCAATCCGAAAGAAATCCGAGATTCGAACGTCCACAATCGTCGCATCGTTCCTCCAAGCATCGCAAAGTCTTGGAAAATCCAATATTTCCCCGCCGCTCTTGAGCGCCTCATTGACAACATCGAGAATCGGTTTCATCTCGAGCATCTCGGGTCTTCCCGTGTCGACATACTTGACACCGTCCAGCCGCCGGTTTAGCAGCGGCACATCGTCTTTGGGAATGTCGATGCGCAGAGAGTCGCCGGGGCTTTCGCCGGTGCTCAAGCGCTTTTGCAGCGCGATCTGGCCGCGGCGCGACAATAGCCAATTGATAAAAACCTTGGCCGCGTTGGGATGTGGCGCGCGATTGACCAGCGTTAAAGTGCCGAATGCCTGGACCAAGCCACCGCCTTCTTTGAAAACCCGCGGCCCGAAGGTGTCCACCGGCAAGCCTTGCTGCTTCGCTATCTCCACGTCGCAGGAAAAACAGATGGCGAATTTTCCCGCCGCCAGCCAATCCGGCCCCTGGCGAAAATCACGAAACAAAGTCAGATTCATTTCGCCGTAGAGTTTGCGAATGAACGGCGCGCCTAACTCGGGATGATGAAAAAAGAACCGCGCGTTACCGCCGCCAGGGCCGGGCGCCCGGACATCGCGGGCGACGATTTTATCCTTCCATTTCGGACTGAGCAGATCCCAGTAGGATTTAAACTCCTTCGGGTCGACCAGCTTGGTGTTGTAATTCACCGAGCCGTAGGTCGCCGAGCCGACATAATTGAAAACATATTGGCCCTCGGCGTCGGCGTAATGGTGCTTTCCCTCATACCATTTGGACGGGTCGGTAATCTCCGGAAGAATCAGCGCCGCTTTGATCGGGTCCAAGACTTTGGCCGGATAGAGCTGCTGGTAGGTCGCATTGGCTCCCGTGCTGACGACATCGGCGAGATACTTCTCGCCGCGCCGCTCGCTGATCAACCGCTGGACAATTTGCGCGCCGCGCGCCGGAACAGCCACGAGCTTGATTTCCGGAAATTCTTTTTCAAAGTCCGGCAGCACCGCTTCGTAACCGCCGATGTAGACAACGACCTGTCCTTCCTTTTTGGCGGCTTCGAGGGTTTTCTCCCATTCCTGTTGCCACGCGGGCTTTGGCTGAGCCGCCAAAGCAACCATCGCTAAGCCAAAGAAAACGATCGCCGAAAAAGAACTACTTAACGCGGCCACTCTTCGTCTCAATTTTCAATTCTCCATTGTCAATTATCCATTAACTCTTCCCCGCCGCCTTGAGCGCTTCGTTCATGACGTCCAAGATCGGCTTCATCTCCTGCCATTCCGGACGGCTGGTGTCGAGGTACTTCACACCATCGAAGCGGCGTTGCAAAATCGGTATTTCGTCTTTAGGAATGTCGATACGCAGGGAATCGGTGGGATTCTCGGTTTTGAGCATATTTTTCTGCAGGGCGATTTGGCCTCTGCGCGACAACAGCCAATTGATAAAAACCTTCGCCGCGTTGGGATGGGGCGCGCGATTGACCAGCCCGAGGGTACCGAATTGCTGCACCAGGCCGGCGCCTTCCTTGAAAACTCCTGGGCCAATGGTGTCCACCGGCAGCCCCTGCTGCTTGGAGACATCGACTTCGCAAAAAAAGCAGATCGCCGCCTTGCCAACGGCAAGCCAGTCGCTTCCCTGGCGGTAGTCACGAAACAAAGTAGTGTCCATTTCGCCGTATAACTTGCGAATGAACGAGGGACCGACATCCGGCAGGTAATAGAACAAGCGCGCGTTACCCGAACCGGGGCCGGGCACGCGGACGTCCCGCGAAATGATTTTGCCTTTCCATTTAGGATTGAGCAGGTCCCAATAGGATTTGAAATCCTTCACGTCGACCAACTTAGTGTTGTAGCTCACCGAGCCGTAGGTCGCGGTACCGACGTAACTGATAATGTATTGGTTTTCCGGGTCGGCATAGTGGTGCCTGCCTTGGTACCACTTGGTCACGTCGTTGATCTCGGGCAACAATAACGCCGGCTTGATCGGGTCGAAGACTTTCGCCGGAAACAACTGTTGATAGGTGGTCACGCCGCCGGCGCTGACCACATCGGCAAGAAATTTGTCGGCGCGCCGCTCGGCGAGCAAACGCTGGCCGACCTGGCTGCCGCGGCCGGTGATCGGCAAAACCTTAATTTCCGGATACTCCTTTTGGAAGTCGGGGAGATTCTCTTCATAGCCGCTGATATAAATCGCCAGCTGGCCTTCCTTCTTGGCCGCTTCGAGCGTCTTCTCCCACTCCACTTGCCACGCAGGCTTGGGTTGAGCGGCAAAGGCAGTATCGAACGCGCTTAGCAGCGCAATACATAGCAAAGGTAACAATCTTCTCAGCATAATTTTGGCTTCCTGTTTTACTTAGATTTATCGGCGCGCCGCTCGGCGATCATGCGCTGCGCCATCTGCGAACCGCGGGCGATAGTTTGGCAATAAATCTCTGACACAATTTGCGCATGAATCATTTACCTCAGCTGGCTTTTTTCTGCGTGTAGCTCCACTCATAGTCCCGATCGCGGTACGCCTCGTCCGGCATGACCGACTGCAATCCTTTGCGCGCCAACTCGGACTCGAACTTCTCGCGGATCATCGGGTCTTCAGCGGTGTACTCGATCTGATCGCGCGCGCGGTCTTCGACCTTTTCGCTGATGCCGTTGAGCCCGCGAGGCGGATGGATCGCCAGGTAACGCGCCGGCGCGCCGCCGATGTTGAAATGTTGGTGAAACCAACGGTTGGGCGGCACGAACAAGCTCGCTTCATGCCAAGGAATTATGATTTTCTCGCCGCCCTCCGGCCACATGATCGAGTAGCCCTCGCCGGCGGGAATGACAATCAAGTAACCGGGTCCATGGCGGTGGCCTTTCTTATACGTCCGCGCCGGAAACACCGACATATGCGCCGAGATCGCCGAGCTGGGAAATCCCACCCACACCACGTGACCACCGGCGCCGCGCCGCTCAAAATGATCGAGCCGGTCCCAGGCTCTCATGTCGGCGAAAAAATTACCGAACCAAATGTTACGCCCGTCGCGCGCGCTGCCAGGCTCGTTGAGCGTCACGACTTTCGCTTCGGAATAAATCTCGCGCGCGCCCTGGCCGTAGAGCAGATCGTAATCCACCAGCGGATTATTGAAGAAATAATCCGGATCGGGCAGCACCGACATCGCCAGCGGCAAATAGCTGCAATGCAAGAGCTTCACCGACTGGTCGCCTTGCATGTTGCTCAACTGGCAATGATAGTTGCCCGGAATTAGAAACATCGCGTGGCTTTGCCACTCGAAAATCTTTTTCTCGCGCGTGCCGGCCCAGATGCTAGCGACGCCGCGTCCTTGCAAGACGTAGACGACTTCATCGATGGCAACCCTAAACGACGGTAGCGTTTTCCCCGGCGGAATCTCTGTTACATAAGCGCCGGTCACGCCCTCCTGGCCGGCGAGCTGGATAAACGCCGCGTCACACTCGCGCTCCGGCCAATAGCCCAGCTCCACCGTGCGGCAATCTTCGATGTAATAGCCGCGATGAATCGGCGCGCCGGTCGACTCGATCCAGTATTCATAGGGCGTTTTCTTGTCCCAAAAATTCGCCGTCGATCTAGCCATGTCTGTCTCCGTCTAAATTCTAACCGAGGATAGACGATGGAAGATCGAGGATCGAAAGAAACCATCCTCCATCCTCGATCCTCAATCCTCGACGATTGTCGATCTCGTCTCACTTCGCGCTCACTTTTTCTTCGCCATCGCCTTCTCGACGATGTCATAGATCGGCGCCATATCGATATATTCCGGCTTATCCACCAGCAAATACTTCACACCGTCGACACGCCGCAATTCGCTGCGCACCATGTCCTTGGGAATATCGGTGCGCAGCGATTCTTCGGAATTGTACGGTGTGTTGGTCGCGCGCTGAAGCGCCGTCTGGCCCTCGCGCGAGAGTAGCCAATTGACAAACACGCGCGCAGCGTTCGGGTGCGGCGCCTGGGTCGGCAATATGACCGATCCCATGTTGCCGGCGGAAATCGCTCGGCTTTCTTTCCACTGCACCGTGCGAAATTCGTCCACCGGCAGCCCTTGAGCTTTGACTTTGAGGATTTCAGAGCAAAAAAAGCAGATGGCGAATTTTCCGTGCGCCAGCCAATCGGTCGCTTGACGAATTTCTTGGGTGAGCGTCACATCCATCTCACCATAAAGACGGCGAATAAACTCGGCGCCTAGTTCCGGTGTATGATAAAAGCCGCGCAGACCGATGCGCTGGCTGCCGGAAATCTTCGGATCGCGCGAAAGAATTTTGCCTTTCCACTTGGGTTGGAGAAAATCCCAGTAGGAACGAATCTCGCCCGCCTCCACCGACTTGGCATGGTAGGAAACATACTCGCTGACGTTGCCGACATAAACAAAAACGTATTGGTTCTCAGCGTCGATGTAGTGGTGCTGGCCGAGCCACCACTTGGACTCATCGACGACCTCGGGAAGGATCAGAGCCGCACGCACGCTGTTCAAAATTTTCGCGCGATAAAAAACTTCATAGGCCGTCGTCGCCCCGGCGATATAGGCGTCGACGAGATACTTCCCGGCGCGCCGCTCCGCCATAATCTTGGGCGCAAACGTATTCCCCCGCCCGGGGGTCACGACCACGTTGATCTCCGGATATTTTTTTTGAAACAGCTGCGCCATCGCGCCGAGCTCGCCCTCGCCCTGGTAGAGATAGAGCGACAGCGAGCCTTCTTTCTTCGCCGCACTGACGGTGCGCTCCCACTCGATTTGCCAGTTAGGTTTAGATTCAGCGGCGTAAGCGACGCTGACCGACAGAAGCACAAACGAAATACCAGCATTGATCTAAGAGAATACACGCTCATCGCAGGCTCCGAATTCTTGCCCCGTCAGCCAAGGGTGTTTCAGCTGTCATTCCGAGGTCCTTCGACATATTCAGGATAAACTCCGCCGAGGAATCTCGCCTTCGTAAGTGTCCTCCCATTCGCTACTCAGCAAAGCGGGCGCGATGAATCGCCCCGCTACGGAGTCCGATTTTTTGCGTCCTTTGCGGCCACTTCCGGTTCCGATTCTTCGTCGGTCAACAATTTGAACGGCTTGAACGATTGGAGCGATTGAAACAGTCCTACGCTTTCGGCGGCACATGATAAGTCACGGAACCCGCCTTACCCACTTCCAGGGAATGATCCATTTTGGTGTCGATGATCGGGTGATTGGGGTCCCGAAAGACGTTCATCGGCTCCAAGCCCTGCGCTACTTTCTTGATTTCGCGCGCCAACATTTCCCGATAGACGACCACGCCGCGATCCGATGCGGCAAGCCGCTCGCGCGTGCGGTCGAGCACCGGCCCCTGGGTTTCCCAGGCCATGAAATCTTGAGCGTCGACTTCGTCGAGGCGAAACTTCGTGTCGGGATGGCGGGCGCCGAGCGGGTTCTTGAACGGCTTGCGGTAACTGACCGGCACTTCGTCTTTGTTCGCGTGCGGCTCGGCGGAGTCCGGCACGAAGTGGACATAAACGATCCAGGTGTGCGTGTCGTCGATGGGCACGCGAATCTGCGTGCGGTTGGCTTGGCGCAGCACCGTCGGGAATAACAGCGGATGCTCCTCGACTTTGCCATCTTTGAATACGCGCCGTTTGATCACACCGTGATCAAACTCCTCAACCTCGAACTTTACTAAATTATCGATGGTGCCCCGGGTCGTGCTCTCGACTTTGAAGCCGTCGGTTACCAGCTCTTGATGCAGAACATGCAGATGAGCCGTGTCGACGGAATTCTCCATCGCTTGCAGCCAGTTACAGTCGAGCTGCGGCAAGGCGCGGAGCCAATGCCAGCCGTCAGTGCGCGCCCAGACATCGTATTTGGGCATCGCCGGCGCCGGCTGCGGGCCGAAATAGGCCCAGTAGAGGCCGGCGAGCTTCTGCACCGGATAGGCTTTTTGTTTGACCGTGTGGCAGAACTTACTGTCCGCCGGTTCCGCCGGCGTCTCCAGGCAGTTGCCCTTTATATCGTAAAGCCAGCCATGGTACGCGCAGGCAAGGCCGCGCTCCTCGACCCGGCCGTAGGAAAGCGACACACCGCGATGGGCGCAGCGATCATGCAAAAGCCCGACCTCGCCGCCGGTGGTTTGGAACAAGACCAAATCCTCGCCGAGGATGCGCAGAAACTTGGTCGGATTTTCCGCGGTCAAGTCCGCCGCGATCGCCACCGGATGCCAGTAGCGCCGCAGCAATTCCCCCGCCGGCGTGCCGGGACCGACTTTGGTCATCATTTCATTTTCTTCAGCGGTCAACATTTTCTACTCCCCCTTAAACATCGACGAACAGACGCGTCATCCGCGATTCTCAATCCTCTATCCTCAGAACCGCTCCGTCATTTCTTACCGGCTAAAACCTCATCCATCAACTTGGTCACCGGCGTAACATCCCGCGTGCCCAGCTCGTCGGGATCGAAATACTTACCGCCGTCAAGGCGCCGCTCCGGCGCCGGAATGTGATCCTTGGGCACGTCGATGCGCCGTGAGTTCTTTGCCTCTCCCGGCGTGCTGATCACGCGCTGGAAGGCGCTTTGCCCTTCGCGCGAGAGCAGCCAATTGACAAAAACCTTGGCGGCATTGGGATGGGGCGCGCGGTTCATCAAGGCAAGTTGGCCGAAGGCTGCCGAGATGCTCGCGCCCTCTTTGAAATGATGCGGATCGAATTCGTCCACCGGCAGCCCCTGCGCCTTGGCTTTGACCGTGTAAGAACCTTGCGTCGGCATCGACAAGGCGAACTTACCCGCCGCCAGCCAATCCATCGCCTGACGCCCGTCGGCGGTCAAAGTAACGTCCATCTCGCCGTAAAAACGGCGCAGAAACTCCGGGCCGAGATCGGCGTGGTAATAAAGATATTGGAACGACGGCCCGGAACCGCGCACCCGCCGAAGATCGGGAGAGACGATCTTGCCTTTGAGTTTGGGGTTGAGAAAGTCCCATAAGGATTTGTAGTCTTTCGGATTGATCAGATTGCTGTTGTAGGCCGGACTCGCCCCCGCCGCCACGTTGGCTTCGTAGACAATAATGTAGCGCCCTTCGCGGTCGGCATATCTTTGCTTGCCCTCCCACCACTTGGTCGGATCGATCACTTCAGGCAAGATCAGCGCCGGCTTGAGCGGATCGAGCATCTTGGCGAGATAAAGATTCTGATAGATCGAGCCGCCGCCGCCACTGTAAACATCGGCGAGATACTTGTCGCCGCGCCGCTCGGCGACGATGCGCGGCGCGAGCTGGGTGCCTGAGCCGGTGACGCTGGTAACCTTGATTTTAGGATAAGCCTTCTGAAACACCCCCGAATCGATCAACGCGCCATAGCCGGCGATGTAGACCGTCAACTGCCCTTCTTCCTCCGCAGCCTTGACCGTCCGCTCCCATTCGGCTTGCCACGCCGGCTTGGGCTCGGCCGCTAAAACTGGGATAGCGGCGCACCAAACAAAGGCAAGCAACAATAGACAAGTCAGATGCTTCATAAGAGCCTCAAACCTGGCCTACTCCCGGCAAGGAGGATGGGACAAATCCGAAACCTTGAACTGTTGAACCCTTGAACCTTGAACAAGTTTCACTCCGGACTCGGCACCTGATGCGACAGCATGATCTCTTTGCGCTGCTTTGCCGACTCCAGCATCGCCAGGCAAACTTCCAAGGTCGCCGCGCCCCAGCGGCCGCCGTGAAACACCGGCCGCCCTTTCACCACCGCGTCGTACAATTCTTCAACTTCCGCCTCGCGGCCACGGCTGCCCGCCGGCAGTGTAATCTCCCGTTGCTCGCTCTCGCCGTAAATCTTCAGCCCATCCGGCGTCTGGCGAATATCGCCCTTCTGACAGCTTACCACGGTGTGGCCGAAAAACGGCTGCTTGCGCGCGCCGCTCCAGACATGGCTGTACTCGCCCTCACGCTTGCCGCCAAAGCGCATGCCTTCTTTTAACTGCTCTTCTTCTTCCGCCGTGCGCACTTCGCGTAATTTTTCTCGCACTGTCAAATTGGTCTCGGGCGGCCGATGTTGCCCGCCCTCGCCGACCCAATCGAACAATTCCGCGGTATCGAAAAAGCCATAGCCGCTATATACCAGCGTCGCCGGCGTGCCGTCTGCGAATTCTAAATAACAAGTATAGCTGCCTTCCCACTCGCGCGCCGGGTCCCAGATACCGGTCATGGCGCGCACACTGCGCACCATGCCGCCGCCGATCAAGCGCACCACGTCGACATGGTGCGGTCCTTGATTGAGCACCACGCCGCGGGTCATGGCCAGCTCATGCTTCATCCGGGGACGGTACATGAACTCGTTGTAGTTCCAGGTATTGATCATGCACAGCTTGCCGAGCTCGCCGCTTTTGACGATCTCGCGGATCTTGCGGATCGGCGGATCGAAGCTATGGGTGTGGCCGCACAGCAATTTAACGCCGTATTTGTCCGCCGCTTCATTCATGGCGTCGCATTCCGCCAGATTCATCGCCATGGGTTTTTCGACGATGATATGCTTTTTGTGCTTGGCGGCGAGAATCGCGTGCTCCGCGTGCAGCGAATTGGGCGTGGCGATGTAGACCGCGTCGACGTTGCGGCTGGCGCATAACTCCTCGACGCTGGTGTAGCCTTCGGCCTGATACTGCTCGCGGAACTTTGCCACGGCGTCCGCGCGCATATCCGCGGCTGCGGTGATTTTGATAAACGGCAACTTGGCGATGGGCGGCATGATCTGCGTGCTCGCCACGCCCAAGCCAGCCATGCCTAATCGAAGAATGTCACTCATTGATTGTTCCTTCGCTGCAGGCTTTCTTCCCTCCTCTCCCTCTGGGAGAGGACCGAGGTGAGGGCGCATTTTGTACGAATGCGATGGCCCTCACCCTTCCCACTCCCAAAAGGCGAGGGTTAAATTCACTACGCGGACAAACTTTGCTCGGCAATTTTTTGTTGCACGATGGACCTAATATCCGCGGTCTTTGGAGCGACCTCTGAAATGACCGCGAGGTGCGCAAAGTCATTCTTACGCGGATCGCGCACCACATGCAGCGGATCGCGCCCTTCCTTCACGTCTTGAATGCCCTTGAGCAATAGCTTGCGCGCGGCGACAATCGCCTTGTCCGAAGTCACCAGATGTTCCTTGGTCCGGTCTTGGATCGTTCCGGCGCCTTCGATGACGCAGGCGTCCTGCGCCTGGAAGTTGTAGCCGATGCCGCTGAAGGTTTTATCTTTCATTGACGCGCGGTCTTGCAAGTAGCGGTTCGCCTTGGTGCGGGTCATACGATAGTCGGGCTGCAACTCGTCGCGCCCGCGCAGCATCATCGACCGGTCGAGCGCGCGCTTGCGGCTGAAAACGATGACGAACTTCCAGTGATTGTAGTCGTCGATCGGCACATGCCAGTTGACCGAGTAACCCTCCGCCGCGGTCTGGCCGGGGAAGGTGCTGAAGTTGGGCATGATGAAATTCGACGTGCGAAAATAAATCTTGTCGTCGTCGAGGTTGCGAATGGAAAAAATCCGCACGCCAAAATCGGTCAGCTCGACTTCGATGCGCGGCGCGATATCGGCGCCGAACAGCGAATTGGGCGAACTCTCGCTGCCCGGCACGCGCCGCTTCTTGTCGGTTTCGGAAAGTTCGAGATTGCGGTGCAGGAAGGACAGATGCACCGGATCGATATTGCCTTCATTTGATTGAAGGTAATTGCACGAGTGATGAATCTTCGAGACGAAGCGCTGGTCGTCGGGAACTTGAAGAAACTCATAGTTAGGCAACAGCGGCGGCTCGCCGGGACCGATATAGGCGAGAATGACGCCGCCGATCTCGCGGCAAGGAAAGGACGGCTGGCAAAAGTCATCGCGATGCTCGCCGCCGTTGGGCTCGCCGGGCTGTTCGAGAATCTTGCCGTTCACGTCATAGAGCCAGCCATGGTAAATACAGCGCAGCCCGCCGTCTTCCAACCGGCCGTAGGTCAAATCGGCGCCGCGATGGCAACAATGCGCATCGAGCACGCCGACACGCCCTTTGTCGTCGCGAAAAATCGCCAACTCCTCACCCATCAATGTTACCGCCACCGGCGCGCCGTCGGCTTTCAACTCTTCCGACAACGCCACCGGCTGCCAATAGCGGCGCAAGAGTTCGCCGCACGGCGTGCCGGCGTTGGTTTGAGTTAGAAGTTGATTTTCCTCCCGACTGATCATCTGGTAATTCCCTCGCTTTATTATCTACGTCCCATCGCCCGCTTGCGGAAGGGGCTAGGGTGAGGGTTCTTTGCAGGGGCGACCGGCCGGTCGCCCTCACGCCCCCGGAAACGGGATCACTCCTTTGAACTTGGCGATGGTCTTCTCGCGCAGCTCGCGGCTCGACCGGCTGACTTTGGGAAACTTATCTTTCCAATGATACGGCCGCACGGCGTAGAAGATCGCCCGGCCGTTGGTGTGATCCTTGTTATCGCGCTTTTCCGGCGGCATGCGCGGATCGAGGGGCGTGCTCCAGCAGCCGTCGATGATGTCGATATTGGTCGGCGGATCGACCCGCGTCATCATCGCCCACAGCACTTCTTTCATATTGGTCGGGTCGATATCCTCGTCGACCACCACCACGTAACGGCCGTTACGATTGGCCGCCGCGCAGCTGAGCGCCGCTTGCCCCGCCTGCTTGGCATGTCCGGCGTATTTTTGCTTGATCGAAACGACGGTCATATAGGAAGTGTGATTGTAGACGCCGGCGATGTCTTGAATGCCGGCGCTCTCCAATTGATCCCACAGCACGCCGGCGGAGATATGCAGATCCATCTTCACCGCCCCCGGCCACAGCGGCGCCTCGTCTTCGAGGATCGGATCGTTGCGGTAGTAGATCGCTTTGATGCGAATGATCGGTTGGTTCTCGCCGGTGCCGCCGGTGCCGCCGGAATAATAACCCGGCCATTCGCCGAACGGTCCTTCGGGCCGCGCCTCTTCCGACGGCGGCGGAATCTCGCCTTCAATGGCGATCTCCGAGGACGCCGGTATCGGCAAGCCGGTAATCGGCCCGCGTAAAACTTCCAGCGGCCGGCCCATCAAGCCGCCGGAGATTTCCATCTCCGAGCGGCCGTAGGGAAACTTCGTGTACGACGGCATGAACACCATCGGATGCTGGCCGTAACTCGCCACCACCGGGCAGCTCTTGCCCTTGTCCCAATACTTGGCGCAAATCTGCCGGCCGTTCTGGCCGGGGCTCATCCAAAGGCCGAGCGTGTTTTTGTCGTGCAACTGCATGCGGTAGGTGCCGCTGTTGACATAACCGTTGTCGGGATCGCGATTGATCAATCCGCCGCCGGGCCCAAAGTAGCGCCCGCCGTCGTTCTCGTGAAATCGCAACGCGGGAAACTTGAGCAAGTTAACGTCGCTGCCGGTCAATTTGTTTTCGAACAGCGGCGAGCTGCTTACTTCCTTCGGCGCAATCGGCTCGGCACTGCGCACCTTGCGCGCCGCCAGACGCAAGGTTTCTAATTTAGTCTTGTCGGTGGGCAATCCCAGCGCCAAGGCCACGCGGCGGTACGCCGCGTAAGGCAAGCTGCAAACCCGAAACCCCGCCGGATAGCCTTTGACCTTGTCGAAGATCAGCATCGGCGGTTGCGACACCAACTCGGCGGTGGACTCGACCAACGCGCCGATCTCGGCATCCCAATCCGCTCCTTCGATGATCCGAAAGTCGCTGATCTTTTTCGCCTCTTCAATGAAGCTGCGGAAATCTGTGTAAGCAAGTTCGCCATATTTAGTTCTCCTCGAATTATCGTCTGTCATGTTCGACTAGCGACAGACCACCACGGCGTGCCACGAGGCCGAATCGCGATATTTGCTCCTACTTCGGATCCTTCTTGGAATCCGAATTTGCGTCCACTTTGCGTCCCTTGCGCCCTTTGCGTTCTTTGCGGCCAATCCTCACTCTTCCACGACTGAAATCTCCGACTTCACGCCGTTGCGCTGCAACTCTGCCAAGTACAGTCGGATGAATATCCGCAGGCTCCTCGTCCAAGGGGATCATCTCATGCAGCTTGGTGCGGAAACGGTCCTGGCTGAACTTCGGGCTGCGGCCGCGCATGGCGAAGTGGCGCAGCGTCGAATGGCCGGTGTTGAAATGGCCGTGGTACATGAGATCGCCGGGCGAGTAGATCGAGCCCGGCTTGATCTCGAAGCGCGTGCGCTCGTCGCCTTCGCGCCAGACCATCGCGAAGCCGCTGCCTTGGGTCACGCAAACGATGGCGCCGGGACCATGGCGGTGAAACAGGCTGCGGCTGCCCGCTGGGAATTCTTGAACGTGGCAGCCGTAAGTCGTGCCGGCCAGGCCGAAGCGCATGATCTTCACGCCCTTGCCCTTCATTGGATAATCGTCGAGGGCAAACTGATTGACGTCGGGAACCAGATTGGACTCCCATGACCGTACCGTCAATTTCTTGTTCTCATTGAAAAATTCCCGGTCCGGCCGGAAGCGGTCGCGAAACTGGAATGGATTGCGAAAAATAAAATCCTCGTTGTGAAATAAATTAATCACGTGAGGCGCGTTGGTGCCGGCGAGAAAGCGCACCGGCTCATTGGACGCGTTGAAGTGCTGATAGGAAACGTTGAGCGGAATCGCGAAGATCGCCCCCGCCGCCCACTCGAAAGTCTGCTTGGCGTCGCCCTCGAACCAAACCGTGGTCGCGCCCCGCCCTTTGTGAATGTAGATCAGCGTCTCGAACATATGATGCTGCGGCTCGGTCTGCTTGCCGGCGGGAATCTCGCAGATATAGGCGTCGTTCTCCTGCTGCTCGCCCATGTTCAGGTAGGAGCCGAGCGCCCCCATGCGCGCCCAAGGCTTGACCTCGACGTCCATCAAGTCTTCGATGAAAAAGCCGGTGACCGAGGGGATACCCTCTTTCTCCTGAAACAGTTCATAAGCTGTCAGACCCAGCTGAATCGGGTCGCGGTGCGGCAATCGCATGAATCAAATTCTCCTTGCGCCGGGCAAAATGCTGCGCAGCTGTTCGCTTAACGTTAGAAATTCTATATTCTTGGCAGGGAGAAACTGCAAGGTGAGGTTGTTTAGGTATCAACTAATCTGGCGGGCGCCGGAAATGGCGAGCCGGACTTCTAGCAATAGCTCGAATCAAAGCCGCGAAAAAGCTTAGAACTAGTTGATAGCAAAATAATCAACCATGATCTGCGGGATTTTGTCATAGTGCTCATCAGTGGTGACGACACGTAGCCCATGCTCCATAGCGCTTGCCGCGATCCAGATATCATTGGTGGGTATTGGGGTACCGGCTTGCCATAGCGAATTGAGAATAACCGCATATCGTTCGGCGGTTTCTTCGCTCACATCCAACAATGAGACACGGGGCGACATGAGAAATCTCCTAAGCTCATCTTCATTTTTCTTTCGTCGCCCGCCCTTGATGAATCCGGCCATGAGTTCGCCAACAACAATCGAATTTAAGATAGATCTCTTCGTTGGTTCGAACCATCACACGAATTTCCTCATGGCCGCGCAGGAAGGCAGAATAAGCTGAGGTATCCAACAGCAACCGCATTACTTCCACAGCTCGGGATCTACAGTCCTTTGAGCCGCCAGGGCCTTGTCAAATTCAGCAGCTTCTTTTTTTGTCCAAGTCCCTGCGAGCGCGTCAAGGTCGTCATACTGCCGTTTCTGGGCGGTCTTTTTTTGTGTCCTTCTGCTTTTCGCTCCAATAGGCTTATCACCGCCTTATTGACGCTGGTCCGTTTCCGCTCCGCCTCTTTGCGCACGGCCTCCGCTAATTCCGGAGGTAGGTTTCTTAGTGTGATCGCTTTCATGGTCTCCCCTTGGCTTGCATCACTGATGCGCCACTATGATGCGTGATAGCATGCCATGCTGATTGCACAAAGCGCGAATATTGAGCGGATGCCTTTTGCCGACACACCGATTCTCCAGTTGCCCCTTGTCATCAAACTCCAACTTGGGCTATGACAACGGCTTAAGCACAACATTAAAGCGGGGAGAAACAATATGGAGTACTTCGAACCGAAATCCATCGGCGACGCCTTGTCGCTGTTGTCCAAGCATGGCGCCGAGGCCAAGGTCATCGCCGGCGGCACCGACGTGATGGTGGACATTAAATTTAAGGAGGAGCCGGGCTGCCTGGTGAATATTAAAAAAATTCCCAGTCTGGCCGGCATCTCGGAAAGCGGCGGCGCGCTGCGCATCGGCGCGCTGACCACCATCCGGGAGCTCGAAACCAGCGCGCTGGTGCGCGATAAGTTGCCCGTCCTCTGGGAAGCATCGCACCAGTTCGCATCGCTGCAAGTGCGCAACACCGCCACCATCGGCGGCAATATCTGCCGCGCCTCACCGTCGGGTGAAACGCTCACGCCGCTTTTGGTATTGGAAGCCAACGCGTGCTGGCTTTCTCCGACGGCGAGCGCAGCGAACCGTTCAAGTCATTTTTTCAGGGACCGGGCAAAAGCGCTGCCGGCGTGAAAGGCTTGTTGACGGAAATCGAAGTGCCGATTCCACCGGCCGGCAGCAAGGGCGTTTACTTGAAGCACGCCGTGCGCGGCGCCATGGATATCGCCATGGTCGGCGTCGCGGTCCTGCTCACGCCGGATGCCGGGAAGAATAACGTGCAAGAGGTCCGCATCGGCCTGGGCGCCGTCGCGCCGACACCGCTGCGCGCGCCGAAGACCGAAGCGCTGCTGCGCGGCAAACCGCTCACCGCGGCGCTGCTCAAAGAAGCCGGCGCCCTGGCGGCCAGCGAAGCGAGTCCGATCAGCGATCAGCGCAGCAGCGCCGAGAACCGCCGCTGGATCGTCGAAGCGTTGACCCGCCGCGGTCTCGAACAAACCTGGAAAGCCGCCACCGGCAAGGAGGTAGTGTAATGAGCGTCACGATCAATACCACCATCAATGGCAAAGCGGTCAGCGCCAGCGCCGAAGCAGCGACTTCGCTGTTGGAATTTCTCCGCGACACTTTGGAAATGAAGGGCAGCAAGCTCTGCTGCAACACCGGCGAGTGCGGCGCCTGCACGGTGATTTATAACGGCAAGCCGATCAACACCTGCGTGACCATGGCCGCCGACGCCAACGGCGCGCAGATCCTCACCATCGAAGGACTCGCCGACGGCGACAAGCTCCACCCGGTGCAGCAAGCCTTCATCGACACCGGCGCGGTGCAGTGCGGCTACTGCACGCCGGGCTTCATCATGTCGGTCAAAGCACTGCTCGACCGCACCACCAAGCCGACGCCGGCGGACATCGAAGAGGCGGTCTCGGGCAACATCTGCCGCTGCACCGGCTACAACAAGATCGTCGACGCGATTCATCTCGCCGCCGATCGCATCTCAGGGAGGGCATCGTCATGGCAAAAGCTGAATTCAAAGTCGTCGGCACCAGCCCGGCAAGAATGGGCGGCATCGACCGCGTCATCGGCAAGGGCGTTTACGGCATCGACCTGATGCTCAAAGACCAACTGCAGGGCGCGATACTGCGCAGCCAATACGCCCACGCGAAAATTATCAGCATCGACACCAGCGAAGCGAAGAAAATTCCCGGCGTCCACGCCGTGGTCACCGCTGAAGATGCCCCCAACGTGCGCTATGGCCGCAGCTACATCGACCGCCACATTCTCGCGCGCGGCAAAGTGCGTTTCATGGGCGACCCGGTCGCCGCCGTCGCCGCCGAATCTCTGGCCATCGCCAAGCAGGCGCTCAAAAAAATCAAAGTCACCTACGAGCCGCTGCCGGTGGCGCTCGACGCCGAGGAAGCGACCAAACCAGACGCACCGGTGCTGCACGAAGATATGCCGCTGCCGAAAACCACTCCGGCTGGGATGAAGAACGTCTGCGGCCACGCTGTCGTCCATGTCGGCGATCCCGACAAGGCGATGGCCGAAGCCGATCTCGTAGTCGAGGAAGTTTACGAAACCAAGATGATCCATCCGCAGTATTTGGAGCCGCGCATGGCCGCGGCGCAGATGGAACCCAACGGACGGCTGACGGTTTGGGCCAACGCCCAAGCGCCGTTCCCCGTACGCCAGGAAACGGCGAAGATGCTGGGCCTGCGATTGAATGACGTGCGCGTCATCTCCGCCGGCTTGGGCGGCGGATTTGGCGGCAAAGGCAGCGGCATCACTTCAGGCGCCGCCGTCGAGCCGATCTGCGGCCTGTTGGCGATCAAAGCCAAGCGTGCCGTAATGATCGTCCTCGACAAGGCCGAGGAAACGATCTCGACAACGATTCGCTCCGGCGCGCGCATGTACATCAAAACCGGCGTGAAAAAAGACGGCACCATTCTCGCCCGCACCGGCAAAGTCTTCTACGACGCCGGCGGCTACTCCGGCTTTGGCGTTCAGGCCGGCGGCCGCTGCACCAACATGCTCGGCGGCTGGTACTTGATGCCCAACTGCCACATCGAGGGCTTTACGGTCTACACCAACAAACAGGTGTGCGGCCCAGTGCGCGGCCCTGGCGGCCCGCAAGCCGCGTTTGCGGTCGAGTCGCACATGGACTCCATCGCCGCCAAGCTCGGCATGGACCCGACGGAATTCCGCCTTAAGAACATGCCTAAAGCCGGTGATAAGATCGTCGGCGTGCCCAAGCTGCGCGATGTGTCGCTGGGTGAAACGATCCGCATCGCCAAGGAGAAGATCGGTTGGGGCAAAGTGAAGCTGGAAAAGAACCAGGGCATCGGCCTCGCCACGGGATCCTGGATCGAGAGCGCCGGTCCCGGCGGCGGCTCGATTGTAAAAGTGAATGAAGACGGCTCGGTGACAGTGCACATCGGTAAGATCGACATGGGCACCATCCCCGGTTTCGGTATTCCCATGATTGTTGCCGAGGAGCTCGGTATCCCGGTGAGCGATGTCACTGTCGTCAATGTCGATACCGACGCAAGCCCATGGGACGCGGGCACGGTCGGCAGCCGGGGCATCCTGGTGTCCGGCACCGCATCCCGGCTCGCAGCCATCGACGCGCGCAATCAGCTGTTTAAAATGGCCGCGGGCAAACTGGAAGCGAGCCCGGACGATTTGGAGATCGTCGACAAGCAGATCCGGGTCAAAGGCACGCCGGCGAAAACGATCGCACTGGCGACGGTCGCCACCGACGCGCACAACGTCATCGGCGAAGTGATTGGCCGCGGCTACTGCGATAACCTGGCATTGGTAGCCGAAGAAAAAGCCCACGGCAGCTCGCAGCCATTCACCACCCATGCCTGCATCGTCGAAGTCGACACCATGACCGGCAACGTGAAGATTTTGAAATACGTCGCCGTCCACGACATCGGCCAGCCGATTCATCTGGCCGCCGTTGAAGGCCAAGTCGAAGGCGCGACAGCGATGAGCATCGGCCAAGCGCTGTGCGAACAAGTCGTCTTCGACAACGAAGGCAGAACATTGAACCCGTCTTTCGTCGATTATCTGATGCCGACCATCAACATGATGCCGCGCATCGAGACGACGCTAGTCGAAGGCTTCCCCGGCGCCGGCCCCTACGGCGCCAAAGGCGCCGGCGAAATCGCCTGCGTCCCGCCGATGGCGTGTATCGCCAACGCGATTTACAACGCCACCGGCGTGCGAGTTACGAAGTTGCCGTTGAGTCCGGAGAATGTGCTGCGGGCTTTGAAGGAGGCGGGGAAGGCGTAGAATGAGTCGGCAACAAGAATTCAGGGTTCTCGTAGGGGCGGGTTTTAAACCGCCCTTTTTGCCCAAGTAGAAGTAAACGAAAAGCTAAACTGCTGTTAGGTCGAAGGAGTTCGCCATGAAAACCCGCAGCATTTTTCTTATCGCGTTTTTGTTAGTGGCCCCTTGCCTCGGCTTCGCCCAAAACCAGGAGCTGATCAGCAAGGCAGAGAAAGAGGGCGAGGTGATTATTTATGCGACGATGTCGGTGGCGGATTTCGCCCACCTAGCCAAGGCCTTTAAAGAGAAATATCCCCGTATCAACCTGCGCCATATTTCCTTGCCGTCCTCGCGCCAAACGGCGCGCGTGATGCAGGAGTTCCGCGCCGGCGCTGTGCAAGCCGACGTTTTGGGCAACAGTCCCGATGCGTTGCTGTATCTGAAACAACAAGGAGTTGTCGGCCAGTATCGGTCGCCGGAGGCTAAGAATCTATTTCAGGGTTCGTGGGACAGCGACGGTTTTTGGTTCGGCATAACGACGGATCTCCTTGTGACCGGCTTCAATCCCCGGCTGCTTTCAAAGGCCGCGGTGCCAAAGAGTTATGACGATTACTTGCGGCCGCAGATGAAAGGGCAGCTCGCGCTCAATCGCGGGGTGCCTTATCCGCTCACCGGCATGGTCTCGCTGCGCGGGGAAGAACAAGGCATTGCCTATTTCAAAAGATTGAGCCAGCAGGATTTGCGCTTGATCGGCGATTTCAATCACATGGTCAACCTGATGGCGGCCGGCGAATATTCCCTTACCGGTTTCATGCAGGTCTCCAAACTAGACGCCATGAAGCGCAAAGAAGCGCCGGTGGATTGGGTGGCAGCGCCGCAGACATTGGCGACGATTGCCAGCATCGGCATGGTGAAAAACCCGCTGCATCCGGCAGGAGCGCAGTTATTGATCGATTTCTATCTTTCGGCCGAAGGCCAACGCGCCTTGGCAGCCGCAGGAAAGATCCCGCTGCGTAAAGGCGTGAAGAGCCCATCCAAAGACATCGATCAGGTACTCGATAGCGGCAACTTGCACGTCATTCGCCCCGACAATAGCTACGATAAGTATATGAAGATTTACAACGAGTACCTGGGGGTCAGATAGGCCCCCTACGGCGCCAAAGGCGCCGGCGAAATCGCCTGCGTCCCGCCGATGGCGTGTATCGCCAACGCGATCTTCAACGCGACTGGAGTGCGGGTGACCAAGCTGGCGTTGAGTCCGGAGAATGTGCTGCGAGGGTTGAAGGAGGCGGGGAAGGCTTAGAGCGTCTGGAAATATGGTGCTTAGTTAAAGGGCGACCATGCGGTCGCCCTTTTTATTGCTGGTTGAACACAGGAAAAACTCTCAACAGGCAGTTCAGTCCTCTGTCCTAAAAATTTCTCGTAATGGTGCGATTAGCTCTGTTATTAAAAAACTGAATAACATTGTTATTTAGTTTTTATATTGGACAATAACTCCGCATCGGAGGTAGAAAGCCGGAGACAGAATCGTATTCAACAGGGCTGTTACCCTTGCTCGGAAACTCTATTATTTAGACTGCGTTGATTAAAGGTCCCTATATGGCAAACGCGCGATCAAGAGAACCCACCAGACGGTCGGCAAAAAAACGACAGTCGTCCAGAAATGCGGAGTCTCCGCTCATCATCTACATTCACCGGAGTCGCATTGCTATTTTTCGCGCTCGCGTTTCTCTGCCGCGACTCTAACACGCGGAGTCATCGGGCGGCACCGCGTGAGCACCAAATCGTCTCTACCCACGTTGCCGGCATGCCCACGGCATGCTAACGTACCGGCATGGCAAATATTCAGGTCAAAAACATACCGGAGAAGCTGCACAACCAGCTGCGCCGGTACGCGCGCCAGCAGGAGTGCACCCTTGGCGAGATCGTCTTGGAAGCCATCGAGCGGGAAGTCGCACGGCGGGAATGGCACAAGCGCTTCTCCACCCGGCCGATGACCAGGCTCGGCACTTCGGCGGCAGCCCTGCTAGAGGAGGAACGCCGGCAGCGCAGCAGTGAGCTACCGTGAGCCGCTACGTCATTGATGCGTCGGCCGCCACGGAATATCTGCTTCGGACGCCGTTGGGGCTGAAACTTGTCGACATCCTTAACGATGCGACGCTGCTGGCGCCAGAGTTGTTCGATGTCGAAGTGTTGTCGGTGCTACGACGCGCGGTGCTTCGCGGCGAGCTTTCCGACCAACGGGCGGCACTTGCTCTCGATGACCTGACGGATTGGGGCGTCGATCGAATTCCCCACCTGCGACTGCTCCGAGTAGCATGGCAACACCGCAACAATGCTAGTGCCTACGACGCTTTTTATGTCGCCGCCGCGCGTATCGCCAATGCAACGCTGCTCACGGCCGATGGCCCGCTATCCCGCGCACCTTCCCTTGGCATCACCGTGGAGAATATCAGGTTGCCGTAGCCTGAATTTCAACTCCGATCAGTGAAACACAAACACAGAGATTAGGGCAACCTTGCCATTCATTCTGTCCTCAATAAGGTCGAGTCCACCGCGACACGCTCCACCGGGCATTGCAGACGTTCTCGACCTGCACTAGAGTCGGGCCGCAAAGAGGGATCGTCACACGAGGCAAGACCCGAACCTACTAGGGAGGGATAATGGACTACAGCCGGGTTGCACACGTGAGGCTCACGCCTTTTGAATTGTGGACCCAGTCCGAAGGCTCCAATTCATCACGACGCGCACGATCTCCGCGCTCGCCACAACGTGCTTTGCCGCTGTAGCGGCCCCCGCCTAGGCCTGCTGGACGAGGTTCTCTATGGTCCGGACTCAAGTCGAAAACCGTCACAGGAAACCCGTCTTCAAGACGTTCAACACCATCGGATTGGCCATGTTGCCGAGAGCGATAAACGCTGCTGAAACCGTAATGAGGTTCTCCGCCATTCATCGCCGAGACTGAATCAGCCAAATCTAAGGAAGACAAATATGAAGACCGCGTACGCAAGCGCCGCGCTCGCCCTCGCCCTGGCAGCATCACCGGCTATCGCTCAGAACGTAAAAATCACGCCGGTCGGCTCGCACCCCGGCGAGCTTTGCGCGAACGATCGCGCGACGATATTCGAAGATCCGACCGGCGTTCGCATCCTCTACGACGTGGCCCACAATGTCACCGGCGCCGACGACCCGCGGCTGGGCGAGATCCACCTGGTGCTGTTGAGCCATGTCCACGGCGACCACATCGGCGACCAGAAGCTGAAGGCGCTGGGCGCCGGCACGTGCGCGAACTCGGACAGGGTGCCGGCGGGTCCGAATTCCATGACAGCCGAAGTCGCCGCAGCGAAGAACGCAGCGCTCGTGATGACCAGAGACATCAGCGCGTTTGATCGGCGCGCAAAATCCAGAATATCCGCGGCGGCAAGCCGATAACCTCCTGCCCGCAAACCGATGGTGCGACCAACGTCCCGGTCGCAGCGGTGTGCCGCTCGAACACGGATCTCGGCGGCGTCTTCATCGCGAAGGCGCCCAACGCATCGCAAGGCGTGGAAATCACGATCGTTTACGCTTCGCACGCGAACAACGTGCCGCCGGCGCTCCTCTCCGAGGCGCAACGCGCGACCCTGAACGCCGACGGCGCCGGCCTCGATTTCGGACCGCCCACCGGCTTCGTCGTCAAGTTCACCAACGGGCTCACCGCTTATCTCTCGGGCGACACCGGCATCCACACGCGAGATGAAAACGGTCGTGAACGAGTACCACAAGGCGAATCTCGCGGTGCTCAATCTCGGACCGAACGCGGGAACCGTCATGTCGGCCGCGCACGCGATGAACGAGCTCGTCCGGCCCGCATCGGTGATCCTCACCCACCCGAACGAGGCCGTGACCGAAGGCGGCAAGCTGAGGCCCGCTTCGCGCACCGCGGCGCTGATCAAGCAACTGAAGGGCACCGCGCACCTTGCCATCAGCGGGCGCACGATGGAGTTCGACGGCAAGGGCAAGTGCGTTGCCGGATGCTGATATCAAGGTCGAGTTACGATCCGCAACGCGACAATTCTCGCGAGCCGGTAATAGCCGGCGCGACAGCGGAGTCAAATCATGAGTAGCGATATGTATCGAAGCATCGACTTGGAATCCTTCATACAAGCGGCGGGCGATGCGATCATCGCGGTGGGGAATGACGGTAAGATCTTACTATGGAACCCGGCGGCCGAGCGAATTTTCGGTTTCACGGCAAAGGATGCCATTGGCCAATCCCTCGACCTGATTATTCCCGAACGATTTCGCGAGCGCCACTGGAACGGTTTTCACCAGGTGATGCTTTCGGGCCATTCTCGTTATGGCACCGAAGTACTGCGCGTGCCGGCTCTGCACAAAGACGGGCGCGCTCTCTCCATCGCGTTTACAGTTGCTCTGGTGAATTCGCCCGACAGTGAATCTCGTCAATTGTTGCAATCGTTCGCGATGAGACTCAACGATGGAATGAGGAACGCGAGCTGCGGCGCCGGATAGCCGAGTTGGAGCGCCCGACTTAGTGATACTCAAGAAGGTGATTCGAGAAGAAGAGACAAGTCGCATCGTTCCTCTTGATAGTCACCCTTATCGAGTGCGATTCCGACGATTCCTTGGAGGACACAACGCTGACAAATTCTATGAAAATGTTGTCCGGTTAAACGCGAGAGCTAAGGACGGGAATCGGGACAGGGCCTTTCAATCTAGACAATCTTAGTCAACCTCTCCGATTGGAAATGCTGTCACGCGATGGAAACATCGCGAATTCGACGCTGACTAAAAACCAAGGCATAGCCTCAGTTGGCTAACGACCACATGCTCCAGCCATGCGTCTCTCCGGGCCCGATTTGACAACCCCACAGCGGTCTCGTAGCATTACTGCTCAGAGGCTTCCCATGGAAAATCTGGCTCACACGACGCAACACCCATACATTGTTTCGCAAAAGGATTTTTGCGGCGGTAGTCCGGTGATTCGAGGCAGCAAATTTCCGGTCCGCTCCGTCGTCAATTACGTGCTCCGTCAAGGTCTTTCGCCAGAAGAACTCGTAAAGGAATTCTCTCATCTAACCCTTGCGCAGATCTACGACGCGCTTTCGTATTATTACGATCACCAAGAATCAATCGATAACGACCTCCGGGACAATTCAGCCGACTCAACAACAGAAGCCGCGAGTTGATGGCTCAGATCAGCCTGCTGCTCGACGAAGATGTGCGGCCGTTGCTGGCCGAGATTCTTCGCCAGCGAGGCTACGATGCGGTCCACGTCTTGGACTTGGAGCGCACGGGCAAAACCGACGCTGAACAACTTGAATTTGCTGTGAGCCAGCAACGATCTATTCTCACCCACAATATTCGAGATTTTCTTGGGCTTGATCGGCATTATCGGACAAGCGGTAGAGAACACGTCGGCATACTACTCGCCGATCAAGTAACACTGCGGGACTTACTGCGAAGAACATTACGTTTCCTGGGACAACACAGCACTGACGATTTGAAAAACAATGTTTTCTGGTTGAAGGCATGAGACTAAAAGTTTTAAACCTCGCCGTGCTAAACAATCAACGCAACTCGTTCAGCGATGGCGTAGGCGCTACTTATTGATTTCATTGCTCCTTGATTTCGAACCAGTCCGCAGCCAACTATTTTCGCCCGTAGAGTTTTTCGATAAAGCCGCTTTTTCTCAATTCGTCGACGAAGCGCAGCTCCACCATCTCCTCGGCCTTGACTTTCGCGGCGCGCGGATCGGTCAGGGCCTGCACCTCCAGGGTTTGCTTCAGCCCCTCGACGGTCGGATAGGTGTCATTGATGAGCAGCTCGGAGTTGGCGGTATGAGCGCCTTCCAAGACCTCGCGCGGCAAGCCGCGGGTGTATTTGGCCATGATCTTGATCGATTCTTCTTTGCGGGTTTTAAAAAAGTGAATCGATTCCGCCATAGTCCAGACCAGGCGTCGCACTTCATCGGGTTCTTCGCGGATCTTCTTGCGGGTGGTGACGCTGCAGTTGAACTGAAATGGCACGTTTAGTTTCGCCATGTCGATGATCACCTTCATGCCCATCTTTTCACCCTGGATTCGTTCCCCGTCGGTTACCACCGTAAAATCCGCCTGGCCTTGAGCGACCGCGGCAAGCCGGGCCGGCGCACCGCCGACGGTGATCGCTTTGATGTCTTTGTAACTGACGCCGACTTTGGAAAGTGCCAATCGCATGGCGAAATCCGCGGATGTGCCGGGAATGTGCACTGCCGCCGCGCGCCCTTTGAGCAATTCCGGGGAACGGATGCTGGCGTTGCCGATAATGAAATAAGGCAATGTATTCATCTGGCTCTGGATGATGGCAATGTCCGCGCCGGCGAGCTTGGCGTTGATCACCGCGGGGCCGACCGCGCCGCTATAGCCGAGATCGCCGGCGATCAGGCTTTGAATCCCGCGCACGCTGCCATTGATGAAAATCGTGTCGAGATCGAGGCCATGTTTTTTGAACAGACCCGCTTCTTTGGCGATCCAATAAATTACCGATGAGTTGGTCGAATCGGAGATATAAGCGATGTAGCTTTTCGCCTCAGCGTCCTGCTGGCGCGGCGCCAGTGCCACTAACAGCGTGCAGAAGACGATCCATTTAATTCGTCGATTCAACATGAAGCCCTCCTACTGAATGGGCGCTGCCGGCCGTCGTAAGAATGTTCACGCTTTATCCGATCCCACAGCCCTGAACAAGAGCCATGCTCGGCGGTGAAATAGCGGGCACCGGCGATCAAAATGCAGTAAACCGGGAGGAAACGGGCTAAGGCATAACAGTCAATATCTTTTTCGACATCTGAGCCCTTGGATTCTTTGTTGCTCACAATGGCACGGCATTCTGAACTGTTGCCATCGAGGGCACGAGGGCATGGAGCCAAGTCTAGCATTCACACACTTTCGCCAAGGAACCTTGCATCGCCAGCGAATTTTTGTTTTTGGCCGTTGCCCCACCTTGCTAACTTGCGGTTAATTCCTAGCAGACATGCCTTGCTGCGACGAATATGTTTTCTCATTTGACACAGCGTAGCGAGCGGAAGTAGAAATCATCACGACAATCTGGATTTGTGGAAGTGAGCGAACGGCGCCACCCCGTCTTATCGCGCTAGGCCGGTCAGTGCCGCTGAAGCAACGCTGTTAGTCAAACGAAGCAAGGAGTCACGATGCTCCAACCGCGAATGGTTACACGGCGTAAGTCTATCATGACACTGATCACCGTGCTGGTCGCTTCGTTTTGCGCCACCGGCGCTCACGGCCAGGATAAGATCAGGGTTGGCTATGGTTCTCTGAGCACAAGCTACGCCGCGATATGGGTGGCGGGCGAAGCGCGTTTGTTTCAGAAAAACGGCATCGATGCGGAAGTTCTTTACCTGGAGAGCGCGCTCGTGCGCACGGCATTGCTCACCGGCGATATTGCCATGGGCGGCATGTCGGGGACGACCATGGCCGCGCCCCGCTTGCAAGGTGCGGATCCGATACTTATCGCGAGCTTTTCAAATTCGCTGCAGTACCGCTTGGTCGTGCGGCCGGATATTCGAACGGTTGCCGATCTCAAGGGCAAGCGCGTCGGGGTCGCGGGCTTTGGCTTAGGTGCGCACCGCGGGGCGCAGATCATGTTGGCCAAGCTCGGTCTCAATCCCGATACCGATGTGACCATGCTGCAAATCGGCGGCGATCCGACACGCCTGGCGGCTTTGTTGAGCGGTACCATCGATGCCTCGGTGTTCAATCCACCGCTTCACAAACGCGCGGCGGAAGCAGGCATGAGAGTGTTGGCGAATATTGAAGAGATGGGATTTTCGGTTCAGGCCTCCGCGCTGGTCACTACGGACCGGTTCACTAAAAAGAACTACGACCTCACACGGCGCGCCATTCGATCGATCATCGAATCGATCCACCTGATAAAAACCAACCCAGAGATCACCAAACGGTCGATCAGAAAATACCTGCGCTTCAAAGACGAGCGGGACACGGAAGAAGCCTATCAAATCATGCGCGACACTCTGGCGAGAAAACCCTATCCGACCGTCGAAGGCGTCAAGACGGTCCTCGAAGAGCTGAGCCCGAAGTTGCCCGCGGCAAAAACCGCTCAGCCGCGCGATTTCATGGATACGCGGTTCATCGATGAACTCGATCGCTCGGGTTATATCGACCGGCTTTACAAATAAAATTTCGCAGCCCAATCGCCGCGTCGGTCCTTGGGTCGCGCTCAAAGAATGCGGACAAGGATCTCAATCCAGGATCCTCGGTCCAAACAATTTGACCGCATTGTCCCACAGAATCTTGCGCTTGTGGTCGTCGGCAATGGGTTGGGCGTCCAGATCGGGGAGCGCTCGTTTTGGCTCGATCGCATCGGGGTGCGGGTAATCCGTGTTCCAGACAATGTTCTCGCCTTTTAGATCCTCCACCACATACTTGAGAGCCCGCTCATCGCTGTCGCAAGAGATCATGCACTGGCGCATGAAGTATTCGCTCGGCAGCATCCGCAATTTTTCCGATCTTCCCATGACGCTATTGCGCCCATGGGTATGATCATCCATGCGGCCAAGCCAGAAGGGCAGCCAGCCGGCGTTGGATTCGAGAATCGCGACCCGCAGCTTCGGAAAGCGCTCAAGAATGCCGGTGAAGATAAAATGGCCGAGGGTGGTCATGTTGTCGCAAGGAAATCCCAGCGCATGGTCTAGGCCGCGCAGCGCCAGCTCCATGTCGTCTTGCCGTTGACCTTCAAGCTGGCGAAACGGATGAAAGCGACGCTGCCGGTATTCGCCGTGGGCCGAGATCGGAAAATCCAACTCAGAGGCGAGCGCCCAGAGCGCGTCATATTCCGGTTCATGCAGATACTTGCCGACCGGAAGAAATGGGTTACGCACCGATACCGCGCCAAGTTCGGTGACCGCGCGCCGCGCTTCCTTGACCATTTCGCCGATATCTGAACCAGGCAGGACCGCAACAAACTTCAGCCGCTTCGGATCGGCGCTACAATAGTCACGGCACCAATTATTGTATGCGCGGCACATGGCAGCGCCCAATTCAAGATCCGTCAACGCAACCCGGAAAGCGAAGTTACCATTGTTGCCGGTCGGGAGCAGGACTTGAATGTCCCACCCATACTTATCCATGTCCTTGAGCCGGATCTCTGCGGACCACCACTGGCGATAGGCTTCGCCATACTTTTCTTCCAATACCGCCCAGGCACTCGCCGGCGGCCGGAGTTGCAGATCGCCTTTAGGAATAATTTTACCATCGGGCTCATACACCATGAACACACCGTCCATGAAAGCGACCTTTGGAACGCGATCACGGAACTTCGGTTCGACATATCGATCCCAAAGATATTCGGGTTCATGCATATGCGCATCGGCATCGATGACCTTCATTCCCTTCCACATGGTTGAGTCTCCTTCGTGATCAATTTAGCTCGGACAGTAGGTGATACGATGACTTGGTGTCAACAGCTCAAAGTGCGCTGTTAAGAACGGACAATTCTGGCGACATGCCCGAAAGCCTTGGAGCGTCACGGCAGCGAGAACAAACGGGTTGCCGTCGCAGACATCGGCAGTCCAACTTACGACGACGACCTATAATTCAACGGTAAAGGCCGTCGATGTATCCGGAGCGGTCTAACTCCTCCAAAACCCTCACGTCAACAAAATCTTTTGGCTCTGCGGTCCTGGCCGCGGGAATTTTTGAACTCAACTCGCTGATGATATTCTTGAGCCCTTCCAAGGTGGGATAAGGCTTTCTTTGTGTGAGGCTGTCAAGAATCTCATAGGCCTCGTCCAGTTCTTTTTGATCTTTCATGCGCATGTATTTGCCAATCGCCCGCTTGGTCACTTCCGGGTTGGTCTTAATCAAATGGATCCCTTCGACAAATGACTTTACCAGACGGCGCATGACCTCCGGGTTTTTCGCGATAAAACGCTGCGATGTCACCAGCGCTGAATTCTGAAAAGGAATCCCCATCTCCGCCATATTCGCCAGGACCCTCATGCCAGCCTCGACCGCCCTTTTATGTATTGGTGGATTCAAAACCGTGGCATCGATTGAGCCATTGATCAACGCGGCGAGCCGAGTCGCCTCGCCGCCAGTTTGTAAAAGGGTGACATCCTTATCAGGATTGAGCCCGAGCTTCGCTACCACCAGACGGGCCGCCCGTTCGGCCACTAGCCCGAAGCCGGCCACGCCGACGCGCTTTCCCTTGAGTTCCGCCGCCGACTTGATCTCCGGACGAACAACCAAACGGAACGGCAAGTAATTCTGAAACCCCAGGAGCACAACCAAGTCAGCGCCTTGAAGCTTGGGCGCAGCCATCGCGGCGCCCGACATCGCGCCGATCGGAATATCTCCGGAAATTAAAGCCGTGCGCACCAAATTGCTTTCGAGATAGAGTACATCCACGTCCTGACCGTTCTTTTCAAACAACCGTCCTTCCTTGGTGATCCAGATCAGCGCATAGCCCAAGGAGAAAGCACCGTAACCGATTTTCAAGTTTTCGGCTCGGCTCGAACCGGTGGACATCCCGAATGTCAGAAACACTACCCATGATATATATCGTAGTTTCATATCCTTTCGACTGACGCCGACGAACGCAAAAGATTTCGGATTATCGACGCGCCGCGCCCTTTATCAACTCTATACATTGGTTGGACGAGTACCACGGCGCGCTTCGAACCGTCAATAACATATTCCAGGAACTGCTCGGCCTTTCGCTCTTGTCAGCCCGCCACTTATTTCAGTATGGTAACGACTGTCGTCATATTCGCCTCGACTCTCGACTCAATCGCAGTCGAGCGCTGAGGCGAATTGAGAAGCCACGAGCATCCAACGGAGGTTTCCATGATTGGGCAGACTGATGGGAAGATCAGCTTAGCAGTCATTCTTCTTTTCCTAGCCGTTGTCAGCCCGGTGCAGCCTGCGGCTGCGCAGACCCGTGTCACGGTCGGCGTAACCGAGACTATGGAAACCTTTCATCCCTACGGCGACAGCGTGGCGTTGCTCAATACGATCTGGTGCCAGGTCAACGGTTGCCTGGTCGGCTATGATTTTGACAAAGGCGATTACGTCGGGCTATTGGCCGAGCGCTGGGAAGTCAAAAATCCCAACACCTGGATATTTTACTTGCGGAAAAATCTGCGCTTCCACGACGGCACGCCGATGACCGCGGCCGACGTCGTGCACTCTTACAAGCGGGTCAGCACCGACCCGCAAAGTAAACAGATGCAAAACGTTTCGCCCATCGCCAGCGCGGAGGCGATCAATCCCACGACGGTGAAGATCACCACCAAAGAACCGACGGCGCCGTTGCTGGAGTATATTTCGGATAAATTTTCCATCACCAGCAAAGCCGTCTATGACAAGTATGGCCCCGACGTCGGCGACCGCAAGTTTCCCATCGGCGCCGGACCTTACAAGTTCAAAGAACTGATTCCGGGACAACACTTCGTGATTGCCAAGAATCTTGAGCATCCTGACGTAAAGAAAAATCCTCAGGCGCCTGATGAACTGATTT
Source organism: uncultured delta proteobacterium (assembly GCA_963760795.1). Classification (GTDB taxonomy): domain Bacteria; phylum Desulfobacterota; class Binatia; order UBA9968; family UBA9968; genus DP-20. The sequence goes on from CAVXEP010000013.1 coordinate 303,835, forward strand.
ACCGTGTCATGCGCGAGCCCGAGCAGCGCATGACCGCGCTGCTCAACGGCGAGATCCAAATCGCCCAGTTCGTCCCGCCGCATCTGCGCGAACGGATCGAAGCCAATCCCAACAACCGGTTAGTTTCGGTGGACTCCATGGAGATCATGTTTTTGGCGATGAGTCCCAAGGTCAAGCCCTGGGACAACAAACTCATGCGCCAGGCGGTTGCTTACGCCATCGACCGTGACACCATCATCGCCACGCTATTAAGAGGACAGGCCACGCGGTTGGATGGACCCATCGGCCAGGGCCAATATGGTTTCGATCCGAAGTTAAAACCCAAGTACGAATTTAACATCGAGAAGGCGCGCCAGCTGGTCAAACAGGCAGGCTATGCCAACGGCGTCGACGTTGAGTTCTCGACGCCGGTAAGCCGGTACACGTTGGACAAGCAGATCGCCGAAGCCATCGTGCCGATGCTGAACGCCGCCGGCATCCGGGCGAAATTACAGACGCCGGAGTGGGCGACGCTTTGGGCCAACGTGCAGCAGGGGAAAGTGCCGTTTTATTACATGGGGCGCGGCGGTATCATCGATCCCAGTCCGGCGATTTCCCAATATTTTGAAACCGGCGCCTCCCCTCGTATCGGCTATTCGAATCCGCAACTGGACAAGCTCTTGGCCCAGGAACGGCAGACCTTCGATGCCGCCAAACGCAAACGGGTTCTCGCTCAGGCCATGAGTTTGATCACCGAAGACGCGCCGGCGCACTTCCTGTGGCGCCATCAACTTACCGACGGCGTCAGCAAAACTATCGAGTACAAAGCCAGACCGGACTTACGAGTCTTCGGCTTGAATATCAAAGTGCTGCGGTAGCAACTGGCGCGACAAATGACCGGTACCGGGCACAGGGCTGGTAATCCAAACGATCTGTCGGCGAGAGACGCAAAACGTTAACATCTCGATGGCCATCGTTGCCTTGGAACTCGGCACAGTCCGCTGGAAAAACACGAGGAGTTCAAACCAAGCATTGCCCAGAAATGCAGCCTTTGTTTAGAAAGTAAGGCTTGGGCTTAATGGTTCTGGCACATGCGCACCGCTTGTCGGCGAGCGTAGGTATTACTCTAGCGGGCGTCTTGAAACCGCTTGGCCGAGACCTTAATCGGCTGTGCAGTTCATCGCGCCTAATCTTGCCGTCACCATCGGTGGGCGGGTGCTTGACGAAAGCATTTGTAGAACAGAGAAACTATTAGAATGCACCTGCTTGCCAGTATCTTCGGTCGTCTCATCCTCTGTCTCGGCGTGATGATTACCGTCGTCGGCTGCGTGATCGGTTCCGTGGTGGGATCGAGTACCGGCACAACTTTGCCCGGTGTCATTTTAATGATTGGTGGCGCGGCGATCTATTGGTTTGCTTCGACGACTGTTTGTTCGCAATGCGACAAACGAGTCAGACACGCCGCGCTCGAATGCAAACACTGCGGCGCCATACAACAGCGCCGCTAGGGCCAGGCATGCCAATGATTACAATCTTTACGCTTCTGGCCGACTGCTCGCTTTAACTGCGGGGTCGACTAGAATTGATACTTATCTTCGTGATTGGGGTCACTTTACTTTGCTGCTGATTGAGACATTTGGTCGAGAAACTGCACAGCGCGTGTCAGGTCATACCCATAGAGATGCTGAACCGTGCGAATAGCGCCTATACGGTCGCCGCTGTCGATGAGATGCAGGATCATCGCTTCCTGTTCGCGCTCGGGCATATGGGCGATGTCACGATAATCGATGGCGCTCGAAGCAGGCTCGGCAAAGATGACCAAGGGTTGCATCTCCGCCAGTAGAATTTTGAGGGATGGACGGACGCCCCACTCCACTCGAACATTGCCGTCGACGATCTGAACGGGGTAATGACGACTTCGGCTCGATCCGCTGCCGTACCACTTCGGCTCTCGGGGACCTTGCCGTTGTCTCTCCTCGACCAGCCTGTCATGCAGTTCTTCCGTATGCGCTCGATCCCGAAATCGAAATTCAAAATATCGGAGCCGCTGATTCCAGTCATCGCCGCGGTAAAGCCGGGCGTGGAACGCTGCAGTTTGTGTGCGCGTGCCCATTCGATTTCCGAATACGCAACGCGCAAGACCGTGGGATTGTCGTTGGGAAAACGATGACTGAGATAGGATCGGAATTTAATCAACATCTCCCCCCTCCCGGTGCGCACCAGCCAGTTGGGGGCTTTCAACCGCGACTTGAGCATTCGCCAGATCATCCACGAGAACAGCCAGAACCAGAACACGATCCAACCACAGATGAAGACTCCAAACCATGCGCCTTCGCGCCGCGTCTCAATGGCGCCGATGACTCCGCCGATCGCGATTGCAACTGTTATGAACAGCGCCAGTGAAACGGAGTAAACGCGATATTTGAACTCTGTTTTGTAGGGCTCCAACCCTGCCTGAGACAACGTCAGCAACTGCATGGTCTGTTCTTTAAGGCTGCTTCCTGCTCGGAATCGATTCCACCGCCAATCTCAACCTATCCAATCAGACCCACCTGAGGCGGAACTCATTATAGCTTCGGTTGAGTACGATGCACAAATTAAGGGTTAACTCGCGTTTACGGCAATTCCAATTTTAACGTACGGGTCTCGCCCATCGAATGAAGCAGGAAGACTTGACGATTGCGGTCGCGCCATTGAAGTGATCCCAGTAACAGTTTTCATCGCCAGTTTGGACTCTGGCTAATATTGGCGTAACTAAGTAAGCGGACCCGCAGCCATCCGTTCACACATCCGTATCCGATCGTTCACAGCCCAATCTATGTCCGTTTGGCTTGGCCAATCTGAACCGCTGAATTTACAAGTAGATTCCGTCGACTGAACTCGTTGATGTCTCCTGGCATCTGTCTTGCTCAAAAGGATTATCAACGATTCGAATCGGATTCCAAAAATAATCTTAGGAGGAATACCCATGAAAAATGGCAATGGTAAAAAAGTTGAATCCTATATCGCCCACGCCAGCGTTAAGGCCGGCGCATCGGCGCGCGCGATCCTGTCAGCGTACAAGATCGAGGTGCGATTTCTCGGCGGATTGACTACCGCACAGAAGAACGCTTTCAAAGGCGCCGCCGATCGCTGGTCAAAAGTAATTGTCGGCGATGTGCCCAGCGTAATGATCGGCGGAGAAATCATCGACGATATTCTAATATTAGCGCAGGGCGTGGCCATCGACGGCCCCGGCGGTATTCTCGGCCAGGCCGGGTCCTACCCATCTGCGGCCGCCATCGGCTGGGGCCAATGCATTCCTTCCAGCTAAAGGAATCATGTCGTTCGATACGGCCGACCTCGCGCAAATGCAGGCCAACGGCACGTTATTGGATGTGATCACCCATGAAATGGGTCATGTCATTGGGGTCGGCACCATTTGGACCAACAAGGGGCTGTTATTAGGCGCCAACACTAACAATCCGAGGTTCAAAGGAACCGAAGCGAAAAAACAATACGGTATTCTGAAGGGCACCGGACCCGTCGCCGTGCCTGTCGAGAACACCGGTGGACCTGGCACGAGAAACAGCCACTGGCGCGAGAGTGTGTTTAAAAACGAACTCATGTCTGGATTTATCGCTGCCGCGATCAACCCGCTCAGTAAAGTTACCGTTGCCGGTCTGAAGGATCTCGGCTACTCGGTGAATCTGAGCGCGGCCGAATCGTACACCTTGCCGAACTTGCTCCTGATGGCCGAGCGAGGAATGATGGAGGCACAATTCAATCGCGAACACGTGCACACCCTGCCGGTCATCCCGATGACACTACCGCCCGACAGCATGGTTGTCGCACCGCATGCGTGAGATAAATAAAACCTGGGACGCCGCAGCGCTGCTGCGGCGTCGAGGGGAGAATAACCCGTGGAAAAAGTAATCCGTCCGAAGACGACAGTTCTTCCGGACTCGGCACAGCTGCCGGATAGAAATATGCTCAAGCCTGCGCCCAACCGATTCACCCATGAGATCGTCGCGGAGCAGCCCTATTACTACATGGGAAGATCTCAGGCTACTCCGCCGGAGGGCGCGTTTGCACCGGGCACGAAGGTAATCCTACTGCGACACGATGATGCCGATTGTTGGGTCGCCGATGGCCGCGGATTGTACGTCGCGACTGCATGCTCAGGATTGCGTTTGTTGTAGATAATGCCGCTCGCGTCTACAAGCCGCGTCGATCTGCGGCCACTTGGCGGGGAGCCACTATTTTCGCCCATAGAGCTTTTCGACAAAGCCGCTTTTTCTCAATTCGTCGACGAAGCGCAGCTCCACCATCTCCTCGGCCTTGACTTTCGTGGCCCGCGGATCGGTCAAGGCTTGCACCTCAAGGGTTTGCTTCAGCCCGTCAATGGTCGGATACGTGTCATTGACGAGCAGCTCGGAGTTAGCGTATGCGCGCCTTCCAAGACCTCGCGCGGCAAGCCGCGGGTGTATTTCGCCATGATCTTGATCGCCTCTTCTTTGCGGGTTTTAAAAAAGTGAATCGATTCCGCCATAGTCCAGACCAGGCGGCGCACTTCGTCGGGTTCTTCGCGGATCTTCTTGCGGGTGGTGACGCTGCAGTTGAACTGAAAAGGCACATTTAGTTTCGCCATGTCGATGATGACCTTCATGCCCATCTTTTCACCCTGAATCCGTTCCCCGTCGGTTACCACCGTAAAATCCGCCTGACCCTGAGTGACGGCGGCAAGCCGGGCCGGCGCACCGCCGACCGTGATCGCTTTGATGTCTTTGTAATTAACGCCGACTTTTGAAAGTGCCAAGCGCATGGCGAAATCCGCAGATGTGCCGGGAATGTGCACCGCCGCTGCCCGCCCTTTGAGCATCTCCGGTGTACGGATGCTGGCATTGCCGATAATGAAATAAGGCAATGTATTCATCTGGCTCTGGATGATTGCGATATCCGCGCCGGCGAGCTTGGCGTTGATCACTGCGGGGCCGACCGCGCCGCTATAGCCGAGATCGCCGGCGATCAGGCTTTGAATCCCGCGCACGCTGCCGTTAATAAAAATGGTGTCGAGATCGAGGCCATGTTTTTTGAAAAGCCCGGCTTCTTTGGCGATCCAATAA